>NZ_JBBOTI010000002.1:0-1992058 GCF_038005505.1 Bacillus sp. FSL E2-8868 | reverse complement strand
ATAAGGCTCGGTAGCTCAGTCGGTAGAGCAGAGGACTGAAAATCCTCGTGTCGGCGGTTCGATTCCGTCCCGAGCCACCATTTTAATAAAATATGCCGGCTTAGCTCAATTGGTAGAGCAACTGACTTGTAATCAGTAGGTTGGGGGTTCAAGTCCTCTAGCCGGCACCATGTAAGTTTCGGAGGGGTAGCGAAGTGGCTAAACGCGGCGGACTGTAAATCCGCTCCTTCGGGTTCGGCAGTTCGAATCTGCCCCCCTCCACCATTTTACATAGGGGCATAGTTTAAAGGTAGAACTGAGGTCTCCAAAACCTCCAGTGTGGGTTCAATTCCTACTGCCCCTGCCAAATATATAAACACAACATGGCGGTTGTGGCGAAGTGGTTAACGCACCGGATTGTGGCTCCGGCATTCGTGGGTTCAATTCCCATCAGTCGCCCCATTTTTATTTTTTAAAAAATTACAAATAAATTAATGGATACTTACATATAATTAAGTAAAACTTCGGTGGGCTATAGCCAAGCGGTAAGGCAACGGACTTTGACTCCGTCATGCGCTGGTTCGAATCCAGCTAGCCCAGCCATTTTTGCGGAAGTAGTTCAGTGGTAGAATACAACCTTGCCAAGGTTGGGGTCGCGGGTTCGAATCCCGTCTTCCGCTCCATTTTAACTTCATATGGCGGCATAGCCAAGTGGTAAGGCAGAGGTCTGCAAAACCTTTACCACCGGTTCAAATCCGGTTGCCGCCTTTCTTTTATGCCGATGTGGCGGAATTGGCAGACGCGCACGACTCAAAATCGTGTTCCTTCGGGAGTGTCGGTTCGACCCCGACCATCGGTATCACGAACGGCGTAACATCAAGGCTCTACACTAATTGTGTAGAGTTTTTGTGTTTTTTTTTCACACTACAAAATAAGCACTAATAGTGCGTTGGGGTAGTGTGCGGTGAGTAAGTGACGAACTTTAGATACAGTTGGAAAAAACTATGAAGTATTAAAAGGATAAAACCGAAAGTTCGGTTTTATCCTTTTATAAAATTTCAGTAGAATATTACATATACAAGAATTTTTTCGAGCACTCTAGAGAGAATCTCTCCACCCTGGTGACATGAAGTTAAATCCGATACCACCAGTTGAAATTACCACATTATCAGCTGGTAATTTCGTAATTTCGAAAAACTTCTTTTCAAACTCTTCTCTGTTGTACTTGTACATAGTTGAGTGACACGACCATATTTGTGTTGAAGTACTCAACCAGTCCCCTAATTCCTTTAATTTAGGGAACGAATCAAAGTGAATTGGACCATCCAATTTTATGAATCTCACTTGATAGATAGTTGGGTTTAACTTCTCTCCTATTCCTTTAAAACCATGTGATTTTTTCTCATTTGAATGTGTCATAATTCTCCCCCTATCTTTCCTTCAAATTTTTTCCTATTTTAATTATACAGCAATAGAAAGTAATTAAGGAAATATTATGGGATTAGTAGAGGAATGAAAAGGAATAACTTTAGTTTGATAATGAATAGTTCATAACATACTACATAACAAATCTTTAAAAGGACATGGCAGCTTTGCCCTGTTTCTTATTGTTTAGCGAGAAATAATAAAATAAATCATCACAGTAATAAATGAAATATGATAAATTTAATCAAGGGAGAGAAATGAAAGTAAAAGGTGTCAGTTATTTAATATGATTCCATTTTGGCTCCGTTTCATTTTAATTTATCATGTTTAAAGAAGCTCAAAATTTTTAAAATGCTTTAAAATAAAGGATTTTAAGGGTAGCACTCTATATAAATGTCACCTAAAAAGACCCTAACAGAAATGTTAGGTTTTTTTTTGTTAAATTATGCTATGTGATTCTAAAATTCGTAATAAACTTAGGAATTCATGTATAATATAACTTGTCGAAAGAACAAAATGATAGTGATTTATATTATGTCTGTAATATGAATCAAAAATGAACTTTTTATATTTCTTTTAAAAATGTGTTGAATACACATTATATTTCATATTAATATTTTTATGTAGATTTAAAATGGGAAAGAGAGTGGAAAGTATGGGCCGTAAATGGAACAATATTAAAGAAAAAAAAGCATCAAAAGATGCAAATACAAGCCGTATATACGCGAAATTTGGACGTGAAATTTATGTGGCAGCAAAACAAGGCGAGCCAGATCCAGAATCAAACCAAACGTTAAGAGTTGTATTAGAACGTGCGAAAACATACAACGTGCCAAGAACAATTATTGACCGTGCGATTGAAAAGGCAAAAGGCGGTTCAGAAGAAAACTATGACGAGCTTCGTTATGAAGGCTTTGGACCAAACGGATCTATGGTAATTGTAGCTACACTGACAAATAACGTAAACCGTACTGCAGCAGATGTACGAGCTGCATTTAGCAAAAACAGTGGTAACATGGGTGTAAACGGTTCTGTCGCTTACATGTTTGATGCGACAGCTGTTATCGGTCTTGAAGGTAAAACATCAGATGAAGTTCTTGAAATCTTAATGGAAGCAGATGTAGATGCACGTGACATTCTAGAAGAAGAAGATTCTGTTATCGTTTATGCTGAACCTGATCAGTTCCATTCAGTACAATCTGCACTTAAAGGTGCTGGTGTTGAAGAATTTACAGTTGCAGAATTAACAATGCTTGCACAAAGTGATGTAGAACTTCCTGAAGATGCTCAAGTGCAATTTGAAAAAATGGTTGATGCATTAGAAGATTTAGAAGATGTACAGCAAGTTTACCACAACGTAGACTTAGGGGAATAATATAAGATAGAAGACCCTTTCCTTTAACGGATAGGGTCTTTTTTTATGGAGTTAATTAAGGTGGTAAAGTATTAAAGGTATTTTGTAGCTGCTAGGGAATATGGTTATAGGTTTGTATTTTAAATAATCATATTTCTAGGAGGTATTTCTGTGGAGCATAAAACACCAAAGCATATTGTTGCCGTAGCAGGTTATTTAACAAATGAAAAGAATGAGGTGCTTTTAACGAAAGTGCACTGGCGAGCAGATACGTGGGAAATGCCTGGAGGACAGGTAGAAGAAGGGGAAGCGCTCGATCAAGCTGTTTGCAGAGAAATAATGGAGGAAACAGGATTAACTGTGAAGCCTATCGGAGTTACAGGGATTTATTATAATGCTTCTATGCATATTGTAGCTGTTGTTTTTAAAGTAGCATATGTTAGTGGTGAAATAAAAATTCAATCTGAAGAAATACAAGAGGCTAAATTTGTTGCTTTAAACGAAGAGAACATTGATGAGTATATAACGCGTCCTCATATGAAATCAAGGACACTTGATGCGATGAAAGCAATGCATTTCATTCCATACGAAACATGGGAAGTTCAGCCATATAATCTTATAGGAAGGTTGTAAAGTTTTGGTTAGTTATTTGAGGACAGCTCAAATTGCTAACCTTTTCTTTATGTATACTGTTTCAGAAAAAGGTCACAATAATAAAGTGTAGGCTAATAATTAGTGGAGGAAGCAGGACTACCACCTAATTTCCTAGCTTTAGCCAAGTTTTGAGGGAGAATTCTTACTGCACACAAATAGCGAGATAATCCGAAAGCTAGTATTGATTTATAGAACGTTTGTTCTGTATAATGGTGATATATCGTATATAATTAGATTGCTAGATGTTTAAAAGCATAAATGTATAAACTGATATAATAAAAGAATAAAGTGAAATTAAGGAGAGTCCTACTTCCTATAAATAGTGTGATAAATAAATGTATATTCAATATTTCATATGAATAGTAGATAAAAAGGGACTGTGATACAATACATTTTTACACCTTACAATGTTGTAAGGTAGGTGTAAGAGAAATCGATGGGATATTCTTTTATAACAAGGTATTCTTAAATTAAGAGTTATATGCTGTGTGGAAAAGAGGTGTTCGAGATGAAAGAACGAGTATTATCTAGAGTGAACTATCATCAAAAAGTTGCATTAAATCCATTAACTAAATTTCTTTATAAAGCCATTATATTATTATTATTGTTAAGTTTTGCATTATTATTCGTTGGAAATGTAATGATTGAGCGAAGTGATATTAGTAAATTACATGTACCTGCTAATTTAGAGGTGCCAGAATCATTAACACACGCATTTATTGCGACGGAAGATAAAAGATTTTATCATCATAACGGTTTAGACTATATAGCGATTATCAGGGCGTCTATTGAGAATATAAAAGCTGGTGGTGTTGTGCAAGGAGGAAGCACGATTACACAGCAGTTATCTAAAAATGCTTTCTTATCTAATGAACGTACATTTTCCCGTAAGTGGAAAGAAATTTTTTATACGAAAAAGATTGAACGTACATTCACAAAGGATGAGATATTAAAATTGTATGTAAGTAATATTTACTACGGAGAAGGCGCATGGGGGATTGAAAAAGCAGCAAACCTTTACTTCGGTAAAAAAGTGGATCAATTAACACTGGCTGAAAGTGCAATGATGGCTGCTATAGTAAAAGCACCGGCTTATTACTCACCTGCACAAAATTATGATAAAGCAGTTGAGAGACGGAATGTAGTTTTAAGGCTAATGGAGAAAGAAGGGTATATAAATCATGATGAATATGTGCAAGCAGTTAGTGAGAAATTAGTAATTCGCCATGATATAAAAACAGAGCAATCCATGTTAAAAAATGCCCGTGAAAAAGCAGTAAGTTAAAAGAAGTTCCTACATAGGAGCTTCTTTTTTTAATAATTTGTGACAAAAGGCGACACAATATTGTCACAAACGTTGTATTTTTGTAATTTATGTGAGCGTGTTCATTGCGTGACCTATGTAAGTATTGATATTATGTGTATTGTGTACAATGATGTATACAGAATATGAAATTAAAGAGGAATGTATATGAAATCATCAAACAAACTCATGGCTCTTGGTATAGTTTTTTCTATCGCAGTATTGATTGTAATCGGGACGATTGTGTATAGCATCATAAATGACAAGAAAGATAAAGGGAATGAGATGTTTGCTTATTCTACGCAACAATCTTTAGGAAAAGATGATGCTCCAGTTAAGGTAGTTGAATTTGGAGACTTTAAATGTCCAGCTTGTCGTACTTGGGATGTAACAGTATTACCACGATTAAAAGAAGAGTATATTGATAAAGGTAAAGTGCAGTTATATTTTATTAACTTCCCGTTTATCGGAAAAGACTCTGATTTAGGTGCAGCTGCCGGTGAAGCAATTTATAAACAAGATCAAGATTCATTCTGGATTTTCTATGATGAGATTTATCAAAATCAAAAGAAAGATACGGAAGAATGGATTACAGAAGAATTACTTCTTAATATTGTGAAAGAAAAGCTTCCGAAAATTAATGTAGAACAGTTTAAAAAAGATTTACACAGTAAAGAAATGAAAGACAAAGTACGTAAAGATTCAGATCGTGCTCAAAAATTAAAAGTTCAAGGTGCTCCTTCAGTATATATAAATGGGAATCTTGCAAACCCTGATTTCGATAGTATGAAGAAGGCGATTGATAAAGAATTGAAAAAGTGATGAGGTATCTCATCACTTTTTCGACTTTTTTCGATAAATTTCTTGCTTCGATTTTTTTTACATGCTATACTACTTTACATAAGTTATTTCAATATCTTATATTTTTTTCATATTTGCGGGTGTAGTTTAGTGGTAAAACAAGAGCCTTCCAAGCTCTGGTCGAGAGTTCGATTCTCTTCACCCGCTCCAAATTTTATTTAATGTTTTTCTAATAAATTGTGATCAACGCAGTGTTTCGTTTCTAAGATAAACGAAGCATTGCGTTTTTTAATGTTTGAAAATCATAATTGTATGCGAAAATAGAAGTGAAGAATATTATTCCAAAAGTGAATTGATAACCAGTATAGTCGTTACATAAGGGATGGATTCATCGGTGGAGGCGATTGAAAATGGACTTTGAACAATTAAAGCAAGATGTAATTGCGTATAGTAAAACGATTGGTATAGATAAAATAGGTTTTGCCAGTGCTTCACCATTTGAGGAATTAAAGCAGCGCCTAATCCAGCAACAACAATTGAATTATCAGTCTGGATTCGAAGAGCCTGATATAGAGAAGAGAACGAATCCACAGCTATTGCTACCTGGTGCGAGATCAATTATTGCGATTGCTTTAGCATACCCTTCAAAATTAAAAAATGCACCATTAAGTAAACGAGGGGAACGACGTGGGATTTTTTGCCGTGCTTCTTGGGGCCAAGATTATCACCTTGTTCTACGAGATCGTTTGCAAAAGTTAGAGGCATATTTAATCGAAAAGCTGCCGGATATAGAAGTGAAATCAATGGTTGATACAGGGGAGCTAAGTGATCGAGCTGTTTCAGAGCGTGCCGGTATTGGATGGAGTGGTAAGAACTGCGCTATTATTACGCCGGAATTTGGTTCGTATGTATACTTAGGAGAAATGATTACGAATGTTCCATTCCCTCCTGATCGGCCAATAGAAGATCAATGTGGAAGTTGTACGAAATGTATTGATATTTGTCCTACAGGTGCTTTAGTACAAGGCGGGCAGTTGGACTCGAAGAAATGTATTGCATTTTTAACACAGACAAAAGGGTTTCTGCCTGAAGAATATCGCGATAAAATAGGAAACCGTATATATGGATGTGATACGTGTCAGACTGTTTGTCCGAAAAATAAAGGAATGGATTTTCATAACCATCCTGAAATGGAGCCTGACCCTGAGTTAGTTAAACCGTTATTAACACCACTTTTAACAATTAGTAATCGTGATTTTAAAGAGAAGTATGGAATTATGTCTGGTTCATGGAGAGGTAAAAAACCATTGCAACGAAATGCTATTTTAGCACTTGCGCATTTTAAAGAAACAGCAGCAATTCCTGATTTAATCGGTGTTATGAAAGATGATCCAAGACCAGTCCTTCGGGGAACAGCAGCATGGGCACTTGGGAAAATTGGTGGAGATGGAGTAGGAGAAGCGATTGAAAAAGCGATGGAACGTGAGAAAGATGAAGAGGTTCTTCATGAAATGAATCGTGGACTTGAATTGTTAGCACAGAAAAAAGAGTAGATAATATCTCCCTTTTTCATATTGTAATATGGGAGGGAGACGAAATGGTTGTAAAAGCGAATATTGAAAAGCAAGTGCAACAGTTTTTAGCATATATAACAGAGAAACGAACAGATGTAGATGGTATTGCAGTAGATTTGTTACAAATGGTACAGAGAAAGAAACAATTGTTTCAAAAGCGTAGTGCACATATAGTGAAAGCAACTGCAGATATTTCTTTCGTTAGACAATTAAATAGTAATGAGCATCAAGAAATTGATTATCAAATACACTTGAAATATTTAATTAAGCATAAAGAATTATTTTATATCGAAGAGGAACAATTAAAACGACGAGTTTGTTTAAAAAATAGTTGTATAATAGATGATTATGCTCTCGAAGTGTCAGAAGAAATAGGAATAGGTGAAACGTTAGAACGGGAAGTCACGAAAGAAAAATACGGTTCATATCAATATAATCGTTTAGAGGCAGTGAAATATGCAGAGCGTTGGTGGGATGATCGCAATTCTGCATACCGTAATTTTCCGGATAATTGTACAAATTTCATTTCACAATGTCTGCATACTGGAGAAGTACCAATGAATGGACATCCTAACATTCGTAAAGGGTGGTGGCAAAGGGGAAACCAGTGGAGTTGGAGCTGGGCTGTAGCACACTCTTTTTATTGGTATTTGTCAGGTGCTACAACAGGGCTTCGAGCAGAAGCAGTAGAAAGGCCAGAAGACCTTATTCTTGGCGATGTAATTGCGTATGATTTTGAGGATGATGGTAGGTGGAATCATACGACAATTGTAGTAGCAAAAGACGCAGATGGTATGCCGCTTGTAAATGCACATTCAGCGAATAGCCGCAGGCGTTATTGGAACTATGAAGATTCTAGTAAATATACACCACAAATGAAATATAAATTCTTTCATATTATTAATGGGTAGAGATTTTTCGTTCAAGTGGTATAATACGTAGTAGATAAAAAATAGAGGTGAATATCGCGTGGGAGTACATGTTGTTTTATATCAACCAGAAATTCCAGCAAATACAGGAAATATTGCACGTACTTGTGCAGCAACTGGAACAGAATTACATTTGATTAGACCGCTTGGATTTTCAACGGATGACAAAATGTTAAAGCGTGCAGGATTAGATTATTGGCAGCACGTAAAAGTTACGTATTATGATTCAATCGAAGAATTTTATGAGAAAAATAAAGATGGTGAATTCTTTTATTTAACAAAGTATGGCGAGAAAGCTCATACAGCATTTAATTATAGCAAACGTGAGAAGGATTACTATTTCGTATTTGGAAGAGAAACAAATGGATTACCAGCTAATGTAATTGAAGAAAACTTCGATCATTGTTTACGTATTCCAATGACGGATAAAGTACGTTCATTAAATTTATCTAATACAGCAGCAATTTTAATTTATGAAGCGTTCCGTCAACAAAATTATCCAGGATTAGATTTAGAAATCGTGTATTAAAAGTCGCCATTTGGCGGCTTTTTTATTTTTTTAAAAAATATGTAATCATACATTTTAAAAAAGGTACATATTCATATAGAATGAGATATATGAATAAAAATAGATAAGACGGGTTGAGATAAATATGAAGGAACAATATAATAATCAAAATACCTTTTTAAGTATGATAGATATGGATTTAGTAAGACAGGGATTGTTACATGCTATTCAAGATTTAGTGTTTATTGTGAAAGTTATTGATGATGAAACTTTTAAATATATTTATGTGAATAAAATAGGAATGAATCACGCCAGGCTAGGGAAAGAATGTTATGGGAAAACTTTTGCAGAAGTATTACCAGAAGATACGGCAAGGTTATTGCAAGGACACTATGCAAAAGTAATGAGAGAAGCGAGAGCAATTACATTTTGTGATGTAATTAGTTTGCCAACTGGTGATATACATTATGAATCTTCACTTAATCCAGTATGCGATGTAAATGGAACATGTCAGTTTATTATTTGTATTACTAGAGATATTACAGCACAGGTTAAGAAAAAAGTGGAAATAGAAGAAAAACAAATGTTATTTAAGTCATTACTAGAATATAATAATGATTCCATTATATCTGTAGATTCTATTGGAAGAATTACATATGCAAATCCAGCGACTTATGAAATTTTTGGGTATCGATATGAAGAGTTAAAGGACCAATTTATTTTTCAGTTTATAAATAAAGAATATGAAAAAACTTTTCAAATTATATTTAAAAATGCTTTACAGGGAAGAGCAAAACAAATTGTTGCAAAGAAATATATTCATAAAGAAGGATATGAACTTTATATTTCCGTGAGGACAATCCCCATTATTGTGAATAGTGAAATCGTCGGGGTGTACATTGTTACGAGGGATGTTACGAGGCAAGTATTAAATGAGATGAAAACAGAATATTTGGCTTACTTTGATCAGTTAACGGGGTTAATGAATAGAATATCATGTACAAATAAGCTAAATGAATTTTTAGCTGAGAATAAAGAATTCGCATTGGTTTTTATAGATTTGGATGAATTTCACCTTATTAATGATACATTTGGTCATAAAGAAGGGGATCAAGTCTTAAAAAAAGTTACTGAATGCTTACGAGACCTAAAAATAGAAGATATGCATTTATTTAGAGAACATGATGATCAATTTGTTATGTTAATAGAAAATATAACGAGAGAATACGTAGAGGAAGTTGCACAAACAATATTAAAGAAAATTAGTGGGCATTTTGTAATAGAAGAAGAGGATGTTTATTTGAGTGCATCAATTGGGATTGTAATGGCCCCAGAAGATGGAATGGATGAAAAAATGCTTTTCCAAAGAGTCGACGCAGCTTTGGAAAAAGCAAAGGAAAAAGGAAAAGGGTATTATCATTTTTATTGTAGTGGATTAGATTGTGAACGTGAACAAAGGTTTATAATAGAAAATCAGTTACATCGTGCTATAGAGAAAAATGAATTTTCCCTCTATTATCAACCTCAAATTAATATTGAAACGGGAAAGATGGCCAGTATGGAAGCCTTAATAAGGTGGGAGAATAAGGAGCTAGGTTTTGTCTCGCCAAATCAATTTATCCCACTTGCTGAAAGAACAGGGTTTATTATTAAACTTGATGAATGGGTAGTACATCAAGTTTGTGAACAGATACGTGAATGGTTAAATAAAGGATATGAGGTTGTACCAATCGCAGTTAATATTTCAGCTAGACATTTTCGTTCTATTACATTAATAGAGATGATTACACGTGCTTTAAATAAGTACAACGTTCCCCCTCATTTATTAGCAATAGAAGTTACAGAAGGGGCTCTTATACATAAAGATGTATCAAAAAGAGTGTTATTGCAGTTAAAAGAACAAAATTTAAAGATTCATTTAGATGACTTTGGAACGGGATATTCATCTTTAAGTTATTTAAAAACATATCCGATTGATACGTTAAAAATTGATCGTTCTTTTATGGAAGGTATATATAAAGATGAAAGAGATACGAATATTACGGCTGCAATTATTCATTTAGCACATACTCTAGGGTTAAATGTAATTGCAGAAGGAGTAGAAAAGGCGGAACAAATACAGTTCTTAAAGGAAAAGAATGTGAAAATCGTACAAGGTTATTTTTATAATCGCCCTTTATCGATATACGATGTGGAAAATATTTATTTTAAATAGTGTATAAAAAACAAGAAAAAAAGTGATGTGCTGAAAAGCACATCACTTTTTTTGTGTACCTGGTTTATCGTTATAACCAGATGTGAAAATAGCTGTAAGAAATGTGAGTGATACACCTAAAATTAATAATAACTTCATACTAATTTCCCCCTTACTTTTTCGGTTTGCGAATCCTATTTGTGAATCGAAATGTATGTAAGGTTCCCAGAAGAAAAGAATTTATTTACAATGAATAGCAGCGTGAAAACTTTAATACCTTTATTATACAGAATTTTCTTTGAATTTTGGAGAGAATTTTATCGCGCTATTATATATTTCGTTTTGATTTAAAGAATGTTTAAGGACATCCTAGCATACCTTTTATAATAATCCGATTGAACAAGGAGATGGGGGAGGAGCTATAATGGATATTCTAAAGAAAATTGAACAATATCGGGAAGCAGAGGAACGTTTACAATGGGAAGGTACGTTTGCGGAGTATTTGGAGCTTGTGAAAGAAAGACCATGGGTGGCTCAAACAGCACACTCTCGCATTTACAATATGATAAAAGATGCTGGAATTGAAGAAGTTGATGGTAGAAGAAAATATAACTTCTTTAGTAATCAGCTATTTGGATTAGAGGATGCTTTAGAACGCCTTGTGGAAGAATATTTTCATCCATCTGCAAAACGATTAGATGTTAGGAAACGTATTTTGTTATTAATGGGGCCTGTTAGTGGGGGGAAATCAACATTAGTTACGATGTTGAAACGAGGATTAGAAACATATTCACGAACAGATCGTGGAGCGATTTTTGCAATAAAAGGATGCCCAATGCATGAAGATCCACTTCATTTAATTCCGCAACATTTACGGAATGATTTCTTTGATGAATATGGAGTAAGGATTGAAGGGAATTTATCACCATTAAATGTTATGCGTCTAGAGCAAGAATATGGGTCAAGAATTGAGGATGTAGTTGTAGAGCGTATTTTCTTCTCTGAAGATCGCCGTACAGGAATTGGTACATTTAGTCCTTCTGATCCAAAATCACAAGATATTGCCGATTTAACAGGTAGTCTAGACTTTTCTACAATTGCAGAATACGGTTCGGAATCAGATCCTCGTGCATATCGATTTGATGGAGAATTAAATAAGGCGAACCGCGGCATGATGGAATTCCAAGAGATGTTAAAATGTGATGAGAAATTTTTATGGCATTTACTATCGCTTACACAAGAAGGGAATTTTAAAGCAGGAAGATTTGCGCTTATTTCAGCAGATGAATTAATTGTAGCGCATACAAATGAAACAGAGTATCGTTCCTTCATAGCAAATAAGAAAAATGAAGCATTGCATTCACGAATTATTGTAATGCCGGTTCCATATAATTTACGGGTTAGTGAAGAAGAACATATTTATGAAAAAATGATTCGTGAAAGTGATGTGTCCAATGTTCATATTGCACCGCATACACTTCGCGTTGCAGCAATGTTCACTATTTTAACTCGTTTAAAAGATCCGAAGCGTCCAGATATTGATTTAATTAAAAAGATGCGTTTATATGATGGAGAAACGGTAGAAGGATATAATACGATTGATGTAGAGGAACTGCAACGCGAATATCAAGATGAAGGTATGAAGGGGATTGACCCTCGTTATGTCATTAACCGAATTTCTTCTACAATTATTCGAAAAGAGGTACCATCTATTAATGCACTAGATGTACTGAGATCGTTAAAAGACGGATTGGATCAGCACCCGTCAATTAGTAGTGAGGACCGAGAGCGCTATATGAATTTCATCTCATTAGCGAGAAAAGAATACGATGAAATTGCTAAGAAAGAAGTACAAAAAGCATTTGTTTATTCATACGAAGAATCAGCTAAGACACTTATGGATAATTACTTAGATAACGTCGAAGCATACTGCAATAAATCAAAATTACGTGATCCGTTAACTGGTGAAGAAATGAGCCCAGATGAAAAACTTATGCGTTCGATTGAAGAGCAAATTGGAATTTCAGAAAATGCTAAAAAGGCATTCCGTGAAGAAATTTTAATTCGCATTTCTGCTTATGCACGTAAAGGAAAACGCTTTGATTATAATTCACACGAACGTCTTCGTGAAGCGATTCAGAAAAAACTATTTGCCGATTTAAAAGATATAGTGAAAATTACAACATCAACGAAAACACCAGACGAAAATCAGCTTAAGAAAATCAATGATGTTGTTGCACGCTTAATTGATGAGCATGGCTATAATTCTTCATCTGCGAATGAATTGTTACGATATGTAGGTAGTTTGTTAAATCGATAGTTTGATAACAAAACGCTGTCTCTTATTCTTGGGACGGCGTTTTGTTATCTATTGATATTTGTAAAAAATGTCATAGCTTGTCCGAATATAATAAATTAAGATGCGATTTTATGAATTTCTTGTCAATTATTTTTACAATATGCATATGATAGAGTAACCAACCATTCATACAAAAAAGCCAACACAATACAATATGTTGCAAAACGAAAATGTGTGCAACAATGCATTGTGTTTCTTTCTTATCAACGGCTGAATGTTTCTTTCTATTATGTGAGTGGCAAAATTTTGTTTAGGATGCTCGGAGTATTGTATGAAAAACGCTATATATGTTTATGGGATGATTTTCGATGAACAGTTATTTTTCAAATATTCTAGTTACGCACACTAGAAAACAAAATTATAGATTGCTGTTCATAGGGGAAGACAATTACAGTAAGGAGGGAAAGGAATGAGCGAAGAAAACCAACCAAATTACACGATTTCACAGGAAAACTGGTCCCTCCATCGCAAAGGATATGACGACCAACAACGCCATCAAGAAAAAGTGCAGGAGGCAATCAAAAATAATTTACCAGACCTTGTAACAGAAGAAAGTATAGTTATGTCTAATGGCAAGGATGTTGTGAAAATACCGATTCGTTCTTTAGATGAATATAAGATTAGATACAATTATGATAAAAACAAACACGTTGGGCAAGGAAACGGTGACAGTAAAGTTGGTGATGTTGTTGCAAGAGATGGATCAGGTGGTCAAAAGCAGAAGGGACCAGGAAAAGGGCAAGGGGCAGGAGATGCAGCTGGAGAAGATTATTATGAAGCAGAAGTCTCAATTTTAGAATTGGAGCAAGCGTTTTTCAAAGAGTTAGAGCTGCCTAATTTAAAGAGAAAAGAAATAGATGAAAACCGGATTGAACATATTGAATTTAATGATATTAGAAAAACAGGATTATGGGGAAATATTGATAAGAAACGGACGATGATATCTGCATATAAACGAAATGCAATGCGTGGTAAAGCATCTTTCCATCCAATTCACCAAGAAGATTTAAAGTTCCGTACTTGGAATGAAGTGTTAAAGCCAGATTCAAAAGCTGTTGTATTAGCGATGATGGATACGAGTGGATCGATGGGAATATGGGAGAAGTATATGGCACGTAGCTTCTTTTTCTGGATGACAAGATTTTTACGCACAAAGTATGAAACCGTAGACATTGAGTTTATTGCTCACCATACGGAAGCGAAGGTCGTCACAGAAGAAGAGTTTTTCTCAAAAGGGGAAAGTGGCGGAACGATCTGTTCTTCTGTATACAAAAAAGCACTTGAGTTAATCGATAATAAATATTCACCAGACCGTTATAATATTTATCCATTCCATTTTTCAGACGGTGATAATTTAACTTCGGATAATGCTAGATGCGTAAAGCTTGTGGAAGAGTTGATGAAGAAGTGTAATATGTTTGGGTATGGGGAAGTGAATCAGTACAACCGCCACAGTACGCTTATGTCAGCATATAAAAATATTAAAGACGAGAATTTCAGATATTATATTTTAAAGCAAAAAGCAGATGTATTTCATGCGATGAAGAGCTTTTTTAAAGAAGAATCAGGAGAAAGAATGGCATAACCCCTTGTAAAGGGGTTATTTTTTGTAAACTTTTTATTTTTTTAGTTGACAACGATAATGAAAATCATTATCATTTATTCGAGAAATGATTATATTTTGATTTATATATTTTGGAGGAGATGTAAAGTTGGAAAGAAATAAAAGAAAACATATAAATGCGATGATTATCGCTGCGGCGTTATCGCTTCCATTTGCTACGTATTCAACGCCTGCTTTAGCAGCTGTAGTAATTGAGGCGAACAAAACTGGACATGCTTTAGAAGATGGTACATATGATGCTGTTATTAAAGCGTATAAAGATAAAACGAATGAAGAGTCTATGGCAGCTGTTTATATAAAAAATCCTAAATTAACCATTGAGAAGGGGAAGAAAATTGTAACGGCAACGTTAAGTGATAGTGATTTCTTCGAATACTTGAAAACAGAGGATATTGATACTCCTGGTGTATTCCATGATGTAAAAGTCATATCAGAGGATAAAAAGAAAAATGGGACAAAGGTTATTCAATTTGAAGTTGGAGAATTAGGAAAAAGATATAATATGCAAATGCATATTTATATTCCGACAATGGCCTATGATAATAAGTACCAGGTGCAGTTTGAAGTAAATGCGTTAAATCTAGAAAACAATGTTCCAAAAGATCAAAAGGAAAATAAAGAGGATAAAGTGGATCAACAAGATGGAAATGTAATAGTAGATAAGCAATTGCAAATGCATATTAATAAATATAACTTGAATAGAGAGAATCTAAATACGCCAATAACTAAGGAAGATTTATTAAAAGTTAAATCTTTAATAGTCGTTGAGGCAAAAAGTAAAGGAATAAAAGACGTAAGCGGTCTAGAATATATGACGAACTTAGAAAACTTAACGTTGGAAGAAGTTAAGTTAGAAAATATACAATTTATCTCGAAGTTGAGACAATTAAAATCATTAAGTATAACTTATGGTGAACTCGAAGATATTGGACCTTTGGCTGAGTTAGAGCATGTTGAGATTTTAAGTTTGAGAAACAATAAAATTTCAGATTTAAGCCCATTGAGTCAAATGAAGAAGATTAAAATGTTAGATTTAAATAGCAATTATATAAAAGATATTAAACCATTATTTACAGTAACGACTTTAAGGACTTTGACTGTAGCAAATAATCAAATTAGTAATGTTAATCTTGCTGGGATTGAGCAATTGAAAAATGTGAGGAATTTATCTTTAAGTAACAATGGACTTACTAATATCGAGCATATTACCTCAATGAAAAAGTTAGTGGAGTTAGACCTTTCTAAAAATGAATTAAAAAACATCGAACCTTTATTAAGATTATCTACTGTACAATCACTTAATTTAGAGGAAAACTATATTTCAGATATAACACCACTTAGTCAATTAACAGGTTTATATGATTTAAAGCTGAGTTCGAATGAAATTCGTGATGTTAGACCTGTCCAAGAATTAGGAAAAAGAATGTATATCGATATTCAAAGACAAAAAATCTTTTTAGATGAAGCAAGTGTGGATGAAGAAATAAAGATTCCAATATACAATCTTAAAGGAGAAACACTTCAAAATATTAATGTAAAAAGTGAAGAGGCTACTCTGAATAACGGGTTTATAAAATGGAATAGTCCTGGAGAAAAAATATATGAATTTAAACTAGATACGAATTCTGCTGAAAGTAAAATAAGATTTAATGGGACGGTTATACAAAGTATAGTTGAAAAACAAACAGAAAATAAAAATGTAATTCTTGATAAAAATTTACAACAACATATTAATAAAAAGAATTTTGGTAGAGAGAATCTAAATGCCCCTATAACAAAAGAAGATTTATTACAGATTAAAACATTAGAGATACTTAAAGAAAAAGGAAAAGAGATAAAAGATCTAACTGGTTTAGAATATATGACGAACTTAGAAAACCTCACTTTAGAAGGAGTAGGGTTGAAAAATATTGAGTTCATTTCAAACTTGAAACAATTGAAAGACGTGAATGTATCTCATAATAAAATTGAAGATATAACGCCGTTATCTTCACTGGAAAATTTACAGTGGTTAAACCTTGCGGATAATCATATTAAAGATGTATCAGTTCTTGGTTCAATGTTAGACCTACTCAGTTTAAAATTAGCTGGAAATGAGATTCGTGATGTAAGGCCGTTAATACAATTAGGTCAATGGTTTTCAATTGATGCCGGAAGACAAAAAATCATTTTAAATGAAGCGAAAGTAAATGAAGAAATTCAAGTTCCGGTATATGACTTAGAAGGAGAAACTATTGAGAATATTAAACTAACAAGTGAGGGTGGAACGTTTAATAACGGAGTAATGAAATGGAGTACTCCAGGTGAAAAGGTATATAAATTTGATTTAGAGTCGGATGAAACTAGTATAAGCTTTAACGGAACAGTTATCCAGAATATAGTTGAAAAAGAAGAAGTGACAGAACCAACAAAAGAAGTTGAAGAAATAAAAGAAGAAGTAAAAGAGCCGATAAAAGAAGTTGAAGAAACAAAAGAAGAAGTAAAAGAGCCGGTAAAAGAAATTGAAGAAATAAAAGAAGAAGTAAAAGAGCCGGTAAAAGAAGTTGAAGAAACAAAAGAAGAAGTAAAAGAGCCGGTAAAAGAAGTTGAAGAAACAAAAGAAGAAGTAAAAGAGCCGGTAAAAGAAATTGAAGAAACAAAAGAAGAAGTAAAAGAGCCAGCGAAAGAAGTTGCAGGTACAAAAGAAGAAGTGAAAGAACCGGCGAAAGAAGTTGCAGGTACAAAAGAAGAGGTAAAAGAGCCGGTAAAAGAAGTTGAAGAAATAAAAGAAGAAGTAAAAGAGCCGGCGAAAGAAGTTGCAGGTACAAAAGAAGAAGTGAAAGAACGGGCGAAAGAAGTTGAAGAAATAAAAGAAGAAGTAAAAGAGCCGGCGAAAGAAGTTGCAGGTACAAAAGAAGAGGTAAAAGAATCAGCAACTGGATTGGATCAAGAGCCAAAAGGGAATAATCAAGTTGGTCCAGTAAAAGTGGTAGGACAAGAGAGTGCGAAAGAAAAAGATTCAAATAAACGACATGCTAATAAGCAAGAGGAAAATCAGAAGTCTTTAGCAGCAACTGGTGGTCAAGCTAACACACCGATCTTACTTTCTGGATTAGCACTTGTTCTTTCAGCATTAAGTATGTTTGTATTTAGAAAGAGATTATTTAAGAAATGAATAACGTTTTATCTTATTATTATACAAAATGATTATATAAGTTTTTGAGAAGACCTTATTATAGCAATTTCATGTTGAAATATGCTTATGATAAGGTCTTTTTGAATAGGGGAAGGATATTAATACGAGGATGTTTCGATTGCTTAAATAATGGAGCAACTGTAGCGGAAACTGTAAGTCCCTTTCGTTCACTATATGTTCAAAATGTATGAAGAAATAATATGAAATATTGCATTTTATATCATTTCATCCAGATAATATGTTAATTTCTTGAATGGAATATATAAATAGGGGGGCAATAATATGAACAAGCAATCAAAGATCAATAAAGTGTTGCTTAGTATTAGTACAATGGCGCTATCGCTCGGAGCAATTCAAACGAATGTATCAGCAGAAGAAAAGGTACCGTATAATGTATTGCATTCGAAACCAGTTGGAATTGAAAAACCAGTAGATGAGATCGGACACGCTTCTAAAGCCGAGGAAACATTATCATTTCAAGAACGTTTAAAAGTAGGAGATTTTTCACAGCGACCAGCATCTATTACGAAGAACTCGGCAGTAAAGCAAGCTAAAGAAGGCTATTCAATGGCTGATTTAAACAAAATGAATGATCAAGAATTAATTGAAACGTTAGGCAGTATTAAGTGGCACCAAATTACAGACTTATTCCAGTTTAATGAAGATGCAAAAGCCTTTTATAAAGATAACGGAAAAATGCAAGTAATTATAGACGAATTAGCTCATAGAGGTAGTACATTTACGAAAGATGATTCAAAAGGAATTCAAACGTTTACTGAAGTGTTACGTTCAGCTTTTTATCTTGCATTTTATAATAATGAATTAAGCGACTTAAATGAAAGAAGCTTCCAGGACAAATGTTTACCAGCGTTAAAAGCTATTGCGAAAAATCCCAACTTTAAGCTTGGAACAAATGAGCAAGATACAGTCGTATCTGCATACGGAAAATTAATTAGTAATGCATCAAGTGATGTTGAAACGGTGCAATACGCATCGGATATTTTAAAACAATATAATGATAATTTTAATGCATATGTAGACGATCGTATGAAAGGACAAGCTGTATACGATATGATGCAAGGCATTGATTATGATATACAGTCTTACTTAAATGAGGCTCGTAAAGAAGCGAATGAAACGATGTGGTATGGAAAAGTAGATGGGTTTATTAATGAAATAAATCGTATTGCTCTTTTAAATCAAGTAACACCAGAAAATAAGTGGCTCGTTAATAATGGAATTTATTTTGCTAGTCGTTTAGGTAAGTTTCATAGTAATCCAAATAAAGGATTAGAGGTTGTTACACAGGCAATGCATATGTACCCGCGTTTAAGTGAGCCGTATTTTGTTGCAGTAGAACAAATTACAACAAACTATAACGGGAAAGATTATAGCGGGAATACGGTAGATTTAGAGAAGATACGTAAAGAAGGAAAAGAGCAATACTTACCAAAAACGTATACATTCGATGATGGATCTATTGTATTTAAAACTGGGGATAAAGTGTCAGAAGAAAAAATTAAGAGATTATATTGGGCTGCGAAGGAAGTAAAAGCGCAATATCACCGTGTGATCGGAAATGACAAAGCTTTAGAACAAGGTAATGCAGACGACGTATTAACGATAGTAATCTATAATACTCCAGACGAATACCAGTTAAATAGACAATTGTATGGATATGAAACAAACAACGGTGGAATTTATATTGAAGAGACAGGGACATTCTTTACATATGAGCGTACGCCAGAGCAAAGTATTTATAGTTTAGAAGAGTTATTCCGTCATGAGTTTACTCATTATCTTCAAGGGAGATATGAAGTTCCCGGTTTATTTGGAAGAGGAGATATGTATCAAAATGAAAGATTAACTTGGTTCCAAGAAGGGAATGCAGAATTTTTCGCAGGATCTACTCGTACAAATAACGTTGTACCAAGAAAGAGCATCATTAGTGGATTATCATCTGATCCTGCAAGCCGTTATACAGCAGAGCGTACACTATTTGCTAAATATGGTTCTTGGGATTTCTATAACTACTCGTTCGCATTGCAGTCTTACTTATATACTCATCAATTTGAAACGTTTGATAAAATTCAAGATTTAATTCGTGCGAATGATGTGGGGAATTATGATACGTATCGTGAGACTTTAAGTAAAGATTCTAAGTTAAATAAAGAGTATCAAGAGTATATGCAGCAGCTAATTGATAATCAAGATAAGTACAATGTGCCGGAAGTAGCAGATGATTATTTAGCTGAACATGCACCAAAAGCACTAACAGAAGTGAAGAAAGAAATTAGTGAAACGTTGTCTATGAAAGATACAAAAATGACAAAGCATACATCTCAATTCTTTAATACATTTACATTAGAAGGCACGTTTACAGGTAGTGTAACAAAAGGTGAGTCAGAAGACTGGAAAGCAATGAGTAAAAGAGTAAATGAGGCTTTAGAACAATTGACGCAAAAAGAATGGAGTGGCTACAAAACGGTTACAGCATACTTCGTTAATTATCGTGTGAATAGTTCAAATGAATTTGAATATGATGTAGTCTTCCATGGTATCGCAAAAGATGACAGAGAAAATAAAGCTCCGACGGTTAATGTAAACGGACCTTATAATGGGTTTGTAAAAGAAGGAATTCAATTCAAAAGTGATGGATCAAAAGACGAAGATGGAAAAATCGTTTCTTATTTATGGGATTTTGGAGACGGCAGAACAAGTAAAGAATTTAATCCAGTACATGCATATGAAAGAGAAGGAACTTATAAAGTAGCGTTAGTAGTAAAAGACGATAAAGGAAAAGAGAGTAGAAGCGAAACAACTGTTACAATTAAAGATGGAAGTGTAACAGAATCAGAACCAAATAATCGTCCAGAAGAAGCAAATCGTATTGGGTTAAACACTACTATAAAAGGTAGCCTTATCGGTGGGGATCACACCGATGTTTATACATTTAATGTCGCATCAGCGAAAGATATCAATATTTCTGTTTTAAATGAGTATGGAATCGGGATGACATGGGTACTTCACCATGAATCAGATATGCAAAATTACGCAGCTTACGGTCAAGCTAATGGAAATCATATAGAAGCAAAATTTAATGCAAAACCAGGTAAGTATTACTTGTATGTATATAAATATGATAATGGTGATGGAACGTACGCATTATCAGTAAAATAAGTTCTTTTCCAATGTATGTTTAACTTTACTTTTTGTGGAAAATAGTATATTATATAGATATACAATATATCGGTTATTTACTAGGAGGAGCCTGTCACAATAGGTTTCTCCTGTTCTTTTTTAGAGGCCTGCCTTACAGGCTTTTCTTTAAAAGATAAATAACTGAAAATTAAGAACGATAATCTTTGAAAGAGGTGGGGCATACATATAACAAAAAAGGGATTGTTTAAGAAAGGGGGATAAGAAATGGTCTTGTTTGGTTATCCACTTGAAACAATTTATTTATATGGATTTATTATTGCTACTATACTCACTGTTATTTATATTTTCTTTGGAGATATATTTGAATCAATATTTAGTTTTGGGGGCGGATCTGTATCCGTTGTTACTTTACTACTTAGTTTCTTCGCCATGTTATGTGGACTTAGTTATATAGGAGAATATTTATTTTCCTTTAATAGTACTATTATTTTTGCTGGTTCATTTGCTATATCTTTTATCGGTGTTTTCATAATGAAAATATTAATTTTAAAACCGATTGCAGAAGCAGAACAAAATACGGTGCAACGTATGGATGAATTCATTGGTCGCAAGGGAGAAGTCATTACGACAATTCCTACAGAAGGATTTGGAGAAGTGTTAATCTCCTCTCCATTTGGAAGTAATGCAATACCAGCGAAAACAATTGGAAAGAAAGATATTTCACAAGGAACCGAGGTCATTATTGAAGGAGTTCAAGATGGTGTTTTGCTTGTACAAAACATCGCTTATTCTTTAAAGAAACCAAAATTATAAGGGGGAATTTACATGACGATTCCATTAATTATCGGTGGAGTTTTACTCGCAATTTTACTTCTACTCATTTTAGTATTTATTACGAAGTATCGTACAGTTGGTCCAGATGAAGCATTAATTGTAACAGGGAACTGGCTTGGTGGTGGAAAGAATGTTGTTATCACTGATGATGGAAAGAAGATTAAGATTATCCGCGGTGGTGGTACTTTCGTTGTTCCAATTATGCAACGGGCAGAACTTCTTAGCTTATTAAACTACAAATTAGAAGTTGGAACACGTGATACGTATACGAAACAAGGTGTTCCGATTACAGTAAACGGTGTTTCTATTATTAAAGTAGGATCGACAATTGAAGAAGTTTCTACAGCAGCTGAACAATATTTAGGAAAAGAAACGGAAGAGTTAAAAGTAGAAGCAAAAGAAGTTTTAGAAGGGCATCTACGTGCTATTTTATCTTCTATGACAGTAGAAGATGCTTATAGTAATAGAGAGCAATTCGCACAAAAGGTGCATGAAGTGGCCTCTACTGATTTGAAGAAGATGGGACTTCGCATCGTTTCCTTTACAATTAAAGAAATAATGGATAAAAACGGCTACTTAGATGCACTTGGTCAGCCGCAAATTGCAATGGTTAAGCGTGATGCAACAGTTGCGAATGCAGAGCGTGAAAAAGAGGCACGAATTGAAAAAGCTCGTGCTGAGAAAGAAGCAAAAGAAGCAGAATATCAACGTGATGCACAAATCGCTGAAGCTGAAAAACATAAGGAATTAAAAGTACAATCTTATAAGAGGGACCAAGAACAAGCTCGCGCAGATGCAGATCTTTCTTACGAATTACAACAAGCGAAAGCGCAACAAGGTGTTACAGAAGAGCAAATGCGAGTTAAAATCATTGAGCGTGAAAAGCAAATTGAGTTAGAAGAAAAAGAGATTGCGCGTCGTGAAAAGCAATACGATGCAGAAGTAAAGAAAAAGGCAGATGCAGATCGCTATGCTGTTGAACAATCAGCTGAAGCGGAAAAAGTAAAACAAATGAAAAAAGCAGATGCGGATCAATATAAAATTGAAGCAGAAGCAAGAGCACGTGCAGAAGAAGTTCGTGTAGAAGGTTTAGCAAAAGCAGAAATTGAAAAAGCACAAGGTCAGGCAAAGGCAGAAGTACAAAAGGCGCAAGGTACAGCGGAAGCAGATGTTATTAGGTTAAAAGGTTTAGCAGAAGCAGAAGCGAAACAAAAAATTGCAGAAGCATTTGAATTATATGGGCAAGCCGCGATTATGGATATGGTTCTTAAAATGCTTCCGAGTTATGCGAAAGAAATTGCGAGTCCGCTTAGCAACATTGATAAAATTACAGTCGTTGATACAGGCGGTGGTGGAAAGAATAGCGGCGCCGGAAAAGTTGCAGGGTATGCGACAGATTTAATGGCAACAATGCAAGAAACGTTAAAAGCTTCTTCTGGCATTGATTTAAAAGAATTACTAGAAGGATTCGCTGGAAAAGGTGCCGTGCAACAACTATCAAATGATAAACCTGTAGTATCAGTAGTAGAAGATGAGAAGAAAGAAATAAACAAAGATAAAGAATAGCAAGATGAAAAGAACCTCTAGTAAATGGGATACTAGAGGTTCTTTCGTGAAATGTAATATTTCGAATAATGTACATTTTTATATATTGTTTTAATTATTTAAATTCTATAGAATGAAAAAGGTATGTAACAATACTTTAAATGTAGAGAAAGATGAGGGAAAAGAGAAAGAGGGTCTCATCAATACATTTAAATCGTATGATTTGTATAAAAAGATTAAATGTAAAGAAATTGCATTTAAAACGGTATGGAGGGGTAGGAATATGTTTCAAGGAAAATTAAGGAGTAGAAGCTTAAAAACAAAGTTACTTGTATCATTTATTATTATTTTGATTGCACCAAGTATTGTAATTGGTTGGACGTCTTATCAGCAGGCGAAGACAAATTTTAATGAAACAATTTTGCAATCAGCAAAAGATAACGTGAAGGTTTTAAATAATGTAATTAATAAAGAGTTAGATAGTAAGAAAGTAGACGCAGCATATTTTACAAAATTATTCACTGGAGCGAGCTATCAAGCAGATCAGCTTCAAAACGTGCAAAATAAATTAGAAGAATATAATAAATTACATCCAGAAATGGAAGCAATCTATACTGGATCTAGTAATGGACAATTTATTCAATCACCGGTACTTCAAATGCCAGAAGGGTATAATCCTACAGAAAGAGATTGGTATAAAGAGGCAGTGAAAAAAAGTGGTGAAGTAATTATCACAGCTCCATATAAATCAAAAACGACAGGAAATATTGTTGTTACAATAGCAAAACAAAATGAAGATAAAAGTGGCGTTCTCGGTATTGATTTAATTATTAATGATATTGTAAATACTTCAAAAATGGTTAATATCGGTAAAGAAGGGTATGTTGCAATTTTTGATCAAGATAAAAATGTAGTAGCACATCCAGCGTTAAAGCCGGGGGAGAAGGTAGAAGAGAAACTTGAAAAAGAGCTGTACAAGCAGGAAATAGGTGATTTTAAATTCTCATTAGATGGTGAGGATCGTAATATTACCTTTAAAACAAATAAGCAAACTGGATGGAAAATAGCAGGAATTATGCCTTCAAAAGAAATAATTGAAGCGGCTGAACCTATTTTCTATAAAACATTAACTGTTATTGGTATCTCGTTAATAATTGGTGGAATTATAATTTACTTCATAATTGCTTCTATTATTAAACCGTTAAAGCAACTTGTTATATCAGCGAGGAAAATTAGCGAAGGTGACTTAACGGAATCAATTGCTGTTCGTTCGAGGGATGAAATTGGACAGTTAGGTGAAAGTTTTAATGAGATGGCGGCATCATTACATGATGTAATTTCAAATATTAATACTTCAGCTGGTCATGTAGCAGCTTCTTCGGAAGAATTAACGGCTAGTATGAAGCAAGCAAGTGAAGCGACGGAACAAATTACAAGGGCGATGGAACAAGTATCGAGTGGGGCAGAAATACAAACGCGGGAAGTTGAAGAAGGAGCGACTCTGTTAGAAGAAGTTACAGAAGGAATTCAGCGTGTTGCGGATAGCTCTTCATTAGTATCCACAGCCTCTATGTATACGAAGCAAAAAGCTGAAGATGGTGGAAAGTTAGTTGAACAAACTGTGAATCAAATGCAATTAATTCATGAGTCTGTGTCACAGTCAGACGAAGTCATTTCTTTATTAGATGATAAGTCGAAGCAAATTGGAGCTATTCTAGAAGTGATTCAACATATTGCACAGCAGACAAACTTATTAGCATTAAATGCTGCAATTGAGGCTGCAAGAGCTGGAGAGCAAGGAAGAGGTTTTGCAATTGTAGCAGATGAAGTACGTAAACTAGCGGAACAATCGGGACAGTCTTCTACGGAAATTGGAAAGTTAGTGAAAGAGATACAATTTGATATAAGAGAAACTGTAAGTTCTATGAATCAAGTTGGGACAGAGGTACAATCAGGGCTTGTAGTTGCAAATGAGGCGAAGCAAAGCTTTGTAGAAATATTGAAATCTACAAATGATACAGTTGTACAAATTGATAGTATGGTAGATGTAGCGAAGCGAATGACGATAGATACAAAACAAGTAAGTGCATCTATTAATGAAATTGCAGCAACGATTGAAGAAAATGCAGCAAGCGTTCAAAATATTGCTGGCTCCTCTGAAGAACAAGTAGCTTCAGTAGAAGAAATAAATTCAGCAGCAGTTCACTTATCGCGAATGGCTGAAGAATTACAAGAGATGATTGGTAAATTTAAAGTGTAATAACAAGCATTAAGAAACGAGGTAGTAATTTTACCTCGTTTCTTTTTTTATCCCGCTATTTGTGGGCAGTAAAACTCCCACCTCATAATTCGGCTGGAGCAAAGAAGTTAGGTGGGAGTCGGGCGGCCCGTAGATGCCCGATTGGTGAAGGCTAATAATCAGTGAGGGATGAACAAAACCCCCACTGATTAAAGTTTCACTTTATGAAGATAAAGATAAAGAAATATATAGTAACCGTGTTATGATAAAAGGTGATATTTAAAAAAACTGTATTTTCTTTAAATTCTATCTTTAGCCATGTTAGGGGAATGATTTTGAAATTGAAGAAATTGAAACTGCAACCGAGAATTACATTAACTATTAGTACACTTATTCTTGTTGTACTGCTGTTAACGAGTTATTTATTTTACTACATATTATCTGAAACGGTAGAAGACCAAATCGGAAAAAGAGCGTTGCATGTTGCGAAAACAGTTGCTGCTATACCGGAAATCCAGGAAGCTTTTCAAAAAGAAAATCCAGCTTCTATTATTCAGCCAATTGCAGAAAAAATTCGAATCGAAACAGATGCTGATTTTATTGTAGTTGGAAATAAAGATGGTATTCGTTATGCGCATCCTAAGCGAGATAAAATAGGAGAGAGAATGGTTGGCGGAGATAATGAAGGGGTTCTATTAGAAGGGGAATCTTATGTTTCGAAAGCAACGGGATCATTAGGGCCTTCACTACGCGGAAAAGTCCCGATTCGTAATCAGGATAATGAAATTATTGGTGTAGTATCTGTTGGTTTTTCAATGGATGATATTCATGGAGCGATAGAAGTGTATGGAAAGCGTGTGTTTTGGATTACAATAACAGGTCTGTTAATTGGAATAATAGGCTCTGTATATTTAGCAAAAAGTATTAAGCGGATGATGTTTGGAATGGAGCCAGAAGAAATTTCATCTTTATACGAGGAGCATAGTACAGTTATTCAATCTGTACGTGAAGGGATTGTAGTAATCGATAAAAATGGAATGGTTAGTTTAGTAAATCAAGCGGCATACGATATCCTTTCTTTAGATAAACAACAAAATATAATGGGAGAATTTATTTTAGATGTTATTCCTAATTCATCGATACTGGATGTACTTCAAACCGGAGAAGAACAATTTGATCGCCAATTAAATATAAAGGGACAGGATGTTATTGCTAATCGTCTACCTATTAAAGTTAATCATAAAGTAACTGGTGTAGTATCCAGTTTACGCCTGAAATCTGAAATGGATCAATTAACAGCAGAATTGTCTCAAACGCGGCAATATACAGAGGCATTGCGGGCACAAACGCATGAATATAACAATTTATTGTATACGCTTTCGGGTCTTATCCAATTAGAGTCGTATGAAGATGCTTTAGAGCTTATTCATAAGGAAACAGCAGTATATCAAGAGTTCGTTCAATTTATTATGAAACGAATTCAAAATCCATGGTTAGGTGGGATTTTAATTGGATTTTATAATAGGGCGCGAGAGTTGAAGATTGATTTTATGTTAGATCGGGAAAGTAGTTTAGAAGAGTTAAGTCCGCATATTGAGAGTAATTACGTTGTTTCTATTTTAGGGAATTTGATTACGAATGCATTTGAAGCAATCGAAAGAAATCACGAACATAATAAGAAAGTAAGAATGTTTGTAACAGACATTGGAGAAGAAATATTAATTGAAGTGGAAGATTCAGGACAAGGTGTTCATGATGAAATAATTACAAGTATATTCTATAAAGGTTTTTCGACGAAGGCGGGCGAAAAACGTGGATATGGATTAGCGAAAGTGAAAGAGTTAGTGGAAGATTTAAATGGGAGTATTGCGATTGAAAAAGGGGATTTAGGTGGTGCTTTATTTATAATTGCATTACCGAAAGAGAGAGGCGAATTGTAATGAATGAGGGGATTGAAGTATTGATTGTAGAAGATGATATTCGGATTGCGGAAATTCATCGTCGTTTTACTGAAAAAATTGAAGGGTTTAAAGTAATTGGAACAGCAACGACTGGGGAACAGGCGAAAGAATGGTTAGAGTTTGTAAAGCCACAACTCGTTTTATTAGATGTATATTTACCTGACATGCAAGGGACTGAACTCGTCACATATATTAGGCATAATTTGCATGATACAGATATTATTATGATTACAGCCGCATCAGAGACGGATGTAGTGCGACATGCTTTACGAGGCGGAGTAACAGATTATATTGTAAAGCCACTTACATTTGATCGGTTTAAAACAAGTTTAGAAAGTTATCAAAAGAAGATTACGAAGTTAAAGAAAAATACTCAATTATCTTCAGAACAGATTGAACATCTATGGTCCCAAAGAGGGGTGCAGGCAAATCAAATAGAATATGCGCCAAAAGGAATCGACCCTTTAACGTTAGCAAAAATAAAAAAGCATATGCTAACTATTAATGAAGAGGGAATTACTGCAGAGATACTAAGTTCAATGGTAGGTGTAAGCCGATCAACTGCTAGGCGCTATTTAGAGTATTTGATCTCTGGAAAGAAAGTGCATGCGGAGCTTATATATGGAAGTGTGGGAAGGCCAGAAAGAAGGTATTTCCGCGTTTCTTCATAGGGGATTTTTTCAACAATAAAAACAGTAGAGGATTATTACATTTCCTCTACTGTTTTTTCTAGTTTCATCTTATATTGGAATAATTCCAATTACAATTCCAGTAATCAACATAACCATTGTCGTTCCAACAGCCCAAAGTAAAGTGAATCGTTGGTGTTCACCAAAATCAACCTTGGCCATTCCGACTAATAAATAAGTGGAAGCCACGAGGGGACTCAGTAAGTGAACAGGTTGACCGAGTAACGAAGCACGTCCCATTTCTGCTGCACTAATTCCGTAAGCGGCAGCAGCTTTCGTTAAAATAGGTAATACGCCGAAGTAAAAGGCATCATTAGACATGAAAAATGTGAACGGCATACTTAGTAAAGCTGTAATAATTGGAAGTTGGGGGCCAAGTGCATCTGGTATAAGAGTAACAACACTTTGAGCCATTGCATCTACCATTTTTGTTCCAGATAGAATACCTGTGAAAATTCCAGCAGCAAAGACGAGAGAAACAACCGCTAATACGTTTCCAGCGTGAGACGCAATACGCTCTTTTTGCTGTTCTAAGTTTGGATAGTTAATCATAACAGCAATAGCAAAAGCGACTGTAAATAAAACAGGTAACGGCATAATCTCTAGTATGAGACAAACGAGGAGGGAAGCAGTTAATAAAAAGTTAATCCATAGCAGTTTCGGGCGTTTATGCACGGCAGCTTCGACTGTCGCAGCTTGCTCATCCATTGTTTGCATGTGTTTTAAATATTGGACATCCATAATTCCTAAACGTTTTCTTTCTTTTTTTCCAAGATAGTAGGCAACGAAAACTACCCAAATTGCACCAGCAATCATTCCTGGTATAAGTGGTGTGAAGAGCTCTGATGCATCAAGTCCAAGAGCACTCATAACCCGAGCAGTTGGTCCACCCCAAGGTGTAAGATTTGTAACACCTGCCCCTAACATAACAACCCCAGCTAATATAAGTGGATTCATTCCAAGACGTTTATATAGTGGATACATTGCGGAAACTGTAATCATATATGTTGTTGTTCCGTCACCATCTAATGAAACGATAATAGTAAGAATAGCTGTACCAACAACAATTTTTAAAGGATCACCTTTTACAAATTTTAAAATTTTACTAATAACAGGATCGAATAAACCGCTATCAATCATAATTCCGAAATATAAAATGGCGAACATAAGCATAATACCAGTAGGTGCTAGCTTTTGAATTCCTTCTAACATCATCGGGCCCATATTGGCATAAAAGCCACCAATTAATGCGAAAATAATTGGAACTAATATTAATGCTACTAAGGCTGACATACGTTTAGTCATAATCAAAAACATAAAGACGAATACCATTGCAAATCCAAGTAATGCTACCATGTAATCTCCCCCTCAAAAAATGATTGCGCTTTCAATATAAAACGAAAATTCAGATAAAAGGTTTTTTATTTATAATAAAAGGTTCAATTCGAATGGTAAATAATTAAAGAAATAACATCATTAGAAACATAATCTTTATTTTGATCATTTTGTTCATGAGGTAATTTTGAATTTTTAAAAAGATAAATGCCTTCGTACAAGAATGGTAGAATAAGGTGAAAACGAGAAGCGCGTGAAGTAGGGAGTAGATTTTGAATGGAAACAAGAATAGAAGAGATTTATAGTTCATGTAAAGGAAAAGTAGAGGAGATTTTTATTAATGAATCCTCTTACGTATATGAATGGGAGAAATTAATGATGATCCGAAAAAATGATGGTGAGCTTGAGAAAATCGGGATAGGGATCAGTGGAAATATAAGATTAGTAAATGTAGAAGTTGGACAGGAAATTGATACGGATACATTATTAGTTAAGCTGGAAGATGATTTATTAATTACTGGTTGTGAATGATGAGGGATGTGTAGAAGTAACTGCACATCTCTTTTTTGTTCCATATATTACAAAAAGAACATTGTTTTTTCACAAATCTCACACAACCTTCTGCTATTCTTTTCGTGGAGTATACGGTTTTTAGGGAGGAATATTAATGAGGGTAAAATATGTCGTACTTGTTATATGTGTATGTTTCATCTTTATGGCAGTAGGATGTGGAAAACAGGAAATAAAAGCTGTGGCAATTAATGAGAAACATGATAAATGTGATATTTGCCAAATCGGGGTAATGGATAATCAATTTGCAACAGAAATCATTTTAGAAAGTGGAAAAGCGTTAAAGTTTGATGATATCGGTTGTATGTATAAATGGATGGAGATCAATTCAGGTGAAAAGACGAAAGAAAAATTTGTTCGAGATTATGATTCGAAAGATTGGGTTTCGTTAGAAGATGCTACTTACGTATATGATAAAACAATAACGACACCGATGGCTTATAATGTCATTTCATTTAAAAATAAAAAAGATGCAGAGAGTTTTGTATCTAACTATAAGGGGAAAGTTCTTTCGTATAAAGAGCTATCAGAGCATAAATGGGAAATGAATAAAGAGATGATGGGGAAACCGAAAACAGGGAATCACGGTGGGCATCATTAATAATAGAAAAGGACAACTATATAGTTGTCTTTTTCTATTATTACTCAGGTGCAAATATAGAAAAGGTGTAAAAATTTTAGAAGAACGGTTACAATGGAATATAGTAACCTAAAGCAATCATTTATGTACTTTTTAGAAATATATACAAATGCGGTAAAAACGTGCTAAACTAATTGCTTCATAATGTTAATGATGAGGCCATCAGGCGTATCATTCCAATAGGTTGAGAAACATAGTATAAGTTTAAGATAATCCGATTAAAGAAGGAATCTAAAGGGCTTATGGATAAATGTACTCAAGAAGAGTTATTGTATGTGATGGAGGAATGGTTAAGAAAACATTATCTTTCATAGGAGCTGTAGTTGTGAGAAAACAAAAAATTTTATTATGTATGTTATTAGGACTTTTAATGACGGTAGTGGCTTGCGATAAGCAAGAGGAGCCAGAATCAAAACCGGTTCATGTGAAAAACGAAAAGAAAAAAGAAAAGCATAAAGAACAGGAAGAATCTAAAGAAGAAAAAAGTATAAATTTAATGGACAAACAGTTGCTACTTTCTGCGACGCTTGGAGACACAGAAACAGCTATGAAGCTGATCCAAGATGGAGCGAATATCAATGTAGAAGGTGACAACGGAGAAACGCCTGTCCTTGCAGCGACGTATCAAAATCATGTAGAGACAGTTAAAGCATTAATTGATGCGGGTGCTGATATTGAAATTCAAGACGAAAAACAAAGTAATCCATTTCTTTATGCAAGTAGAGAAGGATATACGGATATTGTAAAAGTATTAATTAATGCAGGAGTTAATACGAAGGAAACGACTAAGTCAGGTGGAACAGCACTTATTTCTGCATCTGAGCGTGGCCATGTAGAGGTTGTTAAAGAATTATTAGAGCATACAGATATTGATGTGAATTATAAGAATGAACGTGGTGGAACAGCTTTATTAGAAGCAATTGTATTAGGAAATGGTAGTGAAAGTCATAAGAAAGTAATTCAAATGCTTATTGACCACGGGGCAGATGTAAATATGGCCAATAAGGAAAATATTACGCCGCTGCAATATGCTGAAAAAAGAGGTTTTAAAGATATTGCGAATATGTTGAGGATAGCTGGAGCGAATGAAGTAGTACAGCCACAACCACAACTGGCAGAATAACAAGCTGAAGAAATAAAAAGCACGAGATAATCCCATTTAGATAGACAGAATGAAGAAGTCATTTTAGTATGATGGATTCAGTAATGTGTATTTAAATGGGATTTTTGTTTTGAAAAAATGGATGGATGCTATATCGAGAAGGCTACAAATAGTAGTTAAGGAGGGTATAAATGCGATTTTCAGAACTTGAGTTAATAGCAATTCAGGCAGAAGTTTTATTTGTTCATAATCAAGTAGGAAGAATAAAGTGTGTAAATGAAAATGGAAATCTGAAAGCACCACGTTTTTTTCTTAGCAGAACTCGTGAAGGGAATATAACGAGGTATCATTATAAACTGCATGGTGAAATGATAAGTAAGATTGAGAAATTAATTCGAGAATGCTCAAATCACATTGAGATAGCAAAGATTATTAAAGTATTAAATGAAGAGAGAACGGTGGAGAATATTTGGGTGGGTCCTGCTTTCATGTTCCCTAATAATTTACATAAGCCAACTAGAACAATACAAATAACAGAGAAGAATAAAGAGCTTTTGCGAGAAAATTTTTCTAATCTAATAGAACAGATGGAATGGAGGCGACCTTATTTTGCAATTGTAAAAAATGAAAAGGTAGTTTCTATATGTTGCAGTGCCAGAAGTACGCCCGTAGCTGCTGAGGCAAGTGTGGAAACTTTAGTGGAGTTTCAAGGGAATGGATATGGTGCTGATGTCGTTACAGCCTGGGCACTATCAATACAAGAGGAAAAGCGCATTCCGCTTTATAGTACTTCTTGGGATAACTTTGCTTCGCAAGCAGTGGCGAGAAAACTAAAACTCATTAACTATGGAATGAATTTACACATTGATTGAATTTTAAACATTGTTGTGTTCTGTTGGGATTTATTCGTATATCTAGATTATTGTAAAAGTGATATGGTGAATATTAACATTCGATTAACATCTAATTAACAATTTATCAAAACTGACTTAATAAATGCGTAATATAGTAAAGATAACAAAATAACTAGGGTAGAGAACATTTGAGAACACCCGCTTACATATAACGTGCCGCTTTCTTAAGTGTGCTCTATTCCCTAGAGTTCAAATAAGGAGAAAGGTGTTCTATGTAAGTAGGTGTTTTTAGTTTGGATAAAAATAGAAAAGATAGGTGGAATGAATGTTTAAAGAACCTTATATTGCGATGATAAAGGATTGGAAAGGGTACAAAACATACAAAAAATTACCGAAAACAGTTTTTCTTATGACTGGTTCAATGCTGGAGTTACCAGAGCGTGTATATGAACTACAGAAACATGGACACGATGTATTTCTTCATTGTGATTTTATACAAGGCTTAAATACGAACACAGAGGAAGCACTTTTATATATTCAAGATGTTATCGGAGCACAAGGTATTATTTCGACAAAGGGATCGACAATTCGAAATGCCAATAAAATTGGATTGAAAACGATTCAACGCATTTTTATTGTTGATACTTTATCTCTTACAAAATCAATTGAAAATTGTAAAACGACTAAACCGAATGCAGTAGAGATTATGCCTGGCATTATGCCTTCTATTATTAAACAGCTAGCGGAGGAAATAAAATTCCCTATTATTGCAGGTGGGCTGATTCAAACGCGAGAGGATGCAGAAATCGCAATTCGTGCAGGAGCAAGTGCAATTTCAACGAGTCATTATGAAGTGTGGATACAAGAAGAAAAAAGGAGTGCAACCTTGTGATTGAATTGAAAAATGTTTCAAAGGTATATAAAAATGCGGAAGAGACAGCAGTTAAAGACGTATCAGTTCATATTAAAAGAGGAGAATTTTTTGTTTTAGTTGGACCTTCGGGATGTGGAAAAAGTACATTATTACGAATGCTGGCTGGTTTAGAAGAAATTTCTTCGGGAGATTTAATTATTAATGAACATGTTGCAAATGATTTAGAGCCGAAAGACCGTAATCTATCAATGGTATTTCAAAATTATGCATTATATCCACACCTAACTGTAGAAGAAAATATTTTATTTGGACTTAAGGTAAGGAAGGTACAAAAAGAAGAGCGACAAAAGCGATTAATGGAAGCTATTGAAATGGTAGGACTGAAAGAGTATGTGAAAATGAAACCGGGCCAATTATCAGGCGGGCAAAGACAGCGTGTTGCACTTGCTAGGGCCATCGTCAGTCAAGCACCGATTTGTTTAATGGATGAACCACTTTCGAATTTAGATGCGAAATTACGTGCACAGATGAGGATTGAAATTAGAGAAATTCAGCAACGATTAGGAATTACGATGATTTACGTTACTCACGATCAAATAGAAGCAATGACTATGGGAGATCGTATTATGGTTTTAAATAAAGGAAGTATACAACAAGTTGGAACACCGCTTGATATATATAACGAACCAGCAAACGAATTTGTTGCAAGTTTTATAGGTTCTCCTTCTATGAATATAAATGATGGGGAAGTGGATAAAGAAAAAGGCATATTACATATAGGGCAATTGCAAATCCCATTATCTATTGGACAGCTAAAGCAATTACCAGAAGGAACTATTCGAATAGGTATGCGTCCTGAGCATATTGCACTGTCTGAGGAAGGACAAGAAGTGACACTGCAATCTGTAGAAGTATTAGGGAATGAATCTATATTAAACTTTGCGGTAAATGGAACAACTTGGAGTGCGAAAGTCATCGGACAGTTACTCCTGAACAAAGGTGACAAAGTAAAATTATTATTCTCGCAAGAAAAACTATGCTTCTTTCACCAAAATACGAATGAACGATTAAAAGTGGTGGCTGAAGAAGAGTTGAAAGTGGTGGCGAAATAATGATTGAAGTAGGTAAGTTACCAGTTCAAACAACAGTGTCAAAAAAGAAGAGTTTATGGGGCAGAACGAAAGATTTAAGAATAGGATTATTGTTTTTGGCGCCATCTATTTTGTTATTTTCAATTTTTCTTTTCTATCCATTGTTTAGGACGATCTACTATAGCTTTTATTTAACAGATATACACGGAGAAGCTAATCTTTTCGTTGGCTTAGAAAATTATCAATATTTATTTTCGGATCCTGCTTTCTACAAAAGTATAAAGTCAACTTTATTATTTGTTTTATATACAGTTCCTACTAGCATTGTATTCGCCTTATTTCTTGCATTAATTGCAAATGAAAAAGTAAGAGGGATCGGGTTATTCCGAGTACTGTTTTCTTCAACGATGGGAATATCAGTAGCTGCTAGTGCAGTGATTTGGCTATTTTTATTTCATCCAAGTGTAGGGTTATTTAATAATATATTAGCCTCTATGAATCTTCCTGCAATCGCATGGTTAACGAGTCCAGAATGGGCACTGTTTTCTGTATCGGTTACAACGGTTTGGGTGAATACAGGATTTGCATTTTTAGTTATATTAGGTGGTTTACAAAATATTGATACGTCTTTATATGAGAGTGCATCTATAGATGGTGCTAGTTATTTATATAAGCTTCGCCGCGTTACATTACCGATGCTATCACCAACTTTATTTTTTATCGTGACAGTAACGTTAATTAGTGCATTCCAAAGCTTTGGACAAATTGATATTTTAACGCACGGTGGACCGAATGATGCAACGAATTTAATTGTGTACTCGATTTATAAAGAGGCATTTGTGAATCATCAATTTGGAACAGCAAGTGCACAAGCGATGGTATTATTTATTTTCATTTTTATTGCTACATTGATTCAATTTAAGTTTGCTGAGAGAAAGGTGCATTATAAATGATCGTTAAACAGTGGAAACAAAATTTCCTATTATACATGCTGCTCATTATTAGTGCAGTAATGGTGTTTTTTCCTGTACTGTATGCGTTTTTAATAAGCTTTATGACACCAGACGATATTCAAATGAGAAGGTTATTTCCAACTCAATTTACTTTTGATAATTTCATTAATATTTTTCAAAAAGTACCTCTTTTTACATACTTATATAACAGTTTAATTGTATCGACAGTTGTTATGCTTGGACAACTTATCGTATCCAGTTTAGCAGCTTATGCTTTTGTTTTTCTTCAGTTTAAAGGCAGAAACTTAATTTTCTTCTTGTTTATTTCAACAATGCTTATTCCGTGGGAAGCAACGATGGTACCGAACTTTTTAACGATTCAAAACTTCGGATGGATTAATAGTTTTGCTGGGATGACGGTGCCATTTTTTGCAACAGCTTTCGGTATTTTCTTACTACGTCAACATTTTATGACACTTCCGAATGAACTGAAAGAAGCTGCTTTTATTGAAGGGATTGGAAATGTAAGGTTTTTATTCAGTGTTGTAATTCCGTATTGTAAAACGAGTTTTATTACGCTTGGAGTATATAGCTTTTTAACAACGTGGAATATGTATTTGTGGCCGCTCTTAGTAACCACTGATGAAAAAGTAAGAACGGTTCAAATTGGTGTAAAGCAGCTTCAATCTCAAGAAGTTGCAACTGATTGGGGCAGTGTAATGGCCGGTGTTACGGTTATCGTCATTCCAACGTTGATTTTACTATTTTTAGGGCAAAAGCAATTACAAAAAGGATTAACAAAAGGTGCAATTAAATAAGCATACATAGGAAAAGGTGGGATTGAGATGAGTTTATTGAAAAAAAGTGCTGCTCTTTTAATGGCAGCCACAATGGCATTAACCGGCGCAGCTTGTTCAAATAGTAAAACAGAGGGGAAACCTGAAGCACAGGCAAAAGTAGCTCCAGTTGAAAAGAATGGTGATAAAACTGTAATTCGTTTCTGGCATGCAATGGGTGGAAAAACACAAGGTGTACTAGATGGGCTTGTTGCAGACTATAATAAGTCGCAGAATAAATACGAGATAAAGGCAGAGTTCCAAGGAACATACGAAGAGTCTTTAACGAAATTTAAAACGATGTCTGCAACGAAAGAAGCGCCAGCTCTTGTTCAATCGAGTGAAATTACAACGAAGTATATGATTGATAGCAAAAAGATTACGCCTATCGATAGCTGGATTAAAAAAGATAAGTACGATACATCAAAATTAGAAAAAGCAATTACGAACTATTATTCAGTTGATGAAAAAATGTATTCTATGCCGTTTAATTCATCTACACCAGTATTAATTTATAATAAGGATGCTTTCGCGAAGGCTGGATTAGATCCAGAGAAAGCTCCGCAAACATATGATGAGTTAAAAGAAGCGGCGAAAAAGTTAACGATTAAAGAAGGCGGAAATGTAAAGCAGTATGGATTTTCAATGCTGAATTATGGTTGGTTCTTTGAAGAGTTGTTAGCGACACAAGGTGCTTTATATGTAGACAACGAAAATGGCCGTAAAGATGCTGCAAAGAAAGCGGTATTTAACGGAAAAGAAGGTCAAAAAGTATTTGGGATGTTAGATGAATTAAATAAAGCTGGTGCACTTGGAAAGTATGGAGCAAGTTGGGATGATATTCGTGCTGCGTTCCAGTCTGGACAAGTTGCTATGTATTTAGATTCTTCAGCTGGTGTTCGTGATTTAATTGATGCATCTAAGTTTAATGTAGGCGTTTCGTATATTCCGTATCCAGAAGATTCGAAACAAAATGGTGTTGTTATTGGCGGTGCATCATTATGGATGACGAATATGGTTTCAGAAGAAACGCAGCAAGGTGCTTGGGACTTTATGAAATATTTAACGAAGCCAGATGTACAAGCAAAATGGCATACTGCAACAGGATATTTCTCAATTAATCCAGATGCATATAATGAGCCGTTAGTAAAAGAGCAGTATGAAAAGTATCCGCAGTTAAAAGTAACGGTAGAGCAATTACAAGCAACGAAGCAATCTCCAGCAACTCAAGGGGCATTAATTAGTGTATTCCCAGAATCAAGAGATGCAGTTGTAAAAGCATTAGAAGCAATGTATGACGGAAAGAATAGTAAAGAAGCTTTAGATGAAGCTGCAAAAGCAACAGATAGAGCAATTAGTATTTCAGCTCGTACGAGTCAAAAATAAGAGAAAGCCGCATCCTTTTTCAGGATGCGGCTTTCTTTATTGGGAGATAAGGGATCAAAGAAATGATGAAGTCTTATCTCGTTTATATGAGTAAAGGGTCTAGAATGAATTTTGTCTTTTTCATTATTTGTTTAACTCCATTGCAACTTGTTTCCCATTTACAAAAACCTCTGCCACCGCTACTACAACTTCCATCACTTTTTTCATATCTCATCTCTCCTTGTTTTTTGTTTCATTTCTTACTTTTAGTATAAGGAAATGCAGTAATTGCAACCATCGAATTGGATGACAAGAGACTTACATTGTTGTAAGGATAATAGTTTTATTTGTAATAAATGCTATTTCGGATTGTGATTCAGAAATTTCTGTCGTTTTAATCTATAATTAGAAAGAGAATGGTTTAGAAAGAAGGGGAAGAAATGAAGAGAATACTTGTTATTAGTGATATTCATGGAGAAATAGAAAAGTTCGAACAGTTATTGGAAGAAGCTCAATACGATGCAAGACAGGATCAATTGATTTTATTAGGGGATTATGTAGATCGTGGTCCAAATGCGCGTGCAGTAATTGAAAAGGTAAAAGAGTTAAAAGAAGCGGGAGCCCTCGTTCTAAAGGGCAATCATGAAGATATGATGATCAAGGCGTTAACGACTGATGAGGAACGTTCATGGAACCATTGGGTAAAAAGGAATGGTGGAGATAAAACGTTATATAGCTATGGATTTGTAGAAGAAGACATTGCGGTTAATGAGGAAAACTTCCAAAAACCGATTTTACAATCTCATATATTAGAGGAACATGTAACGTTTATTCAAGAATTAGATCATTACATTGAAACAGAAGAGTATATCTTTGTACATGCTGGTGTTGAGCCGATGAACCGAGTTTCTGAATCTGAACCATATACGTTAATGTGGATCCGTAATGAATTTCATAATGGATATAGCGGCGAAAAGGTTGTTGTATTTGGCCATACGGAAACAAAAACGCTTCATGGTAGTGAGAATTGCGGAGTGTATTTTGGTAGTAATCGTATTATTGGAATTGATGGCGGTGCGGTTTATGGTGGTCAGTTAAATTGTTTAGAATTGCCGAGTAAAAAGGTGTATGTAGTAAAAAATTGAAAGAGATAAGGGTAATCTTATTTCTTTCAATTTTTTATTAAGCAAAATTTAAGAAAGAGCCTTTATAATAAAGGTTCAAAATTTTATATCGAGCAAAACTTTAGAAGGAAATAGTTGAAAATGAAATTACATAATATGATTACATTATTTCGTTATGAAGAGAAGAGATGCAATAATAAAGAGAGTTGAAATAGATTGTGGAAGGTGAGAATATGCGCTTACTTGTAGTAGAAGATAATGCCTCGTTATTAGAGTCTATCGTACAAATTTTACGTGATGAATTTGAAGTGGATACGGCAATGAATGGGGAAGACGGCTTGTTTTTGGCGCTGCAAAACATTTATGATGCAATTTTGCTTGATGTGATGATGCCAGAAATGGACGGATTTGAAGTGATTCAAAAAATACGTGATGAAAAGATTGAAACGCCAGTCCTGTTTTTGACAGCGAGAGATTCTTTAGAAGATCGAGTGAAAGGATTGGACTTTGGTGGAGATGATTATATTGTTAAACCGTTTCAGGCCCCTGAATTAAAAGCGAGAATTCGTGCATTACTACGCAGAAGTGGTAGTTTAACAACACAGCAGACCATTCGCTATAAAGGAATTGAATTGTTCGGAAAAGATAAAGACATTCAAGTAGATGGACAAGGTATTAAGCTGACATTAAAACAATACGAGCTACTAGAGTATCTCATTCAAAATAGCGGGAAGATTTTAATGCGTGAACAAATTTTCGATCGTGTTTGGGGATTTGATTCAGATACGACAGTAGCAATTGTAGAAGTGTATGTACATCATTTACGTAAAAAATTAGAACCATTCGGTTATCAGAAAGATATTCAAACCGTTCGTGGTATTGGATATATATTAAAAGAACAATGAGAAAGGGAAGCATGTTTCAAAAGACACGTATTCGTCTAACTATATTGAATTCGTTAGTATTTATCCTATTAATAGGTGTATTAGGTAGTATTATTTATTCGTACACATACAAGCGTACTTATAATGAAGTGGATCAATCTATAAAAATGATAACTCAGTATAGAGAAAAATTTGATGTTAAAATGCCACCACCAAGAAAACGTATAGAGAATATCAAAATTCGAGACCCACGGACAACTATAATAACTTGGAATGGAAAAATAGTGGAGATAGGAGGCGATAACCATAAATTTCGCTCTAACTTTGAAGGGGATTTGGAAAAGTTTTCTCCAAAAAAGGTAGGGGATTTGCAAGATATTGAAGTGCAAGGACGATATTTTAGAACGTTTGCGTTTCAAGAAGATGGAAAAATAGTTCAAATTGTACGTGATACAACAGCTGAAGAAGAAATGCTAAATACTTTATTTTTAATTCTCATAATAGGTTGTAGCATAGGAAGTCTATGTGCAATAGGTATCGGTTTTTTCCTAGCTGGCAGGGCACTCATACCTATTCAAAATTCATGGGAGAAACAGCAGCAATTCGTTTCCGATGCATCACATGAATTAAGAACACCGCTTGCAGTTATTCAATCAAAAACGGATGTATTATTCCAGTCCCCATCCGCTACGATAGAAGAAAAAGCCGTGGATATCTCTACAATTTCAAAAGAATGTAGGCGGCTATCGAAACTCGTTAGCAATTTATTGTTGTTAGCACGTTCGGATTCTAATCAAATTGAGATGGATAAGAAAACATTTGAACTGGATAAGTTGTTAGAAGAAATTATAAATCCATATAAAGAAATTGCCTCTTATCAAGAAAAAGCGATGATATTAAAAGTAGAACGTGATATAACGTTTATGGGTGATAGAGAGAGAATCCATCAAATGATGGTCATATTGTTAGATAATGCGATGAAGTATACGAATGAAGATGGGCATATTCAAATTGATTGCACACAAACGAGTAATTCAATTCGTATACGGGTGAAAGATAATGGGATAGGAGTTAAAGAAGAAGATATTCCAAATTTATTTGATCGTTTTTATCAAGGAGACAAAGCAAGAAGTATGTCAGAAGGAGCTGGGTTAGGTCTTTCAATCGCTAATTGGATTGTAGAAAAGCATTATGGAAAAATATCGGTAGAGAGCAAATGGGGAGAAGGAACTTGTTTTGAAGTGATTTTCCCAAAAAATCAAAGATTATAAGTGAGAAGACGACCTTGTTTTTACAAGGTCGTCTTTTTTAAGGGAAAGTTAAGGAATAACTTGTAGCATGTATTACATAATGGAAACTTGTGATGGAAAGAAAAGATGTAAGTTTTTTTGAATGAACTGGATAAATCATAAGGTTATTTCTAACAGAGATGAAGTTTATGTATAGTATAAAAAAAAATATGGGAAAGCTGGAAAAAGAAAGCGTGAGAGGGAGGAAGAAGTCTTGAAAAAGAAAATGATGACGGTATTCACTATTGGAGTAATGAGTTTAAGTATATTAGGGGGTGCCTCCCCTTCTGGAATGACAAAAGGAAAGACAGATTACACGCAGCGTAGTAAAGAACAATTAAATGATGGGAAAATACATGCAATGCATACGGAAGAAAAAGCGGAAAAGTTAGGCATTGAAACGGATGGGAAAGAACAAATTACGTTAGAAAAAGAAATTCATGAGACGGAAGTAGGAAGAGAAGCTAATCAATTAGGTATCTCGGCAGAAGGGAAAGATGTTGGAATTCTTTCAGAAGAAATTTATGAAACAAAAGTGAGGAAAGAAGCGTTGAAACTAGGAATATCTATAGAGAATACGTCGATTGTAAGTTTAATTGATCAAATTAATAAGATTAAAATTAATAATGAAGCAGAAAAGCTTGGTGTTTCAACTGAAGGAAAAGAAATAGAAGAGATTGAGGAAGAAATCTACGGAACGAAAGTTAGAGAAGAAGCAGAAAAGCTAGGTATTGCTCAACAAGGAAAAGAGATGGAAGAGTTAGCAGGGGAAGTGTACGAACAAAAAGTACAGGAAGAAGCAAAAAAATATCATATTGATTTATATGGCAAAGATATATATCAAGTATTAAGAGAAATAAATGAGCAAAAGGTAATAGAAATAGCAGATGAGCTAGGTATGGATAGAACGAATTTGAAGATTCAAGATTTAGCGGAGAAGATAAATCTTGAACAACCTGAAAAGGGAAAAGAGCTTAAGTTTGTTCCTATGGTTCAAACAGATGCTAATGCGTTTTATTCGTATTTAACGAATTAAAAAGGGCGTGAGAGTGATACGAAAATGGAAGTGGTATATATGTATGGCCTTACTATGTATAGGGGTATGGGGTGCATATACAAATGGAATTACAAAGTATGTGGAGAAAGTAAAGGGGTTACTATTTTCAAGTGTACAAAGTCAAAAACGAATAGAGTTTAGTAATAACGATGAAAAAGTCATGTTATCAAATGTGCCTTTAATTCAGCAATTACCAGAGTTAGATAGAGGCTGCGAAGTAACAAGTTTAGCGATGATGTTACAATACGCAGGTGTTTCTGTAGATAAGATGAAATTAGCAAATGAAATAAAAAAAGTTAATTTTATGGAAGATGGTGTACGTGGGAATCCGAATGAAGGATTTGTAGGGAATATTTATACCTTTTCTGAATCCGGATACGGTGTATATCACGGACCACTTTTTCAATTAGCAAAAAAATATTTACCGAATAAAGCTGTGGACTTAACAGGGAAGAGTATAGAAGAAATTTATAAGAGTGTAAAAGCAGGGCACCCGGTAGTCATGATTACGAATGCAACATATGCTCCTTTAGATGAAGATGAATTTACTACATGGGAAACAAATAGTGGGGATGTTTCTATTACGTATAATGAACATTGTGTTGTACTTGTTGGGTACGATAAGGAATCTGTATATATTCGAGATCCCCTCGATGATAGCTTAGATGTAAAAGTGCCAAGAGAAAAATTTGAACAGGCATGGGTGCAGATGGGGAGTCAGGCAATTAGCTATGTAAATAAATCCAAATAAATTAGGAAGAAGAGCATGAACTATATAACTATAAGGTGAAGGATAAAGATTTAAGGAATTGTAAGAGAAGCTGTTAAAAAACAAGAGAACTTTAGCTTATTATATATGCTAAAGTTCTCTTGTTTTTTAGGATTAAAATGTTTAGGAGAAGTGGATATGTAAAAATGCATAATTGACGAAAAAATTACATGTTATCATTATATATTGTTTTATACATGTTGATTGTATAAAATTACACAAGTGTTCTATTACATAAAGGAGGCTTATTATGCAAAATATATTTAACTGGGTTAAAAGTATGAGTATCAAGAAAAAATTAATCATTTCATTTTTTATTATTTTAACTATACCAGGACTTATTATCGGTGGTGTTTCATATCAAACTGCCAAAACAAATTTTGAACATCAAATGACCGATAAAGCAAAGGAGAATATTTCAGTTTTAAATACTGTTATTTCTCAAAATATAGAAGAGAAATTTGTTGATGCGACGTACTTTTCAGACATCTTAACAGAGGATACATATCCAAATGGACAAGAAGAAATAGTAAGAACGAAGTTAGCACAATATATAAAGCTTCATCCAGAAGTAGAAGGTATTTATATTGGAACGCAGACGGGTAAGTTTATAAGAGAACCATTTATTCAAATGTCTGATGGCTATAACCCAACAGATAGATCATGGTATAAAGAAGCGCATGAAAATAAAGGAAAGGTAATTGTTACTGCACCGTATCAATCAGCATCTACAAAAAATATGGTAGTGACAATTGCTAAAGAAGTAAAAGATGGTAAAGGTGTTATAGGTATTAACTTGAATTTGGATAACATCCTCAAGGTTTCAAAAATGATTAATATTGGTGAAAAAGGCTATGCAGTTATTTTAGATCAAAATAAGCAAATTGTTAGTCATCCGTCTAGAAAGCCAGGTTCAAAGGTTACTGATCCTTGGATTAAACCAATTTATGAAGACAAACAAGGAAATGTATCTTATACAGAACAAGATGATAAAAAGAATTTAATCTTTACAACAAATGAGAAAACAGGATGGAAAATAGTTGGAGTTATGTTTGACGAAGAAATTATGCAAGCTGCCAGTCCAGTGTTTTATAAGACTTTGATTGTCATAGCTATCGCTATTGCATTTGGTAGTGTATTAATTTATTTCATTACAAATTCTATTACAAGGCCATTACGACAAATAGCTGAATCGGCACATAAAATTAGTAAGGGAGATTTAACAGAAAAAATTACAATCCATTCCAAGGATGATATAGGGAAACTAGGGAATGCATTTAATGAAATGTCTACGTCTTTACAAGATGTGATCACCCAAATTAGCTTTTCAGCAGAACATGTTGCAGCATCGGCAGAAGAGTTAACAGCGAGCGTACAGCAAGCGAATGATGCGACAGATCAAATTACAATTGCAATGGAACAAGTATCAGGTGGGGCTGAATCACAAAGCCAAGGTGTTGAAGAAGGCGCGGCTACATTACAACAAGTAAATACAGCAATTCAAGATGTAACTGGAAGCGCAGAGTCAATTTCTATTTCCTCATTACATGCGCGAGAAAGAGCTGAAGAGGGAGAAGATTTAGTTGAACAAACCGCAAAACAAATGCAGTCTATTTCTAGGTCGGTATCCGAGTCAGATGCTATTATTAAACTTCTTGATGAGAAATCAAAGCAGGTAGGAGCTATTTCTGAAGCAATTCAAAACATTGCTACTCAAACGAACTTATTAGCTTTAAATGCAGCTATTGAAGCGGCAAGAGCAGGGGAACAGGGCCGAGGCTTTGCTATTGTAGCAGATGAAGTAAGAAAGTTAGCAGAGCAATCAGGAGAGTCATCCGGAGAAATCGCGAATTTAATTACGGAAATTAAGGCTGATATTGAACATACTGTTAAGGCAATGGATAATGTGAGTGGGGAAGTTCAACAAGGCTTAGATGTTGTAACAAAAACGAAAGTAAGTTTTACAGAAATTTTAAGTTCTACTACTCATATTGTTTCTCAAGTTAATCAAATGGTAGAAACAACGAAGAGTATAGCTGGAGATGCAAACGAAGTAACAAATGCTATTGATGAAATTGCAGCGGCTGCAGAAGAAAATACAGCTAGTATGCAAAGTGTTGCAGCTTCAACAGAAGAACAAGTAAATTCGATGGAAGAAATTAGTTCGGCTTCGCAAAACTTAGCTGAGATGGCCGAAGAACTACAAGCAATGACTAGTAAATTTAAAGTATAATAACAGCAAATAAGTAAGGTGAAAATAATATTACCTTACTTATTTTTATATTCAGTAATTAGGGGAGTCATTAACGGGATGAAAAAAAGAAAAAGACTATGGAATTTATGGAAAACGATTACATTGTTAGTTTGTACGGTTGTAATTTTTTCTTTACTTGTTACAGATATATTAATTAGTCATAATGTAGAGCGGACAACGGAGGATAGCCAGGCAGAGAAAGCGAAAACAATTGCACATATTGTGGCGAATGATTCAGTTGTAATCAATGGTTTGATTGGGAAAGCAGATACTTCAGCAATCCAAACGTATACAAATAGGATATTAAAAAATACAGGTGTTCAATTTATTGTAGTTATGGATATGGATGGAATAAGAAAATCTCATCCAAATCCTCAAAAAATAGGTCATCATTTTATTGGGGGAGATGAAGGACCTGCATTGAAAGGGAAGGAACATGTATCGCTAGCAGAAGGAACTTTAGGTATTTCAATGCGAGTGTTTGTACCAATATTTTCTGAAACAGGGGAACAGCTTGGAGCAGTAGCTGTCGGTATTTCAGCAGATAATGTAAAAGAAAGAGTTAAGCAAAGTAGACATATTATTTATATTGGTGTCGGAGTTGGAGTATTAGTTGGGATTATAGGAGCAATATTGCTAGCTAGACATATAAAGAAAAGTTTATTTGGTCTTGAGCCGCATAGGATAGCAAAAATTCTTGAAGAAAGAAATACGATGTTGCTTTCGGTGAAAGAAGGTATTATTGCTGTAGATAAAGAGGCGAATGTAACTTTAATAAATAATGAAGCGAAACGGCTATTTAAAAAAAGTGGACTGGAAGAAGACTTTATTGGTAAAGATGTTGAATTGTATATGCCAAATTCACGTATAAAAGAAGTGTTGCAAACAGGCGAGGTACAATTAAACGAAGAACAAAATATTTACGGAATTACGATTGTCACAAATCGTGTTCCTTTATATGTAAAAGGAGAAATAGTTGGCGCGATCGCAACATTTCGTGATAAAACAGAAATTAGAAAATTAGCAGAGGAACTAACTGGTATTAGGCTATATGCGGAAGCGTTACGGGCACAATCTCATGAATTTATGAATAAAATGCATGTCGTATTAGGGCTCACACATATGAAACAGTATGAAGAATTGCAGAAATATGTAAGTAGTATGGTATCAGAGCATCAATATGAAATTGGTGGGGTTATGAAAAGAATAAAAAGTCCAGTATTTGCTGGTTTTTTACTAGGTAAACTTAGCTATGCTAGGGAGAAAAATATAAAGTTAATTATAAGTGAAGATTCTTACTTGCCGGAAATATATGATGAAAGTATTACTCATGAACTTATTACGATTGTAGGGAACTTAATAGATAATGCATTAGAGGCAGTGATACATTGCAAAAAGAAACAAGTTGAAGTTGGGATACAATATCAGAATGCATTAACTATTACAGTGCAAGATACGGGGAAAGGTATAGAAGAAGACGCAGTGGATGCATTATTTACAAAAGGTTATTCCACAAAAGGGGATAATCGCGGTTATGGTTTGTATCTTGTAAAAGAAAGTATACAGCGAATAAATGGGGAGATTCACATTTCCTCCTTATTAGGAGAGGGAACAACGATAACAATTGAAATACCTAAAGGTAGGGATGAGAAGCAAATATGATTAAAGTTTTAATTGTAGAAGATGATCCGATGGTTGCGATGTTAAATACGCATTATTTAGAGCAAGTGGGAGGGTTTGAACTTGTCCATGCAGTTAACTCAGTTAAAGAAGCGATAGAAGTGTTAGAGAGGTCACGAGTAGACTTCATATTACTTGATATTTTTATGCCTGAGGAGACTGGATTTGAGCTTTTAATGTATATTCGAAATCAAGAAAAAGAAATTGATATTATGATGATTTCAGCTGTACATGATATGGGAAGTATTAAAAAAGCATTACAATATGGAGTTGTAGACTATCTAATTAAACCATTTACATTTGAACGCTTTAAGGAAGCATTAACGGTGTATCGAGAAAAATTTACTTTCATGAAAGAACAACAAAAAATTAGTCAATCGGAATTAGATTCGTTAATTTTACAAAAAGAAAAAAGAGAGTCCTTTGACTATAAAGAGCTTCCGAAAGGATTAACAAAGCAAACATTGCAACTCATTTGGCAGAAAATCGAATCGCTTAATGGACAAGCATTTACAACTGATGAAATGGCGCAATTAGTAGGGGTTTCGAGAGTTTCTATTCGAAAGTATGTAATGTTTTTGACTGAAATCGGAGTATTAGAGAATGAAATGGTGTATCAAAATGTGGGAAGACCGGTGAGTAAATTAAGGTGTATTGACCGGAATAAAATAGAATTTTACGTATAAGCGGCTTATTATAAGTCGCTTATACTTTTTTTAATTACAAAACCAATTACAAAACTTACAAAAACTATTTTTACTATTGAAAGCGTTTTAATATTGTTATTAAGAAAACAAGGGGGTGCCATATGGGAATTCAAAAAAATGTGGAAGCGGTATCATTTTCTGAAGGCAATGAATTGAAAAGTGAATCTTTCGCTTCTAAAATTATGAACGTTAAAATCGGTGTTATACCTTTACCGTTATATGTCGTATTGGCTGCTATTATTTATGGAGCATCTGTATATAATAAATTACCAGCAGATATGATTGGTGGTTTTGCAGTTATTATGATCATGGGTATTTTCTTAGGTGACATTGGGATGAGAATTCCAATATTAAAAAATATCGGTGGTCCAGCAATTCTCTCATTATTTATTCCATCGTTACTTGTATTTTTTAACTGGATGAATCCAGCTTCAATGGAAGCTGCGACCATGTTAATGAAAAAATCGAACTTTTTATATTTATATATTTCTTGTTTAGTAGTTGGAAGTATTTTAGGAATGAACCGTAAAGTATTAGTACAAGGTTTCGTTCGTATGTTTATTCCTTTAGTAGTAGGGACGTTAGCTTCTGTAGCAGTAGGCTTATTAGTCGGTTCACTATTTGGATTTGAAATGAAGCAGACATTCTTCTTTATCATCGTACCAATTGTGAGTGGTGGTATCGGAGAAGGGATTTTACCATTGTCGCTAGCTTATAGTGATATTTTAAATGAATCATCAGCAACATTTGTATCACAGCTTATTCCGGCAGCTATTATTGGAAATATGTTTGCAATCGTGAGTGCAGGGTATATGAAGCGTTTAGGTGAGAAGAAACCGGAGCTTAGTGGGAATGGTGTATTAGTAAAAACAGACAATCAAGCAGATTTATTAAAGGAGCAAAATACAGAAAAACCAATTGATTTCTCATTAATGGGAGCAGGATTATTGATTGCATGTACATTCTTTATTTTCGGAGGATTCGCTTCTAAGTTTATCGGTATTCCAGGAGCAATCATTATGATTTTTTCAGCGGCAATTGTGAAGTACTTTAATCTAATGCCAGCAAAAATGGAGCAAGGAGCATTCCATTTATATAAATTCATTTCAAAGAATTTAACATGGCCATTAATGGTCGGTTTAGGATTGCTATATATTCCTTTAAAAGACGTAGCAGCAGTTCTTTCGGTAGGATATGTTGTTGTATGCGCATCGGTTGTTCTTACAATGGTAGCGTCAGGTTTTCTTGTAGGGAAAGTGATGAAAATGTATCCAGTTGAATCAGCGATTGTAACTGGATGTCATAGTGGTTTAGGTGGAACTGGAGATGTTGCTATTTTATCAGCTTCAAATCGTATGGAATTAATGCCGTTCGCACAAATTTCAACGCGTTTAGGCGGGGCAGCAATGGTCGTAACAGCGACAATTTTATTAAAAATGTTTTCATGATCAAACAAGCTAGCTATATTCATATAGCTAGCTTGTCAAATTAAGGGGAGATTATAAGTATGTTAGAAAAACAAATTAATGAAAGATCATTGTTATTGCATAAAGAATTAGTAGGGAAAATTGAAATTACAAGTAAAGTAGAAGTGAATACAGCGGACGATTTAAGTTTGACTTATACACCGGGGGTAGCAGAGTCTTGTAAAGCAATTGCGGCAGATGAGGAAACAGCCTATGACTATACAGCACGTGGTAATATGGTTGCAGTTGTTTCAGATGGAACTGCAGTACTTGGTTTAGGGAACATTGGACCGAAAGCAGCTATGCCTGTTATGGAAGGGAAAAGTATTTTATTTAAGAATTTTGCGAATGTAGATGCTTTCCCGCTATGTTTAGGTACGACTGATGTGGATGAAATCGTTACCCTTGTGAAAAATCTAGAGCCTACATTTGCAGGAATTAATTTAGAAGATATTGCAGCACCACGTTGCTTTGAAATTGAAAGACGATTAAAAGAAGAAACGAATATTCCTGTATTTCATGATGATCAGCATGGGACGGCTATTGTCGTTTTAGCAGCTGTTATTAATGCACTAAAAGTTGTAAGTAAACAAATGAATGATGTGAAAATTGTTATTAACGGTGCGGGCTCGGCAGGAATTGCAATTGGAAAATTGTTATTAAAAGCTGGTGCAAAGCACATTACGTTAGTTAGCTTAGAAGGTATTGTTTGTGAAGGTGAAACATGGATGAATGGAGCACAAATCGAAGTTTCAAAGAAGACAAATCGAGAATACGTACGTGGAACATTAAAGGAAGCAATTCATCAGGCTGATATTTTCATTGGTGTATCGGCGCCTAACGTATTAACGAAAGAACTTGTACAGACGATGAATGAGAAAGCGATTGTGTTTGCAATGGCGAATCCAATTCCAGAAATATTCCCAGAAGATGCATTAGAAGCTGGAGCTGCTGTAGTTGGAACTGGTCGTTCTGATTATTCAAATCAAGTAAATAATGTATTAGCGTTCCCTGGTATATTCCGTGGTGCATTAGACGTACGCGCGACTGATATTACAGAAGAGATGAAATTAGCAGCAGCATATGGGATCGCTAATATAATTACGGACGAAGAGCGTAATGCGAATTATGTAATTCCAAATCCATTAGATAAAAGAGTTGTTCCAAGTGTTGCAGAAGTAGTAGCGAAAGCAGCCATTGATTCAGGTGTGGCACAGATTACGAAAATGCCAAGTTATAAATAGTCAAAAGCAGCGCCTTAAAAAGGCACTGCTTTTTTTGAGATAAGAAATCAAAATAATGAAGAAGTGTAAATTTATTCAAGCCCCTTTCATTATTTATTTAACTCCATTGCAACTTGTTTACCATTTATTAAAACCTCAGTTACTGCTACGATCACTTCTATCATTTTTTTCATCTCTCATCTCTCCTCGCGTCATTTCTTACTTTAAGTATAAGAGAAGAGAGATAATCCACCTATCGAAGTACGTGACGTAGAAATTACATTGTTGTAAGGAAGTGTTTCAGTTTTGTCACTTTATTCGGCATTGATTACAAATTGATCATAATATCTTTCATTCACATATATGTTTAATACCCATAATCCAGATGAAGGTAGTGACATTACGAGAGGGAGTTCCTTTACGGTTGTATCGACTGTATTTGAAGTAGTCCAAGTTTGTTTGGAGGTTTCTTTTTGAAAGAGTACTGGTGTTGGAGTTGTAGTTCCTTGTTTTAACGCGATAATAGATAGTTTTCCAGTTGGCATTTCAGGATCCAGGAAGAACCACATTATTTCATTTTGCTCATTTGCGATAATAGAGCTATCAGCCATTGCAATTTTTCTTTCAATGCCTTTTAACGGTATTTTTCCTTCTACGAATGATGGTGCTTCTTCCCAATTTACATCTTTTAAGACACTAAGGTGAAAAAAGGAAGGTGCGTTAATTTGAGAGGATGACGTTTCTATTACTTCTTTTTTAGGTGCTGTTGAATCGGGTTGCGATTGCGCGCAGCCAGTAATGAGGAAGGAGAAAAGTAGCATAGTTCCGATTTTTTTCATGGTGCCACACTCCTAATTTTTATTGTTAGTGTAATTGTATTTGCTAGAAGACGAGACAATTCCTTTAAATCATAAAAAGAGGTCGTAAGTTTTGTACGACCTCTTTTGACATTTTCTATCCCAATTGGTGAGGGCTAATAATCAGTGGGGGATGGAACCCCTCACTGATTAAAGTTTCACTTTATATTTGTTCAGTTGAAAAGGTTGGTTCTCTCTCTTTTTGAGGCATTGTTAAGAAAATAACAGAAAGGACGATACATACTCCGCCTAATAATTGATATGCTCCAAAAGATTCATTAAGCCAAGCGATTGAAACGATGGCAGCTACAAGTGGTTCAATGCTAGATAAAATACTTGTTTCTGTTGCTGCTAAATATTTAAGACTCCCGATATAAAGAAGGAAAGAAAGAGTGCCACTTATAATGATAAGAATAAGCATAGAAAAAGTTTGAAGTGTGAAAGTTTGCGAAATCTGATTCCATCCAAAAGAACGATTACAAATAAGCAGTGCAATCCCTCCAATTAACATCCCCCAGCCAATTACTATAGTTGTTCCGCATTCTTTAATAAGGGAAGCCGGATGAAGGGTATAAAACGCAAAACCAATCGCTGTTAATAGGCCGAAAGTAATAGCTGCTTTAGATAAAACAATATTTTCGATTGAGCCATTTGTAATAATAAAGTATGTTCCTGTTAGAGCAGTTATAATTGCGAGTATTTGCATAGAAGCAGGGAATTTCTTTTGCTCAAACGCAACGTAAATGGTAATAAGAACAGGGCCTAGAAATTGAAATAGCGTTGCCGTTACGGCATTACTAATATGAACTGTTTCGATAAAAGCGTACTGCGCACCAAGCATGCCAAGAATAGAGAAAATAATAAGCTGTATAGAATGTCTAGGGTGTCTCCAAATTTGAAATATGTTTTGTTTCTTTATTAGTAAGAAAGACAAAATAAATACTCCTGCAAGCAACAAGCGAATTGTTAAAAAATCAATTGATGATACGTTCGTATGTTGAAATAGCCATTGAATCATCGGTCCAGATAATCCCCATAATGTGGCTCCTGTAATAATCATAATGAGTCCGATACGTCTACTTTTGTTCATGATCATGCATCTCCTCTTTAGTATTTGATTTTTTATGTGTGACATGATAAAAGGAATTATATATAAAATCTGGTACTGTAAAAAGTATCAGATTTTAGTTTTATTAAGGGGTCAGATATTATGTTAGAATTAACGCCTAATTTAAATATGAATAGTAAGAAGGCATTGTATGTGCAGTTGTATGAGTATATAAAAAAAGAAATTAAAGATGGAACGATTCTATCTTTTACGAAATTACCGGCTAAGAGGAAGCTAGCAACATATTTACAAGTAAGTAAAAATACAGTAGAGGCAGCTTATGAGCAACTTCTTGCCGAAGGATATATTGAGTCGATTTCTAGAAAAGGTTATTTTGTATGTGAAATCGAGCAAATGATTCATGCGGAAGGTAGCGAAGAGGTAATAGGGGAAGTACCTTTTCAAGAGCAGGTGTATAAATTTGACTTCACTCAAACGGGTGTGGATACTAGCACTTTTCCGTTTCATGTATATCGAAAAATTACGAACGAGGTATGGCAATTTGAAAATAAAGATTTACTTTTTATTGGACATCCGCAAGGGGAGGTAAGTTTACGAGAAGCAATCGCGAGCTATTTGTATGAATCTAGAGGTGTGCGATGTTCGGCTAGTCAAATTGTAATCGGAGCTGGTACGCAAATATTAGTGAAGTTGTTATTTCAATTGTTAAAAGGAAGTGGTTATGCAGTTGAAAATCCAGGCTACCACCGAAAGATGGTTGTTTTCGAGCAGGGTGAACAAAATGTTCAAATGTTATCTTTAGATAAAGATGGTATTTGTATTTCAGAGTTAGAAAATAGTTCAGCTAATATTGTGTTTGTTACACCTTCTCATCAGTTTCCATATGGGATGATTATGCCTATCACGAGAAGGATGCAGCTTTTACAATGGGCGAAGAAAGAAGAAGGTAGGTATATTGTTGAAGATGATTACGATAGTGAATTTCGTTATTCGGGAAAACCTATACCGGCACTGCAAGGGTTAGATACAGACGGGAAAGTTATTTATATGGGGACGCTATCTAAAGCATTGTTGCCATCATTACGGATGAGCTATATGGTGTTACCAAAGAAATTGATGAAAAAGTATCAACAACAATATTTATTTTACACACAAAGCGTTTCAAGAATGGATCAAGAGATCATTAGGAAATTTTTAAATGACGGGCATTGGGAAAAACATATTCATAAAATGCGTGTTGTGTACCGAAAGAAGAGAGACCGTCTTGTTTCGGTATTAGAAAAATATTTTTCTAATCGCATTGAAGTAATAGGGGAAGATTCCGGCCTACATATTTTATTAAAAGTGCATAATGGGATGGAAGAGAAAGAATTAATGGAAGCTGCAGCTGAAAGGAGTATTAAAGTGTATCCTGCTTCGATATATTATAAGGAAGGGACTTCTCCCAAAAGTACAGTATTGCTTGGATTTGCGACTTTATTAGAGGAAGAAATTGAAGAGGCCATTCAATTATTATATACAGCATGGTTTACAAGAAAGTAAAAAAACATCCTCATAAATGGAGGATGTTTTTTTATTATTTTTCTTCATCTAGGAAAAGAACCATATGCTCTTCATCCCAATATTGTCCGTTATATTTTAATGAACGTTCTTGCACGCCAAATGTTTTAAAGCCTAATGACTCATAAAGTTTTTTTGCACCATCGTTTCCGACAACAACATCAAGCATAACTTGCTCTACTTCTAAAGATTTAGCAAGCTCAAGACATTCTTTAATAAGTGCTTTTCCCGCTCCAAGTCCGCGTGCTTTTGGAGACACGTATACTGAACCGATTTTTGCTTTATGTTCTTGTTTTACATATGGTTTCGTTTCCAGTGTTGCAACTCCGATTAAAGTGCCATCTTTAAATGCACCTAGTGTATAGTTCTCATCTTGTGCTAATTTTTGGGCTTTATATTCAATAGCACACTCTTTATTAATAATATCTTCATAAGAAGAGCTGAAAGCTTCCGGATTTTGTTTTAATCCTTCTACTCGAAGTTCTAAGTAAATTTCTGCTTCGTCTTTTGTTAATACATGGATATCCAATTGTATCACCCTCCAAATCTTTGACAGTTATACCTATATTTTATATTGAAATAAGAATAATTTCAAAAGCTTAGCTTATAATAGTTGGTTTTATAAATAAAATAGCACCAGTAGTGTTGACTACTACTGGTGATTTCACGCATATATTATACAAATGGTAATTCAATTATAAATTCTGTTCCGACTTCTAATTCGCTTTTAACTTCAATAGAACCATTATGAAGTTCTACAATTTCTTTTGCAACAGCCAGTCCGATACCTTTTCCACCTGTAGCTCGTGTTCTGGATTTATCGACACGGTAAAAGCGATCAAAAACATGTGGGATATCTTCTTTTGGAATACCTTCACCTTCATCTTGTACACTTATTGTAAAAGTATTCGCACTGGTTAGTACACGTATTATTATAGAAGTGTTTTCTGGTGAATGTTGATAAGCGTTGTGTAATAAATTTAACATAACTTGTTCCATACGTCTTTCGTCTATGCAAACTTCTAAATCATCTTTGCAATGTACATGGAGTTGCATTTGTTTGTTTGTTAATGTTGTTTTTGTTTTTTCAACCATTCGTTCTAAAAATGGTTTAAGAATTACTTTTTGTTTTTTTATAACAAACTGGTGTTGCTCTAATTGTACAAGCATAAATAAATCTTGTACGAGATCGGTTACACTATCCGTTTCGTCTTCAATGATTTGTAAGTATTCTTCACGTTCTTCTTTCGTTAGAGAATCTCTTTTTGCTACCTTTGCATAACCTTTCATATACGTTAATGGAGTTAGTAATTCATGCGCTACACTAGCGAGAAATTCGTTTCGTTCTTTTTTCATATACGTAAGTTCACTAGATAAATCTTCAATCGTTTTTGCTAAGCTTCCAAGTTCATCATTTCGTTTAATTCCTAATTGAATCGGCTTATTTAATTTTGACATTTTTTCTGTCGCCCGCTTCATTTTTATAAGCGGTTCTGTAATAACACGAGAAAAAACAAAGACAGAAATAGTAGTTAAAATAATTGTCAAAACACTAATGATAAGAAATTGATTCATGAGTTTAAGTAACATATTTTCTAAGAAAGATGTCTTTAATAACATATATAACTTACCTTGAAATCCTTGAATTTCCAGCGGGCTTACTGTTGAGATGAATTTTGATTTTTTCCAGTTTTTTTCAACGATTAATCCACCTTCTGGGATAGTCTCTGTTTTACAAGTAAGTTGTTTTTGCATTTCTTTCGTTACGGGTTCTGAGGTAGAAATAATTTTGCCGTTATTGTCTGTTATAATGATAGCTATATCAGAGTTAGCAATTAATTCTGATTCAACTAAGTGTTCAGCCTCAGTGTTGATATCAAACTCGGGGTACACAGCACGTTTAGGCCGTTTACTGTGTTCAGCGCTTTCTGTGAGTTTCCGTTCTTTAGAATATGCACCCCACTTCGCGCGGTTTTTAATCATTTTACTATAGCGATTTCCTTTCTCTAAAAGAGCAAGGGTTTCCTCTTCAATGCGTATGTTTGAAAGGTTCTTATAAAAAGATACGAAGGCAATTGTTTCAATACATAAAGCTAATATTAAAAAGTATGTCCCAACTTTAAGGGAAAGTTTGCTCATTTTCTCACCATACCTTATTTCATATAGAGTGAAACTTTAATCAGTGGGGTTTTATCCATCCCCACTGATTAAAGTAATTATTCACTTTTCCATTTATATCCGACTTTATAGACGGTTTCTAAGTAATCTTCAACTGGAAATTCTTTTTTGCGTAATTTATCACGGATATTACGAATATGTGAATCGATAGTTCTGTATTCGATGTCTGTTTGATAGCCCCAAATTTTTTCAATTAAATCATCACGGCTGTAAGCACGGTTTGTATTTTGTAAAAAGAGTCCAAGTAACGAGAATTCAATAGGAGTTAGTGAGATTCTTTCACCATAAACTGTAACAGTATGTTTCGTTTTATCCCACTCAATACCATTGAAGCTAACAAAGCCATCTTTCTTTGTGCGACGTAATATAGCTTCGATTCGCGCGACTAATACATGCTCATCGAATGGTTTTGTAATGTAGTCATCTGCTCCCATAGTTAGACCTTTGACCATATCATAATTTTGGTTGCGAGCTGTTAGCATAATAATTGGAACGTTGGAAATTTGACGGATTTGATAGCAAGTATCCCACCCATCCATATTCGGCATCATAACATCTAATAAAATAATATCGAAGTCCTTTTGTTCGATTAATTCTAGCGCTTCAAGGCCAGAAGTAGCTTTCATACAAAAATAGCCACGAGGGCTTAAGAACAGATCTAACAATCGCAACATACGTTCTTCATCGTCTACTAATAAAATTTTCACCATAATCTTGTGCACCCCAAACTATTCATTCTACTTGTATAGTTTACATGAAAATAATAAAAAACTCTTTTTATGTGATTGAATGGATGGCTGATTTTTTCAATCAGGGCAATTGACATAAAAAATGCACTAGTTTTGCACAACTATTTTTTATAATAGAAAATGTAGCGACACAAATACCCTATGTTGCGACATAACGTCATGTCATTTTATTTATAAAATGACAATTCCATTCTATTGTGTATGTGAGATAGAGAGGGTTTTCGTATTCACCTCGCATCGGATAAGAAAAATTTCCTATCTCACACTTTTTTTAATATAAAGGGGATTGTACACATGAGTAAAAAAGTAGAACGTTTACAAAAAGAAAAGCAAGATCGTAATGCGATTGTAATGTGTGTTGCGGTATCTATGCTTATTATGATAAGTTGTGTAAATAAATTTTTCGGGATTTTATAATAGAAAAAAAGCTTATTGCTTCTTAAGAAGCAATAAGCTTTTTTAATGTGTTCTATATAATAAACCAGGGTAGAATTGCCAGTCCAGAAGTTACAATTGCTGTAGCAAATATTAAAAAGATAGCTTGTTTGTTTTGTTTCATGTTACATTCTCCTCTACATATCAATTGCATGCTATACGTTCATTTAATAATTAGCGGGAGACGGATCCTCCTCGCTGAGTGAAGTTTCACTTTATATTTTTAGTATAACGAATGGAAAGGATTGGAACGATCGATAAAGGTGACATGAAGATTACATTGTTGTAATGAAAAAAGCATCTTAATTAATAAGAAGATGCTTTTGAAAAATTATATTAAAATGTTAATTATTTAAGAATAAAACCATATGCTCTTCGTCCCAATATTGGCCATTATGTTTTAAGGACCGTTCTTGCACACCGTAAGTTTGGAAGCCGAGGGACTCATATAATTTTTTTGCAGCAGTGTTATCAGCGACAACATCAAGCATAAGCTGTTCTACATGTAATTTATCGGCATTTTCAATAATCGCTTTAATTAAAGCTCGTCCTGCACCGAGGCCACGCGCTTTTGGAGAAACAAAAACTGAGCCGATTTTTGCCTTATGCTCCTGCTTAATAAATGGCTTTGTTTCTAGAGTAGCAATACCGATTAAATCATTATCTTTGAAGACACCTAGAGTATACTTATCCGGATTGCTTAATCGCTTTGCCATAGCAGCGACAGGGTTTTCCTGTTTAAGAACATCTTCATAAGAAGAGCTAAAAGCCTCAGGGTTTTTCATTAAACCTTCTATACACACTTTCAAATAAATTTCTGCATCCTCTGTTGTTAATAAGCGAATTTCCATAGTTGTAACCTCCTAGATTGATTCAAATTTAATTCATTAGCTTTGTAAGATTAAGTTTAGTTAAATGTATTCTGTGACTATTCTTTCTTAATTTGTAAAAGAATGAAAAGATTATGCTACTATGTTTTCATTTTATTTATCCCGCTATTTGTGGGCAGTAAAACTCCTACCTCAAAATTCGGCTGGAGCAAAGAAGTTAGGTGGGAGCCCTGCTGCCCGTAAAAGCCCGATTGGTGAAGGCTAATAATCAGTGGGGGATGAACACCTCCCACTGATTATAGTTTCACTTTATGTAATGAAATTATATATTAACTTTATTAACTATTCAAGGTTTTAATATGTTACATTTTTATAACTAAAATTCCCGCTTTGTAAAGGAGTCATTTTTATCCAAATATTCGTGGGAGTCGGATTGCCCGTAAAAGCCCGATTGGTTGGGCTAATAATCAGTGAGGAGGGAAAAACCCTCCACTGATTAAATTTTCACTTTCTTTTACGTATTCAATCGTTTATTTTGTAGCCATCGATTCGTTCCGGATGTGTATAAATATTGCAAGATCCATTTCGAATAAATCCTACTACGGTAATACCTAAATCGTGGGCGAGTTGCAGGGCTAGTTTAGTTGGAGCTGATTTAGATAGAACAATTTCGCAACCTATTTTTGAAACCTTTAACAAAATTTCAGATGAGATGCGTCCGCTAAACGCAATGATTTTCCCTTGAACAGAGATATTGTTTCGTAAACAATGACCGTATATTTTATCTAGCGCATTATGTCTTCCGATATCCATTCTTGATAAAAGAATGTTATTTCGATCACATAAAGCGGTATTATGCACACCACCCGTTTGGCGAAATGTAGTTGAAGATTGTTGTAAGGAAGTCATTAGGTGAAAACATTCTTCCGGAGTAATAGTTATATGTATATCATGTAACTTTTTTGCTTTTGCTGCATCGTTGACGAAAACAAAACCTTGTCTACTTTTCCCGCAACAAGAAGTTACGTACCGTTTATTATATAAAGTTTGATAGAGCGGATTAATTTTTGATGATTTTACATGGACAATTCCGTTTTCTTTTTGGATCCATAATTCTTCAATATCTTTATAAGAAGAAATAATTCCTTCAGAAATTAAAAAACCGGTTACCATATCTTCAATGTAATTAGGAGTGCATACAACTGTTACGTATTCTTCGCTATTTAATTTAATTGTAATGGGAGATTCCGTAACAACCTCATCGGTTTGTTTTGAAAATGTACCAGATTGATAACGTACAATTGTATATGTTTCTTGAATAGGCCCCATATTAAATTCCCCTTTATATGTATTTTTCCCTATATTTATCATAAAACATCGAAAAAACAAAAGCATCTACTAACAAGAAGATGGCAGATTATTTTGGTTATTATTGTATATGTACGATATAATAGATTTGTAGAATAGCGACATTTTCAAGCTTTCGTAGTTATACCTTATAACATCTAGAATCGACTTCCAAAGGAAAGTATTTCAACAGGGCGCTTCAAAAATATGTACAACACAATTATGAAAACGGATTCATAATTGTGTTGTACAGTTAGTTGTAAGGAGAGGGGAAACTATGACAGAACAGACAGCCCGTGTAACCGTTGATGGTAAAGAATTTTTCGTATCAGGTGAAAAGACGATACTCCAATTGTTTAACGAAAGTAATTTAGAACATCCTCAAATTTGTCATGTACCAGAGGTAGATCCTATTCAAACTTGTGATACATGTATTGTAGAAGTGAATGGAAGTTTATTACGTGCCTGTTCGACGAAGTTGGAAGATGGCATGCATATTGAGAGGCAATCGGAACGTGCAAAGGAAGCACAAACTGAAGCGATGGATCGAATATTAGAGAATCATTTATTGTATTGTACAGTATGTGATAACAATAATGGTAACTGTAAAGTCCATAATACAGTACATATGATGGAGATTGAAGAACAGAAATATCCATATGAACCGAAAGTAAGTGCATGCGAAGTGGATACGTCGCATCCATTCTATCGATACGATCCAAATCAATGTATTGCTTGTGGGCAGTGTGTAGAAGTATGCCAAAATTTACAAGTAAATGAAACTTTATCGATTGATTGGAGTTTAGACCGTCCACGTGTTATTTGGGACAATGGTGTGAGTATAAATGACTCGTCTTGTGTTAGCTGTGGGCAATGTGTAACAGTTTGTCCTTGTAATGCATTAATGGAAAAAACGATGCTAGGAGAAGCTGGATTTATGACTGGTTTAAAACCAGATGTGCTTAATCCAATGATTGATTTTGTAAAAGATGTAGAGCCTGGATATAGCAGTATTTTAGCAGTTTCAGAAGTAGAGTCCGCGATGCGTAAGACGAAAATTAATAAGACAAAAACAGTTTGTACATTTTGTGGTGTAGGTTGTTCATTTGAAGTATGGACGAAAGATCGTCAAATTTTAAAAGTGCAACCTGTTTCAGATGCACCGGTTAATGGTATTTCCACATGTGTAAAAGGAAAATTCGGATGGGACTTTGTGAACAGTGAAGAGCGTATTACAAAGCCGTTAATTCGCCAAGGGGATATGTTTGTTGAGGCTTCATGGGAAGAGGCTCTTGAAGTTGTTGCATCTAATATGCAACATATTAAATCAGAGTATGGTAGCGATGCGTTTGGTTTTATTTCTTCTTCGAAAGTAACAAATGAAGAAAACTATCTTATGCAAAAACTAGCTCGTCAAATATATGGAACAAATAATGTAGATAACTGTTCCCGTTATTGCCAATCTCCAGCAACAGACGGTTTATTTAAAACTGTCGGTATGGGCGGAGATGCTGGAACAGTGAAAGATATTGCTGAGGCAGGTCTTGTTATTATTGTTGGGGCAAATCCAACAGAAGGACATCCTGTACTTGCAACTAGAGTGAAGCGTGCTCATAAATTACATGAACAAAAACTAATTGTCGCAGACCTTCGTAAACATGAAATGGCGGAGCGTGCTGATATATTTGTTCACCCGAGTCAAGGGACGGATTATGTATGGCTTGCTGGGATAACGAAATACATTATCGATCAAGATTGGCACGATAAAAAGTTCATAGCTGAAAATGTAAAGAATTTTGATGAATATAGCAAAATGCTAGAAAAATATACGCTTGATTATACTGAGGGAATTACAGGGATTTCTAAAGCTCAGTTAAAAGAAATGGCTCGTATGGTATATGAAGCAGATGGTACTTGTGTACTTTGGGGAATGGGTGTAACTCAAAATACAGGAGGAAGTACAACGTCAGCAGCAATTTCAAATTTACTTCTCGTTACAGGTAACTACCGTCGTCCTGGTGCCGGTGCGTATCCGTTACGCGGGCATAATAACGTACAAGGTGCTTGTGATATGGCGACATTACCGAACTGGCTTCCGGGTTACCAAGCTGTTTCAGATGATGTGCATCGTGCGAAATTTGAAAAAGCATACGGTACTACGATTCCGAAAGAACCGGGATTAAATAATATCGCAATGTTACTTGCGGCCGAAGAAGGAAAACTGCGTGGTATGTATGTTATGGGAGAAGAAATGGCTTTAGTAGATTCAAATGCCAACCATGTACAACATATTTTAGCGAATTTAGACTTCCTTGTTGTTCAAGATATGTTCTTATCGAAAACAGCTCGTTTCGCCGATGTTATTTTACCAGCAGCACCAAGCTTAGAAAAAGAAGGAACGTTTACGAATACAGAGCGCCGTATTCAAAGATTGTATGAAGTATTGAAGCCACTTGGTGATTCTAAGCCAGATTGGTGGATTTTACAAAAAGTAGCTCGTGCACTGGGCGGAGACTGGAATTATGGAAGTCCAAGTGAAATTATGGACGAAATTGCATCGCTTGCACCGTTATACTCTCAAGCGACGTACGACCGTCTAGAAGGCTGGAATAGTTTATGTTGGGGTAGCCATGATGGTAGTGATACACCATTATTATATGTAGATGGATTTAACTTCCCAGACAAACTAGCACGTTTATCACTAGATGAATGGGTTCCGCCAGTTATAGCACCAGATGAGTATGATTTACTATTAAATAATGGCCGTATGCTAGAGCATTTCCATGAAGGGAATATGACGAATAAGTCGGCTGGTATTTTATCTAAAGTGTCTGAAGTATTTGTTGAAATTTCACCTGAACTTGCTAAAGAACGCAATGTGAAAGATGGTGGTCTTGTAGAGTTAGCATCACCATTTGGAAAAATCAAAGTACAAGCGCTTGTTACAGATCGCGTAACTGGAAATGAGTTATATTTGCCGATGCATGCGACAGTAAATGAAGAGGCAATCAATATTTTAACAGGAACAGCAACAGACATTTATACGTGTACACCAGCTTATAAACAAACAATGGTGAAACTGCGCGTATTACGTGAAAAAGGAAATCGTCCGTTACCATCTTCAAACCCGAGAGATAAAAAACGTCATCCGCAAAATGGTGTTGAAATCGAGCGAAAGTGGCAAAGAAAACAATACGTATCACTTGTGGACCAGAATTAGGGGGCGGAGATAATGGCAAAAGAGATTACTTTAATTAAAAAGAAGATTGTAACAGAAGAAGAAAAAAAACAGCAAGTAACAGATGAGTTGTTAAATGATCTAGCTGAAAATAGAGAAGCAGTAGAAGAGACGATGCAGCTATTAGCGCAGTTGCAAAAAGCAGGAATTTTAGATGCAGCAATTAGTTTACTTGCTGCAAAAGAAGATGTTTCCAAAATAGCTGTTGAACAATTGAATCGTGAACCAGTAAAAAACGCATTAAACAATATGATGGGGGCAGGAGAGGCATTATCTTCAGTGGACCCAGAAATAACGAAACAAATAACATCTAGTTTAGTCACTGGATTACAATTTGCAACAGAGGAATTAAATAGTGGTAAAAAAACAAAAGTGATGGATTTCTTTAAAGTGTTAAAAGATCCAGATATCAATAGAGCAATTACATTCGGTTTTAGCTTCTTGAAAGCATTTGGTCAAGGGTTAGAGAAAAAATAGAGTAAATGAAAAAGTGATGGCAAGTAGCCATCACTTTTTCATTGTATGTATAAGAGTGTTCATGTTAAGCGGAATATATTATTATTAAAAAGATGGGTTGGAAATGGAAATATGGAATCCATCTCAAATATCGTTTTAGAATGTGGAGGAATATATGCAACACCGTAAAAGACTATCTATACCAGGGGTAATGGGACATTCCTTTCAAACAGTTAGATTTGCTTTTTGGAATGTATTAACCTTTCAACTTGCTTATAAATTATTAGCAGCGATTGTATTTGTCCCGCTATTTGGGATCATTTTTAATAAGTTATTGTATTTTGGTGGTTATGCAAATGCGACGAATGATGAATTATTAGCGTTTTTAAAGACACCATACGGCATTTTGGCAATCGTAATTTTATCATTGTTAGCACTGTTTCTTATCTTTACGGAATTTGCGGTGCTTATTATCATTTCGTACTTCGCTCATAAAAGACAAAAGGTGAAATTACGTCCGATTTTATATAAAACCGTAACGTATTTACCTACTCTTTTCACATATTGCTTACCAGGATTTATTTTATATGCTGTCGTATTGTTACCTCTTTTAAATCTTGGATATGAAACGGCATTAATTCCGCAAATTCAAATTCCTAACTTTATTACAGGAGAACTGTTTAAGACAACGATGGGACAAGTTGGTTATTACACGTTCTTTGCTGTAGTTGCGTATTTGAACCTTCGCTGGATTTTTGTTCTACCTATTGTTGTTTTAGAGCAAAAGCCGTTTCGCACAGCAGCACGTAAAAGTGCAACGTTAGTAAAAGAAAGTTTTTTTAAAGTACTATTCTTTTTAGTAGGATTTTTTATTTCAATAGGGATTGTGTACGGTGTATTTTTTGGAATGTATTTATTGTGTCTATGGGGCATGTATGAATTTACAAATCCACAGGGAACATTTGCATTATTAGCAGAATCAACAATGTCTGTATTTTTAACGAGTACATTGTATTTATTTAGTTTTATCGTGACGCCATTTTATATTATGGCAATAACACGATTGTATTTACAAAAGGTTCCGGTTGAAGATGTTTTATTAGAAGAAGGATTAGATTATTCGAAAACAAAAGCAGATAAATGTTTCTTCCAAAAACATCGTTGGAAATTTATTGGTGTATATATTGTAGGAATTATTACTGCCGGAATGGTCGTTGCCTTCATTGTAACGTTTATTTCAAATTCATATAAAGAACCAATTATTATGGCTCACCGTGGTTATATTTCAAAAGGTGTAGAGAATACGAAAGAAGCTCTGCAGGGGGCTATTGATGCCAAAGCAGACTACGCTGAAATTGATGTACTGCAAACAAAAGACGGTGAACTAGCAGTTATACATGATTTGAAGCTAAAACGTCTTGCGAATGCTAATGTTCACGTGTCAGATTTAACGATGGAGGAGTTAAGACAGCTTACCCTTAGTCAAGATGGGTTTTCAGGACAAATAAGTACACTTGATGAGATCATTAAGCTGGCAAAAGGAAAAATCAAACTTAATATTGAAGTGAAGCTCCATGGTGGCGAAAAAGATTTCGTAAACAAAGTATTAAAAGCGATTAAAGATAATGAATTTGAGAAGCAATGTGTCATTCAAACGTTACACTATCCGCTTATTAAAGAGTTTAAACGTGCAAATCCAAATATAAAAGTAGGATATATACTGTATGCGAGTAGAGCTGACTTAAAGAATGTGAAGGCTGATTTTTATGTAGCAGAAGAATACATGTTAAATAAGAAATTAGTAAAAGAAGCAAGGAAGATAAACAAGCCAATTTACGTATGGACAGTAAATGATATGGAAAGTTTAAAGGCATATTATAAGTTAAACGTGGATGGTATCATTACCGATTATCCTGAAGACGCACGTGAAACAATTAAGATGTTAAAAGAGCAAGAAGATCGTGAAAGTGATATGTTTGATAAAATTACCGAGACGACAGAAGATCTATTTTCAAAGTTATTTATGATCTATCCAGCTGCTGGCTAAATGCTAGTAGCTGTTTTTTTATGGAAAGAATATATTTCTAAAGTATTGTACAAAGTAATAAGTGTATATGTATACGTAACTACTTAGTTTTTTTGCATTGTTACATTATTGTCAAATAATAAATAATTACTATGCGTTTTGAATGGATATAATGTAAATAGAGTGATAGATAATGAGATAGTACAAACAACCCAATAGAATCAATGTTTTGTATATTTACACTATTCTAAATATATAAACTTTAAAAAAATAGTATGTTAGCGTTTTCATAATTTTTAAGTTATGCTAGAATAAGGACATAAGTTATTAATTATTACAAAAAGAAAAAAGACTTTCTTTTTTCTGTTAATTATAAGGGGGCATTTCATTATGCGTATTGGGGTACCAGCAGAAATTAAAAACAACGAAAACCGTGTGGCAATGACACCAGCAGGTGTTGTACATTTAGTTCGTAACAATCACGAAGTATTCATTCAAAAGGATGCAGGTGTAGGATCTGGTTTCACAGATGCTCAGTATGTTGAAGCGGGAGCAAAAATTGTTGATACAGCTGAAGAAGCTTGGAACATGGAAATGGTTATGAAAGTTAAGGAACCAGTTGAAAGCGAATACAAACATTTCAGTGAAGGTTTAATCTTATTCACATACTTACACTTAGCTCCAGAGCCAGAATTAACAAAAGCGTTAATTGAAAAGAAAGTTGTTGCTATCGCATATGAAACAGTACAATTAGAAAACCGTTCATTACCATTACTTGCACCTATGAGTGAAGTAGCTGGTCGTATGGCTGCACAAATCGGTGCGCAATTCCTTGAGAAAAACAAAGGCGGTAAAGGTATCTTACTTGCAGGTGTTCCAGGAGTTAAACGTGGTAAAGTAACAATTATCGGTGGTGGACAAGCTGGTACAAATGCTGCTAAAATTGCAGTTGGACTAGGTGCGGATGTAACAATCATCGACTTAAGTGCAGAACGTCTTCGTCAATTAGATGACATTTTCGGAAACCAAGTAAAAACTTTAATGTCTAATCCTTACAATATTGCAGAAGCTGTAAAAGAATCTGATCTTGTAATCGGTGCAGTATTAATCCCAGGTGCAAAAGCGCCAAAACTTGTAACAGAAGAAATGATTAAATCAATGGAACAAGGTTCTGTTGTTGTAGATATCGCGATTGACCAAGGTGGTATTTTCGAAACAACTGACCGTATTACAACTCATGATAACCCAACTTATGAAAAACACGGCGTTGTTCACTATGCAGTTGCAAATATGCCAGGTGCGGTTCCACGTACATCAACTCTTGCATTAACAAACGTAACAGTACCATATGCAGTACAAATTGCTAACAAAGGCTACAAAGAAGCTTGCCTAGGCAACTCTGCATTATTAAAAGGTATTAACACATTAGAAGGCTATGTAACATTCGAAGCAGTTGCAGAAGCTCACGGTGTAGAGTACAAAGGTGCTAAAGAATTATTAGAAGCAGAAACAGTATCTTGCTAATAGAAGCATTATACAAAACAAAATCGAACAATATATAAAACAACATGATAAGAGCTAAGAGATAATACCTCTTAGCTCTTCTTGGTAAAAGGGGGCATTCATCGTGGCCAACCTATTTAAAAAGAAATCCGTTACGCAATTGTTAGGGGAAAGTAAAAGTAAAACTTTGACGAAAACGCTAGGGGCATTTGACCTAACAATGCTAGGGATTGGTGCGATAATTGGTACAGGAGTTCTAGTATTAACGGGATTAGTAGCAGCAAGAGATGCTGGTCCAGCAGTTATTTTTTCATTCATGATTGCAGCAATTGTTTGTGGATTTGCAGCTTTATGTTATGCAGAGGTTGCATCTGCACTTCCTGTTTCAGGTAGTGTGTACACATATTCATATGCAACAATTGGTGAGTTTGTTGCCCATTTAATGGGGTGGACATTGTTATCCGTATATGTCGTAACGACTGCCGCAGTAGCTGGCGGATGGACAGGTTATTTCAATAATTTAGTGAGTGGATTGGGACTTGAAATTCCAAAAGCGTTGTTAACGATTCCATCGCAAGGTGGTATGGTGAACTTACCCGCAGTTATCGTTACGTTGGTGATAACTTGGTTATTATCACGAGGTACAAAAGAAAGTAAGCGTGTGAATAACATAATGGTATTAATTAAAATTGGTATTGTTGTTTTATTCATTGCAGTTGGTGTATTCTATGTGAAACCAGAAAACTGGATACCATTTGCACCGTACGGCTTAAGTGGAGTCTTTGCCGGAGGAGCAGCAGTATTCTTCGCTTTCCTAGGATTTGATGCATTAGCAACTTCTGCTGAAGAAGTGAAAAATCCACAACGTGATTTGCCGATTGGTATTATTGCTTCATTAGTCATTTGTACAATCATTTATGTTGTAGTTTGTCTCGTTATGACAGGTATGGTTTCTTATAAGGAATTAGATGTACCTGAAGCGATGGCCTATGTATTAGAAGTTGTAGGACAAGATAAAGTGGCTGGTGTAATCGCTATTGGAGCTGTAATTGGTATTATGGCTGTAATTTTCGCATACATCTACGCTACGACACGTGTATTCTTCGCTATGAGCCGTGACGGTTTATTGCCAAAATCTTTTGCGAAAATTGACAAGAAGACAGAAGCACCAACATTTTCAGTTTGGTTAACAGGAATTGGTAGTGCTTTAATTGCCGGATTTATCGATTTAAAAGAATTGTCGAATTTAGCGAATATTGGAGCGTTATTAACATTTGCGATGGTTGGTGTAACTGTCATCATTCTTCGTAAAACGCATCCGAAATTACAACGTGGATTTATGGTACCACTTGTACCAATCTTACCGATTATTTCAGTTGCAAGCTGTCTATTCTTAATGGTAAATCTACCGTTAAAAACATGGATATACTTCGGTGTTTGGTTAGCAATCGGAGTGGTTGTATACTTTGTTTATTCGAAAAAACATAGTCATTTAAAAGACGATGGAAGTTCGCAAGATAGTTTAGAAAAAGCTAATTAAAGGGATATAAAGTTAGTAAGCCTTGTGCGTCTAGGGAGCGCGCAAGGCTTTTTCTTTTGGGGAAATAAAGGAGACCAATGTTATGTTGTCGAATTTTTATGTCGGAATATAAGAAGGGGTGGAAAGATGGAGACGAAAGTTGTCGTTGGAGCAGAGGGATATAATAATAACCCAGGTTGGTTACATACGAATGAAGAAGAATTAAATTTATTAAAAAGAGAAACGTGGCTTAATAAATTTCAGCCTAATTCTTTATCGGTAATTTTAGCTGAACACGTATGGGAGCATTTATCGTATGAAGAAGGTATAGAAGCAGCTAAAATATGCTTTGAGTTTTTACAAGATGATGGTTATATTCGTTGTGCAGTGCCGGATGCATTTTTCCCCAATGAAGAATATCAGCGTGGTGTGCAAGTGGGAGGACCCGGTCCGTTAGATCATCCAGCTGCAAGTCATAAAATTGTACATAACTACAAAACGATTATATCTATGTTTGAAGCAGCAGGTTTTCAAGTAAAGCTTTTAGAATACTGTGATGAGAATGGCCAGTTTCATTATAGTGATTGGGAAGAGAACGGTGGATTTATTTATCGATCGAAACGTTTTGATCATAGAAATCAAGATGGTAAATTAGGATTCGCTTCGTTAATTGTGGATGCAGTGAAAGTTAATAAAGTGAAACTTTAATCAGTGGGGGGCTTCATCCCCCACTGATTATTAGCCCTCACCAATCGGGCTTTTACGGGCAGTTAATCTCCCACCTAACTTCCTTGTTCCAGCTGCATTTTGAGGTGGGAGTCTTACTGCCCGTTAATGCGGGATAAATAAGAAGGGATGCACGATAGCTTTCGTGCATCCTTTTTGTATGAAGAGCATGATAGATGCGGAGAATATTTATGTGTTTATTTTGAAATGTGAACGAAATTGTCAAAAAAATCTTACGGATTTTATTGACACATATGAACAGACGCTCATATAATAAGAGTATAAGATATATGAATAATTGTTCATATGTTCAATTAAAGAGGTGAGCTATAATGGCTGGAAATAAAATAGAAACGCAACAGGAAGCATGTTCTCAAACGGTAATTCACGAGGAAATCGTGGATCAAGTAAAAAAAACAATTCCGACTGATGAAAGTTTAAGTAAAGTAGCAGAATTATTTAAAGTATTAGGTGACCGTACACGTACGAGAATATTACATGCATTATTTGAAGCTGAAATGTGTGTTTGTGATTTAGCTTATTTATTAGGAATGACGCAATCTTCAATCTCACATCAGCTTCGTGTATTAAAGCAAGCAAAGCTTGTAAAGAACCGTAAAGAAGGAAAGGTAGTTTATTACTCATTAGCTGATCAACACGTAATTCATATCTTCGAGCAAGCGTTTGAACACGTAAACGAGGAAGAATAAAAAAGCGAGGAGGGAGAACGATGGCAGAAGCATTAGTGAAAAAAAAACTTATGCTAGAAGGTTTAGATTGTGCAAATTGTGCAATGAAAATTGAAAAAGGTGTTGGGAATATAGAAGGGGTAACATCTTGTTCCGTAAACTTTGCAACAAAAACGATGCTTTTAGAAACACCGCAAAATAAAGAAAATCAAGTTGTTACGGAAGCGAAGCAACTTGTTACAAAATTAGAGCCACATATTAAAGTGCAAGAAGAGCAAAAAACAAAATCAGTAAAAGAAGTATTTGTATTAGAAGGCTTAGACTGTGCAAATTGTGCAATGAAGATTGAAAATAAGGTAAAGGAAATGCCAACAATTTCAGAAGCGACTGTTGATTTCGTATCAAAGAAATTACGAGTAGAAGTTGCAAATAAACGAGAACTTGAATCGACTGTACAAAATATAAAAAATGTTGTTCAAAAGTTAGAGCCTGATGTAAAAGTTGTTCGTGAAGAGGAAAAAGGACACGACCATGATCATGGTGATGGAAATGTGAAAAAGATGATAGGAAGATTAGTAGTCGGTGGAATTTTGACAGGAATTGCTGCGTTAGCCGGATTACCGCAAATGATAACAATTCCATTATTCGTCCTTGCTTATTTATTAATAGGTGGAGATATCGTTTGGAGAGCGGTAAGAAACATAACTCGCGGCCAAGTGTTCGATGAAAACTTTTTAATGGCAATTGCAACTTTAGGAGCTTTCGCGATTCAACAATATCCAGAAGCGGTAGCAGTTATGCTATTTTACCAAGTAGGGGAACTCTTCCAAAGTATTGCAGTAAATCGTTCTCGAAAATCAATTACGTCATTAATGGATATTCGTCCTGACTATGCGAATGTGAAAGTTGGAAACGAAACGAAACAAGTATCACCAGAAGATGTGCAAATTGGTGAGTATATTATCGTAAAACCAGGTGAAAAAGTACCGTTAGACGGGAAAGTAGTTGAGGGAACATCAATGATGGATACTTCAGCGTTAACAGGTGAGTCTGTACCGAGGGAAGTAGAAGTTGGTAATGACGTATTAAGTGGTTTTGTAAACCAAAATGGTGTATTAATTGTCGAAGTTACAAAAGAGTTCGGTGAATCCACTGTATCGAAAATTTTAGACTTAGTACAAAATGCAAGTAGCAAAAAAGCGCCAACAGAAAACTTTATTACAAAGTTTGCACGTTATTATACTCCTGTTGTAGTTATAACAGCAGCAATAATGGCATTTATTCCACCACTTATTTTAGAGGGTGCTACATTCTCCGATTGGATTTATAGAGCTTTAGTGTTCTTAGTAATCTCTTGTCCATGTGCGCTCGTTGTATCGATTCCTCTTGGATTCTTTGGCGGTATTGGTGGGGCATCTAAAAGTGGTATTTTAGTAAAAGGAAGTAACTATTTAGAAGCATTGAATGATGTGAAATATATCGTTTTTGATAAAACAGGAACATTAACAAAAGGTGTCTTTAAAGTTACGAAGATGGAGCCTAGTGAAGGTATCACAGCTGAAGAGCTATTAGAATATGCAGCATTTGCAGAAGTATATTCAAATCATCCGATTGCACAATCTATTCGAAATGCATATGGAAAATCAATCGATGAAAATGCTATTGAAGACTATAGTGAAATTTCTGGTCATGGTACGGTTGTAAAAGTACAAGGAAAAGAAATTTTCGCAGGTAATGCTAAATTAATGAGCAAAGAAAACATTACATTTAAGCAACCAAATACAGTAGGTACACTAGTTCATGTTGCTGTAGATGGTAAATATGCAGGTTATATTGTTATCTCTGATGAGGTAAAAGAGGATTCAAAACAAGCAATTCAAAAGTTAAAAGAACTAGGTATTAAGAAGACAGTCATGTTAACTGGTGATGCAAAATCAGTCGGGGAAGCTGTTGGTAAAGAATTAGGTTTAGATGAAGTTCATGCCGAATTATTACCACACCAAAAAGTAGAAGAAATCGAAAAAATTGATGCAGCAAAACGCGGTAAAGAAAAGATTGCATTCGTCGGTGATGGTATTAATGATACGCCAGTACTAGCAAGGGCAGACGTTGGTATTGCGATGGGCGGCTTAGGGTCAGATGCAGCAATTGAAGCTGCTGACATCGTTATTATGACTGATGAGCCTTCAAAAATTGTGACAGCAGTAAAAATTGCAAAACGTACACGTAGCATCGTATGGCAAAATATTATATTTGCATTAGGGGTAAAAGGGTTAGTGTTATTACTCGGCGCCTTTGGTATTGCAACAATGTGGGAAGCAGTCTTCTCAGATGTTGGTGTGACGTTACTTGCAGTATTAAATGCAATGCGTGTATTAAGAGTAAAAGATTTATAAAAAAGAGGACGCAATTGCGTCCTCTTTTTTATTGGTTATTTTGTTGAAATGGACTCAAGAAAATAATATCAAATATTATTTTGTTTTTGAACAATGTAATATATAAATTTGCAAAATAATAATATTCTTCTTATTATTTCAATATATTTTTTACAAATATCCATATAGTATTGAAAAATGGAGAAGTGGGGGAGGGACAAAACCCACTGATTAAAGCTTCACTTTATTTTTGTATGTTTTTTTCAACCTGTTCTCGAACAGTTTGAATATAATTCATTTTATGATCCCAACATTCTTGGCTTAAATCGACAGGGTACTCTTCAGGGTTTAAAGTTCGCATATACTCTTCCCAAAATAGTGAGAGGCTGCGTTCATTATACTTTTGAATATCTAATATATTAGGTAATTCATACGCTCTTTTACCGTTAATGAAAATATCTTGATGCAGTTCGCGTGCTTCAAAGCTTGTTACGAATTTACTTATATATGTATGAACTGGATGAAACATTTTTAAACGCTCTTCTTTTCCGGGTTCTTCTGACTCTAAAGCAATATAATCGCCCTCTGCATGATCGTTAACACGGTTAATAATACGATAAATTCGTTTAAGCCCTGGAGTTGTAATCTTTTCAGGGTTAGATGAAATTTTAATCGTGTCATTTAATTCCCCGTCAGTATCTTCAATCGCAACTAGTTTGTAAACAGCCCCTAATGCTGGCTGCTCAAAGGATGTAATCAGCTTTGTACCAACACCCCATACATCAATTTTTGCCCCTTGAGATTTCAAGTGCATAATCGTATATTCATCTAAATCGCTAGAAGCGATAATTTTTGTGTTTGTAAATCCAGCTGCATCAAGTTGTTTTCTGGCCTCCTTTGATAAATATGCCATATCACCACTATCAAGGCGAATGCCATAAAAATCGATACGATCCCCGAACTCTTTTGCAACACGAATCGCATTTGGAACACCAGATTTTAATGTGTCGTATGTATCGACAAGAAATACACATTTTTTATGTGTTTCAGCATATTTTTTAAATGCAACATATTCATCGCGATATGCTTGAACGAAAGAATGGGCATGTGTGCCAGCTACAGGGATGCCAAATCGTTTCCCTGCGCGAACGTTACTTGTAGATGAAAAACCACCAATAAAGGCAGCTCGTGTTCCCCAAAGGGCAGCATCAAACTCATGAGCGCGTCTTGTACCGAACTCTAAAAGCTCATCATTATTTGCAGCGTGCTTCATACGTGCAGCTTTTGTAGCAATTAATGTTTGGTAATTTACAATATTTAAGAGGGCAGTTTCAATTATTTGTGCCTCGCCAAGCGGTGCATCAACACGTAATAATGGTTCGTTATTAAAAACAACTTCGCCTTCTTGCATACTACGAATCGTGCCAGTAAATTTCATGTTTTGTAAATAATGAAGGAAGTCTTCTTCAAATTGCAGCTCTGCTAAATAAGCGATGTCACTTTCGGTAAAGCTGAAATTTTCTATGTACTCTACAATTTTTTCAAGACCAGCAAAAACAGCATAGCCGTTTTCGAATGGAAGCTTTCGAAAGTATAGATCAAAAACAGAACGGCGAGTATGAATACCATCTTTCCAATATGTATAAGCCATGTTGATTTGATATAAATCTGTATGTAAGGCGTAACTATCGTCTTTATAATGATTCATTGTGAAAACACCTCCGCAATTTGGTTATAGTATACCAATTTTCCCCCTTTCGTAGCAAAGAAGTAATAGGGGATTGAAGTCAAGGGAGAAAAAAATGAAATAATGCATATTTTTTAGAAAATTTACATTTATCAATTTATATTTCTCGAGATTTTATGTATTATTAGAGTAATGGGGGTAATGAGAATGGAGGAGGACAATGCAACAAACATTAGAAAAAATAGGCAAGCAAGTTTTTTATAAACGGCTACAGCAAAAAATGACACAAGAAGAATTATGTCAGGGCATTTGTTCTGTCTCATACTTAAGTAAGATCGAAAATGGAAAGATTGAAGCATCAGAAGAAATTCTACAATTGCTCTGCACAAGACTAGAAATTGCTGTGACGGATTTGAGAGATGTAGAAGAAGATGTGAAAGTGAAGTTGGACGAGTGGTTGAATGCATTAGTTCATTTGGACAAGCAACAAGTAGAGCGCATATACGAAGAGTTGCAAGGTGAAATGAAGCATGTGTTGGATTTTGAAATTATAAATTATTATAAACTGCTGTATACACGTTATTTAATGATGAAGCGGGATCTCCCTGCTGTTGAAGAAGAATTGGACGGATTGAAGAAAGTGTATAAGAAATACTCGCCTTTTCAGAAGATGTTATATACGTATAATAAGGCATTATTATATTCTGTGCAGTACAAATATACGCAGGCATTAGAATATCTGTTAAAGACGGAATCGATGGCGAAAGAGTTAGGATATTATGAAACAGGAATATATTATAATTTGGCATTGACATATAGTCAGATGGAAATAGACCATATGACATTATATTTTGCTAATGTGGCATTAGAAGGTTTTAAAAGTGAATATAAATTTAGAAATATAATTAATTGTAAGTTTTTAATTGCGTTTAGTTATACTAGAAAAAAACAATATAATGAAGCTATGGAAATCTATAATCATATCATAAGAGAAGCAACTTCTTTTGCTGATAAAGATAATATTCTTTCTATTGCTTTAAATAATATTGGTTATCTGTACTACCGACAAAAAAATTATGCCAAGGCGAAAGAGTATTATATAGAATGCTTAAAGTATAAAAAAGAAGAGGATATGAATTATATTGATGCCATGTATGAGCTCTCATTACAGTGTATTCAATTAGGAGAACTTGAGGAAGCGGCTGAATGGATTGAAAAAGGTATCCTTGCTGCAAGGAAAGATGATAGATACAAAGGGATGTTATATTTATTGTTAAATTTAAGATATAAATATTTTGAAGAAAGAGACCTCTATAAAAAATTTCTAGAAACAGAAGTAGTTCCTTTCTTTAAAACAGAGGAAAATATAAAAGATTTAAAGAAAGTATACTTAGAACTAGCTGAATACTTAGAAGAATGCTCAGATTTTAAAGAAAGTAATCGCTATTATAAATTAGCGATTACTTTATTAGAAGAGTAAAGAGGAGGGATAGTATGAAAAAGTTAATTGCAGGAACATTTGTGGTTATGGCAATTGCAGCTGTAGTATTGGATATTCAGTATGCTTGGAAGCCGGATACTCTAGGGCAAGAAGCTAAAACAGTTGAACAAATTAATTTATAAAAAAAACCCTTTCCCAACGGAAAGGGTTTTTTTTCAATATTTGTTCCTCAAAATTCTACAACACTTGAGAAAGAAATTAATTGAATTTTTAGTATATTAATAGTGGAAACATAATGCTAATATGAAATTACTCTTTTTCAAAAATTTTTTATTAGGGGGAAGGTTATATGAAAAGGAAGAGTTTAGCATTAGTTTTAGCGACAGGAATGGCAGTTACAACATTTGGAGGGACAGGCTCTGCGTTTGCGGATTCTAAAAATGTACTCTCTACTAAGAAGTACAATGAGACGGTACAGTCACCTGAGTTTATTTCTGGTGATCTAACTGGAGCGACTGGTAAGAAAGCGGAATCTGTGGTGTTTGATTACTTAAACGCAGCAAAAGGTGATTATAAGCTAGGGGAAAAGAGTGCGCAAGATTCTTTCAAAGTGAAACAAGTGAAGAAAGATGCAGTAACTGATTCAACGGTAGTGCGTATGCAACAAGTTTACGAGGGAGTGCCTGTATGGGGTTCTACTCAAGTAGCTCACGTAAGTAAAGATGGTTCTTTAAAAGTATTGTCTGGAACAGTTGCGCCTGATTTAGACAAGAAGGAAAAGTTAAAAAACAAAAATAAGATTGAAGGCGCAAAAGCAATTGAAATTGCGCAACAAGATTTAGGAGTAACACCTAAATATGAAGTGGATCCAAAAGCGGACTTATATGTATATCAAAATGGTGAAGAAACAACATATGCATACGTTGTGAATTTAAACTTCTTAGAGCCAAATCCAGGAAACTATTACTATTTCATTGAAGCGGAAAGCGGTAAAGTGTTAAATAAATATAATAAACTTGATCATGTAACGAATGATGATAAGTCATCAGTTAAGCAAGATGCTCCTAAACAGGAAGCGAAAGCGGTTGTAAAGCCTGTAACAGGGACGAATAAAGTTGGAACTGGTAAAGGTGTATTAGGAGATACAAAATCGCTTAATACAACGTTATCTGGATCGTCTTACTACTTACAGGATAATACGCGCGGAGCAACGATTTTCACATATGATGCGAAAAATCGTTCGACGTTACCAGGAACATTATGGGCAGATGCAGATAATGTTTTCAATGCAGCGTATGATGCAGCGGCAGTAGATGCTCATTACTATGCAGGTAAAACATATGATTACTATAAAGCTACATTTAACAGAAACTCTATTAATGATGCAGGAGCACCATTAAAATCAACAGTTCATTACGGAAGTAAGTATAATAATGCATTCTGGAACGGCTCACAAATGGTATACGGAGATGGTGATGGTGTAACATTCACTTCATTATCTGGTGGCATTGATGTAATTGGCCATGAATTAACACATGCTGTTACGGAAAATAGCTCGGATTTAATTTATCAAAATGAATCAGGAGCGTTAAATGAAGCAATTTCTGATATTTTTGGTACTTTAGTAGAATTCTATGATAACCGTAACCCAGATTGGGAGATTGGTGAAGATATTTATACACCTGGACAAGCAGGAGATGCACTTCGTTCTATGAGTGATCCTGCGAAGTATGGTGATCCAGATCATTATTCTAAGCGTTACACTGGTTCAAGTGATAACGGTGGCGTTCATACAAACAGTGGTATTATTAACAAACAAGCTTATTTATTAGCAAATGGTGGTACGCATTCTGGTGTAACTGTAACTGGTATCGGTAAAGATAAATTAGGTGCGATTTACTACCGTGCAAATACACAGTATTTCACGCAATCTACTACATTTAGTCAAGCACGTGCTGGTGCAGTACAAGCTGCAGCTGATTTATATGGTGCGAGTTCTGCTGAAGTAACAGCAGTTAAGCAATCATTTAGTGCTGTTGGTGTAAACTAAGATATTTCTATTCGTAAGATATATATATATTAATAGAATATACTTCAAAAAATAAAGAAGGAGCATAGGCTCCTTCTTTATTTTTTTCTCCATTTTTTCCACAAATAAAATAATCCAACACAACCTGCGATTGTAATAATCCATTTCGCTTCATTTGTTCCGTTAATGACATGATATGCAGAATATACTTCAATCAATAAAGCCGGTATTTTCCCTATTGTGCTGGCAATACTGAAAGAGAGTAATGACATTTTGCCTAGAGCTGCAAATAAAGTAACGATACTTGATGGGATGAAAGGTATGAATCGAAACGATAGAACGAGTAGAAAGGCCTCTCTACCTTCTACATAAAGTAGGCGTTCTACCTTTGGATACTTATTTACTTTGTTGTGAGTGAATTTCTGAAGGCCTATACGATAAATATAAAACGAGATAATAGCCCCTAAGGCCTCACCTGCGATCGAAATAATGGTTCCGTTTGTTACACCAAAGAGCTGTATGTTAATAGCGGTCAAAAAAATACTAGGGATAAAACCTAAAAGACTGATGATGATGTTAATTAAGATACTAAGTGGAATTGCGATTGAATAATAGTCTGTTAAGAAGTTTTGAATTGTTTCAGCCATTGTTTAAAATCCTTTATCTTTTTTTGCATTACACCATATTTCTATTGTGTAGGCAAGTGCAAATTTACATAATGTAGGAAACTGTTGATAGAAAGGGAACTTTATACCTTATATAGGTATTGGGTATATGAAAATAGGGGTATATTTAGTTTGTTTAAAAAACACTCCATAAATCCTGTATTTAAAGGGTTTGTGGAGTGTTCCGATTGGTGTTTTCATCTGGGAAATAATTATAAAAACATGGGGGTATATTTTAAAAAGGGCGAAAAACAGTGATTTGATGAAAGGGGGGTGGAAAATATAGCAAAATGAATGAGGATTTTAAAACTGTATACATTTTTTCTTTGTGAAATTGACTTTTAGTGGAGTTACGATAATAATCATGGAAGAGGTGATACGATGAAACGATTAAGTAGTCTTTTCTTGAGTAGTTTATTGGCACTAATGCTGATTTTGAGTGGATGTGCAGGAAAAGAACAAAAAACAGAAAAACCAAAAGAGGATCATTCTACATCAGTAGAAAAAATTAGTGATAATATTTTAGATGAAATGGAAGGGCCACCTAAAAATGGTCATACGATTGAAAGGCATGTAGGCAAATCAGAAGAGGATTTGAAGAATCGTTTGAAGACAGATAAAGTTTCAGCGGCAAGTACATACTACGATAAGGAAACAGCGACAAAGGCTGTGAAAGATAGTTTAAAACAACATGATAAAGAAATTCAGGATTGGTTGAAAAACTCTAAAGAGGCTCGTCTTGTATTGAATACAACTCATTCATTCCCAGTTGGAAAAACAGTAATAAAGAAAAATATGAATGTAAAAGACAAACTAGTAAAGACTGTTACTGTTTTAGCGAGAGATAAATCAGGAAATCTAGGATTTAAGATTATTACTTCTTATCCATCAGATAAATAAAGGGGGGAGTATATATGTATCCAACATTACAATACTTTCTTAAATCGTACTGTACGTTAAGTATTCATGAGGATGAAATAGTAAGCGTGATGGAAGAGTTTATAGAGCAAGAGGACGAAGAGATTGTTTTGAAATTACGCGATGAATTAGTAAATATGAAGAAAAAGAACGCGTGGGAAGAAGCGTGCGTATTAGCTGCGAAGCAAGGCAATCGTGTGTGGTCTTTAGAAGAAACGAAAGATCATCTGGAAATTTTTTTACTATTATTGCAAAAGAAAAAGGCGTGAGTGGATCACGCCTTTTTGTATACGCTTTTTGAAATTTGTCCGTTTGATATTATCTCATTGTTTTGGGGCACTTTTATATACGCTTTTTGAAATTTGTCCATTTGAGAGTACTTCACCGTTTTGTGTTACTTTTTTATACGTAACCGCTGTTATTTTATCACCAGTATTACTAATTACTTGAGAAGAAACTTCAACATTTTTACCAGTATTTGTACCGAAAATACGTGTAGTAATACTACCGCCATTTGAAAATGCTTGAATGTAAATATGCTTACCTGTATTGTTTTTAAATTTTAAATCCGGACCATAATCTGCCACTGCTGCATCCTGCCCAAGTGGTAAATAATTTACGGGCATAGAATGATTGCTTCGAGAAACAATTCCTAAATCTGCCCTTAAAGCTGCGCTGTATAAAGTACTACTTACTTGGCAAACGCCTCCGCCTGCACTTTGTATAACTTTACCTTGTGAATATACTGCTGCGGATTTATAACCATGTGCAGCATCAGTTACGCCAACACGGCCATTAAAACTAAACGTTTCATCAGGTGCTACAATAACTCCACTTAACGTATTAGCTGACTTATTTACGTTATAGGACTGATTTCCATTACGGCCAGCCATTGGGGTAGAATATTCAGCAATCACTTCTTTAATCCCCATTTGTTGTATATCTTCTGTAGAACGTTCAGGTTTTATTAGTGTAACTGGTAATACAACATCGGGTGTGCCAGAAGTAATAGCTGCGCTTGTTAAATCGGTTAATTTTCCTTTATCAATTTTTTCTCCATTTTGACTTTGGCTAATATTTACTGTAGAGCCTTCAACACTTAATTCGGCGTTGACAGGATTTTTTAATGTTTCATTATATTTATCCTTTATAAAGGTTTCATAAGTTGTTGTATTTAATTGTGGTGTTAATTTATAGTCACGTTTTACTTCACCGTTTTCAGCTTGCTTACGCATGTTGTAACGATTCATTACGTTCCCTTCTTGTTCTTTAAAGATATTGTCGACAATATCCTTCTCTTTATAATCTACTCCTAAATCTTTCCACGTGTAATTTTGCTTATCATTTTGGAATACGTAGTTAAGAGATTTTTGATTTAATTCATTCATCTTTTGATTAACAAGGGCTTGAATATCTGCTTTATTTTTTCCATCAAGAGAAATACCTTCAAATGTAGTGTTTGGTAGTGCAGTTGTATTTAGTTGATTATTTAATTTGGATACATATTGATATCCACCAATACCACCAACACAAAGTAATATGCCACCAGCAATAGCGGAACCAATCAGTATTTTGCTTAGCTTCATTTATTTCCCCCCAGAAAAATTTTTATAAATATATGTATTACATTTTTTGTATAAAAATGATGAAAATAACATTATGTACGTCCTAGTATACTATTATTTTCACTACGTGTGTAATGTTTTCATAAAAAACGTTACACTGCTGTAATAATTGTCTCTTTTTGTCACAATATGCATGAGAAATATGTTGAAAATTATAATAAAAAGGCTGCTTAGAAAAATCTAGCAGCCTTTTTATTATAATTTTTTATGCTCATTTTTATTCGTAACACCAAGATGTTCTTGAAGTGTTGTCGATATATCATTAACACTCTTTTCGTTTGGAACGTAATAATAAATACCACCTATATATTTATCAGTACCTTCCACTTGCAATTTATCCATTTTTAAATTTGAATCCATTGAATTTTTTGCAATAGTCATCATATCATCAAAAGTTAAATTTGTTTTTAAGTCTGTATCGACAGCATCTAATAGGCTTCCGATTTTATTAATGGAATTGAGAGATAGGGCTTTTTCAGCAATAGCCTCTAAAACAAGTTGTTGTCGTTGACCACGCATATAATCACTATCAATATGACGCGTTCTAGCTAGTGCAAGTGCTTCTTCTCCATTTAAATGTTGACGCCCTTTTTTTAGGTGAATTGCATCTGCTTCGTCGCTACTATTTTGTTCTGTGAACTCAACTGGAACGTCGACAGTTATACCACCTAGAGAATCAACAATCTTGATAAAGGATTTGAAATTAAATTTTACATAGTAATCAACTGGTACATCTAAAAATTTTTCTACTGTATCAATTGTGCTGTCTACACCACCAAATACATGTGCATGTGTAATTTTATCATATTTATCACGTGATTTAATGAAGACGCGTGAATCACGTGGAATGCTGACTAGTTTAACAGATTTATCATTTTTATTAATTGTTGCAAGTAGTAATGCATCTGTACGAGTCGCTTTTCCGTAACCTTTTTCCCTGATATCACTTTCATCAACACCCATGATCAGGACAGAAATATTATCAGTCATAGGTTTAACAGCTTTTTCACGTTTGCTGGATTTATCTCCTCGGCCGAGTTCAGAATAAGCGTTACTTAAGACGGATTTTGCTTTACTGTATATATGGAAGGAATAGCCTCCTGCTCCCATTGCTACAATAAGTAAGGGAATAAGAATGAACCAAAGTAGGCGCTTTTTCTTTGAGCGTCCTTTTTTGGCTCGAGTTTCGTTGTTAATGTCGGATTTCATCATTTTTTCTCCTTTAAAACAATCAAAGTGTATACATCTAGAAGCGTATTAAAACACATAAAAAATATTTTACGCTAAATAAAAGGTATTGTACATGTATAAAAAATAGATGTATTGATTATTTATCCCGCATTAACGGGCAGTAAAACTCCCACCTCAAAGTCCAGCGAATGCAAGGAAGTTAGGTGGGAGATAACTGCCCGTAACTGCCCGATTGGTTCAACTAATAATCAGTGGGGGATAGCCCCCTCTGATTAAAGTTTCACTTTATAAGACATCTATTCGTTATTGTATACAAAAGACAGGGATAAGAAAATGATAAAATTTTACCTAATTAAAGCATAATACTTACAATAATCGCAGATAAAATACTAACAAGAGTAGCGCCGTATAGTAATTTTAGGCCGAAGCGGGCAACAACATTTCCTTGTTCTTCGTTTAACCCTTTTACCGCACCGGAAATAATTCCAATGGAAGAAAAGTTGGCAAAAGAAACGAGGAAGACAGAAATAATACCAACTGTACGGATAGAGAGAGTGCTGGAAATTTTACTAAGATCCATCATTGCTACAAATTCATTTGTTACAAGCTTTGTTGCCATAATGCTACCCGCTGTGACAATTTCAGAACTTGGTACGCCGATAAGAAATGCAATAGGGGCGAATACATAGCCTATTAATTGTTGGAAAGTAATGCCGAATATAATGAGGAATAGGTCATTAATGCAACTCATTAATGCGACGAATCCAATGAGCATAGCACCGACGACAATTGCTACACGAAAACCATCAAGAATGTATTCTCCAAGCATTTCAAAGAAACTTTGTTTTTCCCCTTTTATTACCAAAATGTCTTCATCATCGTTAACGTCGTAAGGGTTAATAATGAGTACGATAATAAAACCACTAAATAAATTGAGAACGAGTGCGGTTACTACATATTTTGGTTCAATCATTGTCATATAGGCACCGACAATGGACATAGACACTGTTGACATAGCAGAGGCGCAAAGTGTATATAGTCGATGTTTTGGAATTTGGGCTAATTGTTTTTTTACCGTAATAAAAACTTCTGATTGGCCGACAATAGCGGAAGCGATGGCGTTGTAAGATTCTAATTTCCCAAGACCGTTTATTTTACTAAGAAAGAAACCAATCCAACGAATAAAGAATGGTAGTATTTTGAAATGTTGTAATATACCAATTAAGACGGAGATAAAGACAATCGGTAATAATACGTTAAGGAAAAATGGCATTTCCCCTTTATTTGCAAGACCGCCAAATACAAAATTTATACCACTGGCAGCATACTCAAGTAGCCTCGTAAACAGGCTAGAAATTACCGTAATAAGTATGAGACCAATTTCTGTATTTAATAATAAATAGGTTAAAATTAATTGTATAATAAGCATGATAAAAATTGGTTTAAATTTAATATGTTTCTTATTGTTGCTAGCAATATAAGCAAGGAAGAAAACAACGATAAGTCCCACGAAAAAAGTAATAAATTTCATAGTAAGCCCCCTAAAAGAGATATTCTGCTATATATGTTTTTCATTTCAAGGGAGAATATGCATCTTTGGTAAAGAAAGGAATAGAGAGAGCATGAATATATGTAGAGTGCACCACGTTGCAATTATTTGTTCGAATTATGAACTGTCAAAGGATTTTTATACTCGGATATTAGGTTTTAAAGCGATAAATGAAGTATATAGAAAAGAACGAGATTCTTATAAGTTAGATTTATGTGTAGGGGAAGAGTATCAAATTGAATTATTTTCATTTCCTAGTCCACCTGAGCGCCCAAGTTTTCCAGAAGCAGCTGGACTTAGACATTTAGCATTTGCTGTTACAAATATAGAAGAAGCTGTAAACCATTTAAAACAATGCGGTGTGGAGACTGAAGCGATACGTATGGATGAAATTACGGATAAAAAATTTGTCTTTTTCCAAGATCCTGATGGCTTGCCTTTAGAATTGTATGAGGCTTGAAATTGGTGAATTTTATATAGGGTTGCTTTCAAATAAATGAAGAAACTAAAGTGAAACTTCTTTTTTAAAGGAGGTGTAACTTTAGCTAAGAAAGCTAAAGGACATATGTGGATATTTTAAAATTACTGATGGTAGCCATTCTTATTGCGTTAACAGCATTTTTTGTGGCTGTTGAGTTTGCAATTATTAAGGTGCGTAGCAGTCGTATTGATCAACTCGTTAGTGAAAAACGCCGAGGAGCATTGGCAGCTAAAAAAGTAACTTCGAATTTAGATGAGTATTTATCAGCATGTCAGTTAGGTATTACAATTACTGCTTTAGGGCTTGGGTGGTTAGGAGAGCCCACTATAAAACATATACTTGAGCCGTTGTTTTTAAAACTACACCTATCTCCTGCAATTGCAAGTACAGTTTCATTGATTATTGCCTTTGCAGTTATTACGTTTTTACATGTTGTCATTGGTGAACTTGCTCCGAAGACGCTCGCTATACAAAGGGCAGAGCAAGTTAGCTTATTATTATCGAATCCAATTATTTACTTTTACCGAGTAATGTATCCGTTTATTTGGGCTTTAAATGGTTCTGCAAGGCTTGTAACAGGGGTATTCGGATTACATCCGGCTTCTGAACATGAAGTAGCTCATTCGGAGGAAGAATTACGATTAATCTTATCTGAGAGTTATGAGAGTGGAGAGATTAATCAAAGGGAATTTAAATATGTAAATAATATTTTTGAATTCGATAATAGAGTCGCAAAGGAAATTATGGTACCTCGTACGGAAGTTGTAGGTTTATATGAGGACGAACCATTTGAAACACATATTAAAATAATCGCACAAGAAAAGTACACGAGATATCCCGTATTTGGTGAAGATAAAGATGAAATTATTGGGATGGTTAATGTAAAGGATTTATTTATTCGTTATATGGATGGTAATCGAGACGAGGGGTGCTCGATTACGCCATATACAAGACCAGTTATTGAAGTGTTAGAAAATATCCCTATTCATGATTTGCTATTACAAATGCAAAGAAAACGAATTCCATTAGCCGTATTATATGATGAATATGGTGGTACAGCGGGGATCGTTACACTAGAAGATATTTTAGAAGAAATTGTTGGAGAAATCCGAGATGAATACGATGAAGATGAACACCCGCCTATAGAGCATATAAGTGAAGGGTATAAAATCGTAGAGGGAAAAGTGCTTATTAGTGAAGTAAATGATTTATTTGGCATACACTTAATCGCTGATGATGTAGATACAATTGGTGGCTGGATTATGGTACAAAAGCAAATCGTTGCTGAAGGAGATATTATTGAAAAACACGGCTTTTCTTTTAAAGTTCTTGAAAAGGATATGCATCAAATTAAGCGAGTTGAAATAAAGAAAGTAGAAGAATGAATGGATTTTCTATTATATAAACTTTAATAAAAAGTATATATAGAAAAATAAATGTTTGCGCTTTCAAAAAAGGTGCTATATAGTGAAAGTGGATACTGAAGAATTCATTTAATGATACTCGTATTTTATAGGGCGAATTCTTTAGATAAGGATTTAGAATGAAAAGTATAGGTGATGAAAAATGATAGCAACGAAGGATATACGTATAGAAAAAGATTTTTTAGGTGAAAAGGAAGTACCGAGTGTAGCTTATTATGGTGTACAAACATTACGTGCCGTAGAAAACTTTCCTATTACAGGATACCGCATTCATCCGTCACTCATTACGGCAATGGCAATTGTAAAAAAAGCGGCAGCGCTTGCGAATATAGATACAGGTTACTTAGCTAAAGATATCGGACAAGAAATTGCAGAAGCGGCACAAGAGATTGTTGATGGAAAGTTCCATGATCAATTTATCGTAGACCCGATTCAAGGTGGAGCAGGTACTTCAATTAATATGAATACTAATGAAGTAATTGCAAATAGAGCCTTGGAACGTATGGGATACGAAAAAGGTGAATATGCGAAAATTAGCCCAAACACTCATGTGAACATGGCCCAATCAACAAATGATGCGTTCCCAACTGGGATTCATATAGCAACTCTTATGATGCTGGAAGAACTTCTTGTTACAATGGAAGAACTTCACTCTGCTTTTCATGATAAAGCAAAAGAGTTTGATCACGTTATTAAAATGGGGCGTACGCATTTGCAAGATGCAGTTCCAATTCGCCTTGGGCAAGAATTTGAAGCATATAGCAGAGTGCTAGAGCGTGATATAAAAAGAATTAAACAGTCTCGTCAACATTTATACGAAGTTAATATGGGTGCGACAGCTGTCGGTACGGGATTAAATGCAAACCCTACTTATATAGAACAAGTTGTGAAGCATTTACGAACTTTTAGTGGTTTCCCTCTTGTTGGTGCAGAGCACTTAGTTGATGCGACGCAAAACACAGATGCATATACAGAAGTATCTGCAGCACTAAAAGTATGTATGATGAATATGTCTAAAATTGCAAATGACCTTCGTATTATGGCGTCTGGTCCACGTGTTGGGTTGGCGGAAATTCAATTACCAGCTCGTCAACCAGGTTCATCTATTATGCCGGGGAAAGTAAATCCAGTTATGGCAGAAGTAATTAACCAAGTTGCTTTCCAAGTAATTGGAAATGACCATACAATTTGCTTAGCGTCAGAAGCTGGACAATTAGAGTTAAATGTAATGGAGCCGGTATTAGTATTTAATTTAATTCAATCCATCAGTATTATGAATAACGGTTTCCGTGTATTCCGTGAATACTGTATAAAGGGAATTACAGCGAATGAAGAGTTGCTTAAGCAATATGTTGAAAAAAGTGTTGGAGTTATTACAGCAGTGAATCCTCATATTGGTTATGAAGCAGCTTCTCGCATTGCACGTGAAGCAATTGCGACAGGAAAATCTGTTAGGGAGCTATGTTTAGAACATGGTGTACTTACAGCAGAAGAGCTTGATATTATTTTGGATCCATACGAAATGACGCATCCTGAAATTGCTGGTGCTTCTTTATTAAAGACTAAAAAAATGTAATGTAAAAAGCACCGATCCATTTGGATCGGTGCTTTTTTTTAGAAGATATTAAATACAGAGTTAAGTTGAAGTAAGCTAATAATAGCTAAGAAGATTAAACTATATTTCATTACTATTTTAAATAGAGCAGATTCTTGACCAACTAGTCCAACTGCTGCACAAGCAACTGCTACAGATTGTGGTGAAACCATTTTTGCGATTGTACCACCAACTACGTTTAATGAAACGAGAGTAGATGGTACGATGTTTAACTGATCGGCAGTTACTGCTTGAAGTGGTGCGAATAATGAACCACTTGATACGACTGAACCTGTAATGAATACGCCAATCCATCCTAAGATTGGAGAAAGAACTGGGAATGCATTTCCTGTAGAAGAGAATGCAAGTCCAAGTGTAGATGACATACCAGAGTAGTTTTCTACGTAAGCTAAAGCGATAACGCTACAAATTGTATATACTGGAACTTTTAGTTCTTTTATTGTTTCGATCATTAATTCTTTAATCATTTTGCCGTTTACACGGTAGACGATAAGTGAAACGATGATTGCTAATACAATCGCAGTAGTTGTAGAAGAGAATACATCTAGTTTGAAAATCGCTGCGAAAGGTGTATCAGCCTTTGTAATTGGTGCAGTTTTCATAACCGCATTATGAAGACCAGGGAATTGAATGTTAAATACTAAGTTTGCCAATGGACCATCCGGAGCAAATAAAGCTTTAATTGGTTTTAAATTAAAGATTGTTACAAATGCAGTTAAGAATACGAATGGGGACCAAGCATATAAAATTTGATTGAATGTATGAGATTCTTTTTCTTCTTGTTTTTCTTCTTTAGCAGAAGATTTTGGTTGCCAAACACGTAAGAATAATGTAAGAGCGACCATACTTACGACTGCTGCGAAAATATTAGTAAGTTCAGCGCCTAAGAAGTAAGTCACAAGGAACTGAGTAATTGCGAAAGAAACACCACTTACAAGAATACCTTGCCAAGTTTCTTTAATGCCTTTAAATCCATCTACCATTGAAACAAGTAAGAACGGTAAAACAATGCTAATGAATGGCAAAATGTAAACAGCTTGACGACCGACAGTTAATGCATCTATCCCAGTTAATTGTGCAGGTACTGTAACTGGAATACCCATAGCACCCATAGCACCACCAGCGATATTAGCTACTAAGCAAATACCTGCTGCTTTTAATGGATTAAAGCCCATACCTACAAGTAATGCAGCTGTAATAGCAACTGGAACACCGAAACCAGCTGCGCCTTCTAAGAAAGCACCGAAAGAATAAGCGATTAATAATACTTGTAAACGTTGATCATTTGTAATACTTGAAATGCTATCACGAATGACATTGAATTGTTCTGTTTTAACAGTTAATTTGTAAAGGAAGATAGCTGCGATAACGATAGTACAAATTGGATAAAATCCAGATAAAACACCGAATCCGGCAGATGCTACAGCTACAGTTGCGGGCATTTTATAAACAAATATAGCAAGAATAATAGCGACGATCACACTATAAAGCCCAGCCATGTAACCTTTCATTTTGAATCCCACTAAACAAATAATGAAGCAAAAAATTGGGAGTGCTGCGATTAGTGCAGATAACCAAATATTGTTTAATGGGTCATAAATTTGTGTCCAAGTACTCATAATAATGACAACTCCTATCTATTATATGTGAAGAAATTCACATTATTTGTGAAACTATTCACAATCAACTTACATGCTTAGTATATTCTCCTTCAACACTATTGTCAACGTGAAAAAGTATAATTATTCCATAATAGTATTAAAAGTAACATTTTGTTCATAAAGTAGACAAAAAGCGTAATCAAATTGATTTGATTACGCTTCTATAAATTATTTACATATTCTTTCATTTTTTCATATGTCATTGGTCCTACATGCTTATATTGAATGACACCGTTTGTATCGATGACAAAAGATGTTGGAATGCTGATGATTTGATATGTGGCACTTGCCTGGCCTTTCTGATCTAATAGGACGGGGAAGGTATATTTGTTTTCTTCAAGAAATTGTTTTACATTATTCGGGTCTTTTTCAGTAGCTGTCGCATTTACAGCAACAATTTCAATCCCCATATCTTTAGTATCGTGATAAAACTTTTCCATATCAGGCATTTCTATTTTGCATGGACCACACCAGCTTGCCCAAAAATTCAATATTACTTTTTTTCCTTTATAGTCTGTAAGACGAACTTCTTGACCAGTGGTTGTTTCCAGAAGGAAATCGAGGGCAACATTGCCAACTTCAGTTCCAATGGGGATGTTTGATTTTGAAGCTATATCTTCTTTTTTGTATAGGAAGTGATTGATAATGGTCCAACCAACCGCAATGCTAATTAACGCAAAAATAAACCATTTTTTAATATTACATCATCCTCCTTACTTAAATTTCCTTTTTATCGTAACAAAGTGGTTAAATATGGTCAAATTACTTTACGATAGGTTATCAATTATGGACGATATTTTACAATATCATTACTGTACATTTCAGTAAGGTGAAAATATAACAAAAAGCCTGATAAAACAACGTTTGTAAGCAAAGTATTGCTAGCCCTTTGTTTTGCTTTTTTATTGTATCATATAGTATAATATTCAAAATCAGGTGGGATTTTTTCTTGAACTGTGTGCTGATAAAAGTCGGAAAATTTTCTCAGCATTATAGGTTGATAAAGTTATGTCGTAACAGGAAATATAAGAACAGATATATAAATAAATAAAGAGAAAATAAAAAATGAAAATGAGGGGAATTTTATGAACCAAAACCAATTTGACTGTCGTATTTCAGAAGAAGACGTACAGATGTTAAGAGCATTAGCTCATCCACTTCGTCTACGTTTAGTAATGGAACTGATGCAGCGTGGAACATGTAATGTAACACAATTACAAGAGGTATTAGAAATTCCGCAATCAACTGTTTCGCAGCATTTAACGAAATTAAAACAAAATAAAGTAGTACGCTTTGAGAGACGCGGGTTAGAAGTGTACTATCAAATTCATAACGATAAAGTAAGTGAAGTAGTAAAAACATTATTTTCTTAATTTTTGAATATTATGGAAAGAAGACGTGTGAAATATACGTCTTTTTTTATTTGGAAAGAATCTAATAATAGGAAGATTTGAGAGCGTATATATTAGCGTGTTAGAAAGAAACAAACTATCGGTTGAAGTGCTAAATTGACGGAATATATTCTGAAGGGATATGAAAAGATAGAAAGGAGTGTTGTAAGCCAAAGGAGGAATAATATAATGGATGTAAAACGTGTGAAACAGATATTATCTTCTTCAAGTAGAATTGATGTTACATACGAGGGAGTCCCCGTATGGATTGAGAGCTGTGATGAGCAGAAGGGTAGTGCTCAAGTGTATGACGTATCCAACCCAGGAGAGAGCGTTCACGTGGATGTGACGGCTTTAGAAGAGATGTAATAGAAAAGACGCTTCTAATTGTAGAAGCGTCTTTTTTATTTACTATTCCATCATATGTGCAATTTTCTTAGAGAACATAAGAAGTACTAATCCTAGCACGATTACGATAACACCGATGCTTGCGAATACTTCTAAATATCCTAAAGATTGAGTGAAAGCAGCTAATTGTCCTGCTAATAAGTTTGCAAAGCCAGTACCAGCTAACCATACACCCATTAATAAAGATGCTAATTTAAGAGGTGCGATTGCACTTACCATAGATAATCCGATTGGTGATAAGAATAATTCACCGATTGTGTGGAACATGTAAGTGAATACAATGAATAGTAAGTTTGCTTTCATTGTAATGTTACCTTCATCGCTACCAGTTTTTAGAACAGCTAAAGTTAAAACTAAGTATCCGATTCCTAGTAAAATCATACCAAAAGCCATTTTTGTAGGGATTTTCAAATCACCATTTTTTGTTTTTGAAAGTTTAATCCATAATGCAGAAACTGGTAATGCTAGTAAGATAATGAATAGTGGGTTTACAGATTGGAACCAAGGTGTTGGAATTGTAAATCCACCAATTGTACGATCCACGAACTTATCTGTGTAAAGTGTTAAAGAACTACCAGCTTGTTCAAATCCTGCCCAGAAGAATACAACGAAACAAGTTAAAATTAAAATTGCAGTTGTACGCTTTTTCTCTTGTGTTGTTAAAGGTTTTTTCTCAATAGGTTTTGCATTTTGTTCTTTAGATTTTTTACCGACAACAGTTGTTCCAGCTGATCCTAAGTAACGAGGTGCTAATAAGTTAAATGCAATCTGTCCAATGATCATACCGATACAAGCTGTTAAGAAACCGTATCTATAATCTGTGAAATAACCGCAAATGAATGGAGCGATAAGAGCTCCTAAGTTAATTCCCATATAGAAGATAGTGAAGGCACTATCACGACGAGAATCGTTGTCGCTATATAATTGACCTAATAAAGTCGAAATATTTGGTTTGAAGAATCCGTTACCGATAACTAATAATCCTAATCCTAAAAATAGTCCAGTTTTCGTGTTCATTGAAAATAGTACGAAGTTACCAAGTGCCATAATGATACCGCCGATGGTAATGGCGTGTCGTTTCGTAATGAAATGGTCAGTTAGCCAACCACCAATAATAGGTGTGAAGTATACTAACATTGTGAAAATACCGTAAATCTGTACAGCAACTGCTTTATCAAAGCCTAAACCGCCACTTACTAAGCTCGTTGTTAAATAAAGAACTAATAAGCCACGCATTCCGTAATAACTAAATCTTTCCCATGCCTCTGTAAAGAACAACAAATATAATCCTGGTGGATGTTTTTTTGGTGATTGTTGCTCTCCAGCTTTGTCTAATTTTAAAGCTGCATCCATGTTTGTTTCCCCCTAATCCTGTATAACGGATATTTATGTAATTATTTTAATTCACAAAATATTTAGAAGTCAATAGAATTATATGGAAATAGCAAGAAAATTTATGAAAAAATCTATTTTTCTTCAACCGTTATTATATTTTCCCCTGAAAACAAGATAATAAGCGTTTTCAAATGTAGTAATTGAATTCTAAAATAAAGTAAAATAGTGATAAATCAGAAAATTTAGATTAGAATATTTATTCTGATATAGAGAAAATATACTATATTTACTTTTATAATATAACATATCGGGAATAAAAATACAAAATGAAATAATGTGACACTTCAGTGAAATGAAAAAAAACAGCTCCATAAAAGAGGGAGCTGGTTAGAATGAAATTATTTAACAAAGCGTTTTTCAATGTCGTCTAGTAGTAAGTTAGCAGCCATTACACCGCCAGCTGTATTCCAAATAACGTCGTCAACTTTGTATGCTTTTCCGTTCTTTACTGCATTTAGGTTTTTAAAGAGAGGATCGTTTATATATTCTTTTTCTAGTTCAGAACCTTTTTTCTCATTGCCTTTATCGAATGTGAAGTAGAATAATACATCGCCATCCATTGCCGAAATACGCTCTTTAGATACGTTACGTTCTGCGAAATCATCTTTGTTTTGATCTCCAGGACGTTTAAATCCAAGTTCTTTTAAAATAACACCAGAGAATGTATCGCCATGATAAATACGAACATCACCAGGCATAAAACGTACCATAGAAATTTCTTGATTTACTTTATCGCCAAGTTGGCCTTTCAAATCTTTCATACGTTTTTCGTAATTAGCTAAAACCTTTTGACCTTCTTTTTCTTTATTTAAAGCCTTTGCATAAAATGTGAAGTTATCTTTCCATTCACCGCGTAATGTTTCAGAGAACACAGTAGGTGCGATTGCTTTTAGTTGCTCGTACACTTTTTCGTGACGCATTTTGTTACCGATAATTAAGTCTGGTTTTAAAGAAGCAATCGTTTCAACGTTAACTTGTCCTTCGTCGCCAACAACTTTTACATCTTTCATTTTGTCCTTAATATGTGGATACCACGGATCACCAGTCCAAGACTTTACAGCACCAACGGGTTTCACACCTAATTCAAGTAAAGCTTCAGTTCCTTCATTCGTTAAAATAACTACACGTTTTGGATTAGCAGGAACCTCTGTTTTACCCATTGCGTGTTCAACGGTAATCATTTCTTTTTTATTATCTTCTTTTGTTGATTCTTCTTTGTTATTTGATTTTCCACAAGCACTTAAAAGAAGTGAAAAAGCTAGTAGAAATATAAATACTGTAAACGATTTCTTTTGCATGAAATTCATTATGTACCCCCTACATGTTGAGAATATTTTTCAATAGCAAGCATGATATTAAGCCTTTATCTTTTGATTGTCAATATATATTACTGAAAATAGTTCTCATTATCGTTGACAATGAGAATTAAGTTGAAATACACTTACAACGTATCATTATACATTGAAGGGGAAACGCTGCATGTTATTAAAAACAAATCAAGCAAAATGGATTGGATTATTTGTTGGAATCGTTGCAGTCGTTATTTGTATTTGGGGAAGTATTATTTTCGGATATACAAATACGAGCTGGAAATTAGCTTTAGATGCTTTTTTCCATTTTAATGGTTCAAATGAGCATATTATTATTCAAAATGTGCGTCTACCAAGGGCGTTAATTGCAGCAAGTGTTGGTGCTAGTTTAGCCATTGCGGGTTGTTTAATGCAAACTTTAACAAAGAATCCGCTTGCTTCTCCAGATTTTATTGGATTAAATTCAGGCGCTGCGTTCTTTATAGTTGTAGCAATTGTACTCTTTTCCGTGACATCATTATCAGCTTTCACATGGATTGCCTTTTTAGGAGCGGCAGTTGCAGCAGTACTTGTATTTGCCTCTAGTTCTTTAGGAAAAGAAGGGACAACGCCTCTTAAGTTAACATTAGCAGGTGTAGCGATAAGCGCTTTATTTTCATCATTAACACAAGGGTTACTTGTTTTAAATGAAAAAGCATTTGAAGAAGTGTTATTTTGGCTTGCCGGATCTGTGCAAGGAAGAAAGTTAGAGATTTTACAATCTGTATTCCCGTATTTATTAATAGGCTGGATTGCATCTTTTATGATGGCAGGAAAAGTAAATACATTAATGATGGGGGAAGACGTTGCAAAAGGACTTGGACAACGAACAATTTTAATGAAATCATTCGTACTACTTATTATTGTACTGTTGTCTGGTGGTTCAGTTGCGGTTGCTGGTCCAATTGGATTTATTGGCATCGTTACTCCTCATTTCGCAAGAGCTCTTGTTGGGGTAGATCACAGATGGAGAGTACCCTATAGCGGATTGTTAGGTGCAATACTATTAATCTTGGCTGATATAGCAGCAAGATATGTCATTATGCCACAAGAAGTACCAGTAGGGGTTATGACAGCATTTATCGGGGCCCCATTCTTTATTTATATTGCACGTAAGAGAGGGCTTAGCAAATGAAGAAGTATATTCCGTTTCGTATTGGAAAAGGCGAGCTCTCGTTTTTAATGTATAAACGAGCTTGTCTCGTCTTATTGAGTTTACTAGTTGTTTTAATAGGATTATTTTTTGCGAGTGCAGGTATGGGGGATATGAAAATTGCTCCTTATGACGTATGGCAAGCGATTACTGGAAATGGTGATGCGATGTCAAATATGGTTGTAAATAAATTTCGTATGCCGCGTATTTTAATTGCTATCCTCGTAGGAATTGCGCTTGCGGTAGCGGGCTGTATTTTACAAGGGCTCGTTCGAAACCCGCTTGCTTCTCCTGATATCATCGGAATTACGGGCGGGGCAAGTGTTGCAGTTGTACTCTTTTTAGCTATATTTAGTGATAAAAACAATGCGTTAACAGTAAGCATTCATTATATGCCGCTAGCAGCTTTTGCTGGGGCAACAATTGTAGCGTTTTTTGTATATTTATTTGCCTGGAAAAATGATGGATTATCACCGATTAGTCTTGTTTTAATTGGTGTTGGATTTTGGGCATTAACGAAAGCAGCAACAACTTTATTTATGTTGTTAGCGCCAATTTATCAAGCAAGTCAAGCGAATGTATGGATCACAGGTACTGTTTACGGTTCTTCATGGCAAAATGTTATGGTACTTGCGCCGTGGGTTCTCATTTTAACGACAATATCATTTATCGCTGCGAGACATTTAAATGCACAAGAACTAGGAGATGATATAGCAGTGGGACTTGGTGTTCCTTTAACGAAGTCGCGTGTATTTATGTTGTTACTTAGTACAGCTTTAATTGGCGGGGCAGTTGCCTTTGCAGGAGGAATTGGATTTGTTGGTTTAATGGCACCTCATATTTCGCGAAGATTAGTTGGCTCTTTCTACGGTGCATTGCTCCCAGTTGCGGCGATTATCGGTGCAATTCTAGTACTCGCTGCAGATTTAATTGGGCGTACAGTTTTCGCACCACTTGAAATTCCAGCAGGGGTATTTACATCAGCAATTGGTGCACCTTATTTTATTTATTTACTTTATAAAAGTCGGAATTCATAAAGGGAGATGAATATGCAAAAAGCATTGGAGACGAAACGCTTGACGCTGTCGTATGGTGAAACGATTATTATTGATGAGCTGAATTTAGAAATTCCAAAAGGGGAAATTACAATCTTCATCGGTTCTAACGGTTGTGGGAAATCAACTTTATTACGTTCACTAGCTAGATTATTAAAGCCAACAACCGGTGACATTTTGTTAGATAATCAAGCAATTCAAAGTATGCAAACGAAGCAAATTGCTCGCCAAATGGCAATTTTACCGCAAGGGCCACAAGCTCCAGAAGGACTTACAGTATTGCAACTTGTAAAGCAAGGACGTTATCCATATCAAACATGGCTGAAGCAATGGTCCGAAAAAGATGAGGAAATGGTACAAAAAGCGCTTGCTGCAACGGGTATGACAGAATTTGCTGAGCGTGATGTTCATGCCCTTTCAGGTGGACAACGTCAACGTGCTTGGATTGCAATGACCCTTGCACAAGATACAGATATTATTTTGCTTGATGAGCCGACTACATATTTAGATATGACGCACCAAATTGAAGTGTTAGATTTATTATTCGAATTAAATGAAACAGAGCAAAGAACGATTGTTATGGTATTGCACGATTTAAATTTGGCATGTCGTTATGCAGACAACATTGTAGCTATTCAAGATAAACAAATATATGCGCAAGGTAAACCAGAAGAAGTTATTGACCAGAAGTTAGTTCGGGATGTATTCCGTATGGAGTGTCAAATAAGCGCTGATCCGTTATTTGGGACACCGCTCTGTATCCCGCATGGAAGAGGAAGACGTGTATTTAAAGAGGCTGTTCAGACGATGAGATAACGAAAAAAGACGATGAGGATTCATCGTCTTTTTTACCCCGCTATTTGTGGGCAGTAAGATCCCCATCTCAAAATTCAGCGAAAGCAAAGAAGCTGGTTGGGGGATCAACTGCCCGTAAAAGCCCGATTGGTGCGGGCTAATAATCAGTGGGGGATGAACATCCCCCACTGATTAAAGTTTCACTTTATTTTCGGCAAGAAAATAATAGAAAAAGGGGAATACGTAAACGTCGTTCATATTCTTTTTCATCTTGAAAACAGTTTCGATTTGGTGTAGCTTCTTTTAAGCTTGTAATCGTAAATCCGGCTTGTTGTAATAATGTAAAATATTCTTCCGTAGTCCGGTGATATTTAATAACTTCTTGATCAATCCATGGCTCAACTCGTTTTCCTGTTTCGAAATAATCATCGACGAGCCAACTAGTTCTTTTACCACTCGTTTGCAAGCTTTCAAATGAAGAGGTAATAACGGGATGTTGAACGCTAAAGGTGAAGGTTCCGTTGGTTTTTAAAGTTTGAAACACATTTTGAAAAATGATATCAAGGTGTTCAATATAATGTAAGGCGAGTCTAGATGTTACTAAATCAAAAGTAGAAGGAGGGTATGTGTAGTCTTTGAGGTTTAAAAAATGAACGGTGCCATTTTTATTTTCTAGTTGTTTTTTAGCTTTTTCATACATAAGCTCGGAGCCTTCAATACCAGTGTAAGAGTGGCATCCATGTTCTAATAATTCTTCGCCGAATTTAGCATCACCACAACCTAAATCGAGGATTTGTTTTCCTGTTACATTGCCAATGAGCTGAAAGAATGCTGGTTTTTCAAGGGATTCGTTTGGACTATTTTCTCGATATCTTCGCTGCATATATTGCTCTAAAAACGATTCGTTATTATATACATCAGATTCAGTAAATGCCATTTTAAAAGCCTCCTAAATATTTTTTTAATTCTATCAAATATAAAAAGTAAATGATAGATTTCTTGTAATGAATCATATATAATCTAAAAATGTAAGCGGTTTCTTTAAACTATTTTTCTATAATAAATTCTGAAAACGTGTTAAGCTAGTAGAGGGATTATTAGAACTATTAAGATAATAATCCGCTTACATGAACGATGGGAGGCTTCACGATGTCTAGTAAAACACTTGCAAACTTTTTAGAAGAAAATTTAGAGGATTTAAAATCAAAGGGGCTTTATAACGTAATTGATCCGCTTGAAAGTCCAAATGGACCGATTATTACAATTGGCGGAAAAGAATATATCAACTTATCTTCAAACAACTATCTTGGATTAGCGACTGATAATCGCTTACAAGAAGCAGCAATTGGTGCAATTCATAAGTACGGCGTTGGAGCAGGAGCTGTTCGTACAATTAACGGTACTTTAGATTTGCATATTAAATTAGAAGAAACAATTGCAAAGTTTAAACATACAGAAGCAGCAATTGCTTATCAATCAGGATTTAACTGTAATATGGCAGCGATTTCAGCTGTTATGGATAAAAATGATGCGATTCTTTCAGATGAATTAAACCATGCATCTATTATTGATGGTAGTCGTCTATCAAGAGCGAAAATCATCGTTTATAAGCATTCTGATATGGAAGATTTACGCAAAAAAGCAATCGAGGCAAAAGAATCAGGTCTTTATAATAAATTAATGGTTATTACAGACGGTGTTTTCTCAATGGATGGAGATATTGCAAAATTACCAGAGATTGTTGAAATTGCAGAAGAGCTGGATTTAATGACATATGTAGATGATGCACACGGTTCAGGTGTACTTGGCAAAGGTGCAGGTACTGTAAAACATTTCGGCCTTTCTGATAAAGTTGATTTCCAAATTGGTACATTATCAAAAGCAATTGGGGTAATTGGTGGATATGTAGCTGGGAAACAAAACTTAATCGATTGGTTAAAAGTGCGTTCACGTCCATTCTTATTCTCAACAGCTTTAACACCAGCTGATGCAGCTGCTTGTATGAGATCAATTGAAATTCTAATGGAAAGCACAGAGTTACACGATCGTTTATGGGAAAATGGTCGCTATTTAAAACAAGGGTTAAAAGAACTTGGCTTTAACATTGGAGAAAGTGAAACACCAATTACACCTTGTATTATTGGTGATGAAGTATTAACACAAGAATTTAGTAAACGTCTAAATGAAGAAGGCGTATACGCAAAATCTATCGTATTCCCAACCGTAGCAAAAGGAATGGGACGCGTTCGTAATATGCCTACAGCAGCTCATACGAAAGAAATGCTAGATGAAGCAATTCGTAAGTATGAAAAAGTAGGGAAAGAAATGGGTATCATTTAATTAACGACATCTTTTGAATAGCTTGCAAATGGGGAGTGGGAAAAATGAAAAAAATTCTAGTAACCGGTTCTTTAGGGCAAATTGGTTCTGAACTAGTAATGAAACTTCGTGATGTATACGGCGCATCAAATGTTATTGCAACAGATATTCGTGAAACAGACAGTGAAGTAGTAACGTCTGGTCCATTTGAAACGTTAGATGTAACGGATGGACAAAAATTACATGATATTGCAAAGCGTAATGAAGTAGATACAATTATTCATTTAGCGGCTTTACTTTCAGCAACTGCAGAAAAAAATCCGTTATTTGCTTGGAATTTAAATATGGGTGGACTTGTAAATGCATTAGAAGCAGCACGTGAATTAAACTGTAAGTTTTTCACGCCAAGTTCTATCGGTGCATTTGGTCCATCAACGCCAAAAGATAATACACCACAAGATACAATTCAGCGTCCTACTACGATGTATGGGGTAAACAAAGTAGCAGGAGAATTATTATGTGATTATTATCATCAAAAGTTTGGCGTTGATACGCGCGGTGTACGTTTCCCTGGCTTAATTTCTTACGTAGCTCCTCCAGGAGGCGGAACAACTGACTATGCAGTTGAAATTTATTATGAGGCGATTAAAAAAGGTACATACACCTCATACATTGCAGAAGGAACATACATGGACATGATGTATATGCCAGATGCTTTACAAGCAATCATCTCATTAATGGAAGCTGATCCAAATAAACTAGTTCATAGAAATGCGTTTAACATTACAGCAATGAGCTTTGAACCAGAGCAAATTGCAGAATCAATCCGTAAACACATTCCGAACTTTACAATGGATTACGCAGTAGATCCAGCTCGTCAAACAATCGCTGATAGCTGGCCGAACTCTATTGATGCAACAGCAGCAATGAAAGAGTGGGGCTTTAAGGCAGAATATGATTTAGACAGAATGACAACTGATATGCTGGCTAAGTTAAAAAAAAAGCTCGCATCTGAGTTAGTAATGAATTAATAAGAAGAGCCGATTCTTAGGAATTGGCTCTTAATTATTTTAGGAAGGGAGAAAAGCAACATGCAAAGAGTTGATGTCGTATATGCATTAATACACGATAGCGAAAAAGATAAAATATTAATGGTACATAATATAGAACAAAACGTTTGGTCATTGCCAGGCGGGGCTGTTGAAAAAGGTGAAATATTAGAGGAAGCACTAGTAAGAGAAGTGAAAGAAGAGACAGGTTTAACTGCTGCGGCAGGTGGACTTGTTGCGATCAATGAAAAATTCTTTGAAGAACCAGGGAATCATGCGTTATTTTTTACATTCCGAGCAAATGTTGTAACAGGTGAACTTGGTGCAGAAGATGAAGAAGAAATTTCCGCAATCGAGTGGGTGGATCGGACAATCGCAAATGAACGATTCCCATTCTACGAGGGGGGATTTGAAGCATTGTTAGAAGTAGCCATTCCATATAAATTTCAACCAGAAACACAGTGAGTGAACGAAAAAACAGGAGCCTCGGGGCTCCTGTTTTTCTATTCAATCGTCTTCAGTAATAGTTTCTTCAACAATGGTTTAATCTTCAGGCGTAAATCTTCAGCATGATTTGCAACTAAGAAGTGATGGTTATAAATGTTTTTCATTAGTTGATAAGTCGCTTCTTTCGCTTCGCCTTCTTCGATAAAGATGCCGATGACTTCCATACCACTTTTACGAGCAAGTTTGACTGCTTCGTGCGTATCTAAAATTCCGTCTTGTTGATAGTCTAGTGCAGAAGGTTCACCGTCTGTAAAGACAAGTAAGAATTTATGTTTTTCTGGTCTTTTCGCAAGCTTTTCGGAAACGATACGAATAATATACCCGTCGCGGTTATCTTCTTCTTCGCGAAGTTGCATAATTTCTGGACCGACGTTTGGTAACGTTGAGTTTTTATACGTAACAACTTCATGGATAACGTTCGGTTTATCTTCAGGTTTAGCACTAGAAGCATCTTCCCAAAATCCACTAATAGCGTGCGGGATTTTTAAAGATTTTAAAGCTTCATGGAATAGGACCACACTCTTCTTCGTTTCTTCCATTTTGTTATACATAGAACCAGAGCAGTCCACTAATAGTTGGAATGCAACGTCGAGCTCTTGTGATTCTTGTCCTTTTTTATAAAACATACGCGGCTGCTTTTCAGTATAAATACGAAGGAATTTATTACGAAGCCTTCCGTAATATTTATCACTGTTTGCATTCGTTTTGTTTTCAATTGTTTTTTCGATAATTTTCTTTAATTCTTTTACATCTTTATTAACGACTGATTTGATAGCTTGGTAATCTTTTTTCTCATCAGGATTTGATTTGCGAGCTTCTTTAAATGTATGAGAAGCTCCCACATTATACTTGCCGTATGCACCGTCGTTTTGGCTAGAAGCATGAGACGCTCTTGCTTCCTCTGTATCAGCACCATCAAAGTTAGATTGTGTACTTTTTTGGGAAGTACCTTGTACAGAACCAAGTGCTTGGTCACCATCTTCTGATTCACGAGCAGTATCACCCATCATATTTGTTTTTGTTCCGCTTTCTAAATCAAAGCGTAAAAAGTTCTCGTTTTCATTGTTTTTATTTTCACGGTGCCATGTCGAGAAGCTTTCATCCATTTTGTTTTTGTTATCATCGTCATCTAGGAGCTGCGTATCATCATTTGCTAATTTTTCAGCGCGACTGTCTTTCTCATCTGCAATCACAGATAAATAAAGCGGTGCATGTCCGAAATAATTATTAAGCATATCACTTTCAAGAAGTCCTTCTAAACGATAGCGAATTTTCTCAACAATATACATAATATCTTCCGTATTACGAGCTTGGAATGTTTCATGCAAAATTGATTCAATTTGCTCGAAATATTCATTATTAAACATTTCATATTTATCACTCGTTAATGAAAGATAGCATAGACAAAATAGACGATCACCGTGATAGTTACGAACACGATTTATTTCATTTTGTGAGCCAAAGTAATTGCGATACATTTCTTTTCGGCGTTTAAAAATATGTTTTGTGCCAGGACGTAAATTTTTGACGATTTCCTCAACACGTAAATCTTCTAATAGAACAAATAATTGTGTTAAAAACTTTTTTAGAGGCGATTCTTGTAACTCAATCGCATAAGAACGAATTAAAGTCATGTCCGAGTAATGTTTATTACCAAGTGCCTTTAAGAACACTTCGCTTTTTAATCCGATTACTGTATCCTCTTCTTTTCGATCATCCCAAAAGTGACTAATGACAACCTTTTTTTCAATTTCGTCGTAGTATGCTTTATAGCCATACTCAAGATAGGCATCGTCTTCTTTTAGAAGAGCATACATTAAGTTTTCCATTTGTAGAAACAGCGACGCATCAATTTTTTTGTCACTAAAAATTTGTCTCATGAATTATCCCTCAAAGAAATAACTTTCTGCTAATTCACGGACAGTCATTTGTTCTGTTTCATCGTTTAATTTTGCGATAATACTACGTTCAATTGCACGCATAACAGGAATATATACACCTAAATCACATGCATCGATAATGCCACGAATACTAGCTGCTTCTTCACTTACGCGCCCATCACGAGCTAAAGGCATAAGATCGCTTGCGAATGCAACGAACTTTTCAATTGTTGCAACATCATTTAATTTTGATTCAGATAGTAATAGTTCTTTTAATGTATCACCTTGAATGTAAGGAACTTCAATAATAACGAAACGGTTTTTTAACGCTTCGTTTAGTTCACTTGTCCCAACATAACCTTCGTTAATCGCAGCAATTACGCGATATTCGTCATCACCGTATACAACTTCTTGTGTAAATGGGTTTGTAATCATTTTACGGTAATCTAACGCACCATGAAGAAGTGGTAACGTTTCAGGTTTTGCCATATTGATTTCATCAATATAAAGGAAATGACCGTTTTTCATTGCCTTCATAAGAGGACCGTTAACGAACGTAACTTCAGATGCGCCGTCTTTTGCTTGTAATGTGTTGTATCCTAAAATACCTTCTACATCTAAGTCGACAGAACAGTTAATGCTATGCATTGGTTTTTGGAATAAAGAAGAAAGAGTTTCCGCTAGTACTGTTTTACCACTACCAGTTGGCCCTTTTAATAGAATGTTTTTACCAAGTAAAAGTGCTGTAATGGCATCTTCAATAATGCTATTATCAGATGCTTTATATATTTTCTTGCCAATTAAATGTGCATTTTCACCAGCTTCTTGTTTATTCTTTTCATGAATTGTAGAAAGCTGCTGTTTTAAATCAGAATGTATATGAAATTGTTCTAACATGTATTTCCCACCTAACATTATTTTCATAAAGTAATACATCTTATGATAACTTGTTTTAATATGGTATGCAAAGAAAAGGAGAAGGGGGAAATATAAAAGAAAAAGCAATCAATATCACATTGATTGCTTATAGTAAAGGAGAAATGAGTCGCATAAAGGACTCTAATATTCGTTTTTTGATACTTCTTTTTTGGAACGAGTTCCATTTAATTTCAGTGGAGTGTTTAAAGTCTTCTTCAAAATCGCGTTTAATATCATGAACGGTTTCTGATTCATATAGTACGCTAATAATTTCATAATTCAATTCAAAGCTACGTACATCCATATTTGCTGTTCCGATTGTTGCAATTTTATCGTCAACGAGTACAATCTTTGCGTGCATAAATCCATCTTTATAACTGTAAATAGAAGCACCAGCTTTTAAAAGTGGAGTGAAGTAGGATTGAGATGCTTGATCGCTAATAATACTATCACTCTTACCAGGATATAAAATGCGTACATCTATGCCAGATATTGCACTTAAGCGTAATAATGTTAAAGTTTCTTGATCCGGAATAAAGTATGGTGTAGCGATCCAAATAGATTTTTTGGCTGAGCCCATAACAGCTAGTAATGTATTACGAATACTTTTATCATCTGAGCTTGGTCCACTTGCTACAATTTGCACCGCACCTTCTGCATCCGGAATTTCTTTTCCTGGGAAGTAGTGTCTATTCATAAATTGATCCCAAGAATAAGTATTTAATCCACTAGACGCATAAAGCCAATCTTCTAGAAAGATGGCTTGTAATTTATACAATGCTTTTCCTTCTATTTTTAAATGACTATCACGCCAAACAGGGAATTTTTTTGAGCGACCAAGATATTCATCACCGACGTTGAGCCCTCCGGTAAAACCAATTTCTCCATCTACAATGACGATTTTACGGTGATTACGATAATTAACTGTCTCGAGTAACCAAGCTGAAAAAATAGGGTCAAATTCGACAATTTCAATTCCAGCTTTTTTCATAGGTTGTAAAAATCGTCGTCTTAACGTATTACTTCCGAGTCCATCATAAAGGAAGCGTACAATAACACCATCTTTTGCTTTTTGTATTAAAGCATCTCGTACTTTTGTACCAATCTCATCAGATTTATAAATATAGTATTGAATATGTATGTGATGTTTTGCATTCTCGATTGCGTTCAAAATTTCTGAAAAGGTTTGATCACCGTTTGTTAAAAGTTTTGTTGTCGTTCTATCTGCGGCAGGCCCGCCTCCGAATTTTTGTAGGACTTCTGTTAAATGTATAGAACGTTCATGTAATGGGACTGTGAGTGATAATTCTAGTCGTCTTCCTTCTAATATTTCGCGGAATAACTTTCTTTGTTCTTCTGAACGATGAAGATGTTTTTTTCTTCTCCAACGGCTACGCCCGAAAATAGAGTATAAAAGTACACCTACAACAGGAAGAAGTGCTAATACTAAAAACCACGCTAAGGTACTTTGGGGTGATCTATTTTCGATAAAAATAACGAATGAAATTCCTACGATTGTGATGGACCATAGAGCACCAACAAACGTATATAACGAAATAACCGATGTATTTAATAGGAAAAGAACGATAGATACGATTGTAAATATTAATAATAATTGAACGATAGGTTTCTTCATTTCTATAAAATTCCTCAAATCTTTCTTAAATATAGACTTCTTATATAAAAGGTGTAATCTGACATTCTTATTATAAAGTGTTTTGTTTTTTTTACAAAATATAGACATTTTCCCCATGCTTTCCGCATTTGTCCTACATACAGTATATTATTACATTTTTATATAGAAAAGGGGATGAATAAAATGTACGATCTTCCATTTGGTGGGTTTGTACATTCTCCATTTTTAGGAGGAGGATTCTTTCCTGGAAGGGGCTTTACTTAGTCCTGCGTTTGGTTATGGCGGATATTGCTATCCATACTATACGGATTATTAACAGTATCCTTACTATTCATACAACACATATTAAAGTAGGGAAATTGAAAAGGAGAGGAAGAGAAATGAACTATATGCTAAATCACGGAGGATATTATCGTAATCATCATGGTGGGGGAGGGCATAATCACCATGGAGGGCATAATCACCATGGAGGACACAATCATTATGATCATCATCATCACGGTGGTGGATGGGGCTGGGGTGGCGGCTCGTGGGGCGGAGGATTTTTCCCAGGAAGTTTTGCTGGAGGCATGTTAGGTGGGCTTACAGCTGGCGCATTAACGGGTGCGGCAGGTGGAGGCTACTATCCAGCACCGTACCCAGTAACATACCCAGCACCATATCCAATGCCATACCCGGGTTATCAGCAAATACCATATCAGTATTAAACTAAAAAAGAGGATATCCTCTTTTTTAGTTTAATAATTTATTTATAAAATATTTCCAAAAACAAGGTGAAAATATGTTAATATTTTATTATTATAATTCAATATGTTAAATGCAAATTTTGGCTTTATCCCGCTATTTGTGGGCAGTAAAACCCCCACCTCAAAATTCAGCTGGAACAAAGAAGTTAGGTGGAAGCCCTGCTACCCGTAAAAGCCCGATTGGTGATCAGTTGGGATGAACAAACCCCCCACTGATTAAAGTTTCACTTTATATTATTATTCGTGAATCGTTGCATTTTGTATATTAATCTCTATTTCATTATGTATCGGCAGTTAGATTTACATCTTAACATTTAATGAAATAAAAGAGGTTAGGTGTGAGGTCGTATTAGTAGGGAGCAGAGGCTAATAGTGATGAAATTGTCACTTTACAAATTCAAAGAATGTAAGAGAATACTGTATAATAAGCTTAGATAAGTAGAGAGATGAGAAGCTTCTACTATAATTAAAACAGCACCATATTGCTTTTTTTTATAAATAATATTATGTTATTTTAATCGGCCTATTTAGAAAAAAATTGTGATTTATCCCGCATTAACGGGCAGTAAGACTCCCACCTCAAAATTCGGTGAATGTGAGGAAGTTAGGTGGGAGATAAAAGCCCGATTGGTGAAGGCTAATAATCAGTGGGGGATGGACAACCCCCCCACTGATTAAAGTTTCATTTTATGTAAAGGCGTATTGTTAGAAAATGAAATATCTCTATTTCTATGAAGAGAAACGAGTTGTGTTTTAGTCAGATAGGAAGCAAGGAGAGGTGCGCATGCTAGAACAAAGAGGTCATGCATTATATGACTCTTCATTGCAAGATTTAAAATTAGCATTAGATGAGTCTTCAATTGTTGCTATTACAGACCGAAATGGTCTTATTACATATGTGAATGATAAATTTTGTAAAATCTCAAAATATAAAAGAGAAGAGTTAATAGGAAAAGATCACCGTATTTTAAATTCCGGATATCATCCGAAAGCATTTTTTCAAATCCTATGGAAGCGTATTTTGAGTGGAAAAGTCTGGACAGGGGAAATTCGAAATCAAGCAAAAGATGGTACGTATTATTGGGTTAAAACAACAATTGTTCCATTTTTAAATGAAAAGGGAGAACCTTATCAATTTATTGCAATTCGAAATGATATAAGTAGTAGGAAAGAAGCAGAACAAAGATTACGATTAAGCGAAAGTCGTTATAGGGAACTTGCTTATCATGATGCGTTAACAAGTTTACCGAACCGTTTACAGTTAATTACGACTGTAAATAAGATGATTGCAGAGAAAATAGAGTTTGGCATGATTTACTTTGATTTAGATCGTTTTAAATTAGTGAATGATACGTTAGGTCATATGATAGGAGATTTACTTTTAAGCGAAGTTGCTTCACGGTTGCATTATGTGCTAGGAGAGAAAGATGTTCTGGCTAGGCTTGGTGGCGACGAATTTGTGCTGTTAACAAAAACTCATACACATGATGAGATGAGGCAGTTAGCGACATCCGTGTTATCATGCTTTCAAGCGCCATTTATGCTTGAAGGTCATGAAGTATATATTTCAGCTAGTCTAGGACTTTGTTCCTATCCGCAAGATGGAAAAGACGTTGAAACGTTATTGAAAAATTCGGATTTAGCCATGTATAGTGCGAAAGAGCAAGGAAGAAATGCGGCGTGCTTCTTTACAGATGAATTACGTGCGAAAATAAACCGTAGAATGAAAATAGAATTTGCTTTGCAAAAAGCGATTCGTGACGAAGAATTAAAAGTGGCATTACAACCCATTATTGATTTGAAAACAAAGAAATGTACTGGTATTGAGGCTTTAGTACGCTGTAAGACAGAAGAAGGTCCTATTTCACCAAGTGAATTTATCCCTGTAGCTGAAGAGTGTGGACTTATTATAAAACTAGGAGACTGGGTACTAGAAAAGTCATGTCGACTGTTTAAAACTTTACCAGATTATCAAGAGGGACTGAAGTTATCTGTTAATTTATCAATACAACAATTGATGCAAAAGCGATTTATTTTATCTGTTCGTAGTATATTGAAGCGAACAGGGTTTCCGCCAAATCGTTTAATATTAGAAATAACAGAAAGTATAGCTGTACGCCATTTTGATTATATTATTGCTACATTACAAGAATTGAGAAGTATGGGAATTTTAATCGCTTTAGACGATTTCGGAACAGGGTATTCCTCATTATATTATTTAAAACAACTACCACTTGATATTGTGAAAATTGATCGTAATTTTATTCGTGAGTTTCATTATGATCATGCACAACCAGAGCGAACGATTGTAAAATCGGTTATTGAAATCGCCCATAGTTTAAATTTATTAGTGGTTGCTGAAGGGGTAGAAACGGTAGAACAAGAAAGTTTATTAAAATCAATGAGTTGCGACTTTGTACAAGGTTTTTATTATGCGAAACCGTTAGATATAGGGGAACTAAAAGAAAAGTTATTAACTGATTTTTAATAAAAAAAGAGAAGCGAAAAGCTTCTCTTTTTTATTGTTTTTTTTGTGAATCTTTCATTAAAACTGGATAAAGAATAAGACCTAATACAAACAAACCAATGCCTAAGAAGAATGTTTTTAAATCAGCAGTTCCCGTTTTAATAACCCATATGGAATATAAAAATGCTAATGCAGTAATGATTCCATCTTTTATTCGAGATCCCGGCATTATATCATACGTTTCCCCCGTAATAACTAATTTTAACTGATACAAGGTAGAAACAAGGTACGGGATTAAATATGCTAATGTCGCTACAACAATAGCGAAATTATATGCTTCTGAAACAGTACCAGAAATCGTTGAGAATAAGAAAATTTGCGTCATCACATTTGTAATAAATAATGATTTTGAAGGACTACCTTTTTTATTTGTTTTACTGAAAAACTTAGGGAAAAGGCCATTTTTAGCAGCCTGGTAAGGTACTTCTGAGCTAACAACGATCCATCCTACAGTAGAGCCGAATAAAGATACGAGTGCAAGTAAGGCCATTATATAAGCACCTTTAGTACCAATTGCTAAATTTAATGCATCTACTAATGGTTTTTGAGACTCTTTTAAAGCGTCTTGTGGAAGAGCGCCCATTGTTAGTAAAGTAATTGCCATGTAAATAAGAAGAGCGATGATTAATCCGAAAATCGTAGCTTTCTTAACATCGTGCTGAGATTTTGCACGGTTAGAGAGCATAACTGCTGACTCAATACCGATAAACGCCCAAAGTGTTGCAATAGCAGCGGAATTTATTTGTCCACCCAACGAAATAGGTTGTCCAGCTTCATTCATAAATGTTTGACCGTCCCCGAAATTAGAGGCATTGAAAATGAATAATGTGATTACAATAAACATTGTAAATCCGATGATTTTAGCGATTGTTGCCAGAAGGTTCATATTTCCGGCTCTATCAATATTTTGAGAAAGAATATATTGAATTCCCCATAGCATCATACTACATACTATGAAGGTTAAAGCTTTTCCAAGTTCTAATGAAAATCCGTTTGTTGAAAAGAGAATTTGCTTACTTTGTAAAACTGGGAAGAATGTTGATAAATATCCTGCAAAGGAAATAATTACAGATGCTGTAGCAGCCCAGTTAGCAGCCCAGTATCCCCAAGCCATACTATATCCTGCAACTTTACCTGTCTTTTGAGAAGTAAACATTGCTTGGGCGTAACTTTGTGGTCCTGCTTTTAATTCTGGTTTACGAATTGCTAAATTTCCAAATACGAGTGCAATCATAAATACACCAAGTCCTGTAATACTCCATGCCAGTGTAGATCCCATTGGACCTGATACGTGTGCTAAATTTGCTGGGAGCATAAATACGCCACCGCCAACCATATTCCCGATAACAAAAGCTGTTAAAATCCATAATCCCCATTTTTTCGTTTCCATTTTTGTTAACTCCTTTGTAGTAAGTTTTGCTTAAACATCATTTTTTACTAGCATTTTTGGCAATAAAAAAAGAGCCATGTAGATAAAAAATACCTACATGGCTCTTTGCCAAAGCGTAGGTACAACGGGAATAACCCTTGTACCTACGCGTAATTTTTCCGCTAGGTTTCAAGGGTTAAGTATGATGATGATGTTTTTGTGCAAATGTAACTACAGTTGTATAAGTAAGCATAGTTCCTTGCTCCCTTTCTCCTCTGATTTTGAAGTTAGTATACTACATGTTTTTTTGAATGAAAAGAAAAATTTATAAAAATACGTTTTAGAGACTAAATATTTACCTATAGTTTTCTTGTACTGGAAAATAAGTGAGAGATTGGCAGAAGAGTATAGCGTGGTATAATATATATAGAACTAGAAGGTGACAAGGGGCTATTGTAGATGATGAGTAAGTATGAACAAATTTATACAGAAATCAGCAAGTCTATTGATAATAAACAATTAAAAGAAGGATGTAAAATCCCATCAGAAACGGAATTAATGAAGCAGTATGAGGCAAGTAGGGGTACTGTAAGAAAAGCTGTAGATTTATTGCAAGAGCGTGGATATGTTCAAAAAATACACGGAAAAGGTGTTTTTGTATTAAAGCGCAAAAACATTGAATTTAACTTTGGTGGTATTGTAAGTTTTCAAGAAGAAAATGAACGTTTAGGACGTCATTGTATTACAGAAGTCGTGGAAATAGAGAAAATGAAAGCGACACAAGATATAGCAAAGCTATTAAACGTGAAAGAAAAAACGGAAATAAATCATATTAAACGTGTACGAAATATTGATGGAGAAAAAGTAATTTTAGATATAAACCATTTTGTATCGGAATATATTCCAGGATTAACGAGAGAAATTGCAACTGCATCGATTTATAAATACATTGAGAAAGAATTAGGGCTACATATTAGCTATTCACAGCGGGTAATTGAAGTGCAACCATGTACAGAGGATGACCGAAAGTATTTGGATTTAAATGGAACAGACTATGTTGTCGTTGTAAAAAACTTTACTCATTTATACGATGGGAGTCAGTTCGAATATACGGAATCACGTCACCGTTTAGATATTTTTCACTTTTCGGATGTGGCGCGAAGAAAATAAAGAGATGGAGCGAAATAATCGTTCCATCTCTTTATTTATCCCGCTATTTGTGGACAGTAAAACTCCCACCTCAAAATTCAGCTGGAGCAAAGAAGTTAGGTGGGAGATCAATTGCCACGCCCGATTGGTGAAGGCTAATAATCAGTGGGGGATGAACAAAACCCCCACTGATTAAAGTTTCACTTTATAAAAAATCATCAACTTATATATACGAGTGTTGACTAACTTATATATACGAGTTAATATGTAAGTGTAAACGGTATCAAAAAAAGAAAAGAGGGACGGGAATATGGGGAAAGACTATCGTAAAACAGCAAAAGAAGTGTTGCAGTATATTGGTGGGAAAGACAATATTGAACAAGCTGCGCACTGTGTAACGAGGCTACGTATCGCTTTAAAAGATGAAAATAAAATAGATAATGATAAATTACAGTCTGTTTCATTAGTAAAGGGAGCGTTTCATAACGCTGGGGTATTTCAAATTGTAATTGGTCCAGGTGATGTCGATCGAGTATACGCTGAATTGATAACGCTTGCAGGTATGGAAGAATCGACAGTAGCTGACGTAAAAGGTTCAGGGGATAAAAAATTAAATCCAGTTCAAAAGTTTGTAAAAGTATTTTCAGATGTATTTATGCCGATTTTGCCAGCAATTATTACGGCAGGTTTACTAATGGGGATTAATAACCTGTTAGGGGCAAAGGACTTATTTTTTGATGGGAAAAATTTATTAGAAGTATATCCGAACTTAGGTGGGCTTTGGGATTTAATTAATATGATGGCCAATACAGCATTCGTATTCTTACCGGCACTTGTTGGTTGGTCAGCAACGAAGCGCTTTGGTGGTAGTCCAATACTAGGGATTGTTATGGGATTAATGCTTGTGCATCCGGCCTTATTAAACGCGTGGGATTATGGAAAAGCAGCGACTGGTTTAGAGGGACAAAAGATTGAGTACTTCGATATTTTAGGGCTATTCCAAATTGAAAAGGTAGGGTATCAAGGTCAAATTTTACCCATTTTAGTAGCAGCATTCGTATTAAGTAAAGTTGAAATCTTCTTAAAGAAACATGTGCCAAACGCAATTCAATTATTAGTTGTACCAATTACAACAATCGTTGTAACGGGTGTGTTAGCGTTAGGAATTATCGGTCCAGTTACACGTCATATTGGCGATTTATTAACGGCTGGATTAGTTGGCGTATATGAAACGGTACCAGTACTTGGAGCAGTATTATTTGGAGCATTATATGCACCGCTCGTAATTACAGGAATGCATCATATGTTTATTGCAATTGATTTACAGCTAATTGCACAGCACGGCGGTACATTTATTTGGCCGATGATTGCTCTTTCTAACATTGCACAAGGTAGTGCGGCACTAGCGATGTTCTGGATTTCTAAAAATCAAAATGATAAAAGTATGGCATCAACATCAGCAATCTCAGCGTACTTCGGTATTACAGAGCCAGCGATGTTCGGTGTGAATTTAAGAAATAAATTCCCGTTCTATGCAGCGATTATTGGGTCTGCTATAGCAGCGATATTTATTACATTAAATGGTGTATTAGCACCAGCAATCGGAATTGGCGGATTGCCAGCATTTATTTCTATCATTCCGAAATCGATTCCAATGTTTATTGTAGGGATGATAATCGCAGTAGTAATTCCATTTACATTAACATGGTTATTTGCGAAACGAGTAAAACAGAAGTAGGAGGAAATTAAGCATGAAAGATTGGCATAAAAGTGTAGTCTATCAAATTTATCCGAAGAGCTTTAATAGTTACTATAATAAAGAAACCGGTGATATAAAGGGAGTTACAGAGAAATTAGATTATTTAAAGGAACTTGGAGTGGATTATATTTGGTTAACACCGATATACCGATCACCACAAAATGACAATGGATACGATGTAAGTGATTATTACAGCATTGATCCATCTTACGGGACGATGGAAGAGTTTGAAGAGCTTTTAAAAGAAGCGAAAGTACGTGACATTGAAATCATGCTTGATATCGTTGTAAATCATAGTTCAACGGAGCATAAGTGGTTTAAAGAAGCAAAAGAAGATAAGAATAGTCCGTATCGAAATTATTATATTTGGCGTGATGAAAAGAATAATTGGCAGTCTAAATTTGGAGGATCTGCTTGGAAATATGATGAGAAAACAGGGCAATATTTTTTACATCTATTTGATGAGACGCAAGCTGATTTAAACTGGGAAAATGAAAAGCTTCGTGAAGAAGTGTACGATATGATGCGCTTTTGGTTGGAGAAAGGTGTAAAAGGATTCCGCCTTGATGTTATTAACTTAATTTCAAAAGATCAAAGATTTTTAAGTGATGAAGGCACCACTGCTACAAGTGATGGGCGTAAATATTACACAGATGGTCCACGCGTCCATGAATATTTACAAGAGATGAGCCAAAATGTTTTTGAAGGGAAAGATGTAATTACAGTTGGAGAAATGTCATCTACGACAATTGATAATTGTATTAAATATTCGAATCCTGAGCGCAATGAACTAAGCATGACGTTTAGTTTCCATCATTTAAAAGTAGATTATCCGAATGGTGATAAGTGGACGAAAGCTGATTTTGATTTCATTAAATTAAAAGAAATTATGTCTAATTGGCAAATTGAAATGCAAAAGGGCGGAGGATGGAATGCGTTATTCTGGTGTAATCATGACCAGCCTCGTATCGTTTCACGGTTTGGTGATGATGAGAAGTACCGAAATGAATCTGCGAAAATGTTAGCGACAGCTATGCATATGTTGCAAGGAACGCCTTACATTTACCAAGGTGAAGAAATCGGTATGACGAATCCTAAATTCGAGTCCATCGAGCAATATCGTGATGTAGAATCGTTAAATATATATGATATAAAGCTAGAAGAAGGATTATCAAAAAAAGAGATTATCGGGATTTTAAAACAAAAATCTCGTGACAATTCCCGTACTCCGATGCAGTGGAATGAAGAGGTGAACAGTGGTTTTACAACAAGTACACCTTGGATTTCTGTGGCTGAAAATTTTAAAGAAATAAACGTAGAGAAGGCATTAGAAGATAGAGAGTCTGTATTTTATCATTATAAAAAGCTAATTGAACTTAGAAAAAAATACGATGTCCTTACAGAAGGGAAATATGCTATTTTAGATGGAAATCATCCTAGCATTTGGGCGTATACACGTACTGTAAATAATGAAGTATTACTTGTTATAAATAACTTCTATGGAGAAGAAATAACGTATTCTGTACCAGTTCATGTTCAATTAGATGGTATGAAACAAGAAGTATTATTATCAAATTACAAAGATTCAAGTAAAGATATTACCAATCTTAACTTAAGACCGTATGAGTCAATTGTATATCGTTATATGAAATAAAAGGTTGGATGCCGGCGGGCGTCCAACCTTTTTATTTTAAGACGCCACTATATAAAATCTTTACTTCTACTTCCGGTTTAAATTTTACCTTTGCATAATCTTTATTCCAATTCTTTTTCTTCCATAACTCTGGATGATAAGCGATAAGATTTCTACCTATACCGAAAGCATCACAATTTGCTTTTTGTAACCTGTTCGTTATTTGTTTTGCTTCTTTTGTAAGTTGTTTAGATAATTTTTCATTTAATTTTTTTCTTTCTTCCATTTTGTAAATATTATCTCTTGGAGCCTCAAGGGCTATAACTTTTAGTTGAAGCTTAATGTGAGCATATACATTTCCTTTTCTATCTGTTGTTATTTTTAAGTCTCGCTTTAACTTTCGATTACTAACTTCCATTGTTAAATAATCAGATGTCTTCTCTGATTCATCGCTAGTAAGTTTTTGGGTTATACGGGCACTTGTTCCCATTTTTCCGGTTAATAACACGAATAGAACAGATTGTTTCAAAGGTAAATGCCCAGTTAATTTATCGTTGTTAAATAAAGCTAACCCGTTTGTAATTACTTCTTTTCCTTTTATTTTTATAGAAGGGAGGGTAAAGTCTTTACCGGGATCTAACATTTTTGTAGCAGCTGTTTCTAAAGTTTCTTTTGGAAATACACTCATATCTTCTAAGCTTTTCACTTTTTTCTTTAGAAAATCTCCAATTAGTAAATTTCCTACCTTCTTTTTTTCTAGTATCTCGGATGTTTCACCATCTACTGCAATAAGTTTTACTAAAGCAGTTGGGTTTGTTGGGTCCCGAAAGCTGACATCTAAATAGGGGAGTATACCTTTTTTTAGAATTTTGGTTCCTAGTAATTGAACACCATATTTAAAATAGCGAATATTCCCAGTCACATTTTTTTTTAGGGCATCGCTTGTATCCCTTATGTTATGCCCGTTTGCTGAATGTATTTCATTCTCGAATGAAGATTGCTCTCCGCTTGAACTTTTTACGAGTTCAAGCGTTTGCTGAAGTTTATTTTCTTCCGTAATATCATATCCAATGCTATAAGCTAATCTCGCTTCTCTTAATGGTTCTTGATCCCAACAGCCAGAAAGGAATGCACTAGTACATAATATAAAAAGTAATTTAACTCTTTTTTGGAACATACTGTTCTCCTTTCTTATTCCTTATTACTGAATAAAGTAGAAATAAAAGAGGGAGGACAACTATGAAAATATACGTGAACTTATCAGTAAAAGTTGCAATTACTTTTAATTCTTCAGGTGTATCTATAAATAGGGCTACACTAAAAGCAATAATACCAACGATTGGAACAGCCTTTTTATGATTAGCCAGATTGAAGATATGTCCAATTCCTATAGAAGCAGCACAGTAATAACTAGCAATAGAAGCTACAACAGTTATCATCCATATTGGGATGAATAGTAAATCGGTTCGGTCTATAATCCCAATATGCAGAGAACGCAATAAGTAAGCAACTGGCTCTGGAATAAGTTCAACTTGTTTTGGACTAAATACGATAAAGCAAATCCAAACAGTAAAAGTATAAAAAAGAGTTACAAATCCATTAGCGATAGAAATTGCTTTCAGTTTTGCCACAGAACTCCCGTTTACTTTTGGGAAAGCGATAAGAATAATTTCAAAACCATACATAGCTGTAATGGTTTCTTTTGATGCTTGAATAATATTCCACCATCCGGCTTCTGTAATTGGAAAAATGTAAGAAAAATCAGCTCGTGTAAGCCCTAGGGCAATTAAAAGAGCCATTGGTAAAATGAGAATAGAAGCCATGACGTAAAACCGTACGATGACTTTGAACGTATTATAAGCTATGTAACAACAAGCTATTGTAAATAGCATGAGGGTGGCATACCAAGGAGTTGCTTGTAATATCCAAACTTTAATGACATTACAAGCATTTAACATAACCGTCATACCGATAAGGGTAAAATAAAAAACATAAGCAAAACCTAATAGTTTTCCAAACTTATTCCCAAATAGCATACAAACACTTTCATACATATCTGCATCAGGAAATCGTTTTAAGAAAAGCCACATAAGTAAAATAATAAGTTGAATTGCAAGACCAGCGATGAGAGCAGAAATCCATCCGCCACCTTTCGCTATTGGGTGAAGACGGTTTGGTAGAGAAAGTATACCAACTCCGATTTGGCATTGAATAACGAAAAAGGTAAATTGAACAAGTGAAATTTTACTTTGCGTGTTTGTCACCGTTCTCATCCTCTCTCGTTACATGTTGTCGTTGCATTTTTTTCGGTTTTGAATCATGTGGTCGTTCCCAAAACGACCAAATTGGTAGTCGTACAAAAGAGTCTTTCATATCTTTTATCCGCATCGGAGCAACAGGAGAAAGATAGGGGGTATGAAATGAATGTAACTGGCATAAATGAACGAAAGTTATAATGAGACCGAATGATATTCCTACATAGCCGAATATGGCAGCAAGGAGCATTAACGGAAAACGAAGAATCCGAACTGCGGAACTCATATCATTTGATGGAACAAGAAAAGATGAGATTGCAGTTAAAGCTACAACGATAATCATTGTATAAGAAACGAGACCGGCTTTTACAATTGCATCACCAATTACTAAACCACCTACAATACCGATTGTTTGTCCAACTCGGCTTGGCAAGCGAATACCAGCTTCCCGTAATAATTCAAAGATTAATTCCATTAAGAGAGCTTCAAAAATAGGAGGAAGTGGCACTTTTTCTAATGAAGCTTTAATCGTATAAACAAGTTCGAGCGGCAACACATCAGGATGAAAAGCAACTGTTGCGATATATATAGCGGGCAAGAGAAAGGCAATCAAGAAACTGACTAAGCGAATCATTCGGATGAAAGAACCGACAATCCAGCGGTTATTATAATCATCTGGTGATTGATAGAAAGCAAATAACGTAACAGGAACGATAAGTGCAGTTGGATCTCCATCAGATAAAATAGCAACTCGTCCTTCCATTAAATTTGCTGCGACTCTATCTGGACGCTCTGTATTTAATTGTTGCGGAAAGGGTGAGAAAGACGTATCCTCTATAAATTCTTGTATATATCCTGGAGGCATAAGTGCATCTGTCTTAATCGTTTCTAACCTTCTTTTTACTTCTGTAACTAGATCGTCATTAGCTATGTTTTGCATATAAGCAATTGCCACTTTCGTATGCATTTCTTCACCGAGTGTGAAATATTTAACGACGACATGTGGACTTTTTATGAGTTTACGAATAGAAGCTAAATTGGTTGCTAAATCTTCTACTAAACCAGTATGCGGTCCACGGACAATCCCTTCATTATCAGGTTCTGTTATATCTCTCTTTAAAGATAGAGCTGTTTCGAAAATACAAAAACTGTCGACGTGTTCATGAAAATATAAAGATTTACCTTGTAATAAAAGCTGCACACCATAATTTAAATTTGTTTCTTTTTTCATATTTAATGTGGCAAAAGCTTTATCTAAAGACAGATCCGATCGAGTTAATAATGGTTCAAGAGCTAATTGATGAATTAAATTTGGGTCTGCTAAAGATTCGATATATATAATTGTTCCTTTTCCATTTTGGAAAAGGACATCTAATTTTTTTATATCATCTGAATGACAGAGCTTATTTTCAATGTAATTAATATTTTCCGGAAGTGATGGAAACATATGCTTTTTTTTATTATCTTGTTGTGAATTTTTCTGTTCGGCCATAATTTCCATCTCCTTTACATTGAAATTGTTTCTGTTAATTTTTGTTGTTTGTGAGAAAATTATGCTTGGATTATTTGAAAAAAGTAGCTTGAAGGTTACGTTACGTCATCTTTTATACTAAAGAAAATAGGATATAGGGGATGGAAAGAAAGCGTATATTAGATTAGCGATATTAATATATATCTTTTGTACTATAGAGGATAAGCCTAGCGGTATGCATAATTACATCGTTTGATGAATAGGAAATTTATGAGAATCGATTTATACTAATATTGTGTCTTGCCTTTTTAGGTGTAGTACACAGCCGGTGATTGGCTAGTGGAGGTTTTTCCATTTTGCCAGTGCCGGTTTTTTGTTGGATAATAGAGAAAATGAAGTTTTATAAAGAAAGAAGGGGTTGTTTTGAAGGATGTAAATTCTATCTTTATGAGAGAAAAGATTGCTAGTTCTTATCTTTATTTTATTTCTTTTCTTGGCTTGATTACTATAACCATATCTTTACTTGATATTAAAATCCCTTCTTATCCAACGATATTAATATTGTTATTAATATTTATGGGGATTGCAGAGTATTTTCCTGTACGATTTTGGAGAGGAACTAGCTCGCTTACCTTTCCGATAATTTACGCTATGAGTTGGCAGTTTGGAATCCATATGACTATTATTGCTATTGTACTCGTAACGCTAATTATTCACCTGCATCGTCGTTCACCGATACAAAGAATGTTATTTAATAGTACTCAGCATGCGCTTAGTTTGATCTTGACCGAATGGTTTTCAAATAAATGTATGTCTTTATTAATTAACAAGATAGATATGTCAGTTCTATATGAAAATTTAATATCTTTGTTGTTATTTTGCGTGTTTTTTGGCTTCTTCAACAACCGCTTTTACGATTTGTTAATGATAATTCTTCCGCAGCCATATTCAATCTATCAGTGGTATAAAAAAACTGTAACGGTATTTCTTTGCGAAACTTTTGGTTTCTCTTATGCGGCCCTGATGCATGTATTAATTAGTACATATAGTGTGGAAATAAACGAGATTACAGTACTGTTTTTCTTTTTTCCACTTGTAGCAATTTCAGTTATTAGTTCTTTTTCTGTACGGATAAGGATGGAGAAGGAACGATTATATGAGCTGTTTCTTATTACGACAGAAATTAGTCGTGGACTAACCGGAGGAAACTTGAAACATATTAAACAAGCGCTTAAAGGCTTTTTTGGCATACAAGCATATGTAATATGGACAAAAGATGATGGGAACTGGAATCTTCTATTAAAAGATGGGAAAGTTCGTCTGGATATTTCTGATCATTCAGAAACATCCGAGGCGTTTGAGGGAATCTCTAAAAATCTTGTGTTTCATGATTGGAAAACTGGTACGGCTCCTGGAGATGAAATATTTGATAGCGTCATACGCTCGCTTGTATATTTTCCTCTTATTGTAAATGATGAACTAGTCGGAATGTTTGTTGCAGGGAAAAGTAGAACTGCGGGTTTTTTTCCGGAAGATGTACAGTCGTTAGCTACGTTTTCTAACCAATTAGCTAACGTAGTTAAAACAAGAATATTGATTTCTGAACAGGAAAAAAGAATGATTTTAGAAGAAAGAAATAGAATCGCACGCGAAATTCACGATGGTATTGCACAAACATTGGCCGGGGTGATATACCAACTAGAATCCGCGCAGAAAAAATACCGTGATAAACCAATAGATATGCAGCAAATAGTAGAGAAAAGTATAAAAGATTTAAGAGGAAGCCTAGGAGAAGTTCGTTATTCTATTTATGCTTTAAAACCATATCCGACACAACAATTAGGGCTTAAGCAGGCGATAGCAAGTAAAATAAAATCTTTAAAACAAGAATATGAACTAGATATTACATATCATGAAAGAGGTCATGCACGTGCACTCAGCTTTTCAAAAGAAAGAGTTATTTTTGATACATTACAAGAGAGTTTGCAAAACATTGTAAAACATGCACAAGCAGAAAAGACTGATGTTTTACTTAGCTATCAAAGTGAGCACGTGCTTTTAAGGGTTAAGGATAATGGAGTCGGCTTTTCACTATTTGAGTCTATGGTTAAAACGAAGAATGAGCCACATTATGGTATATTACATATGAATGAACAAGCTGAACAATTAGGGGCTACTTTACAGATTGATAGTTCTGTAGGGAAAGGGACAGAAATTACACTATTAATTCCAGATTCACAAACAAGGGGTGCGTAAAATGATTAAAATATTAGTAGTGGATGATCATGCTTTTTTACGAGACGCAATTCGGAGCATACTAGAGGATGAATCTGATATGAAAGTGGTTGGAGAAGCTAGCTCTGGGGACGGAGTATTAGGAAAAGTAGAAGAATGCAGACCAGATTGTATTTTGATGGATATTAATCTTCCAGGGAAAAATGGGATTGAAGCCACAGAGTTAGTAAAAAAAAATTATCCAAATTGCCGAGTGCTTGTGTTTACAATGTATGAACATGATGAGTATTTAATGGATGCACTTCAGGCTGGTGCTGATGGTTATTTATTGAAGGATTCATCATCGGAGCAGGTAATAGCAGCAATTCGAATGTTATATCGAGGCGATTCAGTTATTCATCCGCGTATGACTAAAAAATTAATTACATATCATCAGCAAAAAATGAAATTAGAATCAAATGAAAATGAACTGACGGAACGTGAAAAGGAAATTCTTTTTGAATTAGTAAAAGGACTTAGTAATAAAGAAATTGCTGAAGCTCTATATATTAGTGATAAAACAGTTAAAATTCACATCAATAAAATTTTTAAAAAACTAAATGTAAAAAGTCGATCGCAAGCGGTGATTTATGCTGTTCGAAATCAATTGGTTCCGTTGGATTAAATAAGAGATGTTTAAAAGAACTATCGTGTTTCTTTATTCTATATTACAAAGAATAAAGGGCAAGGTAGTTCTTTTGTACTATTTGGGCATAGAATCATTAGAAAAAAATTACTCCTTTTGTTCAATATTCAGAAAAATCAAAATGTGAAATAATGAAAATAGAATTATTGCTTAACGCTACTAATAATTCATGTTGTAAATCATTGTAGTTGGAAACAATTTATGGGGGCTTTTATAGAAAGAAGATTAGTAGTGTTGGAGATTCTCGATTGTTTTAAATAGATTCAAGGTTGATAGAATTGCCAATGCTAAATAGGAGATCAGAGGATTTATTTTAGAAAAAATAATTTTAATAATAAGGAGATGCGCTATGAAGAAGGGGAAATTCGGAAAAATACTTATCGGAACGCTAACTGTTGGTATGCTATTGTCTCAAGGAATTCCATATAACGTATTGGCAGAAGAGGTAAATACATCTACTTTAACTGGAATTGATGATGCAAGCTCTATATTGAAGGGTCTTACAAAGGAACAACGTAATGCTTTAAAGACGTTAGATACAAAACCGGGTTTTGTTATTTCACCAGGTATCAATACAGCAAGTCCTGATAATGTGAATGTGATTGTAGAGTTTAAGCAAGCACCTAGCAAAATCGAGATGTTAAAACAAGCAGCTAAGGGGAAAAAAATAGCCCTTTCAACTGCAGAACAAAAGGTAGAAGCATCTCATAAAGAATTTAAATCAGAGTTTGAACAGCTTCAAAAGAATAAAGATAAAGGGACGAATTTTAAATCTGCCAAAATAACAAGAGAATATAAGAATGCTTTTAATGGTGTAGCGATTTCGTTACCTGCGAATATGATTGAAGACTTAGTTCGCACTGGTATTGTTAAGCGCGTATGGGAAGATAGTGAGGTCAAAATTGATTTGCCGAAAGAAACAGCTAAGACTGCTGCCGAACCCAAAATGGCAGATAGTGTACCGCAAATTGGTGTGGACAAGCTGCATGATGAAAAAATAACAGGTAAAGGAATTAAGGTAGGTGTACTGGACACAGGTATTGATTACAACCACCCGGATTTGAAGGATGCATATAAAGGATATCGTGCAAAGCAAGGTGAAGATCCAAGCAAAATAGATCCGAACTCAATAAAAGGGTGGGATTTTGTTAATAATGATGCTGATCCAATGGAGACAACGTATAAGGATTGGCAAAATTCTGGAGGATATCCTGAAATTTATGATGGAAGTGCATACTATACATCCCATGGTACTCATGTAGCTGGGACAATCTCTGCAGACAAAAAGAATAATGTTGATTACGCGGTTACGGGAGTCGCTCCAGATGTAGACTTATATTCATATCGTGTATTAGGACCATATGGAAGTGGTCAAACAAGCGGCATTCTTGCTGCGATTGATAAAGCAGTGAAAGACGATATGGATGTTATCAATTTATCATTAGGTGCGTCTATTAATGATCCTTTATATCCTACTTCTGTGGCAGTGAACAATGCGATGTTAGCTGGTGTTGTTACAGTAGTAGCAGCAGGTAATAGTGGTCCGGGAGAAGGTACGCTTGGATCACCTAGTGCAGCGGCACTTCCGATTACAGTTGGAGCAAGTGACGCTGCGATGACTATCCCAACGTTTTCCGCCAATGCAGGTGATTTACATGTGGATAAGATGATGCTACTTGGAAAAAGCTTTACTGATAAGATTGAAGATTTGAAAGGTCAATCCTTATCGGTTGTATATGCAGGGCTTGGGAAATCAGATGATTTTACAGGGAAAGATGTTAAAGGGAAGTTAGCTCTTATTCAACGCGGTGAGATTACATTTGATGAAAAAATTAAAAATGCTAAGGAAGCAGGCGCAAAGGCGGTAATTGTATACAATAATGTAGATGGGGAAATTACAAGTTATCTTGGGGAAAGTACTGCATCTATTCCATCGTTCCGCTTAACAAAAGTAGATGGTGAGAAATTGCAAGCAAAAGCTGTACAAGGAGATGTGTCGTTAGCGTTTGGGGAACTTAGTAATATAAAAACAGAGGGAGATCACTTAGCTGATTTCAGCTCCCGTGGTCCTGCAACTAAAACAGATGATATTAAGCCAGATATTGTAGCACCAGGTGTGTCTATTTTCTCAACTGTTCCTGAATATATTAATGATCCAAAGGATGGAGAAAATTATCCGGTAGCGTATGGACGTATGTCAGGTACATCTATGGCAACTCCTCATACAGCGGGGGTGGCAGCACTCATTTTGCAAGAACATCCAAACTATAGTCCGTTTGAAGTAAAAGAAGCGCTTATGAATACTGCAGTTGACTTAAAAGAAGCGCGCTCTGTATTTGAGGTGGGATCAGGCCGAATTGATGCGTATCGTGCAGTTCATGCAGATACATCTATCGAGGTTATCGATAAAACATCAAATGTTGTAAATGATGAAGAAGTAGAAATTGAAGAAAAAACAGGTTCTATTGCATTCGGTTATAAAAATCAATTGGGAAATGAACCTATTAAAGATAGTCGAAAAGTCCTAATTAAGAACAACAGTAAAACAGACGAAAAAGAGTTCAAATTAGAAGTAGAGTTTTCACCAACAAGTGTAGGTGTGCAGGATGCAGCTAAGAATGGTGTGAAGCTGAACGTACAAGATTCTATTAAAGTGGCTCCTGGTGCATCAGGGGAAATTAGCCCTGAAATTATCATCCCAGAAAATGCAGAATTCGGTAGATATGAGGGGTATATTCATATTTCAAATAAAAACAATGAAAAAGAAGTATATCAAGTGCCATTTGCAGTTAAATTCACAGAAAAAGGGATTGAATCTGTAGATTTGGATAGAGATGCAATGGCAACAGATGGATCTAAATTTCATCCGTTTATGCAAGCACCATTCTCAGGGTTAGCATTTAAATTAAACAGTCCATTGGAAGCAATTGACGCGGTTGTAAAAGATCGAAAAACAGGTAAGGCGTTAGGAATTGTAGGAACACTTAATGCAAGTACATTAACTCCTAATATCGAATATTACATGTTTACTGGCATGGGGGGATATGTATTCCCATTTACAGGAGATCCGAATCATCCGATTGGAGACGAGCGAGTTATGTTGCCTGACGGAGATTACCAATTGGACTTTGTTGGATACGATAAAGATGGAAAATCTTATACAAAAGGCGACAGTATTATCATTGATAATTTGATACCTGAAATGAAATTTACGGATGTACAACCTGGTATTCATGAAGTAAATGATTCCATGTTCAAAGAAGAAGACGGCCAGCGGGCATTATGGGTGCATGGTAATATTTATGATTCTACAGTGGATGCATTAAAGGCAAAAGGCCTGCAGTATGATCAAAAAGCTAATCAAATTGCATATTATCAGAACTCGGCCTTTCCATCAGGTTGGCTGAATACAATTCAAGCAAATGGTGATTTTAAATTTGGAGTACTTCCAGAGGAAATAAATGAGCCGTTAAACTTAAGATTATTTGGATATGACCTCGCAACTGCAGGGAATATGGCAACTGGATTTAAAGATTACGTCTTTGTAAAAGAAGGGACAGAATACGCTGTTCCAAGCTACGACAAAGGTAACATAAAATTAGGAGGAAAAATTACATTAACTTTAAATCTCAATAATGTAAAACAACTTATGTCAGGTGCATTTGACATTCCTTATAGCAAACAGTTGTTTAAATTTACAGATGTGAAACCAAATCCAGCGCTTGCGGAATATGCAAAACAACATGGATTGAATATTAAATTAGAAGATTCGGTGATAAATGAAGAAGGAAACTGGGAAAACAAGGTGAAAGTTGGTGCATCGTTAGAAGGAAAAGAATTTAAAGGACTAGATGGAGATACACCATTTTTAGATGTTACATTCGAAATGACGAGCGATGAATATTTTAATGATTTAACTGCATTTGGAGCAGATAAATTCTCTTATACAAAAGCCGGTACATCAGAAGGTATTGAAATTCCTGTGTTTAAGGATAAATCCTTCTCTATTATTTCGAAACATTCAACAGTTACAGGGTATATTGGACCAGAAGCATTCTTGCATGAAGAGGGGTATTTAGGTAAGAATGATTACACAAAACTAGGAGCAAAAGTGTACGCAGTTGGCAAGGATGGAAAGAAATATACAGGAACGGTTAGTGATAGTGGGCAATTTGAAATTCATAATGTTCCTGTAAGCGATAAAGAATATGATATTTTCGTAGAAATGCCAGGCCATTTAAATAGTAAATTAACAACCAAAATAGGAAAAATACAAGATGGAGAATTAATGGGACAAAACTTTAGAGCTGACATGGATGACAACCTTGCAGGTGATGTAAACGGCGATAAAATGGTAGATATTCAAGATGCTAGAATAGCAGCTTTATCGTATGGAAAAGGAAAAGTATCTGTAAAAGATGGAGATATAAATCAAGATGGTGTTGTAGATGAAACAGATATTCGTTTTATCGAGAAAAACTTCTTGAAAAAGGGTTCAGATGCTAAAGAAAATCAGAAGCCGAAAGCAAATGTAGGGCCAGTGACGTTAGATAAAATCTTACGCTCTATTGGTTTAGAACCAAAAAAATAAGTGGGTAAACTTCTAGAGTAAATTAAGCAATAAGACAATGAACATAAAATTAAATGAGATCGGCTAACAAATGACCGGTAATGATTTACGGTAACATTACCGGTTATTTTAAAAGTAATAGTCGTTTGGATACATGAAGTAAATAGTTTAAAGCTAGTTTGCTTTCTTTATGAGACAAGGTAGTTGCTTAATTAATATTGTTTGTGGGATGGGAATAAGGTGTAGTTTGAACTTTAAAATAGGGGGACTTGTGAAATGAGTATTAAGAAAAAACTTGGAATGAGTGTTGTAACTGCAGCGCTTGGTTTATCTTTAATTGGCGGGGGAACATATGCGTATTTTAGTGATAAAGAAGTATCACAAAACACGTTCGCAGCGGGTACTTTAGATTTGAGTGTTAATCCTGAAGTTGTTATTAATGTCGACAATATTAAACCAGGTGATGAAATGGAGCGCGGTTTTCAATTAGTTAACAAAGGAACCTTAGCGATAGGAGACGTGAAACTTCTTACAGATTATAGTGTAATCGATGCTAAAGGAGATAATGGAAATGCTGATTTTGGTGATCATATCCGTGTTGATTTCTTATGGAATTTGGATAAAAATGAGGTTCCAATATGGTCTACTACATTGTCAGAATTAAAGGTAGCTACGCAAAATGGAAGTATTTCTGACCTTGTGCAAAAAGGTGTTGTAGACCGAGAAGGAAATGGACTTGCTCCTGGTGATGATGATACTTTCTACGTAATGTTCACATTTGTAGATAACGATGAAGAACAAAATGTATTTCAAGGAGATTCATTAAAATTAAATTGGACCTTCAATTCAATGCAAACAAAAGGTGAAGAGAAATAAAGATAAATGTTATATATGAGAATGAATTGATGAGGAATTGAGGAATAGAATTTTTAATAGTGTAAAGGTTGATTGAGTGAATCAACCTTTTTTTATTTTGCGAGAAAATTACGCTTGAATTATTTGGAAAAATTAGCTTGAAAGTTACGTTACGTCATCTTTTATACTGAAGAAAATAGGATATAGGGGATGGTATAGATGACTTTGAAGTATATGTGGGGATGGAAAGAAATTTTATATTTATTTGGATTTGTATTCATTATTGTTCCAGTAACAGTTGAATCTCTTTTTTATGACTATGCTTTAAAAATAATAGGGAACTCATTATATGCTGGAGTATTAATGGGACTTATAATGGCAGTGATATTTACATTTTTAGTTTATCTTTTTTGCATAAAAAGATATAAACTGTCGTGGAAAGATATTGGAATTCGGAAGCTTTCATGGAAAGATTTATTGTGGACATTTGTAGCGGTTATTTCTTTGATTGTAGTGAGTGTTGGAGTATTAATGATAATGGAGAAACTGGGGATTTCTTTCGAAAATAGTAAAACGGAGACGATCCAAAATGATAAATCAATATATGCGTTCTGTATCGCGGTAATTGGAGCAGCAGTTATATCACCAATCTATGAAGAGATTTTATATCGAGGTGTTTTTTATACATTTTTTCGTGATAGAAATGGCATATGGGGCGGTATACTTATAAGTTCAATAATATTTACCGTTGTTCATATCCCGACATATAACACATTACCGGTGAATTTTTTAAGCGGAGTAGCATTTGCATGGTTATATGAGAAAACAAATTCTATTTTATCAGCTATGGTTGCTCACGCATTATTCAATTTCATAGCAGTACTTCTCACATTTATGTCGAATTAAGAAGATATATAGGAGGGATACAAATGGAAATAGCGGTAGAACGTGTTTTTACGAATGAAATTTTAGCAAGAGCAGCAAAGGCATATCATGTAACGGTGGAAGAAAAGCCACTTGGTGATTTTGAAAATTATATTTTTAAGGCGAAGGGTAAAAATAATGAAGATTACGTATTACGCTTAACTCATTCTTCTCATCGTTCTAAAAAAGAGGTAGAGGCCGAACTAGATTTTTTACGGTATGTTGCGGAGCATGGAGCGAAAGTGGCGGGACCTCGTAATTCAATATCTCAAAATCTTGTAGAAGAAATTGTAGCAGAGGATGGGACTTTCTTTTTTGCTTCCTTATTTACATATGCGAAAGGTGAGCAAGTAAAAGGAGAAGAATCGCCTTATTGGGGAAATGCTTACTTTGAAGCGTGGGGAAAAGCGATCGGACAATTGCACCGCCTTACAATGAATTACCCTAAAACAGACTACCGTGATACGTGGGAAGAGGATGAAAGTAGTATTGTTAATGAATTAGAAGATGAGAAAGTGAAAGAAATTGCTGCTGTATTAATGGAGGAAATAAAGGCTCTTCCAATTGAAAGAGAAACATTCGGTCTTATGCATGGTGATATTCATCCAGGTAATTTTCATTATGATGGAAAAGAGCTAACAATTTTTGATTTTGATGATGCGGCCTATAATTATTTTATTCATGATTTGGCAATGGTTCTTTATTACTCTGTTCTTTTTACACCATGGACAGTGGAGGAGAAGACGACATTCGCTCGTAAACAGTTACAAGTGTTAAGAAAAGGGTATGAATATGAGCACAGGCTAGCGGAAACTTGGTATGAATCATTACCGTTATTTTTACGTTTACGTGATATAGGTTTATACGGTACGCTCCAAAAGAAGTTTAAAGGGAAAGATATGCCAAATCATTTCATAGAATTAGTGGAACAACTCTATGAAAGAATTATAAAGAAAGAAGCAATTGTGAATATATAATACATTCATATCGAAACAAAGTATACAAAATAAATGTATACTTTGTTTTTTTATACAAAAATATGTTTGTTTTATTAAAATAATATTGTCATAGATTCGGTATACATTTATAATTTTTATATATTCTGAAAATTCTTAATAAAAGGAGGTAGAGGAGTATTGGAGGCTATCGTAAGTTGGATAAATAATATTGTTTGGAGTCCCGCACTTGTCTATTTATGTTTAGGAGTAGGCTTATATTTTTCCATTCGAACGAGGTTTTTACAAGTAAGACATGTAGGAGAAATGGTGAAGCTTACATTTAAGGGAGAAAAGTCTGATGCGGGTGTTTCTTCGTTCCAAGCGTTAGCACTTTCGTTATCAGGGCGCGTTGGAACGGGAAATATTGCCGGTGTTGCAACGGCTGTTGCCTTTGGTGGTCCAGGCGCTGTATTTTGGATGTGGGCGGTAGCCTTTCTAGGAGCTGGTTCTGCATATGTAGAATCGACGCTTGCACAAATATATAAGACGAAGCATCAAGGGCAATTCCGCGGTGGTCCTGCTTATTACATTGAAAAAGGACTAGGTGTTAAATGGTACGCATTAGTGTTCGTCGCAGCGACAATTCTTGCAACAGGAATGCTGCTTCCAGGTGTTCAAGCGAATAGTATTGCTGTAAGTCTAGAAACAGCTTTTGGTATTAATACTTCTGTATCAGGGGCGGTATTAGTAGCGGCATTAGCACTTATTATTTTTGGTGGAGTTAAGCGAATTGTTAACGTAGCGCAAGTTGTAGTACCGTTTATGGCGCTTGGCTATATTTTAGTAGCTTGTGTAATTGTAGGTATGAATATTGAAAAATTACCAGACGCTTTCATGTTAATTTTAAAAAGTGCATTTGCATTAGAAGCAGCTTTTGGCGGGATTATTGGTTTAGCAATTTCTTGGGGTGTAAAACGTGGTATTTATTCAAACGAAGCAGGGCAAGGAACTGGGGCCCATGCAGCAGCAGCTGCTGAAGTATCGCATCCAGCTAAACAAGGGTTAGTACAAGCATTTTCCGTTTACATTGATACATTATTTGTTTGTTCAGCGACAGCATTTATGATGATTATTACAGGCATGTATAACGTATTTGATGCAAGCGGAAAAAACTTTATCGTCAATAAATTAAATGGTGCACAGCCAGGTCCTGGTTATACACAGGCAGCAGTAGAATCTGTTTTCCCTGGATTTGGAAACGGTTTCGTAGCAATCTCTTTACTATTCTTCGCATTTACAACAATTATGGCTTATTACTACATTGCAGAAACGAATATAGCTTACTTAAATCGTGATAAAGACCGTCCTTGGATGTCTATCGTACTAAAGTTTGTATTCTTAGGAGTTGTATTCTACGGTTGTGTAAAAACAGCAGAAACAGCATGGGCTTTAGGGGATATTGGTGTAGGAATTATGGCATGGGTTAACATTATTGCGATTCTATTATTACAAAAACCGGCATTGATCGCATTAAAGGATTATGAAAAGCAGAAAAAAGAAGGAAAAGATCCAGTGTTCGATCCGCAGAAATTAGGAATTAAAAATGCTGATTTCTGGGAGCATGAATACGGGAAAGACAAGAAAGAAGAAGTATCTTAAGAGAATAGAAATGAAGGAGCAAAGGGAGATCCCTTTGCTCTTTTTTATGGACAAAATGAAGATGAAAGTTATTTTTTTGCCTATTTTTGAATATAAAAAGAATGTACATGCTTTGTTTAGGGGAGGGGGGAGTATGGTGATAGAGTTTCGTAATGTAAATAAATATTATGGTAACTTCCAAGTTTTGAAGAATATTAATATGCAAGTGAAAAAAGGTGAAGTGGTAGTAGTTGTTGGTCCTTCAGGATCAGGAAAAAGTACATTGCTTCGGTGTATAAATCAGTTAGAGGCGATTACCGATGGAGAATTAATCGTACAAAATACAGACGTACACAATAAAAAAACAGATATGAATGAATTACGCCGAAATATTGGTATGGTCTTCCAGCATTTTTACTTATACCCACATAAAACAGTTCTGCAAAATATTACACTAGCACCAATTAAAGTAAATAAAACTTCAAAAGAAGAAGCAGAAAAAACAGCGATGGTTTATTTAGAGAAAGTAGGAATCCCGGAGAAGGCAGGTGTATATCCTCATCAATTATCCGGAGGTCAACAGCAAAGGGTAGCGATCGCTAGGGGGCTCGCAATGCAGCCGGAAATTATGCTATTCGATGAGCCTACCTCTGCTCTTGATCCGGAGATGATTGGGGAAGTACTTGATGTTATGAAAACACTAGCTAAAGAAGGAATGACAATGGTCGTTGTCACGCATGAAATGGGATTTGCGCGAGAAGTAGCAGATCGGATCTTATTTATGGATGATGGTCAAATTATTGAAGATACGACACCAACACAATTTTTTGCAAATCCTGAACAGGAAAGAGCGCGTCTATTTTTAAGAAGAGTGTTAAATCATTAAAGGAGGAATTTTATGCTTAAAATGAAAAAGTTGTTTACCTTAATCGTATTCTCATGTTTATTCGTACTTGTCGTTGCCGGGTGCGGAAGTAAAAAAGATGAGGCGAAAGAAACGAATACGAAGCAAGACGGGGCTGTTGAGCAAATTAAAAAGCGCGGGAAACTAGTAGTTGGGGTGAAGAATGATACGAACTTATTTGGCTTGAAAAATCCTTCGACAGGACAGGTAGAAGGGTTTGATGTTGATATCGCAAAGGCGCTTGCGAAAAAAATCCTTGGAGATGAAAAGAAATTAGAATTAAAAGAAGTAACGTCTAAAACGCGTATTCCACTACTGAAAAATGGTGATATTGATGCAATTATTGCGACAATGACAATTACGGAAGAACGCAAAAAAGAAGTAGATTTCTCAGATGTATATTTTAAAGCAGGACAATCGTTACTTGTGAAAAAAGGAAGCAATATTAAGAGCATTGATGATATAAAACAAGGCGTTAAAGTATTAGCTGTAAAAGGATCAACATCTACAAATAACATTCGCCAAAAATCACCAGAAGCAACAGTATTAGAGTTTGAGAATTATAGTGAGGCATTTACAGCGTTAAAAGCAGGTAAAGGCGATGTTTTAACTACAGATAATGCGATTCTTTACGGAATGGCAAAACAAGATTCTAATTATGAAGTTGTAGGGAAAATTTTCACGGATGAACCGTATGGAATTGCAGTACAAAAAGGTGCAGACGATTTAACGAAAGAGATTAATAGTTTATTAAAAGATATGAAAGCGAATGGAGAATACGATAAATTGTATGAAAAATGGATTGGTCAAAAACAAGAGAAGTAAAATGAAACTTTATTTCTCGTGATAAATAGTAAGAGTGAGAGGATGAGAGTACTCATCCTCTTCTTGTAAAGAAAGAGGGGAGAATATGTGCCTGATTTTTCTATATTAACGAATAACATTGATATGTATTTAGAAGGATTTAAATATACGGTTATGTCTAGTGTAGTTGCACTAATAGGAAGTTTTGTTTTAGGAATTGTTATGGCAGTGATGCGAATTTCACCTATTCGTATTTTGAATTGGATTGGCTCTGCCTATGTAGAGTTTGTTAGAAATATTCCACTCGTATTAATTGCATTCATTTTCTATTTTGCTTTGCCTGTAATAGGAATTACTTTCAACGGTTTTGTAGCAGGGACAGTTGCGCTTACAGTTTATACAGCGGCTTTTATTGCGGAAGTAATTCGTGCTGGTATTTTATCAGTCGCGAAAGGTCAAATGGAAGCAGCACGTTCTTCAGGATTAACTTATACGCAAGCGATGTATCATGTCGTCTTACCTCAAGCGATGAAAATCGTCATTCCTCCTCTAGGAAATCAATTTCTCAATTTAGTAAAAAACTCTTCAATACTCGGAATTATTGCTGGAACGGATTTAATGTATCAAGGAGACTTAATTTCAACGAAGACGTTCGTTACGTTTGATGTATATATATTTGTCGGGATGTTTTATTTAGTATTAACAATTCCGCTAAGTATGCTAGTGCGTTATTTAGAAAAACGCTTGGCAAAGGAGGCGGTATAAATGGATTTTAAAGGAGCGATAACAGGTGATCATATCCTCTTTTTATTAAAAGGATTACTCATAACGTTAGAGGTAGCGCTCATAGCAATTGTACTTAGCTTTATTATTGGTAGTGTAATAGGAATATTGCGCTATACGAAAATACCTGTCGTCTCACAAATATTAGGCTTTATCGTGGAAGTCATTCGAAATTTACCGCTACTTTTAATTATATTTTTTACGTATTTTGCACTTCCGGAAGCGGGATTGAAGTTAGAAATTATAACAGCTGCAATTGTTGCTTTAACAATATTTGAAGCGGCAATGATATCTGAAATTGTTCGAAGCGGTCTATTATCTATCGAAAAAGGGCAGATTGAGGCTGCAAGGTCTTCTGGATTAACGTATGTGCAAGCGCTTGGGCATATTATTTTGCCGCAAGCATTAAGAAGAATGGTCCCCCCGCTTGTTAGTCAATTTATTTCATTGTTAAAAGATACGTCATTAGCGGTTGTTATATCATTGCCAGAGCTTATGCATAATGCTCAAATTATTAGCGGGCAGAATGTAAATTATATGATTCCAACATTTATACTAGCAGCCTGTATGTATTTTGTTGTAAACTACGGTTTATCAATTTTATCTAGAAGATTAGAAATACGTTAACTCTTACAAAAAAATGTAAGAGTTTTTTCCTTATAAATCCTTTTTTTCCTCAAATTAGTATTGCGAGCTCTTAATATTTGAATTTTTATATTGTTTTATCAGAAAAGTTTTAATTTTATATAGAAATTGTAATCGCTTTCGTGTATATTTTTATTATCAGAAAATTTTAAAAAGAGATAGGGGTACTTGTAGGGGGAGGATTAAGATGCAGCAAACAACGAATGAGCAATTACATCGTACGATGAAGAGTAGACATTTATTTATGATCGCACTAGGTGGTGTAATCGGAACTGGTTTTTTTCTAGGTTCAGGTTACACCATTAATCAGGCTGGACCAGGGGGAGCCATCCTTTCATATTTAGTGGGCGGATTTATTATGTATTTAACAATGCTTTGTCTTGGAGAGCTAACGGTAGCAATGCCAGTTTCAGGATCTTTCCAAAAGTATGCGACGAAGTTTATTGGACCAGGAACTGGATTTATGATCGGTTGGCTATACTGGATTGGATGGGCAGTAACAGTAGGATTAGAATTAACATCGATCGGTTTAATGATGAAAAGATGGTTTCCGAATGTTGATGTTTGGGTATGGTGTCTCGTATTCGGAGTTATTTTATATGCTTCAAATGCAATATCAGCGAAGAGTTATGCTGAATTAGAGTTTTGGTTCTCTAGTATTAAAGTAGTTACAATTATTGCATTCATTCTACTTGGTGGTAGCGCATTACTAGGATTCTTACCATACGATGGAAAAGAAGCAGCGCCTCTTTTCTCTAACTTTGTAAGTGATGGTGGGCTATTCCCAAATGGACTAGCTGCAGTGCTTCTTACGATGATTACAGTTAACTTTTCCTTCCAAGGAACAGAGTTAATCGGGATTGCAGCAGGAGAGAGTCAGAATCCTGAAAAAACAATTCCACGTGCGATTCGTAATACAGTATGGCGCATTATGTTATTCTTCATTTTAACAATGACAATTTTAGTAGGGTTAATTTCTTGGAAAGAAGCAGGGATAATTGAAAGCCCATTCGTAGTTGTATTTGATAAAATCGGTATTCCATATGCAGCTGATATTATGAACTTCGTTATTATTACAGCTCTTCTATCTGTAGCGAACTCAGGGTTATATGCAGCAACGCGTATACTATGGTCACTTGCAAATGAAGGAATGGCACCAACTTCTTTCAAGAAAGTAAATAAACGTGGTATTCCGATTACAGCGTTAGTCGTAACAATTGCAGTAGCGGGCCTTTCTTTATTAACAAGCTTCCTTGCAGAAGATACAGTATATATGTACTTATTATCTATAGCTGGTTTATCGGCTGTTTCAAGTTGGATCATTATTGCTTTATCACAACTTCGCTTTAGAAGTCAGTATTTAAAAGGCGGCGGAAAATTAGAGGACTTAAAGTATAGAACACCACTATACCCGCTTGTTCCAATTTTAGCTTTAATTACAAATAGTATCGTTGTTATTAGTTTAGCGTTTATTCCAGAACAACGAATGGCGTTATATTGTGGTATTCCATTTATCATTTTCTGCTACATATATTATTATATGAGTAAGAAACGGAAGAAACCGATGAAAGTGGAGATGGAAGCAAAGTATGAAAATAAAAATTAAGCATGATGATATAGAGGCAGATTTATCGTATGGTCAATTAGCGATTGGGAAAGAAAACGGATATTCACCGTTACAATTACTCGTTTCTTCTATCGCAGGATGTAGTGCAATTGTTTTTCGAACGATTTTAGAAAAGAAACGTATTGCATACGATACGTTTACAATTGAAACTGAAATTGGTAGAAGTGAAGCTTTATCAAAACCAGTTGAAAGTGTTCATTTGCACTATAAAATTAAAGCGCAAAACATTACAGAAGAGCAATTAGACAAGGCGCTGCAACTTGCGGTGAAAAATTGCACAATTGTTCAATCTATAAAGGATAGTATAAAAGTTACAGAAACAATTGAATTAGTAAAGTGAAACATAAAAACGTGAGAATAGGGCGCTCACGTTTTTATGTTTTTGGCAGAGGGGGAAGAATGATGGAATGTTTAGGTTGTAAATTAGCAAATGAAGAAGAAATTATATATAAAGTGTATGAAGATGATTATGTAACTTGTTTTTTAGACCATGCGCCTTTCTACCCAGGACATACTTTAATTGTGCCAAAGAAGCATGTTTTAGAAGTGGACGAATTAGATGATGTTGTAGCGAAATCGATTATGGATGCTTCTAAGCTTATTTCAAAGGCTATTAAGTTATTATATAAACCAGACGGAGTTACAATTTGCCCCGCATTAACGGGGCAGTAAGATCCCCTACCTCAAAATTCAGTGAAAACAAAGAAGTTAGTTGGGAATCCAACTGCCCGTAAAAGCCCGATTGGTTCAACTAATAATCAGTGGGGGATGAACAAAACCCCCACTGATTAAAGTTTCACTTTATCAAAATGGTGGAATCTTTAACGAGTTAACTCATTATCACATGCATGTTGTGCCGAGATATAAAGAGCGTTCGTTTGCTGAGTTTTATACGGTGCAGCCAGGAGAACAGCAGAATCATAACCTTGAAGAGACAAAGAATTTATTAAAAGAAGCAATAGAGAAAATAATACATAGCGAAAAGGCGTAAGAGGGGTTTTCTTAAGGGGACAGTCAGGAAAATTCTAATATTAAAAAGCCCAATTTCTCAGTTAAAATAGAGAAATTGGGCTTTTCTTTATTCTATTATTCAATTTTCTCTATTAAAAAATTCTGCAGTGTCACAAAGTATATCGCTCATTCGTTATATAGAATGAGAGGAGGAATTATATGAAAGTTACAAACAAAGATTACGAAAAGATGGAAGAGCTATACGAGTTGTATGAGCAAAAAATTTATTATGTAGCTTATTCTATTTTAAATAATATTCAGCAGGCTGAAGATGCAGTTCAAGAGACGTTTATTACTCTTTATAAGAATTTGGAAAAGCTGCATAGTTTGAACACTCAAGAGCTTAAACAGTATATTTTGAGGATCGCGAAAAACAAGGCGATTGATAGTTACCGGAAAAATAAACGACATGAAACATTTTTAGAAGAATATCAACGAGAATCAACAGAGGTAGTAGATGAAAATATTGAAGAGTGGGAAAAACGTATAATGTCTGAGGTTCAGATTGATACATTGCTAAAAGAGCTAAATGAATCTAATAGACAAGTGTTTAAGTACAAAGTCTTCTATAACTTAACGTATCAAGAAATTTCAAGTGTAATGGGGATAACAGAGGCTAATGTCCGCAAGCAATTTGAGCGCGCTCGAAAACGAGTACAAAGTATTATAGGAGGTATACAAAATGACGAATTCAAAGAACTCCAAAGAAATGTATGATCTTGCTGAAAAAATTGCTTTAGATGATTTTGATAAACTGGATGAACAACATGAATTTTCACATACATATACGCACAAAAAGAAATTGTTTATGGAGGAAATGAAGCTGAAAGGCGAGCAACCACAGACAAAGCGTAAAAGACATCGTATGTTAATCGCTGCGGCCTGTTTATTGATTGGTATGCCGACAACTGTTTTTGGTGCAGTAAAAGTCTATAATATGATTGTTCAAAAACAAAATTACGAAGTAAATGTTTCAGTAACGAATAAGGAATCGAAAAATATTGATAAGTGGTATAAGTTGAAGGTTGGTAAATTACCAGAAAATATGGAAGCAATCGATGACTCGGCTATGAAATATTCATTTAAAGATAACGACGCAATGGGTGGATTTTCATTCGCTCTTTGGAGAGTAGGGGGAAATGCGGACTTTCAAACTTTATATTCAAAAAGCTATGAAGAAAAAGAGATAAATGGCAGGAAAGCAGTAATTGTTCATAAAGAAACTGGAAACAACAATGTAATGTTTGATAGGAAGGTCTTTCTCTTTTTTGAGAAAGAAGGGATTATGTTAGAAAGTTTTATTGGATCAGATGTAAATGAAGAACAAATGATGGATGTGTTAGGGAACATTTCACTTGAGCCTACGTCAAAAGAAAAGGCAGCACATATAACAGATTATGATAAAAAGTATTTTAGTGAAGCGGATGAACCTAAAAAAACTAAGGTGATTCCTTTGAAAAAAGATAGTAAACGACTATTTCACATAGGACAAAAGGTTCCAGTAACGATATCTATGGATAACAGCCAAATTGAATATGTGATAGAAAAAGTTGAAGTTTTTGATTCGATTAAAGATTTTAAACAAGAGAACTTTAATGAACTTGGCTTAGGGATATTAAGCAAGAAGAAGGCTTTAGATCAGACGGGAAAATTGCTATCGTACAGACGGGATGTATATAAATTAGGGAATGGTAAAGATTCAATTGATACATTAGTAGATTCGAAATTAGTTAATGTTAAATTTGTCTACTTGACAACAACAGTGAAAAATATAGGTAAACAGGTGACAGAAGAAATCTATATGCATCCATCTATAAAACAGCTTAAATTTGAAGGGAATGCATGGAACTACGCTAAAGAAGAGGGAATGGACGCAACGCGTATTATGACGGGCGAAGTTGATTACTTGGAACCTCACGGAGACGGGAAAAGCTTTTATAATATTGGTAGTATTACACCAGGACAAACGGTAAAGGTTAATTTAGGTTATTTTGTAGATGAGGATAAACTAGATTCAATCTTTCTTGATGCTTTCCATTACAGGGGGAATGGGGGCACTGAAAATATGAATGCGGAATATCGTTGGTGGTTCGATATTCGTCAATAGTAAACATAATAGGAACAACTAGACTAAAAAGCTGCTTATATTTAGCAGCTTTTTTCGTCTTCATACATATGTAAAATTTCTTTCGCACGTATACGTAAACCATCTATTAATTCTTTCGGTTCTAAAACTCGTGCATCTTTTCCAAGTCTATAAAATAAAGGGGTAATAAAGTTAATTTCACCTTTATCAATTGTTGAATGTATATAACCTGTCCCGTCTTCGTTTACTACCACGAATTCTTCAAGGTAAGGAACGCTTTTACATTGGCGCACGCCTTCTGTCGTTAATAAAACATGTAATTGGATAGGAGTGTGTACTACGTTAGAGTTAGATTCGAACCATTCTTCTAAATTCATGAACGTATCTTTATTTTCTTCTGTTGATAATATAGAAAGAATACGATCAACGCGATACAGTAATACTTTTTTTCTGCTGAAGTCATAGGATGGTAAGTACCATAGCCCATCATGAGCATATACACCGATAGGATGAACATGTTTTGTTTTTATCCCCGATTTAGATTCGTATTGAAAGTGTAAATTTTTATTTTCAATAGCGGCAGTTAACACTTCGTTTAATAGAGGTGTATCAATTGTTCTTTTCGGATTCCAAAAAGCGATATAAGAACGTATTTTATCAACTTTAGCTTTCGCATCATTTTGTAGAGAGCTATACAGTTTATGAGTAACAGAATTGATTTCTGTATTAAAAGGCAAGTTACGATAGTAGCTTAAAGATTGGAAAGCAAAAAAGATGGAGACCGCTTCTTCTTCGGTAAATAAAATGGGGGGAAGCATGCTGCTTGTTAATACTTTATATCCTCCATTACGACCTTGTTCAGCGTAAATGGGTAATCCCATATCACTTAAATCTAAAATATATCTATGGACCGTACGAACGGAAATATTAAATTCATCAGCTATTTCTTGAGCTGTAAATGTTTTTTTTGCAGAAGCAAATATAAGAATGTCTAGTAAACGTTTTGCTTTTGACAAGGATATCACCTTTTTCTTTTTTAACATGACATAAGTTGTCATGTTTTATGGTTAGTATAGTGCTTATAAGATGATTTTATCAATAGAAGCTGTAAGGAGGAAAAGATATGTCACGTGAAATTGTTTTATTTATTGCAGCGAGCTTAGATGGATTTATCGCGAAAGAAGATGATGATTTAGAGTGGTTAATGGAAACAGAAGGTGAGGGAGACAACGGTTATACAGAAATGTACGAAACAATTGATACGATAATTATGGGAAAGAGAACGTACGATTATGTGGTAGAGCATACGGAAACATTCCCGTACCTAGATAAAAAATGTTATGTTTTTTCTAATTCAGAAAAAGGTTCAAACGAACATGTAGAGTTTGTAAATGAAGATGTATTAGAGTTTACAAAAAGGTTGAAAGAGCAGGAAGGATCTAAAATATGGATGGTCGGTGGAGGGAGTCTACTGAAAGGATTTTTTAAGAATAATTTAATTGATGAATATGTTGTTACGATTACACCTCACATATTAGGTTCTGGAGTTCCGTTATTTAAAGAAAAGAATCCAGAAATTAATTTAACTTTAACGGATACGAAACGTTTTGGCCAATTCGTAAATTTATATTATAAAGTAAAGTCCTAAAGGATAAGAAAACACGACTATTGATGATAGTCGTGTTTCTATATAGATGGCAATGAAATTGTAAAGCAAGATCCGTGATCAATTTCACTTGTGACAGTAATATTCCCGCCGTGTAGTTCTAAGATTTCTTTTACGATGGAGAGCCCTAAACCAGTGCCTCCTGTAGCTCTAGAGCGCGCTTTATCAACACGGTAAAAGCGATCGAAAATGTGAGGGAGGTCTTCAGGCGGAATCCCTTCGCCTTCATCTTCAATTGTTATGGAAATACGTTTATGTTCTTCTGTAACAGAAATATTTATATGAGAATGTTCTTTTGAATGTCTATACGCGTTATTTAAAATGTTAGCCATAACTTGTTCAAAGCGTTGCTCATCTAGCTTTACTAAGAGTGAGGAAGGACATGTGAAAACAACTTTAATTTGTTTTTCTCCGTACATCACATTTATTTTTTCAGTGATGCGAGTAAGGAAGGTGTGTAAATGCACTTCCTGTACTTGAATGAAAAAGTTATGCTTTTCCATTTGAGCGAGTGAAAATAAATCTTGGACTAAGTTTGTAATATAATCAGACTCGTCTTTTATAATGGATAAGTATCGTAAACGTTGCTCTGGGGGTGTGTTTTCTTTTGATGCAATGTCAGCATAACCTCTTACGTACGTTAATGGTGTTCGTAATTCGTGAGCAACACTTGCTAGAAATTCACTTCGCTCCGTTTTCATATAATGTAAATCATTTGCGAGAGTTTGGATAGATTGTGCTAGTTCACCAATTTCGTCATTTCGAGTAGTTGTTAATGAAACGGATAAATCGCCCTTACTCATTTTTTCAGTCGCTTGTTTCATGTGTAACAATGGTTTTGTTAACAAACGTGATAATAGAAAAATGGTGATGGCTGTTAATAGGAAAGTAATGACTCCAGCGATAATGAATTGCCGTGTGAGCCCGTTAACCATTTCTTCGATTGATTCCGTCCCGAGAAACATATATACATAGCCTTCCGTTTTTCCTGCCACTACAATTGGGCTAACTGTACATATATAATTAGATGTTTTCCAATGATTCTCTATAATTGCTCCATCATGATCTGTTCGTGTTTGCATTCCTTCAATATGTTTTTTTATAGTAGTATTTATTTCATTGGATTTAGCTAGTATTTCCTTATTTGCATTTGTAATAATAACAGTTGTTTCAGCTTCGGATTCCATTAAAGCAACATGGGAGATTGTTTGCCTGTCAAAATATTTTTCAAGGACATCTCGGTGACTATTTCCACGCTTTAATAAAGCAGTCATTTCTTCATTCACTCTATTGTTTACAAGGCTATAATAGAGCAAGACAAATAGAACACTTTCGATTAAAAGTGTAACAATTAGAAAATAAAATCCGAGTTGAATAGAAATTCGCTTCATCGTTTTGCTCCTTAGTTTTCAATATCAATCCATCGATATCCTACTCCGTAAACAGTTTTTAAATGGTGATCAATGGGGAAATTTACTTTTCGTAATTTATCACGTAAATTACGAATATGTGAATCGACTGTTCTATCTTCTGTATTTGTATTTAATCCCCAAATTCGTTCAATGAGCTGATCACGGCTTAATACGTAGTTCACATGACGTAAAAATAATCCGAGTAAAGAGAATTCGATTGGGGTGAGAAGAAGTTCTTCATTATGGACAGAAATGAAATGCTTGGCCTCATCCCATAAAATGCCGTGATATTGGATTTGTGCATGTTGATTGGTTCGGCGTAAAACAGCTTCAATTCTTGCGAAGAGCTCCTCTTCGTGGAATGGTTTCGTCACGTAATCATCTGCTCCAAGTTTTAACCCTTGAACGACATCTACCGTTTGATCACGAGCAGTTACCATAATGATAGGAACGTTACTAAATGATCGAATTCTTTTGCAAGTTTCCCACCCGTCCATCTTTGGCATCATAATATCGAGTAAAACAAATTTGAAGTTTCGATTTTCTATATGTGAAATAGCTTCTTCTCCGGATACTGCACATACGCAGTTATATCCGATTGGAGTAAGATAAAGCGTTAATAATTCAAGCATTCTCGGTTCATCATCTACGAGTAGTATATCGATCATAGAGTACCTCCGCATTTGTAGTTATTACTTAAATTGTAAGTCAAAATCATGAAGAAATGGTGCAGATTATAATGCATCTGCATAATTTCTTCAGAATTGCTTGTTATTGTAAAGTTGAAATTCCATTTTAGGTAATAATATTGGCTCGAAAACGAATAATACGGAGGCGATATAGTGAAAAAGATGACCCGAATTTTGGGGATAACAATAATTGCAGCAGTCGGTCTTGCGGCATGCGGACAAACGAGTACAGATCATAAAAATCATGAATCTACAGAAGAGAAGAAAACAGAGCAAAAGGAAATGAAAATGAATCAGGAGGTAACTGCGCCGAAAGAAATGAATCAAGGTGCATCGAATGATTTATTAACGACAAGTTTAAAAAATGTAACGAGATTAAATACAAATGATCCTCTGCAAATGGCAGTATTAACTTCGCAAACGATATGGCCAGCAACGCATAAAGAGAATCAGCCAGGCGCTATTATTTTAGTGCCAGTGAACGAGTGGCAATTAGGTATTGCAAGTGCGGATCTTATTCATCACCCGAATAACGGACCGATTTTATTTATAGAAAAAGAAAAGGTACCCGAAATGACGTTAAAAGAAATAAAACGATTAAATCCGCTCGGAACGAAAGATGGAACGCAAATTATGGTGATGGGGGATATAGGGGCATCTAGCCTAGAGCAATTAAAAGAATATAAAGTAAAGCAAATAAAAGAAACGGACCCAGCTAAATTTGCTAAAGATGTTGATAAAGAATATGCCGATATAACAGGAAATTATCCAAATAGCGTTATTATCGGTTCGTCTGAAGAAGAAGGACGTTTATATACAACACCAGCTGTAAATTGGATTTCTCATATGCCGGAACCTCTTCTATATACTGAAAAAAATAAAGTGCCAGAAGCGACAATAGAGGCATTAAAGACGAGAAAAGATAAAGCGAATATATATGTGTTAGGACCAGAAAAAATCGTTTCGAAAGAAGTAGAAAAAGAGTTAAGTAAATACGGGAAAGTAACGCGTATTAGTGGGGAGACTCCAACAGAAAATTCGGTTGCATTTGCGAAATTTAAAGATGAAAAAACGAAATTTGGCTGGGGATTCACAAAACCAGGTCACGGTTTGTCATTTGTTTCAAGCAAAACACCAGACTTAGCAATTGCGGGAGCACCGTTTTCACATATGGGTAAACATGCCCCTGTTGTTTTGCTTGAGGAAGGAAAAGCAAAACAACCAGTTTATGACTTCCTTGCTACTATTCAGCCGAAGTTTAAGGATGACCCAACACTTGGACCGTATAACCATGGTTTCCTATTAGGAAGTACTAGTGATATCTCATTTGAAACACAAGGGATATTAGATGAGAGGTTAGAGATTGTTCAGGAAAGTGGTCAAGGTCACGGTGGACATTAATAAAATGAGAAAAGACGCTGCTAAGGTAGCGTCTTTTCTTTAGGAAACTTTTACATAGCACAACATCCTTTGCTCGTTATATAATAGCCTTCGTGCAGTCGGCCTTGATTTTCTTATGGAGAAAATCAAATGATAAAAGAGTGGAGGAGTGTTACTTTGTTTCAAACTATAAAAAATGAATGGTTCTCAAATATGAGAGGGGACGTGCTATCGGGGGTTGTTGTTGCTTTAGCATTAATTCCTGAAGCGATAGCTTTTTCTGTTATTGCAGGTGTAGATCCGACGGTTGGATTGTACGCGGCCTTTTGTATTGCGGTTACAATTTCGTTTGTCGGCGGAAGACCAGGGATGATCTCGGCGGCAACGGGTGCGATGGCATTATTAATGGTCACTCTTGTGAAGGATCACGGTTTGCAATATTTATTTGCTGTGACAATAGTAACAGGTATTGTTCAAATTATTTTTGGAGTGTTCAAGCTGAGCTCATTTATGAAGTTTGTTCCTAAATCCGTTATGAGTGGTTTTTTAAATTCACTTGGAATTTTAGTTTTTACAGCGCAATTGCCGCATTTTAAAAATGCAACTTGGCAAATGTATGCACTTGTCGCATTAGGACTTGCAATTATATATTTATTTCCACGTATTACGACGGCTCTTCCGTCTACACTTATTTCAATTATTATTGTGACAAGCATTGCACTTATGAGCGGATTACAGTTAAAAACAGTAGGGGATATGGGAAGCTTACCGAAAGAATTACCGTTCTTTAGTATTCCTAATGTTCCATTTACACTTGAGACATTAGCAATTATTTTACCGTATTCAGTTATGCTAGCGGTTATAGGTTTACTAGAGTCATTATTAACGGCGTCGGTTTTAGACGATATGACACATACGGAAAGTAATAAGCATAAAGAGGCACGTGGACAAGGGATTGCGAACGTTGTTGCTGGTTTCTTCGGAGGAATGGCAGGATGTGCAATGATTGGACAATCTGTTATTAACATTAAATCAGGTGGTCGCGGGAGATTATCGACGTTTGTAGCCGGTGGTTTTTTAATCGTATTGCTATTTGTTTTAGGTGATTACGTTGTTCATATTCCGATGGCAGCTTTAGTTGCAGTTATGATTATGGTTTCGATTGGGACGTTTGATTGGAACTCTGTAGCGACGATTCATAAAGTACCAAAAGGAAACGCATTTGTTATGATCGTAACAGTTGTGATTGTCATAATTACACATAATTTAGGATTAGGTGTAATTATCGGAACGATAATTAGTGCAGTTTTATTTGCATTCAATATGGCAAAGATTCACGTGAAACATTTGTATATTGAAAATAAGAAAATATACGAAATTCACGGCCAACTATTCTTCGCATCTACGGCAGAGTATATAAATGCTTTTTCATACAATGAAGATGTGAAAGAAATTGAGATGAACTTTACTAACGCACACGTATGGGATGATTCAGCAGTAGCGGCAATTGATAAAGTTATAATGAAGTATGAACAGAACGGTGTGAAAGTAAGGATCACAGGGTTAAATGAACGTAGCTCGAAGCTCGTTGCGAATTTAGCTACTTATAATAAGAGAATTGCTAGTTAGAAGCCTCCTTTTTAGGGGGCTTTATTATATAATACGGGTAGGATAACGAAAAGGGGATTCAGCATATGTACAAACAAATTTTATTAGCATGCGATGGTTCTGAACATGCACTTCGAGCAGCCGAGCATGCAACATATATTGCGAAATTTAGCGAAGAAACACATGTTGAAGTTGTGTACGTAGTAGATAATAGAACGGCAAAGTCAGATATTATACAAGGACAAACGGATTTAGAAACAATATCAGCTAGTCGAAAAGATAAATTAAAAGAGATTGAGGGTTTATTAAAGAAAGAGAACATTTCCTACAAAATTACGATTCTACATGGCGATCCAGGAGATACGATTGTTCAATATGTAAATACAGGAGATATAGATCTTATTATTGCTGGGAGTAGAGGGCTAAATACACTGCAAGAGATGGTGCTTGGTAGTGTAAGTCATAAAATAGCAAAGCGTGTGAAATGCCCGGTGATGATTATAAAGTGAAGCTTTAATCAGTGGGGGTTTTGTTCATCCCCGACCTAACTTCTTTGCTTTCACTGAATTTTGAGGTGGGGGTCTTACTGCCCGGCGAATAGCGGGATAAAATAAGTTGAGTGAGATATTATGTAGTGTAAGCAGGACCTTGATATAATTCGAGGTCTTTTTTGATGTATAGAGGGGGGAGATTATGGAAATACTAGATATAAGTTTAAAGGGAAATCGTTAACTTACAAATTTGTAAGTTTGTTGTCAGAAAAATCGATGTTATGAAATTTTTCCCATTGGTAAAATAAGAGTATCAAAGGGGAGATAGGGAGGGTGGAAGTAATGAAATCATTGCAAAATTTATCATATAGTCAAGGGGTAAGCTTAATTTGTTTAGGCGGATTTGCTGCATCTGTTACGTTAGCTATTTTAATAAAGATGGTTCATCAAATCTTTTAATTTTAGAGTAGGGAAGGAATTGGTTGTTATTAATAGCAAGAGAAGTATTATAAATAAAAAATAGCTCCTAGCATGTATCTTAGTGCTAGGAGCTATTTTCTTATTTCTCTGTTTCTGCTTTATCGCTTGTTACGCTAACGTTACCCCATTTATATTGATCTTCTGGTGTATATTTATAGTCTTTTACGCGGTTGTTTACACCTTTTAAATCGAATTTATAATGAAGTGGAATTAATGGTACTTCATCATGAATTAATTTTTGCCATTTATCGTAGACGTCTTTACGATACTTTTCATCAGCAGCCGCTGGAGAAATACCCTGTTTTAATAATTCATTATTTTTGTCATTAGACCAACGCGTGTAATTGAACGATGCATTTTTAGCCCAAATACCAGAAGGGTCTGGGTCAGATGCAGTTCCCCAAGCTCCAGAGAAAATATCAACTTTTGGATCATCCTTTTTAATCATATCGTAGAATGAGTTAAATTCATGTAAGCGACCATCAAGAAGCTCTACTTTTAGGCCGATGTCTTTCCAAGATTGAATAAAGAATTTTGCGAGTGGTTCACTTACATCGCTACCACTCATTGATAAGAAATTAGCTTTAAATTCTTTACCATTCGGATCTTCACGGAATCCATCTCCGTTCGTATCTTTATAGCCAGCTTCATCTAATAACTTTTTAGCTTTCTCTACATCTTTATCATAAGAACCAACTTTATTGTTATGATATTTTGGTAGAGATGGTGGGATTGGTGAGTTAGCCGGATAACGTAGGCCATGATATAATTTTTCACCAATTTCTTTTCGATCAATAGCATACGCCATTGCTTGACGTACACGAACATCTTTAAATTTATCTTTATCCATGACTACTTCTTCTTTTTCTTTATCCATATGCCCTAATTTAAAGCCGATATAACTATAGTATAAATCGGTTTTGCCGAGTAATTGTGCATTTTTTAATTGACTTACATTTGGATATTGATCTGCACTTACTTCAGCAATGTCAATATCGCCGTTTTTTAAGGATGCGTTAACAACGGAAGGATTGACAACTTTTAAAACCATGCTTTTCAGTTTTGGCTTTCCACCATAATAGTCATCAAAACGTTCAAATTCAACGGATTCCCCTGGCGTAATTTTCTTCACTTTAAAAGGCCCAAAGCCAATTGGATTTTTACGGATTTTATCAGATTCTGCTAATTTATCGATTGGTACATCTCCTAAGTATTTCTTATGGAGAGGGTATGTCCAAAGTCCTGTTTTCACTGAAGGGTTTGGTTCTTTAAATGTAATAGAAATTGTTTTTGGATCCGTTACCTTTATACCTGAAATTTTTTCAGATTTTCCATTATGGTAATCTTCCATACCTTCAATCATTTGCATTTGAGAGTCATAGCGAGAACCAGCATATAGTTTGCTACCGATCACCAGGTAAGAATATTCTAAATCTTCAGCAGTAACAGGGTTCCCATCATGCCATTTTACATTATCTTTAATTTTTAGTGTAATTGTCTTTTTATCTTCAGAAAGTTCATATGTAGCAGCTCCATCATTAGTGTATTCCCAGTTTTTATCATTTGATAATAAAGATTCATCGAAAATTGTAAGGACTTGATTATCAGGATCTCCCTCATATACAGCGAAGTTTAAAAGGCCTTCAAATGGTGTGTTAGAAACAAGACCATATGTTAATGAACCATCTTTAATTTCTTTTTTGTCATTTTTAACAGTTGTACTAAATTTATTTGTATCTACTTTTTTTGTGCTGCTAGTTTTTTCACTACCCCCACTGCCCCCACATGCTGAAAGTAGTAATGTTGAAACTGCAAGTGTACTTAATACTTTGAAAAAATTTGGTTTATTCGTCATCTTCTCCACCCCTTATCCTTTTCTCTGTCTTGCATCAGCCGAGCGGCGTAGCGCTTGGCCAATAAAATTTATACACAGCATCAATGTTAAAATCATGATTGATGCGGGTAACCAAATCCACCATTTCTCTTGTAATACATCTGGGTTTCTAGCATAACTAACAAGTGTACCAAGGCTTGGTGTACTTTCTGGTAGACCGAACCCTAAGAAAGTTAGACCAGATTCAATGCCGATGTTTCCAGCAAGATTTAATGTAACACTGACAATGATAATTGAGCTTAAGTTAGGTAGTACTTGAAAAAGAATGATTTTCCAGTTTGGTGTTCCTAATGTTTTTGATGCAGAGACATAATCGAGTTCTTTTTCAGTTAATACTTTTGAGCGAATTAATCTTGCCTTTCCTGTCCATAAGAAAACGGTCATAATTAAAATGAAAGTAAAAATGTTGAATGTAGGAACAAGTGTAATAAAAACAATTACAAGCATTAAAAATGGTAAAACCATGACAAAATCGATAACGCGCATAATGATATTATCAATAGTTCCTCCAAAATAACCGGCAATTAATCCAATTGAAAGACCAATCAAACAAGAAAGAATAGTAATAGCTAGTCCAATTGTAAATGAGTTACGTGTACCAATAATAAGTTGGCCGAAAATATCGCGTCCTCCGTAATCTGTTCCTAACCAATGTTCAGCAGAGGGAGGGGCATAAATGGCGAATAAATCAACTCGTACAATATCTTCTTGTTTCATAATAAAAGATGCTGCGTATACCGCTAGTAATAAGATTGCTAGGAAAAAAAGTGAAAACATTGCTAATTTATCTTTGCGAAGTTCTCGCCACATAATAGAGAAACCAGAAGGACTTTTTTCGTAATGAATAACTTCAGTTTGTTTTTTAGGGTTTGCTAACATTAAAAACCCTCCTTTCTTTAATCAATACGAATACGTGGATCAACGATGCTTAGAATAATATCTGAAAGGAGAGTTCCAAGTAGCGTTGCAAATCCAGTAAACATAACGAGTGCAGTTATTACACTAAAATCGCGTTGAGAGATAGATTGTATAAATAGTTGTCCAATCCCTGGATAACTAAAGATACTTTCCAAGAAGATGGCACCACCAACTAATCCTGTAATTTCATAACCTAAGAAGGCTGCAATTGGTAAGAATGAATTTCGTAAAATATGTCTAGAATAGACTTTTGATTCTGGAACACCTTTTGCTCTTACTGTACGTACAAAATCTTTATGTTTCGTATCGATAATTTCGCTTCGTAAATATTGAACAGTACCAACTGTCGCAATTAATGCGCCGGATAAAGCTGGTAATAGCATGTGATTGAATTTGCTTAAATAGTAAGCAAATGTACCTGTTGCAACTTGAGGATCTACGCTACCGCCAGTCGGAAACAGAGCAAACTTAAATCCGAAAAGGAAGAGCATAATTAGTGCAAATATAAATAGCGGTGTAGCAAAACCTAGATAGTTGTAAATGGTAATGAGTCGATCAGCCCAGGTGTCATTCCAACGCCCACTTATAACTCCCAGTGGAATGGCAATTAAGTAAGTAAGAATAAGAATAACAAGTGCTAAAGATACTGTATTTCCAAGTCGTTCACCAATTAAGTCGGTTACTTTCATTTTATGTGCATAGGAAATACCGAAGTCACCTTGGACGGCATTTTTAATCCAGCGTACATATTGTGTTGTAACCGGGTCATTTAATCCTAGCTTTTCACGTTGTTCTTCAATGACTTTTGGATCTGCTTTTGGGTTATTCATTGCTCTACCGGTTAAGGCATCGCCTGGCATTGCTTTAGCTAGTAGAAAGACTAGTATACTTAACACGAATAATTGCGGGATCATCACTAAAAATCTCCGTAATATAAATTTCCACATGTTTTATCACTCCCTTAAGGTAATGCCACCCGGTGAGTTGGCGAGATTGGTTTTAAATCGTAAGCACGACCGTTTTCATTGAAATACTTTTCGTATGATTTTTCGTACTCAGAACTTACTTGTTGACGTAATTTACGTTGTTGTTCGCGGTTTTCTGGACGAATATCAGGAATAGCTGATATTAGGCGTTTCGTATAGATGTGCTGTGGATTATTATAAATTTCTGCACTAGTTGCTTCTTCGACAATGCGCCCGCGATACATTACACCGATGCGGTCACACATATGACGAATTACGCCTAAATCGTGACTTATGAATAGGTACGTTAATCCAAGTTCAGATTGTAAATCTTGTAAGAAGTTTAAAACTTGCGCTTGTACCGACACGTCAAGTGCAGATACTGGTTCATCGGCGATAATAAGTTTTGGTTTTAATGTAAGAGCGCGTGCAATACCAATTCGCTGTCTTTGTCCACCGGAAAATTCATGTGGGTATTTATAAATAGACTCTGGATTTAACCCAACTTTATCAAGGTATTCTTGAACTGCTCGACGCTCTTCATCGGGTGAGAGCTTTTCAAAATTCCGAAGTGGTTCGGCAATAATATCGATAACACGTTTTTTTGGATTCAATGATGAATACGGATCTTGGAAAATCATTTGGATATCTTTTCGTTGTTCTCTTAACTCAGAGCGACTTAATTTCGTTAAATCCCTATTATTAAAATGAATGCTACCGCCTGTCGCTTTCGTTAAGTGCATAATTGCTTTACCCGTTGTTGATTTGCCGCTACCTGATTCACCAACGATTCCATATGTTTCACCAGGTTGTAATTCAAAGCTTACGCCATCGACAGCTCGTACATAATCTAATGTACGTCCGAAGAAACCGCCTTTAATTGGAAAGTGTACTTTTAAATCTTCTACTTTAAGCAGTGCCATGAGTTACGCCATCTCCTTTCTTATGTTGGAAGTTGAAGTGCTTATAGCAAGTACAACGTACCCAATGGTCTGGTTTTACTTCATGTAAAACAGGATTTTCCTCATGTTGATCTGGTCTAACCCAAGGGATTCGGGCTTGGAATCGGCATCCAGTGCGAGGAAGCTTCGCTAACGAAGGAACCACGCCTTGAATTACATGCAATTTTTCTTTTTCCGCATACGCAGATGGAATTGAGTTTAATAGAGAACGAGTATATGGGTGAAGCGGGTTATTAAAAATCTCTTCTACTGTTCCTGTTTCTACAACTTGTCCTGCATACATAACGACAATACGATCAGCTGTTTCGGCAACAACGCTTAAATCATGTGTAATTAAAATGATGCCCATTTTCGTTTGTTCTTGAATAGATTTTAGTAAGTCTAAAATTTGTGCTTGGATGGTTACGTCAAGAGCCGTTGTTGGCTCATCCGCAATAATGAGTGCTGGGTTACAAGCAATCGCAATCGCGATAACAATTCTTTGTCTCATTCCGCCAGATAATTCGTGAGGGTATTGTTTATATGTAAGTTCTGGTTTTGGAATACCAACTTGATGGAGTAGTTCTAAGGTGCGTTCTTTCTTTTCTGCTTTCGAAAGGTTTGTGTGGTAGTCTAAGTTTTCTTCGATTTGTTTTCCAACTGTCATAAGAGGATCGAGTGCTGTAAGAGGTTCCTGGAAAATCATACCGATGTTTGATCCGCGTACTTTATTCATCTCTGCGGTCGACATAGTAAGTAAATCCTTATCTCTATAGTTAAGTTGCCCTTGTAATTTTGTATTTGCTTCATTATGCAGTCGCATAATGGAAAGGGCAAGTGCACTTTTTCCGCAACCGGATTCACCAACTATCGCGACAATTTCATTTTCATGGACAGTTAACGAAACGTTATCAACTGCTGCATGATATTGATCTTGTATGCGAAAGGAAGTCTGTAAGTTTTCAATGCGAAGAAGTGGATTCTTCATGGTTATCCCTCCATCTTTTCTGAAAAGACTAAATATTTAGTATGTTGTTGCTATTTTAATATAAAGTGACAATGTTTGACAAGAGTAAATATTCAAAAATCTTTTTATATAGAGATGAGATGCAGTAATATAAGGATAAAAACCCTTTTAAAACGCTCACAATTATGGGTTGGATTGATAAATTATTTGTAATAAAAAAGTACTATATGTAGAAAAAAGAGAGGTGTTCTGGAAAGAACTGTCTCTCTTTTTTTTGTAAGTATAATATTAGTGTTTAAGCTTGTTTTTGTTTTGTAGATCCTGTATTTAAAGTAAGAGCAAGGAAGAACATTGCAAGCACACAAGAAGCAAGGAGCAAAATGAATCCGCCGTCCCATCCGAATCCATCTACAATAAAGCCCATAGCTGCGCTAGCAAAAGTAGCTCCCCCTAGGTAACCGAAGAACCCAGTTAACCCAGCGGCAGTTCCAGCAGCTTTTTTGGGTGCTAAGTCAAGCGCGTGAAGACCAATTAGCATAACAGGTCCGTAAATTAAAAATCCAATGGAAACAAGTGCGATACTATCAATGATTGGATGCCCAGCAGGATTTAGCCAGTAAACAAGAACGGCAATGAATACACCGACCATAAATAGAATGCCAGCAGGTGCGCGGCGCCCTTTAAATAGTTTATCACTCATCCATCCGCAAAGAAGTGTACCTGGAATACCAGCCCATTCGTATAGAGCATAAGCTGTACGTGAGCTACTGTGAGTAAAGCTTTTTTCTTCTACTAAATAAGTAGGAGCCCAGTCTACAACGCCGTAACGAACGAAATAAACAAAGACGTTAGCGATAGCGATGTACCATAAAAACTTATTGTTTAATATGTATGTAAATAAAATTTCCTTTACCGAAAGTTCGCGTTCACGGTCCGCTACTTTTTCATCTGATGGATATTCCCCAGTATGTTCTTCAATAGAAGGTAATCCGCAAGATTGAGGTGTATCTCTCATCGTAATTAATACATAAATCCCCACCAAAATTGAAAGAATACCTGGGAAGTAAAATATACTTTTCCAGTCATTTGCAAAGAAATATAAGCCTAATGTAACGAGAGAAGGCATAAGCGCGCCGCCGACATTATGAGCGACGTTCCAAATAGACATTTTTGTACCACGTTCACTAACGGAGAACCAGTGAACCATCGTACGACCACAAGGAGGCCATCCCATACCTTGTACCCATCCATTTAAAAACTGAAGTACAAACATAAGTATAATGCTCGTTGTAATGAAAGAAAATGAGCCGAAAATAATATTAATGATACCGGATAAAAATAGCCCAGCTGCTAAAAAGTAGCGAGGATTACAACGATCGGATACGATACCCATAAGAAATTTACTTAATCCGTAAGCGATAGATACTGCTGAAAGGATAACCCCAAGTTCCCCTTTACTAAAGCCTTGTTCGATTAAGTATGGCATTGCGAGTGAAAAGTTTTTTCGAACAAAGTAGTAACCCGCATAACCGATGAAGATGCCTAAGAATACTTGCAAACGCAATTTGCGGTATTCGCTATCAGTGCGATCAGCTGGTAAGCGTTCTGCGTGGGGCGCAGGTTTAAATAATTGTGTGAAAAACATAAAATGAAAATCCTCCCCTAATTAATTGGAAGCGTTTTAAGACAGAGAGAATACAAAAAGGCTATGAAATATAAAAAAGTTCCCTTTTTTATATTTCATAGCCATATACTCCGATTCTCCGTGACTGTCAATATTAACTTCGACGAAAATTATACAACTTTGTGACAAGAATGTAAACGTTTTTATAAAGAAAGTTGTTGACGTATTTTGTTTGTGGGATTAATATTTAAATACGTTAAATATTTTATTGCTTAAATAAGAGGTGGATAACATGCCAAATGATATGACTCATATTGATAAGATTCAAGCTCTTACATTCGCTATAGGAAAGAAAATGCAAACAGAGCTATTAGAACAAATGCAAGCATCAGGACTTACACCACCGCAGTTTTATATTTTAAAGATTTTAGATCATTACGGAGCTTCAAGAGCGACACAATTGGCGGAGAAAATGTACGTGAAACCGAGCGCGATTACAGTAATGACTGATCGTTTAATTGATCATGGGTTAGTAGAGCGCTATCACGACGATAATGATCGCCGCGTTGTTGTCATTGAGCTAACGAAGAAGGGGAAAACTACAGTAGAAGAAGCGATGGCGGCTCGTAATGAGCATATTGCAAAATACTTCTCACACTTAGAATTACAAGAGAGGGAAGATTTGTTGCGCCTCTTTGAAAAGCTAGAAACAATTATTTGTGGGAAACCAGAGAAAAAAGAGAAAAAAGAGAAAAACTAAGAGGAATTGAGGAGATTACATGGAGCAACAAGAAAATCAGAATAGAAAGTTGTTGTTAATCGGTTTAGTAATCGCAATGCTATTTGCTGCATTGGACGGAACAATCGTTGGTACAGCAATGCCGCGTATCGTCGGTGAACTAGGTGGATTAAGTTTAATGACATGGTTAACAACAGCGTACATGTTAACATCAACAACGGTTGTACCGATTGCAGGTAAATTAGCGGATTTACTTGGGCGTCGTAACGTATATATAGCAGGATTAATTATCTTTATGGTTGGTTCAGCGTTATGTGGTATGGCAAACGGTATGACAGAATTAATTATTTTCCGTGGTATTCAAGGTCTTGGTGGCGGTATTATGATGCCAATGGCTATGATTATTATCGGAGATATGTTCACGGGAAAAGAACGTGCTAAATGGCAAGGTATTTTTGGAGCTCTATACGGTCTTGCCTCTGTAATTGGACCACAAGTTGGTGGTTGGATTGTAGACGCAGTGAACTGGAGATGGGTATTCTATATTAACTTACCAGTTGGTATTTTAGCGACAATCTTCATTGCAATGGGATTAAAAGCACATAAACAAACAGGACCAATTAAAATTGATATCGCTGGAATCTTCACGATGATTCTCGGTGTTGTAAGTTTATTACTTGCGTTAACGTTTGGCGGGAAAGATTATGCATGGGGTTCTTGGCAAATTATCGGGTTATTTGCACTAGCTGCCATTGGTATTGTTAGCTTTGTTATCGTTGAAACGAAGGCTGAAGAACCAATTTTACCGATGCACTTCTTTAAAAACCGTACATTTACACTACTGAATGCGATCGGTTTCTTTATGAGTATCGGAATGTTTGGAGCAATTATGTTCGTACCGTTCTTTATGCAAGGAATTGTAGGCGTAAGTGCTGCTGAATCAGGAACGATTATGACACCGATGATGATTACAATGATCGTTATGAGTATTATCGGTGGTCAGCTTGTATTAAAAATTGGTGTGAAACCACAAATTATTACAGGGATGCTTATTATGGCTAGTGGTTTCTGGTTATTAACAACGATGGATATGCACACAACTAAGCTTACTGCTACTTCTTATATGATGGTTATCGGTTTAGGAATGGGTCTTGTTATGCCGATATTAACATTAGCATTACAAGAAAGCTTCCCGAAAAAAGATCTTGGCGTTGTAACATCATCAAGTCAATTCTTCCGTCAAATCGGTGGAACATTCGGTATTACAATTTTAGGATCAATTATGAATAACACTTCAGGTACAACGTTAACAAATAAATTAGTACCTGTATTAGACACATTCCCAAAAGAAGCGGGACAAATGGTAACAAAATTTAAAGATATGATTCATACAGATCCACAAAGTTTATATTCTATGCTATTTAGTCCAGAGGCATTAAAACAAATGCCAGAAGCATTTTCTAATAGCATCGTACCAATTTTGAAAAGCTCTTTAGTGGACTCACTTCATACTGTATTCTTAACAGGATTGGTATTTATCGTAGTAGGTGCTATCTTTACGATTTTCTTACAGAAAATTAAACTGTCTGATCGTAAAAAAGGTGCTGAAGAGCCTGCTGTAGAAGAAAAGGAAAAAACTGTATCATATTCGTAATAAAAAAGCATCGCCTTATGGCGATGCTTTTTTGAGTATAACCTTAAAAGCTTTTTAGTGAGAAATGATTGACGTATTTTTATAAATGCGTTATATTATTTTCTGTAAACGGTTACATGAAATGAGGAGAAAAGAGAATGAGTACGATTAAAGACGTTGCAAAATTAGCAGGGGTATCTGTTGCGACCGTTTCCAGAGTGTTAAATAAAAATGGATATGTTCATGAGGATACATTAAAAAAAGTAGAGCGAGCAATTGAAATGCTAGATTATAAACCTAGTACAGTAGCACGTTCTTTATACAATAAAAAATCTCGTTTAATTGGATTAGTTGTTCCAAATATCGTGAATCCATTCTTTCCAGAAGTTGCACGTGCCGTAGAAGATGTAGCACATAAGCAAGGTTACACAGTTGTACTTTGTAACTCTGATGAAAATTTAGAAAAAGAGAAGCAATACATTGATGTGCTTAGACAAAATAATGTGGACGGATTTATTGTAGCAACGAATCCACAAAATAGTGTTAATTACATGAATTTGTCTATTCCAGTTGTTGCGATTGACCGTATGTTTAATGAGCGCATTCCTACTGTATATGCAGATAACTATGCAGGGAGCCAGGCGGCGACAAAGTTATTAATAGACAAAGGGTGTAAACATATTGCACATATTCGTGGACCGCGTGATGTGAGCACAGCTAATGAACGTTTTGAAGGTTTTGTAGACGTTATTACGCAAAATAATCTTTCTTATATGATTGCAGAGAGTACATTCGATCCAGCTAATAGTGAACAGGTAGCGGTGGAATTATTAGAAGAATATCCGCATATTGATGGAATTGTTGCTGGGAATGATTTAATTGCAATTGGTATTGTAAAGGCTGCACTTCAAAAGGGAATTTCTATTCCAAACGATTTACAAATTATTGGATTCGATGGAATTTCTTTAACTGAAATGATGTATCCATCTATTACGACTGTTGCACAGCCAATTTATGAAATGGGGAAAATTGCAACAGAATTGTTGTTAGAGCAGATGGAAGGAAATCCATTAGAAGAAAAACACTATCGTTTACCGATTGAAATTATAGAACGAAATACAACGAAGTAAGGAGATGAGACAGATGCCAAATATTGCAGTAGTAGGTAGCATTTCAATGGACTTAGTGGCTGTTTCAAAAATACGGCCGAAAGCAGGAGAAACAGTAATTGGTGAAGCGTTTCATACGATACCAGGAGGAAAAGGGGCCAACCAAGCAGTTGCTGCAGCTAGATTAGGAGCAAATGTAGCGATGGTTGGTGCAGTAGGAAATGATGATTACGGAACAGTAGTTAGAAAAAATTTGGAGAACGAACGCATTTTTATCGACTATGTGGTACCGGTTACAGATAGGACGACAGGAATCGCTCATATCGTTTTAGCAGAAGAGGATAACAGTATTGTTGTCGTACAAGGAGCAAATGCTCTTGTAAATGAGTCGATTGTAGATCGTTCAAAAGACCTTCTTGTAAAAGCAGATATGGTTGTTCTTCAACTAGAGATTCCGCTTGAAACAGTAAAATACGTTCTGGCTATTTGTGAGGAGCATAACATTCCAGTTATGTTGAATCCGGCTCCAGCACAAATCTTATCAGAAGATATTTTAGAAAAAGCGACTTATATTACGCCGAATGAACATGAATGTCGCATCGTATTAAATGATTTCACATCACCAATTGAAGAGTTACTTGCGAAATATCCAAATAAGCTATTGATGACGGAAGGGTCTAACGGTGTTCGTTTCCATAACGGAACGGAAGTTGTTCAAGTTCCAAGTATTGCTGTAGACGTAGTAGATACGACTGGAGCTGGTGATACATTTAACGGCGCGCTAGCAGTTGCACTTTCTGAAGGAGAAATACTTCAAAAAGCAATTCGTTTTGCGAACATTGCTGGTGGTCTTTCTGTAACGAAACTTGGGGCACAGGGCGGTATGCCAACAAGAGATAGAGTACGTGAAGTGCAGGTGATTGTCGGATGAAGAAACACGGTGTATTAAATAGTGAAATTGCGGCGGTCCTTGCTTCACTTGGACATACAGATACGATTGTAATTGCTGATTGCGGGTTACCTATTCCTGATGGAGTAAAACGAATTGATTTAGCAGTTGAAATCGGAAAACCTAGTTTTTTAGACGTATTACAAGTAGTTGCTGATGATATGGCAATTGAAAAAGTGATGTTAGCAGAAGAAGTTATTATAAATAATGCAGAGGTAAATAAAGAAGTTGAGATGCGATTAATAGAGCCAGCATTTGAATATGTGTCTCATAAGGAATTTAAAGAGCATACAAAGAGAGCGAAGGCGATTATTCGTACAGGAGAAGCAACGCCTTATGCGAATGTTATTTTACATGCAGGCGTGATTTTTTAATAAAGGGATGTGATGAGAATGCATATTGAAATGAAGAACATTTCAAAAGCGTTCAGTGGTAATCCTGTTCTAAAAAACGCACAGTTTATGATTGAAACAGGAGAAGTCCATGCATTGATGGGGGAAAATGGAGCGGGGAAATCGACGCTCATGAAGATTTTAACAGGTGTATATAAAAAAGACAGTGGAACAGTCATGATTGATGGGAAAGAACGAACTTTTAAAAATGCGAAAGAAGCTGAAGAGTATGGTATTGCATTTATCCATCAAGAGTTGAACATATTACCGAATTTAACGGTAGCTGAAAATATGTTTCTTGGAAAAGAGTTAATGTATGGGAAAACGGGCATTTTACGTACGCGTCAAATGAATGCGATTGCCCAGCAACAATTAGCAGATCTTGGTCTACATGTGAGAGGTGCTATGCTAGCAGGTGAATTATCAGTTGGACAACAGCAAATTATTGAAATTGCTAAAGCATTAATGACAAAGGCGAGCGTTATTATTATGGATGAACCTACAGCGGCATTAACAGATCGCGAAATTGAAACTCTGTTTATTGTTATTAATAAATTGCGTAAAGAGGGCGTTTCATTCGTTTATATTTCACACCGGATGGAAGAAATTTTTTCAATATGTGATGCTATTACGATTTTGCGTGATGGAGAATATGTAGGGAAAAGATTAATTCCAGAAACGTCATTTGATGAAGTAGTTAGCATGATGGTGGGCCGCAGTATTGGTGAACGTTATCCAGAACGAAATAGTCAAATTGGCGAAGTGATTTTTGAAATGCGAAACGGAACGAAAAAAGGAAAATTTGAAAATGTTTCGTTTCAAGTTAGAAAAGGTGAAATCCTTGGTGTTGCGGGCTTGATGGGAGCTGGTCGCACGGATATTATGAAAGCAATATTTGGATATGAACCGCTCGATTCAGGAAAAATTTTCATGAATGGACAAGAAGTAAAAATTGATAGTCCAATTGATGCGATTAGACAACGAATTGCCTTTATTACAGAGGATAGAAAATCTGAAGGGCTTGTGTTAGATTTTTCGATTCGTGAAAATTTAGCTTTACCAAATTTAGAAAGTCTTTCAAAGGGAAGCGTGGTTAATAAAGGTTTAGAACGGCAATTTACAGAGGATATGATGAAGCTTCTTAATGTGAAAGCAGCAAACGGAGAGCAAGCTGTCAAATCTCTTTCTGGTGGAAATCAGCAAAAGATTGTAATTGCAAAATGGTTAGGTATTCATCCGCAGTTACTCATTTTAGATGAACCAACGAGAGGTGTAGATGTTGGGGCTAAAAAAGAAATTTACTCTATTATGAATAAGCTTACCGAGCAAGGAGATGCCGTTATTATGGTATCGTCTGAGCTTCCAGAAGTTTTAGGAATGAGTGATCGAGTTCTCGTCATTCATGAAGGGAAAATCGGTGGTATTTTAGAGAAAGATCAGGCATCGCAAGAGTCTATTATGGCACTAGCTACAGGGGGAGAGTAAGATATGGCTAAGAAGGGGAATGTATTACAACAACTTGGTTCTTTAATTGGATTAGTATTAATTATCGTAGTAATTACAGCTTTAAATCCAGCATTTATTGAAATTCCAAATTTATTTAATATACTGCGCCAAGTATCGATTAATGCACTCATTGCATTTGGAATGACCTTCGTTATTTTAACAGGGGGTATTGACTTATCGGTAGGTTCTATTTTAGCATTATCAAGTGCACTTGTTGCCGGAATGATGGCAAGTGGCATGGATCCGTTCCTTGCAATGGCAGTTGGATTATTAGCAGGTCTTGCAATGGGGATTGTAAACGGTATCATTATTGCGAAGGGAAAAGTAGCTCCGTTTATTGCAACTTTAGCAACAATGACTATTTTTCGCGGGTTGACGCTTGTTTATATGGACGGACGTCCGATCACTGGTCTTGGTGATCATTTAATGTTCCAAATGTTTGGCCGTGGTTATTTCCTTGGTATTCCTGTGCCAGCCGTTACAATGATGATCGCTTTTGCAGTACTGTACTTTATTTTAAAGAAAACAACGTTTGGTCGCCGTACGTTTGCGATTGGTGGAAATGAAGAAGCGGCAGCTTTATCAGGTATTAATGTTACGAGAATTAAAGTAATGATTTACGGTCTTTCCGGAATTTTGGCAGCGCTTGCAGGTATTGTGTTAACATCAAGGTTAGATTCTGCACAGCCGACTGCTGGTACTTCTTACGAATTGGATGCAATTGCTGCAGTTGTGTTAGGAGGAACGAGTCTTTCAGGTGGAAGAGGATGGATTGTTGGTACATTCATCGGTGTGCTTATTATTGGTGTACTAAATAACGGTTTAAATTTATTAGGTGTATCTTCTTTCTTCCAACAAGTTGTAAAAGGACTTGTAATCTTACTAGCTGTACTAATTGATCGTCGAAAAGAAGCGTAATGGAGGGGCAATTCATGAAAAAATGGTTACTGATACTCGTTGCATGTATCATGGTAGTTACTGCTGGTTGTTCAATGGAACCACCAGAATGGGCAAAGGATTCTAGCGATAAAGGTCGAAATAAAACTATTAAAGTTGGATTTTCTGTTTCAACTTTAAATAATCCATTTTTCGTCACGTTGAAAAAAGGTGCAGAAAAGAAAGCAAAAGATAGCGGCATTGAATTAATTGCTGTTGATGCACAAAATGATGCAGCGAAGCAAACAAACGATGTTGAAGATTTAATTCAAAAAGGTGTCGATGTAATTGTTATTAATCCAACCGACTCAGATGCTGTTGCTTCAGCGGTAAGTGCAGCCAATGCAGCCAATGTTCCTGTTATTACAGTAGACAGAGTTGCAAATTCAGGTAAAGTTGTTTCTCACATAGCTTCCAACAATGTAGAAGGTGGTCAAATGGCTAGTGATTACATTCGGGAAGTAGTTGGTGAAGGAACAAATGTCGCTGAGTTAGAAGGAATACCTGGATCGTCTGCTGCTCGTGAGCGTGGGAAAGGATTCCATAACGTAGCTGATAAGTCTTTAAAAGTAGTAGCAAAACAAGCAGCTGATTTCGATCGTGCAAAAGGGTTATCCGTTATGGAAAATATTTTGCAAGCAAATAGCGATATTAAAGCGGTATTTGCTCATAATGATGAAATGGCATTAGGCGCAATTGAGGCATTAAAATCTGCTGGTAAAACGGATGTAGTCGTTGTTGGATTTGATGCAACGGATGATGCTGTAAAAGCGGTTAAAGATGGGCGTATGGCAGCAACAGTCGCTCAAAAACCGGAATTAATCGGAGAGAAGGCGATGGAAACAGCAAAAGAGATAACACAAGGTAAAAAAGTGGACAAATTTATTCCGATTGAATTAGAGCTTATTAAGAAAAAATAAATAAATATAAAATGAAAATTAGGAAGGAAGAATAACAAATGAAATTTTTTATTGATACAGCAAACATTAACGAAATTAAAGAGGCAAATGCATTAGGCGTAGTAGCTGGAGTAACGACAAACCCATCACTTGTAGCAAAAGAAGGCGTAGATTTCCATGAGCGTATTCGTGAAATTTGCAGCTTTATTGAAGGACCTGTAAGCGCAGAAGTAATTAGCTTAGAAGCTGACAAAATGATTGAAGAAGGAAAAGAGTTAGCAAAAATCGCTCCAAACGTTGTTGTAAAAGTTCCAATGACAACAGAAGGCTTAAAAGCAGTAAAAGCATTCTCAGATTTAGGAATTCGTACAAACGTTACATTAGTATTCTCAGCAGTGCAAGCATTACTTGCAGCTCGCGCTGGTGCGACATACGTTTCACCGTTCTTAGGTCGCCTAGATGATATCGGTCATAATGGTATGGACTTAATTCGCCAAATCGCAGAAATCTTTGCAATTCACGGCATTGAAACAGAAATCATTGCAGCATCTGTACGTCACAGTGTTCACGTAACAGAAGCTGCATTAAACGGTTCACATATTGCAACAATCCCAGCAAACGTAATCGCTTCATTAGTGAAGCACCCATTAACAGATCAAGGAATTGAGAAATTCTTAGCTGATTGGGAAAAAACACAAGAGAAATAATACGAAATGGAGAACCCAAGTTTAATTAACTTGGGTTCTTTTTTTATTTGAAAGAATTTTCATGCAATTGTGCATATTGTCTTTTAAATTTTTAATATAAGCTATTTAATATATACAAATCACTCTTTATTTTTCACATTTCGACATAAAAAGATAGAGGGTCTGACCAGAAAACTGGAGGGCATGATTCTATAACAGAAAGCTTATTTCTTATAGAATCATGTCTTTTATTATACAAGGGAGGATAGATTACATATTTTTATCTGAAGTTTAAGATTGATACAAGGGGATGATTAAAATGAGAAAAAAAGCGCCATTTAAAGTGTTGTCATCATTAACGATCGCAACACTCATCGGATGCTCAGCTGTAATGAGTGCTCCGTTAGCATATGCAGAAACGTCAGCAAAAGAAGGTGTGTCTACAACGCCAATTGATCATAACTTAATTCAAGAAGATCGTTTAGCGGAAGCGCTGAAAGAAAGAGGAACAATTAATCCAGCATCGTCTAAAGAAGAGACAAAAAAGGCCGTAGAGCAATATATTGAAAAGAAACAAGGGGATCAGGCGAATAAAGAAATTCTTCCCGATGCGAATCAAGAAGCATCTGATTTCGTGAAAAAGGTAAAAGAGAAGAAGATGGAAGAAAAGGAAAAAGTAAAGAAAGCTGAAAAAAATGTTAGCCCTGAGCAAAAGCCAGAGCCAAATAAAAAGCAATTAGATGGGAAAGTTCCAACTTCTAAGGCGAAACAAGCTCCATATAGTGGACCTGTCCGCAATGATAAAGTGTTAGTGTTACTCGTTGAATTTAGTGATTATAAACATAATAATATTGAGCAAACACCAGGTTATATGTATTCGAAAGACTTTAGTAGAGAACATTATCAAAAAATGTTATTTGGTAATGAGCCTTACACATTATTTGATGGTTCGAAAGTAAAAACATTTAAGCAATATTATGAAGAACAGTCTGGCGGTAGTTATACGACGGATGGATATGTAACAGAGTGGTTAACTGTTCCAGGTAAAGCCGCTGATTATGGTGCTGATGGTAGTAGCGGTCACGATAATAAAGGACCAAAAGGTGCGCGTGATTTAGTGAAAGAAGCATTAAAAGCTGCAGCGGATAAAGGATTAGATTTATCTCAATTTGATCAATTTGACAGATATGATACAAATGGTGATGGTAATCAAGATGAATCTGACGGTGTAATTGATCATTTAATGGTAATCCATGCTGGTGTTGGTCAAGAAGCTGGTGGCGGTAAATTAGGTGATGATGCGATTTGGTCACATCGTTCAAAATTAGCAACAGATCCAGTAGCGATTGAAGGTACAAAATCAAAGGTAGATTACTTTGGTGGAAAAGTAGCGGCTCATGATTACACAATTGAACCAGAAGACGGTGCAGTAGGTGTGTTTGCACATGAATTTGGACATGACCTTGGCTTACCGGATGAATATGACACGAAATATACTGGAACTGGTTCACCTGTTGAAGCGTGGTCATTAATGAGTGGAGGTAGCTGGACAGGAAAAATCGCAGGAACAGAGCCAACTAGTTTTTCACCACAAAATAAAGACTTCTTACAAAAGAATATGGGTGGAAACTGGGCGAAAATTTTAGAAGTAGATTACGATAAAATTAAGAGTGGTGTAGGCGTTCCTACATATATTGATCAAAGTGTTACGAAATCCAATCGTCCAGGCGTTGTACGTGTTAACTTACCAGGTAAAAGTGTTGAAACAATTAAACCGGAGTTTGGAAAGCATGCATATTATAGTACAAGAGGAGATGATATGCATACGACATTAGAAACACCATTCTTTGATTTAACAAAAGGAACAAATGCGAAATTTGATTATAAAGCGAATTATGAACTAGAAGCAGAGTGTGATTTCATCGAAGTACATGCTGTAACTGAAGATGGAACGAAAACATTAATTGATAGATTGGGAGAAAACATAGTCCAAGAAGATAAAGATACAACAGATGGAAAATGGATTGATAAATCATACGATTTAAGTCAATTTAAAGGGAAGAAAGTTAAACTACAATTCGACTATATTACAGATCCAGCTTTAACATATAAAGGTTTCGCAATGGATAATGTAAATGTAACAGTTGATGGACAAGTAGTATTTTCAGATGACGCAGAAGGACAGTCTAAAATGAAGTTAAATGGATTCGTTGTTTCTGATGGGACAGAACAGAAACCCCATTATTATTATCTAGAGTGGAGAAACTATGCTGGATCAGATAATGGATTAAAAGCGGGAAAAGGGCCGGTGTATAATACAGGTCTTGTCGTTTGGTATGCAGATGATAGTTTCAAAGATAACTGGGTTGGGTTACATCCAGGTGAAGGCTTCCTTGGTGTTGTAGATTCTCATCCAGAAGCGATTGTTGGAAATTTAGGTGGGAAACCAGCATACGGTAATACTGGAATTCAAATTGCAGATGCTGCATTTTCATTTGATCAAACACCTTCATGGAGTGTAAATTCATTTACACGAGGACAGTTTAATTATACTGGATTACAAGGTGTTACAACGTTTGATGATTCAAAGGTATACAGTAATAAGCAAATTGCTGACGCAGGACGAAAAGTTCCAAACCTTGGACTTAAATTCCAAGTTGTTGGACAGGCAGAGGATAAGTCAGCAGGCGCTGTTTGGATTAGACGTTAATAAAGTAAAAGCACATTCTTCATATGAAGAGTGTGCTTTTATATTTGTACAGTAAGTTATTATTTCAGCTTATGTAATACAATCGTCTGTTCATATATAGTGTAGCAAATTATGTGGGGAAAAGAAATATTTCCGAGGAAATTGTCGAAGTATCGTTGGTATTTATAGACTTTCTTTTTTAAAGGAAGAATGTAGTATTGCTTTTATACATAAGTTTATTTACAGTATTACTTGGTTATATGCAAAAGTAATATATATTAGGCGAAAAAAAGACAATGATGGAATTAACCCATCATTGTCTTTTTTACTTTGCTTCTTACAAAAATCATTCCAGCAAATGTTAACAAGAATGCAGTTCCGATAACGAAGCTAGCGCTAGGTGATGCTCCGATTGCTCCGACTGTAAAGGAGCCAGCAACAACTCCTAACGAGAAGAATGCATAAAACAATCCGAATGCTTTCCCTCGGTTACTATCTGTTGTATTTTCAACAAGTAAAGCATTAATTGCTGGGAAGAGGATAGCGAATCCAATTCCATAAATTATCATAACGATAAAGAGCATGCCTTTTGTTGCAAATAATCCGAGTAAAGATAACGCTAGTGCCATTACTGCAATCCCGATTAGCATTAGTTTGGAACGATTAAATCGATCGTAAATGCGATTTGTTGGCAGTAAGAAGAAGAGGATAGCGGTAATTCCGAATACACTTAACATCATGCCTGTTGTAGATGCTTTAAGTGCTAATGCCTCAACTTTTACTGGTAACATATAAGTGACAATCCCTTGTGAAAACATTAGTGTGAAAGCACCAATATATGCTTGTAATAACGGTTCTGATTTCAATAGTTCAATCATATCTTCTTTGTTCATCATTTGTGTTCTTGATGTATCTTTTCTTGATACGTTATTTGGTAAGAAGAATAGAGATACGATTGTACCAAGGACCATTAAAATAGAAATAGTAATGAACACCCACTCTATACCAGCTGTTGCTTTCATAATGCCGCTGAAAGCAGGTCCTACGATTGCAGCTGTTCCAACAGCGGCACCAGATAGAGCCATTGCTTTACCTTGCCTTGCTGAATTCGTTTGCTTTGATAAAAACGTAAAGGCAGCAGGAATTAAAAATCCGTCACTAAAACCGTGCATAAAGCGCACAACTAATAGTTGTTCACCACTTTGAACAACGGTGTATAACAAGACTATGAAACTCGTAATTCCCATGCTTATATAAAGGATTTTTTTTGCACCAAATTTATCGACAGCGGCTCCAGCGATAATATTACCGATCATATTAGCGAATGAGTACATACCGATAACTAGCCCGATAACAAGAGGGGTTCCTCCAAGACTTTGAGCGAAAGTACTCATAATAGGTAATTGTGAAAATGTATCTAAAAACGCTACGATAACAATAAAGTAAATAAAATATTTCAAGCGATATTCACCTCTCCTATGCTATTATGGCATAATGCTAATTTCAACCGCAATGAAATTAGCATTAACAGATGTGGAAAAAAGTACAAAGTGACAAAATATTGAACGTTATTTGTTAAAATTTAGTGGAAATGAGATTGTTTTTTTGAAATATATGGATGGAAGTATTATAATAGAATTGTAAACTTCACCAGGTTAAGTATATACGTAGAGAGGGATGTATAAAATGAAAGCACTACTTTGGCATAATCAACGTGATGTACGAGTAGAAGAAGTACCAGAACCAACTGTAAGACCAGGAGCAGTTAAGATTAAAGTTAAATGGTGTGGTATCTGCGGAACAGACTTGCATGAATATTTAGCAGGACCTATTTTTATTCCAACAGAAGAGCACCCATTAACACACGTAAAAGCACCGGTTATTTTAGGTCATGAGTTTAGTGGTGAGGTAGTTGAAATCGGTGAAGGCGTTACTTCTCATAAAGTGGGAGATCGCGTCGTTGTAGAACCAATTTATTCTTGTGGTAAATGTGAAGCTTGTAAACACGGACATTACAATGTTTGTGAACAACTTGTTTTCCACGGTCTTGGCGGAGAAGGCGGCGGTTTCTCTGAATATACAGTAGTACCAGAAGATATGGTCCACCATATTCCTGATGAAATGACGTATGAACAAGGTGCACTTGTAGAACCAGCAGCAGTAGCAGTTCATGCAGTACGTCAAAGTAAATTAAAAGAGGGAGAAGCTGTAGCGGTATTTGGTTGTGGTCCGATTGGGCTTCTTGTAATCCAAGCAGCAAAAGCAGCAGGAGCAACTCCTGTTATCGCAGTGGAACTTTCTAAAGAACGTCAAGAGCTAGCTAAATTAGCAGGTGCTGATTACGTATTAAATCCAGCAACTCAAGATGTACTAGCAGAAATTCGTAACTTAACAAATGGTTTAGGTGTAAATGTGAGCTTTGAAGTAACAGGTGTCGAAGTAGTACTTCGTCAAGCGATTGAAAGTACAAGTTTTGAAGGACAAACTGTAATTGTTAGTGTGTGGGAAAAAGATGCGACAATTACGCCAAACAACCTTGTACTAAAAGAAAAAGAAGTTATCGGTATTCTTGGATACCGTCATATCTTCCCAGCTGTTATTAAATTAATTAGCTCTGACCAAATTCAAGCAGAGAAATTAATTACGAAAAAAATCACAGTGGATCAAGTTGTTGAAGAAGGATTTGAAGCACTTGTAAAAGATAAAACACAAGTGAAAATTCTTGTTTCACCTAAATAATAGAGAATAGTAAAAAGTAGCCCTTTTCTAGAAATAGAAGAGGGCTACTTTTTTTCTATACAGAAAGGTGATAGACTTTCCTTTAACTACAGGTATTTTGTTTGGAAGGGGAAGTCTAATGCTTTCATTTATGTTGACATTGAAACGGATGCTAAAAGCTTGTTTACGAGCGTGGAAAGATAAAGAATTTCAAGTATTATTCGTATTAACATTTTTAACATTAACATCTGGTACGATTTTTTATAGTACAGTTGAAGGATTACGTCCTCTTGACGCCCTATATTTTAGTGTGGTCACGTTGACGACTGTCGGTGATGGGAATTTTAGTCCGCAAACTGATTTCGGAAAGGTATTTACGATCTTATACATATTTATCGGGATTGGATTAGTGTTTGGATTTATTCATAAGTTGGCAGTTAATGTACAGCTGCCAAGTATATTATCGAAAAGAAAAAAAGAGTAAAGCATGTGGATGCTTTACTCTTTTTTTACATTAGTTTAGACAATCATTTGCAGTAGCTTAACAATACTTTATTACAATGTAAGTGTATTCATTCATTATATTCACTATGTATAAAGTTATAATGATATGAACATTTGCATATTTTAATTTATTGATAGAAATTTCATGAAAGGTGGGATATTCTAGTCATAGGTTAACCAGACGATATCATAGGATCCTAACAAAAAGTTTACAATAATTCAATTAAAAAATGGAGGATTTTATATGAAAAAGAAAGTACTTGCTTTAGCAGCGGCTATTACATTAGTAGCTCCGTTACAAAGTGTTGCATTTGCTCATGAAAATGATGGGGGAAGTAGAATAAATATAGTTCACCGCTGGTCTGCTGAAGATAAGCATAAAGAAGGCGTAAACTCTCATTTATGGATTGTAAACCGTGCAATGGATATTATGTCTCGTAATACAACACTTGTAAAACAAGATCAGGTTGCACTATTAAATGAATGGCGTACGGAGTTAGAGAACGGTATTTATGCTGCTGACTATGAAAATCCTTATTATGATAATAGCACATTTGCTTCACACTTCTATGACCCTGACAATGGAAAAACTTATATTCCATTTGCAAAGCAGGCAAAGGAAACTGGAGCTAAATATTTTAAATTAGCAGGTGAGTCATACAAAAATAAAGATATGAAACAAGCATTCTTCTATTTAGGGTTATCACTTCACTATTTAGGGGATGTAAATCAACCGATGCATGCGGCAAACTTTACAAATCTTTCTTATCCACAAGGGTTCCATTCTAAATATGAAAACTTTGTAGATACGATAAAAGATAATTATAAAGTAACGGATGGAAATGGATATTGGAACTGGAAAGGTACAAATCCAGAAGATTGGATTCATGGAGCGGCAGTAGCTGCGAAACAAGATTATTCTGGCATTGTAAATGATAATACGAAAGATTGGTTCGTGAAAGCAGCTGTATCACAAGAATATGCAGATAAATGGCGCGCTGAAGTTACACCAATGACAGGTACGCGATTAATGGATGCACAACGTGTTACTGCTGGGTACATCCAGCTTTGGTTTGATACGTACGGAAATCGTTAAATATTTGAAAAAGGTCAAATCTCAGAATAGAGTATTTGGCCTTTTTATCACTACACAGTACATGGAGGTATGAAACGTGAAAAGTAAATTGCTAAAAGGTGTACTAAGCTTTGGTATTGGTTTAGGAGCTTTATATAGTGGATCTTCAGCTCAAGCAGAAATGTCTATAAATCAAAATAATACATTAAAAGTTATGACGCATAATGTATACATGCTATCAACAAACCTATATCCGAACTGGGGACAAAGTCAGCGTGCTGATTTAATTGGAGCGGCAGATTATATAAAGAATCAAGATGTTGTTATATTAAATGAAGTGTTTGATAATAGTGCTTCAAATCGCTTATTAGGAAATTTGAAGAAAGAATATCCAAATCAAACGGCAGTATTAGGTCGTAGTAGTGGAAGCGAGTGGGATAAGACGTTAGGAAACTATTCATCTTCGACTCCTGAAGATGGAGGTGTAGCGATTGTGAGTAAATGGCCAATTGTTGAAAAGATTCAATATGTATTTGAAAAAGGCTGTGGACCAGATAACTTATCAAATAAAGGATTTGTATACACAAAAGTTAAGAAAAATGATCGTTTTGTACATGTGATTGGGACTCATTTACAAGCTGAAGATAGTATGTGTGGAAATACTTCGCCAGCATCTGTACGTACAAAACAGCTACAAGAAATTCAAGAGTTTATTAAAAATAAAAATATACCAAATAACGAGTATGTGTTAATTGGTGGTGATATGAATGTAAATAAAATAAATGCTGAGAATAATAGCAATTCAGAGTATGCATCGATGTTTAAAACATTACATGCGTCTGTTCCATCTTATACAGGACATGCAGCAACTTGGGATGCGACGACAAACAGTATTGCGAAATACAATTATCCAGATGCACCTGCTGAACATTTAGATTATATTATTGCGAGTAAAGATCATGCGAATCCATCATTCGTAGAGAATAACGTATTACAAGTGAAATCTCCAAAGTGGTCTGTTACATCATGGTTCAAAAAATATACGTATGATGATTATTCTGATCATTATCCAGTAGAGGCGACTATTTCTATGAAGTAGAGTAGTCTTAAAAAAGTTTCTTCGTGAAGAAGAAACTTTTTTTATTTGAAAACAGGAAAATCATTTTTTCTTTCCAATATGTATAAGACATATATAGAAGAGGAGAGAAAAATGTGGATAGAGGAATTTTTAAGGAAGTTCCATTACCGTGTGCATTTTTAGATGAAGTGGCTTTAGAGAGGAATATTCAATCGATTATAGAGTTAAGTGGAGATAAGAAAATTCGTATAGCGAGTAAATCATTACGCTCTGTTCCAGTTATGAAAAAGATTTTAGCTGCAAATAATCGGTTTCAAGGTATTATGTGTTTTTCTCCTAGAGAAGCTTTGTTTTTAATTGAACAAGGGTTTAATGATTTATTGCTCGGATATCCTGTTTATGATGAAAGAGCTTTACATGAAATTAGTTTGCTAACAAAGCAAGGGCACATTATAACTTGTATGGTAGATTGTGAAGACCATATTACTTATTTAGAAAAGATTGCTGAGAAGTCTAAAGGGTGTTTTCGCGTTTGTTTGGATATTGATATGAGTAGTCGTTTTTTGAAATTTCATTTTGGTGTAAAAAGATCCCCCGTAAAAGATGTGCAGAGCGCTTTGAAAATAGTAGAAAAGGTGAAGGGCTCATCATATTTAATACTAGATGGTGTAATGGGATATGAAGCTCAAATTGCCGGGGTGGGGGATCATATACCGAATCAATGGATGAAAAGTAAAGCTGTTTCGTATTTAAAGAAGAAATCAGTGTTAGAGGTTAAAGAAAGAAGAGAACGTATCGTAAAAGAAATACAAAACCTTGGTATTGAACTAAGATTTGTAAATGGGGGAGGAACAGGAAGTATAAAAACAACTGAGCAAGATAACTCAGTTTCAGAGATTACTGTAGGATCCGCCTTTTACTCTCCTAAACTGTTTGACTATTATAAAGAAGTAAAATTTCAGCCAGCTGCCGGATTTGCTTTACCAGTTGTACGTAAACCGGATCCTTTTATTTATACTTGCCTAGGTGGCGGATATATTGCCTCAGGTGCAGTTGGTAAAGATAAAGAGCCTGAGGTTTGGATGCCGCATGGTGCAAAACTATTAGCTTTAGAAGGTGCTGGTGAAGTGCAAACACCAATTTTTTATAACGGCGAGGAACGAGTGGATATAGGAGATTCTATCTTGTTTCGCCATAGTAAAGCTGGGGAGTTATGTGAGCGTTTTCCTATTTTATATCGCATTAAACAAGGGGAAATTGTTGGAGAGTATTCAACATATCGGGGGGATGGACAATGCTTTCTATAAAGGGACAAAAATGGAGAAATTGGACAGGGAATGTAGAAGGAACGCCGCATTATACGATGTATCCAAAAAGTATACAAGATGTAGTAGAAGTTGTGGGGCTTGCACGAAAAAAAGGAAAGAAAATTCGTGTTGTCGGTTCAGGTCATTCGTTTACACCTCTTGTGCAAACGGAAGAAATTTTAGTTTCTTTAGATGAATTGAAGGGCATTGTGAATATTGATGCAGAGAAGATGGTTGCCGAAGTATGGGCGGGAACAAAGTTACATGATTTAGGGAAGTTACTTCAGGAAAAAGGTTATGCGCAAGAAAATTTAGGAGATATTGATTCACAATCTATTGCAGGAGCGATTAGTACGGGGACTCATGGGACGGGTGTTACATTTGGGAGTTTATCAACACAAGTTATAGAGATCACGGCAGTTTTATCAACAGGTGAGAGTATAGTTTGTTCAGAAACCGAGAACGCCGAATATTGGAAAGCATTTCAGTTGTCGCTTGGAATGCTAGGTATCATTGTAAAGATAAAATTGAAGGTTATCCCAGCGTATTCGCTTGTTTATGAAAGTGAAAAACAATCATTGTCTACTGTAATGAACAAACTAGAAGAATATAAGAAGAATCGTCATTTTGAATTTTTCGTTTTTCCTTATTCAGATGAAGTACAAGTGAAATTTACAAACGAAACAACGAGTAAAGAAAGTGATTTGAAATGGCATAAACTAAAGGTGGAGTTACTTGAAAATAGGATGTTCTCTTTATTATCTAAAGGGTGTAAATGGTTTCCTTCTATAAGTAAAGGAGTAAGCCGATTATCAGCTAAGGCTGTACTGAACACGAAAATAATTGGACCAAGCTATGAAGTATTCGCTACATCACGTACAGTTCCATTTTATGAAATGGAGTACAGTGTCCCTTCAAAGTATATGAGGGCTGTTGTAGAAGAAATTTCAAATCTTATTGAAAAGAAAAAGTATAAGGTGCACTTCCCGATTGAATGCCGCTACGTGAGAGGTGATGATATATGGCTCAGTCCAGCATATGGAAGAGATTCAGCGTATATAGCTGTTCATATGTATAAAGGTATGAAGTATGCCGCTTATTTTGGTGAAGTGGAGAAAATTTTTCTAAAGTATGAAGGGCGCCCACATTGGGGGAAAATGCATACGTTAACGTACGAAAAATTGCAAAATATATATCCAGAATTGCATTCGTTTCTAAAAGTGAGGAAGTCACTAGATGAAACAGGAATATTTTTAAGCCCTTATACAGAAAAGTTATTTACGATTATGAAAAAAAGCTGACAAATTAGTATTTGTCAGCTTTTTTAAGTGTAATTGCATTTCTTGTATGACTAATACGCTCGTAAAATAGTAATTTATCACTGCTAAATACATGTAATAAAACATGAATAATAAATAGCCCGTTAATTACAAATTGGAATAACAGTATAACTAGTAATACTAAAGGCTCTGTATGATTTAAAATAGAGCTACTAGAAAGAATGTAATTGATTCCACCTAAAATGAAATAGAATATACCGTAACGAATGAATAATTCTTTTAGTGTAATACGCTCTGCTTGTCCTTTAATGTAAATACGAAGCAACGCTTTCCCTATTGTTCTTCCATTTGTAAAGTATGGGATGATAATAAAGTAAATTAAGATTGAACATGCGATGAAAAGGAGTTCGTATACATTTGTATAAGATTGGATGTTAGAAATAAATAGTGAGTTTCCTTTGTTTTTAATGAAAGGTACAACGATAGATAAGAAGATCCAATCAATTTGCATAGCGATGAGACGACGAACGAATCCGACTGGTTTCGTTTCCAAATCAATATGACTATCTAATTCGCTTGTTTTTGGCAGGAAGTACGTAAATATTGGTGCAATGATAAAACCGATTACGCCGCCTAGTGTGTTTAAAAACAGATCGTCGATATCGAATAAGCGATATGCACAATTATAAATACCATATAATCCAGTTACTTGTGTTAATTCAAAGAACAGTGAAAGGCAAAAAGAAATGCACACTGTTTGGAAGAAACTACGTCGGAAATAATAACGTAAGTAAATACCGAATGGAACGGTTAATAGAACGTTAAAAGCAACTTGTAAAAATGCAGATTCTTTTAATAACAAGAAATAAGTAGTAGGTTTCGTTAAAATTGCCGATGTATGATTACTAATCTCTTGTATGAAATAAAATGGTGAGAGTTGCATATGCTGTGTATTAGCGGGTTGTAGGCTACAAGTATCATACGTTTGTGGTAACGGCAAAATAACAAGAAAATAGGCATTTAATAAGTAAAGTAATAATGAGTATAAAATAAATGAGCGCCATTTATTTAAATAACCGTATTTTCGATAATTAAATATTAAAAAAGGAATTAATAGAAACATTGCTAAAATAGGAAATAAAATAAAAGCTGTTTTTACTGGAAATAAATATGCAGTCAAAATGAAGCTCCTTTCAATGAAATTTCGTTTATCATTATAGCGCTTAAAAGAATGTAAAACAAAGTTGAAATAGCTCGAAATAGAAAAAATTACAAATTTAAAATAGATTAAGTTATAATAAGTTTAATATAAAGATATTATGATTATACAAGTTGAAAGAGGGTACATGATATGCAATATGAGCTTTTTTCGGTAAGCGGGGATCATATTACAACTTTTGAAAGCACATGGCGTTTTCAAGAGGGGGAACAGATTTTTGTTCATGATGATAATACAAAACGAAATTTTATTATTATTCGCTTAACACATGATTTATTTCAAAAAAATACACATGTTATTCGCTTGTATTGTCAGGAAAAGAAAGTTTATGCATAAGGAAAAACCACTTACTGTATGAGGGCAGTAAGTGGTTTTTTATCCCGCTATTTGTGGGCAGTAAAACTCCCACCTCAAAATTCAGGTGGAGCAAAGAAGTTAGGTGGGAGCCCTGCTGCCCGTAAAAGCCCGATTGGTGAGGGCTAATAATCAGGGGGGATGAACAAAACCCCCTGATTAAAGTTTCATTTTATAAGAAAATGATAGTTAGCACACCTACGATAATACAGTAGAAAGAGAAGTATTTTAAATTTCCTTTTGCCATAATGTTCATAAACCATTTTAATGAAATATATGTCATGACAAATGTTGCGATGAAAGCAACAATATAAGGTACAAATAATGTATCTAAATTTGGATCGTTTGCAATGTCTGTAATACTTAACAATAAACCACCTAAGCTAACAGGAATGTATAGTAAGAATGAGAAGCGAAGAGCTGTTTCTTGCTTCATACCAAGTAACATCGCTGCCACGATTGTAGCACCTGATCTGCTTATACCAGGAATTAGTGCACAAGCTTGTGCTAGACCAATAATGATTGCATCTTTCATAGAAAGGTCGCCATCATTTTTACGTCCACGCAAGTTTCGAATAATCCAAAGGCCGATAGCAGTAATAAGAAGGGAAATCCCAACCATTTTAACACCTTTTAAATAGTGGTCGATATAATCTTTAAATAAAACTCCAATTACACCTGCTGGAATGGTTGCAATAACAAGGTAAATAATAAAGAAGAAATCGGATTTTGCATCTTCTGCTCTTGTGAATATATAAGATAGACCATTCTTTGTTAGACGAATTAAGTCATTTCTATAAATAAGTAATACAGCTAATAATGAAGCTGAATTAACAAGTAGCTCAAAGCTAAACCCTTCTATTTTTAGTCCTAGCAAATGCTGTGCTAAAACGAGGTGACCGCTTGAAGAAATCGGAATTGGTTCTGTTAGTCCTTGGAATAGACCAAGAATTAAATATTTTAAAATGTAATAAAATTGTTCCATAACATCCTCCTTGTGTATTAGTCGAAAGAAATAACTTTTCTATTATAACAAAAGAGAGAGCGAATATTGAGAAGAAAATAATATTCGAAATATAATAAAAATCCCCTATGACGTCATAGGGGATTTTTTACATTACTGAAAACCTACTATTTTTTGAATACCTTTTGATAATTGAACATCGACTTTTTCAGCATCATTAATATGATTCATAATAGTAGTATTTAATTTGTGGAACATTTGTTGTGTGTTTGCAAATTCTCGTAATATATCATCGTTACAAGATTTTTGGTTTTCGATAGCTTTAATAACATTTGTAGCGCCACTTTGTAATGTTTGAATCATCATTAAAATATTTTCAATTCTAGCGTTAGTATCAGCGCTCATTTCTACACCTTCATCAACTAAATGCAAATTATCTTTTGTATTTTCATATGCTTTTTCAATTTCTTCTTGAATTTTTTTCGTTAAGTTACCGATGTTTTTTGTACTTTCAGCTGTACTTTCAGCTAGTTTTCTTACTTCATTAGCAACAACAGCAAATCCTTTACCGTGTTCTCCAGCACGTGCAGCTTCAATACTTGCATTCAACGCTAGTAAATTTGTTTGTGCTGCAATGTTTTGAATCACTTCTACAATTTGTTCAATTTCTTTAGAGCGTTCGCTTAAATGATTCATACTATTAGAAGTACGTTGAGATTGTTCACCTAATCTATTAATTACAATGAGTAAGCGATGAACGGATTCTTTTCCTTCATTAGAGCAATCGATAATTTCTTCAATAGATTGAATTAAGTTTTGCTCTTTTTGTAGCATTTCGTTATTTAATTCGTTGGAATGTGTAGTACGCGTAGAAACATTTTCAAAGCATGCGTTCAATTGTTGAATTAAGTTTTGGAGTGTATGATGTTGGCTATTTACAAGTTCGTGCTCTTGCATAACGCTTTTTACACGATTATGGATAGAAGATATAATTTCTTGTTTTTCCACATCTTTTTGTTTTAATTCTGCTTCTAGTTCATGTATATGAGCTTCTAGTTGATCAATTTTATGTTGGAGTGATTTCTTTTGAGTAAACATTTTATTTAATTCAACCGCCTTTAGGATTTTTAATTTCTCTATATTTGGATTTTAGCATCTTTTATAATTTTTAAATATAGGAATTGTTAAATATTTAAGAATCTATTACATTTTGTTCACAATTCTCTTTTTTTGTCATGAAAAATAAACTGTATTTAATGGTTCTGTAAACAAACTGTAAAATAAATCATGTATAACTGTATAAGAAGGGAGTCGGATTATGAACTATTTTAAGCGAATCAGTAGTCTAGTATTAGCAGGAATGATTGTTCTTTCTAGTACAGTCGCTGTAAAAGCAGAGTCAAACGACGAGAAACTTAACAACATGCAACAGCAATTGCAGCAAAACGATGCAGATATGCAGAAGAAAGAGCAAGAGAAGCAAGCTGTTAGTAAAGAAATTCAAGGTATCGAAAATGAACTACATAATTTAAATAATACAATTGCAAAAAATAAAGAGGATCAAGCTGCTATTCAACGTAAAATCGATGAAACACATAAGCAGATTGAACAAAAAAAAGCAGATATTATCGTTTTAGAAGATAAAGTCCTTGCTCGTAAGGATATTATGAAAAAACGTATGGTTTCTGTTCAAAATAGCTCAAATACGAGTTTAGTAGTAGAAGTTGTTGTAGAATCAAAAAACTTTGCAGATTTCATACAACGTATGAATGCAGTTACTACTATTCTAGAAGCAGATAAAGAAATTTTACGTCTACAAGAACAAGATCTTCGTCAAATTGAAGAAGATAAAAAAGCAATTGACGAAAAAGAAGCATCTTTAGTAGTAGATAAGCAAAAATTAGCAAAAGCACAAGCGGATTTGCAAGATAACTTGAAAAAACGTCAAGATAACTTACAAACGGTTCAGGCTAAATATAATCAGATTGCAAGCCAACTTAATTTAGCAGCGGAAGAGAAAGCAAAAGTTGAAGCAAATATGAAAGCAGTACAAGAAACAATTGCTCGTGAACAAGAAGCAGCAAGAATTGCAGCAGAAGAGCGCGCAAAAGCTGAAGCAGCTGCAAAGGCTGAGCAAGAAGAGTTGGCAAAAGCGAAGGCAGCAGCAGCTAAGCAAAAAGAAGAACAGGCAGCTAAGCCGGCAGAGCCTGTAGCTAAAGATACAACACCAGCTAAGCCGGATCCAAAACCAGCTCAAGGTGGAAAAGAATTTTATGTAACAGCAACTGCTTATACAGCTGATCCATCTGAAAATGGCTATAAACCGGGTGAAACTGTAAAGTCTAAGTTAGGACATAATTTGACTGCAAATCCAAACATGAAACTAATTGCTGTAGATCCAGCTGTGATTCCATTAGGTTCTACTGTATATGTGGAAAATTATGGTACGGCGATTGCTGGAGATACTGGTAGTGCGATTAAAGGTCATATAATTGATTTATTAATGCCAGATTCAGCTACAGCTAATAATTGGGGCAGAAGAAGTGTTAAAGTTACAATTTTAAACTAAAACGTAATCCAACTTTACAAAACGTAAAGTTGGATTTTTTTGTGAAAATAATGTTAAGTTGAGTTTACATTTTGTTAAGGACAGCATACAATGATGGTAAGAGGTGGTAAATTTGACCATTTGCAATAAGGTGAAGGAATTAAGAGCTCGCTTTAATTTTACGCAAAGTGTATTAGCAGAAAAGGTAGGAGTGACGAGACAAACGATCGCTGCAATTGAAAAAGGGGATTACGTTCCTTCATTGTTACTAGCATTGACGATTTGTGATGTATTCGAGTTAAAGATGGAAGATGTATTTGTTTTAAATAAGGAGGGGGAAGAGGATGAATAGAATTGGGGTTTCTTATATCGTAAACGTGCTTTATACTGCGCTAGCCTGCTGGACATTTGTTGAATTTTATAGTGTTATTACAGAGTTAGCAGATATAATTAAAAATGAGAAGTTCCCATTTGAAGTATGGTTTAATGGAGCACCATTCATTTTATTATTTATTGGAGCTATTATAGTTACAATTTTTTATAGAATTCAAAAGAAAAAATACAAGAATTTATCTTTTTGGATGTATCCATTATTATTTCCACTAGAAGATGAACGTGAAAAAGCGATTACGGATAAAGCCTGTCGAACAACTTTTGTTTCGTTATGGTATGTGTTACCTTGTGCAGTCGGATTTTTAACTTTTTCGCCTATTATTAATGACTATCTTCCTGGGTACCCACTGTATATTATATTCTCTATTTTCTTTATTCAAATGACGGTCTTTCACGTATCCCTGTACAGAAATAAATTAGTCTAAAAAAAACCTTCTTGCTGATGCAAGAAGGTTTCTTTTTTAGCTTACACTTGTACATATAGCAATATTGTCTTATCATTTTATATAGAGTAAGATTTTGTAACGGAAAGGAATTGTATATGAATAAGCAAAGAATTTATAGTATAGTAGCAATCCTTCTATTTGTTGTAGGTGGTGTATTAATCGGAAAGCCATTTTATGATGGATATAATGCAGAGAAGAAGCAGACAGCGAATGTACAAGCTGTTCAAAAGATGGAATATGAAAAGCATGATACAGAATTTGTAGATGCTTCAAAAATTAATCAACCAGACTTGGCAGAAGTAGCGAGTGCATCGTTAGATAAAAAACAAGTAATCGGTCGTATTTCAATTCCGGGCATCTCATTAGAACTTCCTGTTTTAAAAGCGTCGACTGAAAAGAATTTATTATCGGGTGCGGCAACTGTAAGAGAAAATCAAGTAATGGGACAAGGGAATTATGCACTTGCAGGGCATAATATGTCAAAAAAAGGTGTTTTATTTAGTGATGTATCAACTTTAAAGAAGAACGATAAAATTTATTTGTATGACAATGCAAATGAGTATGAGTATACTGTTACCGGTGTATCTGAAGTGACCCCTGATAAATGGGAAGTTGTAGAGGATCATGGGAAAGATGAGATAACACTTATTACATGTGTATCTGTTAAGGATAATTCTAAGCGTTTTGTTATTACGGGTGATTTAGTAGGAACAAAGGCTAAGAAATAAAGAAAAAAGAAGGTTCACTCTTTAAAGAGTGAACCTTCTTTTTTTATCCAATGTTGAGAAATAAAAGAATATTTTAGTTGGTATTTAAATATTTTTCTATTTTTATATAATAAAGTAATGATTCTAGATTTTGGGAGGAACAAAAGTGAAACAGCAAGTAAAAAGACTTCTTTTAACAACAAGTGTAGCGTTATTGGTAGCGCCAATTTCTGCTTATGCACATCCAGGACGTACAGATGCTAATGGTGGACATACGTGTCGTACAAATTGTGAAAAATGGGGATTGCAGTACGGGGAATATCATTATCACAATAAACCAGCTTCTAGCGGCGGAACAACAAGCCCTGCGCCTAGTCAAAATAATAATGGTGCTGTAGAAGCTGAAAGACAAGCAGAAGCGCAGCGCAATGCTGAGGCTGAAAAACAACGTGCTGCAGAAGCACAGCGTAAAGCAGAGGAAGAGAGACAGCGTGCTGCAGAAGAACAACGCAAAGCTGAAGAAGAGAGACAACGTGTAGCCGAAGAGCAAAGAAAAGCAGAAGAGGCACGTAAGCAAGAGGAAGCCCAGCGTCAAGCTGACATGGAAAAAGGGCAGCTTGAAGGTCAAAAAAGTGGAGAGACAGATTTTAAAGCAGGAAAGAATAATGCAGAAGGACATGTAGCTGGAAAGTCAGACGCATATAAACAAGCATTTACAACTGCGTATGCTGCGGCATGGTCTTTAGAAGAACAGAAAAAAGCACATTTTGAAAAAGGTAAAGAGCAAGGGTTAACACAAGAAGCAATGGACGATAGTCAAATTACTCCTGAGTTTAAGGTGAACTTTGCAGAAGGTTTCCAAGTAGGTAATAAAGAGAGAACCGAAAAGATTGAAAAAGAACAAGCGGAACTTGGTGAAAAGGCTGGTAAAGAATTAGCTGAAAAGAAACCTGGAAATACTGAAAAGGATACATATGTGAAAGTATATGAAACCGCGTATGAAAAGGGATATAAGGCTGCTAAAAAGGCAGCGGAAAAAGCTGGATATACATATGCATTTGAAAACTACGACTTAAAAGTTCCTGCTAAGTATGAAAAGAATGAAACATTAAAGAAATGGTTTACTGAAGGATTTAAATCAAATAAAAAGGCAGCGGAAATTCGAGAAGAAGGATATAAAAAAGGAGACAGCTGGCTTTCGTTCTTCTATAAGAGTTTCGTGCCAAGTGAATATAAAGAACATAAAGGCTTGTATGAACAAGCAATAGAAAAGGGAAAGAAAGCGTAAAAAAAGATGAGGAATTTTCCTCATCTTTTTTTAATCCATCCATTTCACTAATTTCTTAGAAATTGATAATAAAACACAACCTAAAACAATCGCCACAGCGCCAATAACTGTGAATACTTCAGCATATCCAAGTGAAGTTGTGAAGCTTGCAAGCTGTCCGCCTAAAATATTAGCAATACCTGAGCTTGCTAACCATACGCCCATTAATAAAGAGGCTAGTTTTACTGGAGCGAGAGCACTAACCATTGATAGCCCGACAGGTGATAAGAATAGCTCACCTAACGTATGGAAAAGATACGTAAAGACGATAAATAGTAAGTTTGCTTTTTCTGTAATGTTATGTTCGTCACTGCCTGTTTTTAATGTAGCGATAACAAGAACAATATAACCGATACCGAGTAAGATCATACCAAGTCCCATTTTTGTTGGGATTTTCATGTCACCATTTTTCCTAGTTGCCAGTTTCGCCCATAATGCTGAAATAGCTGGTGCAAGTAAAATAATAAATAACGGATTGACCGATTGGAACCAAGATGTTGGAACTTCCCATCCGAACACAGAGCGGTCTACAAATTTGTTTGTATATAATGTTAACGAACTACCAGCTTGTTCAAATCCAGCCCAGAAGAAGACAACAAAGCATGTTAAAATGACGATAACTGTTGTACGTTGTTTTTCTTTTTTTGTTAACGGTGTATTTCCTATTGTTTGTTGTCCAGCATCCGTTTGCAAATCGCGAGTTGGTTTTTTACCGATATCACCAAGGAAGCGATTTGATAGTGTTGTAAATAAAATTTGTCCAATGATCATTCCGATTGAAGCGGCTAAGAAACCGTAACGGAATCCGAAATGAGCAACGCCATCTATTGTTGTTTTGAATAAATTTTCTGATAAAAACCCGCAAACGAGTGGAGCTAAAAATGAACCGACGTTAATACCCATATAGAAAATTGTAAATGCACTATCACGTTTTGGATCATTTTCTTCGTATAATTCTCCAACAAGTGTAGAGATATTCGGTTTGAAGAATCCATTACCGATAATAATAAGCGCTAATCCGAGGTATAGACCGACTTGGTTTTGCAAGGCGAATAGTGTAAGGTTACCGATTGCCATTGTTATACCACCAATTGTGATGGCTTTTCGTTTGCCTAGAAAACGGTCCGTTAAGTATCCACCGATCAATGGTGTGAAATAACAAGCACCAGTATAAAATCCGTAAATAGAGAGTGCCCAAGCGGGACTAAACCCAAGACCACCACTTACTAAAGCTGTTGTTAAATATAATGTTAATAATCCTCGTAATCCATAGTAACTAAATCTTTCCCACATTTCTGTAAAGAAGAGTAAGTATAAACCTGGAGGATGTTTCTTTTTTCTTTGTTGTTCTCTTTCTAGTTGTATCGCTGATTCCATAATATTTTCCTCCTGACACAAGCAAAAAACAAAGTTAATAGTATTGTATGATTAATATTTTACCTTATTAACTATTATAAGTCAATAAAGGTTGATTTTTCAGAAGAAATTTGAAAAGGGAAATAGCTATAGAATGGGTGTTTCTTTTGTGATAGACTATGGACTATGTTTTCTTTGTAAGGAAGCGGATTACCGCATTTTTTTATTTGTGGAATTGATTTCATGTAAGGTGAAATTGAAGAAGGAGAAAGAAATGAAATTGTTACAGAAAAAAGAAATTTTGCTTATTAGTCTTATGTTATTCTCTATGTTCTTTGGGGCCGGAAATCTTATATTTCCACCTTTCCTTGGATATGAAGCAGGAGAACATGTATGGATTGCATTGTTAGGTTTTATTATATCAGCAACAGGGCTTCCTATATTAGGTGTTATCGCTATTGCGAAAGCAGGGAGTTTTCAAACGTTAGCGGGCAGGGTTCATTCTTCATTTGCAATTATTTTTCCGTGTATTGTGTACTTATTTATTGGACCAGGTCTTGGTATACCACGTGCAGGAAGTTTAGCTTTTGAAATGGGGCCAGGCCAGTTGTTCCCAGAAGCGGGTAGCGTAGTTTTGTTATTGTACACGGCTATTTTCTTTAGTATTGTTTACTGGTTAAGTTTATCACCGTCTAAATTAATGGGCTTGTTTGGAAAGGTGTTAACGCCTTTATTATTATGTATGATTGCTATTATATTTATAAAAAGTATGTTTACATCAGTAGGCAGTGTGAAAGAGCCTGCAGGAAATTATGGACAAGCTCCTATGTTCCAAGGATTTTTAGATGGATATTTAACGATGGATGCGTTAGCAGCTTTAATATTTGGGATTGTTATTGCAAATGCTCTGCGTGCAAAAGGTGTAGCGGATGATAAAGGTTTAGCGAAATATATGAGTATTGCTGGTATTGGAGCAGGACTATTACTAACTATTATTTATGTCATTCTTGGATATGTTGGTTCAATTAGTGGTTCATTGGGTACATTTGATAACGGTGCGAAAGTGTTAGCACAAGTTATGACGACATTATTTGGACAAGGCGGAGTAGTATTATTAGGCCTTATTTTTACTATCGCATGTTTATGTGTTTCAATTGGGCTGGTTACGTCTTGTAGTCAGTTTTTTGCAAGTGTATTTCCGAAAGTATCTTATAAATTTTGGGCATTTATATTAAGTTTTGTTAGTATGGTTTTAGCTAATTTAGGATTAACGCAAATTTTAAAAGTATCGGTACCGATTCTTGGATTTATTTATCCAGTTGCACTAACGCTTATTATTTTAGGGTTATTCCATAAGTATATTGGAAAGTATGTATACGTATATTCGGTAACGATTGGACTCGTAGCGGTATTTAGTGCGATTGATATTTTAAACAAAAGTGTACTGATGAATAAATGGACACCACTACTAAAAATGCTTCCGTTTTATTCAGAAGGTGTAGGTTGGATCGTTCCGGCATTTGTAGGTGTCTGCCTCGGTGTAATTGTTAGTATTGCTATAAATAAGAATAAATAAGTAAGAGGTGTTTTCCTATTTCGGAAAACACCTTTCTTTTTTGGAAAAATAGTATTGAAAATGAATAGACTAAGAGTATGATAAAGGTAATTGGTAATATATAGGTTTTACATGAATGATGAGGGGGGAGCGTATGAAGGAGGATTTGAATAAGAAAATAGAAGCACTCGAAACGGCAATTGAAACGATGCAAGAGGCACTTTATGAATTGAAAGCGAAACAAAGAAAAATAGAAGTAGATAAAGTTCAACAAAATGTTAATAAGGAAAAGAAAGAATATATTGAAGCGGTAAGTAATGAAAAGTTACAAGAAGATGTAGTGAAAATCAAAGAGCCTGTTCAAAAAGTTGAGGAAAAACAAGTAAATATATCTGTTTTTAAACCGGAACCATTCAATATTATTAAGTTTTGCCAAACATGGTTGCCGCGTATATTTGTCGGTATTATGCTACTTGGCGTTATTTGGTTATTCAAAGCAGGGGTAGATGCCGGATTATTGACACCAGCGATACGGGTTGTATTTGGTATAGTACTATCTGCCGGTTTGTATTACGTAGGAGATATACAAATTAAAAGAGAGCGGCAAGCGTTAGGGTTAGTATTAGCTGGAGGAAGTATTACGGGAATTGTTTTAACAACGTTTGCGGCACATTATTTATATGAGTTTATTCCTGCAAGTATTGCGTTTATCTGTAATATTGTATGGGTTATTTTAGGGATTTATTTAGCGAAAAGATATAGATCGGAATATCTCGCTATTTTCGTGGCGGTGGGAGCATTTTTTGTTCCTTTCTTGTTAAATAGTACGACTCCTAATACGTATATTTTCTTTAGTTATGAGACGATATTAACAATTAGCCTATTATGGTATGCATTGAGAAACCTTTATAAGTACTTGTATATGATTTCTTATGTTGTTGCGGCAATTGTCCTATTTGTCTTCTTTGTTGTTATGTCAATATTAGTAGAGAATGTGCAAGTACAGTTAACAGTTGTATACGGTGCAATTCATTTACTATTATTTTGGCATATGTTTTCGGAGAGAAGGTTTATACAAGAAGCACGATTGGCGATATTTAGTGCGAATGCAGTTTTCTTTATTTTAGCCATTTCTCAAATTCCTGAATTTACAACGTGGGGATTAGTTATAAGTGCATTTGTGCATGCTGTTATGTTTGTACTTGAATATAGGAAGAATAAACATTCTGTATTTTCAAATCTAATATTTGGCTTTGCAATGGGATCATTTAGTTTAGCGATTTTATACGAGTATAGTTTGGTGAATGCAGCGATCGTATTATTGTTACAAGGTTTCCTCGGTATGGTTACTGCTATTAAAGTAAAGCAAAATATTAAGTTGTATGTAGGTGCAACGATTTATGCGATTGGAATGGTACAGACGATTTTTAGCCCGTTTGATGAGTTCATTTCAGCAGGATTTGTCGCTCATATTATTTTAATAGGAACGTTCTATTATTGCATGATACAAGCAAAAGAAGTGTTAGCGAGTTTAGGTAAATATGTTTATTCTATAGCGCTCTACTCGTTAATGGTTATTGTATTTATTACAATTACTAGGATCGGTGAAGTTCTTTCTACAGATGGAAGTATAATTAGCGTATCTGTATCATTATTATGGATGGTATATGCTTTATTTGCAGTTTGGTTTGGCCGTTATAGACAGATGAACGAAATATTATATGCTGGATTAGTCGTATTAGTAGTAACAGTAGGGAAGTTATTCCTTCTCGACCTACCAGAGGTGTCGATGATGATTAGAGCGGTGTTATTCTTAATCGTAGGTAGTATAGGTATCGTTATTTCAAGAATGTTTTTCTCAAAAGAAGAGAAGTGAGAAGTGAGAAGAAGGCAATCCATATGTGGATTGCCTTTTTCATTATTTTTTATTAATCGTTACAGTTTCATTATATTTCGCTGTTGTGTTTTGACGTAGACGAAGTGTTGCCTGTCCAGTTGTATTTGGATCAAGTTGTACGTTCACAATTTTTTCAGCAGATCCTTGGTTATTTGTTATGAAAGAGAATGTACTGCTATATCCGAAAGAAGATGGCCAAGTACCATTTGTATTTTGAACTTTTGCAACTTGTGTTCCGCCAGTTGTGAAAATACCTAACGAATAATTATTGTACGTTGTATTTGGTAATAAGTTATTTACTTGAATCGTCATTTGGAACACTTCATTGTTTGGTAGAATGCTAGGGTGCGTAATTACGTAATCACTCGTTGTCATGGCGCCGTTATAGCCGTATGAACCAGATTTGAAAGTATTTGTATTGAACCACTGGTAACCTTGAGTTGGTGCGCTCCAAGGTTCTGGTTGTGGTTCTGTTGATAAACTTGGTTGTTCAAATGTTTGTAGAGCTGTAGGTGCATCAAGCTGTAAACCACTCACTTGATCTAAGCTTGTAAATGTTTCTTGTTTCGCTAACCAATTCACGATGTTTTCTAATAGAACGGCATCGTTTTCTTCTTTATAACCATCATAAGTTTTCTTTGTTTGACCTGAGTCTTCGCGAACATATTTTGGCGTAGCATCTTCAACAGGAGAAGAATCACCAATAAAGGCAGCTTTTCCAAGACCAACTTTCGAAATAGCAGCATAAGGCCCCTCGGCAACGCCACCACCGTTATAAACGCCGCTATCAACAGCGTTATTCCATTTTGATGGATTTTCTGGAAGATATACAAGGCCTTTCGCTAGTTTTGGATTTGTAATCGCAAGGGTAGAGCCGGCATGCATTGCTACAGATGAAACGCCAGTTGTAATTCCGAATGATTGCGCAGGTGAGACAATATTTTTAGCTGAAACATCACCAAGTGCATTGTAACGGAAGCGAATACCGAAATTATCGGATAGCCAATCAGAGCTTTCTACTCCTTGCATAGCTTGTGAAGTTGTTTCTTCATTAGACATTCCCTTTGCTGGATTATCCCATGCCCCGCGTCTATATCCATTGAACACTTCTGAGGAGTCCCAGCGGTTTTTATTACGATCTGCATTATAATGATCGGCAATGAAGAAAATACTGCCGCCATTTTTCACGTATTGTAACATTGCGTCTTGTTCAGATTTTTTGTAAGGAATATTTGCCTCAGGAACGATAAACACGTTGTAATTTTTTAAGTCGTCGTATGTAATAGGTGTTGATTTACGAAGTTCTTTTACATGATATCCGTTTTGGGCAATGCCGTTTCCGAAATCAGAAAAGCCGCCATCAATAACCCAGTCAGCTGTCCCTGCAGTTTGACCGTGCGTATTATCAAATAATACTTTCTTCCCATTGTTTTGATTTACAACCTTTGCAGCAATTTCAGGAGCTGGATCTACAGAGCTTTCGGCATAAGTAGATGGAACATAAGCGCTTCCTAAACTGATTGTAATTGCTGTTGCTAAAGAAAATTGAATCCATTTTTTATTCTTCATAGAAGAATCCCCCTAATAATAAATATATGTGCTTTAATAATGTAATTTATTTTTCTGAAAAAATAAAGACAGAAAACGTAAAAAATATTAAAAAATTGTAAAAATACCGTGAATTTTGTTGAGAAATATTTATATAGACAATAAAAAATCCCTTCCAATTAATAAGGAAGGGATAGCTTGTTTAACTAATCTTTGAATTAGGTGTTTCATCAATCTTATGAAATCCTTTCATGTAATACACGATAGCTAAGCCAATAAGCCAAATTGGGCCAACGATTAATGCAATTCGTGTATCTTCTGAATACGCCATTATACATAGTACAAGTGCAAGGAAGCCAAGTGAGAAGTAAGAGCTTACTGGATGTAAAGGCATTTTATACGTGAGCTTGTCTTTTTTCTCAGTTGATAATCCTTTACGGAATTTAATTTGAGCGACTAATATAATACCCCAAGTCCAAATTGCCCCGAAAGTTGAAATACTAGTTAACCATGTAAATACTTTTGCAGGAACGAGATAGTTTAATATAACGCCAACGAGTAAAACAATCGCAGTTGCTACAATACCTTGACTTGGAATGCCATTTTTATTTAAACGTCCAAATCGTTCAGGTGCTTTCTTTTGTTTTGCTAGTGTAAATAGCATACGACCTGTACTAAACAAACCACCGTTACAAGATGAAAGAGCCGCTGTTAAAACGACAAAGTTAATAATACCTGCTGCCTTTGCAATACCGATTTGCTGGAACGTTAGTACGAAGGGACTTCCTTTCTCACCAAATTCGTTCCAAGGATAAATTGCCATCATAACGAATAATGCCCCGACGTAAAAGATTAGGATTCTCCAAAATACGTTATCGATAGCTTTTGCGAGTGTTTTCTTCGGGTTTTGAGCTTCACCAGCTGTAACACCAATTAGTTCAACGCCTAAATAAGCGAATAATACCATTTGTAAGGAAAGCAATAATCCAGAGAAGCCATTTGGGAACCAGCCCCCATGTTCCCAAAGATTTGAAATACCAGTTGCAACGCCGCCATTTCCAAATCCGAATAGAATAATACCAAAGCCAATTACTATCATACAGATAATTGTGACAATTTTGATGAGAGCAAACCAAAACTCAAGTTCTCCAAATACTTTTACTGATAAGAAGTTGAAAGCGCTCATTAATAATAGAGCGAGTAGTGCCCAAGTCCAGCGCGGGATATCTGGGAACCAGTACTGCATGTAAATTCCAGCCGCCGTAATTTCAGCCATACAAGTAACAACCCATAAGAACCAGTAGTTCCAACCAGTAATATAGCCAGCAAGTGGACCGATATAATCATTAGCATATTTACTAAAAGAACCGGCAACCGGTTGTTCAATTGCCATTTCTCCGAGCGCTCGCATAATGAAAAAAATAACGAGTCCAGCGATCATATAACCTAGTAAGATGGAAGGACCAGCTAGTTTAATAGCAGAAGCAGATCCTAAAAATAGCCCAACGCCAATAGCCGAACCGAGTGACATTAAAGTAATATGTCGTTCTTTTAAACCTCGATTTAAAGTTCCAGATTTGTTTGTGTGCTGCATAAGAAGAATCCCCCTTGTAGAATGAGCTACCTAAATATTTAACTATTTCAAATTATAAAACATTTCTATCTGTTATGCTACAAAAATAATCAAAATGAACTGTACTACATCTGAACTTGTCAGACTTAAACTTAAAATTCTCACTATTAGAGAATATATTGACTCTTCTTTTTATTGATTGTTAAGATTAAGTATTATATTTTCTCACATACTAGTAAGAAAAGAATGTGTGATAATAATTCAGGTGTAGGAAGGGTACATAGCCATGTTTCAATTACAAAAATATAACACTTCTGTGAAGCAAGAGCTTTTAGCGGGCATCACAACTTTTTTTACATTTGCGTATATTCTTGTCATCAATCCGAAAATATTATCTGATGCAGGTGTACCATTTGATCAAGCGTTTACGGCAACTATTATTGCGACAGTTATTGGGACGCTATGTATGGCGTTTTTAGCTAACTATCCAATTGTTATTGCTCCAGCTATGGGAATGAATGCATATTTTGCTTATTCTGTTGTTCAACAGGCAGAGGGGATTACATATGTCATTGCGTTTTCAGCAGTCTTTGTAACAGGCATTATTTTTCTTTTATTATCTTTCACTTCATTTAGGCAAAAGCTAATTATCGCAATTCCTGACAGTTTAAAACATGCAATTGCAGGTGGAATTGGACTATTTATTGCTTTTATTGGATTACGTCTATCTGGAATTATCGTGGATCATCCATCTAACTTAGTTACGATTGGTGATTTTCATTCTCCAGCCGTTATTTTAACTTTAATTGGTTTAATTTTAGCGGCAGTATTAATGGTATTACGTGTGAGTGGTGCATTATTTATTAGTATGATTGTGACAGGAATTATCGCCTTCTTTACGGGGCAACTGAAGTTTGAGGATAAAATTGTAGCGATGCCTCATTTACCAGAGGGTATTATCGTTTCAAATCCAATCAATGCTTTTTCAGATGTAATTCAGTATGGATTATATGGTGTTGTATTTTCATTTTTACTTGTACTTTTATTTGATACGACAGGTGCATTACTCGGTTTAATTAAACAAGCTGGTTTAATTACAGATAATACAGAGAAACGTTTTGGCAAAGCGTTTATTGCAGATGCGATTGGCGGAACGACAGGTTCTATCTTCGGAACAAGCCCAACAGCAGCAACGATTGAATCGTCAGCTGGCATTGCTGCAGGTGGTAAAACTGGATTAACAGGTATTGTAGTTGTTGGTCTAACGATTATAACGGCATTTTTCAGCCCTGTTATCGCGTCTTTATCAAGTGTAGCTGCTATTACAGCTCCTTCATTAATTATTGTAGGTAGTTTAATGGCACAAAGCATTCGTGATATTAATTGGAATGAATTTGAAGATGCATTACCAGCATTTTTAATTTTCGTTGGTATTCCGTTAACGTCTAGTATTGCAAATGGAATTGCAATTGGATTTTTAGTGTATCCAGTATTAAAAATTGTGAAGGGGAAAGGGATGGAAGTACATCCGTTACTATATTTATTTACAATTTTATTTGGATGTCATTTATTCTTATAGTATAGAGATAGGGAAGGGGGCTTCTTATGAGAGGCTCCTTTTTTGTGTATAATAAAGTGAAAAAAACAAATCAATTACGTAAAATATAAATTACTTAATGGAATATATATGTTACAATAAAGGCAGAGGAGGAACATGAATGGCTGTAAGTAAAATAAAAGTCGCACGTGTTCAGTTAGATTTAACACAACAACAATTAGCAGAAAAAGTAGGCGTCACAAGGCAAACAATTAGTTTAATTGAGAAGGGGAAATACAATCCATCTTTAGATTTATGTTTGAAAATTTGTTATGCAGTAGATAAAACATTGAATGATTTGTTTTGGGAGGAAAAGGAGTGATAGGGTGAAAATCGTGAAAGATGAACGTTTAATGATTGAGGGATTAAAACATATTAGATTGGCTTTCATCTTACAAAATGTCGTCATACTAGGCATTGTTTTTTACCGTTACGTCTTGCAAGGGGCAGGGTATGAAAGTGTTTCGGATTTATTAATGGTATTTATGGGCGGGATAATAGTTATTAACTTTTTAAACTTAAAAAATTCGGTGGAAGTGTATGAGCATACAGGGGGAGTATCTCGTAGTTATTTCATGAAACTATTATTAATTCCAGTAGGGATTGTTATTGGGATTTTAGCTATTTGTATCATTGTAACACCGGATATTTCGATAAAGGAAATTGGTATAACAGGACTTATTATGTTTGCTTGTTTTTTAATTCCTAGTTTGTTTATATACATATATATGAAAAAAATAAAAAGTGAAAATGAAATATAAGAAAAGCTTTCTGCAATATGCAGAAAGCTTTTCTTATATTTCTTTATACATTACTTTATGTAGTCCTATTGGATCAATCTCGAAGATTTCACCATGCTCATAGAAGCCTAATCGTTTGTAATAATCCGCTACGGTAATTCGGGCATTACACCATAGAATATTTGCTTCGCGTTCTTGGAGGACTTGTTCAGCTTTACGGATTAAGGAGCTGCCAGCATGCTGGTTTCGGAAATTAGGTAATGTTGCCATTCCTCGTAGACGATAGTGGGTACCAGCTTGTAAATCAGGATGTATTTCTTTAGAGAAAGAGGCGATACTAACAAGTTCATCATATAAAAATGCACCTAAATGAAAGGCGTCTGTTTCGTAATCTGAATCGTATTTACAATCTTCTAATGATTGATTGGGACGCAAAACCTTTTGACGTAATAAGTATGTTTCAGATGCATCAATATGTTTCACTGTAATCATAATATCATCCTTTCTTATAATCCTTTTTCTGTTAGTTGTATAAAGAAATAGGCAGGTGCAGCGAAAAGTCCGAGTATGCTAGCAGTTCCGATAAGGAGCGAAAGCAAAAGACAAGTGTATTTGACGCCATTTGATTTTTTCCAGCCGTAACTACAAATTTCAATGCTAACACCGATGAGAATAATGGCAACGAGTACTTCCGCTAATAATAATAGAGCTAAAGTTACAATAGACATAATGTGATCCATCCCCATAATATGTGATAGTAACATTTTACCATATGGAATGGGAAAAAATGCCCCTCATTTATGTGAGGGGCGTTTTTCTACTCTAATATGTTTTTCATTGTATCAATATGTTCTTTTGAACCCGTTACAAGTAAAGTATCGCCATGCTGTAACTTCGTATCACCATGTGGTATTAATGCTTTATTACCACGGTAAATTTGAATGACCAGTACATCACCTAAAAATGGAAGGCGACGAAGTGCTAAGCCGTTATATTTATTACTTCGTAGTTCAACCTCACGCACCGTTTCATTTGCTGTTGTAATCAAGCGAACGAGACTCGGTTTATCAATAAGTGCACGTAATAAAATACGTGTAGAGTTAATAGTCGAGAATACAGCGATATGTTCTTGAGTTGCTTTTTCTTGTAGAAGGGGATCTTCTACACTTGCGATGACGTGTTCAACACCTAATTCTTTTGCGTGTTCTGCTAATAATAAGTTTTGTTCATCATCACTTGTCGCAACAACAACACGGTCTGCTTCGAAAGCTTTTTGCTCCATTAAAGATTGAATAGTAATCTCATCTAATTTTACAATAGGGAAGTCATGAGATTTCGCTTCCTCATCATTTATTTTATTTTGACGTATCATATATAGTGTTACGTCATAATCTTCACGTTTTAAATCAAGTGATAACGGAAGGGTAATTCTGCTTGCACCAATAATAGATACTTTCGGTTTTGGTGTTTCCACTTGTGGAAACATCTTTTTAAATAATATAGGTGCAAAAATACAAGTAATAACTGCACTTAAAATAAGAGATGCTGATAAACTTGGGCTAATGATGCCTAGCTTTTCACCAATTTGTGCAGCCGCAATAACTAAAGAAAGTGTTGATGTTAACAAAATAGCACTTCCGAGTACGATATTGCGTGGGTACCATTTTCGTAAGACGAGTGATGGCAACAGTTTTGAAATAAAGAGTCCCACAATTAGAATTGGGATCATTAGCATACTAGAAGGCTCGTTAAAAATAGACCATACTTCTAGATTTACACCAACCATTACGAAGAAAATAGGAATGAAGAAGCCATATCCGATGGAATCAAGTTTTTCAACCATATCTTCATTTGGTGATAATAAAGATACGAGTACACCTGCTAAAAAGGCTCCCAAAATATTTTCTGCCCCAACAGATTCAGATAATCCAACTAATATTAAGATGAGTGCGAAAACAGCTCGTGTATCAATTTGTACACTACCGGCTTTTAAGCTTTCTAGGTATGGAATATTTTTAAACCGTCTTGCGACAAAGTAAATTACAATACCAGCACCGAATAGAAGAAGTAGAAGCCACATGCTTTGGCCACTTTCGGAATTTAATCCGACGAATATAGCGAGTAAAATCATTGTAACTAAGTCTGCAATAACAGCGACTAATAAAATGATTTGCCCGATTGCGGTTTTTCCTAAGTTATTTTCTTTCAATGTTGGTACGACAACACCTAAAGAAATAGTTGAAATAATTAAAGTCATGAACATTGCATTGTCTACGAATCCTAGCCATACGAATATTAATGATAGGGCATAAGATAAAATGAAAATAAACAAGAAGATAATGCTTGCTGCTTGGAATGTGTTCGGTTCGTTTGTCGTATTCTTTTTCCCTTTTTGTTTAAAGATCGAAAAGTCAATTTCTAAACCACTTAAAAACATTAGGAAGATAAACCCTAGTGTTGATAAGACTTGAAGCCACATATCGGGCTCAATGATGTTAAATCCACTTTTACCTACAAAGATTCCTGCGATAATTTCTGCAACAACGACAGGAAGTGCTTTTAATTTAAAGCGCTGTAACAAAAGGGGAACGAAAAACGCGATTGCGACGACAACCATAAGTGATAGAACAGAAGAATGATGTTCCATTGCGTTCTCTCCCTTCAAATAAATATAGTAACTATTTAGCCATATAATAGGAAGAAAAGCAACGGATATGGTTTCGATTTTATAAAGAAAGAGTTTTCTTAACATTTGTCATAATAAGTATATTTTTCATGATTTTGTTGTTAATTCCGTAATGTGGATGTAATAGGGGGAGGGGATAAAGTGAAACTTTAATCAGTGGGGGTCTTACTGCTCGTTAATAGGGGATAAAAAAAGACTGCTGAGGAATCCCAGCAGTCTTTTCATGCAAATTACATTGAGAAGAAGATCCATACAGTAAGTCCAACTGTTGCAGTTGCAACGAAGAAACTGTATATCATTGTAAGAACTTGAATTCTTCCTTCTCCTTCTTTTAAGTGCATGAACATAATTAATTGTAATAACGCTTGCGCAACTGCCATTATGATGATAGTTGTTAATATCGTTGAAAGTGGCAGGTTTGTGTAAAGTGCCACGTATAACGCTAGAAACGTTAGTGCAAGCGATAAAATAAATCCGAAAACGTGTGACCATGGGAATCCGCTATGCCCATGCCCGTTTGCTTGGTTGTTATTTTGACCCATTTACGCCACCATCCCGTTCAAGTAAACTAGTGTGTAAATAAAGACCCAAACAAGATCAAGGAAATGCCAGTATAAGCTGATAATAAATACTTTACGAGCTGTAACTGGTGTTAAACCTCGTTTTAAAATTTGGATAATAACACAAGTTGCCCAGATGATACCACCTGTTACGTGGGCACCATGCGTTCCAAGAAGAACGAAGAATGCCGATAAGAAAGCACTTGTTTGAATCGTTGCACCTTCACCAACGTACAAAATGAATTCTTCAATTTCAAAGAATAGGAAGCCTGCACCTAAAAGTAAAGTCAGGATAAACCAAGCTAACATTCCTTTTTGATTGTGTTTACGCATTTCGTGAATTGCGATCCCACATGTAAAGCTACTTGTTAAAAGTAACAGTGTTTGAATTAAAAGTGTTTTAACTTCAAACAATTGCGCTGGTGTTGGGCCATCAGCCGTACGACCAGCAAGGACTAGATAAGAGGCGAAAAGTGTTGCGAACAGCATAATTTCAGCCCCAAGAAAAATCCAGAATCCTAGGATATTCAATCTGCTTTGCTCGGATTGATATTCCAAAGGTAAGCTTTTATCTAAAGCCGCCATGTCATTTCACCTCTCATGCTATATGTTCTGTTTCTTTAATTTCATCAACGCTTACGTAGTAGCCATCATCATAATCGAATGAACGATAGATTAAGCAACCTAAAATACCAATACCACCGATTGCTGCAATCCAGAACCAGCTAAATACTAATGCAAAACCTGCAAGACCGAAGAATAAAGACGCAATAATAGGCACACCAGAATTACTTGGCATGTGAATTGGTTTTAATTCATCTGCTGTTGGTGTAATTGTTTCTCCACGTTTTTTCATGAACCAGAAAGCATCAGCTTCTTTAATTTCAGGAAGTTTCGCGAAGTTGTAATGTTGTACAGGAGATTGAGTTGCCCATTCAAGTGTACGGCCGTCCCATGGATCTCCAGTTGTGTCACGCTCACCGTGACGTGCACTCCAAATTACGTTATAGCAAAGGATTAGGAAGCCAATAGCCATCATTACAGCACCAACAGATGCGATTTGGTTTAGCCAGCCCCATCCAAGACTTTCAGAGTAAGTGTACATACGACGAGTCATACCGTCTAAACCTAAGAAGTACATTGGGAAGAAACAGATGTTAAATCCGCTCATAAAGATCCAGAATGTCCATTTACCTAGGCGTTCATTTAACATATGACCTGTCATTTTTGGATACCAGTATGTGAATCCAGCAAGCATAGCGAATACTGTACCTGCGATTAATACGTAGTGGAAGTGAGCAATTAGGAAGTAGCTGTTATGGTATTGATAATCAGCTGCTGCCATTCCAAGCATAACCCCTGTAACTCCACCAACTACGAAGTTTGGAATAAATGCCAATGACCAAAGCATTGGAACTGTAAAACGAATACGTCCTTTATACAGTGTAAACAACCAGTTAAAGATCTTAACACCGGTTGGAATCGAAATCGCCATTGTCGAAATCGAGAAGAATGAGTTAACCGCTGGACCTGCACCCATAGTGAAGAAATGGTGAAGCCATACGACGAAACTTAGTAAAGAAATTGCAACCATCGAGTACACCATCGCACTGTAACCGAATAGACGTTTACGTGAGAATGTACTAATGATTTCAGAGAAAATACCGAATGCCGGTAAAATAACAATATATACTTCAGGGTGACCCCATACCCAGAATAGGTTGGCCCATAACATTGGCATACCGCCGCTCGCCATCGTAAAGAAGTGAGCATCGAATAGACGGTCAAATGTCATTAATGCAAGAGCAACTGTTAATACTGGGAAAGCGAAAATAATGATAATTGTTGTAATTAAGATTGACCAAGTAAACATTGGCATTCTCATTAATTTCATACCAGGTGTACGCATTTTTAAGATAGTAACAAGGAAGTTAATACCCGTCATCAGCGTACCGAGACCTGAAATCTGTAATGCAATTGCGTAGTAGTTATTTCCTACACCAGAAGTAAACTCTGTACCTGCCATTGGGAAGTAAGAAGTCCACCCAGCGTCTGGAGAACCACCGATTACGAAAGCGATGTTGAATAACATTGCTCCGACAAAGAATAACCAGAAACTTAAAGCATTTAAGAACGGATATGCAACGTCACGAGCACCAATTTGTAATGGTACTACAAGGTTCATTAATCCCATAACGAATGGCATTGCCATGAAAAGAATCATTACCGTACCATGTGTTGTAAAGATTCCGTTATAGTGTTCAGCGTTTAAATAAGTTGTTTCCGGGAATGTTAACTGGGCACGAATCATTAAACCATCCATACCACCACGGAATAACATTATAACGGCAGAGATAATATACATGGTCCCTATTTTTTTATGGTCAACAGTTGTCAACCACTCATCCCAAAGCCATCTCCATTTTTTGTACTTTGTTAGTACGAAAAGAATCGCTAATGTCACAAGAACGATAGAAGCGTCAGCTCCGTAAATAATCGGGTCACCTGTGACAAAAAATTCATCAAGCTTCACTGTGTTCACTCCAATCTGTTGGAATAATAGCTATTATTTTTTGTTTTTGTAGTAGTTGTAATCACAATATTCAAGTGATTTTGGATCTACATAACTTAAGTGGTGACTAGAGAACGTCATACGCCCCACTACACCAGGTTTAATAATTTCGTTATATTTCTTTTCTGATAATTTAGGGGCAGTTTCTTGTACTTCTTTTACCCACTTATCATATTTCTCTTTAGTTTTTGCTTCAACTTCGAATTCCATGTGAGTAAATCCTTCACCAGAGAAGTTCGAGCTACGACCTAGGTAAGAACCTGGTTTGTCAGCTTGTAAATATAAGTCCATGATCATGCCATCCATTGTATACTTCATACCACCAAGTTCTGGTACCCAGAAAGCATTCATTGGACCTACAGAAGTCAGTTTAAATTGAATTGGTACACCAGCTGGGATGTTTAAATAGTTAACGGTTTCAATTTTTTCCTCCGGGTAACTAAATAACCATTTCCAGTTTGCAGATGTAACATAAATTTCAACTGGTTTAATATGTTTGGACTCTTGCGGAACCTCTTCCGAAGCATAAGTTGCTTTAACTGTTGGAATCGATAATGCGATAACGATAATAACAGGAATAATTGTCCAAATGATTTCTAATAATGTGTTACCATGTTGATCAGGTGGCTCATAGTCCATATTCTCTGGTTTTTCACGATAACGAATCAAGATGACTGTAAACAAGATGAATACAATTGCGATAATTAATGACATAAGCAAGAATGACCAAACAATTAAATCATACTGTGCTTTTGCAACAGGTCCTTGCGGATTTAATACTGCGAGTTTTTTATCACAGCCACCGAGGAACAGAAGTAATGATAACGGAAGAAGCGAAGCCAACTTCCAAAATGCTTTCTTTAGTTGCACGATTGAAAATCTCCTTTCTCCTTGGATTGAAACTATGCCAATAAAACAATATAAACCTATTAATTTATAGATGGCAATAGTTTTTGTTATATTGTTAAAAAATAGACACAAATGCACGCTTTTTAAGGTGAATATCATTTGTAACTTGATAACATTGTAAACTATTTTCCAGATAAAAACGTGATTGTGGGAATTTTAAGATAAATAAAGTTATACCAACATACCCAATAAATAGAAAAAAATTATCTTATCATAAGGAAAAATACTGAATTTTTAATATATTCAGTTTGTTACCTAAGTTATATTTCTTTTTTGCTCAAATGTGACAACTTTCCGAAACTTTAACTCGGTATAAAATGTAACAAATGATCATAAATGGAACCCAGCAATAAAGAGCAATTCTCTGATCTGGAATGAAAGCTAAACTAACAAATGTAAGGAAATTGAGTGAGAAAGCTACGATTGGAACTATTGGATAAAGTGGTGTGCGGTATTTTAATTCTGCTTGTTCTACTTGTTGATTCATATGTCCCTCCCCCCATATTTTTTTGTATGTTTTAACTAGATTTTATTCGGTGCTTTTAATCATTAGTGGGGGTGAAAAACATACTTGGTTTATTTTGTTGTGAACTGAGTATGTAAAGGAAAAACTAACTATGACTAAATACCTTAGAATGTTTATTAACCTAGTGAAGGAAACGTGATTCTTTCACTAGGTTAATAATTTTGTTTTTTAGTAAAAAATTCTGAAAAAATATAATTTTTTCTTTCTGTTTCGAACAATCGGAATTTTAAAAAGTATTTGTGAATAATAATTCACAGAATCTTTCTAGCAAACTAGTAAGAAGAAAGGTACAATGATAGGAGTTGTGCCTTTAAAATAATTGATATAATGGAGTTTGGTTTATGATGAAAAAGTTAAAATATATTTTTATTTTCGGTATTATATTTGCTGTCGTGTTCTTTTTCGAGAAAGATAAAATTATGAAAAAGGCACAAGAATTTCGGTTAGACCTTTTCTCTGAGATGAAAGAAAGTGCAATGATTACAGAGGTTCCGTTTATTAGACAGTTACCTGAATTACCTAGAGGTTGTGAAGTGACAAGTTTAACTATGCTACTACAACATAAAGGTGTACAAGTAGATAAGATGCAACTTGCTAGTGAAATTCATCGCGTTCCATTTAAACAAGATGGTTTGCATGGAAATCCGTATGAGGGATTCGTTGGAAATATTTACACGAAAGCTGAGCCGGGATACGGTGTATATAATCAACCGATTTTTAATTTAGCAGAAAAGTATGTTCCTGAAAAAGTAATTAATTTAACGGGTAGAGACGTGCAAGATCTATATAAAGTAATTAGTTCTGGTTCTCCAGTATGGGTAATTATTAATACAACGTTTAAACCATTAGCCGAAAGTAGTTTTGAAACATGGAATACGAGTTCAGGTAAAGTGAAAATTACATATTATGAGCATAGTGTTGTAGTAATTGGATATGATCAAAACTTTGTATACGTAAATGATCCTCTTGCAAACAATCCACGAAAAGCTGTTCCTCGTGCTGAATTTGAAAAGGCATGGGAGCAAATGGGGAAACAAGCAATTACTATTTTATAAAATGAAAAGTCATCTTGAGATGGCTTTTTCTTTTTGAATATTCATTATAGAAACTTCTGAAAATTCTTTCAGAAGTTAACGATTCACGCTATAATAACATTTAACTTGGTAAAGAAGGGGAGAAGAGAAATGGATGTCGCAAAGGAACTTGTTTTATCAAAGAATCAGTTGATTGAGTGGAGAAGGCATTTTCATAAGTATCCAGAGTTATCTTTTCAAGAGGAAAAAACATCTCAATTTGTATCCGACATACTTCGGGAAATCCCGTATTTAGAAGTCTCAAGGCCTACTAAATATAGTGTAATGGCAAGGTTAATTGGTAGGCAGCCTGGTAAAACTATCGCGGTTCGTGCTGATATGGATGCTCTTCCTATTCATGAAGAAAATAAGTTTGATTTTATTTCTATATATCCAGGTGTGATGCATGCGTGTGGTCACGATGGTCACATGGCAATATTGCTTGGTGTAGTACATAAGTTGGTAGAGGAAAGAGAGAAAGTTAAAGGAGAGATTCGCTTTTTATTTCAACATGCAGAAGAAAACTTTCCGGGCGGTGCAGAGGAAATGGTCGCAGCGGGAGTGATGACAGGTGTGGATTACATTATTGGTGCTCATCTTTGGGCGTCATTAGAGGTTGGAAAAGTAGGTGTAATTTATGGTCCTGCGATGGCGGCGCCGGACGTTTTTAAAATTACGATAGAGGGAAAAGGTGGGCATGCTGGAATTCCGCATGAAACAGTTGATAGTATCGCCATTGGTGCGCAAGTAGTTTCGCAAATTCAGCAAATTGTATCTCGCCTCACGAATCCGTTAGATTCTCTCGTAGTATCTGTTACGCAATTTCATTCTGGGACAACTCATAATGTTATCCCGGAACAAGCGGAGGTTGAAGGGACAGTGAGAAGTTTAAGGCATGAATTAAGAGAAGAAACAAAGAAGAAGCTTGAAAGGATTGTAAAACATATTACAGAATCCTACGGTGCTAAGTATACATTTTCTTATGAATATGGATATCGCCCAGTTGTGAACGATTATGAAGTTACAGAGCTTATTGAACATACAGCATTACAGCTGTATGGAAGAGAAAGAGTTGTTCGTTTACAGCCAACGATGGCAGGGGAAGATTTTTCAGCATTTTTACAAAAGGCACCAGGGACGTTCTTTTTTATAGGGGCAGGAAATGAAGAGAAGGGAATTATATATCCGCATCATCACCCTCGTTTTACAATTGACGAAGACGCATTACCAATTGGAGTGGAAGTCTTTGTATCATCCATTATGAATTTTATAAGTAAAGGAGAATGAGATGAAAAAAATACACGTGCTAGCACTTATTCCAGTTCTTTGTTTAGTAGTTGGACCAGTATTTGCAAATTCAGTCACTCCTTACGTATGGGGGATGCCATTTTTATTATTTTGGGTACTATTATCAGTGCTCATTACGTCTCTTTGTATGGGTCTTGTGTACGTATTCGATCCTGCTAATAAGGGGGACGTAAAATGACTGCATTATTTATCATTATTATATTTTTGTTTCTCGCACTATTTTTAGGAATTCGGGCACAACATGGAAAAGATATGAATTTAGAACAATGGTCAGTTGGAGGAAGAGGATTTGGAACTATTTTCGTTTTTCTCCTTATGGCAGGGGAAATTTATACGACGTTCACATTTTTAGGAGGAAGTGGCTGGGCTTATAGTAAAGGAGCTCCTACATTTTATATTTTAGGGTATGGTGCATTAGCTTATATTTTATCGTATTTCTTATTGCCTCCAATTTGGAAGTATGCAAAAGAACATAACCTCATTTCACAATCAGATTTCTTTGCGAAGAAATACAGGAGTAAGACGCTTGGGGTAATTGTTTCAATTATTGGTGTTATTTCGATTATCCCGTATCTTGTTTTGCAATTAAAGGGATTAGGAATTATCGTTTCGGAAGCTTCCTATGGAAGAGTGACACCTGTTATTGCGGTATGGATTGGTGCTATTGTTATAACTATTTATGTAATGGTTTCAGGTATACATGGATCGGCTTGGACAGCTGCTTTGAAGGACATTATGATACTATTTATCGTTATGTTTTTAGGTATATATTTACCGTATCACTATTACGGAGGATTTCAACCGATGTTTGAAGCTGTAGAAGCTGCAAAACCAGGTTTTTTATCTTTACCTGAAAAGGGAATGAGTATTTCTTGGTTTGTTTCTACTATTATATTAACGGCTCTCGGTTTTTATATGTGGCCTCATACATTTGCCTCAGCTTTCTCAGCGAAAAGTGAAAAAGTATTTAGGAAAAATGCAGCAATTATGCCTCTCTATTCTTTAGTTTTGCTTTTTGTGTTCTTTGCAGGTTTTGCTGCTATTTTACAAGTTCCAGGGTTAAAGGGAGCGGATGTAGACCTTTCATTATTCCGTCTTGCTCTTCAAACTTTTGATCCTTGGTTTATTGGGATTATTGGTAGTGCGGGGGTATTAACAGCACTAGTTCCCGGTTCCATGCTTGTTATGGCCGCTTCTACATTATTAGCAAAAAATATTTATGGAACGATGGTACCATCCGCCTCTGATAAACAAGTTGCAAAAGCAGCTAAGCTATTTGTACCTGTCGTGACGCTTATTGCCGTATTATTTACCTTTAAAGGTGGAGAGACGATAGGTGCTCTTCTTTTAATGGGATACAGTATAGTTACGCAACTTTTCCCTGCACTTGTATGTAGTTTGTTTCCACGGCAGATTATTACGAAGCAAGGAGCGATTGCAGGAATGGGGATTGGGTTGTTAATTGTTGCATATATTACCTTATCTGGTTCAACTATAGCTACGATGTTTCCGAGTTTTCCGCAATATATAAAGGATTTAAATGTAGGTATAGTCGCATTGTTAATGAATATGATTGTGATGTATATCGTTAGTGGATTCACGAAAAGTGTATCTATAAAGCAAGACAATATAATGGTAGAAAAGTAATTCGCGTGTTAGAGCTATCTTTGAAAAGAGATAGCTCTTTTTTGTATATATTTTCTTCTATTAGCGGAATCTAACTAAAAACTTGTTGAAAAGGAAGTTAGGTGGGGAAATTGTTAGAGCTAAAAGGTAACTTGTTTGAAGTTATGAAGGAAATTAGAGATGAGTTAGGTTCACCTAATGATTTAACAATTAGAGAAGTTGCTCTTGCTGGTAGTTTTACACGTTGTGCGGTTGTTTTCTTATGTGGATTGACAGATAAGGATAATGTTTATAAATATGTAGTTCGTACACTTCAATATGAAGAAATACCAAATGAAGCAGCTGTGGTTCAGATATTATTGGATCGTTTTATTTCTATTGCAGAAGTCGGTATGAAGACGACTTTTCCAGATATTATAAATGCGGTTTTAGCAGGAGATACAGTCATATTAATTGATAATATTCAAACGGCTATTGTTGTTAACAGTAGGGCTTGGGAGAAAAGAAGTCTAGAACCGCCAGTGACAGAAGATTTAATTCGTGGACCGAGGGTTGGGTTAAATGAAGATATTAATGTGAATAAAATGTTAATTCGCCGTGGTTTACGTGATCCGAAGTTACGGTTTCAATCTTATATTATGGGGAAGCGATCGCAGAAAGAAGTAACCCTAGTATATATAGAGGATATTATTAACCCTTACATCGTAAACGAGCTAGATCGGCGTCTTCAATCAATAGTGACAGATGTCATTTTTGAGACAGGAACGATTGAACAATTAATTCAAGATAATAATTTATCGCCGTTTCCGCAGTTTTTAAATACAGAAAGACCAGATAATATAGTGGCTGCATTGGCGAAAGGGAAAGCGGCCATTTTAGTAGATGGGTCACCATTTGCTCTTATAGCTCCACTAGTGTTTGTTGATATTTTTCAATCTGTAGAAGATCATTATGAGCGTTGGGTAATTGGAACGTTATTAAGAATATTACGTATGGGATCAGGTATCGCTGCTGTTTTATTACCTGCCATGTACGTAGCGCTTGTGTCGTATCATCAAGGGCTTATTCCATCTAAACTAGCTTATTCCATTGCGGGAGCGAGAGAAGGGGTGCCGTTTCCTGCTTATATAGAAACGTTAATGATGGCATTAACGATGGAATTAATACGAGAAGCCGGGATTAGGCTTCCGAAACCGATGGGACAAACAATTGGCATCGTAGGCGGTCTTGTAATTGGAGAAGCGGCAGTAAATGCGGGGATTGTAAATCCGTTTTTAGTAATTATTATTGCGGTTACCGCAATTGCTACATTTTCACTTCCTGTATATAGCATTACGATTACATTTCGAATTTTACTTTTCGTCTTCGTGTTAGCTGCAACTGCTTTTGGGTTATACGGAATCATTTTAGCTCTTATTGCACTGGCGATCCATATTACAAATTTAAAGAGTGTTGGGGTACCGTATACAACACCTATTGCTCCTGCTTTTTATAAAGATTGGGAAGAAGAATTGGTTCGCCTACCAAAATCAATGTTAAAAGAGAGACCAGAATATTTACAAACGAAAGACTCTACACTACGTCCAAAGGAGCGAGAGTAATTGAAACCATTTGAATATGGGGATGAAGAAATTGGATCTCGGGAACTTGGTTTTGCGGTATCGTCAACAATTATCGGTATAGGTGCATTATCTATGCCTCGAGATATTGCTGACCAAACTTTATTTTCGGATGGTTGGATTATTTTGCTTTTGGGTGGATTGATATGTGCAATTTTAGGTTGGTTTGTAACGAGGATAGCTATTTTATTCCCAAAACAAAACTTTGTTCAATATACAAGTGCACATTTGACGAAGCCTGTTGCATACACAATTAGTAGCATTTTAGTATTAACATTTGCTGCTTTGACCGCATATGAATCGCGAATGATTGCAATTATTTCACAAACATATTTATTTAGTGATACACCAATACAGCTACTCTCTTTCTTCTTCTTATTAGTTGTTATTTATGGAGTAGCAGGATCGAGAGCGGCTTTAGTAAGGTTAAATGTTCTATTCTTACCTATCGTGTTCATTGCGATAGTGTTGCTTTCTTTATTGAATGTGAATTTAATGGAAATAAACAATTTACTACCAGCTTTTCAAACGAACGCAAGTCAATATGCTGTAGGAGTTAAAAATTCCATTTTCACATTTATCGGATTTGAGGTAGCTCTGTTTTATGCTGTGATGTTGAACGATAAGACAGCGAAAAAAGCGCCAATGGCAGTTGCAAAAGCAGTGATGGTAAATGTGCTGTCATACATTTTAATTTATGTAACTTGTATTAGCGTTTTTTCGTATATGACAACCCGTGGATTGACGTATCCAACAATTGAATTGGGTAAAGAAATTGAAATTGGTGGAGGTTTTTTAGAAAGATTTGATGCCATTTTTTTTACTACTTGGATTATTACTATTTATAACACTACAGCAATGTATTATGACGTCGCATCTTTATTATTTTGTGCTATGTTTCCGAAAGTGAAGAAACACGTATTTATTTTTGTGAGTGCTCCTATTATTTTTATGGTGAATATGATACCTGGCAATTCGAATGATTTATCAAGTTATGGGACTTATTTAGCTTGGATAGATATGGGGTTTGTTGTGTCAGCACCTTTGCTAGTTTTTATTGTATATAAAATAAAAAGAAGGAATGGTGGAAATGAAACACCTTCTTAAAATTATAATAATTATGTTTTTAGCTGGATCTATTAGTGGGTGCTCTGAGCTGGAGGAGATAGAAGAAAGGGGATTTGTAGTAGGGGCGGCTTACGATATCGTGAAGGAAAAACAATCGAATCCAATTATGAAAGGGACGTATCAGATGGTGCTCCCAAGTAAATTGTCGCAACAAGGTGGACAAGGGGATGGAGATAGCGAAAATTATATTAATGTTAGTGCGAAAGCAGATAGTGTCTTTGAGCAAATACGAATTATCGCTAAAAAAATTAGTCGCTCATTATTCTTTCCGCATATACAAGTGATAATTTTTTCTAAAGATTTACTAGCGAATCCATATGTTTTACAAAATACGTTAGATGTATATATTCGCGATCATGAAATGAGAAGAAATATTCGTTTGTTCGTTTCTAAGAAAAATGCAGAAGCTATTTTAAAGCAGAGTGCCAAGCCTGAAAATTTGCCAGCGCAGTATATTGATATGTTAGCTGAGCATCCTCCGAAAAATGCTCAAATGATTGAAGCTGCAAGAATTGGTGAGGTACAGCAAAAAATGATTGCTAACCAAAGTTTCGTATTACCTATTCTCGAACTAACAAAGCAGGGGGTACAAATGAACGGGGCAGCGTTGTTTCGTGGAAAAGATAATAAGTGTGTAGGCAGTTTGAATGGAGAAGAAACATTAGGAATGAATTATGTAATAGGTAAAAAAATTGGAGGGTTCTATACTATCCGTAAACAAGGTCAGCTTGTTACATACGAAATTCATAAGATGCACCGAAAGATTAAAGTATCTACGGAAAATGCTACAAAACCGAAGTTTGATATCCATTTATCTTTGGAAGGGACCTTAGCAGAGTTGCATTTTAGTGATCATAAACAAATTATGAATGAAAAGCGATTAAAGAAAACCATTGCGGAGGAAATGGAGAAGCGTATCCAAAAATCGATTAAGCTTGTTCAAAAAAAATATAAGGTAGATGTATTAGCGTTAGGAGAAGTATATAAGCGGCATAATTATAAAGAATGGAAGAAGATAGATAAGAATTGGGATCAAGGTGAAAAATACTTTAGTAATGCTGAAATTACTGTTCATGTTCATCCAACGATTGCACATTCAGGTTCAGCTTTACCAAAGAGAGTGAAATAAGGGTGATTAAATTTGTTTACTGGATTAGGAATTAGCTGCACGATATTAATGGCGGTTCTTCCGGGAGCCATATACTTTATTCATAAAAAACTCACAACGTATGGAGCGCAGCCGTGGAAAGAAAAAAAGAAACCTGAATAATTTCAGGTTTCTTTCGCGCAAAGCATATGTGAAGGGGGATACCTTCTATGTATGCTTTGTTTTTTTATAGAAGTCCTAACCAATGTACCAATTGTGTAGAGAGGAATGTAACAACAATGGCAATAACAGTAGGGATTGCGAACGATAAGAATGTCCATTTTGCACTTTTTGTTTCTTTATATATGTTAACTAGTGTTGTTCCACATGGGAAATGAAGAAGAGAGAACAACATTGTGTTTAACGCGGTTAACCAAGTCCAACCGTGTTCTAAGAATAGATTTTTAATTTGATTAAAATCATCTATTTCAGTTAAAGCACCAGTTGATAAGTAAGACATTAATAAAATCGGAATAACAATTTCATTAGCTGGTAGTCCAAGAATAAACGCTGCTAGAATAAATCCGTCAAGTCCTAACATTTTAGCAAATGGATCTAGGAAGTTTACAAAATACATAAGTAAGCTTGTGTCACCGATGAAAATATTAGCAAGTAACCAAGTTAATGCAGCTGCAGGGGCAGCTACAACTACAGCTCGTTTTAAAACATATATTGATTTATCGAGTGTTGCGCGTACAATTGTATTCCAAACTTTTGGCTTACGGTACGGTGGTAACTCAAGTGTGTAGTGAGTCGGAACACCTTTTAAAGCTGTTTTTGATAGTACCCAAGAAACGGTTAATGTCATAATGACACCAATTACAACCATTCCAACTACAACGCCAGCAGTAACAAGTGTTTGCATACTACCTGTATAACCAGCAGCCATAAATAATGAAGCCATTAAAATTAACATAGGCCAGCGACCGTTACAAGGAACGAAGTTGTTTGTTAAGATTGCAAGCATACGTTCACGTGGTGATTCAATAATACGTGTTGACATGATGGCAGCTGCATTACAACCGAATCCCATTGCCATTGTTAAAGATTGCTTGCCATGTGCACCAGATCGTTTGAATAAGCGGTCCATGTTAAATGCGACACGTGGTAAATATCCGTAGTTTTCTAATAGCGCGAACATAGGGAAAAAGATTGCCATAGGTGGTAACATAACGCTAATAACAGCACCGATACCGCGGAATAAACCAAGTATTAAAATGCCATGTAGCCATTCTGGTGCATGCATTGCTTGGAACCAAGATGTTAAATATCCTTCTACCCAGCCAAAGAACTTAGCGATCATATCAGAAGGTACGTTAGCGCCTGCAATTGTAAGATAAAAAATAATAGATAAAATACCGAGCATAATTGGGAATCCCCAGATTGGAGATGTGAAAATTTTATCTAGTTTTTCAGAACGATACAATTTATCGGTATTTGTATATTGAACAGCTTCTTTACATATACTTGCGGAGGTTCGATAAATATCTCCGACAATATCATCTCGTATATCTTCTTTTGAAAGTGTTTGTGCATGTTGAACAATATAGTCCAGTGGAAGAGCTTTACTGGCTGAGTGAGATTCCATTGATTATAACCTCCCTTACAAGTGGTTCGTTATGGTGTTTTTGAAGTGTAGTTAAGAAATTCTTATCTCCATCTAATATACGTAATGCAATCCAACGTGCTGGATACGTATCACCGAATACTTTATAAATTTGTGGTTCTAATTCCTGAATCATATTTTCGATTTTATCGTTATAAGTAATTTTAATTGGTGTTGGAATTAGTTTTTTATTTGCTACTTTAGCGATGACATTTAGCAAATGACCAATGCCTACTCGGTTGCGAGCAGAAATCTTCACTACAGGTACACCGAGTGATTTTGCTAATTTCTTTTCGTCAATAATGATTCCTTTTTTCTCCGCTTCATCAATTAAGTTAATACAAATGACCACATCGTTTGTCATTTCCATCACTTGGAGTGCTAAATTTAAATTTCTTTCCATTGCAGTTGCATCTATAACAACTACAGTTACTTCTGGTTTTTCAAATATAATATAATCTCGTGCTACTTCTTCATCTGCCGAATTTGAATACAGTGAGTAAGTTCCAGGTAAATCTATTATTGTATATATATTTCCGCCATGCTTATATTCCCCTTCAGCCTTTAAAACAGTTTTCCCCGTCCAGTTTCCAGTATGTTGTTTTAAGCCTGTTAAAGTATTAAATAATGTACTTTTCCCGGTATTCGGGTTACCAGCTAACGCAATGCGATGGTTACTCATCTGAAATCATCTCCTATTAATACCCCGAAAATAAGGGAGCTTTCTTCACTACGCAGTGCAATAGTTGTGTTGCTTACTTGATAAGCGACTGGGTCTCCAAGTGGGCTGCGTTGTAATACTTTAATTGTCGCTCCAGGAAAAAAGCCTAAATCTAATAAACGTCGTTTCATAGTTCCTTCTAATTGTATCTTCTCAATTTGTACAAATTCCCCTGTTCTGAATTCGGAAAGGGGTTTAGTATTAGCCGATACCATAAAAGTTACCTCATCTCTATATTTTTAGTTTTAGTTTAAAAAGTTTCCTTAGGTAAACTTTTTGATACTAATATAGTAGACTACATTTAATGATGCTGTCAATTAGTACTTTAAAAATATTCAAATATTTTTAGAATTGTTCCAATTTATTTAGTTGTACCGAAAAATATTACTGGAATTCTTCTTAAAGTAAGAGTGTAAAAGCTTAAAAATATAGGGGAATTGTAAATGTAGTTTTAACCTAAAGGGAAAAATACAGAAAATCATTTACATTGAATTTACATTGTTAAGATTAAATTTACAATACTACGTGTTTAGTGTGGGTTTTGTTGGCTTTTTCAACTGTAAATGTTGGAATGTCTAGCTTTTAGGGGATGTTATCTCTATTTACTTAAACTTAAAAATTGCTTAACACTCACATAATATTGTTGTCCTACAATGAATTTGTGTTCGAAAGAAGATGAATTCGAAAAGTGATAATCCAAATGGGGGTACAAGACATGGTTATGAAAAAGGGTATTAAATTTTCTTTAGCGGCTTTAGTTGTTGCAGGTGCATTAGTTGGATGTGGAAAAGCAGAAAGTACGGATAATAAGGAAGCTGCTAAAGGTAGCGATGCAAAACAAGAATTATCAGGTACGATTGCAGCGGCTGGCTCTACAGCTCTTCAACCTCTTGCGGAGGAAGCTGGAAAGAAATTCATGGAGAAAAATTCAAAAGTTTCTATTCAAGTTCAAGGTGGCGGTAGTGGAACTGGGATCAACCAAGTAGCATCTGGTGCGGTACAAATTGGTAACTCAGATGTTCCAGCTGGAGATAAAATAAAAGATGCTGAAAAAGCAAAAGAATTAGTAGATAACAAAGTTGCGGGTATCGCATTCGCACTTGTCGTAAATAAAGATGTAAAAGTTGATAACTTAACAGTAAAACAAGTGCAAGATATCTTCACTGGAAAAGTAACGAACTGGAAAGAAGTAGGCGGAAAAGATGAAAAAATCAATGTAATTAACCGACCGGCTTCATCTGGTACACGTGCTACTTTTGAAAAGACAGTGATGAAAGACGCGAAGATTAATGATGGAACTGGTACAACACAAGATTCTAATGGTGCTGTAGAGCAAGCGATTAACTCTACTCCAGGTTCAGTTAGTTACTTAGCAATGTCTTACATGGTTGGTGAGAAAAAAGGTGCGTTACAAACGGTTAAAATTGATGGATCTGAACCGAAAGTTGAAAATATTTCTGCTGGTAAATATCCATTCTGGTCTTACGAGTACATGGTAACTAAAGGTGAGGCAAAAGAAGCGACAAAAGCTTACATTGACTATGTAAAAGGTAAAGATTTCGAAAAACAAGTAGAAGATATGGGTTACATCCCAATGTCTAAATTAAATAAGTAATAAAATTTTATGGGGCTGGCTGCAAGGCCAGTCCTGTTCAATGCAATCTATGAAGTGGGGTCTGTCCTGTGATGAAGGGGAAAAAACAAATTAATTACGTAAAGAGTGAATATATAGGTAGATCACTTGTTACGTTTTGCGGTATCTTTATTGTTTTTATTACATTAGCTATTATTGCGTTTATTTGCGGCAAAGGAATTCAATCTTTCACGCAAAGTGGTATCTCGTTTTCTGAGGTGTTAACTTCGACAAAATGGAATCCAAATGCTGATCAAGGTACGTATGGTGCTGTCATCTTTATTGTCGGTTCGACGCTTGTGTCGTTAGGTGCTGTTGTCATTAGTGCACCAATTGCTATAGCTCTTGCTATATTCATGAATTTAATTTCGCCGAAGTTTGGGAATAAAGTATTAAAGCCTGTTTTAGAATTATTAGTTGGTATTCCATCAGTTGTATACGGATTATTAGGGGTTACGATCTTGGTTCCTCTATTACGGGATTCGTTCGGTGGAGTGGGATTTAGTTTAATTGCGGGTATTATTGTCCTGAGTATTATGATTTTACCTACTATTGCTAGTATTGCCTCTGATGCAATACGCTCTGTTCCGTTTGATTACTTGGAAGCTTCTTACGGTCTAGGATCGACGAAATGGCAAGCGATTAGCCGAGTTATTGTTCCTGCTGCAAAACAAGGAATTTTAACAGGTATAGTTTTAGGGTTAGCGCGTGCTTTTGGTGAAGCGTTAGCGGTTCAAATGGTAATCGGGAACACGATTAAATTACCGGAAGGAATATATAGTCCAACAGCAACGTTAACAGGTATTCTGACAATGGATATGACGAATACATTGAACGGAACAGCTTGGAACAACGCGCTATGGACGTTAGCGATGATTTTACTTGTTATTTCATTCCTGTTTATTTTAGTAATTCGAGCGATTGGTCAAAGAGGTGAGCGATAATAATGAATGCAAGAACGGTAAATAAAGTTTGGACAGGTATCTTTTATGGGGTTGCAGCTTTAGTTGTAGCTTTGCTGGCTTTTTTAATGTACGAAATTCTGCAAAAGGGATGGGGATTTTGGGATCCTAGTTTCTTATTCGGAGAACCAAGCAATACAAGAGCTGGTGGGGGAATTGGTCCACAGTTATTCAATTCTTTCTACATGCTTGTTATAACACTTATTATATCTATTCCTCTTGGACTAGGGGCTGGAATATATTTAGCGGAGTATGCAAAACAAGGTCGTTTTTTAAGTTTTGTTCGTTTATGTATTGAAACAATGGCGTCTTTACCTTCTATTGTTGTTGGACTATTTGGCTTATTAGTATTTGTTACCATGACAGGCTGGGGATATACAGTAATGGGTGGAGCTCTTGCTTTAACTATTTTGAATTTGCCTGGTTTAACACGTGTTTGTGAAAATGCGATTTCTGAAGTTCCTCATAATGTAAAAGAGGCGAGTCTTGGACTAGGTGCAACGAAATGGCAAACAATTGCCCGCATCATTATCCCGTCTTCGTTACCACAAATCATTACAGGTATTATTTTAGCGGCAGGCCGTATATTCGGTGAAGCTGCGGCGTTAATTTATACAGCGGGTTTAACATCACCTATTTTAAATTCAGCAGCGGACTTCTCGAGCCCCTCGCATCCTTTAAATCCATTTAGACCAGCTGAAACGTTAGCTGTTCACATTTGGAAATTAAACTCTGAAGGGATTATCCCGGATGCGAAGTTAATTGCAACAAAATCTGCAGCTGTATTAATTATTATGGTATTACTCTTTAATATCATTTCTCGTTTCGTAGCATCTGTATTACACAAGCGTTTTACAGGAGCGAAAAAAAGTCGTAAAACGACGAAGAAGGTAAAAGCGGCATAAATGTCCGTAAAAGAACTCTCTGTTTATAAACAGGGAGTTTTTTACGGACATTTATTAAAATCATTAACGGTAAGAGGGAGTGAATCGACAGTTGTTGGGGGAGTCTCCTATGATATTGAGTGGAAACTGATCGATTTTTTGTTGGAGCAAGAGCACAGTGTGATATTAGATAGTCCATGTCTCTATGAAGGGATGGTTAAAAAAGGAATAGATTTATGTCAGAAACATGGTGCTACATATAAATATATTGAATGTTATCTTAATAATATAGAAGAAATTAATCGTAGGTTACAAACGCGTGAACGTAAGATAAGTCAAATTACAAAAGTAGAATCAGAGGTAGCATTTAAAAAATGTCTGGCTGGCAGTAAAAGGCCTTTACATGGTGAATATCTTATTGTGGATTCTGGAGAGCCGCTAGAGAAGTATGGTAAAAAAGTGATGGATTATATTATGGATAGATAGAGGGATAAAAAAGGCGTTATCTTCATAATTGAAGATAACGCCTTTTGGTTTAAATATCAGGTGTTTCTGTAGAAGTGCTTATTTTTCTGCGGGAGCGTCTTTTTCTCCCGATTTTATCTAATAGTTCATACATAACGGGAACGACTACTAATGTAAGAACGGTTGAGACTGCCAAACCACCGATTACAACGACGGCCAGACTTTTCGATACCATACTTCCTGCTTGAGATTGCCCGAAGAGGAGTGGTAGCATAGCGACGATTGTTGTTATAGCTGTCATAATAATTGGGCGTAATCTAGTAGATCCTGCTTCTAGTAAGGCTTCTCTAGTTTCCATACCGTTTTCCCGATTTTGTTGCACTCTTTCTATTAATACAATAGCATTTGTAACGACAATCCCGATTAACATTAATGCGCCGATTAATGAATTTACGTCAACAGGTGTTCTTGAAATGATTAATCCTAAAATACCGCCGACAGCAGCTAATGGTAAAGAGAATAAAATCGCGAAAGGAGCACGTGCTTGCCCGAATGTGATAACCATAATTAAATATACAATCCCGATTGCAATCCCCATAATTTTGAATAAATCTGTGAAGTTCTCTTGCATAGATTCAGTAGCACCTGCGATATTTACTTTTGCTCCGTTAGGTAAATCTAAGTCGGCTATCGCCTTGTTTACTTCTGCGCTTACTTTGCTTAAATCTTCACTTGAAGCTTCTGCGGTAATTTGAATCGTTTCTTTCCCATCTTTATGGAAGATTTCCGTTTGAAGTTGTTTTTCTGAAATAGTTGCAATGTCTTTTAAAGGAATTGGTCCGTTAATAGGTGATAGTATGTTTGTATTTAAAATATCTTCTTGTTTGTTAATGGATGCCTTTTTATGTTCTATCATAATAGTTGTTTTTTCATTATTGATTGAGATTTCCCCAAGAGGAGATTTCTTCATAAGGAATGATACTTGTTGTGCTACTAATTCTGGTGTTAAACCATGTAGTTCCGCTTTTGTTTGATCGATATGAATTTGCCATTCTTTTTTAGAGTCTTCCATATTTGTTTTTACTTTAGAGAGATCGTCCATACCTTTTAGTTTTGTTTCGACGATGTTAGCGGCCTTTTTTAAATTTGTTTCGTTAGTAGCGGTTACGTTAAATTGTAAGTTGTTTCCGCCTCCAGAGTCAGAGTAACTCGTTTTTATATAATCAAGTTCAGCTGGTTCAAAAGTATTATGATCCTTTTTTAATTCTTTAATATATTGGTCGATATTAGATCCTTTTTTAAAGACTACAAATATAGTTGCAAGATTGTTTTGAGTTGTCTGTCCCCATTGTGCATCTTCTGCGCTAGATCCCATTCGCAAAATAACATCTGTTACATCAGAATTAGAGAGGAGTTTCTTTTCGAAATCAAAGGCTTTTTGTTTTTTAGCTTCAGAATCATAATCACCTGGAAATGTCATGTTAACGGAAAGCATTGTATCGTCCTCAGACTTTATGTTAGCTTTCGGAAGTAGTATGTAGGCTGCAATTGATCCTGCAAATAATAAAAAAGAAGTGAGTAGAATGATAAACTTATGAGAAAGAGCCCACTTTAATGTAGCGACATATCGCGGTGAAGAATGTGAATTGCGACGTTTTGTTTTTTTGAGCAGTAAAAAAGCCATAAGTGGAACGACCGTTAATGCCACAATTAAGGAAGAAAGTATAGAATACACAACTGCTAACACCATAGGTAACATTAGTTTTCCGATTACTCCCGATACGAGACCGATAGGTAAAAAAACGGCGACTGTCGTTAAAGTAGAAGAGGTAATTGCGACGGCGACCTCTTTTGTTGCATCGAGAATAATATCTTTAGAGAAAGATTCTTTTTGTAAACGACGGAAAATATTCTCGATGACAACGATACTATCATCGACGAGACGTCCAACTGCAACGGCTAAGCCACCAAGAGTTAGAATGTTAAGTGTGATGTTAGATTGATGGAGTAAAAATAGTGTTAATAAAATAGATAATGGAATACTAACGACAGCGATGAGTGTTGTTCGGAAGTTGCGTAAAAAGATTAAGATAATGAGAGTTGCAGCAATTGCCCCAAGGATTACTTCTTTTCCCATACTAGTAACAGCATTTTCAACTTGCTCATGAGTTGAAGCTAAAAGTTTAATAGAGAATTGATCTTTATATTGCTTGCTTATATCTTTAATCTTTTTATCAATCTCTTTTCCGATTGCAACCGCATTTTTACTCGGCTCTTTCATGATGATTAATCCTGTTCCTTCTTCCCCGTTTATGTGCGAGATTGTATCGTAATGTTGTTTTAATTCAATTTGAGCAACATCTTGTAATTTTACTTGAGGTGTAACGGTGATATTTTTTATGTCATTTACATTTTTTATATCCCCGATGACACGAAGATTGTATTCTGCCTTATTAACGGTAATTGCTCCGGCTGGAGTGGAAGTTTCTTTTCCTTGTAAAACTGTTAATACTTGCTGTGATGTTACATTTTTATCTTTTAGTTGGTTAGGATCAAGTACGATGGATAATTCGGAAGTTGATTTTCCGAAAAACATAACATTGGCAACACCATCAATGCTTTCGAGTTGTGGTACGATTTCTTTCTCAATTTGTTTTTCGTCAGCTTTTGAAAATCCGTTTTGCTTCTGGATGGTAATTTGAGCGAGTGGAATCATAGAAGTGTTTAATTGACTAACAACAGGTTTAGTTACATCTTTAGGTAATTTAATCGTATTAATTGTTTTTTCGACTTCGCGTGCCGCGTCTTTCATATTTGCCTTGGATGTATATGCAATGTCGATGCGTGATAATCCTTCATGTGTGGAAGAAGTGATGCCATCGATATGTTCTAAATTACGAAATTGTTTTTCAAGGGGATCAGTTACGTCCTTGGTCATCGTTTCAGCATCGAGCCCTTGAGATAATGTCGTAACAGTTATTGCAGGGTTATCGATGCTTGGTAAAAATTCCATAGGTAATTTAGAGCCGGAATAAACACCGAGTATGGAAATGAGAAAAACCATGATAATAATAGCGGCTCGGTTTTTTAATGAAAATTTTGTTAACCTATCCATAAAATAATTCCTCCATTAGTTTATTTATAGTTTTGTGGGCACTTTCTTACTATATAACAAAAATTGGATATCTTTCATTAATTAAATGTAAAAAAATTCTAACAATAATCTTAATTTAATATTTCGAGGGGAAGTTTGTTATTTGTGGAAGTAAAATTCCTGATTGGAGAGAAAAATCAGGAATTAAAGTTTTGTTCTAGTATAGTGGCCTCGTTTTTTGTTACTCTACATTTAAATGATTATTTGTCCTTCTTAAGCAGAACTATAGTAATTATAAAATTAAAAAAGGAGAAGACTATAGGTTAGGAAGTTATTGTGAAATACTGCCTGGTTGATGATAGTGTATAGTAACTTGTATACAATCAAAATGAATGTTTTTAGTAGAAAGGATAAGGGTTCTTTCTATAGAAGAAAGTAGGATAGATAACTTTTTGTATTTTTTTATAAAAAATACTTGTTATTTAAAAACCATGATGGTATATTAATAAACGTCGCTGATGCGGAAACGCAGAAAACGACAAAAAAGAAATTCAAAAACATAGTTGACATCGAAAAATGAAGATGTTAATATGATGAAGTCGCTTTTGAAGCGGCAGACAAGTTCTTTGAAAACTGAACGAAACAAACAACGTGAACGTCAATTTTTATTTTTAGATGCTAGACAAACTAACTTTATTGGAGAGTTTGATCCTGGCTCAGGATGAACGCTGGCGGCGTGCCTAATACATGCAAGTCGAGCGAATGGATTAAGAGCTTGCTCTTATGAAGTTAGCGGCGGACGGGTGAGTAACACGTGGGTAACCTACCCATAAGACTGGGATAACTCCGGGAAACCGGGGCTAATACCGGATAATATTTTGAACTGCATAGTTCGAAATTGAAAGGCGGCTTCGGCTGTCACTTATGGATGGACCCGCGTCGCATTAGCTAGTTGGTGAGGTAACGGCTCACCAAGGCGACGATGCGTAGCCGACCTGAGAGGGTGATCGGCCACACTGGGACTGAGACACGGCCCAGACTCCTACGGGAGGCAGCAGTAGGGAATCTTCCGCAATGGACGAAAGTCTGACGGAGCAACGCCGCGTGAGTGATGAAGGCTTTCGGGTCGTAAAACTCTGTTGTTAGGGAAGAACAAGTGCTAGTTGAATAAGCTGGCACCTTGACGGTACCTAACCAGAAAGCCACGGCTAACTACGTGCCAGCAGCCGCGGTAATACGTAGGTGGCAAGCGTTATCCGGAATTATTGGGCGTAAAGCGCGCGCAGGTGGTTTCTTAAGTCTGATGTGAAAGCCCACGGCTCAACCGTGGAGGGTCATTGGAAACTGGGAGACTTGAGTGCAGAAGAGGAAAGTGGAATTCCATGTGTAGCGGTGAAATGCGTAGAGATATGGAGGAACACCAGTGGCGAAGGCGACTTTCTGGTCTGTAACTGACACTGAGGCGCGAAAGCGTGGGGAGCAAACAGGATTAGATACCCTGGTAGTCCACGCCGTAAACGATGAGTGCTAAGTGTTAGAGGGTTTCCGCCCTTTAGTGCTGAAGTTAACGCATTAAGCACTCCGCCTGGGGAGTACGGCCGCAAGGCTGAAACTCAAAGGAATTGACGGGGGCCCGCACAAGCGGTGGAGCATGTGGTTTAATTCGAAGCAACGCGAAGAACCTTACCAGGTCTTGACATCCTCTGAAAACTCTAGAGATAGAGCTTCTCCTTCGGGAGCAGAGTGACAGGTGGTGCATGGTTGTCGTCAGCTCGTGTCGTGAGATGTTGGGTTAAGTCCCGCAACGAGCGCAACCCTTGATCTTAGTTGCCATCATTAAGTTGGGCACTCTAAGGTGACTGCCGGTGACAAACCGGAGGAAGGTGGGGATGACGTCAAATCATCATGCCCCTTATGACCTGGGCTACACACGTGCTACAATGGACGGTACAAAGAGCTGCAAGACCGCGAGGTGGAGCTAATCTCATAAAACCGTTCTCAGTTCGGATTGTAGGCTGCAACTCGCCTACATGAAGCTGGAATCGCTAGTAATCGCGGATCAGCATGCCGCGGTGAATACGTTCCCGGGCCTTGTACACACCGCCCGTCACACCACGAGAGTTTGTAACACCCGAAGTCGGTGGGGTAACCTTTATGGAGCCAGCCGCCTAAGGTGGGACAGATGATTGGGGTGAAGTCGTAACAAGGTAGCCGTATCGGAAGGTGCGGCTGGATCACCTCCTTTCTATGGAGAATTGATGAACGCAGTTCATCAATAAACGTTGACTTGTTTTGTTTCGTTCAGTTTTGAGAGAACTATCTCTCAAGTTTAAATGTATGTTCTTTGAAAACTAGATAACAGTGTAGCTCATATTTTTTTAATTTTAGTTTGGTTAAGTTAGAAAGGGCGCACGGTGGATGCCTTGACACTAGGAGTCGATGAAGGACGGGACTAACGCCGATATGCTTCGGGGAGCTGTAAGTAAGCTTTGATCCGAAGATTTCCGAATGGGGAAACCCACTATACGTAATGGTATGGTATCCTTACCTGAATACATAGGGTATGGAAGACAGACCCAGGGAACTGAAACATCTAAGTACCTGGAGGAAGAGAAAGCAAATGCGATTTCCTGAGTAGCGGCGAGCGAAACGGAATCTAGCCCAAACCAAGAGGCTTGCCTCTTGGGGTTGTAGGACATTCTATACGGAGTTACAAAGGAACGAGGTAGACGAAGCGACCTGGAAAGGTCCGTCACAGAGGGTAATAACCCCGTAGTCGAAACTTCGTTCTCTCTTGAATGTATCCTGAGTACGGCGGAACACGTGAAATTCCGTCGGAATCTGGGAGGACCATCTCCCAAGGCTAAATACTCCCTAGTGATCGATAGTGAACCAGTACCGTGAGGGAAAGGTGAAAAGCACCCCGGAAGGGGAGTGAAAGAGATCCTGAAACCGTGTGCCTACAAATAGTCAGAGCCCGTTAATGGGTGATGGCGTGCCTTTTGTAGAATGAACCGGCGAGTTACGATCCCGTGCGAGGTTAAGCTGAAGAGGCGGAGCCGCAGCGAAAGCGAGTCTGAATAGGGCGTTTAGTACGTGGTCGTAGACCCGAAACCAGGTGATCTACCCATGTCCAGGGTGAAGTTCAGGTAACACTGAATGGAGGCCCGAACCCACGCACGTTGAAAAGTGCGGGGATGAGGTGTGGGTAGCGGAGAAATTCCAATCGAACCTGGAGATAGCTGGTTCTCCCCGAAATAGCTTTAGGGCTAGCCTTAAGTGTAAGAGTCTTGGAGGTAGAGCACTGATTGAACTAGGGGTCCTCATCGGATTACCGAATTCAGTCAAACTCCGAATGCCAATGACTTATCCTTAGGAGTCAGACTGCGAGTGATAAGATCCGTAGTCAAGAGGGAAACAGCCCAGATCGCCAGCTAAGGTCCCAAAGTGTGTATTAAGTGGAAAAGGATGTGGAGTTGCTTAGACAACTAGGATGTTGGCTCAGAAGCAGCCACCATTTAAAGAGTGCGTAATAGCTCACTAGTCGAGTGACTCTGCGCCGAAAATGTACCGGGGCTAAATACACCACCGAAGCTGCGAATTGATACCAATGGTATCAGTGGTAGGGGAGCGTTCTAAGTGCAGTGAAGTCAGACCGGAAGGACTGGTGGAGCGCTTAGAAGTGAGAATGCCGGTATGAGTAGCGAAAGACGGGTGAGAATCCCGTCCACCGAATGCCTAAGGTTTCCTGAGGAAGGCTCGTCCGCTCAGGGTTAGTCAGGACCTAAGCCGAGGCCGACAGGCGTAGGCGATGGACAACAGGTTGATATTCCTGTACCACCTCTTTATCGTTTGAGCAATGGAGGGACGCAGAAGGATAGAAGAAGCGTGCGATTGGTTGTGCACGTCCAAGCAGTTAGGCTGATAAGTAGGCAAATCCGCTTATCGTGAAGGCTGAGCTGTGATGGGGAAGCTCCTTATGGAGCGAAGTCTTTGATTCCCCGCTGCCAAGAAAAGCTTCTAGCGAGATAAAAGGTGCCTGTACCGCAAACCGACACAGGTAGGCGAGGAGAGAATCCTAAGGTGTGCGAGAGAACTCTGGTTAAGGAACTCGGCAAAATGACCCCGTAACTTCGGGAGAAGGGGTGCTTTCTTAACGGAAAGCCGCAGTGAATAGGCCCAAGCGACTGTTTAGCAAAAACACAGGTCTCTGCGAAGCCGTAAGGCGAAGTATAGGGGCTGACACCTGCCCGGTGCTGGAAGGTTAAGGAGAGGGGTTAGCGTAAGCGAAGCTCTGAACTGAAGCCCCAGTAAACGGCGGCCGTAACTATAACGGTCCTAAGGTAGCGAAATTCCTTGTCGGGTAAGTTCCGACCCGCACGAAAGGTGTAACGATTTGGGCACTGTCTCAACCAGAGACTCGGTGAAATTATAGTACCTGTGAAGATGCAGGTTACCCGCGACAGGACGGAAAGACCCCGTGGAGCTTTACTGTAGCCTGATATTGAATTTTGGTACAGTTTGTACAGGATAGGCGGGAGCCATTGAAACCGGAGCGCTAGCTTCGGTGGAGGCGCTGGTGGGATACCGCCCTGACTGTATTGAAATTCTAACCTACGGGTCTTATCGACCCGGGAGACAGTGTCAGGTGGGCAGTTTGACTGGGGCGGTCGCCTCCTAAAGTGTAACGGAGGCGCCCAAAGGTTCCCTCAGAATGGTTGGAAATCATTCGTAGAGTGCAAAGGCATAAGGGAGCTTGACTGCGAGACCTACAAGTCGAGCAGGGACGAAAGTCGGGCTTAGTGATCCGGTGGTTCCGCATGGAAGGGCCATCGCTCAACGGATAAAAGCTACCCCGGGGATAACAGGCTTATCTCCCCCAAGAGTCCACATCGACGGGGAGGTTTGGCACCTCGATGTCGGCTCATCGCATCCTGGGGCTGTAGTCGGTCCCAAGGGTTGGGCTGTTCGCCCATTAAAGCGGTACGCGAGCTGGGTTCAGAACGTCGTGAGACAGTTCGGTCCCTATCCGTCGTGGGCGCAGGAAATTTGAGAGGAGCTGTCCTTAGTACGAGAGGACCGGGATGGACGCACCGCTGGTGTACCAGTTGTTCTGCCAAGGGCATAGCTGGGTAGCTATGTGCGGAAGGGATAAGTGCTGAAAGCATCTAAGCATGAAGCCCCCCTCAAGATGAGATTTCCCATAGCGTAAGCTAGTAAGATCCCTGAAAGATGATCAGGTTGATAGGTTCGAGGTGGAAGCATGGTGACATGTGGAGCTGACGAATACTAATAGATCGAGGACTTAACCATATAATATGAAGCTAATGTTATCTAGTTTTGAAAGAATATAAAAAACTTGTTGACTTTAAATGTCGAATAAGTTATGATAATTCTTGTCTTAAATGAATACAGTCTGGTAATGATGGCAGAGAGGTCACACCCGTTCCCATACCGAACACGGAAGTTAAGCTCTCTAGCGCCGATGGTAGTTGGGACCTTGTCCCTGTGAGAGTAGGACGTTGCCAGGCAATTCGGAGGATTAGCTCAGCTGGGAGAGCACCTGCCTTACAAGCAGGGGGTCGGCGGTTCGATCCCGTCATCCTCCACCATTTAGCCGACTTAGCTCAATTGGTAGAGCAACTGACTTGTAATCAGTAGGTTGGGGGTTCAAGTCCTCTAGTCGGCACCAGTTTTTATTGCAAGAGCCATTAGCTCAGTTGGTAGAGCATCTGACTTTTAATCAGAGGGTCGAAGGTTCGAATCCTTCATGGCTCACCATTTTAATGAAATATGCGGGTGTGGCGGAATTGGCAGACGCACTAGACTTAGGATCTAGCGCCTTTGGCGTGGGGGTTCGACTCCCTTCACCCGCACTTTTAATAAAATAACTCAAACATGTCTTGCGGAAGTAGTTCAGTGGTAGAATACAACCTTGCCAAGGTTGGGGTCGCGGGTTCGAATCCCGTCTTCCGCTCCAATTTTCAGTATGACATGCCGGGGTGGCGGAACAGGCAGACGCACAGGACTTAAAATCCTGCGGTGGGTGACCACCGTGCGGGTTCGACCCCCGCCCTCGGCACCATATGCGCCCGTAGCTCAATTGGATAGAGCGTTTGACTACGGATCAAGAGGTTAGGGGTTCGACTCCTCTCGGGCGCGCTTTTATTAACGGGAAGTGGCTCAGCTTGGTAGAGCACCTGGTTTGGGACCAGGGGGTCGCAGGTTCAAATCCTGTCTTCCCGATTTTCCCAAAAACATGGGGCCTTAGCTCAGCTGGGAGAGCGCCTGCCTTGCACGCAGGAGGTCAGCGGTTCGATCCCGCTAGGCTCCACTTTATTTTTTATATGTCGGAGGTATACCCAAGTTCGGCTGAAGGGATCGGTCTTGAAAACCGACAGGCGGCGAGAGTCGCGCGGGGGTTCGAATCCCTCTACCTCCTCCATTTTTTTAAAAAGTGGTTTAGTTACATATAAAAATGAATAAGATATTAATTTTTCCTTCATGGAGGTATACCCAAGTTCGGCTGAAGGGATCGGTCTTGAAAACCGACAGGCGGCGAGAGTCGCGCGGGGGTTCGAATCCCTCTACCTCCTCCATTTATTTTTAAAACATAATATCGTCGCGGGGTGGAGCAGTACGGTAGCTCGTCGGGCTCATAATCCGAAGGTCGCAGGTTCAAATCCTGTCCCCGCAACCAATGGTCCCGTGGTGTAGTGGTTAACATGCCTGCCTGTCACGCAGGAGATCGCCGGTTCGACCCCGGTCGGGACCGCCATTTTATGTTGGCTCGGTAGCTCAGTCGGTAGAGCAGAGGACTGAAAATCCTCGTGTCGGCGGTTCGATTCCGTCCCGAGCCACCATTTTTTTGTTTTTTTTTTATGCCGGCTTAGCTCAATTGGTAGAGCAACTGACTTGTAATCAGTAGGTTGGGGGTTCAAGTCCTCTAGCCGGCACCATTTAGGGGCATAGTTTAAAGGTAGAACTGAGGTCTCCAAAACCTCCAGTGTGGGTTCAATTCCTACTGCCCCTGTAAAGTATATGGGCCTATAGCTCAGCTGGTTAGAGCGCACGCCTGATAAGCGTGAGGTCGATGGTTCGAGTCCATTTAGGCCCACCATATATATTCCGCAGTAGCTCAGTGGTAGAGCTATCGGCTGTTAACCGATCGGTCGTAGGTTCGAGTCCTACCTGCGGAGCCATGGCCCGTTGGTCAAGTGGTTAAGACACCGCCCTTTCACGGCGGTAACACGGGTTCGAATCCCGTACGGGTCATAAAAAAAGAGTCAGCATATTGCTGACTCTTTTTTATTATGTATAAGCCTCTTTTTATCACCTTATTTTCCTGAAATAAATAAAGGGATTTAGGAAAAGCTATGGTATGTATTAAAAGGAGGAGATGAAAAATGACGCAAGTTAGAGAACTTATGAGTACTCATATCGTACATTGTACACCATTAGACAATGTATATGAGGCAGCTGTAAAAATGAAGGAAGAATCGGTTGGATTGATTCCTGTTATTGAAAATAAACAAGTTGTTGGGCTTGTTACTGATCGAGACTTAGTTGTTCGTGGGATTGCTGAAAAACATCCTGGATCTAATCAAATTACAAATGTAATGACAACAAACATTGTTTCAGTTTCTCCGGACGATTCTATTGAAAAAGCTACAGAATTAATGGCACAATATCAAATTAGACGGTTACCGGTTGTTGAGAGCGGTCAACTTGTTGGGATGCTAGCACTAGGTGATTTAGCTATAAGAAAATCAGCAGATGATCAAGCAGGGTTTGCTTTAAGTGAAATCTCAGAGCATATGGAATAAATTATGTATAAAGATCAGATACATTATTCTAGTATATACGGATTAAACTAATATGTTAGCGTGATGTATCTGAGACATTATATAATAAGTATAGAGTCAATATTTTTGACAGTTTTTTTAAATTTGTCATTCCTAATTTTTAATAAGAGAAAAAATGATATACTGAGAGATATAAGTGTTATTATAGATTTTGAATATAACAATATTCGTTGTTAATGATGTAATAATGAATTAATATTTCCTACGTAGATAAAGTGAAACTTTAATTATTGGGGGGTGTCCATCCCCCAATAATTATTAGTTGAACCAATCGGGCTTTTATGGGCAGTTTTATCTCCCACCTAACTTCCTCGCATTCGCAGAATTTTGAGGTGGGAGTCTTACTGCCCGCAAATAGCGGGATAAAAAGGGAAGGGGAATTATATGAGGGCTGTACAGGGCGATCCAAATTGGAATTTGGTTACAGATACATATATAGAACCAAATAATTTCGCTGAGTTATTTTCTTTGCTTGTACCTTGTCATCCAAAAGGTGAAAGGAAAGAGCGAACTATATTAGTATGGAAAGAAAAAGAATTTTATAAAGAAGAAAATTTAGCGGCATTTATCGTATATGGCATGAATAAAGTAAAGAATTTACCGCAGTTTCATAAAGATGAAATTCCAACTCTAGTACGTATTCTTCGTTTATGTCAAGAGATTGGTTGGTATGAAGAGGCAAATGCTTTTATGATAACCCAAGGGCTAGATGAATTTGTCCGAACTTCATTGGAGTATGAAACATGGGATCTTTTGACGAAAGCAGTTGCTTTAAACTATTTAATTATTAAATATCGTATTGGTGAATTAACAGCTGAGGATGTAGAAATTTGGGAGCGAGTTAAATTTAGTGAGAAATGTATAACAGATTGCAAACATCTATTATCTCATAAAGAAGTATTGGAATTTACATTCTTTTATATGTGTAAGCGAGCTAAAACACTGTCAAAAGAGCAATTAAATAGTGATATGATGAGTCTGGCAATGTATTGTAATACTTTTGTATATGATTTATACACACATGACTTATTACGAAAGTATCGTAAGTGTACAGACTTCCTATCATATTATGGACCTAGTCAAGCAGTTTTAGCTTGTCAAAGAGCTGTACTTTCACAAATTTCCGATCGATTAGACCCTTTAAAGACAACTCATGTAGATGATTATTTATATGTGATGAAAGAAATGATGGAGCATATGACGATAGGGGTAATGGATCGGTATGGTCATTTTATTGGAAAGCTACTATCCTATGTACCATTTTTCGAAATGATCCAAGTTCCACAGCATGCATATTATTGTGAAGAATTACTGTATATTTGTAAGGGAATTGAATACAAAGAAGAAATACTACGCAATTATATATTTATACAATTACATGATTGTTTACCATCATTCTTTAAACTATTTCTTAAAAATAAGCGTTATGCAACGATTCATGATATTCTTTTCTATTGGTGCGACGATGAACAAAGAATGAGCTTAGAGAAAAAATATAATCTTAGTTTCATTTATGAAAAATATGCTTGTGGATAAACCGTATTTTACATATTAAAAATTAATATAAATTAAAAAGGATCTCAAGTTTATGTGAGATCCTTTTTTTGTTAGTAAAGCAAGGAGAAAGTAACTAAGATAAGAAATAACATTCCATAAAGGAGAAATTGTGCAGTATAACTTCCTTGTATACCAAAAAAAGTATTCATTTTTTCATATAAATTCAATATATATTTCATTGGATTATCTTTGAAAGATTGGTACACAGTGTCTCCTCTTTCTAAGCTTCTTGTTCATGTTTTTGGTTATTAGGAACATGAACGTATCTAGCTATGAATAATAAAACACCTATAAAGAATACAGGAAGTACGGTAGATAAATAAAAACCATTACTAATTATATTTGTTATAAGAGCACTTAAAAGAAAAATTACATTATAAATATGGGCAATTTTTTGTTTTAGCCGCATTTGTAATGCTTCCATAATGATTTCTAAAGCAACAAAAGCAATAATAATAGATAAAAATACAGTGTTCGTATTATAAATGATTAAACAACAGATTAAACCTAAAAAGGCCAGGTATTCAATAAAGAGAGGTATATTGCGTGGCATATAATTTACCTAACTAAATATGGCAGTGGGTTTACTGCATTTGTTTTTTCAAAATTCCATTCCCCATTATGTAATTCAAAATGGAGATGTTGCCCGTATGAATGACCTGTGTTTCCCATATGACCTACTAATTGTCCAGTTTGTACTTGATCACCAGCTTGTACAGTGCGATCCTTCATATGAGCATAAACTGTTGTATATAATTTCCCATTTATTTGATGGGCGATGAACACGACATTGCCGTAGCTAGCCGAATAATAAGATTTCACAACCTTACCTGCAGCAGCAGCTTGAATAGAGACATTTCCTTGTGCTGCTATATCTATACCATAATGCATTTGCTCCCAGCGCATATCAAAAGTGGAGCTGATTTTCCCTTGAGTAGGGAATTTGAAAACTGCTGGAATTGATGCAGGTTGAGCTGTTTTAGCTTGTGCTTGATTTTGATTTTGCACTACATAGTGTTTTGCTACATATCCGTATCCTGTGCCAAAACGAATTTTATACCAAGTACCTACCGTTTCTACTACTTGTACTTGTGTACCATTTTGTAATGAGCCAAGTAGAGTGCCACTTGTGCTAGCATTGCTACGTACATTTAATTTTGGTGTTGCAACAGTATAAGAAGGAGAACCTTGTACTGTTACACCTTTTACTAGAGGTGTGGATCCATTAGATACAAATGTTTTTTGTACGTAACCAATTTGACCGTTATGTAATATTTTGTACCAATCTCCTTGTTCACCTTGAATGGTAATGAATTGACCATTTGGTAATATATCTAGAATAGAAGACTCTGTATTAGGTTCAGAACGAACGTTTAATGCGTTTGCATTTACGATATATTGAGACTTTGGTTGAACATTTTTTTTGAATAGAATTGCATCTTTTTTCATATAGCCTGTTTTGTTGTTAACAGATACTTTATACCAATCTTGAACTGTTTCAAGAATAGTAACCGGGCTATTAAATCGAATGGTATCAACTATTGCACTGTCTGTATGGCTATTTTGATGTAGTGCAACGTTGTCAATTTTTACATATCCAGTTTTTACTGTAGATGGTTGCTTAGCAGCCGCTGTTTGTATATCGGATTCTCCCATAGAAGGAAGTAAAGAAGCAATTGCGATAGTAGTTGCTGTTAAAGCTGTGGCTTTCATATTCATGTAATAAAGACCTCCTCTAGTTGTATAGTTGTAATTTTATTATAGTATAAAGATATAATATATTGGTCGTATTCACATAAATGTAATATGAAATCAATAAAAATAATGTCAGAAGAGAGATTCGTATATAAATATTGTATATATCATTTGTGAGGTCGCATTTATATTTGTTTAACACGTTAATATTTAATTCGCAATTAAGAAAATTAAAACAGTTGATGATGTCTTATGGCGATGTTATACTGACAGTGATAATTTTATAGTTTGCTAGGAGGGCTGGTGTTGCCAGCTGAGAGTAGGGCCATAAGCCTTTGATCCTTTTTATTACCTGATCTAGATTATGCTAGCGTAGGGAAGCAATTCGGACATTAACAATGAGTCCCCGTTTCTTTGCGTATAGAAACGGGGCTTTTTTATTTGAAAATTTCATATTAACACCACTAGGGGTGCTTTTCGTGCTGAGAGAGGAATAATCCTTAACCCTTACAACACCTGATCTAGATAATACTAGCGAAGGGAAGTGGAACAACGAATAAATTATAATTTTATTTGCTGTAACCACTTCTTATATACAGAAGTGGTTTTTTTATTGAGATAAATAGATATATAGGAAGGGGAATTATTAATGAAATTTTGTGAAAGATTATTTGATACGGTGCAGCCTGTTTGGGAGAAAAGTCATAATCATCCGTTTGTAGTAGGTATGGGGGATGGTACGTTGGAAAAAGACAAATTCCAGTACTATATTATTCAAGATTATTTATATTTGTTAGATTATGCAAAGCTATATGCAATTGGGGTTGTAAAGGCAACGAATCCACAAGTTATGGCAAAATTTGCAGAGCAAATTGATGGGATTTTAAATGGAGAAATGACGATCCATAAACAGTATGCAAACAAACTTGGCATTACTGTAGAGGAGATAGAATCTGCGAAACCATCTGCTAAAAATTTAGCCTATACAAATTACATGATGTCTGTATCTCAAAATGGCACACTTGCAGAATTAATATCAGCTTTACTTCCATGTATGTGGAGCTATTGGGAGATCGGAAAGCGTTTAAATGATATTCCTGGAGCAAGAGATCATGAGTTCTTTGGAGAGTGGATTCAAGGATATAGTTCTGAAGAATACGGTAACCTTTGTATTTGGTTAATAGATTTATTAAATGAAATGGCAGTTGGAAAGTCAGAGAAAGAGCTAGACCGATTAGAGGAGATTTTCTTATATTCCAGCCGATTTGAATATTTATTCTGGGATATGGCTTATCGTAAGGAGATGTGGGGTTTTGAGGAGCAAGAACATACTACAGTTTCATAATGTTACCTTTCATTATGATGAGAAACCAATCATCAATGAATTAAATGCTTCTATACAAGATAAAGAGTTTGTAAGTATTATCGGGCCGAGTGGATGCGGGAAAAGTACTTTATTTCGTCTTATTACAGGCTTAGAAGAGGCAAGTACTGGACAGATAGAGCTGACAAAAACAAAGAGTCATCCTGTAGGGTATATGCCCCAAAAAGATATGCTCTTGCCGTGGAGGACGATTATTGAGAATGCGGCCCTGCCGCTAGAGTGCCAAGGTGTGCAGAAGAAAGAAGCGCAAGTAAAAGCGAAAGAACTGTTACATAAATTTGGTTTACAAGGGTACGAGAAAAAATATCCGAAAGATTTATCTGGTGGTATGAGGCAACGCGTATCTTTTATCCGAACTTTATTAACAGGAGGGGAGATATTATTGTTAGATGAACCGTTTAGCGCATTGGACGCTTTAACGAAGGCATCTTTGCAAGAATGGTTGTTTGAACAATGGAAAGAGTGGGAAAAAACAATTTTATTTATCACTCATGATGTTGAAGAAGCATTGTTTCTTTCTAATCGAATTTTGGTTGTAGAAAATCAACCGATAGCAACTTTAACTGAGCGAATTGTGCCGCTTGATCGTAACCGAACAAGAAAAGATTTATATAAGCCTGAAGTGTTAGCGCTTAAAGAAGAGCTCCTTAGTATGTTACAAAGGCAGGTACTCGTATGATGAATCGCTTGAAGGAGTTATTACCTGCCCTTATATTAAGTGGAATTTTACTTGCTCTGTGGGAAGTAGGAGCAAGAATTGTAGATGAGATGTACATTTTGCCATCACCTTCTGCAATTGTAATGAAGATATGGGCGCTGAAAGATATATTATTTACGGTTCATTTACCTGCAACGTTATACGTCGTTTTAATAGGCGTTGTTATTTCTATCGTACTGGGCGTAGGGCTAGCAATGTTAATGAATGCGAGTACGTGGATGGAAAGAGCATTTTATCCGTTATTAGTTGCTTCACAAACAATCCCGATCACTGCGCTTGCACCGCTCTTCGTTTTATGGTTTGGATATACCATCTGGAGTAAGGTTGTTGTTACCGTTTTAATTACGTTTTTCCCAATTGCGGTCAATACGTATGATGGACTGCGCAGTACGAAAAAAGAATGGGAGGAGCTATTAGTTACATATGGTGCAACGAAAAAAGATGTTTTTCTAAAGCTAAAGTTGCCATCTGCTCTTCCTTATTTTTTTTCAGCGTTAAAAATTGCGATACCACTTAGCGTTATTGGGGCAGCGATTGGTGAATGGCTCGGTGCACAAGCTGGGCTTGGATATTTCAGTAAAAGAATGATGACGCAGTTAGACGGAGCTGGTGTATTTGCACCAATTGTATTGTTATCATTATTAGCTATTTTCTTCGTCATACTTGTTTCGATATTAGAAAAGAAATTTATTAGTTGGAGGAAACATTCATGAAATTATTAAAACGCATCTTTGTGTTTACATTATTAGTTGCAATGATTGCAGGATGTTCGAGTAACTCGGCATCAGATAAGAATAAATCAGAAAAAGAAATAACAGTAATGCTTGATTGGTACCCGAATGCGGTACATAGCTTTATTTATACGGCAATTGAAAAAGGATACTTTAAAGAAGAAGGAGTCAAGGTGAATATTAAATTCCCTTCTAATCCGACTGATCCATTAACGCTAGCGGCAGCAGGGAAAGTGACAGTTGGTTTGTATTATCAACCAGATGTTGTCATGGCAAAAGCAAATGAACAAATTCCAGTGAAATCAATTGGAGCTGTCGTACGTTCACCGTTAAATCATGTTGTATCACTGAAGTCAGCAGGCATTCAATCGCCAAAAGATTTAGAGGGGAAAACAGTTGGATATTCTGGAACACCTTTAAGTGAGATGTATTTAAAAACGATGGTAAAAGAAGCTGGTGGTAATCCAGATACAGTGAAAGTAGTCGATGTTGGCTTTGATTTAGTACCAGCATTAATTACGAAAAAAGTGGATGCGGTAACAGGGGCATACATTAACCATGAAGTACCTGTTATGCGTCATGAAGGTCATGAACCAGCATACTTTAATCCAGCAGATTATGGTGTACCGAACTATCATGAGCTTGTGTTTGTAACGGGTGATAAAACGTTGAAAAAAGATAAAGAAGCATTGCAAGCCTTTTTACGTGGGGCACAAAAAGGGTATGACTTTATGAAGAAAAAACCCGATGAAGCATTAAATATTTTATTAGATCATCAAGAAAAAGAAAACTTCCCGCTTGTACCAGAAGTTGAAAAAGAAAGTATGAAAATTTTATTAGAGAAGATGGAAACGAAAGATGAGCCATTCTTATCGGATTCAAAAGAGTCATGGGAGAAACAAAATAAATGGTTGAAAGACACAGGAATGACGAAAGAAATCATTCCAGCCGATGAATTATTTGAAAATATTTTAAAGTAGGCGAATGAATATGAAAAATGAGCTCCATGTAATCTCAAATGGCCATATGCCATTCGAAGAGTTAGTGAATGTAGCGATGCAAATTGAGAGTGAGATCGATTATTTGCATATTCGTGAGCGTGAGAAAAGTACGAAGGAATTGTATGAAGGTGTGGAAAGTCTTTTGGGGAAAGGCTTTCCAGCATCGAAGATAGTGATAAATGATCGAATTGATATTGCTATTCTATTAAATATTCCGCGTGTTCAGCTAGGATATCGAAGCGCAGATGTAAGGTTAGTAAAAGAAAAGTTTTCTTATTTGCATGTCGGTTATTCAGTACATTCGCTAGATGAAGCGATAGTAGCATTTAAAAATGGAGCAGATTCACTCGTTTATGGTCATGTATTTCCGACAGATTGTAAAAAAGGTGTGCCAGCGAGAGGATTAGAAGAAATTGCTCATATGGCAAGTTGTTTATCCATACCAATAACTGCAATTGGTGGGATTACCCCTGAAAATACAGGTGATGTTCTTGCAAATGGTGTAAGTGGCATTGCTGTTATGTCCGGGATTATAAGCAGTAGTAATCCGTATAGCAAGGCGAAATCTTATAAGGAATCAATAAGAAAGTGGGCGGAAAAACATGTGTAAGAAGTATGATGTAGCGATTATTGGCGGAGGTGTAATTGGTAGTTCAGTTGCACACTTTCTAGCAGAAAGAGGGCATAAAGTAGCGATTGTAGAGAAGCAAAGAATCGCATCTGAAGCTTCGAAAGCAGCTGCTGGTTTGCTCGGTGTTCAGGCAGAATGGGATGCATATGATCCGTTGTTTGAGCTTGCTAGAGAAAGCCGTGCTATATTTCCACAACTTGCAGCAGTTTTACGTGAAAAAACAGGCATCGATATTGGGTATGAAGAAAAGGGCATTTATCGCATCGCTCAAAATGAAGATGAGAAGAAAAGAATTCTTCATATTATGGATTGGCAGCAGAAAACAGGTGAAGATTCCCGATTTCTAACGGGGGACCATTTACGGGAAAAAGAGCCGTTTCTTTCCGAGTCAATTATAGGGGCGGTATATTATCCGAAAGATGGTCAAGTTATTGCACCAGAGCTTACGAAAGCATTCGCACATTCTGCAGCAATTTCCGGTGCTGATATATATGAACAAACAGAAGTGTTTGATATTCGTATTGAAAATAATAAAGTGACTGGAATTGTTACGAGTGAAGGTGTAATCACATGTGAAAAAGTCGTTATCGCTGGAGGCTCATGGAGTACGAAATTACTACATTATTTCCATAGTGATTGGGGCACGTATCCTGTGAAGGGTGAAGTTGTTGCAGTAAGAAGCAAGAAACCGCTCTTGAAAGCTCCTATTTTCCAAGAACGTTTTTATATTACACCGAAACGTGGTGGCCGTTACGTAATTGGGGCAACAATGAAGCCTCATACGTTTAATAAGTCTGTACAACCAGAAAGTATTACTTCCATATTAGAGCGTGCCTACACAATATTGCCTGCTTTAAAAGAAGCAGAATGGGAAAGTACGTGGGCTGGGTTAAGACCGCAGTCTAATCATGAAGCTCCTTATATGGGAGAGCATGAAGAAATAAAAGGTTTATATGCTTGTACGGGCCATTATCGAAACGGCATTTTATTAAGTCCTGTTTCTGGTCAGTATATGGCTGATTTAATAGAAGGAAAGCAGGAGAATCACTTGCTAGATTCATTGCTTTCTAAAACGGTTTAGAAAGGGGATGGAAGTTTGAATTTAAAAATTAATGGTAACCAAATTGAAGTACCAGAGAGTATAAAAACAGTAGCTGGGCTACTTACACATTTAGAGTTAGATAACAGAATTGTTGTAGTAGAACGTAATAAAGATATTTTACAAAAAGATGATCATAACGATACATCTGTTTTTGATGGGGACCAAATTGAGATTGTAACTTTCGTAGGAGGCGGTTGATTATGTTAAACATTGGACAATTTTCATTTCATTCTAGACTTTTATTAGGAACAGGGAAATTCCCTGATTTTGATGTGCAGCAAAAGGCAATTGATGTTTCTGAGGCTGAGATTTTAACATTCGCAGTACGTCGTATGGATATATTCGATGCGAAGCAGCCTAATTTATTAGAGAAACTTGATGTGAAAAAATATACGTTATTACCGAATACAGCAGGAGCAAAAAATGCTGAAGAAGCTGTTCGTATTGCAAAATTAGCAAAAGCTTCTGGACTTTGTGACATGATAAAAGTAGAAGTTATTGGTGATGATAGAACGTTATTACCTGATCCAGTAGAAACGTTAAAGGCATCTGAAATGTTACTAGAAGAAGGATTTATCGTTCTACCATACACATCTGATGATGTTGTATTAGCTCGTAAATTACAAGAACTTGGTGTACACGCGATTATGCCAGGAGCATCACCGATTGGTTCAGGGCTTGGTATTGTAAATCCATTAAATTTAAGTTTCATTATTGAACAAGCGACAGTACCAGTTATCGTTGACGCTGGTATTGGTAGTCCAGCTGATGCAGCATTTGCAATGGAATTAGGAGCAGATGGTGTGTTATTAAATACTGCAGTATCTGGAGCGAACGATCCTATTAAAATGGCATATGCAATGAAATTAGGTATTGAGGCAGGACGATTAGGGTTTGAAGCAGGTCGTATTGCACGTAAACGTTGTGCAACAGCAAGTAGTCCTTTAGAAGGAATGAGCGTAGTTGAATAATCGATATTCTCGCCAAGAGCTATTTTCTCCAATTGGGGAAGAAGGGCAACAAAAGATAAGGACAAAGCATGTACTTATTATCGGTGCAGGCGCATTAGGTAGTGCAAACGCAGAGATGTTTGTAAGAGCAGGCGTTGGTCAAGTAACAATTGTTGACCGTGATTATGTCGATTGGAGTAATTTGCAAAGACAACAATTGTATGCAGAGAGTGATGTAGAGAATAATCTTCCGAAGGCTGTAGCGGCAAAAAAACGTCTAGAAGAGGTTAATAGTGAAGTAAGAGTAGAAGCTCTCGTTCAGGATGTAACGGCTGAAGAGTTGGAAGAACTCGTTACAAATGTTGATGTAATCATCGATGCGACTGACAATTTCGAAACACGTTTCATTGTGAATGATATATCGCAAAAATATTCTATTCCATGGGTTTATGGGGCATGTGTAGGGAGTTACGGTCTTTCTTATACTATTCTTCCAGGAAAAACGCCATGTTTATCTTGTTTATTACAATCGATTCCGCTTGGGGGAGCGACATGTGATACAGCGGGGATTATATCGCCTGCTGTGTCTCTTGTCGTTTCTCATCAAGTAACGGAAACACTTAAACTGTTAGTAGAAGATTATGACTCGCTTCGAGATGGGCTTGTATCATTTGATGTATGGAAAAATGAATATTCATGTATGAATGTGCGAAAGCTTCGTAAACATAATTGTCTATCGTGTGGTGAACAGGCAGTATATCCATATTTAAATAAGGAAAACACTTCAAAAACAGCAGTGTTATGCGGGAGAAATACAGTTCAAATTAGACCACCTCATAAAGAGGAAATGGATTTTGAACAATATAAAAAATTGCTGAATGATCGCGTGAATGATTTGAATGTAAATCCATATTTATTATCATTTTCGGTTGAAGAAAAGAGATTAGTTGCTTTTAAAGATGGCCGTGTACTTGTACATGGCACGAAAGATATAAGCGAAGCGAAAACAATTTATCATCGCTATTTTGGGTAGAAAAGGATGAGTGGGATGAAAGTGAATAAAGCTTTAACAATTGCAGGGTCTGATAGCGGAGGCGGCGCTGGGATTCAGGCGGATTTAAAAACATTCCAAGAGCTTGGTGTGTATGGAATGACGGCTATTACAGCAATTACTGCTCAAAATACGCTTGGCGTTCAAGGGGTATATCCTGTTTCTTTAGAAGGGATTACGGAGCAGCTGAATTCAATTGGTACGGATTTAACGCCAGATGCTGTGAAACTGGGAATGTTATTTAGTAGTGAAATTATTCAAATTGTGGCAGAGCATATTAAGAAATTTGGCTGGAATAATATTGTGCTAGATCCTGTTATGATTGCTAAAGGCGGTGCGTCATTATTACAACAAGAAGCAGTACAAGCATTAAAAGAATATTTATTGCCAGTAGCAACTGTTGTCACACCGAATGTTCCTGAAGCAGAAGTGTTAACTGGAATGGAGATTCATAATGTAGAAGATAGTAAGGAAGCTGCAAAAGTATTGCATGAATTAGGGGCTAAATATGTGCTTATGAAGGGCGGACATGCAGAATATCAAGGTAATGAAGTAATTGATTTACTCTTTGATGGTGAGCAGTTTATTGAATTTAGAAGTGAACGAATTCCTTCGAAGCAAACGCACGGAAGTGGGTGTACATTTGCTTCAGCGGTTACAGCAGGACTTGCGAAAGGCTACTTGATGGAAGAGGCAGTTCAAGAAGCAAAACGATTTATTAGTATAGCAATTGAAGAGCCATTGAATATTGGAAGTGGTCATGGGCCGACGAATCATTTTGCATATAAATTGAATAAGACGCATGTATAAAGATACGAGAAGCCAGTTTGTTAACTGGCTTTTTTTGTGTTTACTTTTTCCAAATACAGGAGTAATATATCAGCCAGAATACATTTTTTGTAATACGCTGAGTCCAAATGTATGGAGCGGAGGAACCAATTTGTGCGTCGTCACTAGGGGTGAATCTTTCAATGTTGAAAGTAGGGCTACTCTCAAAGTCCGAATCCGACAGCTAACTTCGTAAGCGTCTTGAGAGAGGACGGTGCCATGATGGATACATCACTTCATCGGTCTGATTAGTATAGGAGAATATCAATCTATGTTTGAGTTCTTTTATGCTAAGGAGGATGAGGTACATGGAACTAACACTTATTTGTGTTGGAGAAAAAAACAAGGTAAAGAGTTTAAGAGAGCTAGTAGCATTTCAGCATGAGTTAATTATTTTTACAGCCAATGAAGAGATAGCGGCTGAAGTTAGAGAGTATGGGTTTGAATCAGCTTATAGCTGTAATAAGGAGAAGGATTTTACTAGTATTTGCACACGTATTAAGAAGGTGATTTTACTAGGGGATGAGCTTCCGATAGTTAGTTTCTTCACAGAACACATTCGTTTTTCTTTTCAAGCGCCTATTACTGTTGTTACAAAGAATAAACGCTATCCGGCCAGGCTCTATGAAACAATTGGAGCTAAATTTGTAGTGTTTACGAACTGTGATAATATTTCTTTTTTATTTTTTGAATAAGGTGGGGGAAATGAAGATGAAAGTGTTGTTACTAGGAGATATAGCGAATCGTTGGGCGATATCGGTAGAGAGAGTTCACGAATTGGTAGTGCTCGATCCTCTTTTTCCAGGTCCATATATTATATTACCATCAAAAGATGTTTTGTATTTAGAGGCGGATATTACCGAATATGAGCAGTTACATGCGGAATTATCACAAGTTTATATTCGAGGGAGAAATTTGCGTGCTTTTTTGCGTGGAGAATAAAGGTTGAATGAAAAAAGAGCGAATGCTGAGTGCAACAAGCTATGCACTTCATGTAATTCGCTCTTTTTATTTCGTATTTAAAAGATCATTTCTGTGAAAAAGAAAGGAAAGACGAGAAAACAGATGAAAAAATATTAATAACAACTAATGTAAACGCTTAAATAGATGGATATTTTCTTATTTTCAGTAATTTACCCCTTTACAAGTTAAATTTAGAGGAGTATATTTACTCTCATAAATCATTCATAAAATTTCCAAAAAAAACCTAAAATCGCTGAGTTCCAGAAATGGAGCGGGGGAACCAATTTTGTGCATTGTCACTTGGGGTGAATCTTTCAATTTTGAAAGTAGGGCTACTCTTTAGGCCCGAATCCGACAGCTAACCTCGTAAGCGTTTAGAGAGGAGGTTTACTTTGTGTTGTTCGTTTCGAACACTAAGTAGAGCTTAGTGTTCTTTTTTTGATAACTAGATGGTAAAATTTAACAAAAGTGAGGGGTAGTTATGTTAGATGTTGTAATGATCGGTATTTTTGTTGGGTTAGTCGCATCGATGGCAAGTCTTGCAAGTTGGTCAGATAAAGTTGTGAAAGAAGGGAAGCAATCATGATGATTGCCTTATCGGTTATTGTTGCAGCGATTACGGTGTACTTAGTATACGCATTATTAAATCCAGAAAAGTTTTAATTAGGGGGAATCATTCATTATGATTTGGGTTGCAGTCGTTATTACAATGCTCTTGTTTATTTTAGTAGCAAAGCCAACGGGGATTTATTTAGAGAAAGCCTTTCAAGGTAGCAAGAAGCTAGATAAAGTATTCGGGCCTTTTGAGAAACTTATTTTTAAAATTACAGGTGTAAAAGGATACAATCAAACGTGGAAACAGTATGCATTATCATTAGTTCTACTCAATGGATTTATGATTGTCGTCGTATATTTCATTTTCAGATTACAAGGTGTATTGCCATTAAATCCAGCGCATATTGAAGGGATGGAGCCTACGCTCGCTTTTAATACAGCGATTAGTTTTATGGCTGATACAAACTTACAACATTACAGCGGTGAAAATGGTTTATCTTATTTATCACAATTAATCGGGATTACATTTTTAATGTTTGCGGCACCAGCAACGACGTTAGCCATCGTTATGGCATTTATAAGAGGGCTCGCTGGAAAAGAACTTGGTAACTTTTTCGTTGATTTTACGAGAGCGTTAACGAGAGTTTTTCTTCCTATCGCATTTATTGCGGCGTTAGTCTTTGTCGCACTTGGTGTACCACAAACGTTAGATGGGGCGGTTACAGCACAAACAATCGATGGGGCAAAGCAAAGTATATTACGTGGGCCTGTTGCATCATTCGTGTCCATTAAGGAACTCGGAAATAACGGCGGTGGATTTTTCGGAGCAAACTCTACACATCCTTTCGAAAATCCAGGGCAAATGAGTAATATTTTGCAAATGATGCTTATGATGTTATTGCCAACAGCACTTCCATTTACGTACGGACGAATGGTAGGAAATAAAAAACAAGGTCGTATCCTTTTCGTTTCACTATTCATGGTATTTTTACTAGGATTTATAACGATTACTACATCTGAATTACATGGGAATCCAGCGTTAAATGGAATGGGTATCGAACATGTAAAAGGAAGTACAGAAGGAAAAGAAGTCCGATTTGGAACAGTATTTTCTTCCCTTTATGCGACAGTAACGACAGCTGCGGAAACGGGGGCCGTTAATACGATGCATGATACGTTAACACCAGTTGGTGGTCTAGTTCCACTCGTAAATATGATGTTAAATACAGTATACGGCGGTGTTGGAGCAGGTTTTGTGAACATTATTATGTATGCAATTATTGCAGTCTTTATATCTGGTTTAATGGTTGGACGGACACCGGAGTTTTTAGGTAAGAAAATTGAAGGTAAGGAAATGAAATTGATTGCGGTAACGATTTTATTTCATCCATTGCTTATTTTAGGGCTTTCAGCATTAGCTCTTTCAACAAGCTTAGGAACGGATGCAATTTCTCATTCAGGTTTCCACGGTTTAACGCAAGTTGTATATGAGTACACATCGTCAGCTGCGAATAACGGATCTGGATTTGAAGGTTTAGCAGACAATACACCGTTTTGGAATATTACGACTGGTTTAGTTATGTTTTTAGGACGCTATTTCAGTTTAATTACGATGCTAGCTGTTGCAGCTTCACTGAAAGAGAAGACGGTAGTACCAGAAACAGTCGGGACATTCCGTACGGATAATGGTTTATTTGGAGGGATCTTTATCGGAACAATTGTAATTGTTGGTGCGTTAACATTCTTCCCGATGTTAGTACTTGGCCCAATTGCAGAATTTCTTACATTGAAGTAATGGAGGGTAAATGATGAGACCGGTAGTAGTAAAAGAAAAAAGAGTAAATGAATCACAAATACATGCTGTAGAAGATGAGGTTAGACAAGCAAAAACGATGGATCGTGATATCGTGACACATGCAATGAAACAATCCTTTGCGAAATTGAATCCGAAAGTAATGATAAAGAATCCGATTATGTTCGTTGTGGAAATTGGATTTATCATTACGTTAATTTTATCCTTTCTTCCAAGTAGTTCTAGTAGTGTACCAGGGTGGTTTAATATAACAGTTTCTCTCATTCTATTATTTACAGTTTTATTTGCTAACTTTGCAGAAGCTTTAGCTGAAGGGCGTGGTAAAGCGCAAGCCGATTCTTTAAAACAATCGAAGAAAGATGTGTTTGCAAATGTTGTAAAAGAAAATGGAGATATTGTTCAAGTTTCAGCAACTGATCTGAGAAAAGGTGACGTTGTTATTGTAAAACAAGGAGAAATGATTCCAAATGATGGTGAAGTGATTAAAGGTTTAGCGTCTGTCGATGAATCTGCAATTACAGGGGAATCAGCTCCTGTAATAAAAGAGGCGGGTGGCGATTTTTGTTCAGTGACAGGCGGTACGATGGTCGTAAGTGATGAGATTACGATTGTAATTACGAGTAATCCTGGCGAATCATTTATTGATAAAATGATTTCTTTAGTAGAAGGAGCTGCGCGTCAAAAAACGCCGAATGAAATTGCCTTAAATACAGTATTAACGAGTTTAACTCTAATTTTCTTAATCGTCGTTGTGACGTTGCCGATTTTTACAAACTATTTAGGGTTTCAAATTGATACAGCTGTACTTGTAGCATTGTTAGTTTGTTTAATTCCAACGACAATTGGTGGGTTATTATCAGCAATTGGCATTGCTGGGATGGACCGCGTAACAAAGTTTAATGTATTAGCGATGTCAGGGAAAGCAGTAGAAGCTGCGGGTGATATTAATACAATTATTTTAGATAAAACAGGTACGATTACTTTCGGGAACCGGATGGCACATACACTGCTACCAGTAGGAAATGAAACGATTGAGCAAGTAGGAAAATGGGCTGCGATTAGCTCAGTTTTAGATGAAACACCAGAAGGTCGATCTGTTATAGAATATGTACAAACGAAATCTATATCATATAATAGAGAAATTGCAGAACAAGGTGAATTTGTTCCATTTAAAGCAGAAACAAGAATGAGCGGTGTTGATTTACAGGATGGAACGAAAGTGAGAAAAGGTGCTGTCGGTGCCGTTATTGAATGGGTTCAATCACAAGGCGGAACGATTCCGAAAGATGTGAATCAAAAAGCAGATTTAATTTCAAAAGAAGGCGGAACACCACTTTTAGTTGCAGTGGATGATCGTATTTACGGTTTAATTTATTTAAAGGATACAGTAAAACCTGGTATGCGTGAGCGTTTTGAACAATTGCGCCAAATGGGGATTAAAACGGTTATGTGTACAGGGGATAACCCATTAACAGCAGCAACAATTGCAAAAGAAGCAGGGGTAGATGAATTCGTTGCTGAGTGTAAACCAGAAGATAAAATTGCAGTTATTAAAGCAGAGCAAGATAAAGGGAAACTTGTAGCGATGACAGGTGATGGTACAAATGATGCTCCGGCATTAGCACAGGCTGACGTTGGATTAGCAATGAATAGTGGGACGACAGCTGCGAAAGAAGCAGCAAATATGATTGATTTAGATTCGAATCCAACGAAAATTATTGAGGTTGTAGGAATCGGTAAGCAATTGTTAATGACACGTGGTGCGTTAACGACGTTTAGTATTGCGAACGATATTGCAAAATACTTTGCAATCATTCCAGCAATGTTTACACTTGCGATTCCGCAAATGGAAGCATTAAACATTATGAAATTAACATCACCGCTTTCAGCAATCTTATCAGCATTAATATTTAATGCGGTTATTATTCCGTTACTTATTCCGCTAGCGATGAAAGGTATCGCATATAAACCGATGAGTTCTAATGCATTGCTTAGCAGAAACTTACTCATTTATGGGCTTGGCGGAGTGATCGTTCCATTCATTGGAATTAAAGTAATTGATATGATTGTCGGCTTGTTCATATAAGGAAGAGGGGAAAAAAGATGGCGGAAAAACAAAGTATACTTTCACCAATTATTCGTATTACTTTTACGTTCTTAGTCTTGTGCGGCCTTGTATACCCGCTTATTGTAACTGGTATTGCGCAAGCGGTAATGAAGGATAATGCGGATGGAAGTCTTATATATAATGATAAAGATGAAGTAGTTGGTTCAAAATTAATCGGTCAAAATTTCACAGATCCACGTTATTTTCATGGACGTGTCTCTAGTATAGAATATAAAGCAGAAGCATCTGGTTCAAATAACTATGCACCGTCTAATCCGGATTTAGCAAAACGAGTTGAGAAAAGTATTGATGACTGGAAGAAACAAAACCGGGCCGTTCCAGTTACAGAAGTACCGATAGATTTAGTGACGAATTCAGGTTCAGGGCTTGATCCTGACATTAGTCCGAAGGCGGCTTCCGTACAGGTAGATCGCATCTCAAAATTAACGAATATTCCGAAAGAAAAGCTAGATCAATTGATTAAGGATCAAACAGAAGGAGCTGCACTCGGTTTATTTGGAGAGGATCGTGTAAACGTCTTAAAGCTAAATTTAGAATTGCAGAAATTAATGAAATAGTAACAGTGCTACCTCAATCTAACGGATTGAGGTAGCGTTGTTTCGAAAGAAAGGTTGTGAGTGTTTTGTATGCGGATGACTATAAACCGACGTTTCAAAGGCGAACGCCAGAAGAGTATTTAGAATATATTCAGCAGCAAAATCGCGGAAAGTTAAAGCTATACGTAGGGGCTGCACCTGGAGTTGGGAAAAGTTATAAAATGCTATTTGATGCAAGAGAGATGAAAAAAGACGGTATTGATATTGTAGTTGGTTTAATTGAAACACACGGTAGAAAAGAGACGGAAGAAGCAATTGCTGATTTAGAAAAAGTTCCTTTAAAAGAAATAGATTATAAAGGGAAAGTATTTTATGAGCTTGATGTAGAAGGAATTATAAAGCGGGCACCACAAATTGTTGTTGTGGATGAACTTGCGCATAGTAATATTCCCGGGTCGAAAAATAAGAAACGTTACATGGATGTGCAGGAATTGTTAGATGCCGGTATATCTGTATTATCAGCGTTTAATATTCAACATTTAGAAAGCGTTCATGATATTGTAGCTCAAATTACGAATGTCAAAGTACGAGAGCGTATTCCAGACTTTATTTTACAAAAAGCAAATGAAATTCAGCTTGTTGATGCAACACCTGAGGTACTCCGGAAGAGATTAATAGATGGAAAGATATATAAGGAAGAAAAAATAGAGCAAAGCTTACAAAACTTCTTTACGATAAATAATTTAGGGGCATTAAGAGAGTTATCACTTCGAGAAGTTGCAGATGATATGGATGAGAAAATTAGCCAAACAGTAATAGAACCGATCGGTGTGAAAGAAAAAATTCTCGTTTGTGTACAATACAGTTCAACAGCAGAGAAATTAATACGGAGAGGTTGGCGCATGGCTGATCGGCTAAATGCTGAATTGTATGTGTTAAACGTTGAAAGAGAAAATATAGATTCTATTTCAGCTGGCAAAAAGCAAACGATTGAAGAATGGAAATCGCTAACGAATCAATTTGATGCGAGCTTTGTATTAGAAGAAGCAAAGGGAAGAAAGCCCGCTGATGTTATTATTGAAGTTGCAAAAAGACTACAGGTGACACAAGTTTTACTCGGGCAATCGGCGAGAACACGGTGGGAAGAAATACGAAAAGGTTCTATTGTAAATGAAATTATGAGACAAACGAAGTATATTGATATTCATATCGTTGCTGATCAAAGAGCTTAAGAGACCATCTATAGGTCTCTTAAGCTCTTTGTGCAGCATGGGAATGTAGCATTTTCATTGCGTGTAAAACTATAAGTAGAAATATAATTGCCCCTAGGAAGAAAATCCAAAAGTAATTTTGATTAAATAAAAGAAACCCACCTACAATAGGCCCTGTACCCATACCAAGATAGCGAATGAAGTTGTACATACCGATGGCAGTTGCGCGTTCTTGTACGAATTCTTCCGTTAATAAAGTAGTGTGAGTCGGCATAGAAAGTCCCATACTAAAACCGTATAAAGAGGTAACGATAATTACGGATGGGGTATTGATGCTATATGTGAAAGAGAATAAAGTGACACATATAATGTTGAAGAAACTAGTGATGAATAAAGCCTGCTTTGTTGTGAAATGTTTTTGCAAAAATTTGTAGCAATAGCTTCCTAACATAAGAGAAAGGGACATCGGTACAAACATAAGACCAATTTCGCTTGCGCTTAGATGAAATATATTTGTTAATATGCTAGGTAAAAAAACGAGGAAACAGAAATATATACAAAATTGAATAAAGCCAATAAGTGTAATGGAAAATCCAGTTTTATTTTTTAAGATAAGCCAGTAATTCTTTTTTGCTTTAGGTTTCTCAATTACATTTGGTTTTGTTTCTGGAAGTAGTGAAATGTTTATAATTAATAAGATGATGCCAATTGTAGATAAAAAAAGAAATACAGATAAGTGGCCATTTATACTGCCGAGATAGCCACCTATGAGAGGACCGATTGCAGGTGCGAGAGCAAGTAACATTTGATAAAGGCTCATCGCTTCTCCGCGTTCTTTTCCTTCAAATAAATCACCGATAATCGTTGCTGCAACTACAGGTATAGCCGCTATTCCTATAGCTTGAACAGCTCTAAAAAATAGAAATAAGTAAATGTTCGGTGAGAAAGCACAACCAATTGAGCCGATTGTACTAATGATTAAACTAGGGATAAGGACAGATTTTCTTCCCTTTGTATCAATTAAAGGTCCGTATATGAGCTGCATAACCGCAAGAACGAATGTGAAAAGTGAAACGGTTAAATTTACAAGATAAAGAGAAGTATGAAACGAATTTTGAATCCTCGGCAAGATAGGTGTATAAATATTTTGAGCGAAGGAACCGAGTAAGGCACTCATACAGACAACATATAAAATGAAATTCAGTTTGGTTTTTTCCATAATGTTAACCTCCTTGTCATTTGGTTTCCTTGGAAACTAAATTAATTTTAACATGATTTTCTCACTTGTAAAGATGAAAAAATGATTTTAAAATGGTATATAGTTAAATTGTTTCTTTGGAAACTTAGGAGGCGAATGGATTGGAACGTACAGCGAAACAAATGGAAATACTATCGGATATTCGTACACTTTTTCATAAAAAAGAAGAGCATTTGAAAGAAAATAATGAGAAGTTTCTTCGTGAGACAGGTGTAAGTGGTATGTCTTTATCTGAGTTACATGTTATCGAGTGTATCGGAAAAAATGGTCTGATGAATGTAACTGCTATTGCAACAGAAATGGGAATGACGAAAGGCGCAATCTCTAAAATTTGTACAAAGTTGTTTCAAAAGCAATTCGTTGAGAAAATGCAAATGTTAGATAATCAAAAAGAAATTTTCTTCCGCTTAACGGAAAGAGGAAATGAAATATATAAAGCTCATGAAAAATTGCATAAACAAGCTGAAGAAAAGTGGCTGTTACTTTTAGATGGATATACGAAAGAAGAGCAAGATTTTATTCAAAGGTTTATAAAGGATGTCTCTGGTCATTTGGAAATATAATTGGAAGAAAAAACCCCTCCATTTCAAGCCTTTTCAATATAATTTCTGAAAGAACTCATATATAATAGAAAAAGATACTTAACATAGTGAATAATTAAAGAGTCAATATATATAAAGAGGAGAGAATAACATGCTTGAAAATACGGGGTTAGTATTAGAAGGCGGCGGTATGCGTGGTGTATATACGGGCGGGATATTAGAATATTTTATGGAACAAGATTTATATTTTCCATATGTAATTGGTGTATCAGCTGGTGCTTGTCATGCAGCGTCGTATCTTTCCAGACAAAGAAATAGAAATAAAACAGTAAATATTGATTATGCATCACATCCGCAGTATTTATCGTATAAAAACTTGTGGAAAAAACGTCAGCTATTTGATATGGAATTCATTTTTCATGAAATTCCAGAAAAGCATGTACCGTTTGATTTTGAAACATACTTTAATAGTCCAGAGCGTTTCCTTGTAGGAACAACTGATTGTGAAACAGGACAGTCTGTTTATTTTGAAAAAGAGGGAACGAATGATGATGCACTAAATTTATTGCAAGCATCTAGTTCATTACCTTTCATTGCACCGGCAGTAAACTACCGAGGTAAGCAATTGTTAGATGGCGGGATTTCAGATCCGATTCCAGTTCGTAAAGCACAGGAAGATGGATTTAAAAAATCAGTCGTTATTTTGACGAGAAATCATGGTTACGCGAAGAAAAAATCAAAATTTGGTTGGATTGCAGCAAAGGCTTATAAGAAGTATCCAAACCTTGTAAATACGATGCTGAATCGTTATGAAGTGTATAATGAAACACTTCACTACATTGAAAAAGAAGAGCAAGCTGGTAATTTATTTGTTATTCGCCCAGAAGTGCCGCTTCAAGTAGATCGTATGGAAAAGGATACGGCTAAATTACAAAGTTTATATGAGCAAGGCTATGAAGATGCAAAGAGACAATTTGCAGATTTACAGGCGTTTTTGCAAAAATAATAATTAGGCTGTGGAGAAGGAGTTCTCTGCAGCCTTTTTTATTATTGGTTTCAATACCGAATGTTGGTTATATACATTTTGGGATTATGGTATAATATGGATAAAAGTATGTAGAGAGGTGATACATATGGAAAATGTATATAAAGGGCTTAGACATACTGGATTTACAATGTTGCTTATTTTTGGTGGCGTATTTCTACTGCGCTGGTTCATTCATGATGAAATGTTATTAGATCAGCTTATTGGTTTTAGTATAGGAATGGTAATGGTTATTTCATCAGTGTTCATTCAAAAGTATAGTAAAGAATTGCAGGTAAATGAGAAATATTAAAGGTTTCTAACCTCTTTTAAGTAGTTTGGTCGTAGAGGAGGCTTTCATATGACTTTTTTATTTGCGGTATATTTTGTTTTTATTATGACATTGTTAATTACATTTCTTCTTTCTAAAAGATCATTTGAGAAGCCTTTTATTAAATATATACCAGCGTTCATATTGTTTATTTTGGCTTTCATTTCTTCTATTATTTTTATATTTAATAACGGAATGGGAGAGCTTATGATAGCAATCTTCTTAGGTGTTACAGCAATAGCGAACGGTCTTTTGCTTTTTGCGTTGAAAGTAGTTCGTGTGATTGTTGCAAAAGGAAAGTAGCGCATCGGAATTCGATGCGCTACTTTTTTATTTACGCTTCTTTTTAATAAATGAAAAGGCTAAAGCTGCAATTAAAATACTGCCTTTAATGATATCTTGCGCATAATAAGGAACGTTCATCATTGTAAGGCCGTTTAATATGATTCCAATTAATACGGAACCAAGAAATGTTCCGATGACATTTGGTTTCTTAGCACCGAACATTGCATAACCGATATAGGCAGCTGCAACTGCATCCATTAATAATGGGGCGCCAGCTGAAACTTGTCCTGTTCCAACGCGGCTACATAGAATAATACCGCCAATAGAGGCAAGTAAACCGCTAATCATATAAGCATATACACGGTAACGATCAGTAGGAATACCAGCTAGTCTAGCAGCTTCTCGATTCCCACCTGTCATATAAAAGAAACGACCGTACGTTGTTTTTTCTAAAAATACATATGCAATTAAAACGACGATAAGCATGATAATGACAGGGACTGGAATTCCTAACACAGAACCTTGACCGATAAATAAAAAGGATGGAATAAAATGTCCTTTGGCACCAGACATTCCTTCATAAATAGAAGATCCTTTTGAAAATGTTAAGTGTAGTCCATTCACGATATACATGATACTTAATGTAGCTAGTAAATCTGGTAGTTTAATTCGGATAACGAGTAGTGCATTTAATAATCCAACTAATAGCCCACAAAGAATAGGAACAAGGAGTGTGACTAATAGTTCTTGTCGATATAAAATGAGACAGGAAGCAGCGGCAATAGTTGCTAAACTAGCGGTAGAGCCGACTGATAAATCAAATCCATCTACAATTAATGTAAAGGTAACACCAATTGCAAGTAACGTTACGATAGAAATGGAACGTAAAATATCACTAATATTGTTGTATGTTAAAAAAGAATCGTTGACGATAGAGAAGAAAATTGTAACACCTATAATGATAGCAATCGTACTAAATTGATAAAAAAGATGAGTAGGTAAATATAGTTTCTTAGTTTTTGTTTTATGAACGAGATTCAATGGAATAACTCCCTTCAGATAAATGTAAAAGCTGTTCAGGAGATAGTTCGTCTGGTAAGTATTCACCTACAAATTCTCCGTTTGCGAGTATAAGAATGCGATCAGCGATATGTAGTGCTTCATCTTGTTCTCCTGTGAAGTAAATTACGGAACTTCCGTTTTCAGTAATGTTACGAATGAATTGAAAAATGTCTTGTTTTGCAGCTATGTCTACACCTTTAGTTGGCTCGTCCAAAAGAAATAGATTCGGTTTGAATCCATGCCACTTTGCAATGGAGACTTTTTGCTGGTTTCCACCGCTAAGTGAATGAATAAATGCTTTTGGGTCATTGGGTGAAATGCTGAAAGAAGAAATTGCTGTAGTAGCATTATTTACTTCGGTTTGCTTTCGTCTCCAACCTGATTGGTGTAAATTAGTGTGGCTTATAATATCTTCCGAAAGAAATACGCCTTGTTTTCTTCTTTCCTCTGGTACAAGTGCGATCTTTGCTTTAATCGCATCTCGCGGTGTTTTAATTGTTATTGTTTGACCATCTATTTCTGCGTGATAAGTATGACGAGTACCAAATAACGTTTCAGCAAGTGTTGTTTTGCCACTGCCAATTAATCCGTATATCACAACAGTTTCACCTTTCCGTACGGTGAGAGAAAGGGGACAATGGTCTTTGTGTAATGGAAGTTCTTGTACTTTAAATAATTCTTCGCTCCCTCGTTTTGGCGCTGTATTAATAGGAAGTGTAAGTTGTTTTCCAGTCATCGCTTCCACAATTTGTTGATCTGTAACCTTTGTGATCGCTTCAGAAAGTGCAACTTTACCGTTATGTAATACGGTTACATCATCCGCGAAATTTCGAATCTCTGATAAACGATGAGAAATTAAGATGATGCCAATTCCTTTCAATGTTAAATCTTTTAATAGTTGCCCGAAGGTTTCAACTTCTTTCGGTCCAAGAGAAGAAGTAGGCTCATCTAATAAAAGATAATTTGTATTGTTGGATAAAGCTCTTGCGATAAGAAGTAATTGTTTTTCATGTAATGAGCAGTTTGAAACATCTTCCGAAACATTTAAATCAGCCTGTACAGTTTGCAAATGTTGTTTAGCGAGTGAGACTAATTTTGACTTTGAAAATAGTACTTTATTTTGCATTGCTAAATGATCGATTAGTACATTTTCTAATACAGATAATCCAGGAATAAGTCCGTGATCCACTTCTTGTGTTACGAAAGAAATACCATGTTTTTTTGCATCGCGTGGTGAAGTAAAGGAAATAGACTGATTATCAATTTTTATATTCCCAGCAACTGGTTGAATTTCACCAGTTGCTATTTTTAGTAAAGTACTTTTTCCTGCACCATTCATTCCTAGTAAAGCGTGAACTTTTCCTTTTTGTATGTTAATAGAAACATTTTCTAGTACAGGGGTAGAGATGTGATAAGAATGTGTAATGTTTTGAAGAGAGAATGTCATCATTTTTTCTCCTTCTCTAATTTTTTCATCCAAGGTGAATATGCATCTTTCGAGTCTCCCCAACCGTTTATATGTTTTGATAATTGATCCATCGTTATATTTTCTTGTGGCAAACTATTTTTCTTTACTAAATAAGGTTCTAGTGAATAAATATCTGGCGTTTGTTCACCAGCGATTTTCTTGTATAAGAAACGCACTTGAACTTTACCGACTTCAGCTGGATCGGTTGCAGCCGTAGCAGTCCAAGGTGAATTTTCTTTTTGCATGAGTTGTAAATCTTCATTACTTAAGTCAATGCTGTATACTTTTATATCTGTACGACCAGCTTGTTCGAGTGCTTTGACGGCCCCCTTAGCAAACTCATCCCACGAAGCGAAAATAGCTTGTAAATCACCTTTTTTCGGATATTTTTTTAGTAAAGCCTCTACTTGTGTTTGCGTATCAAGTGGTGTGTTATTACTAGCGGTACCAAAGCGTGCAACTTCTTTTATATTTGGATAACGTTTATAAAAAGCATCAATGATAACATTGCGACGTTCCATTGGAGCAAATCCGCCAACCCATACGACGGCGATATTCCCTTGTCCATTCAGATCTTCCGCTAACGTTTTTAATGATTTCCATGCAAGACTATAGTCATCTTGATCAATAATCGTTACGCCTGGTAAGCGTAGGTCGTTATCAAATGCAACTACAGGAATATTCGCTTGTAATGCTTTTTCTACTCCGGGTTTTAGTGCTTCAGAGCGACCGTGATCAATTAAAATACCATCAACTTTTGAATTAATAGCAGTATCTAGATTTGCTGCCATTTTTGCTAAATCATTATCAGAATTGTAGACTTGCACACTGCCGCCGAATAGCTCGACTTGTTTTTTGACACCCTCAATATATTGAGAGGAAAAAGTTCCGATGGACATTTGCATAATTAATGCGATTTTTAATGGCTTTTTTACTTGGCTTGGAATTTCTGTTTGTAAATGATTTGCTGCTGTAGTAGTTTCTTTCTTCACCGTTTGTTGCTTTTGTGAAGAGATAGCATCTTGTTCATTTGTGCAAGCTGTTAATGCGAGTAAGAGAATAATGAGTACGGTGGAACATAATTTTTTCATAAAAAAATCCCTCCTAAATTAAGAAAAGAGAGGAGGGAGTGAAAATAAAAACGTCTTTTCATATAGAAAAGACGTCTTATCATATTACTCTTATCTTTCAACACAATGTGTTGTAAGAATTAGCACCGTGCCCATAAATGGGTCGGTTGCCGGGCTTCGTAGGGCTCATCCCTCCACCTGCTCTTGATAAGACATCGAATATTTAACTATTTCGAATTATTCCATAAGTGTATGCTGTTGTCAAATGTTTTTTTGTAAATAAAAAATCCCTCACAACGAGGGATTTTAATGTGGTAAGAAAACTAATTGATAAGCGAACAAGATCCCGAATAAATACACAAGTGGGTGAACAGCACGGAATTGTCCTTTTGCCACTTTCATAAGTGGGTATGAAATAAATCCAAGTGCAATACCTGTTGAGATACTTGATGTAAGTGGCATGCTTAAGATTACTAAAAATGCTGGGAATGCTTCATCGAATGTATCCCAATCGATGTGGCGAACTGAGCCCATCATAAGACTACCAACGATAATTAGTGATGGTGCTGTAATAGCTGAAACGCCAGAAACAGCGCTCACTAACGGTCCGAAGAATGCTGCTAATGCAAATAGAACAGCTACTGTAACAGTTGTTAAACCAGTACGACCACCAGCTGCAACACCAGCAGATGATTCAATGTAAGCTGTTGATGGTGTTGTTCCGAACATAGCTCCAATTGTTGCTGAGAATGAGTCAGATAGAAGAGCTCGTCCTGCTTTTGGAAGCTTTCCATCTTTCATAAATCCACCTTGTTGTGCAACGCCAAGTAGTGTACCTGTTGTATCAAATAGTGTAACAAGGAAGAATGAGAAGACAACGCCGTATAATCCGTAGTTAATTACATCAGATACAGCAGTAATTGGATTTGAAACGATAATTCCTTCTGGTAATCCAGGCATTGATGTAACGCCGCTTGAGAATGTTAATTGACCTGTGAAGTAAGCGATAATACCAGTTAATAACATTCCGATAAATAGTGCCCCGTTTATATTTAAAGACATAAGGATAATTGTAATTCCAAGGCCAGCTAATGCTAGTAGAACTGGAGCAGAGTGAAGATCGCCAAGCCCAACTAAGTTTGCATCATTTTTTGTAACAATTCCCGTTAAGCGCAAACCGATAAAAGCAATAAAAAGACCGATACCAGCAGTAAGTGCATGTTTTAAGTTCTCAGGAATTACTTCCATTAATTTCGTACGGAAAGATGTGAATGATAACAAAATTAAAATCATACCTGCTACGAATACAGCAGAGAATGCAATTGCGAAAGTCATGCCTTCATGGGCTTTTACAACAGAATAAGAGAAGTAAGCATTTAATCCCATACCTGGTGCAATTGCGATTGGTAAATTAGTAAAGATCGCCATAAATAATGTTCCGACAACAGCAGCGATAATTGTAGCTGTAAATGCTTGTTCAAACGGAACACCTGCATCCCCAAGGATGACAGGGTTTACGACAATGATATATGCCATTGTTAAAAAGGTAATAATACCTGCCATAATTTCAGTTTTAATAGAAGTTTTATGTTTTGAAAGGTTAAACATATAAACATCCTTTCTTTTTACGAATAATTTTCACAACAGTTATATATAATATTCGTTTTTTAACTATTTTGCAATAGTTTTGCATAAAAACTTTAGAACAACTCATATTTTATGTCGTAAATTCGAATATTAATCGTAAAACTGTGTGTGCATTGCGGTTCTTTAATGTGTAAGTAGTTTTTTTTATTGTGCGCATTATAAGGGGAAAGGAGTTGAAGGAAGTTATGCCGCAGCAAAAAAACTTTTTAACAATGCCAGCACAACATCAAAATAAACAACCTGGTATTGAATCGTTAATGAATCCTCTTCCAAAGTTTGAAGATCCAAATTATAAAGGAAGTGAAAAGTTAAAAGGAAAGAATGTATTAATTACAGGAGGAGATAGCGGGATTGGAAGAGCTGTTTCTATCGCTTTTGCAAAAGAGGGAGCAAATATTGCGATTGCTTATTTAGATGAGGACGAAGATGCAACTGAGACGAAACAACTTGTGGAAAAAGAAGGCGTGAATTGTGTATTATTGCCGGGAGATTTGAGTAATGAACAACATTGTAAAGAGATTGTAGAAGAGACCGCCCAGCAGCTAGGGGGGCTAAATGTTCTTGTGAATAACGTCGCACAGCAATATCCGCAGCAAGGACTAGAGTATATTACAGCGGAACAGCTAGAAAAAACGTTCCGTATTAATATTTTTTCTTATTTTCATGTTACAAAAGCAGCCCTCTCTCATTTAAAGCAAGGGGATGTAATTATAAACACGGCATCTATCGTTGCGTATGAAGGAAATGAAACGTTGATTGATTATTCTGCAACGAAAGGAGCGATTGTCGCTTTTACAAGATCGCTATCTCAGTCGTTAGTACAAAAGGGAATTCGTGTAAATGGTGTTGCACCAGGCCCAATTTGGACACCGCTTATTCCATCCAGTTTTGATGAGAAAAAAGTATCACAGTTTGGGAGTAATGTTCCTATGCAAAGGCCTGGTCAGCCGTATGAATTAGCGCCTGCATATGTATATTTAGCGTCTAGTGATTCGGCATATGTAACGGGACAGATGATGCATGTAAATGGTGGAGTAATTGTGAATGGATAGTTTTCATTTATAAGAGCAAAGTAAAGTTAATTGTATTTATCCCGCTATTTGCGGGCAGTAAGACTCCTACCTAACAATTCGGTGAATACAAGGAAGTTAGGTGGGAGATAAATGTCCGTAAATGCTCGATTGGTGAAGGCTAATCCTCAGTGGGGATGGACAAAATCCCCCAACGAGTAAAGTTTCACTTTATTATGATGTTAGTGCTAGGGAGGATTTAGATGAAGAAAGTATGGTTTATCGTAATCCTATTTTTCTGCCTGCCAGCTAGCGTTTTTGCTAATACAGATCATTTAATATTAGTTAACCTTACGACGAATCAGCTGTCTTTTTTTGAAGATGGAAACTATACTAAGACATTTCCGATAACGACAGGAAAAGACAGGACCCCGACGCCTGAGGGTAATTTTTGTATTATAACTAAATATAAAAATAAAGAATACCATCGTAAAAAAATAGCTGGGGGTGCTCCGAATAACCCTCTCGGTACGAGGTGGTTAGGTCTAGATAAAAAGGAATATGCAATTCATGGAACAAATCGGGAATGGACGATTGGAAGCAGGGAGTCGAATGGTTGTATTCGCATGCACGATCGGGACATACAATGGTTATACGACCGGGTACAATTACAGACGAAAGTAATTATTTCTCGTTTTCATACGAGTCCCGAATATGAAGCGTATAAGCTTGGTTATCGGGTTGTGAGTTGGAATGGTCGTAAAGTAGAAGAAGAACAAATTGGAATGCTTACGTTAGTAGATCGTGTAAATATATATTGGCAAGAACCAAATGGACAATTGACGAAAGTAAAAACGGTATTGCCAAATGAAAAATATACAGTGTATTCAAAACGAAAAGATGGAACCTATTATATAGGAAACAATTTGTATATTGTAGATGTAACGGGAGAAAAAATTCGTTATGAGCAATTACCTTATTCGATTTTAAGTAACATATATAAAAGGAAATATAATGTTCCATAATAGCTACCGTGTATAGGCGGTAGCTTATTTGTGATGAAGTTTAGTTGGTTTTAATGATTTCATACCAATCGCGCGCCTGTAAATAGTGAGATAAAAAAATTGAAACAGCAACTATTATGTTTTGCTGAATATAATACAGTACAGACTGGGGGGCGGTCACATTATGAAAAGTGAATTTGCATTTAAAATTTTCTTAATCACGACTTGTTTATTTATCGTGTATTTATATGCGTTACTCGTCTTCTCCTTTTATGTTCCATATATTGATTTAATATTGTTCGTTGGATTTATTTGGGCATTTGTTAAAGCGAGGGAAGGGGAGAAGAGTGTATATCGGCGCATTACTTTATGCGGGACGGTCCTTCTCGTTATTTTGTACTTTTTTATGATGCATGATGTTTGGAGAGGAATGTAAAAAAGCATACGACTAATCGTATGCTTTTACGTTTAATATTTCGGTTTAAATGTATGACAACACGTTTCTACACTCGCTGTTACAGAACTTTCAAGCGTCTCGTTTGTTAAAGTAGCGTTTGTATATGAACTGTTTTCAATTTGACCTGCTTCTTGTGCATCAGGTTGAACAACGATTGCACTTGCTTGACAAAGGTTACCTTGTCCCCAAAATGAGCAATTGGAAACAGAGCATTTCACTTCTGGCATAAAACCCCCTCCTCATACATTAGTGTGGGATTTTACGCCCATTTCATGTATAGAAGGAGTTTCCTTTTCTTATTATTTTTTCGTTTGCTCAAGCCACTCTTTTAATTTGTCTTCCGGTTGTTCGCCGCTAATACGGCTCACTTCTTTACCGTCTTTAAAATGAATGATTGTTGGAGTTCCTTTAATTTTATATTCATCCCAAGGAGCATCTAATTTTTCAATATCCATAACTTTCATATCAACATTCAAGTCTTTAGCCATTGGTACTACGATAGGAGATAATTTTTGGCAATGAACGCAAGATGTTTGATAAAAGTATACTGTTTCTTCTTTTTTCTCTTTTAAATTCTTTTGGAGATCTGAAAGAGAGATTTTATTTGTGTAGTAGTCAGAACCATCTGTTTGACTAGTAGCATTATCAATTTTTTGGCTTGTTGAAGCATTTTTTTCTTCCATTTGTGTTACAGCGAAAATTGCTGCAAACAAGGCGATAATAATACCGCCAAATATAAGCATTTTTTTCATTCTTTCATCTCCTTATTTGTTTTTAATTACGATGAAGCTACAAACAGCGATTGTGATAAAGCCGATAAGTGCTAAAAACGGGATTGTCACAAAGCCGAACCAGTTTATGTATTCTCCCGTACAAGGTACGCGGCCGCAAGCTGCCCCAGCAGCTGAAAATGCTGCGATTTTTTGAATTGCATAGTGATATAAAGAAATACAAGCACCAATACTTGCGATTGGTAAAGAATAACTTGCAATGCGATAGTCTTTCTTTACTACAGCGATACCGAGCCATAAAACAAATGGATACATAAAAATACGTTGATACCAACAAAGGACACAAGGCTCAAATTTCATAATTTCGGAAAAGTATAGACTTCCTAATGTAGCAATAAACGAAGCTCCCCATGCAGCAAATAAAGCATACTCTTGCTTTTTTTCTCGTCCCATATTTTATACCTCACTTATAATAGTTACATACTAAATTATAGTATGAAGTGGTAGGGAAAAGAAAGAAAAAATATGTTTATCAATAAAAGTTTTATAAGGAGAAACTTTTATTGATATAAACATTTTAAAAAAGCGCTATTCTCATAAAGAGAATAGCGCTATATTTTACATTTGAATTTGCTCTACTTCTTCTACATGTGACTTTTGGGATGCGTGGTCAATATATTGAAATAGGAGCTGCAATTGTTTATCAACTTCTGGTAGTTCTTTACTGTATTGATAAGCGTGTAAAAAATGCTCAATACGCTTAGAAAATAATTGATCGTTCGTTTGAACCATGAGAACGAGTAATTTATCCCAATTACAGCAATACGTGTAATAGAGAGCTTTATCATAGTCGTTATATGTTTGCACTGTGTACCCTCCTTACCGAGGAGTTATATATAGTGTGTGACAAGTAAGGAGAAATACACTTGAAAGAATTTGTTAAGAAAAAAGGTGAATGAAAAGAGAAAAACGAGGGATTTCCTCGTTTTTATGCTTTTGGCATTGGCGTAGGTGTTGGCTTGCCATACCCTTCTTTGTATTTATTGTCGATATAGTTACGAATTTCGAGCGTTGATTTTCCTTTTTGTTTCATGGAAGCCGATTCAACCGCGATTTCTAGGCAGTTGACACAAGTTGTTGCGTGGGAATCCCAAACAACTTCACCATTCTTTTTAATTTCACGAATAAAGCAGTTTTTATTGTTTTTATGTCCTACACTCTCACCGCAACCGCAGTAACATGGAATCCAATCTAATAGCTCTGCATTTTGTCCAGCGACAGTGTAGATATCTTTCATTTGCGGATCAAGCTTGTCTAGGAAGGTAGGGAGTGTGTCGACTCCTTTTGTCTTTTCTTGAATATCAGCTTGCTGAGTATGTGATGCGTGGTCATGCTCTTCTTTTGATTCAGAAGATTTTTTGTCATTTGTACTAGTACTCCCGCATCCAACGAGAATTAGGCTCAGTACTGCAAGTAAAGAAAATACATACTTTTTCATTCGCTTGTCCCCTTTACAAATGTATTAACCAAATTGTATCAAATATCATGGTGTGTCGGGTGAAGATTTTTTCGACTGATTTTTGAAGCGCCATCGTAGTGAATGGAATAGAAATAAAATTGGGATATAAGCGTATACAATATATAAACCAGCTTGAGACAGTACTGTATTTAATGTATTGATACTTTCACGGTTTGTGAAAAATAAGGATGAAATAAATATAGCTGCAATAAAAAATGGAAGTGTAATTTTAAATGGTACGTGAAAAGACCTTTTACTAATGCAACAAGAAGACCAAATTGTTAAACAAAGATTAGGTAAAATAATAAGATACCACATGAAAATAATGATGTACTCAAACCTTTGGATAAAAGGAATCTTTATGATTTTTAGCATTGTTAATGTTGGCCAAATTGTATGATGTAGTTGTCCTTGGCTATAGTACATAAGGGAAACAATGGCTAGTATTACGTATAGAATTGTTGTAAAAGCAATACCACCGTGCGCCCATTTATTTAATGATTTTTCTTTTTTTATAAATGGATAAAAAACAAGAATTGCTTCAAATCCAAGAAATTCTAATGCAGATGATTTCGCTGCAGTTAGAATTTCTAAAGGTGAATGAGTTAGAATTGGGAGAATGTTACGGACATGCGCGTATTTCATTGGGAAAACTAAGAAAAATAGGACGAAAATCGGTATTACGACGCCCCAAAAACATATTCCTGTTACAGAGCGAAAACCACCTTTAATTACGTAGTAAGTCACAAGTAAAAATAATAAAGTTAATTTCCACGGTTTAATTGTAGGGAAGACCCAAACTTGAATGACTTCAATATATGTACGAAGGACAGTAAGGCAAAATAATAGAAGGTATGCAGCAAAGCATACGGACAAAAATGTTCCAATCCACTTTCCGAAACATGTCGTATGAATATTCATTAAATCATTATCTTTTTCTAACATTTTAAGCATGCAAAATAGCACGATATGAGTTGCAATGCCCGCAACAATAAGAGAAATCCAAGAATCATAACCGGCATATTGCGCAATAATCCTTTGGTATCCTAACACACCTACTCCAATTTGAAGGGAGTGTAATAGAAGAAATGTGAAATAAGGGGAAACAGTATGTGTTTTATCTTGTCCAGCCATTACAGCACCTCACTATTCTCCGATACCAGATTGCACGACATTGATTTGCACATGAACAGCAACGTCTACATTAGGGTACATTTCTTGAATTTGTTTTATAGTCCATTTTCTTGAATGACTACGAATTTCTTCTTGTATACCTATCGGATCGATTTCTTTTTCTTGGAATTGTTTTATTAATTCGTTTAAATGTTTTTCAAGTGTCTTTTCTACATGTTTTTTTACGTAAGTTACATTTTCGCTCTTTGATAAATCAAGCCAGTCAGGGGCATTTTTTATAAGTCCATTTAATTTCAGTCGAATGTGAACTTTCGGAATGTCACCGGCGTCGGAAAGGGAACAAACACTATTTCCAGATAAGTTTTGGGTTGCGATTAAGCCTTTATGTTTACCTTGACGTATCGGAACTTCGTAACGTCCATTGTTAGTTGGATTAATGAGTAATTTAAATAAAAAAGATCCTGTTTTATCTGTATACATAGCTACTTTATCCTTTTTTAAAAAAGCGAGTCCTTTAATGGAAGCAGACTTGTCTTCTGCAACTTGAATGTAAGGAAGAAATGGATCACAGCCAGATGAATAAAAATCATATAGAAAAATATTTAAAGCCATCCGAGGGATTGTCTCCGTTTCTATATTTTGCTCCAATAAATCAGATAGATATAGCGATCCATTTGTTTTGACATGTTTAAGTAATTCTTCTGTTGAACCGTCTACAAGCGCTAGCTGCACATCTCGGCCAATGTTAGGATCACGTTGTAAGTTGTTAATAATATCTCCGATTCCACGTTCACCGAATGATTTTCCAAATAGGACAACGCGCATTTGACCTACAGCAATCGTATGTGGTGATTTTGCGTTTAGAAGTGAAGAGATTGTTTCAATGGTACCAGCGGTAGTGGATTGAGTTTCTGGTTTTGATTGCACTCCTTTTGTGTAATCTGGATAGAGAATCGTCCCACGAAATTTCTTCTCTTTCGTTATATCGAATCCACCCACATGAATAATCCGCTGTGTATCTACTATGTTAGATTGTGTACAGCCGGATAGAAAAATTAAAATGATAATGGAAGAGCGTAATAAAATATCTTTCATTTTTCCTCACCGTCGCGTTTTTCTTTCGCTTGGTTTGGATCATAGCGCCATTTCTTCTTTGGTCTTAGAAAAGAAGCCCGTCCTGCAGTTTGACTAAATGGAAGACGAAGGAGCCCCTCAGCTGTACCTAACCCGCGAAATGGATATAAAGGTAATAAATAAGGTGATCCAAGTGATTTTAAGCGAATTAAATGAGCTAATATGAATACAAATCCGACGATTAGCCCTACACCTCCAAATGCTCCAGCTAAAATGATGAGAGGAAATCGTAATATCCGGATAGTGGAAGACATTTTTACTGTTGGTGTTGTAAAAGAAGCAAGTGCAGATAACGCAACCGCAATTAATAAAATAGTACTCGTTAAAGCAGCCTCAACAGATGCCTGGCCAATGACAATTCCTCCAACAATACCAATCGTTTGACCAACTTTAGTCGGTAAACGAGCTCCAGCCTCGCGCAGTAATTCGATTGTAATTTCTAAAAAAAGTGCCTCCAAAACAGGTGGAAATGGTACATTGGCTCGGGAATAAATAATTGGTCCAAGTAAATCTGCGGGAATCATTTGATAGTGATACGTTAATACAGCTGTATAAATAGCTGATGAAAATAGAGAGAATGCTGCTCCGAAAAAACGAACCAATCTAAGAAATGAGCCTGCTATCCATGGTAAATAATAATCTTCTGGAGAGACAAAAAAATCGAGTAACGTCGCCGGGCCAGCTAATGCGTAAGGAGAACCATCTGTTAAAATGACAACACCACCATTAATGAGTGCATAAACAGAACGATCTAAGCGCTCTGTAGGTAGTAAAACAGGGAAGGGAGAGTTACTATTATCGCTAATAAATTGTTCGATCATAGTCGCATCGAAAGGAACATCAAAGTCAATGCCTTGTAGGCGCTGCATTGCAGTATTGACGTGCTGATCATTTGTAATGCCTTCGATGTAAGCAACTACGACCTTTGTTTTTGATATAGAACCAACTATAACTTCTTTGAAAACTAATTGTTCTGTTACGATATTTCGCCGAAGTAAGTGTATATTTGTATCGATATTCTCAACGAAGCCGACTTTTGGACCGATGACACTATATTCATTCTCTGTATCGTTATATAACCGTGTACCTAAAGCTAAACTTTCAGCGCGAAGAAGTGCATATTCGGCTGTTTTGGAATTAACTGTTAGCTGCAAAAGTACATATCCACCTAACAGTTTTTCACGGATATCATCAATAGAAGGATTGGTGATAATCTCCTCAAGTGTTACGATATTTGCTATATCACTTATATTTTCAATGTGATCTAATTCTCTTTTAATAGGTGTTAAAATGAATCGATTAATGAGGAGTGATTCAGCTGTAGATTTATAATAAAACAAACACAATGTTCCATCGTCTACTACGTTATAAGACACGAAATCACTGGATTCTTTCATAGTGTGGATAAACTCCGGAATAGAACAGAGTGCTTTTTTCTTCTTTTTAGATGATACACGGAACATTTCCTCACCCCTTACACACATCATTTACTTGTGTTAGTTTTTGGGAAAGACGGGAATTTATACTTGAAAATTGAAAGTTCATAAAGTGAAGGCTAATAATCTGGATTTTACGGGCAGCACGACTCCCACCTAACTTTTTTGCTCCAGCCGAATTTTGAGGTGGGAGTTTTACTACCCACAAATAGCGGGATAAAGAAAAGGAAGAGTATTGAATATCTCTTCCTTTTTGACAGGCTAATTTGTTTTCTTTTCTTTAATAGACTTCACTAATTTAATCATTTCTGCCCGTATATCTTCTTTTTTAACATTTAATTTTTCCGCAATTTGTTTAATATCCATCCCATCTTTTTTCATTTTTAGTACATCGTCAAGAGGGGTATTACTTTTTTGAGAGATGATTGTTAACACGGTAAGTTGGCGTAAGCCGATGTTATATTCTTTCATTTTTTGTTTCAGTCCATCTGGTGTGGACTTTTGCATATTTGCTAATTTTTGCAGTAGTGCTTTTTTCGTTTCTTTATTCATATGATGCTTTTTCAATTTACTTGGGTCTACACCGAAATGCTGTGCTGTTTTCTCCCAAGATTTATTTTGCTTATAGTAAGCTAAAACGTCCTTAATTTCTTTTTTACTTATTCTTGCAATGTGGGCAGCTTTCCAAATTTCATGTTTATTATAGCCGAGTTTTTCGAGCGACTGCATTTCTTCTTCTGAAATAGGCTTATGATGGTGCATTGTTACTTCTTTTGGCGTGGCAGCGGAAGCAGGAAAGACAGATATCCCGCACAATAATGCTGCCATAGTCATACTTACTGCGATTTTCTTGTACATATAAACTCCTCCTAGATGGGTAATGTGGAAAACTTACACATATCATTTCCATAAAATGTGAAAAACTTGTGAACAAGTTAAGTTTTTTTATTCACAGTATAAAAAGAAGTTTTTCATGGTTTTCCAACATAAAACATTGATTAATAGTGAAAAACTAGGTTATAATCGAAATTGAAAATCAATATCAATAACGGAATTATACATATAGATAAAAATAAGGGAGAGAAAAATATGACTACATATACTTCCATCGCAAATGTTATTAAAGAAAGACGCTCTGTTCGTACATTTACAAATAAAGCAGTAGAAAAAGAGCTATTAATTGAACTATTAAACGACGCAACATGGGCACCGAATCATAAACATCGTGAGCCATGGAATTGTAAATTATACATTGGAGAAGGCCGTCAGAAATTAGTAGACGCAGTATTAAACTCTTTCACAGAAGAAGAAAGAGCAAAACGCGGCAAAACTTTATCTGATCGTTTCTTAAGTACGCCTGCACAAATCGTTGTTTACATTAATGAAGATCCGCGTCAAATTCCACGTGACGAAGATTACGCTGCAACATGTGCATTTATGCAAAACTTCCAATTACTTGCTTGGGAACGCGGATTAGGCTGTGTTTGGAAATCAGGTGGATTAAACTATAATCCACTATTTATAGAAGGAATTGGTTTAACACGAGGCCAACGCATCATTGGAATTCTTCATATCGGCTATTTCGATAAAGCACCAGAAGGAAAAGCTCGTACACCGATTACGGAGAAGATGGAGATCATTGAAGGTTAATTAGAAAGAGGCATTCTCGTTTTTTAAGAGGGTGTCTTTTTATTATGCAATCAATCCTCATGAAAGCTTGTTCCTCATCATACACTTTCTTAAGGGAAAGTGTAAGGAGGGAAAATAATGAGAGCAAGTGATGATAAAGCACTACAATATGCGATTGCTGAAATTACGGAAATTGCGACTGGATTTGGTCTTGATTTTTATCCGATGCGCTATGAAGTATGTCCAGCGGAAATTATCTATACATTTGGTGCATATGGGATGCCGACGAGGTTTTCGCATTGGAGTTTTGGAAAGCAATTTTTCAGAATGAAATTACAATACGATTTAGGACTTAGTAAAATTTATGAACTCGTTATTAACTCTAATCCATGTTACGCCTTTTTATTAGATACGAATTCTTTAATTCAAAATAAATTAATCGTGGCGCACGTTTTAGCACATTGTGATTTCTTCAAAAATAATATTCGTTTTTCTAATACGAAGCGCGATATGGTGGAGAGTATGGCAGCGACAGCAGATCGTGTGAAGGCGTATGAACATAAGTATGGAAGAGAAGAGGTAGAAACATTTTTAGATGCCGTACTTGCCATTCAAGAACATATTGATCCATCGCTTATGCGTCCGAAACTTGCATGGAGTATTGAAGATTTAGAAGAGGATGTAGAAAAGAAAAAGATATCACAGTACGATGATTTATGGAATTTAGATGATCGAAACAAAAAGAGAGAACGACCTAATATGCATAAAAAGAAGAAAATCCCACCGCAGCCAGAAAAAGATTTACTCCTCTTTATTGAAGAATATAGCCGTGAGCTAGAAGAGTGGCAGCGCGACATATTAACGATGATGCGTGAAGAAATGTTATACTTCTGGCCACAGCTTGAAACGAAGATTATGAATGAAGGTTGGGCTTCCTTCTGGCATCAACGCATACTTCGTGAAATGGACTTAACATCTGGTGAAGCAATTGAATTTGCGAAATTAAATGCAGGTGTCGTACAGCCATCAAAAACAAGTATTAATCCATACTACCTCGGTATTAAAATGTTCGAAGATATTGAAGAGCGCTATAACAACCCGACAGAAGAAATGAAACGACGCGGTGTGAAACCTGGTTCTGGTCGTGACAAAATCTTTGAAGTACGGGAAATTGAATGGGATGTATCGTTCCTAAGAAACTATTTAAATAAAAAACTTGTAATGAGAGAAGATATGTACTTATTCCAGCGCCAAGGAAAAGAATATAAAGTAATTGATAAAGAATGGGAGCATGTACGCGATCAACTCGTAAATATGCGCACAAATGGAGGTTTCCCGTACTTAGTAGTAGAAGATGGAGACTACTTAAAGAATGGTGAATTGTACATTAAACATAGTTACGAAGGAATTGAGCTCGATTTAAAATACTTAGAAAAGGTATTACCTTATCTGCATCAGTTATGGGGTAGAACGGTGCATATGGAGTCCATTGTGGAAAGTAAGGGCGTTGTGTTTTCTTATGATGGGAAGATGGTGCATCGGAAGTATGTGTGATGAAAAGAACGGACATAGGATTTCTTGTCCGTTCTTTTTATTTTGAAAATGGTAAATATGCTATTCTTGAAGAGAGGGAGTTACATAGAGAAATGGAGCGATTCAAATGAGCAAAGTAGGGGTATGCAAGGTGGATATTACGCCGCCTATAGGTATTGATTTTATCGGATATCATAGAGATACAGGGATTAATAATATTGAAGAGCACATTTATGGGACAATTTTTGTATTTGAAAAAGATGAAATGAAAACTGTGTTTATAAGTATTGATAATATCGGAATGTTAGTAGAAGATACGACGATGATTCGTGAACGAGTAGCTAGTGAGCTTAATGTACCGTTGCAGCAAATAACTGTCGTTTATACACATACTCATTCTGGTCCGGAAACAGTCGGTGATCATCCTTTAGTAAAGTCATATAAAACGATTTTACTAAATAATGTAGTGCAGGGTGCTATTACTGCGAATAATAATATGCGTTTATGTGAAGTTGGTTGGGGTGTTACGACAGGCGATATTGGAGTAAACCGAAGAGAGAGGACACCTGATGGAAAAGCAAAGATGGGCATAAATATAGAGGGTATTGTAGATAAACGAATTGGTGTTTTAGCAATGAGACATGCTGATTCAAAGGAGTTAGCTGGGATTGTTGTATTTTGTACTGCTCATCCGAATGTTTTAAAAGGGGATAGCGATGTATTATCAGCGGATTATCCTGGAATGACGAGAGAGATTCTGGAGAAGATAGTAAACTGTCCTGTTATTATTGTTCAAGGTGCTACTGGTAATGTAAATGCAAATTATCGCGGTTCAAGAGAAGCATTAACACAAATGGCTTACATACTTAGCGGACATGTATTAACGATATTACCAACAGTTACATATAGCACAATTGTAAATCTAAGAACTATTTCGACGATGATGCAAATGAAGTTAAAGGATATTCCAGAAATTGAAGAGATAAAAAGAATGGCCCAATTAGCTGAGAAGCAGTGGGGTGTGAATACTGACGAATGGCTTGCTATTGTTTTAGATAAGCATAGGAAAAACATTAGGCACTTAAGTATCGATTTAGAAATTCAATTGTTTCAAATTAATGATGGTATATTCTCTGGAATACCGATGGAACCTTTTTCAGAAAATGCTTTAGAAATGAAAGAGAGTCTTCAAAATGAACTAGCTTTCTTTGGTGGCTATACGAATGGATATATTGGTTACTTACCGACAAAAGAGGAGTATGCATATGGTGGATATGAAGTGGAATTAAATCCTGTTGTGTATGGGCCAGTTACAAACTTGTTGATGCCGCCAGAGGAGAATACGGCAGAGCTGATCGTGCAGAGAGTTACGGAATTATATAATGTATAAAATATGGGTATCCCATATATTTAAAACAAAATTTAAAGGAATCAATGATTTTAATAAAGCTGTAAAAAACGAATCCATTTTGAAAAAGAATAATCAAAGTGGATTCGTTTTTTATATGGAGTTTTTGTTTACCAAACAGGTCGTATGCTCGATGATAATTTTCCTGTATTTTCTTTAGTAACGAATGTTGTTAGATCTTCTTTAAGCATTTGCATTCGTTCTGCACCTATGTTTGCAATCCATCGTTGTTCTATTTCAGCTACTATTTCTTCTTTTGCTTTCATTACTGCTAAACCACGCTCGGTTAAAACAATGATTTTACCTCTTTTATCAGTAGGATGCGTTTGGCGCGTGACATAACCACTGTTCTCAAGAGAATCTACCATTTTACTTATGGCTTGTTTTGAAACTCCTAAAGATTCAGCTAGTTCTATACCGGTTGCCCCATTAGGAAGGATGCGTTTGAACATAAAACCATGCGCTGGCCTAATATCTTCAAATCCTAATTCACTTAATCTATCATGTAGTTCAGTAATTAATGTGCTGAAAGATAGTGATAAAAGTGATGTAAGATCTAGTTCGTTAAGTGTTTGATGAGTCATGTATATAACCTCCTTACTTATAGTCAATTAAATTGACTATAAGTAGAATCCATTGTACTATACAGGATATAGTCAATCAAATTGACTATATAATAGTAATAGAACAAATAATGATTTATCTAAATAAAATCAATGAATTATGGAGGTTTCACATGGTTAATATCGTTAAAATTAGAGGGAGTGTATTTGCACCGTATGCTTTGCTGAAACCTATTCAGGATCCTGCGACGGGAAGAGTGTTTGAATATGCCGGAGATGCACGTGAATTTACACCATACGCTGTGAACACAAAGCGTTCAAGATTAGAACAAGAAGTGGTTGTTGATTTTTATAAAAGAGAAATTTTCACATATGCAGATGCTTGTATCGTTACTGTGAAAATTACAAATCCAGATGGCTCAATTGAGTATCAAAAAGGAGAAACAAGTACAGAAAACATTGCATGTACAAATATTGTATGGAGTGAAGATGAAGTTTCATTTGAAATGAGAGCAAGTGCAAGTAATCCGTTAAACGCGGCAGCACCTGCAGCTGATTATTTTTTGACTATACGAGTTAATGAAAGTGGTACTGTACATGTTGAAGGTTTACATGATGGTTTTCCTTGCTATGAATTTTATAAACAAATCGACTTTGGTTCATTTGAATTAATATATACACATGATTTCAGGAAAACGGATGATACCCCAGCAGCACTAGCTGGAGAAATGGAATATAGCTTTAAAACGAAAATCTAGATATAAATATAGCGCTATTTTTTAGAAGGAAGTAGCAAACGTAAAAGAGAAAGCTATTGGTTCTAGGATTGAAATTGTGGTCTATTTTATTCAATAGTATGCAGTATATAAAATTAGAATTAAAGGGGTGTTTCTTATGACGAATATCGTTAAAATTAGAGCCAGTGTATTTATTCCAGTGTCTTGGACAGAACCGCGGAAGGATGTACAAACAGGGAAAGTAATCCAATTCGAAGGTGATTCACGTGAGTTTACACCACATGCGGTAAATACTATGCGCTCTAGAGTTGAGCAAGAGGTAGTAGTGGACTTTTATAAAGAAGAAGTGTTTTCATATGCAAACACGGGTATTACGACAGAGAAGGTCACAAATCCAGATGGTTCTGTGAATAAAAGAACAGGAAAAGCGAGTACTGAAAATATTGTGTGTACGGATATTTCATGGAATTCTGATGGTGTGCAATTCAAAATGAGTGCAAGCGCTAGTAATCCGTTAAATGTGTATGCCCCTCCTGTGGACTATTTATTAACTGTATGTGTGAACAAGGATGGTAGTATCGATATTCAAGGAGAACATGATGGATTCCCTTGTTTCGAATTTTATAAGCAAGTAGATTTCGGTTCATTTGAACAAATTTATACACATGATTTTAGAGAAACTGGTGATACACCTGAAGCGTTAGGTGGAGAAATGGATTATAGTTTTACAAAGAGGTTATAGGAAGTATGACAAATTACTTCATTCGTAAATGAATTCAGCCGTCAAAAATAAGTATTACTCTATACTACGCCGCCTTTAGGCATGGATTTAATCATACAGAAAGGAACCTGGAGATATCTAGGTTCTTTTTTGTTTCGAATTTGTGAACAAAAGATATATATATTGAAAATGATTTTTGTATATTTTATTATATACCCATACGGGTATAAGTTTTTTGTTTGTAATACATGGAGAAATTAAATAATAAACAACATGGAGGTTTAAAATATGTCTAGAAAAATTGTTGTAGTAGGTGGAGTTGCTGGTGGAGCATCAGTAGCTGCAAGGCTTCGTCGCTTAAGTGAAGAAGATGAAATTATTATGGTTGAACGCGGTGAATATATTTCATTTGCAAACTGTGGATTACCATACTATATTGGCGGTGTAATTACAGAAAGACAAAAACTATTAGTGCAGACAGTTGAAAAGATGTCAAATCGCTTTAATTTAGATATACGTGTATTGAGTGAAGTAGTAAAAATTAATAAAGAAGAGAAAACAATTATTATAAAGAATGTAACTACAAATGAAACATATAACGAGGAATATGATGTTTTAATTCTTTCACCAGGGGCGAAACCAATTGTTCCAGCTATTCCGGGTATTGAAGAAGCGAAGGCGTTGTTTATGTTACGAAATGTACCTGATACAGATCGTATTAAAGCGTACATTGATGAGAAGAAACCACATCATGCGACGGTTATTGGTGGTGGATTTATTGGAGTAGAAATGGTTGAAAACTTAAGAGAACGAGGAATTGATGTTACTCTCGTAGAGATGGCCAATCAAGTGATGCCACCGATTGATTATGAAATGGCGGCATATGTACACGAGCATATGAAAAAGCACAATGTTGAGCTTATTTTTGAAGACGGTGTAGATGCATTAGAGGAGAATGGGAGTATTGTACGTCTAAAGAGTGGGTCAATTATAAAAACAGATATGCTTATTTTAGCAATTGGTGTACAACCAGAGAGTAGTTTAGCGAAGGATGCAGGATTAGAGCTAGGAGTTAGAGGAACGATAAAAGTAAATGAGAAATTTCAAACATCGGACCAACATATATATGCAATTGGTGATGCGATTGAGGTGAAAGATTTTGTTACAGAAACAGAAACAATGATTCCTTTAGCGTGGCCGGCTAATCGTCAAGGCCGCATGTTAGCAGATATTATTCATGGTCATACGGATTCTTTATATAAAGGTACGATGGGAACTTCAGTGGCTAAAGTTTTTGATTTAACAGTTGCTTCGACTGGAGTAAATGAAAAAATATTAAAACGATTAAATATACCCTATGAGGTAGTACATGTACAGGCCAATTCTCATGCTGGATACTATCCAAATGCTACGCCAGTACTAATAAAATTAATTTTTAATAAAGAGAGTGGAAAAATTTATGGGGCACAGGCTTTAGGACGTGACGGGGTAGATAAGCGTATCGATGTTATTGCAACGGCAATGAAGGCGAATTTAACTGTAATTGATTTACCGGATTTAGAATTATCATATGCACCACCGTATTCTTCCGCAAAAGATCCAGTAAACATGGTAGGGTATGCGGCAAGTAATATAGTAGATGGTTTTGTTGATACAGTACAATGGCATGAAATTGATCGTATTGTTGAAAATGATGGATATCTGATTGATGTTCGAGATCCTAATGAATTAAAGCAAGGAATGATCAAAGGTTCTATTAATATTCCATTAGATGAATTACGTGATCGCTTGGATGAAGTGCCATTAGATAAAGAAATATATATTACTTGTCAGCTTGGTATGAGGGGATATGTTGCAGCACGTATGTTAATGGAAAAAGGATATAGGGTAAAAAATGTAGATGGTGGCTTTAAATTATACGGAACAGTATTACCAGACCGGATTGTATATTGATATTTGTTCATCTTTCACTTCAAAATTTGGTGGAGGATGAACCCCCATGGATTAAGGTTTCACTTTTTGTTTTGCGAACATGTAAGATGAAAAATAAAAATAGGGGTTTACAAAATACCCTGCAGGGTATAATATATTGTCATAAGTTATAAATGGTGACATAATGGTAATGAGGTGATTATAGAATGGAATATAATCAAGATATGAAAAATAGATTGAAACGTATTGAAGGTCAAGTTCGTGGTGTGCTTCGCATGATGGAAGAGGGAAAAGATTGCCGAGATGTTATTACACAGTTAACTGCATCCCGTTCTGCACTTGATCGTACAATTGGACTCGTTGTTGGAACAAATTTAGAGCAATGTTTGCGCGAGCAGTTTGAGACAGGTAATGGCTCAAATGAAGAGTTAATTAAAGAAGCTGTTCAATTACTTGTAAAAAGCCGATAATCTGTCAAACGTATGTGTTGACAGATTTTCAAAAACATTTTACTATACCCCTACAGGTATATGTATAATGATTAGGGAGGAAATGATTATGAGTATAAAAGTGGATATGAGTTTAGATTGTAAAGGTTTGGCCTGTCCGATGCCGATTGTGAAGACGAAGAAGGCGATGGAAGGATTGGCATCAGGACAAGTTATTGAAATAGAGGCGACGGATAAAGGATCGACGTTAGATATACAAAGTTGGTCAAATAAAGTAGGGCATCAATATATTGGAACGAAACAAGAGGGAGATATATTAAAGCATTATGTACGAAAATCCCATGAACATGAAGTAAATGAAGTTGTGAAGTATCCTCATACAATTACGAATGGGGAATTGCAAAATATATTATTAAGTAGTGAAGAGTGCACTGTATTAGATGTTCGTGAAGAAGCGGAATTCGTCTTTGGTCATATTCCATCCGCAATTTCGGTGCCGTTAGGTGAATTAGATAGTGCTATGTTAGACAGTGCGAAACCAATTTATGTTGTTTGCCGAACTGGTAACCGTAGTGATGCAGCTTGTCAAATGTTGAAAGAGAAAGGTTATTCAAATGTGAAGAATGTCATTCCAGGTATGTTAGAGTGGCAAGGGAATGTGGAAAAATAAATTTTTTTAAACAAAAACATACCTATGGGGGTAATACGATGAATGTTAAACCGTTACAAGCAAAAGATGTTGCAGAGAAAGTTTTATTCGGAGAGTTATTTATTTTAGATGTTCGTAATGAGGCGGATTATGAAGATTGGAAAATTGAAGGAAAAGAAGTTACTTCAATGAATGTGCCGTACTTTGATTTATTAGAGGGTGTAGATCATATTGTTAGTGAACTACCTAAAGATAAAGATGTTTTAGTAGTATGTGCAAAAGAAGGATCTTCTATATTTGTGGCAGAGCAATTAACAGAGGCTGGATTAGAAAATATTTATTATTTATCTGGTGGTATGAAGGCTTGGAGTGAATATGTAAAGCCTATAAAGGTTGGAGATTTAAAAGATGGCGGAAGTATGTATCAGTTTAACCGTCTTGGAAAAGGTTGCTTATCATATATGGTCATTTCTAAAGGACAAGCTGCTGTTATTGATGCAGTACGAACAGTTGAGGCATATGAGGAATTTGCAAAAGAACAAGGTGCTGTAATTACAAATGTAATGGATACACACTTACATGCGGATCATATTTCAGGAGGTCGTAAGCTAGCTGAGAAAGTAAACGGGACGTATTGGTTACCGCCGAAAGATGCGGAAGAAGTTGTATTTTCTTATGAGCCACTTGTAGAGGGTGCTGTAATTACTGTTGGACAAACAAAGATTGATATTGAGGCAATCTATTCGCCTGGACATACAATTGGTAGTACTTCATTTATTGTAGATGATGAGTATTTATTATCAGGCGATATTTTATTTGTGGATTCAATTGGGCGTCCAGATCTTGCTGGAAAGGCTGAAGATTGGGTAAGTGATTTACGTAATACTTTATATAGCCGATATAAAGAGCTATCTCAAAGTTTAATTGTGTTACCGGCTCATTATTCAAAAATAAGTGAAATGGATGAAAATGGTGTTGTGAGCGCAAAGTTAAAAGATTTATTTGCGTATAATGCAGGGCTAAATATTGAGGATAAGGAAGAGTTTCGTAAAGTTGTAACGGAGAATTTACCACCTCAGCCAAATGCTTACGAAGAAATTCGTCAAACGAATATGGGTAAAATTCATCCGAGTGCAGATGAAGAGCGTGAAATGGAGATTGGTCCAAATCGTTGTGCAGTTCATGAATAATAAAATAAATGAAACATGGAGGAATAGATGATGAATGTAAAACAAGTATTAGATGCGAAAGGATTAGCATGTCCAATGCCGATTGTAAGAACGAAGAAGGCAATGGAAGCATTACAATCAGGGGAAGTGTTAGAAGTACACTTAACAGATAAAGGTGCGATTAAAGATATTCCAGCATGGTCACAAACAAGCGGTCATGAAGTGTTAAAGCATACAGAAGAAGACGGCGAATTAAAGTTCTGGATTAAGAAAGCTTAATTATAAAAATAGGAGGCATATAAGATGAAAGGAAAGAAGTATTAGATGTAAAAGGATTAGCATGTCCAATGCCAATTGTAAAAACAAAGAAGGCAATGGAAGTATTACAATCAGGAGAAGTATTAGAAGTACACTTAACAGATAAAGGTGCGATTAAAGATATTCCAGCATGGTCACAAACAGGCGGTCATGAAGTGTTAAAACACACGGAAGAAGCTGGTGAATTAAAGTTCTGGATCAAGAAAGCATAGCAGTTCAATAATAAGTGGAAGATTACATCCTCTGCTTATTATTGAAAGTAAAGAGGATAATCATATATGTCTTATATAGTTATATCTCTAATAGTATTGATGCTGGGAAGTTTAGTAAAACGTTACATTCCGGTTTTAAACGTTGCATATATTTCGTTAGAACAAGTAAGGGAAATTGAAAGTGTTGTTGTAGATGTACGCAATTATACAGAGAGTCACAGTGATAACAATTCTAGAATTATGTGTATACCGTATGCGTATTTAAAACGGTATTATCATGAAATACCAAATAAGCCTTTGCATCTTATTGTTCATAATAAAGTGGATCGGAATTTAAGCGTTCGTTTTTTAAGAAAGAAAGGGTTCCATATTCAAAGTTATAGTATATATTTGGACGGGAAAAAAGCACAGAAGGAGTTTAAATAGCTTTATGGATGTAAAGACAATATTGAATGTAATCTTAATTGTACTTGTATCGTGGTTTATTATTTCTCGCTTCTTACCAGTTAGAGGAGTGAAAAATATTACAGGGAAAGAATTAAAACGTATGATGGAGCAAAAGAATAAACAATTTATCGATGTTCGTACAGTAGGTGAGTATAGAGGGAATCATATGAAAGGATTTCAAAATATCCCGTTAAATGAGTTAGCGAGTAAAGCAAATCAGTTAGATAAAAATAAGAAAGTAATCGTTATTTGCCAGAGCGGGATGAGAAGTAAGCAGGCTGCAAAAGTATTAAAAAAATTAGGATTTCAGCACGTTATCAATGTTTCAGGCGGTATGAATGGTTTGTGAGGAGGGAATTTAAAATGAAAGAAATGAAAGCAAAAGAATTAGAAGAAAAATTGTTACGTAAAGAAGCAGTAAATATTGTGGACGTACGTGAAGTAGAAGAAGTAGCTGAAGGGAAAATTCCAGAAGCGTGTAATATTCCACTAGGACTATTAGAGTTTCGTATGCATGAGTTGGATAAAAAGAAAGAGTATATTATCGTTTGTCGTTCTGGCGGAAGAAGTGCACGAGCAGTTCAATTTTTAGAGAGCTACGGTTTTCAAGCAATCAATATGGTAGGCGGTATGTTAGCGTGGGAAGGTAAAGTCGTATAGTACAGAGATAAATGATTTGAGCCTTTTTATAAATGAAAAAATACCCCTATAGGTAATTAGGAGGAGAACAACATGGAACAACAGAAGAAAACAACAATCGTTTTATTTAGCGGAGATTATGATAAAGCGATGGCAGCTTATATTATTGCAAATGGTTCAGCGGCGTACGATCATGAAGTGACTATTTTTCATACTTTCTGGGGTTTAAATGCTCTTAGGAAAGATGAGCATGTGAAAGTAAAGAAAACATTTATAGAGAAAGTGTTTGGAAAAATGATGCCGCGCGGCGCTGATAAGATGGGATTATCAAAAATGAATTTTGCTGGTATGGGGCCAAAGATGATTAAAGGCATTATGAAGAAGCACAATGCGATGCCTTTACCAGATTTAATGGATTTGGCGAAAGAACAGGGAATTAAACTTGTAGCTTGTCAAATGACAGTAGATTTATTAGGGTTAAAAGAGGAAGAGATTATGGAAGGGGTAGAATTTGCTGGGGTAGGAGCATATTTAGCAGATGCTTCGGATGGGAATGTGAATTTATTTATTTAAATCACCTTCTTTTTAGAAGGCGGGGGATACAATATGAGTTTAACAGTACTGCTTTTTATTATTGGGTTTATAGGGTCGTTTATATCAGGAATGGTTGGGATTGGCGGGGCAATTATTAATTACCCGATGATCTTATACATTCCAGTATTGCTAGGATTTGCTGGATATACATCACATGAAGTGAGCGGTATTACAGCGATTCAAGTATTCTTTGCAACTTTTGCAGGCGCGTGGGCGTACAGGAAAAGTAACGATATGGATAAAACTTTAGTTGTGTATATGGGAGCTAGTATATTAATAGGAAGCTTTGTAGGTAGCTTTAGTGCGAATCTATTAAATGAGCATGCTGTAAACGTTGTTTACACATTACTAGCTACTATTGCGGCTATTATGATGTTTATACCGAAGCGAAGCAATCGTAAGGGGACAGAAGGAATTACGTACAATAAGTGGCTCGCTAGTTTGCTAGCGTTTATTGTAGGAAGTGTTTCCGGCATTATTGGGGCTGGTGGTGCATTTCTTTTAGTACCGATTATGCTAGTTGTTTTAAAACTACCGATACGTACAACAATAGTAACATCTATCGCTATTACTTTTATTTCCTCGATAGGAATTACTACTGGGAAAGTGATTACTGGACAAATAGTTGTTATTCCGGCTCTTATCGTTGCGATAGCAAGTTTATTTGCCGCTCCTCTTGGAGTGAGAGTAGGGAAGAGAGTGAATCAAAAAGTTTTGCAATACGTATTGTCTACTTTAATTGTAGGAACTGCGATAAAGATGTGGGTTGATATGATATCGAAATAAAAAGATGGTGCTCTTGTAGCACCATCTTTTTATTTACGCCCAAATCACTTTCATTAAGTTCTTATATTCATCGTTTGCCAGTTTATATAGCATTCTCGTATGTTCAAAGACAAGTGCGGGATTAAAGTTTGGTTCTGAGAATGCAAGAGATGTTGAAATATCAATTGCATTTTGTTTGTTTAGCGTGAATTTTGCAAATCGATAAGATGTGTTTAATTCATTGATGACATGTAAAATATCATTTGTTGATGTTGAATCAGGTACAAGAGCAACATTGAAGCAGTATATATCCACAGCAGGATGTTCGCTTTGGAAAGCAGCGATAAGTTGAATTTTTGCGCCAGCTTCTGTTTCTAACCCTACTGAAAAATGTACCGAACCATCATTTTCATCTATATTTTCTTCCATGTATATATCGTTTGATTTTAAGTACTCTTTAAAATCTGAAATGTTATGTTTTACTGCAGCTTTCATATGTGTGGGCCCCCTGATAATTGGAATAGATTACTATTATTTATTATAATTTAAAAATATTAAAAAAGATAGTTGGAAAGTTCTGATTTTTTTGTTTTGAAAGCATTAAAAAGAAGCAGTGCTCTACCTCCATAGAGCACTGCTTCACTTTATTCATTGTCATTAGACGATGTTTCTGTATCTTCACTGTTATTCTTATTTTGAGTTTCATCGTTACTTGATTCGCGTTCACTCGTATTTTCAGACTTAGATTCTTTTGTTTTCTCTGAGCTTGTTTTTTTCGAATCAGAATCAGATTTTGTATAGGCAGGTAGTCCAAGGTGACTACGAAGTTCGTTTGTAACATTAGCTAATTCTTTTTTATCTGGATTGTAGTAGTAAGTTCGGCCACCACCAGATGACTTACTACATGTATCATCACCTTTTGCCATGTAACAATCTTCACCTTCAATTTGTAATTTCTCAATTGAAGAATCTGCTCCATATTTATAGAATGAAAGCATATCATCGAATGTTAAGTTTGTAACGAATTGTCCGTTAATATCATCAATGATGTTACCAACTTTTGTTACGGATCCAACGCTTGTTAGTTTCTTTAAAATTGCTTCAATAACGAGTTGCTGACGTTGTCCACGCATCGCATCACTATCAACGTGTCGTGTTCTAGCAAGAGCAAGAGCTTCTTCACTATTTAACTTTTGAACACCTTTTTTCAGGTGAATTGCATCGGCGTTATCATTACTATCTTGTTCAGTAAATTCAACTGGTACGTCAACTTCAATGCCGCCTAAATCATCAACGATTTTCATGAATGATTTAAAGTTGAATTTTACAAAGTAATCGACGGGAACATTCATTAATTTTTCAACTGCATCAATACTAGCTTGTGGTCCACCATCTTTTCCGTTTTTAGTAGAACCAAATGCATGAGCGTGTGTAATTTTATCTTTTTTCTTCTCTACTGGAATATAAGTATACGTGTCTCGTGGAATACTTAATAGTTTTACAGTTTTGCTATCTTTATTAAACGTTGCAAGTAATAGTGCATCCGTTCTTATAGCTTCACCATATTCTTTCCCACGGACATCGCTTTCATCAACACCCATTATTAAGACAGAGACGTTATTTGTAATAGGTTTTACAGCTTTATCACGTAAATCAGATTTATCACCGCGCGCTAAATCGTGAGCGGCATTTCGAACAGCAGAAGATGCTTTATTTACTAAAAACCATGTATAACCGCCACCTACTATTAAAAAGAATAGAATGACGCTTATAATAATTTTTGTTTTTTTCTTACTTTTTTTCGGTTTATTGCGTGTATTTTCTTGCAAAGATGGGTTTTGCTCCATTTCTTGTACTCCTTCATTTGAATTGAAATACGACACTCATATCCACTTATTATAATGAAATTTAGCGAAAAAAAACATTACAAATCATTTACATTTCGTAAAAATTCAATTTATTTATAAAAAGTCAGATTTTCTATATTTTATTTTTAAGATGTAGAACAAGTATAATGTGTTTTAGTAGAAATGAAAATATGTATTGTGAGAAAGTGATAGAGAAGTAAGATTTGTTGAAATATAGCCAAGAAGATGTGATTAGCTGTATATATACTTCTTATATAATAAAGAAAGATTTTACGGATGAAGGAGAGAGCATAATGAATCATACATCATTCCGAGCAATTGTCGTGAACGAAAAAGAAAATAATCAATTTGAAAGAAATCTTGTTGAGAGAGAAATTAATAGTTTACCTGAAGGAGACGTATTAATACGTGTTTATTATTCTTCATTAAATTATAAAGATGCCCTTTCAGCTACTGGTAATAAAGGTGTAACGAGAACATATCCTCATACACCTGGCATAGATGCAGCGGGAGAGGTAGTTAATAGTGAAAATAACGCCTTTCAGGAAGGCGATCAAGTTATTGTAACTGGATATGATTTAGGTATGAATACTTCTGGTGGTTTCGGGGAATATATTCGCGTGCCATCATCTTGGGTTGTTCATTTACCAAAAGAAATGACTTTGAAGGAAAGTATGATGTACGGGACAGCAGGTTTTACAGCTGCCCTATCGGTATATAAGCTTATTAGGGCGGGAATTACGCCTAGTATGGGAGATGTTTTAGTAACGGGTGCTACGGGCGGAGTAGGCAGTGTAGCAGTTAGCATTTTAGCGAAGCTAGGATATAACGTAGTAGGATCAACTGGGAAAATGGAAGAGGAACAGATGCTGCTACGTTTAGGTGCAAAAAAGATGATTCATCGCGCGGAGTTGAGTGATGAATCAGGAAGACCGATGCTTAAAGGAATATACGCTGGAGTTGTCGATACCGTAGGCGGAAGCATGTTAGAAAGTTCTTTAAAGGTAGTTAAGTATGGAGGCTGTGTAACAACGTGTGGTAACGTAGCAGGGCATGAATTAAATACAACTGTATACCCATTCATATTACGAGGGATTAGCCTTTTAGGAATAGATTCAGTTCAATGTCCAGTAGATGTGAGAAGAGACGTGTGGGCATTGCTAGCAGGTGAGTGGAAAAATTCAGAGCTATTATCTTATACAGAAGAATGTACATTAAAAGAATTAGATGAGAAGTTTACACTTATACTGCAAGGAAAGTTAAAAGGAAGAACGGTTGTAAAGATGAAATGAAAAAAGAGACGCTTAAATTAGCGTCTCTTTCCTATTATAATGATTGTTTTAAATTTACTTTTCCTTGTTCACCTAAAACACCATCAGCGATATTTACAGCGTGATCACCGATACGCTCTAAGTTACTTACCATATCAACGTAGATGATGCTTGCATCACCTGAACAGCTACGTTCGTTCAGACGTAACACATGGCGTTTACGTAAAACACGTTCCATTTGGTCAATTTTACGTTCTTTTGCAATAACAGTTTGAGCTAGTTCAGTGTCAAAGTTTGTTAAAGCATTGATTGCATCTTGTAATGTTGAAATTGTTAATTCAAGCATTTCATTTAATTCAGCTAGTGCTTCATCTGATAGTGAAACGCGGTTTGAAATTTGGAAATCTACAAGTTCTACAAGGTTTTCTACATGATCACCGACACGTTCAATATCTCCAACAACACCTGCTAAAACGGAATGTTTTTCAGAGTCTGTAGGTGAAAGTGGTTTTTCTGATAGTAAAACTAAATACTCAATAATTTTTTTATCTAAATTGTTAATAGCTCCTTCTAATTGAGTAGCCATGTCAGCATGTTTTTTATCTTGTGTATTTAAAAATTGGTTTGCTTCTTTTAATCCATGTAATGAAAACTCAGCCATACGAATGATTTCTTTTTGAGCTTCTGTTAAAGCGATAGCTGGAGATTGCTCAATAAAGATTGGATTTAAATGTTGCGGTTTGAAGTTAATAGATGCATCTTCACCACGAATAATTTTTGTTACAATCCAGGCTAATACTGCAATGAATGGGAACTGAATGATTGTATTCGTTACGTTAAACGTCCCGTGTGCAAATGCAATTGTCATTTCTGGATTTAAGTTTAATGACGTTTGGAAATATTGAATTAAACTTGTAAATGGTATTAATATAATCGTAAAGATAATGGTACCGATAATATTAAAGATAACGTGAACTAATGCTGCACGTCTTGCTGCAATTGAAGTACCGATTGCTGCTAATACAGCTGTAATTGTCGTACCGATGTTATCACCGAACAATACAGGAAGAGCAGCTTGTAAATCGATTGCACCTTGACCGAATAGTTCTTGCAAAATACCGATTGTCGCACTTGAACTTTGTACAATTAAAGTGAAGACTGTGCCAACAACAATTCCTAAAATTGGATTATCACTCATGCTAACCATTAACTCTTGGAATGACTCTAAAGAACGAAGAGGTTTCATACCTGCGCTCATTAATTCTAAACCGAAGAATAACATACCAAAACCGAATACAACTTGACCTACAGAATGTACTTTTTTATTTTTAAAGAAGAATAGTAAGATTGCTCCAACTGCCATAATTGGGAGAGCGTATTCTCCGATTTTAATCCCGATAATAAATGCAGTAACTGTCGTACCGATGTTCGCACCCATAATAACACCAATTGCTTGTCTTAATGTCATAAATCCGGCACTTACAAGTCCGACTGTTAAAGCGGTTGTTCCTGAACTTGATTGAATTAATACTGTAACTAACATACCTGCTAGTACACCCATAAGAGGGTTTGTTGTAAAACGATCTAGAATATCGCGAAGACGATCTCCAGCTGCTTGTTGCAGTCCATCGCCCATGTATTTAATCCCGAATAAGAAAATACCTAATCCACCAATGAACTGGAAGATCATATCTTGAATATTGTATTCCACGCATTCCACTCCTTAAATTTCATGTACGATGTAATTATTAACTAAACCTTGAGGCACTGTAAACGGTTTATCAGTAAAATTTACACTAAATTTACAAAGGGATAAAAAGTTTACAAATCTTTAAAGAAACACCTGGATTTAATTGGTTTTTCAGATGATATATCTGATCGGTTTGTAAAGAAGTCACATTTATCACACTATTTGCGGATAGTAAAAATAGGTGAAGGGAAACTACCCAACTGGGTATGTGGATTGGAATTTTATTTTGTTATGATGATGGTTCTTTGCATATTTTTTGATTAAAGTTAGAAAAATATGTAGGGAAACGGGGGAGGTTTGAAATGGATTTATTTAATGAGAGTAAAAAACGATTAAATTATTTTAAACTGTTTTCTTTTGAGATGCTCGCAACAATAAAAAAGAGCAATTCGCATATGAATTTGCTCTGCTTTTTTATGTTAAAAACTTTCGGTGCTTTGCATTTTAACAATTATGCAAAGTGTTTTTTCTTTATTTAGAATCGTCATTATGCTCCATAGTTATGACGACATTTCCCTTCTTATGTCCTTTTTCAACATATATGTGAGCCTCAATAATTTCCTCAAAAGTGTATTGCCTATCAATGACCACTTTTATTTTACCGTTCTCAACAAGTTTTTTAAGGAAATTTAATGCTTCGGAAGTTTCAGGTGCGTTTTGACTTAATATGAGTTTCACGCGACTTGTCAATTTAGTCCAGAGCATTTGAGCACTTGGTAACGGTTCAACGATATTTATATAGGTACCATCTTCTTTTAACATTTTAATACACTCTGAAAAGGAGCTCCTGTTTACCGCTTCAAAGATAACATCATAAGTTTCGTCTGTAGTAGAAAAATTTTTTGTGGTGTAATCAATTACTTCGTCAGCGCCTAGAGATTTGACCAATTCTAAATTTGAGCTACTGCACACACCTGTAACTGTTGCGCCGAAATACTTGGAAATTTGTACTGCATAACTTCCGACACTTCCAGAAGCTCCGTAAATAAGAATGTTTTGACCGCTTTGAACGTTAGCTTTCCTAAGGAAAAACAAAGCTGTACGTGCTCCAATTGGGATGGCTGCGGCTTCTTCATAGGATATATTGGAGGGCTTCATGCACACTGCTCCACCTTCAGGTAGACAAATATACTCAGCATAAGAACCAAAATTTACTTGGGTAGCTGCAAAAACTTGGTCTCCTTTTTTAAATCGTGTGACGTCTTTTCCTACCGCTTCAACTTCACCAGCCAATTCCATTCCGAGTATTTGTTTTTTCGGTTGCTTAAAGCCAAGTGCGATTCGAGCGGGTAGCCAAACAGAAGAGGGAACCGTAAAACTTCGTGAGCGAATATCTCCTGCTGTTACGGTTGTCGCTTTTATTTTTACTAGTATTTCATTGTCCTTAGGAGTAGGTTTTTCTATCTCTTTCAGTTGAAGAACGTCGGGGAGACCGTATTTTGTGTACACTATTGCTTTCATTAATATTTCCTCCAATTCGTTCTATATATATTAATATCATACGAACAACATGAATAAATAGAACAGCGGTTCACTCTTCAATACAATGCAAAAAGCAGTGTGATTTTTTTAGGAATCCACTGCTTTTTACAAATGTGTATACATGATTTTTTGGTCTAAGTACTTCGAAAAAGAACCAACTAGCCATTACCCAACGGCTTTTTCTTTTGTTTTATCCCCCTGTTTTTGCTTCCGTAAGCTTGTGATGTAAATGAAAAGAAAAGCGATAAGTAATAGAGAGGAATATCGATATACAGTTGCATAGTTGGTAAAGTGTGCAATGAATCCAAAAATAATCGCTCCAGCACCAATTCCAAGATCAAATGCTGAGAAGAATGTTGCTGTTGCTACTCCTCTCCGGTGCGGTGCTACTCGGTCAATCATCCATGCTTGTAGTGCCGGTTGAATTGCTCCGAAACCACTGCCGTAGCACGCTGCGGCAATAATTAAACTCGGAATTGTAGTTGTATACGACAGCAAGATAATACCTGTAAACGTAATAATAACTCCTGGAATGATGACGAATGTATGGCCTTTCGTATCATATAATCTTCCAGAAAACGGACGAGTTACAGCGATTGCAAGTGCGTTAAATAAAAAGAAGAGACTGATATCAGCAATCCCGACTTCCGTAGCAAATAATGTGATAAAGCTCCCAATTCCCCCGTACATTAATGTAATACATAATATTAATAATGAAGGAAGTAAAGCTTTACGCTCAATAAATCCATCGAGAAAGGTACCAGATGTTTGCTGTGGTGGTTGCGGCGATTTTTTGATTTGAAGTAGTTTCGTTAATATTAATGAAACTATTGTGCATGAAAGTGCACATAAAAAAAGAATCGTGAAGTTATATGCTTGCATAAGCCAAAGTCCGATAAGCGGACCGAGCGCCATGGCGATAGTTCCAGAAAGACCGAAATACCCCATGCCTTCACCGCGGCGAGCTTGCGGAATTAAATCTGAAACGACAGTTCCGTATGTAGTCGTTGTAATACCAAAACCAGCTCCGTGTAAAATTCGAACGGCAAGCAATAGGAAAACGGTTGAAGCGAAAAGATAACTGCCCATAGCGAGTAAACAAATAGCGGTACCGATCATTAAAATGATTTTTTTGTTGAATTTCTGCAAGGCATTTCCAGTTAGCGGCCTAATAAAAAGTGCTGCAACGGTAAACATGCCGACAACGAATCCGATATTTGAACTTGTGCCCCCAATTTCTTTCACATAAACAGGTAAAGTTGGAATTAACATTTGAAATCCTAAAAACATACATAAGTTTGCTAGAATTAGCGCAACAAACTCTTTCGTCCATAACGGTTCTCGTTTTACGAGTACTGCCTCTCCCATATATTCATCCCCTATATAAAAGTTTTCTCTATTCTTTCGAGTATATGTATTGGTCAACGTAACAGTCAAGGAAGGTGCCTTGAAAACGTATAACAATTTTCGAGGCGAAAAAACTGACAAATTTGTGTAAAAGCTACAAAACTATGAAAAAAAGATGTAAAGTATAGATGTGTAGACTAGTAGTTGTTATGAATGATAGAAATTGTTTTTTCTTTAAAGAAAGCGGATTCAAATTGTAGTGGAAGAAAAGGGGATACATACTTTTTCGCTACATATATTTGAAAAGGTTTACAATATGATGAAGAAAGAGGCGTGTACATATGAGACGATTAGGTATTTCTATTTATCCAGAACATTCGACAGTAGAGAAAGATAAAGAGTATGTAACATTAGCGAGTAAATACGGATTTACACGTGTATTCACATGTTTATTATCTGTAGATGGCGAAAAAGAGAAAATTATAGAAGAGTTTAAAGAAACGATCTCTCATGCAAATGCATTAGGGTTCCAAGTATTAGTTGATATTAGTCCGTCTGTCTTTACACAATTAGGTATTTCATATAATGATTTATCGTTCTTCCATGAGTTAGGAGCGTACGGTATCCGTTTAGATGTTGGATTCTCTGGTTTAGAAGAATCGATTATGACTTACAATCCATACGGCTTAAAAATTGAAATTAATATGAGTAACGGTACGAAATATGTAGATAACATTATGAGCCATAGACCAAATCGTGAAAATTTAATTGGTTGCCATAATTTTTATCCACATCGTTATTCAGGATTATCATACGATCATTTCATTAAATGCTCGAAACAATTTAAAGATTACGGTATGAGAACAGCTGCTTTTATTTCATCATTCGATGCAACGTACGGGCCTTGGCCAGTAACAGAAGGGTTATGTACGTTAGAGCAGCATCGCGAATTACCGATGACAACACAGGCGAAGCATTTGTTTGCAACAGAATTAATTGATGATGTTATTATTGCGAATGCTTATGCTTCAGAAGAAGAATTACAAGCACTAGGTGCGTTAAATAAAGAGAAACAAACATTTGATATAGAACTATACGATACAACAACAGATTTAGAAAGAATTATCGTATTAGAAGAACCTCATTTTTATCGCGGGGATGTATCTGAATATATGATTCGTTCTACACAAAGTCGTGTGAAATATAAAAAAGAAGAGTTTAAACCGCATAATACGCGTGAAATTAAGCGTGGCGATCTTTTAATTGATAATGAGCAATATGGCCAATATAAAGGTGAATTGCAAATTGCTTTAAAAGATATGGTGAATACAGGAAAAACAAATGTAGTTGGCCGAATTATAGAGGAAGAAATCTTCTTATTAGATTATTTACAAGCTTGGGATAAGTTTGGATTTACGCTAAAGAAATAATGAACGCGGGATAAAAGGGGAAAAACTACTGATTTCAGTGGCTTTTTCCCTTTTATATAAAGAGCGAGAGGAAGAGCTATGACAAAAGTGCATCAGCGATTAATTTCCATTTTAGAGGAGTTTTTAGAAGAGAAATCGATGTTAAATCGAGCTTTTTTAGCGAGCCGTTTACACGTATCAACGAAGACGATTCAAAAGGATATAAAATTATTAAATGATATATTGGAAGAACACGGAGCGAAAATTGAATCACAAAGAGGGAATGGGTACGAACTAGAAATTATACAAACTAAGAAGTTTGAAGATTTTTGCGTAAATGTATTTCAAAAACAGACAGAAAAGATTCCAACTTCTTATGAAGAAAGAGTAGCCTATATTTTACACCGTATTTTAACGACAGATGGGTATGTGAAGCTTTCACAGCTAGCGGAAGAGATTTATGTGAGTAAATCTACTGTAAACTTAATTATGAAAGATGTTACGGATATTTGTAGTCGCTATGAGTTACAAATTGAAAAAAGACCATATTATGGTATACGTATTGTAGGAGAAGAATTTAATATTCGTTCTTGTTTATCACAATATGGTTTGCCACGTTATGACCATACTCCGTTTCATGAGAACTATGAGCAGACGGACACATATTTATCGTTACCCCATATTTCTCTCATCCGCTCAGTTATACTAAAGTATATCGAGGGAGGAACGATATATTTATCAGATATAGAAATTGATAATTTATCAATTCATATTGCGATTGCCTTAAAGAGATGCAGGGATGATCATTACATTCAAGCACTGCATGTAGAGGAATCTGAACTTATAATAAAGAAAGAATATAAAATTGCGAAACAGATTTTAGGGAATTTAGGGGAAGAGCTAAAACTTCAATTTCCAGAAGAAGAAATTTTATATGTGACGATGCATTTATTAAGTACTGCTGTTACAGCGAGAGATCGCTATGAAAATGTGGAAGAGCTATTAGGGAAAGACGTATATGCATTCATGCAGCATATTCTTTTCAAAGTAGCGGAAGAACGGAATCTTACTTTTTATTATGACGAAGAATTATTATTTGGTTTTGGTGTTCATTTAAAAACGTTATTAAATCGTTTGAAATATAAGTTAAATACGCGAAATCCTCTTTTGGCAGAAGTGAAAAAAAATTATCCATATGCTTTTGAAATTGCAGTTCTCGTTGGAGATATAATTGGTGAATATACGGGTGAATCCATTCCAGAGAGTGAGATTGGTTATATTGCCATTCACTTTGGTGGGGCGATGAGCCGCTTGCAGGAAAATAATCAAAAGAAAAGATGTTTATTAGTTTGTGCAACTGGTCAAGGGAGTGCACAACTACTGAAATATAAAATTCTATCACATTTCCGAGATAAACTAGAGATTGTAGGTATTACAGGGTACTATCAATTGAAAGTGGAAGATCTTTATAAAGATAAAATAGATTGTATTATTAGTACGATTCATATACCGAGTGGTTTGCCTGTTCCGGTTATAAAGGTAAACTCAATATTTGATGATAAAGAGATTAAATCAATTGGTAAGCATTTATTTACACATGTGAATGATAGTATGCAGCAATATATTAAGGAAGATTTGATCTTCTTAAATCGTAGTGCTTCTACGAAAGAGGAGGTTATTCAGTTTTTATGTGAGAAAGCTGCTGAGAAAAACTATGTACCCGCAAACTTTTATGCTTCTGTTATGGAGAGAGAGAACACATCTCCTACAGCGGTTGGAAACTTAGTGGCAATTCCGCATCCGATGCAATTATTAAGCGATACGACATTTTTGATGTTTTGTACACTCGATAAGGCGATTGACTGGGGAGATAAAAAAGTACAAGTTATTATTTTATTTAGTGTGAAGCGCAATAATAATGAAGATTTACAAAAGCTTTATGATTTTTTATATGATATTATGTCTAATCAAACTATAATAGAAAAATTGCATCAGGCTCAAGCTGTTGATGATTTTCAAGAAATCTTACTATCATTATGAAAAAGTATATTAAAACTTCCGTTACATAACGGAAGTTTTTTATGTTTAATTGTATGCGTTTTCATAATAAGATGAAAATATAGAAAAAACATAGCTTGGAGGAATTTAAAATGACTGATATGCAAACTCCATTTGCGTTAATTTTACATGGCGGCAACGCGAGAAGCGCGGCACTTGAAGCAATCGCTTTTGCAAGACAAGGAGATTTTGAGAATGCGAGTGAAAAGATGACACTTGCTAGTGAAGAAATTTCAGCAGCTCATCGCATTCAAACAGACTTAATTCAAGAAGAAGCAAGAGGCAATCATGCAGAAATAAGTTTATTATTAGTGCATGCACAAGATCATTTAATGAATGCCATTACAGTGAAAGAACTTGCTGAGGAATTTATTACTCTTCATAAACGAGTGGAAGAGAAAGTGACAGTGTAATATGTACATTTTATTATGTTGTGCAGCAGGCATGTCAACGAGTATGGTTGTAAGAAAAATGCAAGAAGAGGCAAAGAAACAAGGGAAGGATTATAAAATTAAAGCAGTTGATTCGGAACTTGTGAAACTGGAAATGAAAAATGCTGATGTTGTTTTAATTGGACCACAGGTGAAGTATTTGTTTCCAGCGGTAGAGTTTCTTGCAAAGTCATACGATATACCAGTTGCAATTATAGAGCAGCGAGATTATGGTATGTGTGATGGTTTGAAAGTACTTAAGCAAGCTGAACAATTAGTTTTAGCGTAATTATATTTTTTTAAATATAAACATTATAATGTTATAACTTTTACTTTTGTCAGATTGAACATAGGGAGGGTTATCGATGAATGGTTTTATGAGTTTTATGGAACAGAAGATTATGCCAACAACGCAAAAGATTGCGGGGCAACGACATTTATTAGCAATTCGAAATGGAGTTATTTCTACATTACCGTTAACGATTGTCGGGTCATTTTTCGTTATCTTTTTAAACTTACCAATTGATGCATATATGGAGTGGATTGCACCGTTTCGTCATATTTTAGATATTCCATTCCGATTTACAGTAGGCTTAATGGCTTTATACGCAGCATTTGGGGTAGGGGCCTCACTCGCGAACTTTTATCAGCTCAATCAATTAAGTGCAGGATTATTATCTGTACTCGCCTTTTTACTAGCATCAGTTGAACCAATTCAAATAACAAAAGCTGTACCAGGTGTTATTGATGCAGGAAGATATATTTCAGTAGGGACATTAAGTGCAACTTCTTTATTCGGAGCAATTGTTACAGCATTAATTGCAGTAGAAATTTATCACTTTATGATTAAGCATAATATCTCGATTAAATTACCAGATAGTGTACCACCAGCAGTTGCAAACTCGTTTGCAGCATTAATTCCAACTCTAGTAGTTATTCTTTTATTCTGGGGTATTCGTTACGGTTTGAAATTTGATGTAAACACAACAATCACATATTTAATCGCACCATTAAAATCAGTATTAGTAGGAAATAATTTATTCGGCGGTTTATTAACAGTATTCTTAATCGTGTTCTTCTGGTCGTTCGGTATACATGGCCCAGCGATTTTAGGACCAATCATCCGTCCGATGTGGGATTCAGCAATTCTTGAAAATATGGAAGTGTTCACGGCTACAGGAAATGCACATCAGTTACCAAACTTATTTACAGAGCAATTTATTCAATGGTTCGTATGGATCGGTGGATCAGGCTCAACGTTAGCTTTAGTAATTATGTTTATGTTCTCTAAATCTAAGTTCTTAAAAGAGTTAGGTAGATTATCATTCGTACCAGGATTATTCAATATTAACGAGCCAATTATTTTCGGGGCACCAATTGTAATGAACCCGATCTTAATTATTCCATTCGTTATTACACCGCTAGTTACAACGACAGTATCATATTTCGCAGTTGTTTCAGGTGTGATTCCGCTCATGATGGCGAAGCTGCCATTTACGATGTTAGCGCCAATTGCAGCGATTATTAGTACGGACTGGACAATTATGGCCGGTGTACTTGTACTTGTTAACTTTGTTATCTCATTCGTTATTTACTATCCATTCTTCAAAATGTATGAGAAGCAACAATTAGCAGGAGAGGAGAAAACAGAATGCTCGGAGCAATTATCATCTTAATTACATTCGTGGCGGGGCAGTGTATTGCACATTATTCAAAGTGGGTACAAAGTAAATCGCTATTAGTTTTACTACTTGTGTCGATATTATTTATTGGATGTTCAATGGGAGTTTATGTGGTATTTAGTTTAGAATCACCGTACTTTATCATCGTACCAACGATTTTATGTGCAACATGTTTATCTGCAAAATATAGATTTACGAGCATGGCATTAATACAACGTGTGAAGGAGATGCAAAAGCATGGAGCGTAAATTAGGAATTTCACTTTATCCAGAGCATTCAACGAAAGAACAAGATATGGCATACATTTCGGCAGCGGCACGCCACGGTTTTTCAAGAATATTCACTTGTTTACTGTCTGTTAATCGTCCGAAAGAAGAAATTGTAGCTGAATTTAAAGAAATTATTAATCATGCAAAAGATAACAATATGGAAGTTATTTTAGATGTAGCTCCAGCTGTATTCGATCAACTTGGTGTTAGTTATAGTGATCTATCATTCTTTGCAGAGCTAGGCGCGGATGGAATTCGTTTAGATGTAGGGTTTGACGGGTTAACAGAAGCGAAAATGACGAATAATCCATATGGCTTAAAAATTGAGCTGAATGTAAGTAATGATATTGCCTATTTAGAAAATATCCTTTCGCATCAAGCGAATAAATCAGCTTTAATTGGTTGTCACAATTTTTATCCGCAAAAATTTACTGGTCTTCCGTATGATTATTTCATTCGCTGTAGTGAACGCTTCAAAAAGCATGGTATTCGCAGTGCAGCCTTTATTACATCGCATGTAGCTGACATAGGTCCATGGGATATTAATGACGGATTATGTACGTTAGAACAACATCGTAACTTACCAATTGAAGTACAAGCGAAACATTTATGGGCAACAGGGCTTATTGATGATGTTATTATCGGAAATGCTTATGCGAGTGAAGAAGAGTTAGAGAAACTAGGAAACTTAAATCGTTACATGTTACAGCTAAAGGTACAATTTGTAGACGAAGCGACTGAAGTAGAGAAGAGAGCGACACTGCAAGAATTACACGTAAGACGCGGTGACATAACAGAGTATATGGTACGTTCTACAGAAGTACGTAAAAAGTACAAAGACTATGACTTCCCAGTGCGCGAAAGTGTACGACAGGAAAGAGGGCAAGTTGTAATTGGTAATAACCTATTCGGAAAGTATAAAGGTGAACTACAAATCATTCTGAAAGAAATGCCAATAGATGAACGGAAAAATATTGTCGGTACAATTGCAGAAGAAGAGTTATTCTTACTAGATTATGTAGGAGCTTGGACACAGTTTACTTGTGTGGAATAGGGAAGGTAAGAGAGGATGCTATAGCATCCTCTTTTTTCTGTTGAAATAGTAGTCTATCGTATATAGAATTCAAAGGGATAGATTTAACTTGGACGGGGGAGAAGGAGAAAGAATATAAGAATCATAAAAAAAGAGTCAGTCTCAACGTTGAGACTGACTCTTTTTTATATAGTAATTAGTTTAAAACTTTCACTGTAACTGTTTTACGTCCCCAGTTACTTGATGTACCTTTATCTGGCATTAAAACGTCAATTTTATTTCCTTTAATAGCTCCACCAGTATCACCAGCGATTGCTACTCCGTAACCTTCAACCCATACTTTTGAACCTAATGGAATGACACTTGGATCAACTGCAATTAGTTTCATGTTTGGATTAGCTGTTAAGTTATGACCCATAGCTGATTTTACTTGGTCTCCTGCTTTGTAACCATTTTCAAGTGGATCCGCTGTGTAAGCTGTTGCTTGAACTCTTAATTCACGAGAAGAAGATGGTGCACTTGTTTCAGTTTCTTTTGCAACAGGTTGTTGTGTAGCTGGTTTTTGAGCTTTAGCCGCTTCACGAGCTTTAGCTGCCTCTTGAGCCTTAGCAGCTTCACGAGCTTCAGCTGCTTCTTGAGCCTTAGCTTCTGCTTGAGCTTTAGCCGCTTCACGAGCCTTAGCTGCTTCTTGAGCTTGAGCTTCTGCTTGAGCTTCAGCTGCTGCCTGAGCTTTAGCTGCTTCACGAGCTTTAGCTGCTTCTTGAGCCTTAGCTGCTTCTTGAGCTTTAGCTGCTTCAGTTGCTTCTTGAGCTTTAGCTGCTTCACGAGCTTTAGCCGCTTCTTGAGCCTTAGCTTCAGCTTGAGTTTCAGCTGCTTCACGAGCTTTAGTTGCTTCTTGAGCCTTAGCTTTTGCTTGAGTTTCAGCTACTTCACGAGCTTTAGTTGCTTCTTGAGCCTTAGCTTTTGCTTGAGTTTCAGCTACTTCCCCGGCTTTAACTGCTTCACGAACTTTAGCTGTATCTTGAACGTTAGTTACTTTTTCAGCTTTAACTACTGGCTGAACTTTAACTGGTGCTTTTCCTGTTAAGTAAGGAATGTGTACATAAGCTGTTTGACCGTTATATTCAAATTGGATCCAATCATTTTGTACTTGGTGTGTTGTTTCGATTACATCATCTTTTTTCAATTTACCAAGAATCGCTGAATCTGTATTCGCTCCAGCACGTACGTTTAATACGTTTGCTGTTACGTAGTAAGTATCTTTTGTGTAGTCAGCGCTTATGAAAGCCTCTTTACCACTATTTAATTTAACTTTTGACCATCCGTTTTCTGTATGTAAAACGTTAACTTTATATCCATCTAATAACTTTCCGACAACTTGTGATTCAGTAGTTGGGTTTTCTCGTACATTTAGTACATCAGTCGTTACGATTGTTTCTGCTTTAGCAGATGTTGTGAAAATCCCAAGACCAAAAACCGCTGCTGTTGCTATACCCATAAATTTTTTCATAATAGCCTCCATTGCATTTGTTTTCGTTGACCTCATTATAGCAACCATTATTTTCTTATTTGCGGAAAACACAAAACTACAAAGCATTCGTAACGAGGCATTAATATTCTGTAATAATTCCATTTATATCCTGATAGCGTTTTCTTTGCGTTTTTGAGGGGATTAGAACATACGATTCATAAAATCAACACTTTTTTAATTACTAATAGATTAATAATGTATCAGTGGTGTTACTCAGATGTTTCTGTAACGTTACAAAAAGAGGTATTTAACTATTTGAATCGCAATGTAGTTATGAAAATATAATCTTCTTGTGTGTGAAGTCGTATATATAGGGGGGATTTTAATGAAATAAAGATATAATTGTTACAAAATAAGTTGTAGTATGGAAAAAATTACGCCTTGAATTTGTTCTTTTACATATTATTTTTGCAATAATAGGATTGCTTGATAGCTTTCGTGAGAAATGAAAGTTTAAATGATAAAAAGATAATCGCAACATGAAACATATATAATAGAAGAAACATGATTTAAAGGGATGATATCGTTATGAATTGGTTCGCGAGTTGCAGTAGAATTATCCCGCTATTTGTGGGCAGTAAAACCCTCACCTCAAAATTCGGCTGAAGCAAAGAAGTTAGGTGGGAGATTAACTGCCCGTAAAAGCCCGATTGGTGAAGGCTAATAATCAGTGGGGGATGAACAAAACCCCCACTGATTATAGTTTCACTTTATATAATAGAAGTTAGAGGTTCTTATTTTTGTCAAAACGTCGATGAAATTACATTTGCCTTCAACAAAATAAAAAACGTAGGAGTGTAAACTCCTACGTTTTTTATTTACTCATATCGTAAACATTCAATTGGATCAAGTTTAGCAGCTTTGTTTGCTGGTAGTAAACCGAATGCAATACCGATTAGCATTGAGATACCTACTGAAAGAAGTCCAAGTTCTTTTGAGATAACGAGTGGCCATCCGGCAAAGATTGAGACGATCCAAGCGAAGAAAATACCAAGCATGAATCCGATGAAACCACCGAGTCCTGTTAAAATACAAGATTCAATTAAGAATTGTGTTAATACTTTACCGCGCGTTGCACCAAGTGCTTTACGAATACCGATTTCACGTGTACGTTCTGTTACAGATACAAGCATGATGTTCATTACACCGATACCACCAACAAGTAAGGAGATAGCGGCAATGCCACCGAATACCATTTTCATCATACCGATGGATTCGTCTAATTGCTTCGTAAATTCACCTAAGTCCTGTGCTTCGAATTTGTGCTCGAATTTAGGAGCTTTCATGTCGTTTAAAACAGAAACAGCTTGTTTTTCTACACTTTTACGTTCTGTTGGAGAGGTCATTGTTAATTTTACAGAGTCATACTCATTTACTCCTGAAATGACAGGCGCGTTTTCAAGAGATGTATAACCTTCAGGCATAGCCATTCCAAATTCGTTTTTCGTTTCGTATACACCGACTATTTTATACGGCTTTCCTTTTACATCTGTGTATAAATTTGATTCCCAACCACTAAATAATTTGTTGAAAGCTTCTTCATTTAATATAACAGCAGGGATTGCTTGGTTTAATTCGCTGTCGTTTAATTCACGACCGTGAACTAATTTTATTTTCGAATCTGTCATAAAGGCGCCTGTTCCACCTTTTAAATCAAGAGAGACATCTTTTGAACCAGAAGATGCTTTTACTTTCATACTTACATCTGGATAAACATCTTTAACGCCTGGTACAGTTTGAAGACGTTTTAGCATATCAGGTGTGATTTTGGCACTATCAGTTCCATAATCAGGGTTGTTGTAGTAAATCGTTACTTCAGTATCTTTTCCTTGGCCTAACTCTTTTTTAAACTTTGCATTTGTACCATCACCCATTGAAATGATAGTAATAATGGCGCTAATACCGATAATAATACCTAGCATTGTTAATATAGAACGCATTTTATGAGCAAAGATAGAGGAAAGGGCCATGCGTATATTTTCACTCGTGTTCAAAATTAACCTCTCCAATCTTGGACGATATTTCCGTCACGAATTACAATTTGACGTGCTGCCGCTTCCCCAATTTCACGATCGTGGGTAATCATAATGATTGTTGAGCCTTGTTTGTTTAATTCGTAAAAGAGATCCATAATTTGTGTACTTGTTTTCGTATCAAGTGCACCCGTCGGTTCATCTGCTAAGAGAAATTTCGGGTTATTTACGATTGCACGTGCGACTGCGACACGCTGCTTTTGTCCACCTGACAATTCATTTGGTAAGTGAGTAGCACGATCAGCTAAACTGACTTTTGTTAAAGCTGCTAATGAGCGCTCACGTCTTTCTTTTTTATCGACTCCAGCGTAAATAAGAGGTAGTTCTACATTTTGAAGTGCTGTAAGTCTCGGTAATAACATAAAGTTTTGGAATATGAATCCGATCTCTTTATTACGAACATGTGCAAGTTCTGTTTCAGACATGTTTGAAATGTTTTGACCAGCTAGTTCGTACGCACCTGTCGTTGGTTTATCTAAGCAACCGATAATGTTCATTAATGTTGATTTACCAGAACCAGATGGTCCCATAATAGAAGTGAATTCTCCTTGGTTTAGTGTTACATCAATTCCGTGTAATATTTGAACGGACTCTGCACCATTTTGGAAAGATTTCGTGATGCCTTTTAAGTTAATCATTGAGTGACAACCTCCATACCGTCTTTTAAGTCTTTTTCAGGTTTAGAGATAATTTCCTCTCCTTTTTTCACTCCAGAAACTTTTGCTTCGCTATCTGTCTCAAATTCAACAGTAACTGCTTGTTCTTTCGCTTTACCGTCTTTTACAACGAAGACAACATTTTTGTCACCTTTTTTCACAATGCTGCTTTTCGGAACAATCGTACCAGTTGCTTCGCCAGATTTACTTGTTACGTAAACATGGAAGCCGTTTTGTAATTCTTCACTATTATCTAGTGTGACAGTGAATTGATAATTAGAAACAGTTTTATTTTCGTCCATGCTCTTTAATGGTGTAGAACCGATTTCTGTTACTTTTCCTGTCCAAGTCTTACCAGCGACAGTTTTTGATGAAACAGTTACTTCTTGCCCAACTTTCATACTAGCAAGTTCATATTCAGAAAGTTGACCTTTTACTTTAAATTGACCAGCGTGACGAAGTGTAATGCCACTCATACCTGTTTTTTCATCAGCAGTTTTTACGATATCATCAATTACACCGTCGGTTGGACTCGTTACAGAAAGTGTGTTTACTTTCTCTTTTGCTGCTTTAATCATTTCATCAGCTTTTTCTACTTCAAACTTTTTCATTTCAAGTTGTGATTCTAATTGTTGCACTTCGACTTCCGATGCCTTTAATGCTTCCTGAGGAAGACCTGCATTTTTATCTTTTTGTAATTTTTGTTTCGCTGCATCAATTTGTTTTTGATATAATGTCACTTCTTTTTGTGCAATTTTCTTTTGCATTTCTGCTTCTGTTACACCTTGTTTAGCAGTAGGGTCATTATATTTAAATAGAAGCTGCCCTTTCTTAACTTCATCGCCTTTTTTAACAGCTAATTCATACGTACCTTTTGTTGGATCAAATGAAATTGTTTCGATGCCGTTTGGAATGACTTCACCGCCAAATTTTTGCGCGTTTTCAATTTGTTTTTCTGTTACTTTATATCCGCTATATGCCATTGCTACTTCTGAACTACCGCCAGCTAAAGCAAAATATGATCCAGCTGCAATTCCGATCGCTACTACACTAGTAATTAATACTTTATTTTTCTTCTTCATCTATTTATCACCTTTTCGTTCGTTTTAGTATCTACATTAAGTATAGAAGAGGTGAAGAATCTGACAAATCGTTTTAGCTTACAATAACCTTACAGTTTTGTAAGGTATAAATATGTAAATGTAAGGTGGAGGTTGTCCTAGTTTAAGCAAATGAATTGACTCGTTGTTTCTTTCTAACAATAATATTGTATGAAGGAGAGGAGGAAGGAAGATGGAAGCTTATTTTAGTGCGCATCCATTAAAACCATTTATTCCGTACTCGAGGCAACATGTCATTATATTATTTATTATGTTGGTGGGGATATTTTTTCTGTATCAATACCAAGATTTATTGCGTCAAAGTGAGTGGAATATAACGGTTCGATATGCGATTGCATTTCTATTTATAGGAAGTGAGATTGGACTTCATATGTGGGAATGGAAAGCCGGTATTTTTGAGCTAGGCACTTCATTACCATTTGAGTTATGTACGATTAGTTTATTGTTAGCATCGATTATGATTGTAACGAAAAGCTATCGAATATATGAGATTGTGTTTTTTACAGGAATTATCGGTGCATCGCAAGCCATTTTAACGCCGAACGTGCAATACGCTTTTCCGCATTTTCGCTTTATAGAATTCTTCATTGCACATGTATTACTCATTTGGGCACCGCTCTTTATGACGTGGGTAGAAGGATATAGACCTACCTTGCAATCGATTAAGCGTACGATGATATTTTTAAACATAGTAATTCCAATCGTTTCGTTTGTTAATTATAAAACGGGTGGCAATTATATGTTTTTAGCTCATAAGCCAGAAACTGCTTCATTACTCGATATGTTAGGGCCGCATCCCTACTATATTATTTCATTAGAAATAGCTGCGCTTATGGGATGTTTCATTTTGTATATACCGTTTGCGAAAAGAGAAGGGCATGCGCATAAAGAATCACTAGGGTCATAACCTAGTGATTTTTCTTTATAAATATTTACAATTCAGAAAATTAAGAATAAAATTAGAGGGTAAATTATATATAGAGAGAAGGGAAAACGTGGTCAAAAAAGTTTTTCTGAATGGGATGGAAGTGACGGTTCAATTTATTATTTCGATTTTGGGTATTATTTGTTTAGGGGCATTACCGAAATTATTTTACGGATTTGAGTTGCATGCATCAAAGTACATACAGAGTTTAAAAGAAGTGTTTGTGAACTTAATGGATATCTCCAATTTTCAATATGTGAGAGGTAAATTTTTATTTCCGCAGTTGTTCGTCCATTATAAAGAAACGATTGTGATTTTTTTGGCGGCTTTTTTCATTTCATTATTTGTAGCATTTTGTATTGTTTATGTCATTATGAATAGTTCACCGCGTATACAGCATCGCATTAAATCATTTCTCATCTTCCTAGAATCTATTCCAGACATTCTACTTATTTTAGTATCACAAATTTTGGTTATATGGTTTTTTAAAAGAACAGGCTTTTTACCTTTTCAAATTGCGTCAATTGGAGGCGAGTCGATTAGAGGATTGCCGATATTTTGTTTGAGTATACCGACTACGATTCTGTTCGTAAAAATGTTAGTGCTTCGTTTTGAAAATGAGCTAGAAAAAGATTATGTACTATTTGCTAAGGCGAAAGGGCTGAATCGTTTTCATATTTTAAATCGTCATGTTTTACGAAATGTGTTGCTTAGTACACTTTACTTTGCGAAAACGAATATCTTTTTTATGTTATCTAATTTATATATTATAGAATGGATTTTTAATACGGGTGGTATTTTTATGTTTTTGAAATCGTATGAGAGTATTAGGGTTGAGGTTTTCATCGTTAGTGTGCTGCTTATTTATATTCCGATTTTTATTTTGTTTAAATTGTTTCATTATCTCATTCCAGCTGCGATGAAGGAGAGACTATAATATGTGGACGTATATAAAACGCGATAAAAGATTTTGGATAAGCATTGGGTTTCTTCTCATATTAGTTCTTTTGAGCATCGGAAATACGATATGGAATGATGGACATATTAGACAAGTTACATTGCAATATGATGCGGATGAAAATCCACAAGTGCCACCGTTTTCACCTTCATTACAATTTTTACTTGGGACAGACCGGAAAGGATACGACCTGTTACATTTAGTCATTGAAGGTGCGAAGTGGACGATTGGTATATCTATTTTAATTGCGGCACTTAGAATGGTGATAGGTGTGTTTTTTGGTGTTGTGCTTGGAACATATGTAAAAAGAGGGTTTTCAAAAATCGAGGCTTTTTTTGATAGTTTTACAGTTATTCCAACAGTTATGATTGCGTATTTTTTTCTTCACCTTGCAAATGCATTTGGGAGTGGGGAGGAAACAACAACCTTTTTTGAAAGAGCTTCGTTTCAAGTGGTATTACTCGTAATGCTTGTGATGCCAGTTATTGCACTGTATGTTGCGAAGGAAGTTCGTAAATTACAAACGGAAGAATTTATTGATGCCGCGCGCATATTAGGCGGATCGAGAAGACGTATTGTTATAAAACATCTTTTTCCGCATCTCTATATGACGTTTATACTCGTATTTCTTCAACAGTTTACGCAGACTCTTACTATTTTACTGCACTTAGGGTTACTGGAAGTATTCTTTGGTGGAACAGTTAACTTTATGGGGCCGGTGGAAGAAGTGGAATCTTATACGCATGAATGGTCAGGTTTAATTGGAGTATACTTTAGGTCATTAACAGTGCATCCATGGATTCCTCTCGTCCCAATTACATTTTTCGGGCTTACTATTTTTTCAGGAAATATGATTGTGAAAAGTATAGAAGAGGCGATGTTGAAAGTAAGATTAGGAGGAGAGAGAAAGAGGAAAGATGTAGAAGAGGAACAGCCTGCTGTGCAGTCAAAAGAAGAGTTATTTACTTTTAAACATACGATGTGAAGAGCCTAGGAAACTAGGTTCTTTTATTTTGTTATATTACAATATCGTAAGAGAGGTGTAATGAAAATCGATAGGGAGGAAGTTTTTTTCGTATACACTGCATGTATAGAGACATGCGAGAGCGGATGGAGGTATACGATGGATTTTTTAGAAGTATCAAAGCGTAGTATAAAACGAAATATTAAAGATTATTTTCTATACTTTATTTCATTAGTAGGCAGCATTATTATTTATTTTACATTCGTATCGATTAAACGAAATGAAAGTGTAGTAGCTCTTTTAAAAGAGTCAGATAAGGTGGAAACGACATTTACGTTTGCACAAATATTATTGATTATCTTTTTGACGATATTTATTTTTTATTGTAATAGCTTCTTTTTACGAAAGAAGAAGAAAGAAATTGCATTGTATAGTTTATTAGGAATTCGTAAAGAAGAAATTGCAAAGTTACTCTTTTATGAAACATTACTAGTTGGTGCTGCGGCAAGTGTATTAGGTATTATTTCTGGTTTATTTATAGCGAATATATGTGCAGGGCTTCTTGTGAAGCTAATGGGAAGTGCGTTTACTTTTACATTTACGATTTCATTTTTATCTATAGTAGACGTTCTTATAACGATAGGTGCGATTTTCTTTATTGCATCATGGAAAAGTAAAAAGTTAATTTATGAGCATCGTTTAGTTGAATTACTATATGGTGAAAATCAGAAAGAAGAGGCACCTACGTATTCAAGTAAGAAGGCAAAACGAGCAATTATTTTATTAATTACAGGTTATATAATTGCGTTACTCACACAAGTTTTTGGGTTTGGAGCAATTTTTATTACAGGTCTACTTATTTTTGGGTGTATTGTAAAAGGTACGTTTTTACTATTTGAGCAATATATAGTGAAATCACTCCATAAAATAAAGGGAGATAAAACGAAATATTTGAATGGAACGAACATTTTATCGATTTCTTCATTGTTCTTTAGAATAAAAGGGAACGTAAAGATGCTTGCGTTATTATCTTTATTAAGTGCAGTGACGTTATGTACAATTGGAATTAGTTCTAGTATGTATTATGGGGCTCAGAAAACGGCGACATTAATGAATCCAGTTAGTTATGAGTATGTAACAACTGGAAAGGAATTAGATAAGAAAGTTAGAAAAGAAATTCAAAAACATGAATTAGGAATAAAAAATGAAACGTCTGTAGCTATGCTCTCTATGCAAGGAAAGATAGAGGGAGAACAAATATTAACTGGGTATTTAATAGGTAATGGTAATGTACAAGTTATAAAAGGGTCGGATTATAATAAAGTAGCTTCTATGTTAGGGAAGAAAAAAGTTATTCTGGGTTCGGAAAAAGAAGTTATTTTATTAGATCCGTATAAATCATATAACATCGAGAAAAATTCGCTTGATGGAAATAACGTGTCTTTAAAAGGGATGAAGAGCGGCGTAACAATCGTTGATCATCGTGAGGAAACAATTGTGAGTGCGAAACTTGCACCAGTTGGACTTGTTGTTCAAGATTCGTTCTTTAATAAGCTGCAGCAAGGAAATGCTGTTTCAAAGGTAAGTGGATTTATCGTTGAAGGAAACGGTAGTAGAGAGCTAACGAAAAGTTTAGGGACTATCCTATCTAAGGAAGAAAAATTCCAATCATTTGAACAGGCGAGTCAAGCTGAGTTGCAAGATGGTGCAGTGTTGTTATTTGCAAGTGTATTTTTAGGGATTGTTTTTATTCTTGCTACTGGCTGTATTTTATACTTTAAACAAATAACAGAAGCGCTGGCAGAGCGACCAGCATACGGAATGTTAAAGAAAATCGGACTAACGAAAAGAGAAGCAACAGAGTCTGTAAGAAAACAAGTAGGAGCGATTTTCGTAGTACCATTACTGCTTGCGATTTGTCATACATTCTTTGCATTTTTAAGTTTGATGGGCTTTACAGGAATTTTTGAATATAGTCTTCCTTTACTAGGTAGTATAGGAGTGTATATCATGATTTACTTAGGCTACTATATGTTAACTGTTCGCTCATATACAAATACTGTATTCAGCGATAGAAAATAAAAAGAAGCAAGCATGGATTTCATGCTTGCTTCTTTTCTTTATTTTGTAGAAACTTCACCTGCAGCTTCTGTTTGTGGAATACAGTATCCGATTATACCACCGATTATTGCTGGAACGATCCAGCCGATTCCTAAGTTATAAAAAGGAATTGTGTGTACGATATTAGCGATAAAACTTGGTATCATTCCCACATTATCAAGTGCATGAATACAGCTAATAATGAATGCTGCGATCATCGCTCCGATATAGACAGAAGGTTTACGTTTCGTATATTTATCGATAAATGATACGAAAATTAAAATGATTGTAATTGGATATAAAATAATTAATACGGGTAATGTAATTTTGATTAATAAACTTAATCCTAAGTTTGAAATAACGAAGCTAAAAATACAAACGTATAGTACAAGCTTCTTATATGAAACATTTGTTAATACTGTTGTGAAATAGTTAGCGAATGCACTTACAACACCAATTGCTGTCGTTAAACAAGCGGCTATAATTGCGATACTTAATAAAACATTACCGCTTGTCCCAAAAAATTGATACATAATAGTTGCTAATAGTTGACCGCCATTTTCAAATTGTCCTAAGTTTCCGTTTGAAGCGCCGATATAACCTAGTAAGAAGTAAACAATTGTTAAGAAAAGAGCCGCAATGCTTCCGCAAATAATTGTATATTTCGCAATGGATTTCTTATCTTGTATACCGTTTTGGCGAATTGCATTTACAACAATTGTTGATAATACGAGAGCTCCGATTGCATCTAATGTTAAAAAGCCTTCGAGAAATCCTTTGAAAAATGGGATTTCTTTATAGTCACCAACAGGTTCTGCGAACGATACTGGTGAAAGAATCGCCTTTGTTGCCATAATTGCAATAATTCCAAGCAAAATTGGCGTTAATATTTTTCCGATATGATCTACTAATTTGGATGGATTTAACGATAAGAAGTAGACGACTATAAAGAAAATCGCACTAAAAACTAACATAGAGTACCATTGATCTGGGAAAAGTGGTGCAATCCCAATTTCATAAGATACAGTTCCAGTTCGTGGAATAACAAATAGTGGGCCGATGGAAAGATAAATAATGATAGCGAATACTGCTGCGAATTTTGGGTGAACACGGCTCGCTAAAGTATTAAAACTACCACCAGCAAGGGCAACAGCGACGATAGCTAGTAAAGATAAACCGACATCTGTAATAATAAATCCTGTAATGGAAACCCACATATTTTCTCCGGAAGAAAGACCGAGAAGAGGCGGAAAAATCATATTACCAGCACCGAAGAAAACTGCGAATAGTAATAAACTAATCGAAAGTATTTGCGCTGGTTTTAAAGTTGTACGCATATAAAGAAAAGCCTCCTAATGAGTGTTTTTTTGTCGAAAATTCAAATAATTTGTCGATTGACTGTTATTATTTTAAAGGTCTGATGACTAGAAAGCAAGAGGGAATTTTAAAAATATTTTAAAATAATGCGTAAAATTGAATAAATATACTATTTATATCTTTAATAGGAAGGATTTAACTTTGAACGTAAAAAAACACATATCGCTAGGATATGTGTATTAAAAATAAATTTGCCTATCACGTTCTTCTTTTAAAATTTCTACAGCCTCTCGGAAACGTTGAGAATGGACAATTTCTCGTTCGCGTAAAAAGCGTAAGCTATCATTTATATCGGGATCGTCTGATAAATCAATTAGCCATTGATAAGTCGCTCGTGCTTTTTCTTCAGCTGCAATATCCTCGTATAAATCTGCGATAGGATCTCCTTTCGCTTGAATGTAAGTGGCAGTAAAAGGAACACCACCTGCATTATGGTAAAACAAGGCGCTATCATGATTCGCATAATGCGCGTCTAATCCGGCAGCTTTCATTTGTTCAGGTGTTGCATCTTTTGTTAATTTATAAATCATTGTAGCAATCATTTCTAAATGTGCGAACTCTTCTGTACCAATATCGGTTAGTAAGCCAACGACTTTATCAGGAATAGTATAACGCTGATTTAAGTAGCGCAGAGCAGCAGCTAGTTCGCCGTCCGCACCACCGTACTGTTCAACTAATAATCTTGCGAGTGCTGGATTACAAGTACTCACCTTAACAGGATACTGTAATTTTTTTTCATAAATCCACATAGTTTCTCTCCTTCATATTTGCCATGGCCACGGTCCTTTGCTCCATTCCCAGGGAGCGTTAGAATAACTATTTCCAAACTGCTGAAGTGGTCCGTATTTTTCTTCAATTTTTTGTTTTAATACTCTTCGTTTATAAGAAAAATCGTTGAATTGATTTATAGCTGCAGTATCGTCGGGATGCGTATCTAAATAGAGAGTAAGTTCAACTAATACAAAGTCTAATTCTTGAAGTTCTTCAATCCATTTGTAATATTCATCAGGCAATGTTTGTGTCACGTCTTTATTCACCGTCCTTTTTTGTAAGGATTTTCATAATAATCATAAAAGGCAGGCCATAAAGTCCCTTTTCTTAAAGCTTCTTTTGGTGTGAATTGGGGTAAATTAGTTGGTTGAAAGCCCATATATAAGTGCGGGGGAGTTGAGTAATATTTCTTTCCAATTGGAGGACAAGGATCGTTTGGACCATGATAAGGTATGAAGGATTTCATGAATTTATCCATGTTACACGCCTCCTTTATAAATGAAATATCCATTACTATGTATTGTATTCGTACATAATTGTCATTTATGACTCATATAAAAAACTAATAGAGACAGGGGGAGTTGAGGATGGAAGGCATTACAACATGCATCGTATTAGAATCAAAAAATTTAAAGGAAACATTGTATTTTTATGAAGGGATTTTAGGCTTTAAACCAAGCAAGGAGAGACCTCAACTACATGTAACAGGTGTTTGGTATGACGTTGGTTTAACGAGAATTTGTTTTGTGGTAAATCGGAATTTACGAGGGCGAGAGAAGGTTGCTAATTCTTCGTGTGAATTAATAACCTTTTCAATTTCTGATATGGAAAAAGTAAAGAGAAAATTACAGTTTTACAAAATATCTTTTGCGGAAGAACAGCATGCGGGTGGGGTGGTAATTACTCTTTATGATCCAGATTGCTATAAGCTTCAAATTTCATCAGAGGCATGAGTAACCATAGGGGGGATAGTGTGGATAGAATGTATGAAGAAAGCGCACTGTTTGAACATAAATTTTGGCTCAAAGTTCTTGGGGATCATGCTCAGTTTTTACTAGATGCTTTAGCTCCACAGGAGAAAGAAGATATACAGAAAGCCACCTATTTTGTAGAAAAATTTACGAACTTTTTAAATGAAATTCATACTGTAAATTTTATTGCATTTTCAAAAGATGCAGAACAAGCTGCAGAGGAGATTCGAGCATTTAAATTAAATATTATACAAAAGCAATTGGAAGGTAAAATTGTGATTCATTTTACTCCCACTTTTATTAATCATATGGTAAATGAAGTGGAGGAATATATAACAGTATTAGAATACTTAGGGAGGGGAGAAGTCCCGCCCGTTTTTCATGAACTACACTATCATCTCGCGTGGTTAACGGATGCAGCAGGGCATGCTGGTTCTATTTCAGGCGGATTAGATGTTGTGGAAAAAAGATTGAAGGAGAAAAGTGATTTGTTTGCTAAACATTTTGAACAATTTTATTTAAAAGCAGTGGAAATGACAGGTTATTTACGGGCAGAACTGAAACATTTTCCAGCTTTGAAGAAGTTTACAAAAGACGTTTCACTAGAGCTAAAGTTATTCTCGCATTTCCTTCGAGAAGTAGAAGAATTAGAGTTGTCTGAGCAAATATTAAGTTCATTATCAGCCAGGATGGCGGATCATATGGCGAGGGAGGAGTGTTACTATTTATTGAAGTTAGCACAATCCTCAGGGTTAGAGATACCGAAATGTAATCCGCTTTAAAAATAGATTGTAGGGAAGATTAAGCAGACAAATTGTAACAGTGATAGAAGTGTGTGAACAGGTTTCATTATGAAAAAAATATTGACAAGCCCCTCCAAATATCTTAATGTGATTGTATAAAATTGTGTATCTAAAGGGGAGTAACTTATTACAGTAAAGTCGTCATTACAGGGAGAAACCCTCGGCTTTATTGGCAACGATTCGTTGTTAGTGAGACCTTTACCAGCAATGGTAAAGGCCCCTTATTGTCTTTTTAGGACCCTTACCATATTTGGTAGGGTCCTTTTTGTATACAAAGAGAGGAGCTAGAAAATGAAAAAACTTATTAGTAGATTAAGAGTTGTATTTCATGTCCGCCGTTTTGTTCCATTCCTATTTGACTTTTTTACTTCAAAAGAGGTTTCCATAAAGAAGAAAATTTTATCTGTTGCTTTTTTAGTTGGTTATGTAGCGATGCCGCTCGATTTAATTCCAGACTTCTTACCGTTTATCGGTATTTTAGATGATATTGGAATTGTGTTATTTATTTTAAATCGAATTGTAAAAATGGCGCCAGTGCAATTGCAAGAAAAGCATAACGTAAACGTAGGATAGGAGTTGAAAATATGGAGCAAATTATTTTAGATATAATTGAGTTTTTAAAGCAGTTTTCTTATTTTGGAGTTGTGTTAGCTTTAACTTTTGAGTTTATTCCAGCAGAGGTAGTTTTGCCTATGGTTGGATATTGGGTATACGAGGGTGATATGAATTTTTGGCTAGCTGTATTAGCTGGAACACTAGGGGGAACGACAGGACCATTAACGTTATACGCACTAGGTTATTACGGTGGTCGTCCTCTATTAATAAAATACGGGAAATACTTCTTTATTAAAGAAGAACAAATTCAAAAAGCAGATGATTTCTTTGAGAAATATGGGCCGGTTGTAGCATTTTTAGGACGCTTCATCCCGGGAGTTCGAACGCTTATTTCCGTTCCATGTGGTATGGCGAAAATGAACATATGGAAATTTAGCATATATACATTTGTAGCAATGTTCCCGTTAACGACTTTGTATATTTATTTTGGAATGAAATTAGGTCCGCATTGGGAAAAAGCAGCGGGTGTTGTTGGACAATATATGTTACCTATATTAGTGGTCGTTCTTATTGTTATAGGTAGTATCTTTATCTATAAATTTATGAAAAAACGAAACAAAACTGAATCTATTTAGTTAGTAGCACTAAGGTGTGATTATTTTTTGGAAATGGATGAATAGTACAGGCAAAAGACTCTGAGGGACATACACATATAGGGAATATAAAAGAGAGAGGGGAAACAACTATGTCTTGTGAGTGCTCAGGGTCAGCATTAACTTGCTGTCCAGATAAAAATTATGTGCAAGATAAAGTGTGTAGTCCGTGGTCTGCTACTGTAGTTGCAACAGCAATTGATAATGTTCTTTATACAAATAATATTAACCAAAATGTAGTTGGTACTGGTTTTGTTAAATATGATGTTGGTCCAGGTCCAATTACTGTAGAAGCGCTTGATTCTGCTGGGGCTACAATTGATACACAAACATTAAGCCCAGGAACGAGTATCGCTTTTACGTATCGCCGCTTTGCTAGTATACAAGTTGTGTTACCTGCAACACCTGGTGGAACGTATCAGGGAGAATTTTGTATTACAACACGTTATCCACTTTCATAGTAGAATAGGAGAGGATCGAAATGGGAATGAGAAGTTCCGGTTTGTCTTGTTGTTCTAATAAAACACTTGTGCAAGATCAAGTATGTACAGACTGGTCTATTACAGGTGCTGGTACTCAAATTGTATATACGAATAATATTACACAAGAAGTATATGGTTCAGGTTATGTGAAATATGATGTAGGCGCGAATCCCATTACAGTTGATTTTTTAGTCGGTGCTACAGTAGTTGATACAATTACTGTACAACCACAAAGTAGTGGTACTTTCACTGTACGATATTTTACTACTGTCCGAATTACTACGACAGGAACAACTGTTAATCAAGGCGAGTTTTGTATTACAGTACGTTATCCAATTTCATAAAAAAAGCATACCGTAAATGGTATGCTTTTTTTTAATTGAGGAAGTAATAAAATTGGTATTCTATAAGCAACATGTAAATTGGCAACAGTACTTGCCTTCTAAATATAGTGAAGGATTATTTTGTATATTAATAATACTAACGGATTTTAAATCTTTACCTGTGTAAGATATTGTATTGCCAGGAAACACAGTGAAAATATTGGTTACTGCTCCAATGATTTGAATTGTAATTGCTTCAGTGCTGCTAGTACTATTGTAAACCGAGACAGTACCTGATATAAGCAGTATCCCATCACTTTGCCACAGTATCATTGATTGTAGTGCATCTTTGGTAGAGGGAATGGTGTTGTTAGTTATGAGGAAATTCCCTGCAAATTCATTTGTTACTCGCTCACAACTTGGATTTGGAGGAGGGGGCGGTGGACAAGGGTCTGGACAAATGATAGATAAAGGAGCGAAACAGCCAATATTTTTTTTGTTCTTCAATACAACCCCTCCTTTTTAAGTTGTCTTTTACTACTATTAAATGTAGAAGCATGGCCGATGTGTTAAGAAAAGAAGAAAATTTTTAAAATTAAGATTGTCTAATAGGCTTACAGCTTAACTTATCATTAATGTTATAGAAAAGATTATATGTGAATAGACATGGGAAAAGAATGATCAGACTCTTTTAGACAAAAGGTGGTTGTATACAATAGTACGAGTAATGTTGGACTTAACACTTAATTAACTGTATATTTACAAAAATCTAATAAAATTCATTTGTTATTTAAACGATATTAATATGTTTAAGATAAAATAGCCCTTGTAATGAATCAATTATTATGAGGAGGATTCACGTGGAAAGAACTGCTTTACGAAAAGTAAAAGGTCTTATTGGATTATTAATGGTGTTTGTATTGGCATTTGTATCATTACCGTGGAGTACGTCGGTTAAAGCGGAAGAGAAAAAGCAAGAAAAGGCACCAAGTGAGAAGAAAATCGTTTTCCCAGTTGTAAGTGATGTGCATATTAAAGATAGTGGAACAGATGATACGTTCCGCTGGAAAAGAGCGATTGAGCAATTTAATACGCTTGCACCAAAGCAAGATGCGTTTGTCATTGTAGGTGATTTTACTGATTCGGGTTCAGTAAAGCAATATGATCGTTTCATGCAAGTGTATAACGAAAATGCAAATAAAGATGCGGTACGAATGAATTCTCTAGGTAATCATGATTATTGGAACGGCTTATCTGTAGAGGGAGCACAGAAGCGTTTCTTAGAAAAGACAGGAATGGAATCGGTTTATTATCATAAGGTGGTAAAAGGGTATCATTTCCTTGTTATGTCTCCAGAGGATGGGACAACACATGGCTATTATTCGGACAAGCAAATTAATTGGTTAAAAGAAGAAATGGCAAAGGCACAAAAAGATGATCCAGAAAAACCGATTTTTGTGTTTTTACATCAACATATTAAAGATACAGTGTACGGTAGCCAAGAATGGGGAACGAAAGATAGTGCGAAAATTAATGCGGTATTAAAAGAATACCCACAAGTAATTACGTTTTCAGGTCATTCACATTATCCGTTAGATGATCCAAGATCGATTCATCAAAAAGATTTTACGTCTGTTGGAACATCTTCTGTAAGCTATATGGAAGTTGAAGGTGGTAAAGTACAAGGGAATATCCCGCCAGGAGCTAGCACATTAAGCCAAGGGTTACTAGTAGAAGTGGATGATAAAGAAGTAACAATTAATCGCCGTGATTTCCATACAAATTCTTGGACAGGCGAGCCATGGAAAATTCAGTTACCATCAAAGAAAGAAACATTTACACATGTAGAAGATCGTGATAAAGAAAAGCCATCTTTTGCGAAAGATGCGAAATTGTCAGTATCAAATGTAACGGAAAACGCAGCAACAGTAACATTCCCGCAAGCGGTGGACAACCTTCTTGTTCATTCTTATCGTGTACAAGCGAAGGATAAACAAACGGGTGAGATTAAAAATAAGTTATTAGCATTCTCTGAGTTTTATCGTGATCCAGTGCCGAAAGAACTTACATTTACGCTTGCTGGATTAGATGGCGGGAAATCATATACACTTGAAGTAGTTGCGATTGATTCGTTTGGCAATGAAAGTGCGCAACCGTTAATTGCAGAAATCACAACGAAAAAAGATAATATTGATCCGAATGTGAAAGTACCAAAGGCAGACGTTTTTGATGTGAATTTCTTAGATGGTACATTTAAAGATAACTCACCGTTTGGAACAAAAGGTGATGTGAAAGGAAATGTATCTATTGAATATGATAAAGCGTTGAAAACAAATGTAATGAAATTAAATGGAAAAGCAAATACATTTGGGTACCTTCCATTTTCAGCAACACAAAAAGAAAAAGTAGCAAATTCATTTACGTTAGAAACTGTATTTTCAATGAATGAAATTCGCGGACAAGGTATTTTGCAAAATACAGAGAGCGGTGGAATTGGTTTTGAGTCTACAGGAAGTGGATATGTAGAATTATGGGCTCATATTGGCGGAAGTTATAAACGTGTAGGTGTTCAATTAGAAGCAAACAAAACGTATCATTTAACAGGAACGTATAATGGAAGTGAAGTAGCAATTTATGTAGATGGTAAAAAAGTAAATAGTCAGCCAGCTCAAGGGAAAGTATATCACCCGAACGTACCATTTGCACTTGGTGCAGATCCAGATAGCAATGGAAATGGTGGCATTCCGTTAAATGGACAAATTGCGTTAGCAAAATTATATAGTAAAGCATTAAGTTCTTCAGAAGTATTAGCAGCATATAACGAATTTTCTAATCGTACAAAATTAGAGCAAGTAAATGCGTTATATGAAGAGAGTGGAAAAGTGAAAGAAGTGTTAGCTGGTACTTATGAATTTGGTGAAAAACCAGGTCAGTATTCCCAAGCAGCTTTTAACGAATTACAAAGAAGTTATGACAATGCAAAGAAAGTGTTTGAGAATATAGCAAGTACAGGAGAACAAATTGTTCAAACGTATAATGAATTAAAAACAGCAAACCAAACATTTGTACAATCAAAGGTAGCAGAAGAACAGCCAAAAACACCGAAAGAAAAATTACAAGTGAATATTGAATCTGCAAAAGCAGTAGTGAAAAAAGCACAAGCTGCAAATGTAACGGACGGTTCAGTGAGATCATTGAGTCAAAAAATTACAGTTGCAGAAGCTGTAGTAAAAGATGTGAAAGTAAAAGATGCACAGGTAGAAACGATGAATCGTACGTTAGAGTACGCTATTTCACTGGTTGAAAAAAGCATCAACAAATAAGGTATAAGAAAAAGAAGCTTATCATGATAGGCTTTTTTTTTGTTATACTAAAAGTAGTATAGAAAAAGGGAGCGAATAATTTGGAAGAGAAAAAGCTAAAAAGAATTCTTGAATATGTATGGATCGCCGTTGTGCTCCTTGTAGGATATTATTTATTAAAAGATAAAAGTATATGGATTCTATTTTTAATGACATTTTTATTAGCGGGATTAGGAACGCTATTTATTAACTTTTTCTTTGATAGTGTAAACGCGTGGAGAAAGAAAAAGAAAGAGACGAAGTAAGGGAGAGTAAAGTGAAACTTTAATCAGTGGGAGTCTTACTGCCCGGCAAATAGCGGGATAAGTATACAAAAGTTGATCGGTATATTTTTCGTTTTACAATCGTTAATGAAAATAGCTCGCCTTTATTATAGGCGAGCTATTTTTTTATACTTCTTTTTTCTCATCATTTGTTTTTTTAGTAGCTAAATGACTATGTTTTCTAGAGTAGAAGAAGTATACGCATAAACCGACTATAAGCCAAAATGAAAAGCTGATCCATGTCGTTTTGGACAAATTAGTCATTAAATATAAACAACAAAGAATAGCGACAACCGGTAGTGCAGGTACGAGTGGTGTGCGGAAGCCTCGTTTTAAATCAGGATGAGTTTTCCGTAAAATAAGTACAGCAAAGCAAACGAATGTGAAGGCTGTTAACGTACCGATGTTTACTAAATTCGCTAGTAAATGTAGGTCTAAAAGTCCTGCTAATAAAGCTGCAAATACTCCAGTAATCCATGTATTTAATAAAGGGATTTTCACTTTTTTATTTACGCGTGATAAAGCTTTTGGGAGTAAGCCGTCTCGGCTCATTGCATAAGAAACACGAACTTGTCCATACATAACGACTAAAAGAACGGTTGTCATTCCTGTCATCGCACCTACTGCAAGTAGCCCCGCAATAGTATCTTCACCAACGAAATGTAGTGCAAATGCAACTGGATCAGAAACGTCTAATTGCGTATAAGGAACCATGCCTGTTAAAACGAAAGATACGATCATGTATAAAACTGTACAAATAAGAAGGGAACCGATAATGCCAATTGGTAAATCACGCTGCGGTTTTTTCGTTTCTTCTGCCGCGGTTGCGATTGCATCAAAACCTAAAAAGGCGAAGAAGACAGTCGCAGCTCCGGTAATAATACCGTCGTACCCGAATGGAATGAACGGTGTCCAATTTTCAGGCTTTACATATTTTGCGCCTGCTACGATAAAGGCGATAATAACTGCTAATTTGATAAGGACCATAACATTATTAATGCGTGCGCTTTCGCGTATACCAAAACTTAAAAGCCCAGTAATGAGAAGTAAAATACAAACAGCTGGTAAATCAATGAGACCACCTTTTCCTGTACCAGGGGCCGAGGAAATAATGGTGGGAAGGTGTATATTGAACCCTTGAAGCAATGATTGTAAGTATCCAGACCAGCCAACAGCTACCGCTGCAACAGCGAGTAAATATTCGAGCATTAAACACCAACCAACGATAAAGGCGACAACTTCTCCGACTGTCATGTATGCGTAAGTATACACACTTCCTGAGACAGGAATAGAAGAAGCAAATTCGGCATAACAAAAGGCTACACAAGCACAAGTAAATGCAGCAATAAGGAATGATAACATAATACCAGGGCCAGAATGTTTTGCCGCTACGATACCTGTTAATACAAAAATCCCTGTCCCAATTACGGCGCCGATTCCTAAAAACGTTAAATCGAGTGCCGTTAATGTTCTATCTAGCTGTCGTGGTGATTCAGTACTAAGCGCTTTTTTTCGTAATAATGACTTCACTTTGGACTCTCCTCCCGTTTTTCATCTCCATAACTGCGAATAGTGTGAATCCATTGGAAAAGAGTACGTCAGTGAATAAAGGTACAGTTATGGTATGTAGTTTTTTGAAATTTCTGGATTAATTTTATTATAATTCAGAATATTTTGTCAAATAAAAATGTGACAAATAATATTCGAATGAATAGGGGAAACTACTTGCAGGAATGGACGAGGGTTAACAGAGTGACAAAAACACTCATTAAAGTTTCACATTATCCCGCATTAACTGCCCGTAAATGCCCGATTGGTTTAACTAATAATCAGTGAGGATGGGGAAATTCCCCACTGATTAAAGATTCACTTTATAAAGTAGGAGAAGATGTTATGTTATTTTATTTTGAACTTGTCGTCATTTTACTTTGTACGAAATTAGCTGGTGATATTAGCGTTAGGCTCGGCCAGCCTTCTGTACTTGGTAAATTAATCGTTGGTATTATTATCGGTCCGGCTGTGCTAGGTATTATTAATAGTTCAGAACTTATTGATGAGCTTAGCGAAATCGGTGTTTTGCTACTTATGTTTATGGCAGGACTCGAAACTGATTTAGAAGAGTTAAATCGTAATTTAAAATCTGCATTCGCAGTAGCGATGGGAGGAATTATTTTCCCATTCCTTGGTGGGTATTTAGCAGGGCTTGCTTTTGGAATGTTACAGTCGCATGCGATTTTTTTAGGGTTATTACTTTGTGCCACATCGGTTAGTATTTCTGTTCAAACGCTAAGAGATTTAGGGAAAATGAATACGAGAGAAAGTACGACGATTTTAGGTGCAGCTGTATTTGATGATGTAATTGTCGTTATTTTATTAGCGTTTGTCATGAGTTTTTTAGGCACACAAGATGTAAATGTAACGCTAGTCATTGCAAAGAAAATCATCTTTTTTGTAAGTATTGTTTTCATCGCTTGGAAAGTTGTTCCGTGGATTATGAAAATGCTCGTACCACTTCGCGTAACAGAAGCGTTAATTAGTGCTGCACTTATTATTTGTTTCTCTTTTTCGTATTACAGTGAAATGATGGGAATCGCAGGTATTATTGGGGCATTTGCAGCAGGAATTGCGATTTCGCAAACAGAGTATAAGCATGAAGTGGAACATAAAATTGAACCGATTGCTTACGCGATATTCGTACCGGTTTTCTTCGTAAGTATTGGAATGGAAATTACATTTCAAGGTATCGGAAGCCAACTTTGGTTCATTATCATTATGACGCTCATCGCAATTTTTACAAAGTTAATCGGATCAGGTTTAGGAGCAAGATTAACAGGGTTTAACTTACAATCTTCTATTAGTATTGGTGCGGGAATGGTGTCGCGCGGGGAAGTAGCGCTTATCATTGCAGCAAATGGACTTGCGGCGAATTTGTTAGCGAAAGAAAATTTCACAGCGATTGTCATTGTTGTTATATTGACGACAATTATTACGCCGCCACTTTTAAAGAAGTATTTTGTATAGAGGGAAAGAGCTTATCTGACGTAGATAAGCTCTTTTTTTATTGCAAAATGCAGTGGTCATGTAGCATGAATGGATTGTAATTATGATAAAATCTATGTATGTGATATGACAAGGAGAGGGAAGTGTGAAGATTACAAAGGGGAAAGTTATAGGTGTAATCATACTTATTGCACTATGTATACCATTTACTGCATGGAAAGAGTCAAAAGTGAAAAATTTTCCAGTTTCTATTTTTTCTTCCTATGTAGAAGTCGAAAACCCGAAAGACTATAAGTACACTGCTTTTGTACCTGACTTTGCAATTTGGATACATGGATGGGAAAAACAGCGATCTGAAGGTGAAATAACGTCATATAAAAAAGGGGATCGAACTGTAATTGTTCACCATCCACCTGGCAATGATGGTTTTTATCTATATGATACAAATGATATTAGAGAATATACGCAACCGTAAGAAGTGGAGGTTAAATAGTGAAAGCTTCAACATTACTATTTAAAATTGAAAGTAATATGGATCAATTTTCACCAGCCGAAAAGAAGGTTGCCATGTACATAATGGAGAATGCTGAGATTGTTCCGAATTTAACGACGAAAGAAGTGTCAACGAATGCAGGTGCAAGTGAGGCGAGTGTTGTTCGCTTTTGTAAATCGATTGGAATCGGAAGCTTTAAAGCATTTAAGATAGCGCTCGTTCGTGAATTAACGATTGCTGATTATAATATTAATGATTTTTCAGTGATGAATACGGAAGATGGACCGTACGATTTGTTTAATAAAGTTACATATGTGAATAAAGCTGCAATTGAGGCGAGTGTTACTGCGATGGATAAAAAGGAACTTGAGAAAGCTGCAGATCGTATTGTAAATGCGGATAAAATTATATTTTACGGAGTAGGCGGATCGGCTACTCCGGCGATGGACGGGGCTTATAAATTTACAAGGCTCGGATTTACAGCGATGATGCTATCTGATTTTCATATGATGTTGCCACTCGTCACGAATTTAAAAGAGGGAGATATATTTGTTGCGATTTCAACTTCTGGTCGTACGAAAGATGTACTTGAAATGGCGCAATATGCGAAGAAGCGAGGGGCTACAGTTATTGCGATTACGAAGCTAGACCAATCATCTCCGTTATATAAAGCGGCAGACATTCGCCTTTGTATGCCAGATGTAGAGCAAGACCATCGCATTGCGAGTATTGCTTCGAGAATGACGCAACTGAATATGATTGATGCTTTATATGTGATTACTTTCAATCGAATTGGTAATAAAGTATTAGATCAATTTATGGAGACGAGAGAAGAAGCATTACGGTTACGGAAATTGAAGTAGAAGAAAAGATGGGGAGACTCATCTTTTTTATTATCTTTGACACAAATATGTCATGTTGTGAAATTTTATTTCATAAAATAAGAAAGAGTTATTGATTTTTAGTTTCTTAAAGTTATAATAAAAGTGTGAAATATAATTTCGAAGAGGGTGGCAATATGTTAGAGAATTTATCGACAGAACACCGTAATGAGAAGACGATGAATTTAGATGAGATGAGTATAAAAGAAGTGTTACAAAGTATGAATGAAGAAGATCGAACTGTTGCGTTAGCAGTTGAAAATGAAATAGAAGAAATTGAAAAGGTTGTACAAATTGTTACTAAGTCTTTTGAAGAAGAAGGCCGTTTAATTTATATTGGGGCTGGTACGAGTGGCCGTTTAGGCATTTTAGACGCAGTAGAATGTCCCCCGACATTTGGAACAGATGATAACATGGTTCAAGGATTTATAGCAGGTGGATTGAAAGCGTTTACTAAGGCGGTGGAAGGTGCCGAAGATCGTGAAGAGTTAGCAAAAGAAGATTTAAAAAGTATTGGATTAAACGAGAAAGATACGGTTATTGGAATTGCAGCAAGTGGTAGAACACCCTATGTAATTGGCGGATTGAAATATGCAAGTAGCGTGGGAGCAAGTACAGCTAGTATTTCCTGTAATAAAAATGCTGAAATAAGTAAATATGCAAAACTAAATGTGGAAGTGGAAACAGGCGCAGAAATATTAACAGGCTCAACACGGTTGAAGGCTGGCACAGCGCAAAAGTTAGTACTCAATATGATTTCTACAGCGTCTATGATTGGTGTAGGGAAAGTATATAAAAACTTAATGGTAGATGTTCAATCTACAAATGAAAAATTGGTAGAACGCTCAAAACGAATTATTGTTGAAGCGACAGGCGCTAGTTATGAAGTAGCTACAGAGTGTTATGAGAAAGCAGATCGAAATGTGAAAGCTGCAATCGTTATGATATTACTACAGTGTGAATATGGGGAAGCACTAGAAAAATTAAAAGGTGCGAAAGGATTTGTGAAGAAAGCACTTTAAACTTTGGGGAGGGGGATTCTATTATGAAGAAAGAAGAGAGAATGGCCAAAGAAATTTCAGAGCAGCTTGGGGGAGTAAAAAATATTCGTGGCATTGCTCATTGTATGACGAGGTTACGATTAACGCTTCATGATGAAAGTAAAGTGAACATGGACCTTTTAAAAAAGGTTGAAGGTGTTATGGGAGTGATTGAAGATGAAACGCTTCAAGTTGTTGTTGGACCAGGGACAGTAAATAAAGTAGCAGCTGAGATGGAAGGTTTAACGGGACTGCGAATTGGTGAGGTGGCAGATCACCACCTTGAAGATCTTGGGCAAGAGATGAAGTCAGAGATTAAGAAGAAAAATAATACACCAGTGAAAAACTTTTTAAGAAAAATAGGAAGTATTTTCATTCCGCTAATTCCGGGGCTTGTTGCGTCAGGAATTATAAATGGGGTTGCTAACTTTGCGAAAAACGCAGGTGCTGATCCGAATGCAACGTGGCTACAAATGCTACTACTTATTGGCGGCGGTATCTTTACATTCTTAGGAATTTTAGTCGGTTGGAATACAGCGAAAGAATTTGGTGGGACACCAGTTCTTGGGGCAATTGCAGGTATTTTAATTTTCAACCCAGCGATGGCGAACGTAAAATTATTCGGTGAAGCGCTAGTACCCGGACGGGGCGGATTATTTGCAGTTATTTTTGCAGCATGGCTTATGGTTGTAGTTGAGAGACGAGTACGAAAAGCGGTGCCAAATGCAGTTGATATTATCGTAACACCACTCATTACTGTATTAGCTGTAAGTATAGTAACGATGTTAGCGATTCAGCCAGTAGCAGGCTTCTTATCTGATGGTATTACAAGCGGTATTAATGCAATTTTAAATGTTGGCGGAGCATTTGCTGGAGCTGTGCTTGCCGGAACATTTTTACCTCTCGTAATGGTCGGATTACATCACGGTTTAACACCGATTCATATGGAATTTATTAATCAAACGCACGTAACGCCTTTATTACCAGTATTAGCAATGGCTGGCGCTGGGCAAGTAGGAGCAGCAATTGCGATTTATGTGAAAACAAAAAATAAACGCCTTCGTAATGTGATTAAAGGTGGATTACCAGTAGGATTTTTAGGAATTGGCGAACCGCTATTATACGGGGTTACATTGCCACTTGGGAAACCGTTTATTACTGCTTGTTTAGGAGCGGCTGTCGGTGGTGCATTCCAAGCTGTTATGAAAACGGCTTCACTCGGAATAGGTGTATCAGGATTATCATTAATTCCGTTAATTGCTGATAATAAATATTTATTATATTTCCTTGGATTAGTAGTAGCATATACGTTCGGATTCATCTTTACGTACTTCTTCGGCTTTAAAGAAGAAATGGCAGAAAACATATAGAGAAAGGGATTCCTTTCTCTTTTTTTATATTAATAGAAGGAGAGATTCATATGATAGGATTTTCAATTTATCTTTCAAAAGAGCGAGTAGAGAAACAAGAAGCATGGTTAAAACTAGCGAAAGAAAACGGATTTTCATCTATTTTTACATCTCTTCACATTCCAGAAGATGATCCGAATACGTATAAGGAGTTAATTCAAATACTTGGGAAACAAGCTCTCGAAAATGAAATGGAATTAATGGTTGATGTCTCTCCAAAATCGTTAAACCATTTAGGGATGACGTATGAAAATGTGGAAGAGTTATTAGACTTTGGCATTACTGGTTTACGAATGGATTACGGTATTACGCCAAAAGAAATCGCACGTGTATCTCATAAGATGAAGGTAGCGTTAAACGCGAGTACGATTACAGAATCATTTTGGAAAGAGTTACTTGCGGAAAATATACGAGTAGATCGAGTAGAAGCGTGGCATAATTTTTATCCGCGTCCAGAAACAGGACTAGCCAAATCATTCTTGCAAAAACAAAATAAATATTTACATGAGTGCGGAATAAAAACGATGGCGTTTATTCCGGGAGATGGTGAAAAACGCGGTCCGTTATATGAGGGCTTACCAACTTTAGAAAAGCACCGCAGTATGCGCCCGCTTCAAGCATATTTAGAACTTGTGCAAGATTGTGCTGTTGATAAAGTGCTAATTGGAGATATAAGCGGGAGCCTAGAGAGTGTACAAGAAATCTCGAGTGCAAGTGGTGGGATTATTCCAGTGCGATATGAGTCATTTATAAATGCAAGTGAAGTATTAAAAGTGGTAGAGCAAGTGCATACAAATAGGTTAGATCCGGCTCGTGATGTAATTCGTTCTGTAGAATCGCGCGAAGAAAATAAAGTTGCATTACAACCGATGAATACAATTTCAAGAAAACGAGGCAGTATTACAATTGATAATGAATTGTACGGTAGATATGCTGGTGAAATGCAAATAGTTATAAATGATTTACCTGAAGATAGGAAAGTGAATGTTGTTGGAATGGTGATGGAAGAAGATGTGTCTTTATTGTCTTATATAGGTGCTGGGAAAAATTTTCAACTTTTTTCTAGGTAATAGAGCGAAAGCTTGAATTAGCACTATTTTATAAAAAACATTATCTGCAAAAAGGATAATGTTTTTTGGTTTCTTTAAAAAAGTATTTGACGAATGAAAAGAAATACCGTATTGTTTTGTATTGTGAATAAATGTTTACCATAACAAAACAAAAAAGGAGAGTTCAGAATGAATCAATATATTGGGAATTTAATTATTCGTATCGTATTAGGAGTTACTTTTTTTGCACACGGTTTAGCAAAGTTTCAATCAGGTATAGATAACGTAGCAGGATGGTTTACAAGCATCGGTTTACCAGGTGGTCTTGCATACGGCGTAGCAACAGTTGAATTAGTTGGTGGTATATTATTAATTATCGGTTTAGGCGTGAGGTATGTAGGATTGTTATTCGCTCTTATTTTGGCTGGAGCTATCGTAAAGGTAAATGGAGCAGCAGGCTTATTAGGAGATGGAAAGAATCCGGGATATGAATTAGATCTTGCATTATTATCAATGGGTGCGTATTTATTCGTTGTAAAAGCAGAAGGATATGTAGATCGCTTCTTAAAAGAGAAAGTAATGAAAACGAAGTAAATTTTATTTTTTTAGTGTTGACTTGACGACTTGGTGTAACTATAATGATTACATCAAGTCGATTAGTAATAAAATGATTCGTATATTTTTTTATTCTAGTTGTAACTAAATTGGTTACAACTAGAATAAAGCTTAAAGAATAAAGGAATATAAAAGAGTAAATAAAAAGTGGAGGAAATAACATGTCAAAATTACATTTAGAGGTTTTTACAGGATCTGAGCAAGCATTTCAAGTTACATCCACAATTGTATACGGAGAAAAAGATGCAATTCTTATCGATGCACAATTTTTATTAAGTGATGCGCACCGTTTAGCAGCTCAAATTATTGAAACAGGAAAGAATTTAACTCATATTTATGTGACTCATTTCCATCCAGATCACTATTTTGGATTAAATGTATTACATGAAGCATTTCCAGAAGCGAAGATTGTTGCATTACGGAATACTGTTGAAGATATTCGTAACACATTTGAGAAGAAAGTGGAACAGTGGAAACCATCTATTGGGCATAATGTTCCTCATCAACCAATTGTTCCAGAGGAATTAACAGAAGAGAAATTGATTTTAGAGGGAAATGATTTAATCATTAAAGGTGGTTTGCAAGGTGATACACCGAATAATAGTTATGTATGGATTCCATCATTAAAAGCCGTTGTTACAGGCGATATCGTTTATAACAATACTTTCGTATGGACGTTAGAAACAGATGCTGAAGCTCGTCATAAATGGTTAGACACATTAAGTGAACTTGAAAATCTTCATCCTGAAATTGTTGTAGCGGGTCATCGTGATTATGACGTACCAAATACAGCAGACGCGATTAAACATACTCGTAAATATTTAGTTGCATTTGATGAAGTTCTTGCAGGAAATCCTTCAAGTGAAGAAATTCAAACGGCAATAAAGGAGCGGTTCCCGCACGTTAAAGCGTTAGAAATTGGACTTGTTTTAGCGGCAAACGCGTTTGGGGTGAAAAAATAATGAAGCAAAAAACAAATTTAGAAATTGTTCGAAGCACATATGAAGGATCAGCTTCTTCGAATGCAAAACATTTAGCAGAAGCATTTTCTGAAAAAGTGGAATGGACAGAGGCAGAAGGTTTTCCGTACGGCGGAACGTATATAGGTACAGAAGCTATAATGGAAAATGTATTTAGTCGTTTAGGATCAGAATGGGATGATTATAAAGCGAGTGTAAATACGTACCATGAAGTAAACGGAAAAGATGTAATTATTGCTGAAGGTGTTTATTCAGGAGTTTATAAAGAGACGGGAAAATCATTTGAGGCGGAATTTGTTCATGTATGGCAGCTTGAAAATGGAAAAATCGTGAAATTTAAGCAATATGTGGACAGTTACATTGTACGAGAAGCGATGAAGGTTTAAAATGAAATAAGGAAACAAATGGAATCGGCTGTGCGCAGGCGATTCCATTTGTTTATGTAATTATTAGGGGGAATGGGGAGTACATAATATGAAAAAATGGATAATAGGGACAATTACAATGATTGTAATTGCGGTAGGAGCTGTATTCGGTGTTACTAAACTTCTTAATTATATAGAGGAGGAGGAGAAGAGTCTTAAAACGCAAAAAGTGATGAGCCAACAGGACAAGAAAGTTGCGGAAGAGAAGCCACAATTTAGTGAGGATGAAATTATTTCTACAATGCATAGGATGGTACATCAAAAAGTGAAATCATCTGATAAATGGGGATTTATCGAAATGACAAATAAGGAAATTCGTAGTGCGAAGAACGCAGTAGAAAGCAGTACAAATTTTAAATATAAAGCAAAGCTACTTTCTACTTTGGAGCGTTGGGAGAAAGGGGATTTTTCACAAACGGTTGAGGATCATAACTTTTTGTGGGAAATTCAAGGTGGTGATACCGGAAAGGCAACAGAACGTTTATCGCCAGAAGAAGAAAAGCAGTATGTGAAAGAAATGAAAGGTAAATAAAAACATCGCCACTCTGGTGGCGATGCTTTTTCATTAAGAATGCTTTCGTACTAAAGCTCTAGTCGTCTGAGGAGAAACAGTTTTAAAATGAGAGAATAAATAGCACCCTGTAACGACGATAATTGTCCCGAAAATTTGAATCCATGTTAGTTCTTCTCCAAGGAAAATAAATGCTAAAATAGCTGTGAAAATTGGATTGAAATTTAGAAAAATCCCCGATGTAGTAGCGCCTAATTTCTGTACACCAATATTCCAAAACACCATACAAAGTACTGTTGAAATGAGTCCTGTATATAAAAGTGATGTTATGAAGGAAGAGTTGATATTGGAAACAGTGAAGCTACCTATGTTAAATGGAAGCAATAAAATGACACCAAAAATGCCAGAATATAATGTAGCCATTAGCGGTGTAACTGTTTTTGTCGCCCATTTACTACAAACAGAATAAATGCCCCAAATACAAACTGCTGCAATCATCCATAAATCCCCGCTATTAAAATGTAGTGAAAATAAAAGAGCAAAGTTTCCTTTTAAAAGAACGAGGATGACCCCAAAAAATGAAAGAATCATAGAAAGAATTTGAAGTGTATTTACTTTTTCTTTTAGAAATAGCACAGAAAATAATGCAATTGAAATAGCGTTCAATGTAGAAATAAGACCTACATTCGTTGCGGATGTTTTTTCTAGTGCTAAAAATTGAAAAATGTTGAAAAGGGCGACGCCTGTAATTCCCATAATTACTAACGGGATTATAGCAGCACGCGGTGGAATAATTTTCTTCTCTTTAAACCATACGAGTGGTAATAAACAAACAATCGCAATCATCCATCTTAAACTTGTCAGTGTCATCGGAGACGCATGATCGACAAGTGATTTCCCAACGACAAAATTTCCTCCCCATAATAAGCTTGTTAATAATAGTAAAAAGACGTAAAAATAAGGCATACTAAAAACCCCTTTGTTGAAATAAGAATGAACTGTAAATAATTTTAGCATTTTTCTTTATTATCTAATATATTCTTTTATATAATGGTAAAAACTCGATAAAATGTTTCGTTAGAAATCTTATTTACAGAAAAACATTCAGTTTTATATAAGTTATGAGATGTTTCTTCGAATAATCGTCGGTAAGAAAAAAGGGGGAATTTTGATGGAGTCATCTGTTATTAAAGTGCTTGATGATTTGGATGTGAAAATTTTAGATATATTGCAGAAAGAATCACAAGTAAGTAATGCAGAGCTTGCACGCCGTGTTAATTTATCTCCAGCTGCGATGCATGCACGAATAAAAAGGTTAGATGGGGAAGGTTTTATTGATAAGCAAGTAGCAATTTTAAATCAAGAAAAGCTTGGATTTGATTTATTATGTTTCATTTTTATGAGCACGAATATTCATCAGTATGAAAAGCTTGAAGTGTTAGAACGAGAATTAGAATCTATGCCTGAAGTGTTAGAATGTCACTGTTTAACAGGAGAGTATGATTATTTATTAAAAGTTGCAAATCGTGATCGTAAGGAACTGGAGCATTTTATTAGAAAGCTGAATAAGCTTGGTATTACACGTATACAGACGAGTTTAGCACTTCGTGAAATTAAATATTCGACGGTATTGCCGATACGAAATGAGGAATCAAGCATCGATTAAGTTGCTTGGTTTTTTGTTTATGTAAAGTGAAACTTTAATCAGTGGGGGTTTTGTTCATCCACCACTGATTATTAGCCTTCACCAATCGGGCGTTTAGGGGCAGCCCGACTCCCACCTACCTTCTTTGCTTCAGCCGAATTTTGAGGTGGGAGTCTTACTGCCCGTTAATGCGGGATAAAATTCAGAAAAGTGATTGACGGGGAGAAAAGAGAGATGTATTATTATATGAAATTATGTATTAAAATTCATTCGTTGTTATAAATATTAATGCTGGGGGCAAGGGGATATAATATGAAAATCTTTAATGCGGTTACAAGTGATGTGAAAGAAATTTATAATCTCATTGAAATGTATGCAAAAGAAGGAGTTGTTTTGCCGCGTTCTCTTTTGTCTCTCTATCAATATTTACAATGTTTATATGTTATGAAAGAAGGGGAGGAAGTCGTTGGAGTTGCTGGTTTGCATGTGTTAGGAGAGGATCTCGCAGAAGTACGATCGTTAGTAGTTTCGCATACATATGCAGGAAAAGGGATAGGGCGTAAGTTAGTGAATCATGTAATGAATGAGGCGGCAAAGATAAAAGTGAACAGGGTAATTTCTTTAACATATGAAACAGAATTTTTTCAAAAGTGCGGGTTTGATTTTGTGAATAGACAAGCATTGCCAGAAAAAGTGTGGATTGATTGTAGACATTGTCCAAAAGTTGATTATTGTGATGAGCTGGCGATGATACGGTATGTGGGGTGAAATTTTTAGAGAGAAAAAAGGCCCACTATTATTTAAGAAATAGTGGGTATCTATATTTTAATCAGAAATGAGATGTTGTTAAGAATTTGAATTCGTTTGTCTCACTGCAAAATTAAAAATGGGATTTTTAAGCTCATAGTTATAAGTAGAACCATCGACAAGCCCTACAACTTTATCGCTATCATAAAGGTCGAGCATAAATTGTGCCATTTGTTTTGCAGTGTGGAATTTTGGTACAACATTATCGTATTGGAATTCATCAATATCAAATGAACGTTTTGCGAATTCTGTTTCAGTTGCAGCAGGAGCTAAAACTTTTGCTTGTAGTTTTGCACCTTGTTCTTTCAGTTCGTGAGATAGTCCTTCTGTAAATGCACTTACATAAAATTTCGTAGCGCAATACGTAACAGCATTGGCAACAATCGTATATCCACCGCCTGATGAAACGTTAATAAGCTGTGTTCCTGCGGTCATTGAATAATCTCGAACGAAAAGGGAAGATAGTATTGTTAGTGCTTCTATATTTACATGCAACATCGTTTCTATCTTGTTTAAATTTTGTTCAGCAATTGAGGCGAAATTACCAAAACCTGCGTTGTTAATCCACGTTTCAATTTGAAAACTTTGTAGACTTTCATAAAATTTATAAATTTCTTCAGTGACTGATAAATCAGTTCTTCGAATGACAACATCCAATTCCGGATGCATTTCGTTAATTTTTAATTTTAATTCTTCTAATTCTGCTTGTCTTCGAGCTACAAGTATTAAGTTTTTTCCGCGAGATGCAAAGGCTAAAGCGGATTCATAGCCAATTCCTGAACTAGCACCAGTAATAACAGTATATTTCATATAAAAGCCTCCTAAATTCAAATTAATTTATCATGGTTAGATTGTATTTGTTAGAGTATACTCTAAGTCAAATGTTTTTTATAATTTGGATAAGGCAGTAAAATATATGAGAGTAAATGGCGTGCGAAGGGAGTATGGTTATGTACACAATTAGCGAGGTAGCTAAATTATTAGGAGTGAGCACACATACATTACGTTATTATGAAAAGGAGAACATATTAATTGCAAATCGCGATGTAAATGGGAATAGATTGTATGAAGAGTCACATATAAAGTGGTTGCAGTTTGTAATGAAGTTAAAACAAACACAAATGCCGATAGCGAAAATAAGAGAATATGCTAGATTATATTTAGAAGGAGAGCATACAACCGAAGCTCGTTTACAACTGTTAGAAAATCATAAAAAATCTATTCGAACTCAAAGAGAAAACTTAGAAATTACAGAGAAGATGCTCGAAAATAAAATTATTGCATACAAAGACTCGTTGAAAAGTAAATAGCGTACAAAATATTTCGTTCTTTGTTGCATGTTGAAAAGGGAGTACAGGTTTTTGTTTTGGAATTTATCTATGAGTATTTTATTATAATGTGCCGATAAATTAAAAAAGAGCAGTTAGCTAAAAGCAACTGCTCGATTCAAAGGGATCTCCAAGGGGGGAATGGAGAAAATATTATGTTACTACCATTATTGACAGATTATTAAGAAATATTCATGTGGATTTAAGAAATTTAAAATATTTTTTGGTTAATAGAATCCGGGTGTTGACACTTTATCAATTGGTCATGTAGAATATTTATGAATGACATTCAGTCATTTTTTCTGTGAAAGGGTGTAGATAAGCAACTTTTATATGTAGTTAGCTTAATAACGGAACAAATATAAGGATAAATGAGGATGATATTGGTTTTTTAAATAGTAGTTAGCGTGAGATTATATTTTTTAATTAAAAATGACTGACGGTCAGTCAGTAAATAATAGAAGGTGAGAGATATGAAAAATAAAGCTTGGTTATATGTCATATTAACATGTATCTTTGAAATTTTTTGGGTGTTTGGTTTTAATACAGCTCATACTTGGTGGCATTGGGTCATTATTGTAGGAGTTATCGCTGTTGATTTTTATTTTCTTTCTAAAGCATGCGAACATCTTGCAACAGGGACTGTATATGCTGTGTTTGCCGGAGCTGGTACGGTAGGTACTTTCCTAATGGATGTATTCCTTTTCGGCGGCAGTTTCAGTGTAGGAAAACTATTCTTTATCGTGATGGTCGTAGCGGGCGTTATCGGTTTAAAATTGGCTGATAATAAAGAAGAAACCGCGGAAGAAACTATGGAAGGAGCTGCTTAAAAATGGGTTGGTTTTTCGTATTTTGTGCTGCAATTAGTGAAATAGTCGGTGTGATAGGCCTTAAAATGTATAGTAAAGATAAGACGTTAGCAAATGGAGCGATTTATATAGGTGGATTTGCAACTTCCTTCGCATTCTTATACACATCTTTCTTGTTCTTACAAGTAAGTGTAGCTTATGCGGTTTGGATTGGCATTGGAACAGCAGGAGCTGTTTTATTAAATATGTTTCTGTTTGGTGAATCAAAAAGTAAGGCACGTTTGATTAGTGTAGCTCTTATCGTATGTGGAGTTACTGGATTAAAGGCTCTTTCATAAGAAAAGGATATTAAAGTTAAATCTCCTAACGATTTGTTGGGAGATTTTTATTATGAAAAGTGCACGATGATTGACAGTACAGCTAATTATTTTATAAAATGAGTGACAGTCATTCAATACGCGTGTGAAAGGGTTTAGATGATGAATAAAAAAGAAAAAATTGTCTATGCAGCTATTGAAGTGTTTCAGGAAAAGGGCGTTGAAAAAACGAAGATTTCTGATATCGTGAAATTGGCTGGCATAGCACAAGGAACTTTCTATTTATATTTTCCTTCTAAGTTATCTGTTATGCCTGCAATAGCAGAAGTGATGGTTGAGAAGATGATACTTGCAGTGAAAGAAAAAGTACAGAACGATTCACCTTTTTCAAGTAAAGTTGAGCAAGTAATAGATGCAGTATTTACCTTTATAGCTGAATATCGTGAAATACAAGCATTAATGTATGCGGGCCTTGCATCAACTGAACATATAAAAGAATGGGAAGCTGTATATGAGCCTCTTTATATATGGCTAAGTGACTTTTTAAGTGAGGCAAAAGAATCAGGTGAAATTCGTGATTCGGTTCACGCTGAGCGAACAGCGAAGTTATTTATCGCTCTTGTTGAATCAGCAGCGGAACAAGTTTATTTATATGATCATAAAGATGATGAGCAAGTCGAGCTACAAAAGGCAGAAGTACTAGATTTTTTAACACATGCACTACATATAAAGTGAAACTTTAAACAGTGGGAGGGTTCATCCCCACTGTTTATTAGCCTTCACCAATCGGGCATTTAAGGGCAGTTATCTCCCACCTAACTTCCTCGCATTCGCTGAATTTTGAGGTGGGAGTCTTACTGCCCGTTAATGCGGGATAAAGAAGTAGTAAGATGAACCTGTCTGAAAAGGTAGGTTCATTTCTGCGGGAAACTGAATGATAGTCATTCACCCTGTGTTTATGTATGTGTGGAAGGATAGAGTGAAATTCTAATGAGTGGGGACATCTTTACTCAGTATGAGCCCACAAATAGCAGGATAAAGAAAAAGCTTCTTGGGCATTATTTTTGAGAGGAACTACGGGAAGAGGTGTTAAAAATTGAAAAAACCGATAAAAGAACAAAAGATGGTATTGATCATTCTTTTGAGTAATATATTTATCGCTTTTTTAGGGATTGGATTAATCATTCCGGTTATGCCATCCTTTATGAATGATATGAATTTAACAGGAAAGACGATGGGTTATCTCGTTGCAGTGTTTGCAATGGCGCAGCTTATTACTTCACCTATTACGGGTCGTTGGGTCGACATTTACGGTAGGAAGAAAATGATAATCATTGGATTATTTATTTTTGGTGTTTCAGAGCTTCTTTTTGGATTAGGTACAGATGTGTGGATGCTTTATGCAGCTAGGGTGTTAGGCGGAATTAGTGCCGCGTTTATTATGCCGGGTGTTACGGCATATGTTGCTGATATTACTTCTATTCAAGAACGTCCAAAGGCGATGGGATATCTTTCAGCGGCTATTAGTACCGGATTTATTATAGGGCCTGGAATCGGCGGGTTTATTGCAGAATACGGTATACGTGTGCCGTTCTTTGTGGCAGCAGTGATTGCCTTTGTTGCATGCGTGATTTCTATATTTATTTTGAAAGAGCCGTTAACGAAAGAAGAACTTGCAGAGATTGCAGCTAATACGAAAGAATCCAGCTTTATCGGAGATTTAAAGAAATCATTAAATCCAATGTATGCAATCGCATTTATTATTGTATTTGTACTCGCATTTGGATTATCAGCATATGAAACTGTGTTTAGCCTGTTCTCTGATCATAAGTTTGGTTTCACACCGAAAGATATTGCTGCAATTATTACGATTAGCTCCATCTTTGGGGTAGTTGTGCAAGTATTTATGTTTGGCAAATTGGTTGACATGTTCGGTGAGAAAGTATTAATTCAAATATGTTTAATTGTAGGTGCAGTATTAGCATTCGTCTCAACTGTAGTCTTTAATTATTGGATTGTACTTCTCGTTACTTGCTTTATTTTCCTAGCATTTGATTTGCTTCGTCCAGCTTTAACGACGTTTTTATCAAAAGCAGCTGGAAAAGAGCAAGGATTCGTTGCTGGTATGAACTCAACGTATACGAGTTTAGGAAATATCGCAGGACCAGCGATGGGCGGAATATTATTTGATATAAACATTAATTATCCATATGCATTTTCAGGTGTTGTTTTAATCGTTGGTCTCGGCATTACATTTATGTGGAGAGAGAAACAACTAGCTCAAAGTTTTGCGAAGTAATGTAGTGAATAACGAAAAGCCTCTTACTATTTTTATGGTAAGGGGCTTTTCGTTTATAAACTTAATCCAAACCGCTTTAATTCAATAAATATCCCCTCTAATTGCTTTCCTTTATCCGTTAACGTGTACTCTACGCGAGGCGGGACTTCTGGGTATACTTTTCTCGTTATAATCCCTTGCGTTTCCAATTCTTTTAGGCGAAGCGATAAAGTTTTCGGACTAATCCCATCCATTGATTTTTGTAAATCGCTAAATCTTAATGTTCCTTCGATAAGAAGATCGCGAATGATTAAAAACGTCCATTTTGTACTAATTACGTCAAGCGTTTTAGCGATAGGACAAGGTATACCAGGTAAACCTTTCGTTAATACAACTGGATCTATATTGCTCATGGAAATAGCCTCCATAAAAATTTTTTGAATGAATTTTCCTTATCGTATCACAAAACTATACTTTTGGTAACTATATGAAAAAAATATCACTACTTCCATAAAGGAAGTTAGTGCATATACAATAGCAATACGAAATACAAAGGGTTTGTATGAGGAGGAGGTGATTTCCATGGGTATGAAAAAGTTGTTTATGTTTCTTAGTTTTTTTGTCATTTGTATTGTGCTTGTAGCATGTAGTGGTGAGCAAAAAAATGAAATTCAGTTATTAAAGGAAATGCCGAAGCCAAAAGCAATGACAATTGATTCTTCATTAAGTAAAAAGGAAGCGACAGAAATCGTGCATGCAGCTCAGCGTTTTTATGCATTTTGGGATACAGGTAAAGAGGAGCTTATTCCGCAGACGGTTACTAAAAATTTTTTCGATAACACACTGCCGAAAGGTCGACCACAAGGCACTGAAGGATTAAAGCTTGCGGCGCAAAATTTTCGCAAAGTCGTTCCTGATATACATTGCGAGATTGAAGATTTATTAGTGGTTGGTGATAAAGTAACAGCTCGTCTTTCTTTTACAGGAACTCATAATGATAAGAAAATCAATTTTTTTGCAATTGATATTTTGCATGTGAAAGACGGAAAGATAACGGAAGATTGGCATTTAGAAGATAATCTTACGCTGAAGCAGCAACTCGGCTTAATAGCTGAAGAGTAAAATAAGGGAGAGAAAAGTGATGAAAAATATATTCATTATAAATGGGCATGAAAAATACGGTACGAAAGAAGGACGATTAAATAGAACGTTAGTTGATTATATGGTAACTGTATTAAGTGAGAATCATTATGTGAAAACAACAACGATTCAAGATGGATATAGTATGAAAGAAGAACAAGATAAATTTCTATGGGCTGATGTTGTAATTTATCAAACACCTATTTACTGGTTTAGTGTACCGGGATTATTTAAAACATATATGGATGAAGTGTATGAATACGGTTTGTTCTTTAAAGGTGCAGATGAATATGGAACAGGTGGTTTATTAAAAGAGAAGCAGTATATGTTTTCTACAACTTGGAATGCACCTGAAAAAGCATTCGGAGATAAGACGAAGTTCTTTGAAGGAGAAAGTTTAGAATCAGCACTTAGTCATTTACATCGTGTGCAGAAGTTTATTGGTATGAGTCCGTTAAAGAGCTTTGCTTGTTATGATGTGGTGAAAAATCCTACTGTTGAGAAGTATTTAGAGAACTTGAAGAACCATTTAGAAGAAGTCATTCAATAATTACAGTCATAATATGTAGGCTTATTCATTTATACAATTGGATTTACAATACTCGGAGTGAGCTATAGTTTATGGATCTTATTAATCGCAGGGCTTTTCCAAACTGTAGGAGAGATGATGTATGTGCCAGTTCGTCAATCTATTATGGCAGATATGGTGCCGAATGAGGCAAGAGGCTCTTATATGGCGATTAACGGAATGGTCTTTCAAGTTGCGAAAATGAATGGTGCATTAGGTGTTATGCTAGGGTCATTTATTGCATCTTGGGGCATGAGCGCTCTATATTTCATCGTTGGTATGAGCAGTATTTTATTATTTATGAAGGCGATAGGGAAAGAGAAGTATCAGAATGAAGGAAATGTTTCTCAGATTGGATGAAACTATATAAAAGCGAACCAGTTATACTGGGACTCGCTTTTTATATAATTTTTAAAACGGATCAACTTCAGCTAAATCAGGATTGGCGTTAGGGTTTGTTAATAAGGTTTTCAGCTCACCTACTTCTGAGAGAGCGACGAGGATATAACCACTAATAAGGACGATGAGTCCGATGACTCGTAATGTTTGCAATTTAATGTCACGGCTATTTTCTTCTGAGTTGTTTTGGGGCGTTGCAGGTGGATTGTTGTTCATAATAGAGCTCCTATCTTTTTTATTTATATGTGCGAAATCATTATTAACTTATGGATAGGAATCGTATAGTCATTTTCACTATATGAGAACTGCCTATGAAAAGTGATTAGAAATTTTGGGACGAGAAAAGAGGCTGTCTCAAAAAATCATTAAAGATGAAGAAATGTTTCATATGGTGTTAATTTTGTTTTTTACAAATAAAAAGGTTAACCAAAGTAGTTATTTAGCTACTTTGGTTAACCTATAATAACTATCCTAATATACGCAATGATTCTTCAATAAACACTGGGATGTCCTCTGGTTGTCTACTTGTTACTAGCTGATTTTGGCATACAACCACTTCTTTATCATGAAAATTTCCACCGGCATTTTTCAAATCGACCGCAATGGATTTATATCCAGTCACATCGCGTCCTTCAAGTGTTTGTGCAGTGATGAGTAATTGGGGGCCGTGACAAATAGCAAAAACAGGTTTTTTCGCATCCATAAATGCTTTGCTAAAGCGAACAAAACGTTCATCTGCACGAAGTATATCTGGGGAAAATCCCCCTGGTATAAAGAGGGCATCAAAGTTCTCTGGAGAAACATCATCAATACTTTTATCAATTACGACTTCACTTTTTCCTTGTTTACCGTGTACCGTTTTACCTTTTTCCATTTCAATAGTTGTTAATTCGTATCCCTTTTGATTAAAAGCTTCTACTGGCTCTGTGTATTCTGTGTCCTCGAAATAATCCGTTATTAAAATAGCAATTTTTTTACTCATTGCAATCAGCTCCTTATATTATATAATCGGTTCCAGAATCGTCCTTGAGCAACGCCTTTTATAAAGTGAAACCTTAATTCATATTTTTTCATTCCCTCCAGTTCCTTTGCCCTGTTAATTTAATAACTACCCTTTTTATTAGGACGTAAACATGTATTATCGTTTTTGTATGTAAAAATCATAAAATATCGGTTGTTTCAGTGATTCTTGTTTGAGGAAGAAAAATAAAAAAGCCAAGGAGGTAATTTATTTTTCCCTTGGCTTTTAAGATAATTCTTTTCGTTAAAACGAAGAAACGCGTTGCTTCGTTTTTGGTACAATAATAAATTTGATCCAGATTAACCCGATAATCATAATGATAAGACTATGTGAAAATTGCCCTGTAGCAATGAGTATAATACTTGAAAATACAATGAGTTGAATGCTTAGCAATATAAAGATTAAGCGGAGAAATTGATTCATTCGTTTTTCAGTATCAATTGGATATAATGCTACAATAATATTTCCCGAAAAATATTTCCACAGGGAACGGAGCTGCATAGAAATCATATATAGGACGATATAAGCGAAAGCACCTTTTACATATATATTCGGAATAAAATATAGAGCGAAAGCACCGATCAACCCTAAGCGAATATATATACCGAAATAATCATTACCGCGTAAAAATGCTAGTGTATGTAAATAGAAGAAAGTTGCTCGTTTTTTATGTAATAAAGGTTCAATCCAATTTGTAAGCCATTTTCTTTTATTTACTTGCTTATTCAGTTGCGGAACATCGGTGAAAATGCTAGCAAATTGATAGAAACGAACGTCCATTTTTTCTTCTTGTTCGATTATGTAATCCCACGGTATTCGTTTTGTAGGTTGTTTCTTCGTGTATAGAAGTAGGAAAGCAAGAAGTAAGAGTAGTCCGCCTAACACGATCACATTTGCAGTATAAAACAGCATGTAAATGATCAGGGCGTTACAAGCAATGCGAATGATAAACCATATGCTTTTTTCATAACTATCACGCCACATCCAATGTATGTATATGTTCCAGCCCTTTAGAATCATTAAAATTATAAAGATTGTACATAAGAAAGGTACGGTTAGTTGTAATGATTGCATGGCAAGCGGTACGATAACAAGGAACGTAAATATAAGCGGGAAAAGCTGAATGATGTAATTATATAGAAGAGATTTTTTAAAATAAGATGTTAATTTCTCTTCTAATGCAAGTAAATAGACAGCGTCCGGTTTTTGAATAAATGTGCGAACTTGGCATCTCGTTATAATGAGTGTAAGTACGATCGTGATGAGTAATAAAGATATTCCTTTAGAAGGATCCGTTTTAAGAAACTTAGCGTAATAATATGCACCTACACATGAGACGAAGATGAAGCTATATAGTAAACCGTTAATCATACGTGCAAAGTATGTGATGGCATTTTGAATATGTTGTTGAAAGCGAGAGCTCCATAGTGATTCGATTGACATGTTTTTCACCTCTTTTTTCTATTATATATGTTTTATAAAGTAAAAAACGAGCAAATTGCGTTACGCAACTTGCTCGTTTTTCTTTTCTTTATTTTTTTTCTGATCACGATTCATTAATGGATAGAAGGCAAAGCCAATTCCGAATAAACCAATTCCGAGAAGAAATGTTTTTATATCGGATGCCCCTGTTTTAATAACCCATAGTGCATAGCAAAGTGCGATAACTGCAACTACACCATCCATAATTCTTGAACCCATTTCATTTTTATATGTTTCACCAGTTGCGACTAGTTTTAACTGGAAGATTGGTGAAACGAGATATGGAATGAGGTAGGCCAGTGTTGATACGGTAATAACGAATGTATAAGCTTCCGCAATTGTTCCTGATAATGTTGAGAATAAGAACACTTGCGACATAATGTTTGTTAATCGTAGTGAATGAATTGGACTTCCTTTTTTATTCGTTTTTGCGAAGAAGGAAGGGAAGAAACCTTCTTTTGCAGCTTGATAAGGTACTTCTGAGCTTAATAAAATCCAGCCTAATATTGAACCGAATAGGGAAGTAAGAGCAAGTAATGCCATAAGTTTCCCGCCGCCGTGACCCATTGCAGCGTTTAATGCATCTGCTAATGGACGTTCAGAAGCTTGTAATTTATCAACGTGAAGTACACCCATTGTTAAAATTGTAATTCCTAAGTAAATTGCAACTGTGATAAGTAATCCTGCAACAGTTGCGCGTTTTACCGTTTTTGGAGAGGTAGCTCGGTTTGATAAAAGAACGGCTGATTCAATCCCGATAAATGCCCAAAGTGTTGTAAGAGCAGCTAAGTTTACTTGTGAAAGTAGACCGTGTGATACGCCTTCTTTATCGATCATTGGTGTGTACCATTGTCCAAATTTTGAAGCTTCGAACGCAAATAACGTAACAATGATGAATAGAAGGAATCCAGTTACTTTCGTTGTTGTTGCTAGGAAGTTGAGCTTCCCAGCTCCACTTACACCGTTTGTTAAAATTAAATGTGTTCCCCAAAGTAAGATGGAACAAATAGTAAATGTAATTAGTTTTCCAACTTCTATATCGAACGAGCCGATTGAAAATAGTAGTCGTGTATCTTTCATAATCGGGAAGAAGAGTGATAAATATCCCGCGAAAGATGTAATGATGGCAACGTTACTTGCCCAGTTTGCAACCCAATATCCCCATACCATGCTGAAACCAGCCATTTTCTTTCTTTTTGGTGTTGAGAATAAAGCATATGCATGACTTTGTGGTCCTGTCGTTAAATCAGGACGACGAATTGCTAAATTACCGAAAACAAGAGCTAGCATTAAAACACCAAACCCTGTTGTTAACCAAGCTAAAGTGACACCGAGTGGGCTTGCTGTTTGTGCTAACGTACTTGGCACCATGAAAATACCAGCGCCAACCATGTTACCGACAACGAAAGCTGTTAGTACCCAAAAGCCCCATTTTTTTTGTTGCATAGAAAATACCTCCAAAGTTAGTATAACCAAGTCAAGCGAGGAGATATGTATGTCTTCCTGATAAGGAAGAGAAGGTCCAAACAAAACAAAAAAAGCACGTAATTTGCCGCTACATGCTTTCTATCTTATAAGAAACCCACGACATACCTCTCGATAGCTCTCCACAAACGAAACGTTTGTGACAGTTCTGCACTTATTAAATGCAGACCCAGCAAGCGTGCATGGTGGACACGACTTACTTCGGCAATCATTCCTTTCTCATTTCTTCATCAATGCCACTACATCTCCTGAAATGATACTCTTAATGACTGCAACCTCTACCTCACCGAGATACGAATGAGGATTTATGTATTAAATTAACATGTTTAAGAGTAACAAATGTATTTTTATACGTCAATGGATATAGTAATAATCAGATTATAGAGAAGAATTTGTTATTAGGTCCCGGAGGGTTTTAACTAAAAAGCAGCTGACCTAAATATTAGATCAGCTGCTACATATAAGATTAAACTAAGTTTAATACAGTTACTTTTTGACGAGTCATAGACTCAAGGCTCTTACGAATACCTTGTGCGCCCATACCTGAACCTTTTACACCGATGAATGGGAAGTGGTCAGGGCCGCGCTCTGTGCGTCCGTTAATTTGAACAGAACCAGTGTCGATTTTGTTAGCAATTGCAAATGCTTTGTTAATGTCTTTTGTGAAGACACTTGCTTGCAGACCGAACTCTGATTTGTTAGCAATTTCAATCGCTTGTTCGTCAGAAGAAACACGGATGATTGGAAGGATGGGGCCAAATGGCTCTTCCCAAGCAACTTTCATTTCTTCTGTTACGTTGTCGATTAATGTTGGGTAAATTAGGTTGCGCTCACGTTTGTTACCGATAACGATTGTTGCACCTTTTTCAGCAGCATCGTCAATTAAACCTTGAACGAAGTCAGCAGATTTGTCGTCGATTAATGGAACGATTGTGCTGTTTTGTTCTGGAGATCCAACTGATAGTGCAGCTACTTGCTCTTTTAATAAGCCAGCTAGTTCGTCTGCTACATTTTCATGTACAAGTACACGCTTAATAGCTGTACAACGTTGACCTGAGTAAGAGAATGCACCGCTTACGATATGCTTTGCAGCTTCTTGTAAGTCTGCATCTTCACAAACGATACCAGGATCTTTACCACCAAGTTCTAATACAAGTGGAATCATCGCAGCTTTTTTCGCTAAATGTTTACCTGTATTTGTACCACCTGTGAACGATACCATATTTACGCCAGGATGTTCTACTAAGTAGTCACCAATTACAGAACCGCGTCCTGTAGCTACGTTTACAAGACCTTTTGGAAGGCCAGCTTTATGAAGTGCTTCAACCATTTTAACACCGCTAATTGCACCTTGAGTTGCTGGTTTGAAGATAACAGCGTTACCCATAATAAGTGCTGGTGCAAGTTTTGCAGCAGATAAGTTTACTGGGTAGTTAAATGGTGCAATTGCTAATACAACACCAAGTGGTGCGCGCTGAATAATCGCAAGTTTAGATTTAGATCCACCAGGGAAGCTATCACCCATCATGCTTTCACCGTGCATGTGAAGTGCTTCGTCAACTGTGTAACGAATTAAGTCAGCTGTACGAACGACTTCTTTTTGCGCATCTTTATAGCCTTTACCGACTTCTTTCATAATGATATCGGCAATTTCATCTTGCATATTTACGAGCTCATCAGCCCATTTATATAAATATTTTGCGCGATCTTGTAGAGAAGCTTCAGCCCATGATTTTTGAGCTTCTTTTGCAGATGCAATTGCTTCATCTACTTCTCCTTGAGTAATTGCTTGTACTTGCCCAATTACTTCGTGTAAGTATGGAGATGGAATGTCGATTGTTTGACCTGAAGAGCTTTCTCTCCATTCTCCGTTTAAATAAAATTTGTACGTATTGCTAGTTGTCATGATTAGTCCTCCTAAAATAGCAACTTGTAAGAGTGAGTATAAGGTGATTGTAGGTGGTTTGATAATATTTTTCAAATGAAATGTTTGTGAAAACGATTTCTTACTATTTTTTTATTTTGTATGCCCTTTCTTACAGAAGATTCTCTTATTTCAAACTGAATTATAAGCAGAATGCATCACTTTTATTTTTTGTGATAAAAGATTATTTTATTCTAAAGCGAAAAAAATAATTGACAGAATACTCAATGAAGTTGTAAGATTATAAATGGAAAATAAATGAAGGGGGTGTGCGTAATGATTGTAATCGTAAATGTAATGGGCTTAGCTCTGTTAAATGGCGGAAAACATTCATATCATTACGCAACCCGTGCGGATATATAGGACCTTTTTGTCTTATGAGAAGCGTACGTTGCGTATATCGTAACGTACGCTTTTATGCATTCTATTGCATATCGTCAAGCGGCGGTATGCTTTTTTTTGTTTGTTTTCCTTGTTACTATAAAAAATTAGAATTTGGAAGGTGGAAAAATGTGATGAAATTGTATGGCTTACGAAATGTAAATGTGATGGGTTTGGATAGCGGATAAAGAAATGTGAATCAAACGGGAACGAGAAAGGAGAGGTTATATTGTTTTCAGTATTACTAAAGTTAAGCTGGTTTTTTAGAGAGCATTGGAAAAGGTATAGTATTGCAATTGGGGTACTTTTAATTGTAAACGTGATAGAGGTAATTCCACCGAAAGTGTTAGGAATTACAATTGATAATATTAAAACGGGAGCCTTAACGAATGAGGCGATTATGCAATATATTCTTATTTTACTTGGGGTAACGATTGTTGGGTATGTACTTACTTTCATTTGGCAGCACCAACTATTTGGCGGTGCGTTCGTACTTGAGAAAACGATGCGTTCAAAATTTATGGGGCATTTACTTAAGATGACACCGACGTTTTATCAAAAAAATCGTACTGGCGATTTAATGGCGAGAGCGACAAATGATTTAAAAGCAATCTCCATGACAGCTGGTTTTGGTATATTAACGCTCGTTGATTCTAGTCTATATATGCTTACAATCGTTTGTATGATGGGCTTTTCAATTAGTTGGCAGTTAACATTTGCTGCGCTTATACCGCTTCCGATTATGGCGTATGCGATGAATAGATACGGAAAGAAGTTGCATGAAAGATTTACAGTCGCGCAAGATGCGTTCGGGGATATGAACGATAAAGTACTTGAATCAATTGCGGGTGTACGCGTTATTCGTGCGTATGTACAGGAGAATGCTGATCAAGAAAGGTTTCATCATTTAGGAGATGACGTATACGAGAAAAATATGAGAGTAGCAAGAATCGATGCATTATTCCAGCCAACTGTAAAAATGCTCGTCGGTCTTAGTTATTTAATTGGTTTAGTGTACGGTGCATATCTCGTATTCCAATCAAAGGTGACACTTGGTGAGCTCGTTTCTTTTAACGTCTATTTAGGGATGATGATTTGGCCGATGTTTGCAATTGGTGAATTGATTAATGTTATGCAAAGAGGAAATGCGTCGCTCGACCGTGTAAATGAAACGTTAGCTTATGAACCGGATGTAAAGAATCCGAAAGATCCAAAGGTTGTACAAGAGCCAGATTACATTGAATTTGATAATGTTACTTTTTCATATCCTTCATCAATTGAAACAAATTTAAAAAATGTTTCGTTCTCATTAAAACAAGGAGAGACACTTGGCGTTGTTGGGAAAACAGGAAGCGGGAAAACGACGCTCGTTCGTCAGTTTCTTCGTCAATATCCACTTGGGGAAGGGGATATTGCGGTTTCTGATGTGAAGCTAGATAAAATTACGAATGATAACGTACTTGGCTGGATTGGGTATGTACCTCAGGAACACATTTTGTTCTCAAAAACAGCGAAGGAAAATATTTTATTCGGAAACAGAGAAGCGACTGAAGAAGAACTTGAAAAAGCGATTGAAATAGCTGCGTTTAAAAAGGATTTAGAGTTTTTACCGGAAGGTTTAGAAACGCTTGTTGGAGAGAAAGGAGTTTCTTTATCAGGTGGGCAAAAGCAAAGGATTTCGATTGCGAGGGCTGTTATTCAAAATCCGGAAATTTTAATTTTGGACGATTCTTTATCAGCTGTTGATGCTCGTACTGAAGCGGCAATTATTGAAAACATACGAACAGAAAGAAGCGGGAAGACGACGATTATAACGACGCATCGTTTGTCAGCAGTGCAGCATGCTGATTGGATTCTCGTTATGGATAACGGTGAGGTTATTGAAGAAGGCTCGCATGAAGCGCTCGTTCGAAATGGGGGCTGGTATGCAGAGCAGTTCGAAAGACAACAAGGTGAAAGTGAAAGTACGGATAGTGGGGTGAAAATATGAGTGTTTCAAAACGATTGTTTCAATACGCGATGAAAGTAAAAGGGCCGATTTTTGCAGCGATGGCGATGCTATTTGTTTTCGTTATTGCAGAACTCGCGGGTCCTTTCGTCGCAAAAACGATGATCGATGAGCATATCGTTGGAATAGAGAGACCCTGGTATGAAACAGAAAAGAGTGAGGATGCTGTTTCATATAATGGCGCCTTTTATAAGCGAAGTGATCGCTTTGAACAAGGTGAGCAAAAAGGGAAAGAAGTCCGAGTGATTCAAGTTGGTTTTCAGTACTATTTTGTACCGAATAAAATAACGCTTGAAGGAACTCGTTCTGTTAAGGGTGATGTGCTTACAGTACAAAGTGGTAAGGCAGTGCAAGTGTATAAATCGAAAGCCTTAACGAAAGAAGAAGTATTTGCGTTTTATAAACCAGAAATAAATAGGTTATTACTACTTGGCGGTGGATATTTCGCTTTATTAGTAGTCGTATCATTATTTGCATACGGAAAGCAGTTCTTCTTACAGAAGGCGGCAAACAAAATTATTCAAATTATGAGGGAAGACGTCTTTTCCCATATTCAAACGTTGCCAATTCGTTATTTTGACCATTTACCAGCAGGGAAAATTGTATCGCGTGTAACGAATGATACAGAAGCGATTCGTGATTTATATGTAACAGTGCTTGCGACATTCGTCTCTAGTATCATCTATATTATCGGGATTTTCGCTGCGCTATTTTTACTTGATGTAAAACTGGCGGCACTATGCTTACTCATCATCCCAATTTTAATTGTTTGGGCGATTATGTATAGAAAGTATGCGTCTGTATACAATCATAAAATGCGTTCGCGTTTATCGGATATTAACGGAACAGTGAATGAATCAATTCAAGGGATGCCAATTATTCAAGCATTTCGTCAAGAACATGAAACGAAGAAGGAATTTGAAGAGTTAAATGGTGATTATTTTAAATATCAAAATAAAATTTTAAATTTAAATGCAGCAACTTCGCATAATTTAGTGTCTGTATTAAGAAACATCGCTTTTACAGGTGTAATTTGGTATTTCGGTGGTGCTTCATTAAGTGCTTCTGGCCTCCTTTCTCTAGGGATACTGTATGCTTTCGTCGATTATTTAACGAGATTGTTCTCGCCAATTACGAACATGGTGAACCAACTTGCTAACTTAGAGCAATCGCGTGTTGCATCAGAGCGCGTCTTTGAATTGCTAGAGGAAAAGGGAGAGGCAGTAGAAGAAGAACGTATGCCTCGCTTAACCGGAAATGTGAAATTCGATAATGTTTCGTTTTCTTACAATGGAAAAGATGAAGTATTAAAAAATATTTCTTTTGAAGCGAAACAAGGGGAGACAGTGGCACTTGTCGGTCATACTGGATCAGGAAAAAGTTCCATTATGAATGTGCTCTTTCAGTTTTATGAATTTCAAAAAGGGAAGCTTACGATTGATGGTCATGATGTAACAGAGATGCCGAAACAAGCAACACGTGAACATATGGGAATTGTATTGCAAGATCCGTTTTTATTTAGCGGGACAGTGGCATCCAATGTAAGCTTAGAAAATGAAAAAATTTCAAAAGATCGCATCGTAAAGGCGTTACGTGATGTTGGTGCGGAAAGGTTTGCGAACAATATAGATGAAAAAATTACGGAGAAAGGAAGTACACTTTCAACCGGAGAACGTCAGCTTATATCGTTTGCTAGGGCACTTGCTTTTGATCCTGCTATTTTAATTTTAGATGAAGCGACTTCCAGTATTGATACAGAAACAGAAGCGATGATTCAACAAGCGCTAGAAGTTGTGAAGAAAGGACGAACGACGTTTATTATCGCTCATCGTCTTTCAACAATTAAGAGCGCTGATCAAATTATTGTGCTTGATAGAGGAACGATTTTGGAAAAAGGTTCCCATGATGAATTAATGAAAAAGCGCGGGCGTTATTACGATATGTATAAAACGCAAATGGAAGGAAACCAGAGTGCTTAATTTTTAGAAGAACTTGCGATTTTCGCAAGTTCTTTTTTGATAGGATTGTCCGCTTAGAAGTTAATATATTTCACCGGCTGAAAAACTTATAAATAAGTAGGTATTGTTTTACCTTTTTCTTTATAAATGCTATATTAAAAAATGTTACTTATTTTTTGTATGTAGCGCTATTTTTCCATTTTGTTTGATTATGAAGAAAAAGGTTAAACTAAATAAGAACATTTTCATTGAAAAATTGTTCGAAATTGCATACAATCAATATAGTTTTTAAATTCCTATCAGAATACTTGGAGGACTACTATCATGAAAAAATTATTTTCAGTGCTTGCAGTAACTACATTAGCGATTGGGATTGTAGCGGGCTGCGGTAAAGAAGAGAAAAAAGATACAGCTAATCAAGATGCATTACAGAAGATAAAACAAAGCGGTGAGCTTGTAATTGGTACAGAAGGTACATATCCACCATTTACGTTCCACGATACAAACGATAAATTAACTGGGTTTGACGTTGAATTAGCAGAAGAAGTTGCAAAACGTTTAGGTGTAAAGCCTGTATTTAAAGAAACACAATGGGATAGCTTACTTGCAGGAATAGATGCAAAACGTTTCGACATGGTTGCGAACGAAGTTGGTATTCGTGAAGATCGCCAAAAGAAATATGACTTCTCTAGTCCATATATTTCTTCTTCAGCAGCATTAGTTGTTGCGAAAGATAAAGATAAACCTGCTACATTTGCTGACGCAAAAGGATTAAAAGCAGCACAATCTTTAACAAGTAACTACGCAGATATTGCTAAGAAAAATGGTGCGGAAATCACAGGTGTAGAAGGATTTAGCCAAGCAGCAGAATTATTAAGTTCTGGCCGCGTTGATTTCACAATCAATGATAAATTATCAGTGTTAAACTATTTAGAAACGAAAAAAGATGCAAAAATTAAAATTGTAGATACAGAAAAAGAAGCGTCACAAAGTGGATTCTTATTCCGTAAAGGTAGCGACAAACTTGTACAAGAAGTAAATAATGCGTTAGAAGATATGAAAAAAGATGGTACGTACGATAAAATAACGAAAAAATGGTTCGGTGAAAATGTATCTAAGTAGCGCATTGATGTCAGATCGATTGTCTACTTGGATAGATATTATGCAGACTTCCTTCGCGCCTATGCTGAAGGAAGCTGTCTTTACGACAATTCCGTTAACGCTTATTACATTTGTTATCGGTATTATACTTGCGACGTTAACAGCGCTCGCACGTATTTCAGGTAGTCGTATTTTACAATGGATTGCTCGTATCTATGTATCTATCATTCGCGGAACGCCACTTCTTGTACAGTTATTTATTATTTTCTATGGTCTTCCAACTCTTAATATTGAAGTTGAGCCATATACAGCAGCAGTTATTGGATTTTCATTAAATGTAGGTGCATATGCATCTGAAATTATTCGTGCTTCTATCCTTTCAATCCCGAAAGGACAGTGGGAAGCAGCTTACACAATTGGGATGACATACCCGCAAGCATTAAAACGTGTTATTTTACCACAAGCAACACGCGTATCAATTCCGCCGCTTTCGAATACATTTATTAGTTTAGTGAAGGATACGTCATTAGCGTCGTTAATTTTAGTAACAGAAATGTTCCGAAAAGCGCAGGAAATTGCGGCAATGAACTATGAGTTTTTAATTGTTTATTTTGAAGCAGGTCTAATTTATTGGGTAATTTGCTTCTTATTATCTATCGTGCAACAAATATTAGAAAAACGTTCAGAACGTTATACTCTAAAATAACCCTTTCATAAAAGGAGTTTTTGTTTTTATGATTTCAATTCAACATTTACAAAAAAGTTTCGGAGATAATACCGTATTAAAACATATAGACCTATCAGTTGAGAAGGGCGAAGTGGTTGTTATTATCGGGCCATCTGGATCTGGTAAAACGACATTCTTGCGTTGTCTCAACGTGTTAGAAACGCCGAACGCTGGTAACATTCGCATCGGCAATAAAGAGCTCGATTTCTCTCAAAAAGTATCGAAGAAAGATATTGTAAATCTTCGTACGCAAACAGGTATGGTATTCCAGCACCATAATCTATTTCCTCATTTAACAGCAATTCACAATGTAATGGAAGGGCTCGTTACAGTGAAAAAGATGGGGAAAGAAGAAGCGAAGAAAAAAGCAAACTATTTCCTTGAAAAAGTTGGTCTTGCGGATAAAGTAGACTTATATCCGTTCCAATTATCAGGTGGACAACAACAGCGCGTTGGAATCGCTCGTGCGCTTGCGATGGAGCCGGAAGTTTTACTATTTGATGAACCAACGTCAGCACTGGATCCTGAGCTAGTTCAAGAAGTTTTAAAGGTTATGAAAGAACTTGCTAAAGAAGGAATGACGATGGTCATTGTAACGCATGAAATGCGCTTTGCTCATCAAATTGCGAACCGTGTTATTTTCATGGATGGCGGTGTCGTTGTCGAACAAGGTACACCGGAAGATGTATTTACAAATCCAAAAGAAGAACGAACGAAGAAGTTTTTACAAATGTTGCAATAAATTAAGGAAGGTCTCAAGGCATATGCCTTGAGACCTTTTTGCCATATATATTTATTTTTGGAATCCGCCAAGGCTTTGCTCAGCCATTGCAACTAGACGTTTTGTAATTTCTCCACCAACAGAACCGTTAGCGCGAGCCGTAGAATCTGCTCCTAATTGTACACCAAATTCTTGAGCGATTTCGTACTTCATTTGATCGATTGCTGCTGTTGCACCTGGTACTACTAATTGATTGTAAGAACTTTGGTTTGCCATAGGAATATATCCTCCTTAGAGTTATAAAAATTTTTTTGGTTGGACTAGCTGGATTTGAACCAGATTATCGCCCCGTTTGGCGCTAATCCATCGGTAATTAAGTTTGTACTCATAGTATGGATGTTACCTAGAAAGATATACAAAAAAATAATTTGTAAATTTTGTAAAAAATATTTCATCATTTCGTAAATTATGAAATAAGAGTAATCGTTGTATTTTTAAGAAAGAAGGCTAAACTAAGAGCGAAATCATATGCGTTTTTTTCTTTGTATAACCAGCTTGGCTTACTTAACTTATGATTTGTTAAAGTGAGACAAATTCCAGTTTAGTAAAATGAAATTTAAATTGGGAGCAACTACATAGTTCTGTTTTAACCCAGGATGGGGCAGAAAAAGGAACTGACCGCGTCTATGCACGGCTAGATGCTCTCTTTAATCTAAAAAAGAGGCTTTTAAACGAAAATGTAATTAAAGTGAGAAAAATTAAAGCTTAGTAAAATGAAAATTAAATCGGGAGCAACTACATAGTTCTGTTTTAACCCAGGATGGGGCAGAAAAAGGAACTGACCGCGTCTATGCACGGCTAGATGCTCTCTTCAATCTAAAAAAAGGCTTTTTAATTGTTTTTAAACGATAACGTATGGAGGAATCATGATGGGAATTTGCCCGCTTTGCAACGCGCTAGAATCACAAACATATTCTTGTCAAAATTGCCAAGGTATACTCCAAGATTATGGGAAAACTGTAGATTACATAGACGATTACAGCGCATATATGGATCAAGAATTATTAAGTGCAGTAGACGGTTTAACACATAATAATTCACAGGAGTATTGCAATCATGTTTTTTATTGCGGAGTATGTAATGTGGAAACAGAAGTTGTAGTGAAGCTCGTTTAAATAAAAAACTTCCACCTTATGAAGGAGGTGGAAGTTTTTGTTTTTGTATTTGTGAGTTAATCATAGGGGAAGGGATGTTTTCGGTATGTGACGAAGGATCTGATTTTATTTGTGACATTTTTTCTTTCTTGTCGCGCAAAGAGTGTTCAGTTAAATAGATGGCATATTCATAAAATAATTGGCGCGTAAGTTCACTTTGTTCTTTTAACTTTTCATCTTGGAATACAGTTCGCCCCGGTTTAGAATTTGCTTCAAATAGCCACGGGTTTTCCGTGGTGTCTAAACCAATGTCAAAACCAATTTCTCCAATGTTCCCGGTTACTTGCCCATCAAGTGCATAACTGATTTGTAAGGCTGTTTGTTTTAGTTTATTTTCAATTTGAACTTGCTTTGTTGAATCAGGAAATAGTTCCTGAAGTAATTTCGTATCACCGCCGCTATTTACGTGAGTTGTTAAGCTACCTTTGCCGGCGATTTTTGCGACGATTGCACTGACTACCCAATTACCAAAATGGTTTTTATTTGTATGAATGCGAAAATCGACGGGTTGCCCTTCGAAGCGGAGCAGTGAGATACCTTGTTGTACGATAAACTTTTTTAAATCATGTCCTTTTAACACATGGTTAAGAAGGGCTTCTAATGATTGATACTTTCTTAGTTTGTTTTGTTCATTTTCACGATAACGACAATAGTAGCAATTATCAGTTTGAGAATAGAGTATTTGATGAATATTTCTTCCGAAGCTACCGTGTATTGGTTTCATATAAATGTACTTATACGTACCGAGAAGTCGTTCTACTTGTTCAAAATGTTGAAATACTTCTGTATTTGGTAAGAATGGTTTAATTGAATCTTCTTTCATTAAAAGTTGATGCACTTCCCATTTATTGAAAAATCCCGGATTAAACCACGGAATCGCATAGTCGCTTTCTAAACGTTTTTTTGCTCTTACGATAGGTTTGTAATTTTCTGCTTGCCGATTTGGTAATCGGTCGTAAATGACATTTGGTAAAGGGACTTTGTTTTTTACCCATTTTCCTTCTTGAAAGAAGTACCCTTCAATTGTTTCCTCTTCCCAGTTTATATGTTGAATGCCAAAGACAAATACAAATGGCTGCAATGTGAATGGTGGTGTTAATAACTCACTGAGAGAGATGGAACGACTTCCTAAAGGAGAATTAGAATCATCGTTAAAGCCAGTTGTGAAAATCCCGATTAATGGGCCGAAAACAATGGTTTGATTGTGTAAGAAGGCATGGATTGTTGCTGAATGCGGTAGTAAAAGATCGGCTGCAATCTGTTCGCCAATAATAATTTCTCGCGTGAATGAATAATGAATTTTAATATTCTCACATGTAATATAACGTAAGCCAAAGAAAAAGGATGTAATTGGTGGTGTAATAGAAAAAACGTAAGGTAAAGTAATACTATTTGGATGCTCATCTGAAATACTTAATGTATATATGTGCTCTTTCAACGGGGATTTCCTCCTTTCGTTATGGTGTAAATCGGCTAAACTTTAATGGACCATGAAAAATTTGTTCAGCCAGTTCGTCGTTGTACCTAGTATAAACATCGTAAGAAGGCATCGTATTGACGTACATAAGCCAAATGGCACCTTTTTGATCCATAATGGTAGAAAGCTCTAGTTCAAATAATGAAGAATAGGACTGATCGAGTGTTTTAAACACTTCATTTACAACATCATGTAAAGCATCTTTTAATAATTGAACGCCAGTTGGAGAAAGTAAATATTTAATTTTAGAAAATGGATGTAACATAGAACGTTCTGTTGCTGAAAGTAAAAATTGTGCTGGGAATGAAGATTTTTGTATAAATTGACCGAGCACTTGCCAATTCTGTTCTTTATTTTTTTGCATAATGGTTCGAATATGAATCGGATATGATAGTTGATTTGGAGGTTGTAACATTGGATGAATCATATAACGGAATGAGTGTATGTTCGATTTGCACCATGATATAAATTTATCTGTTCGTTTGAATTGAGTAGAAGTATGATGTTGTTCATTTATTGTATCGATATGAAATGTTTTATTTTTGTAAGTGGCCCGATATAAATTTTCATTGGAGTGTATATTGATTGGTCTTATAATAATATCTCTTGTTTCTAGTAGTAATTTAAAAATTCCTTGTACTGTTCCTTTTATTATTTTTGGTACGTAAGGGGAAAGACGTTTATTAGTAAGAAAAAGATTGTGTAAATCGCTTGGGTTAATAAGTGTGTTGTTTAAAAAAGTAGTGGAAGAACGTTTGTGTAATGAATGAATAATCGCATTTGCTTGTTGGAATTCCTCATCCTCTTTGAAATGACAACGATCATATATATATGAAGGAATGGGAAAGGTTTGATCTATCCAATTTCCTGTATCTGTATCGTAAATAAGACCAGAAACAAGATCTGTCTTTGAATCAATGCTAAACGGTGTGAATTGGGCAACGACGTTATGATAAAGACGAGCTCGCTTAGCGATTTCGGTGTAATACGTTTGCTCGTGATGGAGCCCGGAAGTTAAAAGACCAAGAACCAACGAAATCACTCCTTTAGTAATAAGATGTTTGCATTATAGGCGAAGCTATATATTGCAAATACGTTTTTATACCATTATACTTTTGTCCGTATGATGATATGCTATAGTTTTGGAGAAGTGAAAGGTTGATTGTGATGAATATATGGTTAAATATGTTAATAACGACAGGGCTCGGGGCAATTATTGGAGGATACACAAATCATTTAGCGATAAAAATGTTATTTCGTCCTCATCGTCCTATTTATATTGGGAAGTTTCAGGTTCCATTTACGCCAGGGTTAATTCCGAAGCGCCGCGATGAGCTTGCTGTTCAATTAGGTAAAATGGTTGTAGACCATTTGTTAACACCAGAAGGAATCGGAAAAAAACTAACAAATAAAGATTTTCAAACCAGTTTAATTCGCTGGACACAAGTGGAAGTTGATAAAGTAATTACAAATGAACAGTCGTTACGGGATATGTTAGAAAAATGGAATTTAGAACATGTAGAAGAAGAGGCGATCGGGAAAATCGAACATGTTATTACAGAAAAAATTCATGCATTTTTAGCAGAGTACTATACATATACATGGGAACAGGCGTTACCTCATTCTGTTCATGAAAAAGTAGAGAATGCGATTCCGAATGTAGCATCTTTTATTTTAAAAAGAGGAATTAGCTTTTTGGAAAGTGAAGAAGGAAAGGAACGCCTTTCAAAAATGATTGATGACTTTTTCGCTTCCAGGGGAACGCTGCTTAACTTAGTTGGTATGTTTTTAGGGAATGTAAGTTTAGTTGATCGCGTGCAGCCGGAAGTCATTAAGTTTTTAGGACAAGATGGAACAGAGCGTCTGTTAACTGATGTACTGCAAAAAGAGTGGGAAAAGTTAAAAGGAAGAGACGTAAAAGAATTAGAAACGTTCGTAGAGAAAGAAATGATTGTGAACTCCATATTGTCAGCGGTTAAAGTAGAGGAAACAGTGAGTAGATTTTTAAATCAGTCTGTTCAGCAAGTATGTGAGCCAGTGCGAGAAACAATCGTTGGAAAAGTGGTCCCTAGCGCAGTAGAGAAAGGCTTGAAGTGGGGGACAGAAAATGTGGGAAGTATATTGGGAAATCTACAGCTTGCGGAAATTGTCCAGCAAGAAGTATCTACATTTTCAACAGAGAGACTAGAAGATCTCGTATTGTCCATTACAAAAAATGAGTTAAAAATGATTACATATTTAGGGGCGTTATTAGGAGGAACAATTGGATTTATTCAAGGGTTGTTACTCTTGTTCCTTAAGTAATAAAGATGGGTGCATAGAAATAAAAGTGAAATTTCTTCCCATCTCTTGCATAGTTTGATATGGTAGGAAGAGGTGCGTATGTAAATGCACTTAAAAGGCAGTGCGAGCGAAAAGCGCTAGCCTTCTAAAGGAGGAAAAATAAAATGACAAAAAACATTCATGATGTTGCATATGAATTACAAAAAACAATCGCTGAAAACGAAGATTTCCAAACATTAAAAGCAAGCTACGCAGCAGTACAAGGAGATGCAGAGTCAAAGAACTTATTCGAAGAGTTCCGCGCGATGCAACTTGGCTTACAACAAAAAATGATGCAAGGCCAAGAAATCACTGAAGAAGACAACCAAAAAGCACAAGAAGTTGTAGCTCGCATTCAACAAGATGCAAAAATCACAAAGTTAATGGAAACTGAGCAACGTTTAAACATCGTTATCACTGACGTTAACAAAATTATCATGAAGCCACTTGAAGAATTATATAGCGCGCAACAAGCGTAATGATAGAAGACGCTCCTAGTATGGGGGCGTTTTTTTGTGTAGGAAATTTGATAGTCCTTCCACAAAAAAATCCCCTTCAAAATAGCCATGTGTTAGTGACTGTTTTGAAGGGGATATATGATGTATCTTTCAATTTCTCTTTTACATATATAATTACTTGTTGAAATACTCAGTTCTAATATTTTTTTCTTTCAAAAACTTTTCAATTTCTTTTTGCTTCCTACCATTAACTTTCTCAAAGCGTTTTGTAAAAGAAAAATCAGTTTTGAATAAGTTACCATCTTGCGCGATTTTGTCTAATTCGTGCTCTAGTTCTACTGAAAGTGCCGTAGATGCTGAAATGAATTCATACATTTCTTTCGAAGGTTTTTTGTAATCATCAGGGATCGTATTGTTACTAATAAAATCATGGAAATTCGCATCATTTTGTTGCGCTAAATCTACTAGTTGCTTTAATTTCTCTCGGTCGGATTCCGTGACATTCTCGTCAGACATAGATGATGAAAGTGGAACGATGTTTTCGTCTAACTCTCCGCTATAATCTAAATAAGTTTTTATATTTTGTTTCATTTCGTTTTCGTTAATCGTTTCATTCTTTTTTGAGGAAGTGAATATAGTTTCTGGAATTTTTATCGTTACATCTTTAATAGATTGCACATCGTTTTCTTCCTTAGGTTGTGCACTGTTTGAACAAGCTGATAGAAATAAAATTGTAAGTAACATGAGTAGATATAAAGTATACTTCTTCATTTTAATCTCCTTTTATATTCATTATTATCTTTGTAAAATAGCTATATTCCATTTCAAATACTTTACTAAAGTTGCGTATAGATGTTTTACCATTTGGTAAGATATGACGGATATGAGTAAACCGCTGCAAAAAGCGATGAACACATTATAAACATCGGAATAACTAATTTGATGAAATCCTTTAAAAAAGCCTAACCCTATTAATAAAATAGGTGAAATGATTAATAATGGAGTGGCAATGATAAGGGCTAGAAGAATCGGTAATAAAAAGAGTAGTACGAAAAAGGCGATAATGATAAAGGCAAAGTTTAAAACACTTAAGCTCATAACAGAAAATAGTGCGGTTATCATATTTTTGAAGCTTCGTTTATTGTCCGCGTTTTGTATTGCATAGGAAACATTAAGTTCTTTAGCAATAGTTTTAGGGTCTCCTAGTTTTCTAGCAATTTCTTCTTCACATTTCCCATCCTGTTTAGCACTGATAAAATGAGTTTCATACTCTGAAATAATATCTTTCTTTTCTAAACTAGGCATATTCCGCAGGGAAGAACTAAGTTGTTCCAAAAATTCACTTTTGTTCATAACAATCACTTTCCTTTATAAAATGATGAATTACAGCTGAGAATCCTATCTTTTGAAAAGGGGGATACGAATTACAAAGTTCGTTCCAATTATTGGGCATTCCAATATTTACAAATATATCATTTAGTAGTGTTCTTTGCAAGGTACTATAATCTTATTAATACTGTGATTAGATGGGATTTTTTCGTGCATTTTTAGAGGAGATATAAAAATATTATTTTAGGATAAACAAAGGGTTGTAAGCGTATTCCTTAGAGGTTGTCAAAAAACTGTCAAATTCATATCGTTGGAAAAATAATGCATTTGTACTATAATGATAAACGAGATATATTACACTATGTTAATTAATGTGGTGAAGTATATAAAATTAAAATCTTTATTACACACATTATGAAATAAAGGGATGATTAGTTTGAGTACAGGTGTAAAAGCAAACGACGTGAAAACAAAAACAAAAGGAGCAGATCTTGTTGTTGATTGTTTAATTAAACAAGGTGTTACACATGTTTTCGGTATTCCAGGAGCGAAGATTGACTCTGTATTTGATGTACTGCAAGAAAGAGGACCAGAGTTAATTGTTTGTCGTCATGAACAAAATGCAGCTTTTATGGCAGCTGCTATTGGTAGATTAACAGGGAAACCGGGCGTATGTCTTGTAACTTCAGGACCAGGGACATCAAATTTAGCGACAGGTCTTGTTACTGCGAATGCGGAGAGTGATCCCGTTGTTGCTTTAGCTGGTGCAGTTCCGCGTACAGATCGATTAAAACGTACGCATCAATCTATGGATAATGCTGCATTATTCGAACCAATCACTAAATATAGCGTAGAAGTCGAGCATCCTGATAATGTACCAGAAGCACTTACTAATGCATTTCGAAGTGCTACTTCTACAAATCCAGGAGCAACACTTGTAAGTCTTCCGCAAGACGTTATGACTGCGGAAACGACAGTAGAATCTATCGGTGCGCTTTCTAAGCCACAGCTTGGAATCGCTCCCACAAATCATATTGAATACGTAGTAGAAAAAATAAAATCAGCAAAATTACCAGTTATTTTACTCGGTATGAGAGCAAGCACCAATGAAGTAACGAAAGCAGTTCGTGAGTTAATTGCTGGTACAGAACTTCCTGTTGTTGAAACATATCAAGCAGCTGGTGCAATTTCACGTGAGTTAGAAGATCATTTCTTCGGCCGCGTTGGATTATTCCGTAACCAACCAGGTGATATTTTACTAGAAGAAGCGGATTTTGTTTTATCTATCGGCTATGACCCAATTGAGTATGATCCGAAATTCTGGAATAAACTTGGCGATAGAACAATTATTCACCTTGATGATCACCAAGCAGATATCGACCATGATTACCAACCAGAGCGTGAATTAATTGGCGATATCGCTTTAACTGTAAATAGCATTGCGGAGAAATTACCGAAGCTTGTATTAAATACGAAATCAGAAGCAGTTTTAGAACGATTACGCTCGAAATTATCAGAGCAAGCAGAAGTTCCAAATCGTGCTTCAGAAGGTGTTACGCATCCACTTCAAGTCATTCGTACACTTCGTTCTTTAATTAGTGACGATACAACCGTTACATGTGACATCGGTTCCCATTCTATTTGGATGGCGAGATGTTTCCGTTCTTATGAACCACGTAGACTATTATTTAGTAACGGTATGCAAACGTTAGGTGTTGCACTTCCTTGGGCAATTGCTGCTACTTTAGTTGAGCCGGGTAAAAAAGTTGTTTCAGTGTCAGGTGATGGTGGTTTCTTATTCTCTTCGATGGAGTTAGAAACAGCGGTACGTTTAAATGCGCCTGTTGTACATCTCGTTTGGAGAGACGGTACATATGATATGGTTGCGTTCCAACAAATGATGAAATACGGTAGAACATCAGCTACAGAGTTTGGCGATGTTGATCTTGTGAAATATGCAGAAAGTTTCGGAGCAATAGGTCTTCGTGTCAATACACCAGACGAATTAGAAGGTGTATTGAGAGAAGCGTTAGAAGCAGAAGGTCCTGTCATTATTGATATTCCAATTGACTACCGTGACAACATTAAATTAAGCGAAAAATTATTACCAAACCAATTAAACTGATGGGGGCATGAGTGAGATGACTGTTGCGCAATTAATTGATATTGATGCAAAAAGAACGAAAATGAGTAATGAAGTATATCAAACATCTACCATGCTTGCGCTATTAGATGGTATATACGATGGTGTTATTAACTTTGAGGAATTGAAAGAACGTGGTGATTTTGGCATCGGTACATTTGATCAATTAGATGGTGAAATGATTGCGTTTGATAATGAATTTTACCATTTACGTTCAGACGGTTCAGCGGAAAAAGTAGAACCGGAAGAAACAACACCGTTTGCGACTGTAACGTTTTTTGAAAAAGAAATGAGTTATAAGGTAGAGCGTCCGATGAATCGTGAAGAAGTGGAAGCATTATTACATGAGTTAATGCCAAGTAAAAACTTATTTTACGGTATTCGAATGGATGGAACGTTCCGTGAAGTAAGAACGAGAACTGTTCCAAGACAAGAAAAACCGTATACGCCGCTCGTTGAAGTGACGAAATCACAACCGATCTTTTCATTTAAAGATACAGAAGGTACGCTAGCTGGATTTTGGACACCAGATTACGCGCAAGGTATTGGTGTAGCTGGTTTCCACTTACATTACATTGATGATGAAAGAAGCGGTGGCGGACATGTTTTCGACTATGTTGTAGAAAACTGTACGATCCAAATTTGTCAAAAAGCTCATATGCATTTAGCACTTCCTGAAACAGCTGATTTTATGGCAGCTGAATTATCAAGAGAAAACTTAGAGAATGATATTGCGACCGCGGAAGGTGCGGAGTAAAAAGGAATCGAAATTATGTATTCTCTATATAAAGAACCGAAGTCTTGTTCAGGCTTCGGTTTTTTTCATTGATTTGCAATCTTCGAGTGAAATTCCCCTATCCAATTTCACTGCACCGCCTCATTATGTTTCTTTTGTAAAATGAAAACTCAATTTTGAAGCAAAAGAAATATAAATTTCTCTCCAAACATATACATCAAAAGGATAGGGGGGATATGATGGAAAACTCCATTACTATTAGTTTATGCATGATTGTAAAAGATGAAGAACAAACTATATCAAAATGCTTAGAATCGGTTAAAAGTGTTGTGGATGAAATTATTATTGTAGATACAGGTTCAACAGATGGTACAAAAGAAATTGTGAAGAAGTACGACGCGAAAGTTTATGATTTTCAATGGATTGAAGATTTTTCAGCGGCACGAAATTTTGCGTTTTCTAAAGCTACAAAAGAATATATTCTTTGGCTAGACGCAGATGACATAATAGATACGGAAGATATAAAGAAATTGTTGCAGTTAAAACATACGTTAGATCGTAGTACGGATGCAGTATCTATGAAATATTATTTAACTTTTGATATAGAAGGAAATCCAACACATTCTTTAAGGAGATATCGATTAGTCAACAGAAGTAAAAATTTTCAATGGTATGGATTTGTTCATGAATATTTAGAGGTGTATGGAAATCTTATAAATAGTGACGTAGGGGTAAGTCATAAAAAAGAAAAAGCATATACTAATCGTAATTTGAAAATATATGAAAAACATCTTGAGAGTGGAAAAGAGTTTAGCCCCCGCGATGTGTACTATTATGCAAATGAATGTAAGGATCACAGATTATTTGATAAGGCTGTTAAGGGGTATTCTAGGTTTTTGGATGAAGAAAAGGGTTGGGTTGAAGATAACATTCAAGCTTGTTTAAAAAGAGCCGAATGTTATTTAGAATTGGGGGACTTAAAAAAATCTATACAGTCTTGTTTACAATCATTTACGTATGACACGCCTAGAGGAGAACTTTGTTGCCACTTAGGACGTGTATTTTTGCAACAAGGGGAATATTCTAAAGCGATATATTGGTACCATGCAGCAATTGACGGGCCACGACCAAAGGATTCGCCGTTTGTCCGAGAAGAGTGTCATACATGGTTGCCGCATATTCAACTATGTATTTGTTATGATCGAATAAAAGAATATGAAAAGGCAATTTATCATAACGAACAAGCTGCACTGTTCATACCTAATAATCCGAGCATTGAATATAATAGAAAATATTTTGATAGTTTATCGGAAAAATAATATTTAATAATACTAGATAATCATTTTGGCTGCTGAGAGGAGTTTGATTCATGCTCACAAGTATAATTATATTGACTCATAATCAATTACAGTATACAAAAGAATGCATCCAAAGTATTAGAACTTATACAGTGGAACAAGAGTATGAGTTAATAGTTGTGGACAACGCGTCAACAGATGGTACTGTAGAATGGTTACAAAAACAATCGGATATTATGCTAGTGGAAAATGCGGAGAATATGGGTTTTCCAAAGGGATGCAATCAGGGAATTAAAGAGGCAAAAGGTGACAATATTCTATTATTGAATAATGATGTGGTCGTAACTGAAAATTGGCTAAGCAACTTAATTCGGTGTTTATATGAAAGTAAGGATACTGGAGCGGTAGGGCCCATAACTAATAATGCCGCTTACTATACTGCTATACCAACCTTTTATAAAGATATTGAAGGAATGCAGAAGTTTGCAACTTTATATAATCAAAGTGATAAAGATAAATGGGAAGAACGTATGAAATTAATCGGATTCTGTATGCTTATAAAAAAATCAGTGTTAGATGAAGTTGGATTATTAGATGAACGATTTACACCGGGGAATTATGAAGATGATGATTTGTCACTAAGAATGTTTGAAAAAGGATATAAACTGTATTTATGTAAAGATACATTTATTCATCACTACGGAAGTGTCTCATGGAAAGAAGATAGTATGAAATTTTCTGTAGTTTTACATGCAAATAATATAAAATTGTATGAAAAATGGGGATTTTATGGTGAAAGTTTATACATTCATTATGATTTACTAGCAATTGTAGATCGATTTGCGCCTGATCAAGTGAATATTCTTCATATAGGAGCTGGATGTGGTGCAACTTTATTAGAAATGAAAAGGCGTTATCCGGCAGTTCCCATATTTGGAGCAGAAATTAATGAAAAAGCAGCAGCTCTTGCAAATAGGGTAGCTCCTACAACTTCTGCTGAGTATGACAAGTTACATGAGGTATTTACAGATGAAAAATTCCAGTACATTTTGTTATCACATCCTATTGAGCCAGCGAAATTACCGCAGGTCATACAATCTATGTCACAACTTTTAACGCCAACAGGAACTTTCATTATGTCGAAATTCAATTTGGATAATTATTATGCATTAAAAAAATAATGCTTTTAAGATTTTCTCTTTGGAGATGAGCTGTATTTGGCAATGTTGGAGGAACAACGGTTTCTTTTATAGAAACAAAACCGAAATCCGAGCCCGGATTTCGGCTTTTCGACGTGTGATGAATTACGAAAAAAGAGCTATCCTATAAGTTGGTTTCACTTACTTATAGGATAGCTTCTTTATTTTGAAACAAACGGATGCTTTTCATAATAAAACCGCCATGGATAGTGAACGGCTTCTTCTGCATAATCAATATTAATACGAGGGCCAGCTATTATGTTATGTGTGGATGATAAATGGTCTTCTTCAGGAACTAATTCAATATGTAACGTATCACTTTGTAATGATACGCCGCGCTCTTCTAAAGTGATTCCGAGCGCGCGGCATAGTTTTCCGGGGCCATTTGTTAAGTTTTTATACTGAGCTTTCGTAATGTCGGTTTTGTTGTAGCGCGCTAGTTTCATGTCTTCGATTCCATCTACAGGTTCAAGAGCACGAATGAGAACTCCTTGCGGGGTGCCGATTGGTGCTGTAATTACGTTAAAGCAATGATACATGCCGTAAATCAAATATACGTAAGCATGTCCGGGTGCACCGAACATTACTTCTGTTCGATCAGTCCGTCTGCCGCCGTAACTATGAGCGGCCTTATCATCTGGACCTTTGTATGCTTCTACTTCTACAATAATTCCGCTCCGCTTTATGCCGTCTACAATATGAACGAGTTTATGTCCGAGTAACTTCTTTGCGACCACTAATGTATCGCCTTCATAAAAAGAAGGTGGTGCCTGCATTGTACTATCTCCTTTGCCAGTTGTATATGTATATAGTAAACCAAATTTTCAGTAGTAATTCTAACTCGTTCTATTTACTACATTTATTTCATAAATTATGGATAGAGTACAACAGCGAAGAGGGGGAGTGCGACATGATTTATCGCTTACTAGCTCTTAATATAGATGGGACACTACTATACAACAACGGAAAAATCGCAAAAGGGATACGAGAAACAATTGACTTTGTGAAAAGAAAAGATGTATACGTTACATTATTTACGAATCGTAATTTTCAATCTGCTCATAAAATAGCGAAGGCGTTAAAATTAGATTCTATATTAGTTACGCATGGCGGTGCTTTCGTTTCAGCATCGTTAGATAAGCCGTTCGCTCAAAGGAGATTATCTGAAGAGAAAACCTTTAATATCGTGCAAGTGTTAGAGCATTTTGATTGTAATGTTCGCATTTCTCATGAACGATATTCAATTGGGAATCGTGAGAGAAATACACCAAACTTAATTGCGCGTACTGTATTATCAAGCGCAGATCCATTATTTTATCCGGTTCAATTTGTAGATTCGCTAGGGGATGCACTGCGTGATCATCCATTAGCTGCGCCAAAAATTGATATTGTTTTCCATACGAAAGGTGAAAAAGAAAGAGGGATGAATACGTTAAGAAAGGCATTTCAAGATGTAGAGTACGTTGAGTGTGATGAAAGACGTATAGAAATTCTCCCTCAAAATGTATCAAAACTACGTGGTTTACAATTACTTGGGGAGCATTTAAATATTAACCTTAGTGAAATGGTTGCGATTGGAGATAGCATAGAAGACTTAGAGGTAATTGAAAATGTTGGGCTTGGGGTAGCGATGGGGAACGCTCCTGTAGAATTAAAGCAAGCGGCGGACTGGATTACACGTTCTAATACTGAGAACGGCGTAGAGTACATGATTAAAGAGCATTTTCGTAAGCAATTCCCGCTTCCTTTTTTAAAGAATCATAAACATACACCGAAACGATGAAAGAAAAACGTAGCTTTTTGGCTACGTTTCTTTTCTTTTTTTATGCTTCGATTACTTTCAGCATTCTATTTAAAAATGCAGCAGCTTCACCACGTGTTGCTGTGCCTTTTGGTACAAACTCGTTTCGCTCGTTACCTTTTACAATTCCATATGCATAAACGTTTTGTAATGCTTTTTTATCGTATGCTAAGTCCTGGTCAGTGAATGGTAATTTCACTTCTTTTGTATAAATCCAGTAGTAATCTAGTGCACGGTCAATCATAATAACAGCTTCATCACGTGTTATTGTAGCATTTGGATCAAATTTATTATTCCCACGACCATTAATTATACCTGCGCTAGCGGCACGGTTAATGCCATCTACTAAAGACGGATGTGCTTCGTTTAAGTCCGTAAATTTAGAATTTCCACCAGGTAATTTTAAAGAGCGCGACATTAAATTTGCAAACTCCGCACGTGTTACAAGGCGATTTGGCCAATAAGAACCATTACCGTCACCGAACATAATGTTTTTAGCTGCTAGTTGGCGAATGTCTTGTTCATACCAGCCACCTGTAATGTCGTCTTTTTCATGCGTAACTTCTCCAGGGATATCTTCTTTATTTGTATGATGTTCATTATAGTAAGCGTTTGTTCCCTTTAAGAAAGCATCCCATTGTCCGCGTTGAATCATAAATGCAGGACAGTTTTTTCCGCTCCAAAATTGGTGCTTTTGAACGTGATCTAGTGAGATATTTAGTTCATTCATTAAATAAGCAGCTAATTTCCGGGCGTTTTCTACTGCTTTAGCATAATCGCCATCGCTGTTTACAGCAATTTCAATTCCAATAGATTCATAATTTCCAGTTTTATCTCCAGCATGCCATCCAACTTCATTTAATGGAAGGTGTTGATAAATTTCTTTATCATCGACAGTAAAATGCCAAGATGCTGAACGATCAGTGTTTCCACGTGCTTGACTATCTAAGTACTTTGCGTGATTTAAAGCGTTAGCACCTTTGCTCGTATTAGCAGTTTCATGAATTGTAATGTATTTTGGATCCATTGCGTATCCAGGTCGAATGTTTTCATTACCTTTTGGGACAATCATTTCTTTAAATGTCACACCATAAATATCACTTGTATATAAATTTGCGGGAGTTCTATATAGATTTTTATTTTCCGTTGAATCCTGATTTTCGAATAATGATGCTTTCGTACCTTCAAATTTAGCTGAAGGTGCGTAAATCCATTTTGATGTTTCGTTTAATTGAATTTTAAACCAATTCCCAGACTGTTCGATAGGAGTGAGTGTTTGTGGTTGTACTTTGTTCTCTTCTTTAAATGATTCGAAAGGAAGTGAATATGTAAAACTCTCTTCCTTTATAATTAATTTTTTGTTAGAGAGTTTATGAATCTCTTGTACTTCTAAACTATTATCATCATTATTGATCCAGCCAGAACTAGATGCAGTTTGTACATAATATGCATTATCTTTTTTCTTTGTCGCCTTTACGACTTGTTCGGTAACGTCAATATTTGTTTTGTTCTGTAAATTATTCGAGTCATATAGTGGAAGTTTTTTTGATAAATGGAGAAGATATTCACCATTTATTTCAAGGTGACTCTCTTCATCATGTCGATGTTTTTTTGCATGTTCTTCAATGCTTTTTAAAGCTTGTTCATCAGTAGATAATTCCGTGGTTTTCTCTACATTTTCTGCGAATGAATAAGTAGGTGCTACAAAAGTTTGTAGTGCAAGAGAGAGTGCTAAAATGTTGTAAAACTTTTTTTTCATAGTTGTTTTAACACGTTAGGTTTTTAATCTCGTGTTAACAGGCCTCCTTTATATGTATTTAAACTAGTAGTTAGTACTAATACGTTTTAGATTGTAACAAGGACATATTATAATGTCTATACAACTAGGAGATGTTTACGAAAAATCAATATTCAGTATGTTGTAAATGTAATATGGAAATAAGGTAAAACCTTCTGTATTGACCTTCAAACGCCCTTCAAGTAAACTAAAGAGAGTTTGCAAATGAAAAGGTGATAATGTTGTTAATTTCAATTAAAACGTTACAAGATGATCGTTTTTTACGTCCGCTACAAAATATTGGCGGTTTATTTTTTGAAGAGAGCACGATAGGGTTTGAGAAAGAAGAAGCAAATCTTATCGTTGATATACAGATAGAAGGTAATGTGACAGCATCGGCTCGTTTAACAGATGTTGCAACCGGAAATGTATATGAAGAAACATTCGCAAAAGATTTATCTGCTTTCACAGAAGAAAAAGAACGTATGAAGCAAGTGAAACATGTTGTTTCTTACGTATATCTTTCTGTACTTCAACAGCTAACTGGACTTGAACAGAGCTGGGGAATATTAACTGGGGTACGCCCAACGAAGCTTCTTCACAAACTGCTTCAAAATGGTATGTCAAAAGAAGAAGCGCATAAAGAACTTCGTGAAAGTTATTTAATTCATGAAGAGAAAATTGAACTTCTTCAGCGTATTGTTGATTGCCAATTAGCGGTTGTTCCAGATTTATACCGTTTGAAAGAAGAAGTAAGTATTTACATCGGTATTCCGTTTTGTCCTACAAAATGTGCGTACTGTACGTTCCCGGCTTATGCAATTAACGGACGCCAAGGATCAGTTGATTCGTTCTTAGGCGGGTTACATTATGAAGTTCGTGAAATTGGTAAGTTTTTAAAAGAAAAAGGTGTTACAGTTACGACGATTTATTACGGCGGCGGTACACCGACGAGTATTACAGCAGAAGAGATGGATATGTTGTATGAAGAAATGTACCAAGCTTTCCCTGATGTGAAAGATGTACGTGAAGTAACAGTTGAGGCAGGTCGTCCAGATACGATCACACCAGCAAAGCTAGAAGTGTTAAATAAATGGAATATTGACCGTATTAGTATTAATCCGCAGTCATACCACCAAGAAACACTAAAAGCAATTGGACGTCATCACACTGTAGAAGAAACGATTGAGAAGTATCATTTAGCACGTGAAATGGGAATGAACAATATTAATATGGATTTAATTATTGGTCTTCCTGGTGAAGGATTAGACATCTTTAAGCATACGTTAGATGAAACAGAAAAGTTAATGCCAGAATCGTTAACAGTTCATACGTTATCATTTAAACGTGCTTCTGAAATGACGCAAAACAAACGTAAATATAAAGTAGCAGGTCGCGAAGAAATTACTGCGATGATGCATGAGGCGGAAGAGTGGACGAAGAATCATAATTACGTGCCATACTATTTATATCGTCAAAAAAATATTTTAGGTAACTTAGAAAACGTTGGGTATGCAATACCGACGCAAGAAAGTATCTACAATATTGTTATTATGGAAGAAGTACAATCGATTATCGGACTTGGTTGCGGGGCATCAAGTAAATTTGTTCACCCACAAACAGGAGCAATTACACACTTTGCGAATCCGAAAGATCCAAAATCATATAACGATGGCTTCGTGAAATATACAGAAGATAAACTGAAAATTTTAGAAGAGCTATTCGTGTAAGAAGAAGGGGGTTGTTCCGATTTGGAACAACCCCTTTTTATATTGTCAGTTTTTGTCGGTAAGTCGATATATTCGAAAAATAGCTGATATAAATTGAGTTGCGTTCGATATATTCAAAAAATCGCCGATATAATTTCATTTATCATCAAACGGTCCATATGTAAAACTATGTCGATAATAATCAGAAAAATTAGTCAGATTATTAGAGGACAATGTCTACTTATAGACGAAATGATAGATTTATGAAAGAGAAAAGGGGGAAATTGTTGGCATGTACATGACGATAGGGAGAATTTTTGATTTGGCAGTTGGCAAATATCCGAATAAAGAGGCGTTAGTAGAACCAGAAAAAAATATTCGTTGGACATATAAACAGTGGGATGAGCAAATAAATAAAACGGCGCAAGCTCTATTGAAAGAAGGAGTAAGAAAGGGAGATTGTGTATCTGTTTACCTATATAACTGTCGTGAATTTGTAAACGTTTACTTAGCTTGTGCGAAAATTGGCGCGATCTTCAATCCAATTAATTTCCGCTTAAAAGCAAAAGAATTATCGTATATCCTCCAAGATGCAGCCTCGAAAGTAGTTGTCTTTGAAAAAGCAGTCGAATCAACAGTTACTATGATTGAACGAGATTTTCCAAATTCGTCTTTTTGGTACGTGGAAGACGATGCACCTTCCTATGCTAGTTCTTACCATGAAAAAGTAAATGAAGCATCAGCTGAGAAAGTAGATATTGTAGTCGATGAAATGGATTTTTGTTCTATGCTTTATACGAGCGGAACGACTGGTCATCCGAAAGGCGTACTACATCGCCATCGTGATATGGCTGAGCATAGTATGATTTGTACTTATTTCATAAAATATAACAGGGATAGCGCCGGGCTTGTGGTAGCACCTTTATATCATTGCGGTGAGTTAAATGCTGGAATCATACCGCGCATTCAAGTTGGCGGAAAGAATGTTATTTTACATCATTTTGATACGGATAGAGTATTACATACAATTCAAGAAGAGAAGATTACGACGTTTTTTGCAGCACCAACGATGTGGAATATGTTACTGCAAAAAGATCTAACTAAGTATGATTTAACTTCAATGAAAATCGGTGTATACGGCGGGGCTGCAATGGCTCCAGCGCTAGTGAAGGAATGTAAAGAGCGCCTTTATATTGATCTTGTCCAAATTTACGGAATGACAGAAATGGGACCGGTTGTTGCGTTTCTCGTAGAAGAGGATCAAATTACGAAAGCTGGTTCAGCAGGAACACCGTGCTTTAGCCATGAAATTCGAATTGTGAAACCGAAGGAAGATGGACCAGCAGAGCCAGATGATACGTTGCCCCCTTATGAAGTAGGGGAAATTATTTTGCGCGGTCCAACTATGATGGCTGGTTATCATAATCGAGAAGAAGCAAATGCAAAATCGATGTATAAAGGCTGGTATCATTCTGGTGATTTAGGATACTTCGATAAAGACGGTTATTTATTCGTTGCAGACCGCGTTGATGATATGGTAATTAGTGGCGGCGTTAATATTTATCCTCGCGAAATTGAAGATTTCCTTCATAGTCACCCTGGTGTATTAGATGTTGCGGTACTTGGTGAGCCCGATGAACTATGGGGAGAGCGTGTCGTTGCGGTTGTTGTAAAGAAAGATGAAGCGATTACAGAAGAAGATTTAGAAATATATTGTAAAGAAAGTGATGAATTAGCAGACTATAAACGTCCACGTCATTACTTATTTGTAGATGAACTTCCTCGTAATGCGAGCGGGAAATTACAAAAATTTGTCCTGAGAGAGTCGTTAAAAGGCGCAAAACAATAGAGAGTAGAGCAGTTGTCTATACGAATAAAGCTATCTTTTTTAATAAGAAAAGATAGCTTTATTTTTTTGGAAATGATTGAAAAAATGGTGTGTATCTTCTATTTAAACTCTCCTTTATTCTTATATAAAAATATCTTTTAGGAGATTGCATTTTGCTTATAAATGTATGTAATCCGCTTTAAATAAGGGTTTTGTGAACTTTTTAGGTGGATTTTATAGATGTTAAAATAATAAATTTAGTAAGAGTGGAATAAATTTATTAGAGGAGAATTATCGCTGAAAGATAAAGAAAGTCAGTCATCAGATGACCGTATGAATGAAGTGGTCATTTAGTATATTTTGGTAGCATGAATATAGTAACAAATTAATATGTAAATGAACAGTCTTGTAATGTGTTTTTATTAGTACTAATATTTATTGTTGGCTGCGGAAAACAAGAAGTAGAAAGGAACAATATGGTTAATGAATCGTGTTGTTTACTGCTTTGTTTTGCATGATTAAAGATAGTTTGATGCTGCAAATATTCTTTAGTTGTAACCTTTTTTAAGGTGGGAAAGATTCCACAACAGAAAAATGTGAGAATTAGAATTGGAGGCTTTATGAGTACATATTTAAAAAGAATATCTGTAATCTGTTTTATTTTTACTGTTATTATTGGACAAGTTTTTACACCTATCATAGGGCATGCACAAGAATTAAACACAACAGGATTTGTTGATAGTTTTACATTCAACAAAACGGAATTAAATTATGGAGAACGATCGGGAATAAGAGTAGATTTTAGTGATAAATCTGGAAATCAAATGAAGGCTGGAGACACAGTAACATTAACGCTACCGGCAGAATTAGCAGGATATAGTAAAAAGATTGATTTACAGAATGATACAGGTGTTAGCTTTGGTACTTGCCAAGTAACATCAAAGAATGTGGTATGTGCATTTAATGATATGGTTGAGAAACTTCAAAATATTAGAGGTTATTTGTATTTTGAATTTAAAGCAACTAGTAATGTAGGAATGAATCAAACCATACCAGTTGATACAAATTTAGGCACAAGTTTAGCAACTCAAAGGGTAACAATTAAAGGACCCACAGAATCGACGGGTCCGTCATCATTTATCTACAAAACAGGTGAAATTTACCCAGACGCTCCCAATGAGGTGAAATGGGAGTTGAATGTAAACACTAGTAGTAACAAGGAACAGTTAGGTGCTGATATTGTTTTGACTGATACTTTACAATCAGGTCAAACGCTGAAGCAGGAAGGATTTATTATAATAGTCGGAAATACGGGTGTAACTCCGCAACAATTTATCGATCAAGGTTATGGTACGATTACGCTTAACGGTAACTCTTTTTCCCTTAGAGGTTATAAGGATCAGGTAAATGGTAAGGATATCAGTATTCGATATAGCTCGATTATAACTGATAGCGGAATGAATCAAGATGAGTTTTATAATGATTATACAATTGATTACCAGATTTTAAATCAGCCGCCAGTAACTGTTTCAAAGAATGCATGGGTTAAAAATATAAACGCAGGTGGCGGTGCACAAGGTGATTTACCACCTAAAGGTACGCTAAGAATTGTGAAGCACATTGAAGGAGATAATACAAAATTCATCCCAGATGTTACGTTTAAGTTGTATAAGGAATCGGGTGAACAAATTGGCGATACGTATACAACGGGTGCAGAAGGTATTGTTGAAATTTCTAATTTAGAACCAGGAAATTACTATGTAACAGAGATTAAAGCTCCAAAATATGTGGATTTTGATCCTCAAAAAAAATTCGACTTTACAGTTGATGCAACTGCTCAAAAAGGTGTAAAGTTGATGATTCCAAATAAGGTGAAAACGACATCCATTTCAGGAACGAAGACTTGGAATGATAACAATGCAACAGATCGTCCGAGCACGATTCAAGTAGACTTACTGAAAAATGGTGACGTAATCCAGACACAAGACGTGACAGCAGCAAAAGGTTGGAATTATACATTTGCAAATATACCTGCATATGATAATGACGGTAATGTCTATACGTACACAGTAAACGAGCATCCAGTAGCGGGATATCAATCGAAAGTTAATGGATATGATATTACGAATATAAAGATACAGGAAGCAACAGAAGTAGAAGAAGAAGGTAAGTTGGAAACAACAGAAGACTTGAAAGAAGAAAAACCGGAAGAACCAAAGGTGACAGAGGAGCCAAATGTGCTTGAAAAGCCAGAGGTGAAAGAAAAGCCGGAAGTGTCGATAAAACCAACAGAAGAGCAAGAACAAGTTGAAACAACAGAAGACTTGAAAGAAGAAAAACCGGAAGAACCAAAGGTGACAGAGGAGCCGAATGTGCTTGAAAAGCCAGAGGTGAAAGAAAAGCCGGAAGTGTCGGTGAAACCAACAGAAGAGCAAGAACAAGTTGAAACAACAGAAGACTTGAAAGAAGAAAAACCGGAAGAACCAAAGGTGACAGAGGAGCAGAGGAGCCGAATGTGAAACTTGAAAAGCCAGAGGTGAAAGAAAAGCCGGAAGTGTCGGTGAAACCAACAGAAGAGCAAGAACAAGTTGAAACAACAGAAGACTTGAAAGAAGAAAAGCCAGAAGAACCAAAAAGAAAAGTGACAGAAGGAAGCAAGTTGAAACAACAGAAGACTTGAAAGAAGAAAAGCCAGAAGAACCAAAGGTGAAAAGCCAGAAAGGTAACAGACAAACCGGAGATCTTAGTAACACCAGAAGAAGAAAATAAAGAAGAAACAACAGAAGAAATAGAAGAGTCATTAAAACCGGAAACACCAAAGGTGACAGAGGAGCCAAATGTATTAGAGAAACCAGAGGTAACAGACAAACCGGAGATCTTAGTAACACCAGAAGAAGAAAATAAAGAAGAAACAACAGAAGAAATAGAAGAGTCATTAAAACCGGAAACACCAAAGGTGACAGAGGAGCCAAATGTATTAGAGAAACCAGAGGTAACAGACAAACCGGAAATCTTAGTAACACCAGAAGAAGAAAATAAAGAAGAAACAACAGAAGAAATAGAAGAGTCATTAAAACCGGAAACACCAAAGGTGACAGAGGAACCAAATGTATTAGAGAAGCCAGAGGTAACAGACAAACCGGAGATCTTAGTAACACCAGAGGAAGAAGAAAATAAAGAAGAAACAACAGAAGAAATAGAAGAGTCATTAAAACCGGAAACACCAAAGGTGACAGAGGAACCAAATGTATTAGAGAAACCAGAGGTAACAGACAAACCGGAAACACCAAAGGTACAAGATGTACAAGATAAAGTAGAAGTACAAAGTAAACAAGATGTACAAAATAAATCTGAAGTAACAACTAGTAAAGAAAATAATAAGCAATCAAAATTACTTCCTCAAACAGGGGGAGCATCAACTGAATCTACTTCTATTATTGCAGGTATGTTCTCATTAATTTTTGGAGCGATGTTGTTTAGACGTAAAAAAAATTAATGAGCCTGAGAGTTAGTTCGGAAACAATATGTATGTAAAAAAGCGGAGACTATGGGTCTCCGCTTTTTTTATCCCGCATTAACGGGCAGTAAGACTCCCACCTCGAAATTCGGCGAATGTGAGGAAGTTAGGTGGGAGATAACTGCCCGTAAACCCCCACTGATTAAAGTTTTACTTTATTATTTGCGTAATCAGCTAAGCTGGATAATGTTTATGGATGAACGATTTTAATAACATACTGCACGTTTAATTTAGATTTTTTATAAACACATGCTTTATTTTTTTGCGAAATCGGGTGATTAGCGTAATGATAATAATACCGAAGATAATTTTCCAAATGTGTTGTTCAAGTACGATGAATATATCTTCTAAGTTTTCCCCTAACCAGTAACCACCGATTAGGAAGAAGGATACCCAAAATAGGGCACCTGAATAAATTGTCATCGCAAAGCGGCGAAACGGTAAGTTGATAATTCCTGCAAAGTATCCTGTAAAGTGGCGGACGCCTGGAATGAAAAAGGCGATAAAGATTAGAAAATATCCGTATTTATCAAACCACATTTTCGTTAAATTAATTTTTCGTTCTGTTAAAAATACATATTTCCCGTATTTCTGAATGAAAGGCATGCCAAGTTTATTTCCTAAAAAGTATTGGAATGTCATACCTACACTTGTCCCAATAAAGGATAAAATAATTAAAATTGGTAAACTTAAATCACCTTGATGTGATAAAAATCCTGCATAGGCTAATGTTGGCTCTCCTGGAAACGGAAGAGCAATATATTCTAAAAGTAATCCAATAAGTACTACATAATACCCATATTGCTGAAATAATTCGTGAATCCATTCCATGTTGTGCGCTCCTTTTTAAATTGAAGTTGTTACACATCTTCCTCTTTTTCACGCTAATCGAACTGAAACAATAGTAGTAGAAGAGTTTGGCTGGAGGATTTAAGCTAGTATGATTTTTTGACAACCACTCGTGAGTGATATCATACTTAATATAGCTCTTTGCTAATTAGCAAAGAGCATTGAAGTGTAAATGTTACTATTAGTTAAAGTTATAGCGGTACAAAAATACGTTGAAATCTTCTTCTTTTGGTCCAAAATTAACTGCTTTTTCTTGTATACGTTGGAAGTTTTGTCTGTCATAAAATTCATAGTTGCATTCATTATCTGTATATAAATATAAAGATGTCACTTCTTCTTTTGTCATGTATTGGAATAAATGATTTAATAAAGATTTCCCAACTCCAAGACCTCTAGATTCTTTGGATACGATGAATAATTGTATACAGCCTTGAAAATGATCTTCTTTTCCTTGAATTAGTTCTTTATATGTTTTTTGAACCTTTATAAATGCTTTTAAAAACTCTCTATTCTCTTTATTCGTCATGAATAGTTTCAGCGTGTTAAAGGAAAAGCTAACAGTATTATGGAATCTCTTTAAACGGTTTTTATCTTTTTTGGAATCGCCTAAAATGACACCGATAATTTTATTATCTTTTTCAGCTACCTTACTAAAGGAGCTTCCTAAAATGCAACTGTGTAGGTAGAAGTTTAATATTGAATTTAAAAATTTTTTATCTGTAATGAATTCATTAAATCCAAATGCCTCACCAATTAAATGTTTTATAGGCTCATAGTCTTCTTTGACAAGATTTCTATATTTTACTGTGTTCATAATTGTATACTCCCTTTATTAATGTAAATGACTTATTATAAATAGTAATGTCTCCTCTAAGGGGAGAGTCAATAGTTGCATGCGAAAAAATAAAAAGGAAGAGATTCAGGTGAAAACATTATTTTCTATTGGAGAAGTTGCAAAAATAAAGGATATTACGATAAAAGCGTTAAGGTACTATCATAAGATGGGGATTCTTATTCCAAAACATGTTGATGAATCAACAGGATATAGATATTATTCTATAGATCAATTCATTCACATTGATATTATAAAAAGCTGTAGAGAGTTGAATACCAGTATAGTAGAACTTCAAGAGATTTTTAAGGAATGTGATATGGATAAATTGCTGCAATTTTTACAATTAAAGAGAGAGGAAGCGGAAGAGCATATAAAGAAAATGAAAGAGGTAATTGAAACGATTGATGGGTTAAATGAGAAAGTAGGGAGTTCACAGGAAATATTAAAGAGTGATGAAATCTCTATTGAATTTTTTGAACAGCGTTATGTCGTTGTTGCGCCTTGTAAAGAAGTAGGAAGTTTACAGGAGTTACTGTATTATTCCGATTTAGAGAAGATCGTGCAAGATTATGAAGAGAAAATGGCAATGGAAATGGGGATTCTATACAATGTCAATGAAAAATGGGATGTAGAGCCGAAGTATGTTTTTAATAAAGTACGAGATGATGTACATATGGAAAAGATGCAAAATATAAAAGTATTACCGGGCGGGAAATATATAACATTAGCGTATAGTAAAGAAAATGAGGAAGAACGTCGAAATACCATAATTAAATACATAAAAGAAAATAATATAGAAGTGGAGAGTTTTATTGAAGTGGAGTTAGTTAGTGATATTTTTAATACGGAGACGTATAGTTGTCAAATTCAAATTTTTATAGGGGATAGTGAGAATAAGAAGTTTTGATGCCATAATTTAATGGATGGGACTGCCCAAAAAGCCTAATTTCGAAATGGATTTATGTTCTTATTGGGTTAAATTGCAACAGTGCATGAAATTATATCGAACGCAACTCTACATATATCGACGTTTCGACAAAGGATATCGGCTTAACTACAAAATAAGACAATGATAGCCTACCTATTAATAAAAAGAGGGCCATCCCAAAAAAAACTGGGACGGCCCTCTTTAGTAGTAAGGAACGTATTATTTACGTGAGAAACCTTCTTCATCAAGGTATTCCGCAGCTTCTGGATAAGAGTTGAATGTACCGTCTAAGTTTACGCCAGCGTAAACGTTCCACATGTCATCCTCTTGAATAAGAGTTAGGATATGACCGTCTTCGTTCTTCCATTCTTCTTCTGCAGCAGGTTCCATTGGTGCTACAACTTCCTCTGGCTCCTGTGATAGACGTTCAATTACTTTTTCAATTAATGAACGCAGTTCTTCTTCTGAAAACTCACGGATGTTAATCATACCTTTAGCATCTGTTTTATAACCTTTAATGAAGTATGCATATACAAATCCGTTTCCGTTTGGATGTAAATGATATACAACGTTCTTTTTATCTAAACGACTTTCTTCAAAGTGAAAGTTTACGCGTTTTAATGATACGTTCTTTCTTTCTAATTCCGGGAAAGATTCAATAATTGATAATTTTTCTTCAAAAGTTAGCATAGTGCCTCCAAGTATATAGTAAAAGATTTAATTTGTTTATTATAGCATAGTCAAGTTTGTTTCCCAAAGTAGATTCGTCATATTGCTGTTTTTTAGTTTGACTTGGGAAGGCTATTTATCAATGTAGACGTTTACTTCACGAGACTGTAAAGAGTTTTTTATAAATACGCTAACGAATGATTTGTTTTAGATGTACAATGGAACATGGACTTTATAAGAAGGTGGTTATTTATATGTTTCAAAAAATAGCAAAGGAATGTTTAGCAGGGTTTACTGTTGCGATTGTTGCTTTGCCGCTAGCGATTGCATTTGGTATTGCCGCAACGGGAACGTCTGAGGGAGCGCTAGTCGGATTGTATGGTGCGATTTTTGCAGGTTTGTTTGCGGCGTTATTTGGTGGTACACCGGGGCAAGTAACGGGTCCTACTGGGCCGATTACAGTTATTGCAACAGGTGTTATTGCAACTCACGGATTAGAAGCAAGTTTTATAGCATTTATGATGGCGGGGTTATTTCAAATCTTATTTGGTGTATGTAAGCTCGGCTCTTACGTTCGTTACATTCCATATCCTGTTGTTTCAGGGTTTATGAACGGGATTGCACTGATTATTATTTTAGGTGAAATGAAGCACGTACAAAATAGCTTTCTGCTTGTGTTATTAACGATCATTGTAATGATTGTTTCTGGAAAATGGATTAAGGCCATTCCATCAAGTTTAGTAGCATTAGTAGGTGTTACAGTAACGTTGCCGTTATTTTCTTCTATGCTACAAGGAATTACGGTAAACTTACCAGTTGTAGGAACTCTTTCTTTAAATAAGATGATTGAAAAAATAGGTGCAATTCCAGAGGCGATGCCATCTCTTCACGTACCGAATTTAGACGCAAATGGCATGTTAGCACTTGTATTACCAGCGCTTAGTATTGCTTTACTAGGATCAATTGACTCGTTATTAACGTCTGTCGTAATGGATAATGTGACGGGGACACGTCATAAAAGTAATAAAGAGTTAATCGGACAAGGTATTGGCAATATTGCGAGTGGTTTGTTCGGTGGATTAGCAGGAGCAGGTGCAACTGTTAGATCTATCGTCAATATAAGAAGCGGGGGGAAGACGGCACTGTCGGCTTGTATGCATAGTGTCATATTATTTATTTTCATTATGGGACTCGGTTCAGTGGTACAATATATTCCGCTTGCTGTATTATCAGGTATTTTAATTTTAACTGGCATCGGGATGTTTGATTGGGAAAGCATGAAGAAAGTACATGTAGCACCAAGAGGTGATGTGATTGTTATGTTCGTGACGATGGTTGTGACAGTGAAATTCGATTTAATGGTTGCTGTTGCGTTTGGCATTATTCTTTCCTTCATTATATACATGGTGAAGTGTAAAGAACGTAAAGCTTCTATTATAAAAGAAAAAGAAGCGACGTATACGATTCAGGGACCACTTTCATTTCTATCAGTAGATCGTATTTTTGCTTCTTTACAAGATGTGAAGTCACCAGTTAGTTTGCGTATGAAAGATGTACATTATATGGATGTATCAGGAGCTATGGCGTTATTAAACTTTGTTGAGCAATCGGATAAAGCAGGAGCGAGTGTGACACTTGAACATGTACATCCGCATGTTGAAAAGACGATAGTAATGATGGCGAATGATGAGCAAAAAGAGAAACTGCAGTTTTTAAAAGTTAAGGCAATATAACAATAAGAACCTTCACATGAATTGCGTTATAGAGTGTGAAGGTTCTTATTATTTGTATATGTGCTTACTATGTATAAAATCATTATATCTAAATGTTATACGTTTGTTGACAATTGATTTTCTACACAGTATAGTAACATCTTAGATTAGCAATGTGCTATTATAAGAAGGTATATGAATTTTGAGATTCCTTTATATTCAGAAGGAAGAGCTTTAAGCTGGAGGGAATATTTGATGTACAAACAGTTACCACATGGAGTGAAGATCGGGATTACACGATCAATTGTTGTTTCTTTTGAGAGATATATGAAAGAAATTGAATGGAATGAAGAAAAATTTGATATGCAGCAATTTGTTGAACAGTGGAAACAATATTTATACACAAAATCAACTTGGATTAATAAAGTAGATGACGAGTTGAAAGGACATCCAGATTTCCATCAAGCATTAGCGATGAAAGTAAATGAAAAAATTAATGAGCTTATTAGTGAGCAGCCGAGCGAAGAACAATTAGAGCTGTTAAACAAGAGCGAAGTAAAGCATGTAGATGAAATGTGTAAACTAGAAGCTGAGTATCATATTGAACGTTTATTAGTAACGAAGTAGATTTTACATAAAAAATAGAGCCTATCCTAAAGGTGTGATGACCATCTTTTAGGATAGGCTTTTTTGTATATTAGTCTTGTGGTACAAATGCTTTCCAGCTAGATAAATCCATATTTTGTTTCAAGATGGATGAAGCAGGGAAAACAAATGACCACGGTTTTGTAGTATTCGCTTTAATTTCAAGATTCGGTAACGTGAAAGCACCTTTAACAACGACTTCTCCAGAAGCATCTTCAATATGAAGAGGAAGTTGTTCTAGTTGAATGTTATCTTTACAGCCGTTACGAATTAGAAGTGTTGTATGTAAATCGCCGTTCTCTTTCAGTGCGGCTTGTAAACCTAGGAAGTTAATTTCACCTTCATTTGGAGGTGTTAAATTGTCTACAAAATTACGTAAAGCATCTTTGCTTGCTTCAGGTAACTGAGATTCCCAAGATGGATCTAAATCTAGTTGATGCTTACTTTCAAGTTCGAAAGCTAATTCCCAATCTGATTGAGATAGTTCAGCTTCCGTTATTGTTTCTTGCTCAAATGTAAATACGAAAGGCATATTCACGTTTTCAGGAATATCGCCAAGTGCAGATAAGTTAAATGTTTTACGTGCGCACAGCTTTTTATCTTTGTTTAATAGAAGTAATGTAACTTCTGCGAAAGAAATTGGTTTTGGGACACTGCTGCGAATGAATGCAGCTACATCGTATGCGCCATCACGTTTTTCAATTTCAATTCCTGATAAAGAAATTTGATATTCTTGTAAACGTGGTAATTCTTTATGTAAAAATTGATAAATGTATTTTTGTTCTTGTGCTACGTCACCCCAGCTAGGATGGAAGTAAAGAACTGGCTTTACCGTTTTGTTTTGAGAAGTAGTTTCTTCTTGTCCAAATAATTGATTACTAGAAACAGTAGTATCTTTTCCTTTTTTCTTTGCCTTTTTCAGGAATGATAACATAAATTTTCACCTCATGATTGTACGTTTTCTGGAACTGCTAAATGTCTCGCGATATATCGGCACATTTCTTTTTCAAAATTACCGTAAGTGTATAAGAAAATATCCAAACCTTCTTTTTGGTAAAGGCGAGTTGGATCTTCTTGTTGATATTGTCTTAAGCCAATACCTTCTTTCAAGTGAGTCATTGCATCTAAGTGATTTACCCAGTTTTGATCTAGGAAGTGTAAACCAACGTAGCGCAGTGATTGTTGTAAATCCGCATGGTCATTTAATTCTTGTACACGTTCGATATAGCTAGAAATTGTATCTTTTAAAACGATTTGTAAATCCTCAGGCGAATGTACGTCGTTCGCAGATAATGGCGGCAAAGTTTCAACCGCTAAAACTTCTTTAATAGATGCTGTTAAACTAGTGAAATCCCATTCTTCAGGAAGCATTCCTTCGAAAAGGTGCTGCTTAGCAATTGCATCCACAGAGTGTTCAATCATTGGAATAACAAGTTCTATCATATTTGTTTCTTCTTTTAGAAGGTTGTTACGTAGTGTGTATATAACATTACGTTGATCATTAATTACGTCATCTAATTTTAAATTATATTCACGCATTGAGAAATGACCACCTTCACAAATTAATTGTGTACGGTTAATGAAATCATGAACTTTAGATGTATTAATAAGCCCCGTTTTGTCAGGTTTCAGTGATTTTTCCAACTTTTCTACTTCTTCGTGAGCGAAGCGCTTTAGCATCTCATCTTCTAAAGATAGGAAAAATTGAGAGCTTCCCGGATCACCTTGGCGACCAGCTCGTCCTTTAAGCTGGTTATCAACGCGGCGAGATTCATGACGTTCTGTTCCAATTACATGTAATCCACCAAGGGCGTGGACACCTTCACCTAGTAAAATATCAGTACCTCGGCCTGCCATATTGGTAGCGATTGTAATTTGACCTTTTTGCCCGGCAGTTGCAATTAAGTCTGCTTCTTGCTCTGCACTTTTAGCGTTTAATAATTGATACTTTATGTTTGCTTCATCTAAATAACGAGCAACAGTTTCAGATTGCAAGATAGACATCGTCCCAATTAAAATAGGGCGTCCTTGCTTATTCTGTTTTAGAACTTCTTCACGCACAGCTTTATATTTATCATCAGCTGTTACATATACTACGTCATTTTTATCTTCACGAAGAATAGGACGGTTCGTTGGAATTGGAATAACTTCCATATTATATACACGGTTGAATTCTTTTTCTTCCGTTTTTGCGGTACCTGTCATACCTGATAATGCCGGATACATACGGAAGAAGTTTTGAATTGTAATAGAAGCTTGTGTTTGATTTTCTTCTGTAATTTCTAAACCTTCTTTTGCTTCTAGTGCTTGATGTAAGCCGTCACTTAAAGAGCGACCATCCATAACACGTCCTGTGAAAATATCTACAAGTAGTATTTTTTCATCATGCACAATATAGTCAACGTCAAGCTGGAAAGCGACATTGGCACGTAATGATTGAATCATATAATGGTATAGAGTTTGATGCTCTAAATCATATAAGTTATCGATGTCAAATAAATCTTCTATTTTTGTAATACCGTCTTCTGTAAAACTAGCTGATTTCGATTCTGCATCGTATGTATAGTGAAGGGTATCTTGGAATGATTTAATAACTTTTGCACATAAATAATGCAAATCAGAGCTACCTGATTTCTTCCCAGCAATGATAAGTGGCGTTTTCGCCTCATCAATTAAAACGCTATCAATCTCATCGATAATAGCAAAGTGATAGGGGCGCTGAACTTGATCATTTTGTGAAGCAGCCATATTATCGCGAAGATAGTCAAAGCCAAACTCTGTTCCAATACCGTATGTAATATCAGCTTTGTACGCAAGTTTCTTTTCAGAAGGATCGATTTGAGGAATATTTAATCCAACTTGTAAGCCTAGAAATTCATGGACTTGGCCAATTAATTCTTTATCACGCTTCGCTAAGTAATCGTTTACAGTAATAACATGAACGCCTTTTCCTTCAAGGGCACGTACATATGTTGGGAGAGAGGAAACTAATGTTTTTCCTTCACCAGTTGGCATCTCTGCAATATTACCTTCTAGTAATACAAGTCCTCCGATTAACTGCACATCGTAATGGCGTAATCCAAGCACACGTTTTGCGGCTTCGCGTACAACAGCGAATGCTTCTACTTTTATGTCATCAACTGTTTTACCATCCGTAAGCATACTTTTGAATGTGACAGTTTTGTGACGTAATTCTTCGTCAGGTAAATCAGACATTTGTTTTTCCAAATCATTAATATCTTGAACGAGTTGTTCATATTTTTTTAGCTTTCTCTTTTGAGAATCTCCTAACAATTTCTTTACCGAATTCAGCATGTTGTAAACACTCCTCTTACTGACAATAGCTACATTATAGCACATGTTTATCCTGAACAAGTAGAAGTAGTAAATTGAAGAAAATACTGGATAAAAATACGCGTATCTTGCACATATTATATTTAAAACATAAAAAGAAAGAGAGTATTCAATATATAAGAAATTTGGTATGATAACTAAATGAGATAAAGTGATGATTCTCAAGATGAATGAATAATACGGATTTAATATTTTATGTAGATTATATATTGAAAGAAAAGAGATAGAAGATGAATAAAAAGTTTGTAAAAGGCGCTGCGATTTTAACCGTTACAACGTTTATATCGAAAGTAGTGGGGAGTTTTTTCCAAATCCCATTGCAAAATATAGCAGGGGATGAAGTACTTGGGATTTTTCGCCTTGTTTTTCCTGTATATATGATAGCCTTAACTTTATCAGTAGCGGGAGTCCCGCTAGCAATATCACAGTTAATAGCTGATCTTCATGAAAAGAATGATCGTGACGGAATAGCTAAATTGTTTACGTCCGCATCTATTATCGGTGTTATATTTGGGGTGCTCGGATTTTTAATTATTATCATTGGATCGAGTAGCATTGCAAATATGCTTGGTGGACAAGAGACGAGGCTACCATTAATTGTTACTTCGTTTGCTTTATTAATCGCACCGTATATGGCAGTGTACCGTGGATATTTCCAAGGGTTTGGAGATATGATACCTACTGGTGTATCGCAAGTAATTGAACAGTTGATTCGCGTGTTCTTTATGCTAACAATAGCCTGTATATTTGTATATTGGAATAAAGGTAGTGATATCATAACAGGCGGAGCAATGATCGGTTCTTGCTTTGGTGTTATTACGTCACTCATATATTTGCGAATGAAATACGTGAAAAGCACGTATCGCTATAAGAGTGAAACATATTCATTACAAGACTTTAAGAAAAACGCGAAAAGTATACTCCGTGTTTCAGTTCCTATTGCAATCGGAGCGTTATCGATGCCTGTTTTAAATTTAGTTGATTCTGTAACAATTCCACATGTATTACATGAATCTTCTACAACGATTCAGGAACAATTTGGTATATATAGCCGTGGTTTTGCATTTACGCAATTAATCGTTGTATTTGCAAGTGCGATAGTATTTCCATTAATTCCATTATTAACAGCGGCTTTAACAAAAAAAGATATAGCTTTAGCTAAACTGACAGTAAAACGTACAAATGAGTTTGCACACGTTTTAACAATGCCGATAACGATATGGCTTATGGCGCTTGCAGTACCGCTTAATGTTGCGTTATTTACAGATACAAAAGGAAGTGGCATGTTAGCTATTTTAATTGGTAGCTCGTATTTCACATCACTTATGGTATTATCAATAGGAATCTTGCAAGGGATTAATCGTTCGATGCAAGCAGCATGGATTGTCATCGGTGTAAGTTTTGTAAAAATTATATTAAATATAACGCTAGTAAACCAATTCGGTATAAATGGAGCAGCGTATAGTACTCTAATTATTTATATAATGATTTGTATCGCAAATCATATTTATATTAGAAAAGATCTTTCCTATCCAATAGCTATAGGGAAATTTTTGGCTGTGATTGGAGTATCTAGTATTTTAGGTATAGCATTATACTTTGGGTCTACATTAATCAATGTGACAGATTCCAGGATTTTAGCAATGATATATAGTGCTGTGGCGTTAAGTATAGCTTCAGTGTTATATGGCATATGTGCATTGAAACTAAACTGGATATCGAAAGAACAAATTCCATTTTTACGTAAATAAAATCGTTGATTATAGAAAATGAACAATATTATACATGGGTATGACTTGTTAGATGTTTGTGAAAGAAATCAATTTGAAGTTATCAAACCTTTCTCGGCAAGGAATGGATAACAATTTGTTTAATTACAAAAAGAGTTGATTGCGAAATGTTGGAGGAGATTAAGAGTGCGGTTAGTTTTATCAGGATATTATGGTTTTTATAATGTTGGGGACGAAGCAATTTTGCAATCAATTATTAAAGCGCTACATGAAGAGGATCCTACTCTTGAGCTTGTTGTACTTTCAAATGACCCCGACTATACAAGAAAAATGTACGGTGTAGAAGCAGTAAACCGATGGGATATAAGAGCGATTTACCGAGAAATAAAGAGAAGTAATGGTTTAATTAGCGGAGGCGGAAGTCTCTTACAAGATAAGACGAGTATTAAGAGTATTTTATACTATACGGGTATTATGCGGCTTGCCCGTTTTTTGAAAAAGCCGTATTATATTTACGCCCAAGGAATCGGACCTATTACGAAGAAGCAAAATCGTTTATTAGTGAAATGGCATGTATCAAAGGCTGAATATATATCAGTACGTGATGAAGACTCTTTTTTGTACTTAAAAGAAATTGGTATTAAGAAAGACATCGAACTTGTTCCAGATCCAGTATTAGCTTGTCAGCCAGAAGAAAAGAAATCCGATTGGCTTCAAAAACATGCGCTGCAAGGAAAGGTCGTTGCGGTTAGTGTAAGGTACTGGGATGCAAAAGAAGATTATATGAAGAAGTTAGCAGATACGCTGAAAAAGCTTAAGCAAGAGGGATACCATATTTTATTTGTACCGATGCATGGACCATTTGATCAAAATGCATCAAGGGATATCATTAATTTGATGGGAGAAGAAGCGCACATGCTCCCTTATAAAATGGATATTCATGAGAAAATCTCTATTTTATCAGAATGCTCTCTTTTAATAGGAATGAGACTGCATGCTCTTATATTATCGGCAGTTGCAAACACGCCTATGATTGGAATTTCATATGATCCAAAGATCGATTCGTTTTTACAACAAGTAAATCAGCCGATTATTGGGAATGTGGATGGAGACTGGACGACAGAAACATTACATAGTATGGCGATTAAACAATTAGAGCAGACAGAATATGTACAGGAAACGTTAGGACAAAGGGTAGAGGAATTGCGAGAGCAAATTTCCATAGCGTCCAAATATATTATTAATGACTTACATGCAAAAGAGTCTATAAAAAGAGGAATGGAATAGAGGCCATTCCTCTTTTTATTCAATAATTGAGTAGAAAAAAGAACAGGGATCACCTGTTCTTTTTTGCTATGTAAGTAAAAGTTTGAAAGAAAAGCGTATTGAAGAAAAAATAAAATGTCGACAAAAAATATAAAAAATGTAGAATGATGTCGAAAAAAACAAAAGATTCGAGTTTTATTTTTCCTGAATATGTATGTTTTTAGTGGTTCTTAATCTTAAAATCTTAACATTAGCATATAAAGAATATCGGTATAAAGCGTTTTATACAAAAACACTTGGATAACGTGGCAGGTTTTGTTCAGAAAAATGAAGTTAAGAATGATGTCGAAAATTACAGAAACATCGTGTCGATTAATGTCGTAATATCTTCATAATTGGATATTAAAATTGCAAACGTTTTTCTGCTATAGTTGTAAATGGTTATACAAATATTGCTCAAATGTAGTTCTGATGTATTGTTTCGTACATTTAAAATATTCTGATTTTATAATCGAGTTATTTGAATTAAAAGTCGAAAGAATGAACGTTAGAATTACGAAAATTAACTTTTTTGTCGAATTTAAGAATTTAAATTCGGGTAAAAACGGTGTAATATGTTTATTGTTCTATATTATGGAATCATTTCTATATATAGGATCTTAATTACATTTATATTTACTAGTTTCAACATTAAATAGAATATCTATTTAAAACATTATGGAACTAGTATTACATTCCTGAAGGAGGAAATATATAAAATGGCAAAGACTAACTCTTACAAAAAATTAATCGCTGGTACAATGACAGCAGCAATGGTAGCAGGCGTTGTATCTCCAGTAGCAGCAGCAGGTAAAACATTCCCAGACGTTGAACCTGGTTCTTGGAGTGCAGAGTACATTGATTATTTAGTAGCAAAAAAAGCAATCGAAGGTAAACCAGACGGAACATTCGCTCCAGCTGAAGCAATTGACCGTGCTTCTGCTGCGAAAATTATGGCAATTACATTAGGTTTAGAAGTTAAAGATGGCGCAAAACCAACTTTCAAAGATGCTCAAGATTCATGGGCTGCTAAATATATCGCAGCTGTTGAACAAGCTGGTGTGATTCAAGGGGATGAAACTGGTAAGTTTAATCCAAACAACCAAATTAATCGTGCTTCTATGGCAACAATGATCGTAAAAGCATACAAATTAGACAGCAAAGTAAGCGGAGAATTAGAAACTAAATTCCCTGATTTAATCCCTCACTGGGGTAAAGACGCTGCTAACATTTTAGTTGCTTTAGATATCACTAATGGTACTGGAAATGGTTGGGAGCCAGAAAAAGCTGTGACTCGTGCAGAAGCTGCTAAATTCATTGCTAAGACTGACAAAGATTTCGGTAAAGAAGCAGTAACAGTTGAATCTGCTAAAGCAGTTACAACTCAAAAAGTAGAAGTTAAATTCAGCAAAGCTGTTGAAAAATTAACTAAAGAAGACGTTAAAGTAGCTAACAAAGCTAACAACGATAAAGTATTAGTTAAAGATGTAAAATTATCAGATGATAAAAAAACTGCTACAGTTGAATTATATAGCAACTTAGCTGCTAAACAAACTTACACTGTAGATGTAAACAAAGTTGGTAAAACAGAAGTAGCTGTAGGTTCTTTAGAAGCAAAAACAATCGAAATGGCTGACCAAACAGTTGTAGCTGGCACGCCAACTGAATTAAAATACACAGTTAAAGATGAAAACGGTACTGAAGTTGTTTCACCAGCAGGTATCGAATTTGTAACTCCAGCTACAATTACAGATGGTAAAATCAATTTAGCAAAAGGTACTTCAACTACTGTAAAAGCTGTTTATAAAAAAGATGGTAAAGTAGTAGCTGAAAGTAAAGAAGTAAAAGTTTCTGCTGAAGGTGCTACAGTAGCTTCAATCTCTAACTGGACAGTTGCAGAACAAAATAAAGCTGACTTTACTTCTAAAGATTTCAAACAAAACGATAAAGTTTACGAAGGCGACAATGCTTACGTTCAAGTAGAATTGAAAGATCAATTTAATGTATTAACAACTGGAAATGTTGAATATGAGTCATTAAACACAGAAGTTGCTGTAGTAGATAAAGCTACTGGTAAAGTAACTGTATTATCTGCAGGAAAAGCACCTGTAAAAGTAACTGTAAAAGATTCAAAAGGTAAAGAACTTGTTTCAAAAACAGTTGAAATTGAAGCTTTTGCTCAAAAAGCAATGAAAGAAATTAAGTTAGAAAATGCTAACGTAGCACTTTCTACAAAAGATGTAACTGACTTAAAAGTAAAAGCTCCAGTACTAGATCAATACGGTAAAGAGTTCACAGCTCCTGAAAACGCTCCTTTAACTGTAGATGTTAAAGTACTTGATAAAGATGGCAAAGCAGTTGCAAACGAAAACTTTGCTAAATATGTGAATAAAGAATTAGTTTTAAATGCAAAAGGCCAAGCTGCTGGTAAATATACAGTAGAATTAACTGCAAAAACTGGTAAAAAAGAAGCAAAAGCAACATTAGCTTTAGAATTAAAAGATCCAGGTGCATTCTCTAAATATGAAGTTCGTGGCTTAGAAAAAGAATTAGATAAATATGTTACGGATGAAAACAAAAAGAATGAAATGACAGTTGCAGTTCTTCCTGTGGATGCAAATGGATTAGTATTAGCTGGTAAAGAAGCAGCTAAAATTGAAGTAACTACAACAGATAAAGATGGTAAAGAAGTAGCTGCAGATGCGACTAAAGTATCTGTGAATAAGGAAGCTGGAACAATCACTGTAGGTGCACAAGCAAAAGCTGGTGAAACTTATAAAGTTGCTGTTAAATTAGAAGATGGTAAATTAATCACAACTCACTCATTCAAAGTTGTTGATACAGCACCAGCTGCTAAAGAATTAGCAGTAGAATTTACAAGCACATCTCTTAAAGAAGTAGCTCCAAATGCGGATCTAAAAGCTGCACTTTTAAATAACTTATCTGTTGATGGCGTACCTGCAACTACAGCAAATGCAACAGTTACTGACATCGATTTTGTTTCTGCTGATACAAAAGTTGTGAAAGAAGATGGAACAACTACAGATAAAGGTGCAACATCTATCTATGTAAAGAGCATTACAGTAAAAGTTGGCGCTAAAGTACAAAAAGTAGAATTTGATAAAGCTGTACAAGTTACAGTTTCTATTAAAGAAGCAACACCTGCAGCAAAATAATTTAAAATCATTTGATACATGAAATGATTAATATAAGCCTATGAGAAAATAGACAAAAGTCTATGAGTATCATAGGCTTTTTATTTTATATACATTTGAGATTGAAGCGAATATTTTTATTGAGAAACAAATAGATAACGCTTTCAAAAAATGAGGGGTGTCCTAGTAATATGTAAAATATTTGTAAATTAACATCTTTTTTTGTTAAAAATACATTCGAAAAGAAGAAGAAAATGTCGAATCATAATAATTTAAGTCGAATGTAGTCTGAAAATTGTATTTATTGTAAAAAATATTTAAGTGATGAATTGGAAATATGTGCTATAATTCCAATTGTGTATTTGATATGAAAAATATACGAAGAGCAGTGAGAGTAGTTTTATAGGAAAAAAGTTTGTTCATTTCTATATTTGAGTATTATTAATATCTTAATAATACAATGAAAAGACTGAATTATCAGAATGTGTCGAATCTTCTTTTGAGAAAGTTCTTGATAACGAATAGTTTTGTATAGTATGATGAACTTGTTTCAAAAAATGGTATTTAAACCTTATATTTACATTTAACGGTTTGTACCATTTTATTATGTGAACTACTTTTCATTATAGTATTTGTGTTTTTATTTGTTTTATGGCTTTTCTAACTAGCTAGTTTCAAATTTAATATGATATGAAACTAGTAGCATATTCCTGAAGGAGGAAATTTATAAAATGGCAAAGACTAACTCTTACAAAAAAGTAATCGCAGGTACAATGACAGCAGCAATGGTAGCAGGTGTTGTATCTCCAGTAGCAGCAGCAGGAAAATCATTCCCAGACGTTCCAGCTGATCATTGGGCATTAGATTCTATCAATTACTTAGTAGATAAAGGTGCAATCGAAGGTAAGCCAGATGGTACATACGCTCCAGCTGAAGAAATTGACCGTGCTTCTGCTGCGAAAATTATGGCAATTACATTAAATTTAAAAGTTGAAGAGGGTGCACAACCATCTTTCAAAGATGCTAAAAATCATTGGGCTTCAAAATACATTGCAGCGGTTGAAAAAGCGGGTGTCGTTAGAGGTGATGGAAAAGAAAACTTCTCTCCAGATAAAAAGATTGACCGTGCTTCTTTCGCTTCTATGATAGTAGGTGCTTATAACTTAAAAGATAAAGTTAACGGCGAGTTAGTTACAAAATTTGAAGATTTATTAGATCATTGGGGTGAAGAAAAAGCAAACATCCTAATCAATCTTGGACTTTCTGAAGGAACAGGCGGAAACAAATGGGAGCCAAATAAATCTGTATCTCGTGCAGAAGCAGCTAAATTTATCGCAGTAGCAGATAAAAAATATGGCCAAAAAGATAATGCGCAAGCATATGTAACTGATGTGAAAATTTCTGAACCAGCGAAATTAACATTAACAGGAACTGGTTTAGATAAGCTTGCTGCTGATGATGTAACTCTTGAAGGAGACAAAGCTGTTGCGATTGAAGCAAGTGCTGACGGTACTTCTGCAGTTGTAACACTTGGTGGTAAAGTAGCTCCAAATAAAGATCTTACTGTAAAAGTGAAAAATCAATCATTCGTAACGAAATTCGTATACGAAGTTAAAAAATTAGCAGTAGAAAAACTTACATTTGATGATGATCGTGCTGGTCAAGCAGTTGCTTTCAAATTAAACGATGAAAAAGGTAATGCTGATGTTGAGTACTTAAACTTAGCAAACCATGACGTCAAATTTGTAGCAAATAACTTAGATGGTTCACCAGCAAACATCTTTGAGGATGGAAAGTCAACTTCTTCTACAGGTAAACTTGGTGTTGGTCTTTCACACGGTGACTATAAAGTAGAAGTACAAGTTACAAAACGTGGTGGTTTAACAGTTTCTAACACAGGTATCATTACAGTGAAAAACCTTGATACACCAGCTTCTGCAATTAAAAACACTGTATTTGCGGTAGATGCAGATAAAAACGGTGTAGTATACGGTAATAAACTTACTGGAAAAGACTTTAAGCTAAACAGCCAAACGTTAGTTGTTGGTGAAAAAGCACAAATCCATAACGTAGTTGCTACAATTGCTGGAGAAGATAAAGTTGTTGATCCAAACTCAATTAGCATTAAATCTTCAAACCACGGTATTATTTCTGTAGTAAACAACTACATTACTGCTGAGGCTGCTGGTGAAGCTACACTTACTATTAAAGTAGGTGACGTAACGAAAGATGTTAAATTTAAAGTAACTACTGATTCTCGTACATTAAAATCAGTAAAAGCAAATCCAGACAAATTACAAGTTGTTCAAAACAAAACATTACCTGTTACATTCGTAACAACTGACCAATATGGCGATCCATTTGGTGCTAAAACAGATGTAATTAAAGAAGTTCTTCCAAAAACAGGTGTAGTTGCTGAAGGTGGATTAGATGTAGTAACAACTGATGCTGGTTCAGTTGGTACGAAAACAATCGGTATTACAGGTAGCGAAGTAGGAGAAGGTACAGTTCACTTCCAAAACGGTAACGGCGATACTTTAGGTTCATTATATGTGAACGTAACAGAAGGTAACGTTGCATTCAAAAACTTTGAGCTTGTATCTAAAGTAGGTCAATATGGCCAATCACCTGATACAAAACTTGACCTAAATGTTTCTAACACAGTTGCATATCAATTATCTAAGTACACTTCAGATCGCGTATATTCTGATCCTGAAAACTTAGAAGGTTATGTAGTTGAATCTAAAAATCCAGCTGTAGCTGAAGCTAAAATTGTTGGAAATAAAGTTGTTGTTAAAGGTTTAAAACCAGGTAAAGTTGATATCCACTTAACGAAAAATGGTGCAACTGCTGGTAAAGCGACAATCGAAATCGTTCAAGAGAAAATCGCTATTAAATCTGTAAACTTCAAACCAGTTCAAACAGAAAACTTCGTTGAGAAGAAAATTAACATCGGTACTGTGTTAGAACTTGAAGGCAGTAACCTTGATGATATCGTTAAAGGTATTAACTTAACGAAAGAAACACAACATAAAGTACGTGTTGTAAAATCTGGTGACAACCAAGGTAAACTTTATCTTGATACAAATGGTAATGCTCACTTCGATTTATTCGATCAAGACCTTGGTCATGTAACAGTATCTCAAACAAGTGATTCTGTACTTCCAAACTTCAATCCAGACATTTACAATACTTTAACTACTAAGTACACTGACAAAGGTACATTAGTATTCAAAGTATTAGGTGAGAAAGATGTTCTAACAAGCGAAATTGGTTCACAAGCTGTACACGTGAACGTGCTTAACAACCCAAATCTATAAGTTGATTATAGATAGAGTGAAAAATCAGTGGGGATTTATCCCCACTGATTTTTTTTCGTAAATATCGAAAAGAAGCCTCTTGTAATTTTTACAAGAGGCTTCTTTTATTGTTTAACCTTAAACATATCCCCACTCAAATTCGAATCACTATACACGAACAATACCATGTTAATATTGTTGTCTTTAATGTATTGATATACATCCTTTTCGTGATAGTGACGTAGATCGAGGATGGATGTATGCTTAAAGCTTTGTGCTAAGTGAGGCACGATTGCGTTTGCGAATGAGTCTTTTAGGACTAAAGTTCGTACATCATTTGGTGCATTGTTATTTTCGATGACGATTTCTGGATAGTCATTTGCATAATAACCTGCGTATGATGTTGTATCATTTTGTTTTTCTACGCCGTATAGTTCATCTAATGTGCGATATACTGTGCCATTTACATCTTTTGCGGCTACGCTCGTAAAGTTGAAACCGCCTTTCGGTGTGTAGTAGCACAATTTTTCACCAGTTGCATCGATGAGTTGGTATAGTTGGTTGTTGAAGCTTCCGACTAGATGTGTATTTGGAGCACACGTACGAGTGTAATCTTCTTTTTTTATTTCTTTTCCTTTATATATAGAAGATTGTTGCGCGATTGTGTTCATTATATATTGATAGCCTAAGAAGGCACCATCCATATTCCAGTGATGGTCTGTTTTAAAGTACATACTTTGTATTTCTTCATTTGTATAGTTTTTCTTAAAATAATCCATGAGTTTAATTGGCTTTACGTCCGCAGGAAGTTTATTTAGAAAGTAATTTAAATTTTCCTGTGCATATGTGTGAATATGAGAAGGTAATTTAAATGATAAAGCATTCGTTTTGGACGGTGGTAAAGCAAAGTAAAACTCAATATTTTGTTCTTTTAAAAACTGAGATAAGTCGTTTACAGCTGGCATAGCTTGGTCAATCTCATTATATTTTGTAGCCCAAGCAGGGTTTTTTAGAAGCCATTTATCATCTGTTAGAATAATATCGTTAATGAGAGACTTACCCATTTTAATTTGGGTAAGTGTATAGTTTTTTATGAGATCATCTCTTCCGATTAATTGATCGTTTGTATATGTCTCAAAGTCTTTAAAGAAACTACCATTTAAGGCAACTTCTTTTGTAAGAGCTGGTTTTTGAGCGAGCGGACGATTTTCAACGGGTGAAACTGCTCGGTCAGTTTTGAGAAGCGATAATATGCCAAATGAAAAGATAATGGTGAGAAAACCGATAAACAGGATGAGGTTCCCCAATTTTTTCATAATAACTTTTCCTTCCTACATAAAGTGAAACTTTAATCAGTGGGGGGCTTGTTCATCCACCACTGATTATCAGCCTTAACCAATCGGGCTTTTCCGGGCAGCCCGCCCCCACCTAACTTCTTTGCTTTCGCTGAATTTTGAGGTGGGGGTCTTACTGCCCGGAAAATAGCGGGATAAGTTAAAACCTGAAGTAAATAAATGGATTATACGTCGAATTAATTAAATACATAATTGAAACCATAAATAATGTTAGTAATAATATAGGACGTACAACTTGCATCGTGAATATATACGTTTTGGGTGCAAGTTCTAATATGTTTTTAACACGTTTCAAAATTGGTGTCGCTGCGATAAAGGCGATGATAAATATGACAATGTATTCATGTATATAGAGCATTGTGTTGTCATCGATGAAAGATTGCCTCCCTATGCCAAACATCGCTTTTAAATATTGGAACGAGTATGCGAAGTTATCAGCTCGGAAGAAGACCCAACCAATCATAACGATGATTAGTACATATGCATGTTGCAGCGGCTTCCATAGCTTATTTAATATTTTCTCGAATCCAGCTTTTTCAATCGAGATAATAAAGCCGTAATATAATCCCCAGGCGATAAATGTCCAGCTTGCCCCGTGCCATAAACCGGTTAATCCCCATACGATGAAGAGGTTACGGTAATTTGCTAGTTTGGATACACGGTTTCCACCGAGCGGAATGTATATATAGTCGCGGAACCAAGAGCCTAGTGTAATATGCCATCTTCTCCAAAATTCTGAAATGGATTTTGAGATGTACGGATAATTGAAGTTTTTCGGGAAATCAAATCCGAACATTTTTCCGAGTCCAATTGCCATATCAGAGTATCCTGAGAAATCGAAATAGATTTGAAGTGTATAGGCGATAATACCAATCCAAGCCGTTCCAGCGCTCATTTCAGACGGTGGTAAGGTAAAGATTTTATCTGCGACAAATCCAACTTGATTGGCGATTAACATTTTTTTCGCTAACCCTAAAACGAAAATTTGGATACCTTCTGTAAATCGTTCAAAAGAATGGATGCGCGTTTTAATTTGATCAGCAACGATATTGTAACGAACGATTGGTCCGGCAATAAGCTGCGGGAAAATTGATATATATAGTGCTAAGTTAAGTGGATTCTTTTGAACTGCGCCATCTTTACGGTATATATCGATGACGTATGACATCGCTTGGAACGTATAGAATGAAATTCCAATCGGAAGTGGAATAGGTTCCACATGAATAGATAAATGCAAAGTTTGATTTAAAATGTCTGTGAAAAAGGAAATATATTTAAAATAAGAAAGTAATAAAATATTTCCGACCACAGCCATAATTAAAAATGTGACTTTCATATTTTTTCGTTTATCATAATGATGCACGAGTAGGCCGAAGCAGTAGTTTAAAAGAATAGAAAAGAGCATTAAGAGGACGAATCGAGGTTCTCCCCATGCATAGAAAATTAAACTAAATGCAAGTAATACGAAATTACGTAGCTCGGCACGCACTATAAAATAGAAAAATAATACGAGAGGTAAAAAGATAAATAAGAAAACAGAACTACTAAATACCAAAGGACTCTCCTCACTTTTTTCAAAATACATTTCGTGCAAAAAAAACCGACATATCTATTATATATTCTTTTATATAATAGTGCCTTAATATTTTAGCATGTTAATAATTCAATTAAAATAATTATTCTATATAAATAGATTCTAATTTAATACATAAGAAAGGTGGGCAATTCAGTGTTTTTTTAAATGGAAAAGAAGGTATTTGAGTGATTTATGGGGATTATTAATTTTGAGATAAGAGAAGTGACATAACTAAGGAGGAGAATAGGGAGTAAATTCGGATTGTATGGCAAATAATTTATCGTGGAAGAAAGTAATCGAGATATATTAGCAGACATTTTGTTAGAGGTGAAGGAATCAATGCAGTCATTAGGGATACTTGTGAAGTGTATAGTGTAAGTACTTCTGATGATGAACCGAATGCTGTATATGTTTTTGAGGTATGGGATAGCGAAGATGCGCACCAGGCATCTTTAACTTTAGAGTCTACGCAAAATTTAATTAAACGAGCAAAACCACTTATTACTGGAGCAGAAAGAATTAGTACTTTGAATACTAGAGGCGGTAAGGGAGTGTTAGGACAAAAAAACGCTTAGAGAATTATTTCTCTAAGCATTTTTTTATTCATTTATCCCGATGGTGGGGGAGGAGCAAAAGCCCCACTGAATAAGGTTTCACGTTATTCCGCCTCTAAATCAACAATTAAGTAAGCGAGTATTACGACGAAGAAAATACTAACGGACGGCGCTGTTAATACGTGGCCGGACATAAAGCCGATTCCAAGTGATAGTACAACGGTGCTAGCTAATAGCATATATTTCACAGTTAATATTTTCTTAAAGTTTGTTATGATGCTGAGTAATAATTTAATACCGAAGTAAAGGAATGGTATGAAGTAAATAAGAGAACCGATGATTCCGAACGCAAAGAATATGTCATGGAAGTCCATTTCGATTAATTTAATTTTAACCGTATAGTTACCAGCATAGCCCATTCCGAATAATTTTTGTGATAGTGGTGCGTCTTTATAGTATTGTTTGTATACTTTTAAAAACTTATCGCGATCACTGTAAATTAAACTTTTGACCTCAGAGTCTGTTAGTTCACCTTTTGCATGTTTTTTCTCTGCGTCAGGATCTTCTTTAATTATTTTTCCTTCTTTTCTATCCTTTTCTTCTTGTACTGATTTTTTGTATTCGTATATTTGCATGTGGATGCCCATATTTTTTGCGATAGGAGTATGCGGTGTAAGGGCAATTAAACCTCCTAGTATAATAGCGGCAACAACTGTATTTACGAGATATGTGAATCCTTTTCCTTCTTTTTTGCGATGAACCATATATTCAATGAATGAGAATAAAAGTGCCACGCCAAGCGTTAGAACAATTGCACCATATCCTACTTTAGTTCCGATCATAATACTTGCATACATCGCAAGTATTGTTGGAATCCAGTAATAGATTTTCGAGAAAGAAGTTGTTTTATGAATCGAATAGAGCACTACGATTGGGAACATAATTGCAAAAATAGAACTTAAATCATTTCCAGCAAAGAACCAACCTCTTGAACCGATCTTTGAGTGAGGGTAGCTTGGGAAATCTGTACCAGTTTGCATTGCAACAATCAGTGTGATGCTTAAAATTAAAGTTGCATATAAGAAATATGTAATGATTTTATGAAATGCATATTCTTTATTTTTTAACTCTTTAAAGACGATAATATATCCAAACAGTAGTACAATTGGATATATGCTCTTTAAAATGAATTTCACTTCTTCGCCAAATGAAACTGGGGATTTAATCATCATATTATTTACAAGACCAATTGCTAGTACGATACCGAGTAGGCATAAATAGAGAATGTAATTTTTCGCTCCATGTTGATTTCTATGAAGAAGTAGATAACCTAATGCAAGAAGCATAAAGGCGAAACGGACTACGATTCCAACTGTTGCGCTCATGTGTAATACATAGATTGAAAAAGACGTTAATAAATCTAAAATTGGTTGAAACACAATGAATAGCAATAGGAAATGCGGGAAGTAGTTATCCGTTTGTTTCAACTTATTAACCATATATTCCTCCATTTCTTCATTCCTTTAGTTCAATACCCAAGAGATGGGGATAAAAGCCTTATTAATATAGTAAGGTGAATGAATTTCAATATTTGTTTTTTTGCATCAAACTTAAGAATACACCATTTCATTGTAATGGTAAATAGATGAAATGCATGGATAAACCGACTTTAATTTCTATATTTTTTAACGAAATTGTATGTTTTATACGGAGATATATACAAATTACGAGGATATTAGACAGAAAATTGAGAAAAAAGAAGGATTTTTAACATGCTTTCTATAATTATATAAGTATAATCTTTATGTTGAAAAGAGGGGTATATATAATGGAAGTAACAAGTAAAACAGAATCTGTTGTTGTGAAATATGAAGGGCGCGTAGCAACGGTTATGGTTAATCGTCCAGAGGTTTTAAATGCATTAGATGAACCAACGTTAAAAGAGTTATTACAAAAGTTGAAAGAAGTGGCGGAAAGTTCTGTTCACGTTGTTGTGTTGTGTGGAAGTGGCCGTGGTTTTTCTGCGGGTGGAGATATTAAATCAATGCTTTCAAGTAATGATGAAAGTAAGTTTGAAGGCATCATGAATACAATTTCTGAAATCGTTGTGACGTTATATACGATGCCGAAGCTTGTTATTAGTGCAATTCATGGGCCGACTGCCGGACTTGGATTAAGTATTGCATTAACAGCTGATTATGTCATGGCAGATATATCATCAGTTATTGCGATGAACTTTATTGGAATCGCTTTAATTCCAGATGGTGGCGGCCATTTCTTCCTTCAAAAGCGTGTCGGTGAAAATATGACGAAGAAAATCATTTGGGAAGGGAAGAAATTATCAGCGACAGAAGCGCTAGATATCGGTTTAATTGACGAAGTAATCGGTGAGGATTTCCAAACGGCTGTGAAGCAAAAAATTAATGAATGGTTACAAAAACCAATCAAGGCAATGATTCAAACGAAACAAATTTTATGTGAAGTAAATCGTTCTAATTTAGAACAAACGCTTCAGCTCGAAAAGCGTGGTCAATATGCGATGAGACAAACAGCGGACCATAAAGAAGGTATTGCTGCTTTTCTAGAAAAACGTTTACCAGCATTTAAAGGGGAATAAAGTGAAACTTTAATCCGTGGGGATTTGTTTATCCCCCGCGGATTATTAGTCTTACTGCCCGTTAATTCGAGATAAAGGGAAGAAAGTGCTAACACATTTTAGTATAATTGTGTTAGCACTTTTTTTAGGAGTAATAAATGGAGAAAATGATTGGTATTGTCGCTATTATTTTGCTTACAGCCCTTCCCGAACGAGAAAGCCCATCGCCTTTAGGCATGGGATGAAAGTGAGGTTGGATACGGAGTGCCACTGAAAATCGCAAGGTTCGTGGTACTTTAAGTATCCAAAGTATAGGTAGTTTCTTCGAGTCTTTTTGTTGTAATTTTTCGAAAGTAAATGATACATTGTAACTAGAATCAATGATGATAGAAGTGCGTTTCAAAGTGTTTGAGAGGAAAATCTCCTCACCTCATGTAGTTGTAAAGTCTATGGACACGTTCTCATTTTGTTTCTATTGCTAGGAATGTATCACATGAACGATGTTGAAAATCAAAAAACAAGGGGATGAAACGTATGTCACAGACCCTAACAGTGAAAGTCAAATTGATTCCAACAAAAGAACAAATCCGTTTATTAGAACAAAGTAGTCAGGAATATATCAAAGTCATAAATACACTTGTATCAGAAATGGTTGAAGCAAAAGAAAGTACGAAAAAAAGCACGAAAAATATTGAAGCAAATATCCCAAGTGCGGTGAAAAATCAAGCAATCAAAGACGCGAAAAGTTTGTTTACTACAAAAGTAAAGAAAAGCAAGTATAAAATCATTCCGATTTTAAAGAGGCCTGTTTGTATATGGAACAATCAAAATTATTCGTTTGACGCCACTCATATTTCAATCCCGTTTAAAGTAAATGGAAAGTCCACTCGTGTAAAAATCCGAGCTTTATTAAGCGATAAAAACAATCGTAATCTGAATCTGTTAAAACATAAATTAGGTACACTTCGCATCACAATGAAATCGAATAAGTGGATGGCCCAAATATCTGTCACGCTTCCTACAAATGAAAGGGCAGGAACGAAAATTTTAGGAGTAGACTTAGGTCTCAAAGTCCCCGCGGTAGCAATCACTGATGATGATAAGGTTCGTTTCTTTGGAAATGGTAGGAACAACAAATATAGGAAGCGTAAGTTTAGTAGTGTTCGCAAAAAGTTAGGAAAAGACAAAAAAGTAAATGCCATTCGGCGAATGGATGATAAAGAACAAAGATGGATGCAAGATAAAGATCATAAAATAAGTCGTGAAATCATTAATTTTGCGATTGCAAATCATATTTCTGTCATTCGATTAGAACAATTAATGAATATAAGACAGACGGCAAGAACAAGCCGTAAAAACGAAAAAAACCTACACACTTGGTCATTCTATCGTTTGTCAAAATTTATTGAATATAAAGCGATATTAGCTGATATTCAGGTTGAATATGTGAATCCAGCTTATACAAGTCAAAGCTGTCCGAAATGTGCTAAAAAGAACAGGGCACAAGACAGAAAGTACAAGTGTCCATGTGGGTTTGGGATACATCGTGATATCGTTGGGGCGATGAATATTCGCTACGCAACTGTGATTGATGGTAACAGTCAATCAGCCTAAGCACCTATATGGTCTGGTTTAGGAGGGGCAATGAGATGCCCTCATCTTGAAGGCTGTTCAAAACAGAAATGGACTGCGAACGCTTAGTCATTCAAGAATCCCACCCGTAATTTCGTAAGGATTCGGGCTTGCGACTTTAGTCGTGGGAGTCTCAAATATTATGCTTTGCATAGTACACCATCTCTTGCGGTACGGACTGTATTATTCTTTGAGGGACATCCAACTGTTGCTTTCTCTGGTGAAGTGAAGGAAGAACGGGATGTGAAAAAAGGGGCGATTCCTGATGAGTATCAAACCTTATACGGCGATAAGAAAGAAGAACCAGAGCATTACTTCTTTCCGGTAGTAAAGGCGCACGGATCAGGAATTGATATGTTAAGTGCTTGTGTGAAAAAAGAGTGGTTTTTCTATAAAGCAGAGCTTGGGTGTTATTAAAAGTGGGAGGAAAAGTGATGTCAACTTATAACAGGTTAGTAAGAGATCGTGTCCCGGAGAAAATTTTGATGTCTGGAAAAACATATACAGCACAAAAATTAACAGGGCAAGCTTACATACAAGCGTTAGCGAAAATTGGTACAGAAGAAATTCGTGAATTTGCTTCGATGAAAGAGCGTGAACATGCGCTAGATTCACTTGCAGATGCACTTGAAGTTATTATTTCATTAGCTCGCGCAGAAGGTGCAACAATTGAAGATATAGAGCGTATTCGTAAGAAAAAAGAAGAAGAGCGCGGCGGATTTACAAGAGGGATTTATTTGATGGACGTTTCGGAAGAGTAGTTTTATAGAAAAAGCACAGCTTACTCAGTAGCACTGTGCTTTTTTCCTGCAATTAGGCTAACGATTAAGAAGATAGCTGTTAATGTCCAGCCGATTGCAATAGAAGTAGTAGTGTGAAAGACATAAGAAACTTGTAAACATAGTAATGATGATAAAAACCAAATAAGTGCAATATGTACATGTTTTTTCGTTACATTCATTTTTGTTATCTCCTTTTTACTTACTAAACTAAATTTTACTATAATTTAGAAAATTAAACTATATGAGTAGAGGTTTTATCGTAATTTCGCTATACTAAATAGTAGAGAAAATGAGGAGGAAACGAAAATGGCACATCATACGAAAGAAACGATGGAACTTATTAAGGAGCTTGTCTCTATTCCAAGTCCATCTGGAAACACGGCGAAAATTATTAGTTTTATTGAAAATTATGTAAGTGAGTGGAATGTAGAGACGAAGCGTAATAATAAAGGCGCTCTTATTTTAACGGTTAAAGGAAAGAATGATGAGCAGCATCGTTTATTAACTGCACACGTTGATACGTTAGGTGCGATGGTGAAAGAAATTAAGCCTGACGGTCGTCTTCGTCTATCTATGATTGGTGGATTTCGCTGGAACTCTGTAGAAGGAGAATATTGCGAAATTGAAACGTCAAGCGGTAAGAAATATACAGGTACAATTTTAATGCATCAAACTTCTGTCCATGTGTACAAAGATGCAGGGGAAGCGAAGCGCGATGAGAAAAATATTGAAGTGCGTATTGATGAGCGTGTCTTTTCAGCAGATGAAGTACGTGAGTTAGGAATTGAAGTAGGAGACTTCGTTTCATTTGATCCACGCGTTCAAATTACAGAGAGTGGATACATAAAATCACGTCATTTAGACGATAAAGTAAGTGTTGCAATTCTATTAAAATTAATTAAAAGATTACAAGATGAAAAGGTAACATTACCGTATACAACACATTTTTTAATTTCTAATAATGAAGAAATTGGGTACGGTGGAAACTCAAATATTCCAGAGGAAACGGTAGAATATTTAGCAGTTGATATGGGAGCGTTAGGTGATGGACAAGCATCTGATGAATATACAGTATCCATTTGTGCGAAAGACTCTAGCGGTCCATACCATTATGCTTTACGTAAACATTTAGTTGAACTGGCGAAAGCGAATGCTATTGAATATAAAGTGGATATTTATCCATACTACGGATCAGACGCATCAGCTGCGATTCGCGCTGGATTTGATGTGAAACATGCATTAATTGGAGCTGGTATTGATTCTTCTCACGCATTTGAGCGTACGCATGAAAGCTCGATTGCACATACAGAAGCGCTTGTTTATGCATATGTGTTATCAGAAATGATAGTAGAATAGTGAGAGGGTGGTTGATTCTATGAATCAGCCACTTTTTTGTGTATAAAAACTACTTAAATTGTATTTTATTTTACAATATTAAGAAAGTAGGTTTACTACAGAATTCTAGTATTATAAAATGATAGAGGCGCACTAATTTTTTTTGTTTGGATTTATTATGATTTGCATATTAAGATTACGCGTTATTATAAATGATTTTTGAGAGGAGTATTATTTTTTATGAAGTATCGTGCAGTCGCGGCGGGTCTTTTAGCCGCAAGTTTATTATCATCTCCAGTAAGTAGTTTCGCAGCAGGGAAAAAGTTTTCGGATGTTCCTACATGGGCGCAGGAATCGGTTGACTATTTAGTAGGGAAAAAAGCGCTTGATGGAAAACCAGACGGAACGTTTTCTCCATCGGAAGCAGTAGATAAAGGATCAGCTGCAAAAATATTAGCAGCAGTTCTTGGCTTACCAATTGATCCAAAAGCGAAACCATCTTTTAAAGATTCGCAAGATCATTGGGCAGCACCATATATTGCTGCGGTAGAAAAAGCAGGTGTAATTAATGGAGATGGTACTGGAAAATTCAATCCATCAAGCCAAATTAACCGTGCATCAATGGCATCTATGCTTGTACAAGCATATTCATTAGATAAGAAAATTATTGGAGAACTTCCAACACAGTTTAAAGATTTGGAACCTCATTGGGGTAAGAAACAAGCTAATATTTTAGTAGCTTTAGAGATTTCAATGGGTACAGGAAATGGTTGGAAGCCTGATGGTACTGTAAGTCGTGCTGAAGCAGCTCAGTTCATCGCGATGGCAGATAAAAATAAAACAAATACATCGAAAAGAATGTATATGAATAGAAACTTTATTACATATCATCAAGCATCGTTATCATCAGGTATTACTGACGTTCAACATAAGCCACAAATGATTGAAGTGACAGAGCAAAGAACGGACGGTTGGTTGAAGGTTGTAACGAGTAAAGGTGAGAAGTGGACACCATTACAAGAAAAAACAGAGTCTATTAATCAAGAATTCACTACATATCAAGAAGCTTTACATACGTCTACAGTGGCAGGCACACATAAAGCACAACAAGTAACTGTTATTGAAGAAAAAGATAGCTGGATTCGTATCCGTATGGGGGCTGGTTTCCAATGGGTGGATAAAAATCAATTAAACCCAGTGAAGCAAGGTAACTTCCTAGAAGGTAAAGCGATTATTATTGATCCAGGTCATGGTGGAATTGATTCGGGGAACCCTGGTTATTATGAGAAAGAAAGTAAAACCGTATTAGATGTATCATTACGATTACAGAAAATATTTGAGAAAAAGACACCGTTTACTGTGTTGTTAACTCGTGAGAATGATACACGTCCAGGAAACACTGCAGCTGAGTCTTTACAAAAACGTGTAGAATTTGCTCAGGCAAATAAAGGTGATATTTTTGTAAGTATTCATGGTAATGGTACGGATAGTAAACAAGGACAAGGTACAGAAACATTCTACTATGAATCAGCGACAGCAAGAGGGACAAACCCGAATGTATCAGAAAGTCGTTTATTAGCAGAGAAAATTCAAGAGCGTCTTGTAGATGCACTTGGAACAAAAGATCGCGGTGTGAAGAAAGGCGATTTATATGTAATTAGAGAAAATACGATGCCAGCTGTATTAGCAGAATTAGCATTTGTAGATAATAAAAGCGATGCTGATAAAATTGCTACACCAGAACAGAGACAAAGTGCAGCAGAAGCTATTTATCAAGGTATTCTAGATTACTATGAAGCAATGGGTAACAACGTATCTTCTTTCCGTTAATAAATATAGAGAATGATAGAAGAGATTGCTGAGTGCAGTGACCCCTGTCAAGTAGACAGTATTTAAAAAGCGCAACTAAGCAACCTGAGTTCTATATTTATATGGACTCAGGTTATTTAATTTCTTTTGAAATCTTTGATGATTATAAAAGTGCATATATTTACGCACGGCAAGTTTGACCTCATTCGCTTTACGGAAGGAGTATAAATGAAAACACTCTGCCTTAAAGTGACTGAAGAAGTTTTCCATACAAGCATTATCCCAACAGTTGCCTCTTCGAGACATACTTGCCTTCATCTGATATTTTTTAAGTAATTGATTATATTGACGAGATGTATACTGGGATCCTTGATCACTATGTAAGAGGATTCCCTTCACATTTCGTTTTTTCTTTGCCTTTTTAAGCGTATCTAACACAAGCTTTAAGTCGTTTCTACGACTGGTTTCATAGGCAACAATTTCATTATTGTATAAATCCTTAATAGCGGATAAGTACAAGCGCTGTCCATTGAAAATCAAATAGGTAATATCGGTTACCCATTTCTCATTCGGTTTTGAAGCCTGAAACTCCCTATTTAGATGGTTCTCTGAAATCACATAAGCTTCTTTTTTTCCGTAATAAGGTCGTTTTTTCCTAATTACGGCTTTGATACCTAGTTCACTCATCAATCTTTGGATGTGCTTATGGTTCAAATGAAGGTTATATGTGGCTTTCAGCCACACTTGTATTCTTCTATATCCATAAATTCCTCTTAATTTTTTATGACACTCCAATATCTTTTTCTTAATTTCGATATCCTCTGATTGTTTTTTAGAAGGCGTCGTATGCCGTTTTAGCCATTTGTAGTATCCACTTCTGGTTACACCAGCAATATCGCATAGAATGGTCACTGTATAACCTGTTTTTGTCATTTCATGGATGACTTCGAATTTTTTTATTTTGGATACGACTTTCATTCCTCCTTTTACATCCCTAAGAGCTTTTTTAACATTTCATTTTCCGCTTCTAATCGTCTGATCTTAGCTTCAGGATCTTCGGGTCTAACCCTTGGTCTACCTAAACCTGGTCCTTTCGCTTTACCGCGTTTTTCTTCTAGTCCTTTGATTCCTTCAGCTTCAAAGTGTTTCACCCAACGACTTACAACCGAGTGATGAATACCTAATTCTTTCGCAATGGTTTTATAGCTCATGCCTTCTTTTAAGTATAAATCTATAGCTTGTTTCTTAAATTCTACATCGTAAGTGACTCTAATTTTTCCCATGAAAAAATCCCCTCCATAGTAAACAGGTTAATGTGCTTTCTTTTTCCTGTCTACTATAAGGGGATCATATCAGAGAGGCAGTCTCTTTTTATTTATAAAACAAATTATAAAGGTTTCTCTTTATTTCGGGCATATGATATCATTTAATTTTATATGAAAAAGTATTTGAGTAATTTTGATCATAACAATTTTAAACGATAAAGGATGATAATAGATTGAGTAATCATAGTAAAACACCTGCATGTATATATACGTATGCATTTCGCGAAGAGGAGCGTGCTTTATGTTACTTGGAAATGCGCTCGTTCTTTGGAATGGAGTCTCACGTTAATATTTTAAAAAGTGAAGTCAAGATTGCTCCGAGTAGAAGTCCGTTTATTAAAGAGCGCGTCGAGGTTATGTATGAAGGGGACGACTTAGAAAGCATTTTAGAACAAGTGGAACAAATTGATTTAGCGGGAGCGACATTCAAAGTTATCTTCGTTAAAATCAATGATCTTGGTAAAGAAAATAAAATTGAATATGGAGAAAGACGCCTTATTGAACGAGACCTCGGTATGCATATTGAAGGAGAAGCGGATGTTCGTAATCCAGAGCGTGTATTCGGGATTGTTCCTCTTGGAGGACGCTGGTACTTCGGACACTATGTAGAAAGTGAGCCAGTTTGGTATCATCACATAAAAAAACCGCATAGTTATTCGACATCTCTTAGCACGCGTGTTGCGAGATCAGTTGCAAATATCGCTGTACCAAATCCAGAGGGAGTACGAGCTATTGATCCGTGCTGCGGCATTGGAACAGTAGTAGTAGAAGCACTTTCTATGGGAATTAACATTGTTGGTAGAGATATAAATCCACTTGTGGTTCTTGGAACGAGGAAAAACATCGCACATTTTGGGTTTGAAGGAACAGTAACAAAAGGTCCAATCGAGGAAATTACTGAGAACTACGACGTTGCAATTATCGATATGCCGTACGACTTATTTACGCATGCAACACCAGAAGACCAGTTCTCCATTCTTTCAAGTGCGCGCCGCATTGCAAAAAAAGTAGTCGTTGTCACGATGGAAACAATGGACGACATGATTCATGAAGCGGGATTTGAAATTACAGACCGCTGTATCACAAGAAAAGGATCATTTTCTAGACAAATTCTTGTTTGTGAATAGGAAAAGTCACCCGTTTATTAAATTAATAAATTACAGGATAGTTAGTCCATTATGAGGCTGATTATCCTTTTTTATTTAACAACAAATACAAAAACTCCATTTTGAATAAAGATTGATCAAAATGGAGTTACTCTTTTTAGCTAAGTATGAGATTTTTATAAAAAAGTTTGATTATTTTACTGAGCCCTAATGAATAACATTTCAAGAATACCAATAAAAAGCATAATCAGTCATAACTGAAGAATCACCCAACTGATGTAACATAGCTGAAATATTCCCTCTATGATAGGTTCCATGATTCACAACGTGTAAGACCATTTCAGATATACTTGTTTCTCTTAATCCTGCCCATGGATTATCCAACATTATTCTCTTTTCCATATCTTCCTGTCTGTTCAAAAAGGTTTTAAACCGGGATGTTAAAGTGTGAAATTCCGTTTCTAAGTCTTCAATGGGCAGTTTCTCAATCTTTTCTTGAATTTGAAATGAAGATTGCATTGCTTCATTCATACTCTGACCCTCAAGGGTATGAAGCCATCCATATTCCACCAAATAGAGATGAGATAAAACCTTTGAAACAGAAGAAAAGACACTTTTCATTTCCTTTTGATATTTCTCAGGAGAAAGTGTCTTAAGATGATCAATAATCCGTTGATTTGCCCATACATGATAGTTATATAGATTTTCTACATGATTTGCCATACAATCGCCTCCTTATCATCACGTTTTTTAATGTTCTTTATCAGAATGAATTATTCCTTTAAATATCATTACTTATTTGATGAGATCTTCAACTAAATGGCCCAATTGTTGAACAAAGGTCAAAGCAATCTTCAATTAACCTGCCCCGTTAGTTGAAGTACATTTCTTCACAATGTTTATCGTTAGATTAACATAAATATCCAACAAGAAAACATCAAACCTCTAAGAAATCTATAGAGGTTTGATGTTTTTAATCAATCTTTTTTACAAAGCTACACTTGTGACAAAAAAGCTTATTTTTTCATTTTGTGGTGATTCTGAATTCTTAAGTTGATGGGCATGCCTGTGTAGGTGACCTTTTTTGGTTTGTATCAATGTGTGATTAGTTGGTAGTTTAGATGGGAGATTTGACGGGATTTGTTGAATAGACGATATATCTCGAGAGTTGTTTTGTTAGTGAATTACTCTTCTTTCGTTGTCTCTTGTTGTGCGATTAATAAATTGCGTAATACGTGTGCGCGGTAACTTTCTAGTTTTCGTCCTTCATGATAGCGAACACCTAATTTTTTTAGCTCAGCTACGTACCAGCCTTTTGTTCCGTAATACATGAGACCACTTCCTTTTTTCTTTTGAACAGTATATGTGCCTGGGTGAGAGAATTTTCTTTTTTTATTCATGAAATTCGCGGAGTTTAATATTGAATATTCAGTTTATTTTTATTATGATTAACTTATTATCGGATGACAGTGATTAGCCTCGCTGTAAGCCCAGATTTATGTTTGAAAATGAAGAAAGTAACTTCTTTCCACTTGAGCTTCTTTAGCAGAAGTACGAGCTATAAGGATAAGGGTAGTAAAATTCAATGCAAATGTGTACATTGTTTTTCTGGCTCTTAACATAGTAACGGAGGATGAAATATGCGTAAAGGGACTTTTTTTATGGCAGGACATTCGAGACTTCCGAAGGGGATGGCTGTTCGCAGTATGTACGAGACACTAACAATTACAATTGAGGCGGATCATAAATATCATGTCATTATTGAAGCTTCATGTACGCTTGCGACAGAGCATGGTAGAGACTTCGTCGCTCAAATGTTGAGAGGACATAGTTTGCAAGATGGTATTGAGGAAATCGTTCAAGATATTACGGACCATTATCAAGGAAAAGCGCAAAATGCTATCGTCAGTGCGGTGAAAGATTTACATCGCCAATATGTAAGTTATTTAAATGATGAACAGCCCAGGGGAGAGTACGAGGAAACAACACCATAAAAACTATCTAGTTTACAACCATAAACGAGAGCCAGTTGTATTTCTTTTAAAGAGATACGACTGGCTTATTTTATTGAGGAGGCAAGAACTATGAAAAAGTTAAATGAAGTGTAAGTTGTAAAACAAGAGATGAAAAAAAGAGATGAAAAAAAGAGGGTGCGTAGAAAGTAAGGGGATTTTTAAAACGTATAAAGTATGTAGAGAAAATAATAAAAAACGAATTGACAGTTAGAAAATTTTGAATTATTATTTAATTAATAAGATCCATACGAGAAATTAGCCTTCTCTATATTCGATCTTGCTTTCCTGTTTTACAAATATTTTCATACAAACTGTCTATTATTATTGTACTTTAAGAGATTAAAGAACACTCGTAATTATGAGCCAGTTGTACGTTTCTACGATTTTATGTCGTGGTATGCGTATAACTGGCTTTTTCGTTGTTAGGACAGTAAGACCGAATCTCAGCATAAGAAGATAAGGATAACTGTCTGTAAAAAGCGTCAATAAGTTCTTCATATTTAAATTAGGGAGGAATTGAAATGTCGATTATTACAGAACAAAACGCAAAGATGAAATTTGCAAAGAAATATGAGGGGTATGAAATTGCTCCTCATCCAGAGCATAAACGTTTATATCACATTACGCTAAACCAGCAATTGCTTAAGCAGTTTTTTGAAGGGGTAAAAGAGCATTCAGAGCAGTCATTACAATACATTCCTTATTCTCGGTTTAATCTTGCGGATGGAATGAGAAAGATTTTTGGGCAATCATTTATGGATAACATTCGCGGCATTGTTCATGACCGTGAAACGGGCGGATTTACAATTGGAGTGCAAGGTGAAACGGCAGATCCAGCAGACTACGTGAAATTTGCAACAGCATTAACACATTTAATCGGGGAGCCAAACTTTGATGCAATGACAGGAACGTATTATGCTAGATTTAATGTGAAAGATACGGATAGTAGTGATTCTTACCTTCGTCAAGCGTACCGATTGTTTACACTGCATACAGACGGTACATTCGTTGATGAGCCGACAGATTGGCTTCTTATGATGAAAATTGAAGAGCAAAATGCAGTAGGCGGAGAATCTCGTTTACTACATTTAGACGATTGGGAAGACCTTCATAAATTTAGAAATCATTCGCTCGCATCTGTTAAGGTTACGTATAAAGCACCACCAAGTAAAAATGCGCAAGAAATCGTCTATCGTGAAACATTTTTTGATGTGAATAACGCACCATGTATTTGTTTTATTGATCAGTTTGCCTATCCAGATAATATTGAACAAGCAAACTATTTGAAAGACTTATCATATTCTGTTGAAAACTCACCAGCAACACATGCATTGAAATTACCAATTGGTGACTTAGTTCTTTTAAACAACTTATTTTGGATGCACGGAAGAGCTGCGTTTGAGAAAAATAAAGATTTATATAGAGAACTAATGCGTCAACGTGGTTGTTTTTCTAAATAAGTTTGTACGGCGGGTCTTAAAAAAGACCTGCCTTTCATCATATTAAGGGGGAAGTAGGATGTATGACTTTATAATTATTGGCGGAGGAATTGTTGGCCTTTCAACTGGAATGGCGTTAACGAAAAAATTCCCTAGTGCGAAAATCGCGATCATTGAAAAAGAAAAGGAACTTGCACATCATCAAACTGGACATAATAGCGGAGTAATTCACTCTGGAATTTACTATAAACCAGGGAGTTATAAAGCAAAGTTTGCCAAAGAAGGAAATGCAGCTATGGTTCAATTTTGTGAAGAAAATGACATCGCTTATGACATGTGCGGAAAAGTAATTGTCGCTACAGAAAAGGACGAACTTCCTCTTTTACATAACTTATATGAAAGAGGCTTACAAAACGATTTACATATTGAAAAGATAGGTAAGGAAGAATTAGCTGAAATTGAACCTCATGTAAAGGGACTTGGGGCAATCCGTGTTCCATCTTGCGGGATTGCTGATTATAGAGGAGTAAGTTATGCATTTGCTCGCTTAATTCAAGAAAGCGGCGGAGAAATACATTTAGGAACAACAGCGGAGCGTATTACTGAGAAGAAAGACGCTGTAACAATTGAGACGAATCAAGGGATATTTAAAACGAAATTTCTCATTAACTGCGCCGGCTTACATAGTGACCGTATTGCGAAAAAAACAGGGATATTAACAGATATGAAAATTGTTCCGTTTCGTGGTGAATATTACGAACTTGTCCCAGAAAAACGCCATCTCGTAAAACATTTAATCTATCCAGTTCCAAATCCAGAATTCCCATTTTTAGGCGTTCATTTCACAAGAATGATAAACGGAGACGTACATGCAGGACCGAATGCAGTATTAAGCTTTAAGCGAGAAGGCTATACGAAAACAGACTTTGATATAAAAGACTTCATGGAAACAATGACATACACAGGCTTTTGGAAAATGGCGATGCCAAATATGAAAGAAGGCATAAAAGAAATGGTACGCTCATTTAGTAAACAATCATTCCTAAAAAGCTTACAGCGCTTAATACCAGAACTTACAGAGAAAGATATCGTGCCAACCCATGCAGGTGTAAGGGCACAAGCCATTTTATCAAACGGAAATATGGTTGATGACTTCTGCATTATCCCTGGCATCAATTCTCTGCATATTTGCAATGCACCATCCCCGGCCGCAACGGCTAGTATAAAGATTGGTGAGGAGATTGCTAAGCAAGTGCCGGATGTGGTGGCGGTTAGGGTTTGATGGGTCAGGGTGATTTGAGTCATAAATCCGCCTCGCTTTGAAGCGTAATATTACCGTGAATCATGAATTTGAAGAATCCCTTCTCACAAAGTGAAGCTTTAATCAGTGGTAGTTTTTCCTCAGCATTAGGGCTACGAAATTGAAAACTATTTAAAGAAAATACGACATCACTTCTATTTCTAGTTTATTAAAATAGGATTTATAGTAAGAATTTCTAAAAGTATAAAGGAGGGATATGCTTTGTTTCCAGGTACTTTATATGAAACACATGTTAAAACAAAAAATTTAGAAGTGGCAAAAGAGTTTTATACTAAACTTGGATTATTTCATGCTCGCACTATTGAAGAACGCCGTGTAGCTTTCTTTTGGTTTGATAAAGAAAATAAGAAGGAACAAATGCTGGGCATTTGGGAAGTATCGGAAGAAGCATTCCATACAAGTCACTTTGCATTCAAGGTTAACTATGAAGAAATCATTCATGCAAGAGAATGGCTTCTTAATAAAGGAATAAACCCAAGGGCTGCTTTCGGTCTTGAACCTTCTGAGCCTATGGTTCAAACTTGGACACCTAGTGCAAATCTTTATTTTTACGATCCTGACGGCAATTCTTTAGAATTTCTATGTTTACTTCCTGAAAAGAAAAAAGTAAAACAAGACGTCATGTATTTGAGTGAGTGGGAAAGCTTGGAGAGTGAAGAATAAATTTGATTTTTAACTCAAATCCCGCAAAACTATGGCTTAAATCACCCCCTGAGTTTTCGGGGGGATCTTTTTGTTTTGGGGCTAATAATCACCTACTGTATAAAAAAATAGACAGTAGTATTTATTTTTCAAAAAATGTATACAGATTTATCCCGCATTAACGGCCCGTAAAAGCCCGATTGGTGTGGGCGAATAATCAGTGGGGGATGAAGACCCTCCGACTGATTAAAGTTTCACTTTATACTCTATGCGTTGGCATGATACTTGCAATGAAAATAGTATTAACATATAGGGGAGAGATAGAAATGAAGGTTAGTAAAATATACACAACAATTGATGCTCACGTAGCTGGGGAACCACTTCGAATCATTACGGGCGGAGTGCCAGAGATAAAGGGAGAAACGCAACTAGAAAGACGCGCATACTGCATGGAACATTTGGATCATCTTCGCGAGGTTCTTATGTATGAACCGAGAGGACATCACGGCATGTACGGTTGTATCATTACTCCGCCCGCAAGTCCTCATTCTGATTTTGGCGTATTATTTATGCACAATGAAGGCTGGAGTACGATGTGTGGTCACGGAATTATCGCTGTTATTACAGTTGGAATTGAAACAGGTATGTTTGAAGTGACAGGAGAAAAACAAAAATTCATTATTGATAGCCCTGCCGGGGAAGTTATTGCGTATGCAACATTTAACGGGAGCGAAGTAGAGGCAGTATCATTTGAAAACGTTCCTTCGTTCGTATACAAGAAAGACGTTCCTATCAAAATAGATGACTATGAATTTCAAGTAGATATCGCGTTTGGCGGAGCATTCTACGCTGTAGTGGATAGTAAAGAGTTTGGTTTGAAAGTCGATTTTAAAGATTTAGCTGCAATTCAAACGTGGGGCGGTAAAATTAAACACTACATTGAAAGTCAAATGGAAGTAAAACATCCACTTGAAGAAGATTTAAAAGGAATATACGGCGTTATTTTCTCAGATGAACCGAAAGGAAAAGACGCTAGCTTACGAAATGTAACGATCTTCGCTGACGGGCAAGTCGACCGTTCCCCTTGCGGTACAGGAACATCCGCAAGAATCGCAACTCTTTTTGAAAAAGATGCCTTACAAAAAAGAGAGATGTTCATCCACGAATGCATTACTGACGGCCAATTTGAGGGAGAAGTATTGTCGGTAACAGCGGTAGATACATATGAAGCTGTCGTTCCGAAAGTAACGGGGAATGCATTTATTACAGGATTTCATCAGTTCGTTGTAGACCCGAGAGATGATTTGAATCGGGGATTTTTGTTAGAGTAGAAGGAGGAGGTGGAAAGATATGCTAGTCATAAGCGCGAACGAACAACGAAACTTAGTAAATATGAAGGAAGTCATTGAATACGCGGCGCTTGCTTTAAAAGAATTTTCAGCAGAAAGAACGATCACACCAATTCGCGGTTCATTACCATTTGCGAACGAGCAAAATACCGCATTAATTATGCCTTCAGTAGCGGAAGGACTCGAAGCGCTCGGTTTAAAAGTAGTAACGGTAGCTCCGCATAATAAAAAGATAGGAAAGAAAACGATAAACGGAATTGTTATGCTATCAGACTTTCAAACGGGAGAACCACTCGCACTTTTAGAAGGATCGTACTTAACGATGATTCGAACAGGAGCCTTATCAGGAGTAGCGACAAAACATTTAGCTCGTCATAACGCAAAAAACTTATGCATTATCGGTACTGGTGAACAAGCGAAAGGAATTGCAGAAGCTGTACTTGCAGTTAGAGACATCGAAAAAGTCACCTTATATAACCGAACGGAAGAAAAAGCGTATGCATTCGCGCAATATATCCAGGAGACATTCAACAAACCAGCTTACGTCTACAGAGATCCAAATGAAGCAATAAGCGAAGCGGACATCATCGTCACAACAACGAATGCATCCACACCAGTCTTCTCAGAAAAACTACAAAAAGGCGTCCACATAAACGCCGTCGGTTCATTTAGACCGAGCATGCAAGAACTACCATCCCACGCCATCGCGAACGCAAACAAAGTAGTAGTCGAATCAAAAGAGGCAGCACTAGAAGAAACGGGTGACCTTCAAGTTCCTATAAAAGAAGGATTATTTGAAGCGAGCGACATCCACGCCGAACTTGGTCAGATTATAAGCGGAGAAAAAGCTGGTAGAGAGAACGATGAAGAGATTACTATTTTTAAATCGGTTGGTTTGGCGGTAGTGGATATTATCGTTGCGAAGTATTTGTATGAGAAAGCGGTGGAGTGTGGAATGGGTACTACGATTCAGTTGTGAGGCTGCCTTTGGGTGGTCTTTTTGTTTATAATGCGCGTATGCATCTCAATTGTAATGTGTAGTGTTTGCAAAGAAATTATGTGATGTATTATATATTCTGTTAAAATTAAACAAAAATGCATATAAGAAATTGCAGGTGAGAAACCTTGGATTTAGTTCGAAAATTAACTCGTATTTATGGCTTAGGGCTTTGCTGTGGGTTGTGGAGTAAAGCTGAAGTAATTCAATGGTGTGATAAATTGATTGAAGCAAGTGACAGTCCGCCATATGAAATAATTGAGATATCCTTAATGTCTAAAGCAAAGATAGATGATATTGAAGGGAAGTTATTTGAGTTTAGTAGCACAGTTGATGAAGAATACACTGTTAAGTTAACTCTTTCCGTCATTCATGAAAAACTAAAAAAACATGAACTGACGATTGAAGAATCAATTAAATGCACCACTAGACTTTTAGTCAACAGGGGGGTGCATTGGGAGGCGGAATACTTTGAATTGTATAGTCTAGACGATAGTTATGACTTAGCTAAAGATGGTGTTCATTTTGATTTAAGTCAAGTTATTCATACATATATTGAAATGTTAAGTATTTATAGTAAGTATTTTAGTGGGTTTGAAAAACTGTATTTTAAAGTAATGGGAAATGAATGGAGATTTTAATGTATATCAGTATTTGATTAGCTTTGTTTGTCCCTTATTTTCCAATTGGAGAATAAGGGACAAAGTTTTATGAAGGAGTAAATTTAGATATCAAGTATGCAGATTTTTTTACCATTCCCGCCATTCTTCTGTTATATCTTCTTCGGATTCTAAGCCAGCTATTCGTGCTGCTGTATCGATAAATTCATAGAGATCTTCTCTTTCCATTGTTTCGATAAAATAGTCATGTTCGTCATTTAATTCATTTATATTAACAACTACTTCTTTAACGACTTGCATTATTTTGACTTCGGTTGGATTCTCTCCCAATAGCTCTAAATTGTTAATGTAAGTGTCGAGAACTTTATTTGTTGCACTTATATTTTCTTCAGTGAAAAACTCGCCATCTTCATCATTCTCAATCCATGGGGTTGTGGGTTTGTTTTTTTTCAATTCATCAAATGTCATAAGAGCCTCCTAAAAGTGTTTTTTATCTTTAATCCCATTCTACATTTTCAATTATATATAACAACCATTTCAGAAAAACTTTCTGTAGGCTGCTAGTCATTCAACTCATTTTACGAGGCTACCTATTCGTGGTCTTTTTATTTTACCCCCCGCATAAATATCTTTTATCGCAAGAATTCATTAATAGATTTCAAACTGTCTATCTTTGCGAAAAAGTTTGACAATACATACGGGTAGTGGTAATTTAAAACCTATAAGAAAACTCGGTATTAATTCCGAGTTTTCTTATAGGTGTAAATAGTCGAGAGGGGTCGAAATATGAAGAAGAAGTTGTTTGCATTACCATTTGTCCTACTATTACTTATTGCATTAGCGGCTTGCTCAGGGGAGAAAGATTCTTCGAAGCAAGCAGGAACTAGTAAATCAGGGACTCCGAAAGACGGAGGAACGTTAACAGTTGGTGTTAGTGATAATCCAGATACGATGAACCCGCTTTATGCGAATGATCGAGTGTCATTAACGATACAGCAAGCTTTATATGCACCGCTGTATCATATGGAAGACGGTAAGAAAAAGTTTGTTCTTGCTGAGAGCTTTACGCCTTCAGAGGATCAATTAACATGGACTTTAAAATTAAAGGATAATTTGAAATGGCATGATGGTAAGAAAATTACATCAGATGATATTGTATTTACATTCAAATCTATTCTAGATGAGAAGCAAAATAGTTCAAGCCGTGAAAACTTTATTTTTAAAGGAAAGCCACTTGAGGTGAAAAAAGTGGATGAGCTAACGACTCAATTCGTTTTACCACAAGTAAGTGCATCTTTCGAAGGGGTTATGAACGATTTCTTCCCAATTCCGAAACATGTATTTGAAGGTGAAGCAGATTTAGTGAAGAGTAAGAAAAACCTACAACCTGTAGGATCAGGTCCATTTAAGTTAAAAGAGTTTAAATCAGATGAATATGTTGCGTTAGAGCGATTCGATGATTATTTTGCTGGTAAAGCGAAATTAGATTCTGTCGTGTACCGCGTTGTAAAAGACCGTAATACAGCAAACGTTTCACTACAAAATGGTCAAATTAATATGAAGATGATCGAACCGCAAGACTTTAAGAAATTAGATAGCACTGGGAACTTCTCAATGGTCACATTCCCTGAAGGTAGATTATTCTACTTAGCTTATAACTTTAATACAGATCTTATGAAGAAAAAAGAAGTGCGCCAAGCAATTGCGCATGCATTAGATAAGAAAGAAATGATTAACTCAGCGTTCGTTTCTAGTCAATTTGCAGAACCGGCAAATTCAATCTTAACGCCAGACGCTATGTATTATGCGAAAGATATTAAAGAGTATAAGTATGATCAAAAAGAAGCGAAAGATTTATTAGCAAAAGCTGGTGTGAAAGATAAAGAAAAAATCCGCGTTATGTATGTAACGAATAATAAAATCATGGAAAGTCTAGCACTTTATACACAGCAAAAATTACAAGAAGTTGGCTTACAAGTTGAACTGAATGCATTAGATGCTAGTGCAGCAAGTGAAAAAGGCTTAGATAAAGAGAATAAAGAATATGACATTACATTTGGTGGTTACATAATGGGACCAGAGCCAGATTCATATAAGAGCTTATTCTTAAGTAATGCGGAATACAATTATGCACGTTATAAAAATGCTGACTTCGATAAGTTATGGGAAGAAGCTGCGGTTGAAACAGATAAAACAAAACGCGCAGAGCTATACCACAAAATCCAAGATACAGCTAGAGAAGACTTACCTTATCTTCCAATCGCATATCCGAAAGCAGTTATTGCAGTAGATAAAAAGTTTGATGGATTAAAAGAAGCAAAAGCAATTCCAGTTACAATGTTTGAAGATCTATCGAAGATTTATGAAGTGAAATAAGAAACTGTAAAGAAGCTGGTGAAAATCAGCTTCTTTATCCCGCTTTAATGGGCAGTAAGACTCCCACCTCAAAATCCGGCGAATGCGAGGAAGTTAGGCGGGAGTAGGGCTGATTAAAGTTTCACTTTATCCCGCATTAACGGGCAGTAAGACTCCCACCTCGAAAGTCAACTGAGGCAAAGAAGTGAGGTGGGAGATCAACTGCCTGTAAATGCCCGATTGGTTCGGGCTAATAATCAGTGGGGATGGACAAAACCCCCACTGATTAAAGTTTCACTTTATCTTGAGGGGGGAAGTTTGTGTATAAAGTAATTGCAAAGAGGCTTTTAAATGCGATTCCGCTTTTATTTGTTATTTCTATTATTTCTTTTCTATTAATAAAACTAGCGCCGGGCGATCCTGTTCGAAACTTTGTAACGCCGAATATGAGTCCGATTGATGTCGAGCGTATTCGCAAAAGTTTAGGACTAGATCAGCCGATTTACGTGCAATATTTTTTATGGTTAAAAAATATTTTAACAGGGAATTTTGGATACTCACTTCAAAACCATCGTCCTGTTTTAGAACTTATTACAGAAAGATTACCCGCAACAATTGGGTTAATGGGATCATCTTTACTCGTCTCATTTGTAATCGCAATACCGCTTGGATTATTTACAGGTGTGAAAAAGAACTCGTTCTTTGACCGCATTGTGAACTTCATCTCCTATGTGGGAATCTCAATGCCAGTCTTTTGGTTCGCGTTACTATTAATCTACTTATTCTCTTTAAAGTTGAACATGCTTCCGAGTATGGGTATGCGCACAGTCGGTCAAGATTCCTTCTGGGATATTGTCCAGCACGGTATTTTACCTTGCATGGTGCTAGCGTTCCAAAACATCTCTGTCTATATGAGATATATTCGCTCAAGTACCATCCAGCAATTAGAGGAAGATTACGTACAAATTCAATATGCGTACGGTGCTTCACAGAAAACAGTTTTATTTAATCACGTACTTCGAAACGTATTAATACCGATCATTACAATTTTCGGATTATCCATTCCAAGTTTAGTAGGCGGAGCGTTCATTACGGAAACAGTATTCTCATGGCCGGGACTTGGTTCACTCGGGGTAAATGCTATTTTTAGATTTGATTATCCAATTATTATGGCAATCACATTATTATCATCGTTCATGTTAATTCTCGGTAATTTAATTGCTGATATTTTATATGGCGTAGTAGATCCGCGCATTCGAATGAGGGGGTGATTTGGAATGAACAATAGGAGATTTCAAACGATAAAAAATAGTTTTACAAAAAATAAGTTTGTAGTAATGGGAGTTATTATACTGGGTGTTTTAACAATCGCGTCTCTTTTCGCATTCGTATCACCGTACGATCCTAGTAAAATGTCGATTCCAGATCGTTTACAAGAACCGAGTATGATTCATCCGTTCGGCACAGATGATTACGGAAGGGATTACTTAACGAGAGCGTTATATGGCGGACGAGTTTCCCTTGCTGTTGGTTTTCTAGCGATGGTTGTTTCCATTACAATCGGGACCGCAGTAGGAACAATTAGCGGATATTTTGGCGGAAAGTTAGACAACTTCTTAATGCGAATTGTTGAAGTTTTAATGTCAATTCCATCATTCTTTTTAATGCTGTTATTAAATGCGTATTTAAAACCAGGAATTACAACGCTTGTTCTTATTATCGGATTATTAACGTGGATGGACACCGCGCGTATCGTAAGGGCAGAAACGTTATCTGTAAAAGAGCGTGAATACGTGTTATACGCAAAAGTATCTGGACAAAAATCATTGATGAGTATTGTAAGACACATCATTCCTAACATTTTATCAACCATTATAATCGCAGCGACATTAACAATTGCGACATCGATTTTAATGGAATCATCACTTAGCTTCTTAGGATTAGGTATTAGAGAACCAGATTCTTCTTGGGGCAGCATGCTAAATAATGCGCAAGGATACATAGGTGAAGCTTGGTATTTAACACTCTTCCCAGGGTTCCTTATTCTATTAACTGTACTAAGTTTTAACGTAATCGGTGAAGCGTTGAAAAAAGCTTTCGCACCAAAAGGGGCTCATCATGAGAACTAATGTTTTAAGTGAGGGGGAGTGAAAAGCGTGTCTGAAAAACTATTAGAAGTGAAAAACTTAAAGACTTCTTTTTTCATAGAAGACGGCGAAGTAGAAGCTGTTCGCGGCGTTTCATTTAGCTTGAAAAAGGGTGAAGTCGTTGGGATTGTTGGCGAATCGGGAAGCGGAAAGAGCGTTATGGCGAAATCCGTTATGGCCCTCGTTACGTCGCCAGGGAAAGTGAAAGAAGGAGAGATTCTTTTTCAAAATGAAAACGTGCTTTCTAAATCGGAGAAAGAATTGCGTTCTATTAGAGGAAATCAAATTTCACTCATATCTCAAGATCCAATGTCGGCATTAAACCCAGTTGTGAAAATTGGTAAGCAAATGACGGAAGTAATTATTCGGCATCAAAAAGTGAAAAAGAAAGAAGCACAAAATATCGCGGTCAACTTACTAAAACAAGTCGGTCTTTCTTCACCGGAAGAAAGGGTAAAACAATATCCGCATGAACTAAGCGGCGGTATGAAGCAGCGGGTTATGATCGCAATGGCAATGTCTTGTAACCCAGACCTTCTCATTGCGGATGAACCGACGACTGCGCTTGATGTAACGATACAAGCACAAATACTAGATTTAATGAAAAACTTAAAAAACGAAACGAATATGTCGTTACTTCTTATTACACATGATCTTGGAATTGTTGCGCAAAACTGTACACGCGTCATCGTTATGTACGGCGGACTTATTATGGAAGAAGGACATGTACTTGATATTTTTCAATCGCCGAATCATCCATACACGAAAGGCTTATTAAACTCTCTGCCAAAAATATCGAACGGAGTAAAAGAAAGACTAGCGCCAATTCAAGGTGTAACGCCAAACTTACTACACCCGCCGAAAGGGTGCCCATTCGCAGAGCGTTGCCCACATAAAATGGACATTTGTGAAAAAGAACGTCCGCCATATTTTGAAATCGGAAACGAAAGACGCTCCATGTGCTGGTTAAACGATAGGGCGGTAGGTGATTCCCATGCATGAAGAAAACTTAATTGAAGTTCGGAACTTAAAAAAGTATTTTCCTATTAAAAAAGGACTATTCGGCAGAAAAACAGAGCAATTAAAAGCAGTAGATGACTTAAGCTTCACAATTAAAAAGGGTGAAACATTCGGACTAGTAGGGGAATCCGGCTGCGGAAAATCAACGACAGGAAGAAGTATCATTCGTTTACATGATGTAACGTCAGGTAACATTCTATTTGACGGAAAAGATATCGCGGATCTAAAGGAAAGTGAACTAAAAGAATACAGAAAACGAATGCAAATCATTTTCCAAGACCCATACGCATCATTAAACCCGACAATGAACGTATTCCAAATTATTAGCGAACCGATGAACATTCATGGCTCTTACACAGCCGAAGAAAGAAAAGAAATCATTCTAGACCTGCTCAAAAAAGTAGGACTAAAAGAAGAACACCTATATCGCTACCCGCACGAATTTAGCGGAGGCCAAAGACAGCGCATAAGCATCGCGCGCGCACTATCTGTAAAACCGGACTTTATCCTATGTGATGAACCAATCTCAGCACTAGATGTATCAGTCCAAGCACAAGTCGTAAACATGCTGCAGGATATTCAAGAAGAAACAGGCGTCACATACTTATTCATCGCACATGACCTATCCATGGTAAGACACATATCAGATAGAATCGGAGTCATGTACTTAGGAAACATAGTAGAAATTGCCGACAGCGAAGACCTATACACAAGACCGGCACATCCATACACACAAGCACTACTCTCATCCATGCCAGAACCAGATCCAACAAACACAGGTAAAGAACGGATCATTCTGCAAGGGGAAGTACCAAGCCCACTCAACTCACCATCCGGCTGCAAATTCAGAACAAGGTGCAAATTCGCCACTGAAAAATGCGCACAGGAAGTACCGAAGATGGTTGAGATTGCGAAGGGGCATGAGGTGGCTTGTCATTTGTTTTAGGGGGGAAAAGCACCCGGGGGGACCTGGTGCTTTTTTCTTTTATGTGGGGGTGTGGGATTAGTTGTAGACTAATGGTCAGCGACTGTCTATATTTGCATCTCCTATCATATAATTCCCCTTATTTTTTAACTATGATTTTAATGACGAACTTCTTTTTGTTGGGAAAGCACGTAAAGTAAGACAACGTATTAAAAAGCATTTTGAAGATAATGTATCACCAATTAAAAATCATCGTGATGAAGTGTATTGTATTGATGTATGTATTGTAGAAGATCCGATGGAAAGAGAAATTTACGAAACATATATGATTAACGAATTTCAAGCGAAGTATAATGTGGATAAAGTATTTTATAAATAACATCAACGTAAAACATGATCTTGGTACTACATCAAGATCATGTTTTTTATATGCAATAAAAACGATTGATTATTCTTAATCATTCGACAAAATATAACAATTTAAGATCATATTTTTTGCTATGATAAGTAAGGAATTTATATATCGTGTTATTGGGGGATAAAAAGAGATGTTGAAAAAATTTACTACATGTATTTTAGGGGGCGCTTTAGTATTCAATTTATCTGGTTGCGGCAATACATCCGACAAAACTTCTTCAGAATCTAAAGAAACCAATTCTAAACAAGAAGAAAAGAAAGTGCAAACAACTGATGAGGCGAAACCGAAAGAGAATGCAAAGCAGAAAAATACAGAACAAACAAAAGAGAAATCAAAGGTAAAAGAAAAAGAGTATGCTGTAAACAAGGATTTTCATACACCTAAATTTGATGTAACTGTAAAAAGAGTTGTAGAAAGAGATAAGGTTGGTAAAGAAAGTATAGGAATCCAAGAACCTGAAAATGGACATGTCTTTATTGTTGTAGAAGTAGAAGGGAAAAACATCACAAACGAATCGATGAAATTAGCTGTTTTACCATCAGTGGATTTAGTGGATGAAAATGATAATGCTTATCAAAGTGATGTGTGGGCAACTAGTAGTTATGAGGTTGAAAAAGGCGAGACCTCTACTATTACTAAGGAATTAAAACCAGGGGAGGTAAAGAGACAAAATAAAGTTTACGTGATTAATAAAGAAAAATTTGATACAGGAAAATGGTATGTACTTGTTAACCATGAGTATAAGGAACAAATTAAATAGTGTTTATTTATTAAGAGGAGATGGCTCCTCTTTTTTTGTTACAAGTTAACACAAAATTTCGTTCTGAGGACACTATTAAATTTTTAAGTTGATGGAGATCATTATGAAAGAGTTAAACGCAGAAAAGTACTTGCACCAGATGTAGAGTATACATCACCATCAGGTCATACTTATAAAACTGATAGTGAGAGGCGAATTACCAGTGTAGAAGGAGAATTAAAAATAGGGGATGCAAAAAGAAATCCTTATGCACAACGAAAAGCTGGGCAAAATGGACCAAATGGAAGAAATGATAGATTAAAAGATGATGATGGGGGTCATTTAATCGCAAGTATGTTTGAGGGATCAGGTGATATTGATAATTTGGTGGCAATGAATTCACAAATAAATCGTTCTGGTGGTAAATGGTATAGTCTTGAACAGGAGTGGGCAAAAGCTTTAGCTGATGGTAAAACTGTGAAAGTAAAAATAGAACCTATATATTCGGATGATAGTATAAGACCTTCTCAATTTAAAATAGCTTATGAGATTAATGGAGAAATTAAAAAAATTAGGATGAAAAATCAATCTGGAGGATAAGTATGGAAACTAAAAAAATGGAAATAATTTATCAAGAAATAGGTACAAAAATAGATGAAATTATACCTGGGGAATGGAACGAGATTTATCTATATGCTGAATTATTAGAAGATTCAACAGAAGCGTATTTCTTCTTTACTTCCCCTAAAAAAGATGGATTTGTTTATTCGAATAATATCCCAAAAGTATATGATGTAGATGAGGGAATTTATGATGACTTATTATTCCAACTATACGACGCATTAGAGAAATTACGTGAAGAATTTAAGAAAAACGAACAAGAATTATGGACAAACTTAACATTAATTCTACATGATTCAGGAAAATTCAAAATAGAATATGATTATACAGATGTGCTATCGCCTGAACATAATCCTACAGAAAGGGAGATAATATGGAAATACAAATATCTTGGTATTACTCCCGATAATGAAAATGACAAGATTCGTTTAGCGAATTATCTTAAAAATATAGAAGATAAATAAAAATATTGATAATTGTGTGTTATGTTACCCTCTATGAATTATCATTCATAGAGGATTTTTTTATAAAATTTAATGGTTAAAAATGAATAATTCTCATACTTAATTATGAGAGGGAGTAGATAGGAACAGAATATAATCTCGTTTGGAGCAATGACGTTTAAGAGCCCACTTCATATCTTCGATTTGTTTTTTGCTACGGATGGATTGGACATCAATGAGATGTTGTTTTTTGTTCACGGATTTTTAATATCTTTATTTACAGTGTTTTGAATGTAAACTAATAATAAAAAGTTTGCTTTCATATTAGAAAAGGTTAGTCCCTCACCTCACTCCAGTTAAAAACCTCACACCCAAAAACAAAGGGGAACTCAATTGTTCAAGCTCATATAAAGTTTCAATCTTGTCTAAGCATCCATTAGGATATACAATTGATCATCTATTTTTCTTTACATAATCTCCAGATACAGTCCATATCAACTATAGATTCTTGTCTTATGCTAAATGTAATCAAAAAGCAAGTAGATAAAGATAATGACTAAAACATTAACTCTAGATACTTTTTTGATGAATATTACAAATAAACAGGAGGTAATGAAAAATGATTAAAACATTATTAGCAGGAGCACTTTTAAGTACAGGATTGGTAGCGGGAGGCGCAGTAGGTGCAGATGATGCGAAAATGGACAATTTAAAGTCAAATGAAAATAGTTCAAATCAAGTAATTACACAAAGTGCAGATGGAACAACATCTTTCTCACAAAACTTTGATTTACCTAAAGATGCAGTGCCAGCAACTCCTAAAGGAGACGCAAAAACTGTTGAAAGAACAGAAGGTACAGGTTCTCAAGAAGGAAAAATGGTGCCAACAAAAGAAGGTACAGATTCTCAACCTGGATTTGAAATGGGAGCCCCTGAAAAACCAGAACATGCAAAAACTGTTGAAAGAACAGAAGGTACAGACTCTCAAGAAGGAAAAATGGTACCAACAAAAGAAGGTACAGATTCTCAATCTGGATTTGAAATGGGAGCCCCTGAAAAACCAGAGCATGCAAAAACTGTTGAAAGAACAGAGGGCACAGACTCTCAAGAAGGAAAAATGGTACCAACAAAAGAAGGAAATTAAATACTATATAGTTATAACGAAGAGCATCCAAATGCAGTGCCCCCTGTCAAGTAGACAGTATTTAAAAAGCGCAACTAAGCAACCTGAGTTCTATATTTATATGGACTCAGGTTATTTAATTTCTTTTGAAATCTTTGATGATTATAAAAGTGCATATATTTACGCACGGCAAGTTTGACCTCATTCGCTTTACGGAAGGAGTATAAATGAAAACACTCTGCCTTAAAGTGACTGAAGAAGTTTTCCATACAAGCATTATCCCAACAGTTGCCTCTTCGAGACATACTTGCCTTCATCTGATATTTTTTAAGTAATTGATTATATTGACGAGATGTATACTGGGATCCTTGATCACTATGTAAGAGGATTCCCTTCACATTTCGTTTTTTCTTTGCCTTTTTAAGCGTATCTAACACAAGCTTTAAGTCGTTTCTACGACTGGTTTCATAGGCAACAATTTCATTATTGTATAAATCCTTAATAGCGGATAAGTACAAGCGCTGTCCATTGAAAATCAAATAGGTAATATCGGTTACCCATTTCTCATTCGGTTTTGAAGCCTGAAACTCCCTATTTAGATGGTTCTCTGAAATCACATAAGCTTCTTTTTTTCCGTAATAAGGTCGTTTTTTCCTAATTACGGCTTTGATACCTAGTTCACTCATCAATCTTTGGATGTGCTTATGGTTCAAATGAAGGTTATATGTGGCTTTCAGCCACACTTGTATTCTTCTATATCCATAAATTCCTCTTAATTTTTTATGACACTCCAATATCTTTTTCTTAATTTCGATATCCTCTGATTGTTTTTTAGAAGGCGTCGTATGCCGTTTTAGCCATTTGTAGTATCCACTTCTGGTTACACCAGCAATATCGCATAGAATGGTCACTGTATAACCTGTTTTTGTCATTTCATGGATGACTTCGAATTTTTTTATTTTGGATACGACTTTCATTCCTCCTTTTACATCCCTAAGAGCTTTTTTAACATTTCATTTTCCGCTTCTAATCGTCTGATCTTAGCTTCAGGATCTTCGGGTCTAACCCTTGGTCTACCTAAACCTGGTCCTTTCGCTTTACCGCGTTTTTCTTCTAGTCCTTTGATTCCTTCAGCTTCAAAGTGTTTCACCCAACGACTTACAACCGAGTGATGAATACCTAATTCTTTCGCAATGGTTTTATAGCTCATGCCTTCTTTTAAGTATAAATCTATAGCTTGTTTCTTAAATTCTACATCGTAAGTGACTCTAATTTTTCCCATGAAAAAATCCCCTCCATAGTAAACAGGTTAATGTGCTTTCTTTTTCCTGTCTACTATAAGGGGATCATATCAAAAAGGGGTGCTCTTTTTATATTGTAGGGATTAACTAGTTTTACTCAATATAGAACTATAGGAGGAATTGAGGCTAGAATAGGGGTTACTGTCTCTTCAAATCATGGTGTTGGAAGCACTAGTTTTGGTGGTAACGTTACAACATAAACATTTTATTAGAGATTTTTTAAATTTACATACACTCTAGATAGACTACATATCAACTTCAGATACTTGTTTTATGATACAAGTAATCAAACAAAAGGAGGGCAATACAAAATGATTACAACAGTATTAACAGGGCACTCTTTTAAGTACAGGAGATTATTAACAGGTGGAGAAAATGTTGAGGATGTACAGACAGATAAACATATTCCATATGAAAAAAATGAATTACAGCAAACTCTAGAAAAGTACGATTCGAAGAAATTTGAGTTATAAAAAGAAAATAGATAAATTGACAAGAGAAAAGCACTTTGTGTATATCACAGGTGCTTTTTATTTTCACTTTGATATAGGGCTTGAATTAAATTTTTACACTAAAATATATACGGCAAAAAGGGGGAAGTTCATTGCACAAAGTTATTTATGGAATATTAGTTTTAATTTATACTTTGTATTCATTTTTTGTAAGTGATGGAAGTGAAGTAAGGTTTATTATGGTGTTAACTATAGTACTTATCTTTTCTGTGGTTTTAGAAAAAGGAAATGCAAACAAAACGACTGATTAAAGGTCTTTTTGTTTGCATTTTTTAGTTGGCTATTAAAGTCCAGATGTTTTAGGGATAGCACCAAATCGCCATCAAGCTTAAAGAACGATTTATCCCCAAACAATAAAAATGAGCTTTTTATTACAAGTTAGCAGCAAATTTCGTTTTTGGGACACTATTAAATTTTTAGTTGATGAAAACACCCGCCTAAAATAGAAAACTTTTAACCTATTATCATTTATTCCGTAGCTTTTAAGGTATTTAACACGACCTTGGTTGCGTCTGCAATAAGTTTATCATCGTATTTAGCATCTTCTTTATCATGATTAGAAAGTATAGCAAGAACAATCGGCTTTTTATTTGGTGGCCAAATAATTGCGATATCATTTCTTGTTCCGTAAGATCCCGCGCCTGTTTTATCAGCTACTTCCCATCCTTTTGGTACGCCAGCGCGAATCAATTTATCTCCAGTTGTATTTCTCTTCATCCAATCTACTAATAGTTCACGTTTTTCTATTGGAAGTGCAGTTCCTAATGTAAATGATTGAAGTGTCTTAGCTATCGCTTGTGGTGTACTGGTATCATGTGTTTCTCCTGGATGCACTTCATTTAATTCAGGTTCAAATCGTTCTGAAGTAGTAACAGTATCTCCCATTTCTCTCAAGATTTTTTCAAATTCAGAGGGCCCCCCTAACTGTTTAAGAATTAAATTATGTGCTGTGCTGTCACTATATCGAACAGAAGCATCTGCAAGTTCTTTTAACGTCATTCCCGTATCAACATGCTTTTCAGTAATTGGATTATAATTAGAAAGATCTTCATGAGTATACGTAATCCTTTGATCAAGAGCTTCTAATGAGTTCTTACGTAAAAGAGCGCCCACAGCTAATGATTTAGATGTAGATGCAAATGCAAAACGATCATCTGAATGATAAGCAACAGTTTGATTCGTACCTGTGTCCAGTGCATAAATACCAAGCTTAGCATCATATCCTTTTTCAAGTTTAGCGAAAGATTGATTACCTGTATTTTCTTGTTTAATTTGATTAGCCTGATTCGTTTGTTTAGTTGGTTCAGATTGAGTGTTACTATTGGAACAGCCTATAAGTGATACACATGAAAGTAATACTACAGGCACAATCTTTTTGTAATGTAAAATGTTAAAGAACTTGTTTAAAACGAACATAAATTTTCAACCTCTTTCAAGAATATATGGATTTTGTCTAGGTATTCTAAATACCAATGCAATTAAAGATGGCATAGGGTAACAATACTACTGCAGCTAAAATTTCACAGGTTAAAGGACATCCAAAACGTTTATATGATTGATAAGTCACGGTTTGGGCTGTTTCTTTTTTGTTTCCACTTGTAATGGTTCACCTGTGAAAGTATTAAACTTGTAATACGTAACAGTAGTATTACGATGCATATTTTTCACTTTGTGGGATAATAAGTCCTTTCTTTTTTTTGTAATACATAAAAATAGATGGCAAACGGGATATGTTGTATCCAATCTGGACAACTAATATTAGAAATACACTTATTAGACACTCTAAGGGATAAATTTGTTCCACTTTAAGATGAGGAAGAATTTGGGGTTTGTAAAATAACGATGGAACTACGTGTTTTTTCGTCATACAAAAACCTCTACATATAAGTAGAGGTTTTTAAATTGTATATTAATGAATTATGCTTTTTTAGATAAAGCAAATCGAGTTCAGTTAAACGAAGAACATAGAATACATAATTTTAACTAGATTTATTATTAGCTAGTTTATCTCCACCATTAAGCTCCGCCTCAATCTGCGAAGTCTTCGATGACTCATCCATACGCCAATACGTAATAAAGCTTATTGCGATACATCCAGCTACGTAGAAGTAAAATAGTGATTCCATTCCAATACTCTTTAGCCATAATGCGATGAACTCGGCTGTTCCGCCAAATATCGCAACGGTTAGTGCATATGGTAAACCTACGCCAAGTGCGCGAATTTCGGTTGGGAAGAGTTCGGCTTTTACAATTGCGTTAATGGAAGTGTAACCAGTAACGATAATGAGGCCGACCATCATGAGTAAGAATGCTACGATTGGTTCTGTCGTTTTTTCCATAAAGAAGAAGATCGGCGCTGTTAGTAAAGTTCCGAGAATACCGAAAGCCATTAATAGTGGGCGTCGTCCGATTTTATCGGATAATAGCCCAGCAATTGGTTGAAGTACTACGAAAATAAGAAGTGCGACAAAATTAATCCAGCTTACAATTTCTTTCGGAAGACCGACTGTGTTTACCATGAATTTTTGTAAATATGTTGTGTACGTATAGAATGCAACAGTGCCTCCTAGTGTTAGGCCGACTACTGTTAATACTGCTTTCGGGTGTTTCATAAGAGCGCGAACGGTTCCTGCGCTTTCGCGGTTTTTCGATTCCATATTTGAGAACTGCTCTGATTCATCCATTGTACGTCGAAGCCATAATACAGCTACTGCTCCCATCGCACCAATAATGAATGGAATACGCCATCCCCAAGCTTTCATATCTGGTTCGCTTAGTAATTGCTGAAGAACAATTTGAACACCTAACGCAACCATCTGTCCAGCAACGAGCGTTACATATTGAAAACTTGAATAAAAACCACGGCGTCCACTACTAGCCATCTCAGATAAATATGTTGCGGAAGTTCCATACTCTCCGCCAAGTGATAACCCTTGAAGTAAACGAGCAAGAACTAAAATAATTGGCGCCATAATACCGATGCTTTCGTAACTAGGTGTACAGGCGATAATTAAAGAACCACCGGCCATAACTGTAATGGAAAGCGTTAATGCTGCCCGGCGACCGTGCCGATCTGCATAGCGTCCCATTAATAAACTTCCGATAGGGCGCATTAAAAATCCGACTGCGAAAATAGCTGCTGTGTTCAGTAATTGGCTCGTTGGATCGCCTTTAGGAAAGAACTCTGCTGAGAAGTAAACAGCGAAAGCAGAGTAAACGTACCAGTCGTACCATTCAATTAAATTGCCGACGGAACCTTTGAAGATATTGCCGGCGACTCGGTTAGATTTTGCTTGAGCCATAATAATTCCTCCTCTTGCTTATAAATAAAAAGTATATATGAAAGCGTGTTCAATGTAGTTGAATTGTACTGTCTTTGAATTAAAATCTCAATATTATGACAATTTTATTCTTTTTGTACTTTATGTACATGGGTATTTTAAATAGTTGATTCATTTTCAGTTTTGTCATAATAATAGAAAAAGGAGATTGATAGTTTTGAATATTTTATCAAAGGATATGAAGCATGAAGAAATCACGTAAAGTGTCATTACAAACGAAAATAGTAAGCTTAATTATTACGTTAATTTTATTTGTCGTTCTTCTGTTAGCAGGAATATTTGTTTACATTCAGTCCGTTGATACGAAGCGGCAAGTGGAGCAGTTAGCACTGCAAACGGCGAAGTCACTTTCTTTTATGCCAGCTATAAAAGATGCTTTTCAATATAACGAGCATAAAAGTACTATTCAATCCATTGCGGAACAAGTTCGCGAGCAAGCTGGTGCAGATTATGTAATTATAGAAGATCGCTATGGGGTTATGTATTCCCATTCTAATTCTGAGTTGATTGGAACAAAAAGTAACAATCCATATAACTATGAAGCACTCACTTTTGGTGGCTATTATACGCTCGAAGGAAAGGGAGTAAGTGGTCCGGCTTTAATGGCGAAAGCACCCATTATTGTTCATAACGGAGACTACGATCAAGTTGTAGGCGTTGTGACAGTAGAGTTTTTAATAAAAGGTATTGAATCTAACATACTGAGCAGAACGAAAGAAATCATACTCTTCTCCTTAGCTGTATTACTAGCTGGAATTGTTGGTGGCATTCTTTTAGCACGTAGCATTCGTAAAGATACACTCGGTTTAGAGCCGAATGAAATTGCAGCGTTATACCGGGAACGAAGCGCAATACTACTATCTATAAAAGAAGGAATTATCGCTATTGATCAAAATGGTTTTATTACAATGATGAACACGTCGGCAGAAGAGATGCTGCATGTAAGTGATGACTATATGCAGCAGCACATTTCAAAAGTTTTACCGGACTTTAATATGGAAAGAGTGCTAGAAAACGATCAAGAAATCGCGTTTCAAGATAAAGTGTTTATTTTAAACATGACACCGATACTTGAAAATAATAGTACAGTTGGAGTTGTATGTAGTTTTAGAGATAAAACAGAACTACAAAACTTAGTGAATACGATATCTGAGGTAAGAAAGTATTCCGAGGACTTACGTGCTCAAACACATGAATTTACAAATAAACTTTTCGTCTTATCAGGATTACTCCAGTTAGGACATTACAAAGAAGCGATTGAATTTATTCAACAAGAATCTAATATTCATCAAAGCCAAAACCATATTTTATTTCATCAAATTCACGATGCGAAAGTACAAGCTATTTTATTAGGAAAAATCGGAACAGCATCTGAGAAGAAAATTGATTTTCATATTGAAGGCGATAGTGCGCTTCAACCGTTACCAGACCATATAAAAGTTTCGCACCTTATTACGATCCTTGGAAACATTATTGATAATGCGTTTGAAGCGGTGAATGGGCAAGAGGAAAAGAATGTTTCCTTCTTTGTTACGGATATTGGACACGATATTGTGTTTGAAGTGATAGATAGTGGAGCAGGGATACCGGCAGAAAAAATCACGACCATTTTTCAAAAAGGGTTTTCAACGAAAGGAAATGATCGTGGTTACGGGCTAGCAAACGTGAAAGAAATGGTAGATCTACTACAAGGAACAATTGAAATTCAAAACGAGAAAAATGGGGGAGCTATTTTTACAATTTACCTTCCAAAAACATTGAGAGAAAGTACATGACAAACAGGGGGATGGGCATATGTTGAAGGTTGCAATTGCAGAAGATGATTTCCGCGTAGCGCAAATTCAAGAGGAGTTTTTATCAAAAATAAAGGACGTAAAAGTGATCGGAAAAGCATTGAACGCAAAAGAAACGATGGAACTACTACAAAAGGAAGAAATCGATTTACTTCTATTAGATAACTATTTACCAGACGGAATCGGAACAGACTTATTGCCGAAAATTCATGCTGACTTTCCAAACGTTGACGTCATTATGGTTACAGCGGCGAATGAAAACCATATGTTAGAAAAGGCAATTCGAAACGGCGTAAACAACTACCTTATAAAACCGGTCACGTTAGAAAAATTTGTCCGCACAATTGAAGACTATAAAAGAAAGAAGCAATTATTACATAGTAACAATGAAGTAAATCAAGCACTAATCGATAACTTCTTCGGTACTTCGCAAACACAAGACATAAAAAACTTACCGACAGGTGTGGATCCGTTAACATTGCAAAAAGTGAAAGGGATTATAAAAGGATTCGAAGAGGGAATTACAATAGAAGAAATGGGAGAACAAATGGGAGCCTCCAGAACAACCGCAAGAAGATATTTAGAATACTTAGTAGCGACAAATGAATGCACAGTAGAGTACACATATGGCATTATCGGACGACCAGAGCGAAAGTATCGAATAGGACGAGGATTATGAAAAAACGATTATTACTATGTATATGGATCATGACAGGAGTAATAGCTGGTTGTTCTGTAGAAAAAACGCACACGAATAAAGTGAACATAGAAGAAGTAGAAATCGTTGCGCCAAACGTTCAAGGAGCGGGATGGGACTTAACAGCACGAGCGATGCAAAAAACGCTGACAGAAGAAAAAATCTTCACAAAACCAATCACAGTCACAAACAAAGTTGGTGGCAGCGGTGATGTCGGATGGAAATATACGAAACAAAAAGGCGGACACGTACTGGCGATTAACTCAAGCTTACTCATAACGAACAACCTACTAGGCCACAGTAAACTAACATATAAAGACTTCACACCGCTCGCAACACTCGCATCAGATTGGGAAGTCGTTGTCGTATCAAAAGACTCAAATATAGAAAACGCAAACGAACTAATGGAACAACTAAAACAAGACAAGAAAAACTTCAAAATCGGCGTTGCCCCCGGCCTAGGAAACGACGATCACCTATCCTTCGTACAAGTAAGTAAAGCATTCGGCATAAACCCTGCCGAACTACAATTCTTCGTCTACGAAAACAAAGAAAAAATCATAAACGCCCTAACGAACAAACAAATAGGCGCCGCAACCATGACCCTATCCGAAGCCGAAAAACAATACAAAGCCGGCAAAATAAAAATACTAGCCGTATCCTCAGAAAAACGACTAGACCGACTACCGGACATTCCGACTTGGAAAGAACAAGGGATTGATGTTGTATTTCAGCACTGGAAAGGTATTATGGGACCGAAAGATATGACGGAGGAAGAGGTTGCTTATTGGGATAGTATTATTAAGAGGATGGTGGAGAGTGATAGTTGGAAGGGGGTTTTGAGGGAGAGGGGTTGGGAGGGTTTTTATAAGGATAGTGGGGAGAGTAGGAGTTTTTTTGAGGAGAGTTATGGGTGGTATGGGGGTATGGTGAAAAGGAATTAAGTATTATTTTATTTACCTATAGTGGGATGGAGTATAAATGGAAAATGAATGGACAAATAAAAAGGTGGAGAACTACTTTTAGGTTATATTTCATAAAAGTAGTTCTCCACCTTGTATATTTGCAACTCTCTTAAAAAGTTAATTTTGTTTTAACTTAGCTTGAGTATTACACTAGTAGTTATACATTAAGTGTCTCGAATAGTTCCAATTGCTGTGAGTTTAATCTATTGTTATTTATTTTTTCCATGTTGTTCAAGCTCCATTCAGCAATAGGACGTGCGATTACTCTCGCGAGTTCAACAGGTACAGCATTCCCAATTTGTTTATATATTTTGTCTAACTTTCCATTTTTACTAATGGATAAATTGTTGCCATCAGAAAATACAAACCAGTCAGGGAATGTTTGTATGCGTGCAATCTCTTTCACAGACAGTCTTCTATGAGATCCTTCATCGCCTGGTAATTCCCATTTATCCGTTCCGATCTTTTGCATAGGTTCGCCGCTAGGGTGTAAGGGAGCCTGTCTTCCAGAAGCTTGTATAGTAAAACTTTGTTCGTTCCACTGTTTTTTTCGATTTCGAGACAGATATATCGATGAAAAGCTTCCTTCATAGTAAGATCCAGGATTGGATTCTAAATCACCGATAGCGTCTTTTAACGTTATATAGGTTTTTTTATCTTTTCCAATACCATGTGTTGGCTCTGGGAATTTATATTCGAAATCAAGCCCTTTTCTTACGCCGACAATGAATACTCGTTCTCTAAGTTGTGGGACACCATAATCTCGTGAATTGACAAGCTGAAACTTAACATTGTAGCCAGCGGATTCGAAGTCTTGAATAATTTGTTTAATGACTTCACCTTTTCCTAGGGTTAACATGCCTTTAACATTCTCAGCAATAAAGAAAGCAGGTTTTGTTTGTAGCAGACATCGAATGAAATGGATATATAAAAAATTTCTTTCGTCATCAATTAGTCTTGGACCAGCTTCACTGAATCCTGGGCATGGAAAGCCACCTAATACGATATCGCATTTTGGGAAAGTTTTAATTTTACGAATATCTTTTTGATTCTGAATAACTGTTTGTGGGAAATTTAATCTATATGTTTGATTTGCTTCCTTAAACATATCAACAGAATAAATTGTATGAAATACACTTTGATGTCGGTTTTTATCAAAAGCTTCACGAGAGGATAATATGTTATTTGTTTTTATATTACCTATCGTCGCATCTAAGCCAGATAATTCAGCACCGAGATCTAGACCACCACAGCCTGAAAATAAACTTACAAGATTAAGCTTATTAGGGTTGAAATTTATATTTGCTTCCGTATCTTCTTCTGGTAATCCATGCGTATTTTCTTGCTCTTCTTGGATTTTCTCTATTAGTAAATTTTTTACTTGTTCAATATCATAATCTTTTAACGGACGGTATTTTGCCCTACCTCGTTCTTCGATTTTCATACAAGCACCTCCGATAATTACTTGTTTATTTTAACACTTTAAGCCGGAAAAGGCCAGTATGCAGATTATTATGTAATATTTCCGTAGGGCAGGGTGTAATATTCTATCAATGTTGTGAAATTTAGGAATGGATTTTATGAAATTGATAAAGAATATTTAATACTTGTTTGTATTTCAAAGGTGTATCCTATGGTAAAAATATTATGATCATATTTTTACCATAGAATGCCTTGGATATGTAAGTGTACTTTTAAGTCTTACTTATTTAGCGTTTTAATAATTTTTACCTACTTAATGTTTAATTGGTATTCGGAAGTTAATTTAACAGAAGACCATCCATAGTGTTGTCCTTTACTGAATTTCATGCGCAAGCTAATTGTTTCTTGGTCATTGCTCCATAATATGGTGTTTTGAATGGTAGTAGGCGTGTTGATTTTAACTTTTATCGCACTATTGATCTCTGAATGTTCTTTGCAAAGACTAACTCCCTCGTTGTAAATTGTAATAGCCATCATTGCTTTTCCTAATAAATTTCCAGTACCTGTTCGGAGTTGTTCTTGATTGGCTTTTTCTAATTGCTTTCCTAGTTCATAAGAAAGCTTTTCTAAACTATCTCTATGATTTAAACTTCCAGTGTTAAAGGTAGATTTCACCTCATTTACAATAGATTCCATACTTCCTACGTTAAAATATGTAGGACCTAAAATTGTCCCGATCCCAGGGTTTTTTGTAGTAATCTTGCTATTCTTTTTAGATAGAGCTTTTAGAGAAATATTTTCAACAATAATTTCATTGTTCACTTTTAAAATTAACTGAAGATCACCGGTATCAAGTCTATCACCGATATATGCATCTGGAATTAATTCGATGCTTTCTATAGTGTAATCGGTATGTTTTTGGCGTAACTTTTCTGTAATAGCCTGTACTATTGTTGAAGTTGAATCAAAGAGTTTTTTTAGTGTTTTTGGTTCTATAGCAGAATAATATGTATCCATTAAATCAGTACATTGAGTTGAATCTACTTGGATAATATCAGGAAACGCCTTTAAAAAATAATAGTATGAACAAGCTTCGTGACATTTCCCTATTGCATTACTAATATTTGACGTTTTGATATACTCATGGTTATTTAATAATTTTTCCATTTTTTTGATGGTATCGTTGTTGGTATCTCTTATATCTTGTTTTTCTGGGAACTCATGATAACTAGTCGCAAGTTTTATAGATGATTTAGGTTTGCTTTCGAATTTAAAACGTAAAGTTAGTGCTACTTCACCGAATTTAATACCTACTGAATCCTTTCCTATTTTATATAATTCAATATCTTTAAAAGTAGGGTGTGGTGGACAGAATTCTTCAACTTGAACGTCATCATCTTCTTTTCCATATCGCGTAATAATATTGACAGCATCAACCATAAAGAAGAAGTTAAATGCATGGGAAAAACCTATATTTGCTTGACTGTGAAACTTTTGAAGTAGAGAGAAACATGTTTCCCGTAAATTAAAGAGAAAGCGTCCTCTGTATTCATTAATGTCGTTTGTGAATTTTGGAAAATAGTCTTGAACCAGTTTTTTTAATTCCTTTTTATCCGTAATGTAATGTGTACCCTCATTGTGTTCAACTAATTCTTTTAAGAATTCTAAGTAGTATTTTTCAAATTTGTTATTAAAAATAATTTGCATGTCTTCGGATAAAAAGTATTTTGTTAAAAAGCTCTTTGCTCCAGGGTTTTTAGGCTGAATTTTCCCACCCTTTTTTATGTAGAATAAATTTATATAGGTGATCGATCCATCTTTTAAATATAGCGTAAGATCATTGGTACGATCCGGATGTGGATCATCGAACTTTGAAGTGACTGAATCAATGTTTGGATATAAACCTTGAATAAAAGTAACTGTTTCCTTTGTTGTCTGAGAATAATTATTGATAGATAAGGAGTTTAATGAGTCTAATAAAGCTTGTTGTACTGATTTTACGTGGTTGTCTCCGATAGTTTTTGGGATTGGCTTCTTTTTCATTGTACACATCCTTTTGGTTATGTGAGTGCTCTAGAATTACTTTTAAGTAGATAGGAACAAATAATGTAATTATACATTTTCGAAATGATAAATCGAAAATATATGGGTTACAGATATCTTAAATTGAAATTTATAATATATAATGTTATTAATATAAATATTTTACAAATAAAATTGCTATGAGTCTAGAATTTGAAGGATATAGGATTGTTTTTTCTATTGTTTAGTTTAGTAAATGAAGAAGAATTCTTTGGTTAGGATTTATTATAAGGAGAGAGATAGTATATGAACACCTGGATATTCCAAGGTAATCCGAAACGTTTTAATGTAGATGATTATGTATTAGGAAATGAAATAATTTGGTGGTCTATTAGGCAAGAGAGTTTAGTTAAGCATGTTCAAATAAACGATGAGGTATTTATTTGGCGTTCAGATGGGGGAAGTAAGGGAACTGGGGGTATTATAGCACGAGCGGTAGTAATTACGCTGCCGGAAATTTATAAAAATGATGGAGAACCCGCCGCTCATTTGTATGAAGAACTGGGTGATAAATTAAAACAAGCTGTTAAGCTTAAAGTACTAGAAGTGGATGTGAAAAAAGGTATAAATAGAATGGAGTTAATAAACCATACTAAGTTAAACGATTTAAAGATATTGCGATTAAAACAAAATACTAATTATCTTGTGGAAGAAAAACATAAGAGTTATTTAAAGCAAATGTGGTATAACAGATACCCTGTTAATAATGATGATATATCAACAAGGTTTCCTCTTATTGAATCGTTAGAGCAAGTTAAAGGGAATATGAAGCAATTCGAAAAAGATCTCACTGAGATGGAAGAACTAGAGAAAGAATTAAAGTCATTTCAACAGTGGTACTATTTACATAACGAAGGGCTTTTAGCACCGAGTAAATTTATTGGCTATCAAGAGATGAAAGGGCATATTTATGTTGATAAGCCTGCTATAGCTGGACTTGATGGAAGAGTCACCGAAAAAGAGTTAAGAAAGCTAGGTTTTGTTACAACTAATAATGAATTATTGAAACAATTTGTACATCAAAAGTTAAATGGTAGGACGAGAAAAGACTTTGCGGTAAATATTTTGGAATCAGAACGCGAACAGATTGAATTAAGTTTTTCTCAATCATTTATAGATAACGAGGGAAATAATGAAGATACTTATGTTTTACCTCCATTGGATTCAAGTAATAGAGTTAGAGAGTATAATCATTATTCAAATGAAATGAAAGACAGTGAAAACTTAAGGGAATTATATGAGAAGGTGAAATCTGATATTGAATCTCAAGAGGTAGAAGAGGGAGCTAGGCTTGAAGGAACAAAGGTTCCATATCACATGAATAAATATGAACGTAACAGTGAAAATAGAGTGAAAGCCATTGAGATACATGGCTTGAATTGCTGTGCTTGTGGTTTCAACTTTGAGGAAGTATATGGAGAACGAGGAGAAGGCTTTATAGAAATTCATCATATTAAACCATTGAGCATGCTTGAAGAAGCAGTTCTAATTGATCCAGAAAGAGATTTAGTTCCTTTGTGTGCAAACTGTCATCGAATGGTACATAGAAAAAAAGATGAAGTATTAACCATTGAAGAACTTAAAGTTCTATTAAACAAATAGTGTTTGATAGTATTGTAGTGATACTTATATTAATAAAATGATGTTTAAAGGAATATGTGAGGTGGTTAGTAGTCAACTATTTTTTCTTTGATAAGGAAATATAAAAATGGAAAGCCTAAAATTAATATGGTTGAGGTTAGGTCTAAAAGGGGCTTCCTTGAATCTAGAGATAGAATATAATTAAGATTAGCAGTTACATACATTAATGAGCTTTTTTAGGGGAATCCCTAGCGATTTGGAGGACATAATTATGATTAAAAATGGTATTAGTTCAGAACTATTAAATATTAAATCTTTTTTATCGGATGACTCGTATAAGTTTTTGATACCTGATTTTCAAAGGGATTTTGTATGGGGAAAAGAAGAAGTGCAACAACTATTAGAAGATCTCTCAGAAGATACCGATGGTTTTATGTTAAGTGAAGATGACTTAGAAGGATATTTATTGGGAAATATAGTTTTAATAAAACCAAGAGACACTGACCGTTATCTTGTAGTTGATGGACAACAACGTCTTACAACAACAACATTAATTTGTAAAGCATTAGAAGAGATCATTGGGAATAAAATAGCTACCCAAATGGCTACAACACAAAATATGAAAGAAATTTCAAAATGGCAGATGAAATTAAATGATATTGTCCAATCTTATGCGATTTTAGATAACGAGGATGAAATTAAGGATTGTAAATTAATACATGACCCGGCATTGAACTTCGGTAAAGTCTATAAAAATATACTTTATAACAAAGCATACGAAGTAGGATTAGAGTCAGACTCCAAAATTGAGGAAGTCTATACCACGGCTAAAGACTATCTAGAAGAGTTAAGTGATGAACAGTTTAAAAACTTTATTTCTTATTTTAAAAGTCGCATCTATTTTATTGTAACGGTATCAACTAGTTATAATAAAGCATTTCAACTATTCGAGGTTCTTAATGATAGAGGAAGAAGTTTAGAGCCACTAGATTTAGTGAAAAATTTATTTCTTAAAATTATATCTAAAGGTACAAATAAACAAGGTGACGTAGAGGAGTTTAATAATGACTGGAATGAATTTATTTCTAATCTTCAATTAAGCCCTAAAAAGAAAATATCTTCCTCAACTTTTTTGAAACATTATATTATTGGTAAGTATGCAGAAAATATAAAAAAAGATCGTGTATACGATTATTTTGAAAATAAAAATCTTAATAGTAATGAAATATTTAATTTAGTAAAGGATCTGAAATATGTTTCTAAAATATATTCTGAAATAGAAGAAGGAAAGTACGAATCTTTTTTAAATGATTATAATATGTTTATTATATTTAAACTTTTTAATATCAAGCAATTACATTCATTGTTAATTCCTTTTTATCAAGCAGATCAAAAAACGAAGGAACAAGTATTAGACCTTGGTGTAAGGCTTGGAGCTTCTGTTTTATTTACATTTACACAAATGAATTTTATTGAAAGTATTCTTCCAGCAATTTTACAAAAGTATTATTCAGGACTTGAACAAGGAAAGGAAATCGATATTGCTTATCAAGACCTTGGTGTCGAAGCGAAAAAAATCATTTTAAGTAAGTCGACAGATATTAAACAAATATTACCATTGAAACAACTTGAAAATGCAAATGGAGCTTTATCTAACAAGGCGTCTGTAATTTTAAAGTTTATTGAATTATATTTTCATAATAATAGTAAGGTAGTTATGACTCCAAAAAAACAAAGAATTACAGTTGAGCATATTTTATCAAGAGAGGTAAATTTTGATAAGGATATTTCTGATGCAGGTTTTCTTTCAGTAGAGGATTTTAAAAATCATAAAAACCTTATCGGAAATTTAACGCTATTGTTTAATAATGAAAACGCGAGTGCGGGAAATAAAAAATTTGAGGATAAGATTAAATTATATTCAGATCAAGATTTTATAGTCACTCAAAGCATTGCTAAGGATTTGCTTTCAACAACAAAGGGTGGGAGAAATACAAAGTTTGTTACTCTAGTAAATGAAAAGGAAACGAAGTATACTCCGAATAAAAAAGGACATTTTGATAAAGATGCGATTAAAGATCGCTCATCTAAAATTGCTGATCTAATTTATGATTTAGTAAATCAAAATATTAAGGTGCATGAGTTGCAATCGAGTCTCTAATAATAGAAAATTTTATGAGCTGCATCTCTAATTATTGGGGATGCAGCTTTTATGATTAATGTTAACGTGGAAATGAAAATAGATGTGTAATTTATGATTTGAATATTTTATCATGATTATCTGGAGTAGGTATTAAGTGGTATTTGATTGGTTTATCGATTTTCAAAGCAAATGATCTTTCAAAAAAGAGAAACAAAACGGAAGGAACCTACATGCCAACCTACAACAAACTAATCGGAAATAAAATCTCACAAATAATAAAAAACCCCCACAACAAGAATCCTAAACGAAGATGAATACATAGAGGAACTCTGCGAGAAAACCCAAGAAGGACTAACAGAATACCTCGAAGTAAAAACAAAAAACACAAACTCGAAGAATTATCCGATTTACTAGAACTAATCAACCCCCTAGCAGAACACGAAGGTGCAACGCTGGAATAAATTAATAGAATCCGTAAAAAGAAAACAGAAGAAAGAGGTGGCTTCTCAGGTCGAGTCTTTCTAATCGAAGAGTAACCGCTACTCTTCGAAAAATAGGGTTATGTGCGAATTTAAGAAAAATTAAACCACCTATCCCTTAAAGAATTTAGGGAACAGGTGGTTTAAGTATTTTGATAGGTGTCCCGTTTTCGGGGCTCACTTTAAAATAATATAGTTTTTTACTATTACACAGGCATTAGGCATTAATGGAAGAATCGACACTACTAAATACTCTATTAATTTCCATTATGCGCACTTTTTTATAACTTATTTTTATTCTCTTCCATCTAGTATACGGTGTTCCTCTTTTTTGTCGTTGCTTGCTTTTATCTCATTTCTCTCAGCATAGTATAGCTTCCCATCTTTAAAAGAGGCATCTACGAAATACCAAGCACTTTCAAAATGGTATTGGATTACTTCTACATAATTACCTGATCTATCTTTAATATATTCTATGCTCGCACCCTTTGCATTTCTGTTTAATTTTAGTGTTACTTCTTCTGGATTCATTCCGACTTTTAATGCATCAAAGGCTCCGTCGTTGAATCCACCTCTATCACAAAATCTATTTTGTGAGGTACAAGTACCATAACGCTCAATCTTTACTTTTGTGCCTTCCTTTTTATCTCTTTCTTCCTTTTTATCTCTTTCTTCCTTTTTATCTCTTTCTTCCTTTTATCATTCTTAAGCTCCTAGCTCCCCCTAAGTGTCATATCTTACATGGGGTATTTAGCGCACTTGATACTTAGCATGGCTTAGATTGCTTAAGCAACGGCTTGGACAGATTAATATCACAAAAATAAAAAAGTTAATGTTATATTAATCTGTCCCCTTTGTAAAGACATTAAAAAAGTTAGGTAGCAGTAAGAAGGTGATTTTTGAAGGATTAGGGAACAGTAACATCAAAATAACACTAGACACTTATTTGCATGCATTACTAATAATGCAAGAAGATGCAGTTGATAAAATAAAAGAGATTTTGTAGGAAATGTGACCATTTGTGACCACAAAATTATGTCCTTAACTGTTTTGTAATGGTAAAGTAAAAAGTATTTTGATTCATTATTATTCGTCCAATGTATAAGAAAGTTAAACATGCATTGGACATTTTTTATTAGAGGGTTTGTTAGATGAATACTTGTTCATAATCGCTGTTCCTTTAATAAAAAGTTTAGCTTTATCCATAAATTTTTTATTAATTTTAAAATGCTGGTATATTTTGGTGGTGAATAGCAAACATTACAATTATAAAGGTCGAAATCAAATAGAGTTGAAAGGTAATGTTCTAAGCATATTCGGCCATATGTTTTTAGAAAATTATCTTTTTCACAACAAAGGAGAAGATTGTATGAATCAAGACAAGATAGAAATACAACATATAAACTATTTACGCTCTACTCTTAATTTGCGATTATCAATGATAGATGACTGGACTCCACAACAAAATGTCATTGAGATTGTAGGAGATGTAATAGAAGCGTATTGTATGCTGATTGGCAAAAAAAAATCTATTTTTATCCAGGAATTTCCGTTTATAGAGCGAGAGTTATTAGAGAATGTACATCAAAATACATTTTTAACTATTCAACAAGAGGGAGAACTTCTTACAAAAGATGATGAAAAAACAATTCAAACAAAAAGAAAAAAAATGAGTGAGTTGAAAGCTAATTTAAAATGGAATAACTGGGATGCATATAAAGAACATCTTCTAAAAACTAAGGAAGATATGACGATGGAAGTAGTTGAAGATATAGATAGAGAAACAGACAATATTGTAATGAATATACCAGTCCCAAAAGAAGAAAAAGAGTTTTTTATTAAGGGGTTGGTAGTAGGAAATGTACAATCAGGAAAAACGTTAAATTACTCAGGAGTTATAAATAAAGTAATTGATATTGGATATGACATAATAATTGTTTTATCAGGAGTTCCTGCTAGTTTACGTAATCAAACACAAAGAAGAATGGAGATGGACGTAGTAGGGGTTGATAGTTTAACGGGTCATACTATTGGTATTGGTAATTGCTTTTCTAAGCCGAGTAATATCGAAATGTACACAAAACAAGACATTATCAAAGAGCAATGGGAATTTGATAATGATAATGCATTAGAAAATAAATTTCGAGAAGTAGGGGGAGATTTTAATTTAATACGGGTATCCCATTTGCCGGTTTATCGAGGGAACAAACAAATAGTAATTGTATCAAAAAAACATAGTCATGTATTAAGTGCTATTAAAAGATGGTTAGAAACCCTACCGCTAATTAATCAAGAAACTGGAAAACTCGAAAAACTTTCACTATTGCTTCTAAATGATGAGTCAGATAATGCTACTATTAATAGTCATAAAAATAAAGGAGAAAGAAGCTCTATTAATGGGCTAGTACGTGACATTTTAGGTCTATTCAATAAACGAGTGGTATGTGGATATACAGCTACACCATTTGCAGATATATATTCAGATTCAAAGCAAAAAGATGATTTATTCCCTAGTGATTTTATGTATTTATTAAAATCACCGCCAACTTACATGGGACCTTTTGAGTTTTTTGGTGTCAATTATAAAGGTGAGAGTGTACCGAGAATGCCGCTGGTTCGTCATACAAAAAAACTAGATTCTTCTCAATTTGTAGAAGGGGATACTCTTTACAATTGGGACTATAAAGTGAATGGTGTAAACCCTTCTTTAGTGGAGGCAATTAATTCTTTTATTTTGTCTGGTGCTATAAGAATTTTGAGAGGACAGGGTGAAAAGCACCATTCAATGATGGTGCATATCAGCACAAGAGTCAGTTCGCACGGTGTAGTAACACAGGCTATTCAAAATTACATTCATAAAATAAAAGAATCACAAACTCCGCAGTTTTGGAAAATTATTGAGGAATTGTGGAACGATGATTATGTAGTAACATCTGAAAAGATGGAAAACTTGGATACGGCTCTTTTTAAAACCAAGGTCAAATATGATATGAATTTTACTTTTTCTGATATTATGGCAGCAGTCAAACAATTCATTGCTGAGTTGCAAGAAGTACGAAAAATTAATGGGGAAAGTGATGATAAACTAGATTTCCATAGGGCGGAGAACGCTTTGAAAATTATCTGTGTGGGAGGAGCTATCTTAGGTAGAGGGTATACTATTGAGGGGTTGAGTTGTTCCTACTTTGCAAGAAATTCATTACATTACGACACTATGCTCCAGTGTGGACGTTTTTACGGTTATCGAAAAGGATATCGAGATCTAGTGAGAGTATATACAACACAAGAAATTGATAATGACTTGCAAGAATCAGCAAAAGCTCTTTTTTCATTATCTAATCAATTAGAAGCTATGGCTAAGGAGAAAAGTACACCTGAACAGTTTGGGTTATATATAGATACATGTAAGAAAAAATTATACAAACCCACTGCTAAAAATCGTCAAAAAGCTGCATACACTGTTAATTCTAATTATTCAGGAAAATCAAAGGATGTTGCCGCTTTTTTGGCAGATGATGAAATTACTGAGCAGAATCGAAAAGTAACAAATCAATTTATTGAACTCCTAGGAGAACCTACTAATGTTGAGCAAACGAGTTGGCATGCTATTGATACACAATTAGTCATAGATTTTTTAATGAAATATAAGTATAGTCACCATGCTCGTTTTTGTGAGCCAACTCTTCTTCAAAAGTATCTTCTAGAAATAATGAATGAATATGGAAGTACACTGAAGTTTGATGTAGCAATTCCTAAATTATCTAGGGGAGGAGAAGATGGGAATATTGGTGGGTATCCAACCAAAACAGCTAAACGTTCGTGTGAAGTTATTCAAACGGGAGAAGAACTTCACTATATTCTTTCACAGGGACGTGCACTTACAGGACGGCATTTAAAATTAGGTTTGACAGATATTGAGAAAACAAAATTAGAAAAAAAGTATCCGATATTAGGTAATGAGATACATACGGATGAAGAGGTTAGAGAATTTAGAGGAAACAGAGGACAATTAATACTTTATTCTTTCTGTATTGAGCCTATCAATAAACAGTTAAATAAATACGGTAAGTATATTACTGAATCACCGATTGGGTTTCACTTTAACCTACCGTATTGTCAGGAATATGGGGAGCGAGAATCCCTTGTTAATGAAATTTATTATCTTAATCAAGTACTAGGTGGGAATGTAGTATGACAGTAGTTGTATTCTGCTGATTGCTGTAAATGTATGCAATTTAAATCTAAAAGGAGTGGTTATATGGAACGCTTGTTAAAAAAAATGTTAGATGTCGAGAGTAAATTACCTCCAACAGAAACTATTATTTCAAGAAAATTACAGTCGAAGTACCATCATTTTTACTTATATTATCATCGATTAAAAAAAGAAATTTATTTCGCTGTAGAACTGCAAAATGCGAATAATTTAAAGGGAAATCTACCGAACTGTAAAGGGTTTAGTTTGGATTGGGGAACGATCCCTTTTACAGAAGGATCAAAACTATCACTTGTTTTATCGTGTGTCTGTGTAAAAAATGATGATTTATTTTTGCGAGTAGCTGATGATTTGCTTCATTATTTGCAACATATAAATGATGAGCAGAAGATGATAGTTTATGCTATAAATCGGATTAACTTATGGCAAGAATTTTTTAAAAATCATGGGGATAAAGCACTTTCTCCTGAAAAACAAAAGGGTCTTTATGGAGAACTAAGAGCCATTGAATTAGCTCAAGAGAAGCTCTCTTTAGACGAGATTATTGTAGGGTGGCAAGGGCCCTTCAAAGAATCCCAAGATTTTCATTTTCCTTCCTGTCATATGGATTCCAAAGTAACAACGAGAAAAGATCCAGTTACTATTAGAATTAATGGATTGGAACAATTAACTCCGCCAACTAACAAAAATCTTTTTTTGCATGTGGTCACAGTTAAGTCTTCAGAGGTGAGCGGTGAGAGTGTAATTGACATGATTGAACGGATAGAAGCAAAGTTGAAAACTGAACCTGAAATTCTTGGAAGGTTTCATGATAAATTATTAGCATACGGTTATCCGCTTGGTGGATTTGAGAATCCTATTTATTTTGAAATAAAGAATGAGTGGTTTTACCATGTAACGGATGGTTTTCCTCGTTTAACGAAAGCAGATGGAATTACGAATGTTGAGTTTGATTTATTATTGCCATCAGTGGAAATACATAAAGTTTCTTTTGAAGAGGTTAAAAAATTTATGTGGTCAATAGATGAGGAAAGAGTAGATATAGAAGCAATATAAGTGAGAATAATGGTGAGCCTACTTAGAAAAAGGTGGGGTTTATTCAACTTATTCTAGATTTTTTTACAATAGTTAATAATATGCAAACAATAAAAGGTATTCCTAAAGGAGTATCTTTTATTGCTAATAAATCAAATATTATTCGATCCATTTATGAATGGTATTGTTATTAAGGGGAATTATGCTAAAATACCCTAGTAATTAAATTAGGGGGGATTTAGATGGCAAACGTCGATTTGAATCAGTTGCAACAAACAGTATCTGGGATACAAAGTAATATAAATAAAATTTTGGATAGAGATAATGAGGTTACAGCATTATATAATGTTATCTCATGGATTGTTGGCATTTTTGGAGGGATTTTTACCTTACTTAGTATTATTAGTGCCATTGCAATCGTTTATGTTCAATCTGCCAATAAAAAAGTAAAAGAGAAGATGAAAGAGGCCACTCAAAAATTAGAAGAAGCAGAAAAGAAAATTGAGCAGGCACAGCACGTGCATGTAATATCAGAAGGGAATTTACAACAGTTAAAAATAGAACAAGAAAAAATAAAACAAATATTAGATTCAAAGGAACTGAACGATGCAATGAAAGAAGTTGACACGATCAGTGATATAGCAAAAGTACTTCAAGTTCAGGTTTCTTCTAACGCGTATCTAAGTGAAGCAATTCGTACATTGAGTGATGCAATTAGTCTTTATCAAGAAAAAACAGGTGATACACAAACGATAAAAGATGAAATTGTTCAAGCGTATGTAATTCATGATTCGCTATCATCAAGGATTAAAGAGTGCAGAACCGATATTGACGAGTTAGTATTTTATGATAATTCATCAGTTCACTATGTGATACCGAATAATGTCAAAAAATTAAATAGAGATGTTAAAAAATTTATGGAGAAAGCGGAGGGGTTTTACAGACAATATAGGATTGAAGAGCATGTTACCCAATAGCAATTAGAGTATAGGTGTTTAGTTAATATTTTTGTTTTTTTAATCGTACAAAAGGTATTTTTGAAATGTTATTGTACATATATTAATTTAGTAGAGAAGTTCCATATTCTAATTTTAAACATACTAAAAAGACTTTGTTGTTTAGGCAAAGTCTTATTTAGTATGTTTTTATAATGTGTTTTATTGGCTTAAGTTTCAGCATGTCGTTTCGTATAATTGTAGTCAAAGGATCCAAATTCTTCTTCATTCTAGCTAATAGCTGTTTTTATCTATATTTAAAAAGATAAATCAATTGAGAAAATGCTTTTTACAGATCTTAATAGATTAACTTTTGAACGTCATAAATAACTATCTAGAACTAGTTTTTATTATATGTGGCGCATGAAACGTAATCTATTAAAAAAGTTGACTAGTAAATTATCAATATTTTATCAGAGGGGGGGAATAGTCTGGCATAAGGCTGTCCGTATATACTTGTGTAATAAAAGAAAAGGTTCTCCAACCCCCTATACTATTGTCTGATGTCGTTAAGAGGCCCTGCTCAGATCCTTCAGATACCATAGAATGCTCGTTACGATATTATATTAGTTTGATATTTGTCGAGATGCAGAATCTATATATGAGTCTTATAAGAGATGAGAGGTGCATATGGCCATATGCATGTAAAATTATAGTTTTATTCAAAAAAAGTTTCGGGAATATTAAAAAAACTTAATTAGATATGTGCCAAAAGAATTTGAGGGTAAAGAAATGGATTTAGTTAGATTACTAATACAAATAAGGAACTATATAGCGCATACAGATTATGAAAGTTTAGAGAAGAAGGTTAAAAGTATATAGAACAATTTATGATTGAATATAATTTTGATTATTACGAATACAGCTGGAATAATTGGGGTTTTTTAAATATGAGTTGTGTTTTAAGTGAAGTTGTTGCTAAGATTATTGATTCATATTTGAAGAATAAGTAATTATTGCTGGGTATGCGTAACAGAGTGTTGGAAGTTGAAATGTGAAAAATAGAGGTATACTAAAAATAATATGTTCAATCGAACCTGATATAATCTTGTTTGAACAAAGTACATTTTAAATTAATAGAATATTAAATGTCTGGTAATTATGGTAAAATTACATTTAACGAATATTAATATAGTTTAATGTTTGTTAAATTATATTAAGAGGGTTAAACATATGAAATTTTTTAACGACATAATAAACTCAAGTTCTGTTATAAATACAGCTACAATTCTTTCTTTAATTTTAGCAATAGCATTTTTTTTATATCAAGAGATTAAACAAAGAAAAGAGCGACAAAAAGAAATAATAAGATTAAAAGAAGAGATAATTAATCTGGTAATTAGAAACCATGTTAACAGTGAGGTTCATATATTTCGAATTGATTTGGATTCATTAATAGAAGGATTTGAAAAAAATAAAAATTGTAAATTAAATATGGAGAGAGAAGATATTGTAAAGATGATTTACGCAAGGGTATGTGAAAATGAGCATATTTCTAATAATATAAGGTTAGAATTATTGAAACAACTCGAAGAAATATTGGAAAATATTAGATATGATATAACTAATACTACTATCCAAAGTGACTCCGATAGATTTGCTTTATTTACTTCAAGAATTTCTTTAATAGTATCACTATTCGTTTTTCTTTTCATTGTGCAATTTGCTCAGTATTCTGAAGCAAATCTTAACCTAAATAATATACTAAAAGTTGCTGTAGTTGTTGTGCCGATTATACTTTTGATATCAATGAACCCTCTATTAGAGAAGGTAGTGAAAAAGGTAGTGAGAATTATAGGGGATAGTATTTTTCCTGGAACTAAAGAAGAAAACACGGGTAAGGATGGTAAAGAGATTGAGCAACACTATCAATTAATGTCATCAAATCTCAATAACGAAAGAAAAGAAGAAATTAAGTTTAATGAGTTTTTTAATGATAGTGAAGAAATTAGACAGGTATTTGAGCAAAGAATAATATTAGAAACTATAATAAGGCAGCTTTATTTTGTCAGATTTAATGAAGAAACAAGGATGCCTATTCTTAAAATAATCTCCTTATTAATTGAAGAAGATATTTTTTCAAAAAGACTCTCCAATGAGTTAAAGCAAGTTTATTCAGCTAGCAGTCATGTGATACATGAAGGGAAATTACCTTCTAGTATCAATAACTATGAACAGTTAATTAATTTAATGAAAGAGCTTGCTTTTATTATCCATACCATTTTAAATGAGTATCAAGAGAAACCTAAGGATGTATCTTAAGGATTTGAAAAGGGAAAATGAGTATGCTATTCATAAAAAAATACACCTATGTTTGGGGAGGGCACTGAAAAAGTCCACTTCATAAGAAAAAGGAGCCCATCACCTACTATATACAGGTGGTGGACTCCTTTCTATTTTTAACATATTGATAAAATGTATGTTATTTTTTCAAAGCAACCACTTTTTCAGTGGCCTCATGTTTGGGGACGATGTCTTTAAAAGTGAATAGCACTTCTATTTGAAGTTTACTATTGTTAATTTAAGGGGATTTTAAATACATAAAAAACAGTGAGAAAATTGAGCAGATCACTGTTTTTTTACTTGTTTTTTTGAGAAGAATATTTTGTTATTAAAATGCTCAAAATAGCTTTAATGATCTGTATTCATTTTTTCTTAAGTCATATTGTTGTTTTTAAGCTATTAAAATTCTGTAAAGCATCTGATTTAAAAATTTTAATTAGGAGAGGATTCTTTCTTAGGGGGAAGTGTATCTACCATAATCCATGAGTAATATATCAATTATAGTAATTATTAAACTTCGTAATATGAATTTAATCTCGAAAATCAGCAAGAAGGACTTTTACAGAAATATAGTCGTTTTTTATTTTTAGTTTAAATAAGGGAACATACTTTACAATTTGAACAGTTGTATTCATCATTTTTTATGCATTCTCCTTCGTTCGCAGCTAAGAAAATCATTTGAATGGATGTTTCCTTAAAACAGCATTATAATAATTTTTTTAGAAAACTAGAGCTTGCGTAATAAAGGTAAGAAAACAGGAAAGTATCTTTATATAGAAGAAAACCCCAACGGTGGGAATCCCACACCACCCCACAACAAACTAATCCGAAACAAAATCCCACAAATAATAAAAGCTAACGGAAAAACACCAACAACAAGAATCCTACCCGAAGACGAATACATAAAAGAACTATGCAAGAAAACACAAGAAGAACTAACAGAATACATTGAAGCAAAAACAAAAACCGATAAACTCGAAGAACTATCCGACCTACTAGAACTAATAAACGCCCTAGCCGAATACGAAGGCACAACACTAGAAGAAATCAATACAATCCGTAAAAAGAAAGCAGAAGAACGAGGTGGCTTTTCAGATCGAGTCTTTTTAATCGAAGTAACCGATAACTAGCCCCTCATAATCCCCTTACAAGCCCCTACCAAGTAATAAATCACTAAGAAAAAACAAAACAAAACAAAAACACCAACAAACACCGTAGTAGTAGTCAAAAAAAAATTTGAAATAACACGCCAAAAACCCACCCCTCCTTCCTATATATAGTACAAAGAGGAATTTTTCATTTTTGAATGGAGACGGGAGGAACTTTGATGGCGGTGTATCGTAATGTGCAGGTGAATTTTTGGCAGGATGATTTTGTTTTGGATTTGACGCCGGAGGAGCGGTATTTTTATGTATACTTGTTAACTTGTTCGAAGACGACGCAGTGCGGGATTTTTCCGTTTCCGAAGCGGTTAGCTGAGATGGAGACTGGTTATAATCGGGAGACTGTTGATAAGCTTGTGCAGCGCTTTATTGATTATGGGAAGATTCTTTATGATGCGGAGACGAGGGAGTTATTTATTTTAAATTGGCTTCGTTATAATCCTGTGACGAATACGAATGTGGAGAAGTGTGTGCTTCGTGAGCTGAAGGGTGTGAAGAATAAGGAGTTTGTGCATATGTTTCTTCATAAGTGCGTAGAGGAGGAGCTGAATGTTCCGATGCTTTTAGCACATTTCGGTATGCCGAGTGATTTGGCTATGGATGATGTTGATCCAATTTGTGAGGAGACAGAGGAAGAAGAGGTTATAGAGGAAGAGACGGGAAGTCGCGTGTTTTCTTTTTATGAGCAACATTTCGGCAGTTTGTCTCCTCATACGGTAGAGGAACTGAGTGCGTGGATGGCTGATTTGTCAGAGGAGCTTGTGCTGAAGGCTCTTCAAATTGCGTTTGAGAATAATAAGCGAACGGTTGCTTATGTGAAGGGGATTTTGAGGGGATGGCACGGGAAAGGATTTACGAAAGTGTCTGAGGTTGAGGCGGATACGGCTCAGTTTAGGAAGAAGGAGTCGTCTGTTAGTACTGGGGAGACGGAGGAGTTTTTGACGAGGTGCGAGGAGTGGGAGAAGAATGCACTGTCAGAGGAAGAGTTGCAGCGCTTTTTAGCGGAACGCGGGTGGCGTCCATGAGTATTCAAAATGTGGAGGCGGAAAAGACGGTGTTAGGTTCTCTTTTAATTGAAGGAGAGCTTATTAAGGAGTGCCGTTTGACGGAGCATTATTTTTCTATGCCAGTTCATAAGTCTATATTTCGGTTAATGCGGAAAATTGAAGATGAAGGGCAACCAATTGATCTTGTGACGCTTGTTTCTAAGATGAATCCAAATTTTTTGGAGAATATCGGGGGAATGGAGTATTTTATAGGGTTAATAGAGGGTGTGCCTACAACTAGCAACTTTTCTTATTATGAGGGGCTTGTTCGAGGTGCTTGGAAAATGTATCAGGCGGGTGTTCTCGGGCACAAGATGGGAGAGCGTCTTATTGCGGAGAAGAACGAGAAAATTATTGGTGAGACGATTACGGCACTTTGTGAGTTAGAGGAGAAAGACTACGTATGTGAGTTTGATTTGAAGGATGCGTTAGTTGGTTTGTATGAAGAGCTTCATCAAGATACGAAAGAGAATACTGGTATTGAGACTGGTTATACATCGCTAAATAAAATGACGTGCGGATTGCAGGAAGGTGATTTTGTTGTCCTTGGTGCGCGCCCTTCTATGGGAAAGACTGCGTTTGCGTTAAATATTGGACTGCATGCGGCGAAGTCTGGATCAGCAGTTGGGCTGTTTTCGTTAGAGATGAGTAGTAAGCAATTGCTAAAAAGGCTGGCGTCTTGCGCGGGCGAAGTGTCAGGAGGTAGGCTGAAAAATCCGAAGCATCGTTTTACGATAGAAGACTGGGAAAAGGTGAGTAAGGCGTTTGCGGAGATTGGTGAGTTACCGCTTGAGATTTATGATAAGGCCGGTGTTACAATGCAAGATATTTGGATGCAGACTCGTAAGTTAAAGAGGAAGCACGGTGATAAAAAGCTGTTAGTTATTGTAGATTATTTGCAGCTTATTACGGGCGATCCGAAGCATAAGGGCAATCGATTTCAAGAGATAAGTGAAATTTCACGTAAGCTTAAGTTGTTAGCGCGTGATTTAAATGTTTGTATAGTAGCATTATCGCAATTGTCTCGTTCTGTAGAGTCACGTCAAGATAAGCGTCCGCTTTTATCTGATTTAAGAGAGACGGGGCAAATTGAGCAAGATGCGGATGTCATTATGCTTATGTATCGTGAGGATTATTACGTTAAGGAAACGATACAGAAAGAGATGACGGAGATCCATGTGGCGAAGCATCGGAATGGGCCTGTGGGTAGTTTTAAGCTGAGATTTTTGAAGGAGTTTGGGCGGTTTGTGGAGATTGGATGATAAAATAGAAGAAGGCATATAAAAAGGTAAAGGAGTGGTTACGGTTGACAAAAGTAGGTCGTTTATATGAGCAAGAGAAGCAAGAAGAAATAGATAAAGCACTTTCGGCAGCTGGAATGCTCTTTAAGGGAATGAGTATAGAGGAAGTGGCTAAGAAATTAGATGTAACAATTGAGAAGGTGAAAGAGTGGGAGAAGCGTTTATCTCATTAATCGCTGGGTTAATGGGAATATTCTGCAAAGGGAAAATGGCAGCGTCTGTATAAATTTATATAAAAATAGCCGACTATTTACTATATAATAGTCGGCTATTTTTGTACGGAGAAGTTGTTAGGTTTAATACGCAAATTTTTTGATTTTCTCTTGAATATGTTTCTTATTTTTCCATAAAGAAGGATTTTCGCTCTGTAGTAATCCATTGCTCCAAATCATCTTGGCTACGTTGTACAAGTCGATTCACTAAAACATCATGCCATACATAATCCTCTAATAGGTATATATGAACGGGATCATCTGTATAAAAAGCAATATTACGCTCCTCAAGTGATGGTCCATAAATCATCTCTTTAGAATCTATCGATAAAATAAACCAATGTTCTGTAGACAGGGTTTCTGTATAAGGTGTTATACGATGGGCTTCTAGATTTTTAATGGGATTTTCAACATGCAGGGTAATACCTTGTACTGTAACTTTATCAGCTACCTCAGATAGTTCCTCTTTTAACGCTTCATACATCTCATCCCACATTGAAATGACAATACGTTTTTGGGCTTTTTTTATTAATGCCTGACAGTAGCTAAGTATTGTTTTATTGTCTTTTAAAGTAATCACTCGATTATCTGTTTTTTCCTCGGAAGTTTCTAGTTTTTTTAATGAATCACTGATTACTTCATAAGTAGACTGCCATTCTGATTGCGCCTTTTGTAAAAAGATTTCAACAGGTAGAGGTGAATAGCGAGTGGTGTCATTTATTTCTTCCTTCATGACAATTCCTTTTTCTACAAGGTTACCCAAAATCTCATAAATTCGCGCTCTTGGGATACCCGAATCCTTACTCACTTGGTAGGCTGTGACAGGCCCCTGTTTAACAAGAGATACATAAGATTTAGCTTCATATTCATTAAAACCAATTTTTTTAAGCTGTTGCACTATGTAGTCCACTTTTTTCGTCCTCCGATGTTTGCTTTTATATTTCAACGTTACAATAACTGTTTACATTTAGCAAATTATTAGTTACTATTCGGATAGTGACTAAAGGGGAGGTTAATAGTATGGATTTTTATTTAGACCCATCAGTATTAATTATTTTGATTGCTTTTGGATTTTTAGCTGCATTTATTGATTCAGTTGTAGGTGGTGGTGGACTCATTGCCTTACCCGCTTTATTATTTACAGGACTGAATCCAGCAAGTGCAGTAGCTACGAATAAACTAGCGTCGACAATGGGGTGTGCAACTAGTAATATTGTGTTTTATCGTTCTGGTAATCTTGATTTGAAATCGGCGTTTAAATTATTTCCACTCACTTTCATAGGTTCCATAATAGGGGCATGGACCGTTCATTTAATGAACCCAGAAGTACTGAAGCCATTGATGCTGATCATGCTTGGTGCGGTTGCTATTTATACGATATTCAAAAAGGATTGGGGGAGTATTTCCACTCATAAAAAATTGTCTGGTCGACACGTCATTATCTTTACTTTTTTTGTTTTTGCTATTGGTTTTTATGATGGATTTCTAGGTCCTGGCACAGGTTCGTTTTTAATGTTTTCTCTTTTATTTATTGGGTATGATTTTTTAAAAGCAGCAGGTAATGCGAAGCTTCTTAATTTAGGAAGTAATGTTGGTGCATTGTTGATATTTATGTATGTAGGGCAAGTAAACTATGTGTATGGTTTTATAATGGGGATTGCTCAAATTGCTGGAGGGATTGTTGGCTCCAAATTTGCTATAAAAAAAGGAAGCGGGTATGTTCGTGCTCTTTTCATTACAGTAACTTGTTTATTGTTAGCGAAAAATCTGTATGACTATATTCAGTAAGTAATTTTGAACATCTTCACTTCAAAGAACGTAGAAAAGGTCAAATATGAAGGCTACATAAAATATAAGAAGATACTAGGGGCAAATTTCTTTTAACATTTTTTAGATGCTACCTTATTCGAAGATAGCATCTAAAAAAGTCTCATTTAAAAGAAAATCTAAATGAAGAGAATGATATAAACTCATATTTTTCTGGGGTATGTTTATTGAGCATAGTGAAATGTTTACTCTATATTCTTCTTATAATTAACCCGCAACAACCCCTTAAAATCCACCTCAGCAATCAACACACTTAACAGTATAAGCGTCGCCCCTAAGTACCCTTTCCCTGTGAGCGTTTCGCCTGTGAAAACGAAAGCAAATCCTGCGGAAAAGACAGGTTCTAATGAAAAGATAAGACCTGTATGTGTGGGCGTAGTGTATTGCTGGGCGATAACTTGCACGATGAAAGCGACTGCGGTACAAAATATGCTTAAGGCTAATATGATTAGCCATGAGTTGATCGTGCTAGGAAGTTTTGGGGTTTCCATCACTAATGAAAAAATAAGACTAAATAGGCCGACGAAACCGAGTTGTATGACTCCGAGCGCAATCGAGTTCACATGTTTTGTTACGTTTCCAGTAATGATGACGTGAATCGCATAAAATAAGGCAGATAGTATGCAAAATATATCGCCGTTACCGATCTTGAATTCACTAGTTAATGTTAATAAGCCAATTCCTATTATCGTTAACACAATTCCTAATATAACTTTCTTTTCAGGAATGTGTTTTAAAAATATAGCTGATAATATCGGAATGAAAATGACTGTGAGACATAGTAAGAAACCAGCATTAGAGACACTAGTATACTTTGTACCGAATGTCGCGAAAATGTAAACGATAAATAAAACGGAAGCTAGTATAAAAGCATATTTTACAGTTTTAAAATCGACTTTGAATAAGTGTTTGTAAAATATTAAACCTGATAAAAGAAAGGCAATAATAAATCGTAATGCGATTAAATTATATTCTTCTATGCCATCAAGTCCAAGCTTTGTAAGTAGGATGGATGCACCCCAAAAAAATGTAACTAGTAGTAGCATTAAATCAGCTTTTAATTGTATTTTCATTTCTAGTCCCTCGTTATGTATAATTTATGATTCCATACCCCTATCCCCATTGTTTATTTTAATATTAATTCTGAATATTTGGAACAAAAATTTATCGACGTTTTATTCTATAGTTACGTACGAATTAACGTTATCTACCGCAAAAACATTAGCGAAGTTAAATTCAAACATGACGTTCATTTACGTATCTGGTAGCGGCACAGATAGTACAGAATCAGGACGTACGATATGGGCGAGAGTGAAGGGAAGAACGGAAAATGAATTGTTGCGTTTACCTTTTAAAGCCGCGTATATGTTTAGACCAGGATTGATCATTCCGGCAAATGGTGTGAAATCAAAAACGAAATCATATCAATTGATGTATGATGTGATGAAGCCGTTGAACTCTCTTTTGAAGAGATTCGGCAGTGTTATAACTTCTGAGCAGTTGGGAAGAGCTATGGTGCGAGTTGGGAAAGATGGATATTCTCGTTCAATTATAGAAAGTTCGGATTTGAAGAAAATCGGTAAGTAATAGTATGTAAAAAACGCCTATTTCATATAGGCGTTTTTTTGATGGTGAAGTTATTCTTCCTCAAACTGAAAAATATCCCGGTTAATAAGTTGGTGAAGATATTGGTCCATTTCAGCAGCAGAAACGCTTCTTTCATTTTTAAACCACCACGCACTTAATGAGGTGATTGCCCCTGAATAAAATTCAATGATCAAATCATTTGGCATCGTATGATTTTTGCACAGCTGATTTAACGCTTCTGTTTCTTGTTTTCTTGTTTCGTGACTTAAATAATGTATACGGCTAATAAATTGCTCATCAGACATTTGCGCCTCTAATATTTTACCGATTTCTTCATGATGTAGGAATTGTTCCATCACTTGAAATGGCTTACTTAATCGATCTAAAAGCGGTATTTCAGCAATCATCTCGCCATATCGTTTAAACCCAAATGCTAATAAAGCATCTTTATCTTCAAAATGTTTATAAAAGGTTGTTCGGTGTACCATCGCGCGATCACATATTTGGTTAATGGTGATAGAACTATATTTCTGTTTTGATTGCGTCATTAATTCAAATAAGGAATCCCATAGTAATTTATGTGTACGTCTAATGCGTAAATCAAGCTGTTTTTCACTATCGTTCATCTACAATTCTCCTTTTTTGTAGATTAAATATACAATGGCTTTAAATTGATTCTCCCTTTTTAATCTACATATGTATATTATATTACATGTGTTCCGGTGTATTTAAATATTTTTAAGTAAAAAACAGGAGGAGAATCAATACATGAATATAACAACTAAGAGCCCTGCAAGTGGCAAAGTTGATACTTCTAATATGAAACATACCCCGATTTTAATTGCATTACTTTTAGGGGCAATGGTTGCATTATTAAACGAAACATTACTTGGTAATGCGTTAACGGTATTAATGAAAGAATTTGACGTAACAGCTTCAACTATTCAATGGCTTTCTACAGCTTACATGTTGGTGGTTGGGGTTTTAGTCCCGATTACAGCGTTACTTCAGCAATGGCTCACAACGAGACAAATGTTTTTGATCGCTATGGTAACGTTTTTAGTCGGTACATTAATTGCGGGATTTGCACCGACATTTTCCGTTTTATTAGTCGGCCGTATCGTCCAAGCAGTAGCGACGGGGTTAATTTCACCGTTATTAATGAATACGATTTTAATTATTTGTCCACCTGAAAAGCGCGGTGCCACGATGGGATTAATCGCACTTGTGATGATGTCAGCTCCAGCAATTGGTCCTACATTATCTGGAGTAATCGTTGATTCATTAAATTGGCGCTGGTTATTCTACATTGTTATTCCTATCGTGATCATTTCAATTGTAATTGGAATGAAATACATTAAAAATGTTACAGAGTTAACAAGACCGAAAGTAGATTATCCATCTATCCTTTTATCGACATTAGGATTTGGCGGGCTTGTATATAGCTTTAGTGCATCAGGTGATTTAGGGTGGCCCGATCCGAAAGTGTATGGCGCCTTAATTGTTGGGCTTATATCACTATGTATTTTTGTAGTGCGACAATTAAAAATCGAGAATCCAATTTTAGAATTACGTGCATTTAAAGTTCCGATGTTTACAATATCAGTTGGATTAATCGTCATTGTGATGATGTCGTTATTTTCAACGATGACTTTATTACCGATGTTCCTGCAAACAGTTTTACTCGTTACAGCCTTTAAATCAGGAATTATAATGCTTCCGGGAAGTATTATTAGCGCCATAATGGGACCAATCGCAGGTAAACTATTTGATAAATTTAGCCCGAAAGTTGTTATCGTTCCCGGCATTGTGTTAGTAGGGATTGCAATGTTCTTATTTAAAGGCATTACTCCTGATACATCAATGGTACAAATTATTGTCATGCATAGCGTATTAATGGTTGGACTCATGTTCGTAATGACAGCACAAACATACGGTTTAAATCAATTAACACCAGATTTATATCCGCACGGAACAGCACTGTTTAATACGTTACAGCAAGTAGCTGGCGCAATTGGTACGGCTATCTTTATTTCGAAAATGTCTTCAGGAACAACTAAGTATATGGAAAGCTCAGCAAATCCAATGGATCCAGTAGAGAAGTTAAATGGTTTAACATCTGGATTCCAAGGTGCATTTACACTAGGGTTAATCTTTATCATTATTGCTTTTATCGTATCGTTGTTCTTAAAAGAAGAGAAAAAGGAAGTAAAGGCAGCGAGGGTTTTACAGAACGAAAATTAAGGTTCATATTAAAAAGACATCTTTACAAGATAAAGATGTCTTTTTACATTTCTTTCGTAATATCATACTGCAACAACTGCCGTTGATCATAAAATTTCTCAAAAACAATGCCCATTACGTAGAAGAACAACAGACCGAAGCAAATGTGAATGAGCGTAAAGGTAGCTCCGAATGAAGAAAATTCATAGACCATAATCGGTAATTTCGCAGTTGTCCAAACACCTAAGAAAAATACGATGTACCTAATGCTGGCGCCTTTTTTTAATAGTAGTGCTGCAATCGGAAAGGCAACATAGAGGGGACCAGCTGCAATGCCGCCTAATAATAGAGAGAATAATATTCCATATATACCGGACTTTTCTCCCATGTATTTCATTAGCGTTTCTTTCTTCACCCACTGATCAAGTAACCCTACAAATATTAGGACAGGGGGGAGTAGAAACAACATATCTAAAATGCTATTCCCCGTTAATTGTAATGCGCTCCATCCTAAAGATTGGTTTATAAAAGTTAGAATGATAAGTCCAATCAGCAAAATGAAAAAGAAGCGATATCTTTTTAGTTCCTTCATACCATCACCACCCAAATGATATATGAGAATAGGAGTGACATGAGTAATGCAGATGCATTACGGGCGTAAGCAAAGCTTCGTCCGAATATCTTTTGTTCCATCGGCAAGGTTGTAATTCCTACTGACATTAGTGTAGACATGAGTGCCGCAACTTGAGGAAGACCTGCGCCGTGCTGTACTAACGTATTACCAAGAGGAAACACGACAAAGCTTGGGATAAGTGCCACAGATCCGAGTAGTGCTGAATAAATAATACCTAAAAATCCAGACTGTTCTCCAATGATGGAAGAGATGAAGGACGGCGTTAAGATAGAAAGTGATAGTCCAACGAAAAGCATAATGGAGAGCATGGCAGGGAGGAGGTTTCGAAATATTTTCCATGATTTTAATAGGGCAGCTTTCGTTTTATTCCGATCCTTCATAAAAGAAATCCCTGTAAGAATAATGGCCAAAGTGTAAAGGATAGCGCCATTAATCATGATTAGATTCCTTTAAGTCTTTATATTTGTTTAAGAAAAAGGTTAAGTTTTTCATTTTTTCCTCAATATCTATTTGAAAATCTGCTAATTGTTCTTTTCCGGCTGTAGTAATTTTGTACATCTTTCTCGGCTTATCTGGAACGGATGTACTTACATAAGATTCAATCGCACCTTCGTTTTCTAATTTCTTCAGCGTGCGGTAAAGGATGGCACTATCGATTGGATTGACCGGAAGTTCTTCTTCACATTTCTGAAGTAGTTGCCCGCCATAGTTATCACCTTCTGCTAAAAATAACAAAAGAAATGCACCTGTATGTCTTCCTGTATGTTTCATGAATATACCTCCTAGAATGAATTGGAATATATACTGTTAATGACAGTATACTGTTGTTAACAGTATATGGTGCATGAAGTGCTATGTCAATCTTAAAATGTTACTGAGGGGAAATGGCAATTCATGTTTTAATCTTGTTAAATAACAAAATAAAAGCCTACTGTTTTCTTGTGACAGTGGCTTTCATAGTTGGTAAACTACTATATTACGCTTAGGGAATCTCGCCTTTTGATAGTAACATATATATGTTAGCCCTATATTGAGAAATAAAAAAAAGACACTCTCAAGAGTGCCTCTTATTAGCAGCCGAATCCGCCGCCCCAACAGCTAGCTCCAACGATGATTAATAAGATAAAGAGCACAACAAGTAAGGCGAATCCACCGCCAAAACCACAGCCTCCACCACAACTACCACCATAGCCTCCACAACTACCACCATAGCCCATATTAACTCCTCCTTCCATAAAGTCCATATATTAATGGATTTATATCACTTTATGTTTTTACGGATAAACTTGAGCAGGTCCTTTTGAAAAAATAAAAGTACTCGGTATTTTAAAAGAGTTGACGAACTTATTTTTGTCACGAGTATTCCGCTTATTACATATGGTATTTTATTCTGTGCATTGGGGGAAAGGAGATCGTTATGGCTAATTCTGAGATGATATTACGTTTACTTACGGATTTAAAGATTGAGCAGCAAGCTTTAAAAGAACAGCTGGAGAAAATGCAAACAGCTTTGAGTATTCTTGAAGAAAAACCAACTATTCCTGAAGAGAAATCAACTACTCTTCAAGAGAAACCAGTTGTTACAAAGCAACGTGGACATTCTGGGTTTCCAACATCTTTTCGTGATTGGAGAGCATCTTCTCAAAAGAACTAAGGAATCCTGTTATAGTGAGTTATACAAAATCACAAATGAAAAAGTACAGTCTACTGTAGTTAATACAGAGGCTGTACTTTTTGTTATGTTAGTATAAGTTGTGATAGGTGGTTTGTATTTTCTTTGACTATTCCACCTTTAACTCGATCCCTTCACCCAGCATATCTCCATTAATTTTCAAAGTTAATCCTTGCGTATTTTTCGGAACATCGAATACAATGTTCCCTTCCGAATTTTCATTAGGATTAAGAACACCAAATTTAAATGTAGCAGTATTTGCAGCTTTAAGTACTAATTGAGATTCATTAGAAATGTGATATTCTCTTCCGGTTCCGTCAATTAATTTAAAGTTATTGATATTTAGTGTAATGGGTTCCTCGTGACGATTATAAACTGCGACGTCTAATACTTTAAATACACCTTGTGCTTTAACTTCTCCATTGCCTATAACATCTAATGAATCGGCAGAGCGTATTGATATGTATACATCAGAAGAATCTCCATGGGTGGGAAGTTCTTTTTGAGGATCCTTGTTGCTAAGTTCATCATTTTTTGTTTCTTTAGAAGTCTCCTGTTCGTTTTTCGTGTTCCTGCTAGATGTATCATGTGAACTGCAAGCTGATAATCCAAACAAGAATGTGCTACATAATAATGTTGTTAATAACTTTTTGTTCATATTGTGTTCCTCCAAAATAAAAGTACTTTCATGGGTGCCATAATGATTTAATAAATCTATATTTTTCTTTATATGTATTAAATGTTACATTTTGTTACATTGGTTTTGGGATAAAAAGGAAACTTGATGTAAATAAACAAGACACTTTGCAGTGTCTTGTTTATTTAAGTTATGCGCATTACTTAATAAGACGTTAGTTACTCATCCTGAACATGAGTAACTATGTAAGATGGTTTAATTATAACATTTTAACCAGTAATGGGTCTATATGGAATTCTCAATAGTTGTTTTTAATTATTCAGAATGATACATGTGGTGAAAGGTATATATTATCTATAATAATTGTATATATAACTAGCCTTGTAATGAGTTTCTACTATATTTGAAATTGAAATATAAATGAAAAGAAAAGCACAAAGAAGGGGCTGTGGAATATGGGCGCTTGGGGAACTGGATTATTTGTATGTCACACTAAAGACCGAAAGTGATGAAGAGCTTTTTATTACAAAGAAAAGACACCCATATAAGAGTGTCTTTTCCGATAGTTTTTTAGCAGAAGCAAGAAGCTCCAACAATGATCAATAAAATAAACAATACAACTAGTAAAGCAAAGCCGCCGCCACAACTACTACAACTACCACCAAATCCCATAATAGTTCCTCCTTTAATAAGAGGGGAAAACAAGGGGTCACTCATGTATTTTAACGGATTCAATTTACTTTATGTTTTTTACGCAATAATTGAGCAGGTCCTTTTGAAAATAAAGAAAAGACACCCTAAGGTGCCTTTCTCCGACTTGAACCATCTTAATTTTAATAATATTGGACATTGAGAAAAAAGAAAAAGCCCTATATAGGGGTATCACCACACGACTAGCCAGCACTCACACCTAAAAACAGGAGGGAATGATAAAATGCAAGTTTAAGGAGGGGGATGAATGAAAAATGTACATAGATGGTTAAATTATTTTGGTTTTATATGTGTGTGCATGTCTAGCTTCGGTTTTGTTTCTCGTTGGATTTTTCGTGATGTGATTGCACTCGATCAATTACTTGTTTTGAGTATAGGAAATATTATTTTAATAACAGCGTTTTTTGTAAAACGTTGTAGTAAAGAGTTACGAGGTGATAAAGGTTAATCGCCCTAAATGTAGTTTTAGAATTTCGCAATCGGAGTATATTGTTGAAAAAGACTTATTGAATAATGACAGTTTATTTTAAGAAAGTAAATCGATAATATAGTAAATAATACTTTCCTTGACCCTGTACTATGGCACAGGGGTTATACTTTATATGAGGTGAGACAGATGCAATATCTTATTATCGAAACTTTAATAGATTCAGAAAAGAAAGTAGAAGAATATTTATAAAAATAATAAATTGTAAAGGTGGGAGAATAATGGAAGATTGTTGTAGTAACCTTAAAGGAATAAAAATTGAAAATAATGGTCATTGTCCATCATGTAAAAATAAAGCTAAGAATGTAAAGTTGATTACACTAAAATCATTGCTTAAACCATCGGCATTAGAAACATTAAATGCTAAAGAAAATCACTATTTTTGTTCAAACGAAGATTGTGATGTAGTCTATTTTGATACGAATAATAAAAAATACTTTGTATCTGACATAAAGGTAGCTGTAAATCAAAAAGATGACTCAGCAACTACACCAATTTGCTATTGTTTTGATTGGACAAAAGAAAAAATCAAACAATATGTAGAAAATGGACTTACTCCTAATCCAGTAGAGCATATTCGCGAAAACATAAGAGAAAATCGATGTGGTTGTGAAGTAAACAATCCACAAGGTAGTTGTTGTTTAGGCAATGTTACAACTTATATTAGAAAAATGTCATAAGGAACTTAAATGTTGCTTTTTTTCACCAAAATACTTTGGGGTATTTCAAAATCTCAAGTCGATGGGCATGTGACGTTGCCTCATGCTCACCAAGCCAGTTAGGGTATGTTAAGTAAACCTTATGGATTTGTATATCTCATCCATCCACTTTCAGATTGTTTCGCTTTATACTTCCCATAAGACAGAAGCTTCATTGCCGAGCGATTGGCCGCATGAAAAACCAAGTTTAGCTTCAATTCTTCTTCCATTTCACTGGGATAGGTGGTAGATTCATAAACATAATAACCCGCCATGATACAGGGGATTACTTGCTCCGGTTCAAATCCATAAGCAGTTGCATCATCCACAACCAAATCAATGATGCATCGGTTTCCATCTTTAACTTTTTTCTGGAGTAATTTTTTTACCGATCCTGGTACTAATTCTAATATTTTATCCTTCATGTCAGTCACCTCATCTTTTATCATGTCCAGATAGCCTGGGGATATGTGTCAAACAGAATGAAGTTCTAACCGTAATTGCACAGGTTTAACAAGATCTTAAGGACTATATCACCCTAAAAGAGAAAATGAATTTAAATAAAAGAAACCCCGATTGTCTGCGGGGCTCCTAAGGGTAATCGTCAAGTAATGACGTACTCGACTAATTAACGATATCATGAATTTTTTGGTAAAAATAATGGTAAATGTGTCCAAATGAATAAGGGCATCATTTGGAACAAAAACGCTATTTTAATTTCAAACAAAAGAACAGTCAGCAAAAGCTAACTGCTCGGTTCTCCAAGGGGGAACAAGGAGAAAGTAACTTAATCGGTTGTCTTCAGTGTTGACGGAATATTGAATTTTATTCAGGGATCTATGTTATATGATTGATAAAAAATTCCTTTATTAGCAGTAAAACTCCGAGGAGAGACAAGACTTCAATTGAGAACCAAAACATGCTTTTTTGAGGTTTTTAAACTCCATTATTATGGAAGAAAATAAAAAGGTTGCAATCATCATGATAATTAAGAGACGGATTATATCAGACATTAATAGCACTCCTAATATTTAATCAGTTTCATTATATAGTTATTTCCAATGAGATGGAATTTAAGAATTGTTTTATTGAAATTCGAACAAAAAAGGTCCTGTTGTCTCCAACAGAACCTTTTCTAAAATGGCAAAGAGTAACTCTTACCTTACTCTTCTGCTATATAATACACAAAATACGTATAGATGTGTAGAACAAGAAATTCCAATATAATTATTTGAATAAAGTGTTTAAAAGTATCTTGTCGGGGTTTAATATAAGGAATTAAATTACAAACGTTGATTTATCAATGGATATTAATGATGAACTAGAAAATGATAGTTAATAAAGAAATATTACAATAATGAAATATGAAATATTGCATATTCAATCGAAATAGAAATTTACAAGTAGAAAGCGAGGAATAACAATGGGGCTAGGAAACCATAGAACAGAAAATAGTTTGAGTGTAAATGACAGGTGTTCCGGGTTCTACTATTTATGCGAAGAATGTCATTGGGAATTCCATAGACACTTCGAAACAGTTAAATCACACGAGTATGTTACGGAGACACCTAAATATACAGAATTGATAGGATTATGGGAAGTATTGAATGATCCATTATCTATGAAAGAGTTCAAGGAACTTGTTTATAAAGGATTGTATTTAAAAAGAAATGTACAAAAATCATTTAATGAAGAAGAAATAGAAGCAAACAACAAACAATTAAAGTAGCGAATTCGATGCTTTTTTATTTTACATAGAAAAAAGGAAACCGCAAAGGATCCTTTTTATATTAAGCTGCTTTATAATTTTTATTTTTAATCCTATTTCTAGTATCCATAAATGCGGCGAATGTCGCTATAGCACCACCTAAATCATAAACTTGGAATTTGTGGACAAAAGCAAGTCCTACAATGAAATTGTAGCTGTATATAAAGCATGTAATACCGAACAGCCATAACATGAACTTTAAATCTTTTAAGCTCAATCTATAATCCTTAATTTTTTTCCACATATGTATCAACTCCTATTGTTCTGAGGTTCTATAGTTTTTCTTGCAGATCTCTCGCATGTCTACGATAAAGAATAGAAAGAAGATAACAGCTGCGATGCCATTAACCCAGTAATACGTATGTCCCATCGTGAATCCATCATAGAAGGAATAGGCATTCCAAATTATAAGGATTATTGAGCAGATAGTAGAGGTCATTAATGAGCCAAAACTTCTCATGCTTTTCACCTCGATTCAAAGTTTTAGAACTTTTCATACAATTATACATTTAAATAAAAAGATTTACAAAAGGAATTACCATAAGGAGGGGGTATGACTATACGCTCTAACGGGACAAACTGTTGGGAATTGTGAAGGAAACGGCGGTTCTAATGTGGATATCAATACGTTAAGTCAGGTGGATTCGATACTAACTCCTTAGATGAAGCTATTCAAGCTATGGCAGAACGAGGAATAAAAGGTAGCGTTAATGTTGATTCACTTTCTGGACTATGTTATATCCAAACCGATGTCCTACCTAATACAGAGTTAGATAAGATTACTTGTTGGGTGGATACTTGATCAGGTGGTAAATGGTGGTATGAATATATCAAAGTTAGATAATAGTTGAAGCCGTCCTTAATCGGGCGTTTTCAACTATTATCTAAATGCTTCTTTAGCTTTCTCTATTGTGTTCTGTTCCTCTTTTGTATTTGTAAATTCGATAACCATAACAGACAGTCCAAAACCTAAACAAACAGCCTTTATCTTGCTAATTCTCACAAGAACTTACACTTTTTCTCTATCTGTATTTAACCTAGAATACAAGATTCTTTCATTTTTATTCCTGGATATATTTGAAAAACTGTATGTTTTTTATCTCAAATCAATTACATCTATAAATTTAAGGAAAACTCTGTTATAAGATGCATCAGTGCAAGTTATTAAATTCTTTATCGGATTTATGTCAGTTACAGTCACATATCTAGTAAGTAAATGACCATCTCTATAATAAGTAATCAATACCTTCTCTTCAGAAAGAAATGAACATAGTAACTTGTTTTCAATAATTTCTTGTTCGTCTTGGGTTAATGTAGGGCGCTCCACTTTTGTTTGTTTTTTAACAATCTTACCAATACCGATGAATTTCTTCGGTATTGAAGTGAATGGAGTCCGCTTAATCATTCCTATTTCTTTTGGCATATGTGTATAGTTCATGCTGTATATCTCCCTGATTGCTATTAATAACTGTATCATTATATCAATTTTTAGAGATGTTAGGATTATTTATATAATTATAAAATAAACATTTAGAGGTTTTTGACTCCTTATAAAATCAACCCAATTTAACTAAGTATGATTTATATATATATAATTGAGTAATGCACATGAATCAATTATTGTCATAGATGTAAGCAATATTTATAATGCAAAAGAATTGCATTTACTTCTTAAAGAGAAGCTTGAGTTTCCTAATTTGTACGTGGAAAACTGGGATGCTTTTTGGGATTGTATTACAGGATTTGTGTGTCCTTTGCCAAACAAAATGATCTTCGACGGATGGTCAAAGTTTGAAAAAAGGTTACCGAGAGATACGAAAATAATGAAAGAGTGTCTTCTTGATTATAATGAAGAGGATAGAAAGGATCCTGCATGAGCGTCTTTTTTATTAAAATTTATATTTTAAAGAGTTACCTAGAAGAGAACAAGCTATTAATTAACAAAAAAGAAAAGACACCCTAAGGTGCCTTTCTCCGACTTGAACCATCTTAATTTTAATAATATTGGACTCCCGTCCGAATATTATTTTACCATGTTAAGTTGTTTTTGGAAATATGCCATATCGATAATTACAATACACGTTTTAGTTTTTAAATTATTTATCTTTCTAAAAGTTGAAATTAATAAGAACCCCATAAATGATAAACCATTCCACTAACAAAAAACACTAATCCTAAAAACAAAACAATTAAAGCAAGTACTCCATTTTGATTATGTTCCATAAAATTAGCTCCTTTTAGATTTATTTTTATCCCGCTATTTGTGGGCAGCAGGGTTCCCACCTCAAAATTCAGCTGGAGCAAAGAAGTTAGGTGGGAGCCCTGCGGCCCGTAAACGCCCGATTGGTGAAGGCTAATACTCAGTGGGGGATGAACAAAACCCCCCACTGAGTAAAGTTTCACTTTATATACAAAAAAGCCTTTAGTCGTAATTATGGCTAAAGGCTTTGATCATTATACTTTTTAGTTTATAAAATTTGAAACTGAAAATGTACTAACTTGATAATGAAGCCTGGCTATTAGAATTGAAAAATTTTAGTTTTATTATAATTAATAGAAATGAGAGTAGTGTGAAAATGAATCCGCTCCAAATAAGTTGGTGAATACCTAAGTTTGAAATGAACCAGCCTCCAATAGTTGTTCCTAAAGTAATTCCGAGATTTGAGAATGAAACGAATAGGCTATTACCAAATTCAGGCGCTTCTTTTGCTTCGCTTATTAACCATGTTTGACCAACAATTAATCCACCAGCATGTACGATTCCCCAAATGAATACGATAAAAATCATTGGAACAAGGTAGGAACCTAAATAATAAACCAATATGTAAACAATAGAATATAGGATAGGGAATAATATTACTGTATTTACTATACTTTTTTGCAGGAGACTACCAAATAAATGATTGCCTAAAATCATAATAATGCCAAATATGAATAGCATGATACTGATGAGAGATCCATTCATGGAAGTTACTTTGGCAAGGTACTCAGCGAAGTAGCTGTATACGGAAAACATGGCTGCAAAAAGGAATGTGACGGTTAAAATATTCAACCATAATCCTGGTTTGCCGAGTATACGAATTTGTTTGCCGAAAGACATTTTTTCTGTAACAGGCATAGAAGGAAGTAGAATTAGTATTCCAATGAATGCAAGAGTGTTAACAAGCGCTCCGAATAAGAAAGCAATTTCGAGTGAAAATTGGTCTGCAAGGTAAGAGGTTAGTGGTACACCTAAAGCAAAGCCAACAGTAATTCCCATGAAAACTTTTGTAACCGCTTGACCGCTCTTTTCTGGAGGGACAAGTTTAGCAGCTGTTACAAGAGCGATTGAAAAGAAGAGTGGATGAAGTGCTGCCGGTAAAATACGAAAAATAAGCATGATTTCAAATTGTGTTGTATAAGCGTAGATTATATTTGAAATAACAAATGCAAAAATTGCTGTTAATAAAATTATTTTGCGATTAATACTAGAGACGAGCAGAATTAAAAACGGACCAGAAATAGCAACAACTAGTGCAAATATACTTACTAAAAATCCAGCTTGTGTAGTTGAAATTCCGAATTTTTCAGTGATTTGTGGTAATACGCCGACAATACCCATCTCGGTAGTAATAATTCCGAACACACCTATTGCGAGTGTCAGAATAAGTAAAGGATTTACTTTTTTCATTTATAAAACTCTCCATTCGTATCGGTATTTTGAAAGTAAATTCATTAACAAAGAAGCATTATTACAAGTATGATTGGATGCCAATATTATCAGGACTATTTAATTTTAAATACAATAACAGATATCTAAATAACTAGATATGATATATTAAAAAATTTTCTCCTTTCTATGTTTCTTGCTTTTATAGGTAGTGCAATCTTATAAAAAGTAATTGGATACCCGTAAAAAGCAGAATGTGTGAAAGCTAATAATCAATTAGTATGCAGATTGATTATTAGCTTTCATTTTATAATTCGTTTTGAACGTATTCAGAAAACTCTCGTATTGTTTTTTCATTTCGGCGATAGTATGTCCATTTTCCAATTCGGTCAGAGTCTAGTAATCCTGCCTTTTTCATTGTTAATAAATAACTAGAAATAACCGATTGGGCTAAGCCAGTTTTAAGCTGGATATCTCCTACGCACACTCCAACTTGAAAGTTAAGGTCTTGCTCTAGATAAGGTTTTTCATCGAAATGGTTTTCTGGATTTTTCAACCATGATAAAATTTGACATCTTGTTTCATTTGACAATGCTTTATAAATTAATAAAGGTTCCATAAGGATATTATATCTACTTTTATAGATTTGTAAATGGGTTTTGGTGATTTTAAGGGGAGAAGGTATATGTAGATTCTTTTAAATCTGAATGAGATGCTCTAGTAATAGGGCTTGTTTTTTCTTCGTTTGCTGTTATATAGTATGTTTGTCAACGGCAAGAAGTAGCAGGACAATAATATTAAATTGGCTGCCATTCGCAGGAATTTAAATTCATCTAATATTTTCGAATATACATAAAATATTCAAATTAAAAAAGAATGCTGATATTAATACCAGCATTCCTTTTTTAATTTCTGTCAGGATCTTTAGTGTGTGCTACAAATAAGCCTTCAGATATACAAAGTTGCTCAACTAGTTTTAAATCTTTCGATTCAAAACTTACATAGGCAAAACAACCATCACCAATTATTACGCCTATTTTTAAATCAGAAAATACTAATATGAGCTTATCTACTTCTGTACACGGTAAAAATTTCAACACATCATCATTAAATTCAGTTATAGATTTTGTGTATTTGCTATAATTTAGGGATTCTACATTATCCAAAATGTAAATATTCTCATCATATAAATATAACTTACTTAAAGCTAAAACACTTTTGTTTAAAATGTTATATTTATTCTGTAGCAATATATTCTCTTCAAAATCAAAATACTTTTCACTCTTTACTATTTTTGGAAAAGTATCTACAACGTAAAAATCGGTATCTTCTTTCTCATAATATTCTTCAATTAACTTTTGAAACAAATCTTTGATTTCACACATTTTTTATCTAAGAACCTTTCCTTTACTATCTAAAGTAGCTTCCTTTTTTCCTTTTGGACTTATCAACTTCCATGCACTTCCTCCATGAGGGTTACCAGACCTTTCTTTAGAAATAGACCATCCTGATTTAGGATCTTTAAATAGTTGACCTGATACCCTTTGAGTAAACTTAGACATATTAATATGTCTAGATCCAGCTTTTAATGCCACTGGAACAAGGCGCATAATCGCAGCAATAGCAACTGGAATTAAAGGTAGTGCATACTGTACGCCATGTTCAGGAAGACCTTCAGTACCTTGTAGATTAGATTGCTCTAACTCACTGTAATCATTCACTTCAAAATTATTTTCAAATGAAACATCGTTATTGTACTCTAATTCGTAAGTGCTTTCAATTTTATTTTCATAATTAGATACTTCTGCAAATCCCTTCTCAGGTGCAATTGTTGTAATCCCTAAAGCAAATGCTGAAGCGATTAGAAGTGGTTTAATAAATCTTTTCAATTAATTCATCCCCTTGTAATTTTTTGCTATACAACCAAATATTAAACTTAATAGGATTTAATTACTAGTCTAGTTGTTTATGTATTTTTTTGATATAATTACCTTGTAAATAAATGTAAACTTAATGAAGTGTATGGTTGTGAATTTTCAGAAAAAATAATTCGAACTATAATAATATTGGATAGCAGTTTAATACATAAAATGTGGTTATCAAGTCGGAGGAAGGCACCTTAGGGTTTCTGTTCTTTTTTTCTTAAAGGACCTGCTCAATTAATGCTTAAAAATATAAAGTAAACTCAATCCGTTAAAATACATGTGTGACCTTGCATTTCCCCTCCTACTCAAAGGAGAGATTGGTGGTAGTTGCGGCGAAGGCTGCGGTTTTGCTGGAGGATTTGCGTTATTAGTTGTACTATTTATTTTATTAATCATAGTTGGAGCCTCTTGCTTCTGCTAAAAAACTATCGGAAAAGTAATATCTTTAAAAAAAGATATTACTTATATAAATTATTTACTTAATGCATCGCCTAATTTCTATTTGAAAATTTCAGGCTTCATTTTACTAACTGATTTATAATTACTATAGAATAAGCCAATGAAAGAGAAGAAGGGCGATGGATATTTATATTGGATAGTATAAACCCCTATATTCTCTGATTAATTTTATTTAATCTTACCAACTACCCACACCAACATCCGCCTTCAACCACTTCACCCAATCCGAATCTTCTATTTTAAGCAAACTGAGCGAAACACCTTTCATATCTAAAGAAGTGAGAAGGGTACCAACCTTTACGAACTTCACATGTAAGCCTTCCAGCTCACATAAACGGCGAATATCGTTTGCGAAAATGTATTGTTCCATTAATGGTGTCGCACCGAGTCCGTTAATGAGGATGGCGAAGTTGTCACCTTTTCTCCAGCGATAAATGCTTTTTAGTTTGTTCATAAGTTCAATCGCTAATATTTCAGAAGAGGATAGTGCTTCTTTGCGGTAACCTTTTTCGCCATGAATACCAACGCCGTAAAAGACTTCATCGTCGTTTAATGTGAATGAAGCTTTTCCTTGTACTGGATCGTTTGCAGGTGAAAGGGCGACTCCTAATGTGTGTAAGTTTTGGATGACAGAACGGCCAAGTGCTGTTAGTTCTTCTAAAGAATGACCGCTCTCAGCGGCCGCGCCTACTATTTTTTGAATGAAAACAGTACCAGCGACGCCGCGTCTTCTTTTATTAAACGAAGCATCATCTTCAATTGAAACGTCGTCATTTACGATGATGTGGTCAATTTGTCTTCCTTCTTCTTTTGCGATTTGTTCTGCCGCTAAAAAGTTTTCTACGTCATCTTTAAAGTTTTTTATGATGAATAAAATACTTTTATCTTTTGGCATTAAGCGAGTTGCCGCCACAATTTGTTCGACTGTAGGGGGAGTGAAGATACTGCCGTTTACTGCCGCCGTAAGCATTCCGTTTCCTACATAGCCAATATCAGCTGGTTCGTGTCCGCTACCACCGCCGCTTATAATGACAACGTTTTGTTCCATTTCTGCGATATCTTTTACATAAATGATGTTATTTGTTTCGTCGTAATTTACTTTGTCGTTATGTTCAAAATAAAAGCCATGCAGCATATCTTGAACGATATTTTGTACATCATTCATAATCTTTTTCATTGCTTTTGCCACCCTTTAATTACTTTGCTGATTGCTCGAGTAATAGTAGTAATTGATTGTTTATCATATTTTTCATGAGAGAAGACATAATGGATGGATCTACTTCACATTTACTTTCAATCCAATCTTTTATCGTCCCAACGAAGCCGTGACTATAAAAAGAGGCAATCGTATTTTTTGTCTCATTCGAAAGGCTGAATCTACAGCTCATGGATAGTTCATCAATAATCTTCATATATAAGTTTTTCGTATGCTCAAATAAATAGTGATTAAACGAATTTTGCTCAATGACTTTAAAGGCATTTCGGTAAAATTTTTGATTTTCATAAAAGTAATCAAATAATAAATCGAAAATGTTTTCCCATGTTTCATAATCAAGAAAGTCTATAATATTTTCTTTCGTTTCTTCTCTATAAATCCAGCTTAATAGTTCGAATTTATCTTTAAAATGATAATAAAAAGTTTGTCTACGCATTTGACAGTGTAACATAATATCGCTCACTGATATTTTATGAAACGATTCTGTTTCCATTAAATGTTTCAATGAGTTCGCGATTATCTTTTTAGAAATTATAGAAGAGGTCATCTGAATCATCCCTAGAATGTAGTAATATGAAAATCTTATCTATACAGTGAAACTTTAATCAGTGGGGAGGTTCATCCCCCACTGATTATTAGTTGAACCAATCGGGCATTTACGGGCAGTTGATCTCCCACCTAACTTCTTTGCTTTCATTGCATTTTGAGGTGAGGGTCTTACTGCCCGTTAATGCGGGATAAATGAGAGCGGTGTCTTTAGACAGATTGTCCATTTTGTCCGTTTACTATAAAACGCTTTCATTTTAACATGAGTAGTAAGAAGAAGATTTCAAATATATCACAATATATTAAAGGAATTGAGGGAGAATCACAATGAAAAAGATTATAAATAAACCAGAAACATTAGTAATGGAAATGTGCAACGGAATGGTTATGGCTCATCCAGAGCTTGAGCTTTTGAAAAAATATAAAGTTATTAAGAAGAAAGAAATGAATGAAAATAAAGTAACGTTAATTAGTGGCGGCGGTAGTGGTCATGAGCCAGCGCATGCAGGTCTAGTCGGAAAAGGAATGCTGGATGCGGCAGTGTGCGGAGATGTGTTTGCTTCTCCTTCGCAAATTCAGGTCTATCAAGCAATTAAAGAAACAGCTAGTAAAAAAGGTACGTTATTAATTATTAAAAATTATAGCGGCGATATTATGAATTTCAAAAACGGTGCGCATTTAGCGACTGAAGATGGAATTGAAGTAGACTACGTAAAAGTAGACGATGATATTGCGGTAGAAGATAGTTTGTATACAGTAGGACGCCGCGGCGTTGCGGGAGTTATTTTAGTGCATAAAATTGCCGGCGCAGCAGCGGAAGCAGGAATGGATTTAGGAGCGGTGAAAGCTGTAGCGGAAAAAGCAGCGGCTAACGTGCGTACAATCGGTTTAGCATTAACTTCTTGTACAGTTCCAGCGAGCGGATCACCTACTTTTACACTTGCGGAAGATGAAATGGAATACGGCGTAGGTATTCACGGTGAACCAGGTATTAAACGTGAAAAAACGCTGTCAGCAGATGAATTAGCTAACCGTATGACAAATGATTTAATAAAAGATTTAGGAGTAAAAGATGGTGAGGAAATCGCACTTCTAGTAAATGGTTTTGGCGGAACACCACTGCAAGAACTTTACCTATTTAATAACGTAGTTACGAGAGAATTAGCTGCTAGAAATATTAAGATTAATAGAGTATTCGTCGGTAACTATATGACGAGTATTGATATGGCAGGTATGTCTTTAACAGTAATGAAGTTAGATGACGAGTTAAAAACGTTGTTATCGAAAGAGTGTAATACACCAGCGTTTAAAGTAGATGGACCAGTTGAAAGTGTAGAGTACGTGAATGTGCTTGAAGATGTAGAAGAGAAGGAAGTTTCCTTCGAAATAGAAACAGCGGAAGAGCACGCTGTTATTAAAAATAATGTCATTACATTAAATAACATGATTTATCTCGTTGATAAAATGAGTGACATTATTATTAAAAATGAAGTACCGTTCTGTGAGTTAGATACACATGCAGGTGACGGAGACTTCGGAATGAGTATTGCAAAAGGATTTAAGCAATTAAAGCGTGAGTGGCATTCTATTTTAGGACCAGAGAATGTAACGATCGGAGCATTCCTTGACGGTTGTTCAATGATTATTATGGAACATTGCGGCGGCGCTTCTGGTCCAATTTGGGGCGGAGCATTCCGCGCAGCTAGTAAAGCAGCAGGCGAAAAACGTGAGTTAACAGCTAAAGAGTTCGCTGAAATATTGCAAGCGGCACTTCACGGCATACAATCTATCGGTGAAAGATCGTTCGGAAGAGGAGCGGTAGTTGGTGATAAAACACTTGTTGATGCACTTGCTCCATGTGTAGACTCTTGGTTAAATAGCGCTTCAAACGAAGAAGATATGAAAACTGCCTTTGAAAAAGGAGCAGAAGCAGCGGTTAAAGGAGCAGAGTATACGAAAGAAATCGTAGCTCGTATGGGCCGCGCTGGTACAGTTGGTGAAAGAAGTTTAGGCTATCCTGATGCAGGTGCGCATGCGCTTGGGGTTATCTTTACGGAGATTTCGGGTAGTTTGAAATAGGAATTAAAAGATCCCCTCTGCCTTAAGGTGGAGGGGATTTTAAATTTAGTGAAATGGTATATTAATGTGGCTTAGAAGCAAATGATTTCGGTGCGGAGTTTAAGGTTAAATGGGCTGAAGTTAATAAGTAGTCTGCTATATGATGTTTAAGAAAGGGCACTCCATTGAGGGAGTGCCCTTTTCGTAATTCATGATATAGAATCTCTTTATATCACCAGGAGTCACCGTGGCTGGATTGCATGTACATAATTGTACTAGATTTAGTCGAATTAACCTGTTCTTTAGAATCTGATTGTGAAGGGAATGCTAACCCTATAGATAAAGCAGCTGAAAGTGCTAAGCCTAAAATCGTTCCAAAAAGTTTTTTCATTATTTTAACGCTCCTTTTTCGAAAGTTTTTTCTTTAGCTTGATGACTAATATAAAAGTATTTACTAGCTTTTACAGTGTCGTTTTCTTCGTAAAACTTGATTGCTAATTTTTCAGTGTATTCTTGTGTGTAATTAAATAGTTGTTGTGTGTCGAAAAATGAGATAGCTTCCCAAGATAATTCTTCGAGAATAGCAGCTGGAACACCTTTATTCATACAATCTAAAATTTTGAAATGATATAGGTATTCTTTATTGTCTAATTGCTCACAAATCGCCACCCCTCGTTCGATCAACTCGGCCGATTGATTAACTTCACCGAGTTTGAAATGTTCTCTAGCTTCAAGGAAAAGGGCTTTAAAATGCTCCGGAGTTTTAGTTGTTACTTCTGATAAGTGTCGAATTGCTAAAGTGGATAAGTTTTGGCTACTATATAAAAACCCTAAATTATTGCGGACTCTTAATATTAGGGAATCCTCATTATTTTTACGTAAAATATCTATTGCAGAATTAAATTTTTCTTCTGCTACAGGGAATTGTTTTATATCAATACATGCTAAACCGTATAAGTTCTCACAAGCGGCAACATTATTTTCATAACCATTATGTTTAGAGAAAATCTCTTTAGCTTTAGTCACATGTTGAATTGCTAATAGAGGTTGATAGGTATGAAGATAGAAGTTAGCAAAACGATAGCTAAACTCACCTATTTCAAGATCGTCATGAATATGTTGTAATAGCGTTTCGGCTTTTTCGTAGTATTCCCAGGCTTCATTGTTGTTTGAAATTAGTGTGGCGTGAATCCCTTTGAAAAAGTGATAATAATAAGACAACGATTCATTTTTGGGTATATTCAGTGAATCAATTGTCTGGAAGCTTGTTGGTGTAATGCTTAAATGATCAAGCAGAACTTTAAAGCGAAAAGTAAGAAGTGAGTAATGGAATAGTAAATTTGAATCTTCATTAATGCTATTTATGTATTTATCAATTTCGTCTTTTAAGTGTTTTGCTTCTTTTAGGTGCTGGGCACGTATCTCTTGATACCAATTATTTAAAAGTTGTGTGATCATATCTTTTGTTTTTAGGTGACTTACCATAATTCTCCCCGCTTTCTACTATATTTATTTGTATATTGGTATGTATATACTAGCAAGAAATTAAGTGTGATAGAGTGATATATTGAAAGAAAAAAACTTTTTCAATAATTTTCTGATAATTTAAAAGGTAATTAGAATATAAATAGAAAAAGAATTCAATCGGATTCCTTAGGTGGTGATCATTTACTTATTGCAAAAAAAATAAGTGAATCGAGCGAATATGACTATTGCACTTAAAATAAATAACAGCCTTTTTGTAAAGTGAATCTACATAAACTGATTCGAAATTTTATAAGAATCCATATGGAAAGCATTCATTCAAATAACAAACAGCCCGAGTTCCAATGAGGAACTTGGGCTGTTTGTTATTTCCTTTCCTAGCACTACTCTATCGCCATCAAAACAAAAGAACGAGTGATCCCACTTTATGGTTATGTGTAAAACATAAACTAGTAGAAGTTTTGTATTTTCTTATCCTACGTATCCCACCCTGCACAAAAAAATATTTCTCAACATTTTATCTATTGAAAAATATTGAATATTCTTATTATAAAGAATATTATGTTGCTATCGGCAAAAAAAACGATAATTCGCAGACACTGGGGAGGAAATGCATTGAAAAAGAATAAGAAGTTAAAACCATTATCAGTTTTAGCAACAGCAGCAGTACTAAGTAGTAGTTTTGCTTTTGGAAGTCATGCAGCGTATGCTGATTCGCCATCATCTCTACCAATAGATGAGCATTTAATACCGGAAGAGCGTTTGGCAGAAGCGCTAAAACAACGGGGCGTAATTGATCAATCTGCATCACAAGCTGAGACGTCAAAGGCTGTCGAGAAATATGTTGAGAAAAAGAAAGGGGAAAACCCTGGTAAAGAAATCTTGACAGGAGATAGTCTTACGCAAGAAGCTTCTGATTTTATGAAAAAAGTAAAAGATGCAAAAATGAAGGAAAATGAACAGGCGCAGCAGCCAACAGTAGGGCCAGTAGCTGGACAAGGTGCAGGATTGAATTCTAGTAAATTAAATGGAAAAGTACCTACTGCACCAGCGAAGCAAGAAGAGTACAACGGTGCTGTTCGAAAAGATAAAGTACTTGTTTTACTTGTAGAATTTAGCGATTTTAAGCATAACAATATTGATCAAGAGCCAGGATACATGTATTCTAAGGACTTTAATCGTGAACATTATCAAAAAATGTTATTTGGTAATGAACCATTTACGTTATTTGATGGATCGAAGATTAACACATTTAAACAATATTATGAAGAACAATCTGGTGGCAGCTACACAGTTGATGGAACTGTAACGGAATGGCTTACTGTTCCAGGGAAAGCTTCAGATTATGGTGCGGATGCGGGTACTGGCCATGATAACAAAGGTCCTTTAGGGCCACGCGATCTTGTGAAAGAAGCATTAAAAGCAGCGGTAGCAAAAGGAATTAACTTAGCTGATTATGACCAATTTGATCAATACGATCAAAATGGTGATGGAAATAAAAACGAGCCAGATGGCATTATTGATCATTTAATGGTTGTACATGCTGGCGTTGGTCAAGAAGCTGGCGGCGGTAAATTGAAAGATGATGCGATTTGGTCTCATCGTTCAAAACTTGGATCAAAACCATATGCGATTGATGGCACAAAATCTTCTGTTTCGAATTGGGGCGGAAAGATGGCTGCATACGATTATACAATCGAGCCTGAAGATGGAGCAGTTGGTGTGTTTGCGCATGAGTATGGTCATGATTTAGGCTTACCAGATGAGTACGATACGAAGTACTCAGGACAAGGTGAACCTGTTGAGTCATGGTCTATTATGAGCGGCGGCAGCTGGGCTGGAAAAATTGCAGGAACAGAGCCAACAAGTTTCTCACCACAAAATAAAGAGTTTTTCCAAAAGAATATGAAGGGTAACTGGGCGAATATCGTTGAGGTAGATTATGATAAACTTCGCACGGGAGTCGGTGTTGCAACATATTTAGATCAAAGTGTTACAAAATCAAAACGACCAGGAATCGTTCGTGTTAACTTGCCAGACAAAGATATTAAAAATATCGAGTCAGCATTTGGTAAGAAGTTTTATTACAGCACAAAAGGAAATGACATTCATACAACACTTGAGACACCAGTATTTGACTTAACAAATGCAAAGGATGCTAAGTTCGATTATAAGGCATTCTACGAACTTGAAGCGAAGTATGATTTCCTTGACGTATATGCGATTGCAGAAGATGGAACGAAGACACGTATTGATAGAATGGGCGAAAAAGATGTAAAAGGCGGCGTGGATACAACTGATGGTAAGTGGGTTGATAAATCATACGATTTAAGCCAATTTAAAGGGAAAAAAGTAAAACTGCAATTTGAGTATTTAACAGATATTGCAGTAGCTTATAAAGGATTTGCGTTAGATAATGCTGCATTAACTGTAGATGGCAAAGTTGTTTTCTCAGATGATGCAGAAGGCGGGCCAGCAATGACGTTAAAAGGATTTACTGTATCTAACGGATTGGAACAGAAAAAAAATAACTACTACGTAGAGTGGAGAAATTACGCTGGTTCTGACACGGCGTTAAAACATGCGCGTGGTCCAGTCTTTAATACAGGAATGGTTGTATGGTATGCGGATCAAAGCTTTACAGATAACTGGGTAGGTGTTCATCCAGGTGAAGGATTCTTAGGAGTAGTAGATTCTCATCCAGAGGCAATCGTAGGTACATTAAACGGACAACCGACTGTGAAGAGCAGTACGCGTTATCAAATTGCCGATGCGGCATTCTCATTTGATCAAGCGCCAGCATGGAGAGTAGACTCGCCAACTCGCGGTATCTTTGACTATAAAGGATTACCAGGAGTTGCAAAATTTGATGATTCTAAGCAGTACATCAACAGCGCTATTCCAGATGCAGGACGTAAGTTGCCGAAATTAGGATTGAAGTTTGAAGTAGTAGGTCAAGCTGAAGACAAATCTGCAGGTGCAGTTTGGATTCATCGATAGAATAAGGTGAAACTATGAGAGCTGTCCATAAGTTGGTGAAACTGACTTATGGACAGCTCTTTTCTTATTCTAGAAACGTGGCAGTTTAGTTTAGGAACCAGTTCATTGGAAAGGAAGATATAAAATTTATTTTCAATAAAAACGAGAAATGATATCTCTAGAAAATTTCCTTTTCCTTCCACATAAGAGGTGTAAAACAAAGGGAGAAAGTCAGTAGCGGTCCTGTTATATTCTGCATAGCAGCGATTTATATGTCGAGAAATCAAAATAGATTTATGTAGCATGCCGCTTTAGTTTTAAAAGTAGAAATAAATCAATAAATTACAATGTAGCATGATTAAAATTAATTGAAATGCATGAACAAAAATACATTCTCATACGAAATTTTTATTAAATTACAAAATACTTATCAGATTTGATTGTAAGAAATGATAAGTATAATTGATTTTTTATGATGTACAGAAAAAATTAATTATCACATCCCTTTATTTTCACACTAGAAACTAAAAAGAGGTTCTGTTACAAAGTTTTTTAACAAGAAAAAGTTATGTTGCAAAAAGGGTTGTGCCTATTAATTATATGAAGAGAGGCATGTAGTGTGTTACTAGACAAAAATACTTGATACACCAATGTTACCTTCACTTACCCTCCTCATTATTATAAGCTAATAGTGGTTCGTACATCATTATAGCGTGATTCTCCGTTACATATTGGTCTTCTATAAACTGTTTCTGTTGAGTATATACTTTACGTTGAATAACATTATGTCGTATATAACCACCCCAGTATGCAGATTGGATTGAGTGTTCTTTTTCATATACTTCATATTGATAAAGCTGCGGATGGGCAATTCTCCACTCACCGACTAAATGCTTATCTGTAATATAAAGGTGAAGTTGATACGATTGGTCCGTTTCATTTTTGATTTGTAAATCCAAATAATTATAAGAACAAGTCGCTCCACTTCCAAATGGTTGGGTCCGCCTGGAATCAGGAAAGACATCAAAACTATGACGATATCGCTCTGTTACTGTCAATGGTGTATGTAAGGTCATCCAATATATTAAATTTGAAAGCTGACAAAGCCCTCCTCCAATGCCTGCTTGAAAAGATCCATAGTGTAGTATCATGCCCTCTACATACCCTTTTCTCCTCGTAGGCTTACCTATTAAACGCCAGTAAGAGAATGTTTCTCCCGGTCTAATGACGATACCATTTAGTTGTTTAATAGCAATCTTCAAATTAACAACTTTATTCTGTTGATACCACATATCTACATCTTTGAGCTTACGAAGTAGTATCGTTCGGTGCTGAATCGCTGTATAGGGTAACTTTTCTTGTTGAAACGTTTTTGCATATGTTTTTCCATCTGCTAACCACTGAATGTACCTCTTTGTAGAGTAATACCATGTCCCTAGTAGAATGCGATACTTAGACCGTTGTTTAGGACGTAAGTTCACTAAATTCATTTTATTTCCTCTCTCCATCGTTTTCATATGTTACCATTTCCGTAATTACGATCCCAATCAATTGTCTTATTAATGCCTTTGAATTTACCCAAGTTTTCCCGCACAGAACTGTAATATTAATTGTCGCATTCTCTCGTTTTTTAACTACATTCTTATATGTATATCCATCAATAAATTGTACTTTTCTTAGCTGCATAGTAATTAACATAAATAGATAAGAGACGCAAAAAAACAGTATAATTAATCTAATGGGGACCTTGTTTTTTCCATTTTTCGAATTGCTTATAGTCATGTGAAACTCTGCCTCAATATGATAAATTCAAATAAACACATTATAAATATAAAGGATAACCTTAAATAAAGAATAATGAAAATTAAAGAAATTCTAAAGAATCAATATATTTTTACTAAATATTGATTGATAATAAGTTGTTTTTTGAGACTTTACTAGGTTCTGTTGCAAAGTTTCTTAGCAAATAAAAAGTTAAGTTAATTACAATGAATCATGTTAAAAGGTATGTTCTCAGGATTATATTGTGATTTTAATGGAGATAGCATTGTTTTTTAGGCTACATTTTAGCGAAATAAAAGCTCAAAAAGCGATATGTATATTTACAATGTTACATTAGTATTTTTCTTTTTATTTATCCCGCATTAACGGGCAGTAAAACTCCCACCTTAAAATGCGGCTGGAGCAAAGAAGTTAGGTGGGAGATCAACTGCCCGTAAACGCCCGATTGGTGAAGGCTAATAATCAGTGGGGGATGAACAAAACCCCCACTGATTAAAGTTTCACTTTATATATTCGCAAGTAAAATAGCATAATATCAGTATGAATCCCTATAGTGATATGAATTTTTGCATATTTTGAAATTCAGTATATCCTCCGAAAAGTTTTAATTGTATAATGTGTTTTGTCATATTATTTTAGATTTTTCGACAAAAAACAACAAAAATAGAAGACGTATTGGGAGAATGCATTATGTACATAAAACTATTAAAATCAATTACATCATTATCACTTATTGGTGGTGCGTTATTATATACAAATGGCAGTGATGTGAAAGCTGCGGAAGCGGGCGTTTTTTCTGATGTACCAACATCGCACTGGTCCTATCCTGCGATTAAAGACTTAGCGAGAAAAAATATTATTTCAGGCTATGGAAATGGAAAGTTTGGTTTTGGTGATGTTGCGACGAGGGAGCAAGTTGCAGCTTTAATTTATCGTGTGTTAGTACCGAATAAGCAAGGTGGTACGTTTAGTAATGATGGTGCTCGTTATGTATTACAAGATGGGTCTACTTTAAATAATCCGTATGGAGATATTCGCTCAGGTTCTACAATGTTTCCTGAAGAGGTTTTAACGTTAACGAAATTGGGGATCTTTAAAGGTGATGGAAATGGCGGTTTTAGACCGAAAGATTCTGTTAGCCGCGCAGAAATGGCGCAAATTATTAAAAATGCGTTCCAAGTTTCAGCTAAACAAAAACATACATTTAATGATGTTCCAAATGGATTTTGGGCAGAAAATGCGATTAGTGCGGTGCAGTCAAACGGGATTGCATCTGGTACAGGAGACGGGAAATTTGAACCAGCTAAAACGGTAACGCGTGAACAGTATGCACAGTTTTTATATAATGCATTGAAATATAAAAAGCCTGAGGTTGCGGTGCAAGATACAGGAGACGCAGCATTATTAACAGCATTCAAAAATGAAGTACAAACGCGTATTAATACGTATGAAACGAATATTACACTTCCATATAAAACGAAAAACAGTAATACAAAAGAAGTGATGAATACACTTTTCACCGCATATAAAGAAGTCGCAAGTAAAAATGAGTATACAAATTATAATAGATCGAATGTTTCATACTCACTATCTGGATCGCCAGGGAATTATACGTTTACGCTAAATATTACATATCGTGAAACGAAAGAACAAACAGAATATGTGATGAAACAAGCGAAAGCGATTGTTTCTTCTATTATTCAAGTCGGGATGGATGATCATGAAAAAGTGAAGGCGATTCATGATTATGTTGTAAAACATGTTTCTTACGATACGTCTTATAAAGCCTATACAGCATATGAGGCACTCGCGAATCGTTCTGCCGTTTGCCAAGGTTACACACTATTAACCTATCAATTATTAAAAGAAGCTGGAATTGAGAATCATTTTGTAGTAGGAACTGGAGACGGTCAGCCTCATGCTTGGAATTTAGTGAAAATCGATAACAAATGGTACCATCTCGATACAACATTTGATGATCCAGTGCCAGATGAACAAGGCCGCGTAACGTATTCTTATTTCAACTTATCAGATGAGCAAATCGCGAAGAATCACGTGTGGAACCGAGGGGACTATCCGCAAGCTACAACAAACTATTATAGTACATTAACAAATAGAATTGCGACAGGTGGTACGAAAACACCTGCATATCAGCAAATATTAAAAGATACAAAGTTAAATTATTTAGGAAATGAATATATCGCAAATAACTATAATGAATTCAAAAATAAAATGCAGCAACGTTATAGCACAAAGTCAGCAAAGATTGAAATTCTTTATAAACAATCAATGGATGGCGCATTGCAAGATGTGAAAAAAGTAATTGGAGAAATCGGTTATCCGCAAGGAGCGAACCGTGTTTCTTATAAAGCTGAGCCGTATAATGCGAAAGAAGGATATTCTTTAGTGACGATTACGTTTATGTAAAAAAGCAACCTAGATCCTATGAGATCTAGGTTGTTTTTTTGTACCTAAATTTGACATATACAGTCAGACTGTATAAAATAAAACTATACAGTTCAACTATATAGTTTAGCTATATATTAATCGTTACATTGGAGGTCTTTATGAATAGAGATAAAAATTTACCATTAACGGAAACAACGTATTACGTTCTTTTAGCTTTATTAGAGCCAGCTCATGGATATTTAATTATGCAAAAGGTGGAGGAACTTAGTAATCATCAAGTGAAAATCGCAGCGGGTACATTGTATGGTGCGGTTGAAAATTTATTAAAGCAACAATTAATAGAATCTGTAAAAAGTGAAGATAAACGAAGAAAAGTGTATGTCATTACTGAACGCGGGAAAGAAGTATTACATTTAGACTTTATGAGAATGCAGCACATTATTGGGGTTACAAAAAGCTTATTAAATGTATAGTTAGGGGGAAGCAAAGATGTGGAGATTGAAATTCTTTTTAGACTTTGAGAAAGAAGAGAAATGGTTAGAAGAGATGGCTTGGAAAGGCTATCAACTAAAAAGTAATACATTCGGTTATAAATTTAAAATCGCAGAACCAGAGGATGCGACAATTAAAATAGATTATAGAATATTTTATAGACGAAGTGATTTTATTAATTATTGTACGTTATTTGAAGATAGCGGCTGGAAGCATATAGCCGGTAAATGGTGGGCAGGCACGCAATATTTTAAAAAGATAGATGAGGAAAGTGAAGATGACATTTTTTCAGATCAAATGTCACGAGCAGGGAAGTATAAACGTTTATCTAAGACATTTTTAGAATTAGCAATATGCTATTTGCCGCTGTTAATCCTATTTATGTTTAATAATACAATTGATTTAGGAGTGATTTTAAATCCGAAAGGCCTATACTATACACCAGGATTATGGGATATGCACGGTGCAGCATTTTTAGGATCATTATTATTTGAAACGCCATTTGCATTAATGAGAGGTATTTCATGGTTGTTTATCCCAGCTGCGATTGGTATGTTTTTCTTTTTCTCATATAAAGCAAATCGATTGTATGAAGAGAGAAGATACTAGGAGGACCCCCTTAAAGTTGATGCTTTGAGGGGGATTCTTTTGAATTTGTAAATGGTGTACTTGGTTAGCTTGATGGGCATGTGGTACTACCCCAAATAACAATAAAATCCTTTGAAAATTAATATAGTTTTTTAAAAATAGAGATGATATGATGGATAATCATACCATTTTTTTCGCTTCATGTATGATTTTACAGTAGGATAACTCTATATTAAGATAATATAAATAAGGGAATGTATTAGTAACAGGGGGAGAATAATGAAAAAGTTATTACAAGAAATTATAAATTGGATCAGTATGACCGATGAACAGATTGTTATTGGCATTTCAGGACACGGTGCTGCCGGAAAAACAACGTTCGCCAATAAGCTCATAAACCAATTAAATCAAAATAAAGTGAGTTATATTAATACAGATCCATACATTGTTAGTTCAAATGTACGAAAGTATACAAATATCCATTATACATATCAGAATGAAAATCATTATGATAAAATGACAGCTTGTCATCCATCAGCCCATCATTTGTCTGCGTTAGAAAGAGATGTTCAAATGGTAAGAGCTGGTTTAGATTTTTATACAATGGATACACATTATATAAAAAGTGAGTTAATTTCTTCGAAAAATAAGGTGACGATTGTAGAAGGAATGAGTGTCGCATTTATTAATCCAAATTTATTTGATTTGAAAATTTACTTCTATACAGATGGAGAAACAGAATTAATGAGAAGGTCTAGCCGTGATATTATTGAAAGAGGAGCCGATATTAATTACTTAAGGAAGTCTCATGAAGAACGTCGGATTCAGTATGAAGTGTTTATGCATCAGTATAGTCAACGTTTTGATATTATTATCAAAAATTCCAATGAAACAATATGTTTAGAAAAAAATACATTTGAGTTTTATAAAGTTTAAATACAAATACTTTATTTACTAAAATAGCAAGTTAGTGAATAAATTTTTCATATTTTTTCGGAAGGATGTTAAGCAATGAGAGCACCGTATCAAGTATTGATATTTCCTTATATAAAAACTGACGATTCCATTCAATATGCCATTTTTAATCGAAGTGATTATGGTTATTGGCAAGGAATAGCTGGTGGTGGAGAAGATGGTGAGACTCCTATTGAATCAGCAAAACGAGAAGCGTTTGAAGAGGCTGGTATTACAAGAGAAAGTCCATATATAAAACTAGATTCTGTGTCTTCACTACCAGTAGAGGATGTAGTTGGTGAATTTCTTTGGGGCGAAGATGTTTATGTAATAAAAGAATTTTCTTTTGGAGTTAAAGTTCCTACAAAAAATATTAAATTATCTAAAGAACACTTCAATTATAAATGGCTGTGCTTTGAGGAAGCCGTAACGCTTTTAAAATGGGATAGTAACAAAACGGCTTTGTGGGAATTAAACAAAAGGCTGTTAAAATAATTAAAGTGTTAGTTAACAAAGCCGATAGTGGAGCGAGAATTAAACAACTTAAAAAAGCTTTGCTACATTACTTATGTAGCAAGGCTTTTTTCTTAGCGTACGAAATCGCGTTTTGTTGGCGGCACCCCATGCCCATCAAGCTAAGATTTTAAAGTACCCCCTAAATGGAATTTTTTTATAGCACCGAAGTTCATTTTTATGATTTTTGGGGAAGAATGTGCTTCTTAACTTGATACCGCAAAAAAACAAACAGGAATGACTATTAAGTCATTCCTGTTCCTTAAAGAAACCTTCTATGGTACTAGTAACTTCCTTGAATGCTTCACCTTGGACACTAGAAATTGATAATCCTCCAATTATATTTTTCCACTGTGAATTTACACTATCCCAGTTATCATCCCAATTTTCAGTAATATGCTTATAAGCTTTAAAAGGTTTATCACGACTTGGTGAAACATATTTTAAAGCATCTATCAACTCTACAAACTCCAAAACACTTCAGGCCCTTCTTTTAGAATTGGAGTTACCTCTTCGTTTCGAGATAAAACTTCCATTTAGGTGGTGCTATTAAATTTAAAAAGCTAAAACAAGCATAACCCCGTTCTAAATTTAGGACGGGGTTAAAATATAGTTGTTTAATTTCCGATATAAGATACTTCACTGTACTCAAAAATATAACAATAAAGTCGATTGATAATCTAAGGTTTATTCAGCAATAGCGCCCGATTGCGGAAGACCAAGAAAATGATTATGATTGCTGCTTATAGCTTGTTGAACTAACGCACACGTTACTTTAAGTGAATTGATTCACAATCTTACTGGGAATTTACCTAAAAAAGCTGAATTAACTTAATAAAAAAAAGGACTCCCTTTTTGGGAATCCAATTCATTCAGTGTCACTTTGGTTAAAGTCTAATCTTCTCGGTTCGCAACACTGTCATTAGCCTCATCGGCACCTTCGCCGACTTTGTTACCCATTGCTCCTCCTGCAACAGCTCCTGCAACGGTACCAAGTGGACCAAGAACAGAACCCAAAGCAGCTCCAGCGACAGCACCGACACCAGTTCCTACCGCTTCGCCAGTATCATTATCAACACGGTTACGTTCGTTTTTATCAGCCACTCATCTCACTCCTTATTTAGAATAGGCAAGTGCATTCCAGCACAATACCTTACATATTTTGACCTATAAGGACAGATTTATGCGAAGTGTTAGAATCCTGAGGATTTAGCAAACCGGCGCTTTACATAGCGATGATCTTGTTCTATGTAATTATTGAAATGTTTGATTGTAGAATGAGTAGTACTTTTATAAAAGTCATTCACCTTTAATTTTTTGAGTGAACAAAGTAAAGAAAGGGCCTTATCTGTTGTCAGAACCGTTGGTTCTCCAAAAGTTTGAACGAGTCGTTTCATAAAAGCATACGCAGATTGTGTATTCCGTTTCTTAAGTTGATGGGCATATGGCGATACCTTTAATCGTAATCAGCATTATGATAATCGTTATTTAAGCTGGGCACTCTTCCATGGGGACGATATTCTATGTGGAAGGTATTATGTTATTACTTGTACTGAGGCTCTTCATGTTCAATTTGTTGAAGACGAGGATTTAAAGATTCAATAATTTCTTGAGTTTGTTGTGCTGCACCTTTATATAATTGTTTTGCTTGCTTGTTATCAGTATCAAGAACAAATCCTTCTAGGCATGCTTGAGCACTCTTTAATCCAGCGATAGTTTGTTTAAGTTTAGTACTTACTGTCATGTAGTAATCCTCCTTGTAAATGTACTTCAAAATATAGGATGCCTATTTTGTTATCATAGTACGATTTCTAATTTTAGGGTTATCAGGAATGATAACCCTAAATTAGAGTTATGTGAATGAGAAATTTTACAGTTAATTATTCAAAGGAGGATTTTTTAGCTAATAGATGCATGGAATAGTTTTGCCCCAATAACAAAAACTAGCAGAAATAAAACAATAATATATAAAGGAGATTAAATATGCTGAAAAAGATAGGGAGAATTTTCCAAGTATTCCTCTTTTTATTTATCGGTGGATGTTTAGTTCTGTTTGTTTGGGGGGAAATTGACAGAACAATAGCCGAAAAAAATGGGGTATTTAGCCAGAATTCTAGTCAATACCCTATGCGTCAAAGTGATATTACTATGTATACAGATGGGAAACAGTTAAACAATCAATTATTCTCAGATATAGAGAAAGCAAAGCATTACGTGCATATTAACTTTTTTTCTATTGCTGATGATAAAGTAAGTCATCAGTTTCTAGAGCTATTGCGGAAAAAAAGTCAGGAAGGTGTAGAAGTATACTATGCAGTGGACAGGTTAGGTGGAATTTTACTAAAGAAAAAGGAAAGAGAATTATTAGTTAAAAAAGGAGTTCATTTTACATATTACAATAAACCTGTTTTCCCTTATCTTTTTTCTTCTTTGGATCATCGGAATCATCGTCGTATTTCAGTTATTGATGGAAAGGTTGGTTACATTGGCGGATTCAACATTGGAAAGAAGTATTTGGGGGAAAAAGAAAAACTTGGTTATTGGAGAGATTATCATCTTCAAATACGAGGAGAAGGAGTTCAAGATTTAGAACACCAATTTGTATTAGACTGGAATAAAAACTCAGAGAAACCGATTCCGATACACAATGCGGTAAAGGAAAAGGGAGCAACCTCGCAACGATTTACTGCATATTATAGTGGAGAAAAACTTGGGCAAGATTATGCAATGCTGTTTCAACAAGCAAAAGAATCCATCATTATATTAACACCTTATTTTATACCAAAAGACAGAACTATTTGGAACGCATTAGTAGATGCAAGAAAGAGGGGAGTCCGTGTCAAAATTCTATTCTCACCTCATTCGGATGCACTATTAGTTAAAGAAGCAGCATATCCATATATCCGAAAAGCATTAAAACAGGGGATGGAAGTATATGGTTATAAAAATGGGGTGTTACACGGTAAAGTATTTTTGATTGATGAAAAAGTATTGATGGTTGGGACCGTGAATTTTGATTCACGCTCGTTTCATTTAAATGAAGAAATGAACTGTTATATTCATGACCCTATCTATATTTCGAGAATAAAACCAGTGATTAATGCAGACTTACAAAATTCAAAGCAAGTAACATCCTCTGACGTCAATCAATTATCTATAAAAGAAAAAATGAAAGAAAAGGTTGCAAAAATGTTTGAGTATTATTTGTAAAGACAAAGTATTTTTATATTAGGGATAGTTTCACATTGCCATCAAGATAAGAAATGCAAATGCCCCATATCCATCAAGCTAACAAGGACGAGTTACCCCAAAACGATAAAAACGATCAACATGCATCAAAAAAACCACGCTAAGCAAAAATACAATAAGCTGTCCATATGGACAGCTCATTTACATAATTACCGTTATTGGTAGTTGTATCCGAATACCGTAAAAATTGCTAATCCATTAGGAAAATCTAAATCTCCAGCACCAAAATCTCGAACATGTATAGGAACTGTAGGATTGGTAATATTATAAATTTCTACTGTGTTATCTCCAGTATTTGCGACATAAAGAGTAGTATCTGTAATAGCCAATACAGCAGGAGCATTTAAATCTCCAGCGCCGAACTCTCCTACACGAACAGGGGTTGTAGGATTGGTAATATTATAAATTTCTATCGTGTTATCTCCAACATTTGCGACATAAAGAGTGGTACCTTTAGTAGCTAATCCGGCAGGGACATTTAAATTTCCAGCGTTAAATTGCCCGACACGCACAGGAACCATAGGATTAGTAATATTATAAATTTCTACTGTGTTATCTCCAGTATTTGCGACATAAAGAGTGGAATCTGTAGTAGTCATGCCGGAAGGGAAATTTAAATCTCCAGCGCCGAACTCTCCTACACGAACAGGGGTCGTAGGATTGGTAATATTATAAATTTCCACCGTGTTATTACCACCATTTGAGACATAAAGAGTGGTACCTGTAATAGTTAATTGATCAGGAACATTTAAATCTGCTGTACCAAATTCTCCTATGCGTATAGGGGCTATAGGGTTATTGATATTGTAAATTTCTACACCATCTCCTAAATTCGCGATATAAAGAATAGTATCTGTAATAGCCAATCCCGCAGGAGCTAAATTAGTTACTGATGTAAACTCTCCTACACGTATAGGAGCCGTAGGATTGATAATATTATAAATTTCTATCGTGTCATCATCGATACCGCCGTCAGAACTAGATACATAAAGAAATTTAGCTTTCACAATAATAGGAGGGGCAGCAGGTGGAAAAGCAGGAAAAAGTCTATGACAGCATTTTTTTTGTTTTGAAAAATATGAGTTCAAAACAGTTCACCTCTTTTTTTGAAATTGAATATAATTATTTATATTCAAATCGGATAATTAAGCTTGTATGCTTATCTAATAAAATTGACGATGTATATTCTATTCATATGAGGTTAACATAACGTCCTATTATCAGTAGCAAGAATAAGGAGGAACCCTAATCTCATAAGTAAATCTCCTTTTTTGTTCTATGGATCTATGCATTTTTTTATACATTCCTATCCTGGCATGGTTTTTAGGTTACTGGATTAGCAGAAAAACTGTATAAAATCTTGCATACTCTTAGCCTGTTTTTTTTCCGAAATGCTGGCGGTACCCCATGGCTATCAACCTAAAATTTTATAGTACCCCCAAAACGAGAAAATTGGCATCTCCAGGTGAAAATATACATTTTTTGTTTTGGGGCAACTAGTTTCATTAGCTTGATGGGCATGGGGTAACGCCACATGCCCATCAACTTAAGAATTTAGAGCTCCCCCAAAAAATTATGAGTTTTTTGTTACAAGTTATCACAAAATTTTCGTTTTTTGGGTAGTTTTATTTTCTTAGCTTGATTGCGATGAGCGGTACCCCATAAAGGCCCCTGATACATAATTGATGTTCTGCCATTTAATCCACTTATACCATTTTAACAAGAAGAAATATCTCGTCCATGTTGTAATATTGGCTTACGTTAAGTTTGTGAAAAAAACATATTCATGTATAATACAATTGATGTATGATACATTAATTGTAGGAGGGTGACCTTTTTGAAAAGAGAAGATGCCTTAAAACTAAGAACAGATATTAAGAAAATGATTATAATAACTGGGGTTTTTGAATCTCAAAATTTGCCCAATGGACCATTTGAAAAACCTTTACCAACTTCTCAAATGATGGCGTTAGAGGAACTAGAGGTGGAAAAATTAACTGTTTGGCAACTATCCAATAAACTTAGATTAGAGACTTCAACTGTAAGTAGATTGGTAGATAAGTTAGTAAAAAAGGGGCTTATTTATCGTGAAGTAAATGAAAAAAATAGAAGAGAACTTTTTCTGCACCTCACAGAAAAAGGTCACATAACTGTTAATTGCTTAAGAGAGCAATCCATTACATTTTATCAAAGTATTCTCAATAATTTATCAGAATCAGAACAAAAAATAGTTGTGGATGGTTTTGAATTATTTATTGATTCTATTTCTAAGCCTTTTGATTAGAGTGAGGTAAATCATAACATTTGGAGGGTAAAATGAGTTTGGATTTTGAACGTCCTATTATTGAATTAAAAGAGAAATTTGATGAATTAAAGAAAATTATGAAAGAAAATAATGTAGATTTATCGCCAGAAATTCATGTATTAGAAAAACGTTTAAATAAAATGCAAGATAAAATTTATTCTAATATTACACCTTTTCAACGAGTTCAAATTGCAAGGCTACGTAACCGGCCCACGACATTGGACTATATACCTTTATTGTTTACAAACTTTCTCGAACTTCATGGTGATCGATTATATGGTGATGATAAAGCAATGATAGGTGGTATTGCAAAATTTAAAGGGATGCCCGTTACGGTTATTGGTCATCAAAGAGGTAGAAATACAAAGGAAAATATAGAAAGAAATTTTGGAATGGCACATCCAGAAGGTTATAGAAAAGCGCTAAGACTTATGAAACAAGCTGATAAATTTAATCGCCCTATTATTACATTTATTGATACAATAGGCGCCTATCCAGGGAAAGGGTCTGAAGAACGTGGAATTTCTGAAGCGATAGCTCGAAATCTATTTGAAATGGCTACACTTAAAGTGCCAATTGTTTGTATTGTAATTGGAGAGGCATCAAGTGGTGGAGCTCTTGGCATTAGTGTCGGTAACCATATCCATATGTTAGAGTATTCATGGTACTCGGTAATTTCGCCAGAAGGAGCAGCATCTATCCTATGGAAGGACGCTAAGTATGCTCCAGAAGCTGCTGAACATATGAAAATTTCAGCAAAAGATTTAAAACATTTAGGAATTATTGATGAAATCATTCCTGAAATTAAAGGTGGAGCACAAAATGATATAAAATCACAGGCAAAAGTGATTGAATCTGTAATCGAATCATCTCTAAAAAAATTGATACTATTATCCTCGGAAGAGCTTATACAACAGCGGTATGAAAAGTATAGACAAATAGAGAATTATAAATGAAAATATTTAAAGTCCGTATTACATTTCGGAGGATTCTCGCAAAAAAAATTCTAAATATTTTGTAAGTAACCTCTTAAACTGGGATATGCTGATACTATTACTCTACAAAAGGTGTGTGATCGGTATGGAAAAGGAAAATTTGTTCAAATGGAAGCATTATCACATACCCATCAACTTAAGAAATTGATTGTTCCCCAAAACGAAAAAATGAGCTGAATTCTCATAAATAACTGTAAAAAGGTGAAAATTTCGTTATGGGGGGTATCTCAAAAGCTTAGGTTGATGGCAATGTGGTGCTCCCCCTGTTAGTAGTAATTTTAATATCACTATGGATAAATTACTTTTAAAACTTTACTTCCGAGAACGATAATTATGTAAATAAGCTGTCCATATGGGCAGCTTATTTTATTTTTTGTTTAGCACGGGGATCTTTTTCGATAGTTTTTTAGCAGAAGCAAGCAGCTCCAACGATGATTAATAAAATAAACAATACAACTAATAAAGCAAATCATCCAGCGAATCCACAGCCGCCACAACTACCACCAAAGCCCATAACAGTTCCTCCTTTAGATAGGAGGGGGAAGACAAAGGTTCACTCATGTGTTTTAACGGATTCAATTTACTTTATGCATTTATGAATGGAGCAGGTCCTTTTGAAAATAAGGAAAAGACACCTTATAAGGTGTCTTCCTTCGATTTGGAACATTTTAAGTTTAATAATATACGGTCTCGCCACTGACCTATTAGGCTGAAATTTTATAGTATTTCTGAACAAAATTTTGTGCTGATTTTGAATCCTTAAGTTGATGGGGATCCTTTTATGTTTTATCATTTTTAAAAAAATCCTTCATTATCTTAGCGCCTTTAATATTCACCGTCACAGCTTCTACTTTATCTTTCTTCTCATCTTTAGCAATCGTAATGTTCTCCTTATTATCAACCCATACAAGAAACTCTTCTTTTGAGTCATCTTTATATGTAACGGTTATAGTAGAATGCGCAGACTGTTTCTTTTTTTGATCTAGTGTGATTGTTTTCGGTGTTCCGTTTTGGACTGCTGAAGCGATTGATTGTATCATTTCCTCGTTATCTGTTTGAGATTTGGAACTAGTATTACTTGTTGTTCTAAGCATCTCAATGTTGGTAATGTCTGCAGAGTTTAATTGAATGGCATTTTTCGTATTTTCTTGCTTAGTTGTTGGAGTATTATTTGTAGTAGAAGTGCTTGTACAGCCTATTAAAGTGAAAGATAGAGCGGTTAGAGCGCATATAGATATGATTTTTTTCATAGTATCCCTCCTTACGTTTAATTGTAACAATTTTCTGTTATTTTAGGTAGTTATTGTAAGGAGATAATTTTGTAAATCATAGGGAGACATGTTTACTAGTTTTAATGATGTTCGTATGAATAATATGAAGCGTATATATGAAAAATATGCGGTTCATTCTCTATCAAAATCAAAATTCACATAATTTTTTTCATATTTTATGTTTAACATTTCGAAAATGGGTGTATTACATATAATATAACAAATAATTCATTTTAGAGGAGGAAGTTAAAGATGGAAACGAAGTATAGTAAACCTTTTGTATATGAATTTATTACGGAGAAAGAGGTCATGAATGCAGCGAATGATCTAGTGAAGAAAGGAATAGACCAAAAAGATATTTACGTATTAACACATGAGAAAGAAAGGACAGATAGAATCGCAGACAATGCAGACGTGAATACAATTGGAATAAAAGAAGAGGGACTTGGGACAAGTATTATTAATGTTTTTCAAAAAACAGGAGATCAGTTAAGAAATAAGATGCAAGAATTAGGACTTAATGAGGAAGAAGCTAACTTTTATGAAGAAAAACTGGATGAAGGGAAAATCTTATTATTCGTTAAGGATTTAGAAAGAGTCGGTGAATGGTTACAAGAAAGAAGATGCACGTATTCTATTTAAATTCATACTCTTTAAATCTACAAATCTATTACGAAAAGGAGATTGGAAATATGAGTGAGAGCGGGCTAAAAGAACAAATTACTGGTAAAGTTGAAAAGAAAAAGGGACAAGTAAAAGAAGGAATTGGTGAAGTTACAGAAGATAGAGAGTTGAAAAATGAAGGGAAGTGGGAGAAGACGAAGGGAACTGTAAAAGAAAAAGTCGGAAAAGTGAAACAAAAGATAAGTGATGGATTGGATAACAAAGAATAATACATGTTTATCAAGCTTTGGTTAAACGCCAAAGCTTGATAAATCCATTATAAAAATAATATAGGAGGTCTAATTGTGGGACTTATTATTACGTGTATTGTAGGTGGACTTATTGGTATGTTAGCTGGAATGATTACAGGAAAAGACTTTCCTTTAGGTATAGTTGGTAATGTTATTGCGGGATTAATCGGATCTTGGGTAGGTAGTGCCTTATTTGGTCATTGGGGTCCTGAATGGGGAGGCATCTTTATTCTTCCAGCTTTATTAGGTGCAATCGTCTTTATTTTAATCGTTACATTCTTTTCTAGAATGCTACGGAAAGCATAAGCATTATAATGAATAGTAATCTTAAGTTTATTATATATAGATATAAAGTTAAAAAACTAATAAATATACATAAAAAAGCATCCAATTAAAATAATTTGGATGCTTTTTTAATGTATTTTACATAGGAATCAGTGAGGATGGCCCCACTGATTGAGATTACATATTAAGCTATCGTTACTTTTTTACAATTATTTATTCTTACGACCTGCCTCGGTTCTATATGAGATAAGTCCTCGCTATTACCTATATCAACTACAATTGTATTCGTTAGTATGTTAATAATGGAACCAATTAATTTTGTAGCATGATCGTGTCGATAAGAAAATTGAACAAAATCTCCCTCTTTAAAGCTGTGCTCTTCCATAGATAGATCCCCCTAAAAATAATGTTTATACATTATACATACACAAATTTATAAGGTTTAAACATTTGGTAGTATTTTTTTTAGTGTTAAGCTGAGAAAGGTGTAGAAAATTTATTTATAATTAAAATGAAAAAATATGTTTAAAACTAATTTTTATGGGTAATTAAATAGTAGTAGTTTGAGATAAGGGGGCGGAAATGATGAATTTGGCAATAAATATTTTGCAAAATGATTTAGGTTATACAGTACAACTTAATGGTGAGATTGATGCGTATACGGCATCAGATTTGAAAAATAAGGTAATGCCTATTGCAAGTGAGAAAGAGGTTTATATAGTAGTAGATTTTAATAAGGTAGATTATATGGATAGTACAGGTTTAGGCGTTTTTATAGCGCTATTAAAAGCAATTAAGAAAAATGATGGAAAACTAGAGTTTATTGGTGTATCTAGAAGGTTAAAAAGATTATTCGATATTACAGGACTAACAGAAATATTAAATTTGAATTCAGATTTTGAAAAAGTAGAAAGAAGGTGACTAGGGATGATGGAGAAATTTGAAAAGATAGAAATGAAAATTCCTGCAAAAGCAGAATATGTGGCTATTATTCGTTTAACAATGGCTGGTGTTGCGAATCGAATGGGCTTTGCTTATGACGATATAGAAGATATGAAAATTGCTATTAGTGAAGCATGTACAAACATTGTACAACATGCATATAAAGAAGACGTTGGAGAAATTACAATTGTCTTTGGTCTATATGAAGATCGATTAGAAATTATGGTTGCGGATAATGGGGTTAGCTTTAATTTTAGTACCTTAAAAAGTAAAGTTGGTCCGTATGATATTAATAAACCAGTAGAACATTTGCCGGAAAATGGTTTAGGTTTATATTTAATAAATACGTTAATGGATGATATACAAATTATGCATGATGAGGGCATGACAGTTTTAATGACAAAATATATACAAAGAGAGCAGGTGGAGAATGATGGAAATCCAATCTCAACCTACAGATCTTACTAAAGAAGACGTTATTAAACTAATTGCAGAATTCCAACAAAACCAATGTGATGAAGCGCAGGAAAGGTTGGTTAATCACTATAAAAATCTCGTATATTCCATTGCATATCGCTATTCAAAAGGTGGGCCGATGCATGAGGATATTATACAAGTAGGGATGTTAGGGCTCTTAGGCGCAATAAGAAGGTATGATTATTCGATAGGGAATGCTTTTGAACCGTTTGCAATACCTACGATAGTAGGGGAAATAAAGAAGTATTTACGTGATAAAACTTGGGGCGTTCATGTTCCAAGGCGAATTAAAGATTTAGGCGGGAAAATTAAACTTGCGATAGAGGAGCTAACAGATCACCTACAACGTTCACCGAAGATTATAGAGATTGCGAATCATTTAGGACTATCCGAAGAGGAAGTTCTAGAAATTATGGATGCGAAAAATAATTATCAAGTATCTTCCTTAGATGATGTAGTTGAAAATTCATCTGATGGAAGTTCGGTAGCGAGAATTGAATCTGTAGGTGAAGTAGAGCAAGGATATGAACAGACAGAAAGACGTCTCGTTTTAGATGATATTTTTAACGTATTAAATGATACGGAAAAGAGTGTTATTCATTATATATTTGGAGAAAATTTAAATCAAAAGGATACAGGAGAGCGGTTAGGTATTTCACAAATGCACGTTTCTCGTATTAAAAGACAAGCGATAAGTAAATTGAAGCAAGCGGCGTTTTTAGATACATAAAAATTTTAAATAATTATGTTTAAAACATGAAAAAAGGGGTAGTTATTAAGTATAGGAGGAGATATTAAAATGTCACACGATGTGAAAGAACTAATCGAAGGATTGAATGAAGATTTAGCAGGAGAATACTCGGCAATTATTATGTATAACCATAATGCAGCTACGGTTTCTGGTATATATAGACAAGTGTTAAAACCTTTCTTTGAATCTGAAATTAGTGATGAACAAGGACATGCCCTATATTTAGCGGAGAAAATTAAGACGCTAGGTGGTACACCTACTACGATCCCTTTACCAGTGAAACAAGTAGAAGATGTTAGAGAAATGTTAGAAGCAGCTAGACAATCAGAATATGAAACAATTAAGCGTTATGAAATGAGAAAAGAACAGGCAGCGAAATTAAATATGACAGAGTTAGTTGTAAAGTTAGAAGATATGATTGCAGATGAAACAAATCATATGGAAGAATTAGATCGTCTTTTAAATGACAAAGCGATGGTGTTAAATTAATAGTGGAAATTTACCCCACTTTAATGGGCAGTAAGACCCCCACCTCAAAATGCAGCGAAAGCAAAGAATTTAGGTGGGGGATCAACTGCCCATAAAAGTCCGATTGGTTCAACTAATAATCAGTGGGGGATGAAGAAAACCCCCACTGATTAAAGTTTCACTGTATAGAGTGAAAGAACAAACTCTCATTTCTAGGGGGTTTGTTCTTTTGCTGTATAGATACGTATGAGTAGGAAATTTTTATTTTATAACTGAGTATGTAATACTAGAAAAATAGAAAATGATAATAGATTTACATTTTAAATAAGAAAAGGGGAAATAACTTGTGTCCATTTTAATTGTCGATGATAATCCGGTTAACATCTTTGTAATTGAAAAAATTTTAAAACAAGCCGGATATCAGGATCTTGTATCGCTTAATTCTGCACAAGAGCTTTTCGAATACATCCATTTTGGAAAAGATTCTTCCAGGCATAATGAAATTGATTTAATACTATTAGATATCATGATGCCTGAGATTGATGGACTTGAAGTTTGTAGGCGATTACAAAACGAGGAGAAGTTTAAAGATATTCCTATTATTTTTGTAACAGCTTTAGAAGATGCGAATAAATTAGCTGAAGCGCTTGATATAGGCGCAATGGATTATATTACGAAACCTATAAATAAAGTTGAATTGTTAGCTCGTATGCGTGTGGCATTACGCTTGAAATCGGAATTAAATTGGCATAAAGAACAAGAGGAAAATCTTCGTAATGAATTAGATTTAGCTACACAAGTACAAAGAAACTTATTAAGTAGCCCATTAAGAGAAGATCATATAAAAATTGAAGCAAGTTACTTACCTTCATTCAAACTAGCTGGAGATATGTATTATTGGTATAAAATCGATGAAAACCGCTACGGTATTATATTATTAGATGTGATGGGACATGGTGTATCTGCTTCATTAGTTTGTATGTTTATTTCGTCTGTATTACGTGAAACGATAAAATGTTTAATCGATCCAGAACTCGTCATTAAAGACTTAAATAAATATATGACTCTTTTACATAATGAGAATGACAATATTCCATATTATTTTACAGCAATATACTTAGTAGTTAATACAGAAAATAAAACAATTGAATATGTAAATGCAGGACATCCTTCTGGATACGTTTTAGTTGATGAAGAGAATATAATTGAACTAGATCGTGGGAGTTGTGCGGTAGGATTTTTTGATGAAATAAAAGTCGAGAAGACAGTCATACCTTTTGAGAAAAACGCTCAAATATTATTGTTTACAGATGGTGTTCTTGAATCAATTGCAAATGATGAATTTGAGTCTGAAGAGAAGTTGCGTACTTTTACAGAAAGAAAATGGGGAGATTTAGAAGGAGAGATAGAAGGATTTTATAAGGAAGAACAGAAGAAAACACAATCAGATGATATGTGTCTAATTATGATACAAACGAATGCGAAATAAAAAGCGTATGAAATCCAAACATAGGATTTCATACGCTTTTTATTGTATTTTTTGATAGATTTGTTCGTTAGGATTAAATTGGATATAATGCGGCATTATATGTGAAAAACGAAGAGTTTCTTTATTTCCTAAACATAGGAATCCATTGTGGCCTAAACTTTCATAAAATAGTTGCTGTACTTGGTTTTGAAGTTTACTCGTAAAGTAAATTAAAACGTTACGGCAAAGTATAATATGAAATTCGTTAAAAGATTGATCGGTTACTAAATTATGCTGTGCAAAAATAATGTTTTGTAAAAGGGATGGATTAAAATAAGCAAAACGATTATCTGTTGAATAATAGTTAGAAAATGCTTGTGTACCGCCAGCTTGTAAATAGTTTTTCGTATAAGTTTGCATTTTATTTAACGGAAGGATGCCTTGTTTTGCTTTTTCTAACACATTTGTATTCATATCTGTTGCGTAAATAACAGCTTTTTCACTTAATCCTTCTTCGTGAAGTAAGATGGACATTGATAACACTTCTTCACCAGTTGCGCATCCAGCATGCCAAATTCTAATTTCAGGATACTTTTTTAATTCAGGAATAACATGCTCTCTTAACGCTTTAAAAAAAGTAGGGTTACGGAACATTTCAGTTACATTAATGGAGAAATCATTTAATAACTGTTCTAGAAACCCTTCCTCATGAATTACTTTTTCAATTAATTTTGAAATGGTAGGGATATTAGAGAGCTGCATTCTATTACAAATTCTTCTATAAATAGATGTGCGAGCATATTGGCGAAAATCAAATCCTGACAGTTTAAATACCGCTTCCAATAGTAATTCAATTTCTAAGTTCGTACGCTTATCCATATCTACGGATGGATCAAAATTATAATACTTATTTTCCACTTAAACTAAACCTCACTTATTTTATTAACCATACACTCATTACCGAATAGAGTTGATGTAAATTTAATGGTTTACTTATATAATCTGAAGCGCCAGCAGATAAACATTTTTCTTTATCATTTGGCATTGCTTTAGCAGTTAATGCGATAATAGGTATTTCATGTAACCCTAAATTCATTCGGATATGTTCCATCGTTTCATAACCGTCCATATTCGGCATCATAATATCCATTAAAATAAGGTCAATATTTGTATTGTTTTTTAGTATTTCTAAACACTCTATGCCGTTTTGTGCAGTAATAATGTTGGCATGTTGTTTTTCTAATGCGTTTTGTAATGCAAATATATTTCGATGATCATCATCGACAATTAAAATAGTTTTCTCTTGGAAGACGTTATTTGTTTCTGGCGTCACGATAGTTTCCTCAATAACTTCAGCAGGAATAACATCTTCTATCGTTGCTGCGACTTCTAAATTGGATAACTGTATATCATTTAACCCATTTGGAAGGTTAGGAATATATACTGTGAAAGTACTGCCTTCTCCTACATTACTCTCTAACGTAATCCAACCGCCTAATAATCTAGCAAACTCTTTACAGATAGATAATCCTAAGCCTGTACCACCATATTTCCGAATCGTTGCTCCATCTGCCTGTTGAAAAGCTTCAAAAATAAGTTGATGCTGTTCTGTAGCGATACCAATACCAGTATCTTTTACTGAAATTGTAATCCAATCATTACTTATAGACTGCATTTCATTACTCAAATTGGTTGTTTCTATCGGATCGAAATGTAAAGAGACGGATCCTTTTTCCGTGAATTTAAATGCATTGGATAATAAGTTTTTAATAATTTGCTCAATCCGTTTTGCATCTGTATAAAACAAATTAGGAATAATATCACTGTCTTCAATAGTAAATTCGACATTTTTTTGTGCAGCTATATGTAAAAAGTTTTGATGCATATTTGCTGCCATGTCACTTATGTTCGTTGCTTCAAAAATAACATCTAGTTTCCCAGCTTCTACTTTAGATAAATCTAGTATGTCATTAATTAAAGTAAGTAAATCTTTCCCTGATGAATGAATGACGGTTGCTAATTCAATTTCATCATCGGATAAATGATTATCATGATTTTCTCTTAACATTTCAGATAATAGTAAAATACTATTTAATGGTGTGCGTAATTCATGTGACATATTTGCTAGGAATTCTGATTTGTATTTTGAGCTACGTAATATTTCACTTGCTTTTTCTTCTAATTCTGATTTAGTAATTTGTAAGTCAGCTGTCTTTTGCTCGGCCTCTTCAGTTCTAGACTCTAGTTGTTCATTCGTTGTTCTTAATTCTTCGGCTTGCATTTGTAGTTCTTCAGCTTGCGTTTGCAATTCTTCTGATTGAACTTGCAACTCTTCTGTCATTGCTTGTGATTCATGTAAAAGAGTTTGAATTCGCATACGTCCCATAATACTATGGATGGTTAGACCTAGGTTATCAACGGTTTGTTGAATTAAATCTTGATGTAAGTCTGAAATCTCAGTTACACTTACTAACTCCATTATTGCGATCACTTCATCTTCAAATAAGATAGGGACGACTAGTAGGTTTTGAGGGCGTATTTCTAATAAGCCGCTAGTGACATAACGAAATTCTTCTGGTATTTCTCGAAGAATAAAGCTTTGTTTTTCTAAAGCACATTGCCCAATTAAACCTTCACCCATTTTAATGGATTGTTTTCCAATATCAGCACCTTGATCAGCGAAAGAAGCTTTCTTCACATAGTAGACAGTTTCTTCAATTTCTTCACGTACATAGAATGCACCGCAAGAGGTTTGCGTTTTTTGTATAACTCCACTAAGAATTTTTTTACCTAACATCTCAATAGAAGGTATACCTTGATACATTAAAATTAATTCTGCAAGCTCGGTTTGTAACCACTCTCTTTTAGATATTTCGTCTAGTAGGTGGTTCGTTGTATGAGCAAGCTCTTTTATTTCATCCCGCGTGTTTACATGAATTCTTTCAGTAATTTTTTCTTTAGAAGAAATGGATTTAATAGCTTGAATTACGTTTTTAATCGTTTTTGTAATGGAATTCGAAATATAGAGTGAAATGATAATAGAAATACAAGAAAGTAAGAACAATAAACTGTATAACCAAATCTCTAATTTATTATTTTCAGTATCTAATTGTGCAGCTCTTTTTTTCGTTAGTTGCTCCTCTACACCACGGAAGTTAGTTAGCTGCGATTGTAATGACTGAATTTGAGTCGTGTCGATTGCTTGTATGTTATTACTATTATGATTTGTAATGAATGGATGAATCTCTTTATTAATCCAACTATTAATATTTTCGTTAATCTGCTTTAATTTTTCTTGCTGAGAGGGGTTATCCTCTAATAGAGCCAAAAGATCTTGATAATGTTTTTCGTAATCCTTTTCCGCAGTGTTCAGGGATTGCACGTAATTTGCGTTATTAGAAGTAATAAATCCTTTCGCTTTATTTTCAATTGTTAGCAATTCTTTCTCCACTTGATTCGTTAAATTAAGAACTTTAAAATCGTGATCAATAATAAAATTACGAGATTTTTGTAAATTGGAAATCTCATTGTTTAACATAATGAAAGAAATAAGTAAGAACAAAATCATAACTAAATAACCAGCCATAATTTTGTAGCGAATACTAAATTTTGCTTTCGATTTCATTAAAAATTCCTACCTTCAAGGTTATTAAAAGTTTTCTATTGAAAAGAATGAAAAACGTAATATATATTATATCAGTTTTCATAAGGCCAAACTAGAAATCCCCCTATTGTATAAGGGGGTCTCGTTTTGAATAGAGGAAATCATTTTGAAATATAAACATATATGAAAAGTAACAATCGAGGGAATCGGGGGATAATAAAACTTTTAAGAAGGAAAGAGTGTGCTTAAAGCTTTTTTTGCATCTATTCCTTCAAAGATAAATAATACAAGCTCTCTCTTTTTTACAGTAAGGAAAAAGGATATTAATGTGCTTAAGCTTTTAATAGAAGTAAGTGTTCCGTGTTTACTTATAAATAAATTAGTTTGAAATGTTGTCATTAAAGCATAAAAATGATGAATCTGCTTTATTGTAGGTGTTTCATTATAAAGAATAGTAGTAGATTGGATTGCATTCATCGAAATATTCCTTTCTGTATAGTAAGCATAACAATATAAACATACCCGTTTTAAAAAATGTTAAACATATAAATAAGAAAAAAATAATTATAGTTTTTTAGGTTTAGAAAGGGTTACGAAGGGTATACATATACTACAAAGAGATTGACTGAAGATGAATTGTAAGATTTCTAGTCTATAAAAATATACTTTTACTTTAAATAAAAAGGAGTCTGGTATACATGAATGAAATGATGATTGATATTACATTTGATTTAATTTACTTGTTAAGTAGTTCGCTTGTAATGCTTTTACTATTCGCTTTTTTCGTAAATGGTTATGTTAATAAGAAGGTTAGTGTATACAGAAATGAAGAAAGATAAAGATACATTATATAAAACTTTAGGAGGTTAATAGTTATGGATGTAGATAGAAAAATAGTAGGTATTTTTAGAACAATTGATGATGCGGCATTCGTTATTAATGAATTAAAAGATAAAGGATACTCGGCGGGTAACATTTCAGCTATTGCGAAGGATCAAAAGGAAATTGAACATCTGGAAGAAAAATCGGGTGAAAAAGTGAATAGTGAAACGGCACATAAAGCGGATATCTTTTCAGCGACAGGGCTTGTGGCAGGAGGAGTAGCAGGCGGACTCGGTGGTTTATTAACAGGTCTTGGTATACTTGCCGTTTCTGGAATGGGTCCAATCGTAGCAGCGGGACCTATCGCAGCAGCTATTGGAGGAGCCGGTATTGGCGGAGGAGCTGGAAGTTTAATAGGAGCATTTATCGGATTAGGAATTCCCGAAGAACATGCTAAGAAATATGAAGAATACATTTACGATGGAAATATATTAATTTTAGTAGATGCAAAATTAGATGATAAGTTAGAAATCTATAAAATATTTGATAAGCATAATGCTTATAACTCTGATTTCTTTAAATAATATGTACTTCACATATCAATGATGAAAAATGTAAACATAGTGAATATCGTTTTTTGATCTTACAACTTTGGCGCGGCCGAGGAGTCGTATGACTATAAGAGAGGAAGGGCTTATAGTAAAAGATCAAGTTCTATTCTGTTATCCCGCTATTTGTGGGCAGTAAGACCCCCATCTCAAAATTCAGTGAAAGCAAAGAAGTTAGGTGGGGGTCGGGCTGCCCGTAAAAGCCCGATTGGTGAGGGCTGATTAAAGTTTCACTTTATTGAAAAGGGAAGAGGTGTCTTTTCGTGATTGTAAAAATAGTAAAGGATAGTAGTAATAGTTTCCTTTGTACGGTTCAAAATAAAAATGGAGAGAAGTATGTGAAGAAATGGTTTAGTAAACAGAAAAACAAGGAAGAAGTAGGGCGACCAACTTTTAAAGAAGTAGAAAAGGATTGGAAAGAAAATAGAGAATCGTTTATGTATCCGAATGTAAAGGCGCTTTATTAAAAATAATAGGCGTTTCATTCTTACAAAATTGTCACACTCTTGTAAGGTAATTCAATAGATTAGATACTTTTTCCATGTCATAATAAAGACATAAGAAAGCTTATTCAAACTACAACTTATTAGGAGAGTGTCAGTCATGATTGTAACAACAACGTCTGGAATTCAAGGTAAAGAAATTATTGAGTATATCGATATTGTAAATGGTGAAGCTATTATGGGTGCAAATATTGTCCGCGACTTATTCGCTTCCGTTCGTGATGTTGTCGGTGGTCGTGCTGGTTCTTACGAAAGCAAGCTAAAAGAAGCTCGTGATATCGCAATGGATGAAATGAAAGAACTTGCAAAACAAAAAGGTGCGAACGCTATCGTTGGTATTGACGTAGATTATGAAGTTGTTCGTGATGGAATGTTAATGGTTGCTGTAAGTGGTACAGCTGTACGTATATAAGTAAGTAAAAATACAGGCTCACCCCTTGAAGCTTATGCTTTGAGGGGATTTTTTTGTTTCATGATTAAAGTTAAAATGAAGAAGAGTGGACGGATTTTTATAAGTGGAAAAAATAAGATGAGGGCGAATGTACTAGCTCACTCAAATGATATAACGGTTTAAGTGATAAAGTTGAAAAGAAACTATAATTTACATATGTTTAAAGTGCCAAAACTTTTTCGTCAAACGTTATTGTAAAAAATGCTAGGATTTCTCCTAGCATTTCGTGAGGGGGTATTGCACGGGAATTTAGATAAGAAGCAGACGTACCCGCTTATTTCAAATGTAGTATATATTGTTTTCAAGGAGAAAAGTAAGAAATACAACAATCTTTATATATGTTTAACGAGAGTGTTAACTTTATGATAAATAATAAAATTGTTATTTGAGATAAGGAGAGGGAAATCAATACAAAAGGTGTATAGGATATGAAAGGGAAGGGAAGGTGATAGTGTTGATGCAAAAATAAAGGACAGTACATATTGTATATGGCTACTATGTACTGTCCTCACTTATTTCTTTTGGATTATGAAAACTCATTACCTGTCTTGCTATAAATTTCATAGGCGAAATAACCAAATAAATAGCCTATTCCAGATCCTAAACTAATGGAAAGTAGTGAGGAATCCGGAAAAAACATACCGAAAATCAAACCAATCATACAGCCAACAAGCATTCCCATAGGTATTAAACTATCTAATAACAGTTGAGCTTTTTGAGATTTTTTCTTACCTAATTTTCCGTTCTTATATTTATGTTCCAATCTTTTAATTACAAATACTACAATTCCACCAACTATTACAACAGGCGCGATTGCCGAAATGAACCACATGTTAGAAGCTCCTTTCGTTTTTAATTAAATTATACCATATATTAACATTTAAAATTTAAGCGGAGACAAGATCTTCTGCATTTCTTTTCCTTTTATTCATGACTAAAGTTAATAGGAATAAAATGAAGCTTAAAAGTGCCATTATAATAAAAACTTGCGTATAGCTATTAAAATAATCACGAGCGATTCCTGCTAGGACAGGAATGAATCCGCCCATAATATATCCTCCTGACTGCATCATAGCAGTCCATGCACTCGCATCTTCTGAGGTTTTTGTTTCATATAGCGGTAGCATGAGAGCGAGTGGGAATACGCCGCCGAGCCCGATACCTAGTAAAATAGAAGGGATCCATGGTGTAGTTAGTGGGTAAATCATAAGCGATAAACCTACGAGTACAAAGCATATACTCCCTAATAACCAAAGTGCTCGGTTTTTATAAATATCCGCTAATGTTGGAATTAAAAAGCTGCATATCATTTGAACAACTGTAAAAACAGTTATGAGAGTACCAGCTTGTTCGCTACTGACACCCATATTTTGATTTGCGGGCGCAAGCCAAGTTGTAATGGAGTAAAAGATTCCTGATTGTAGCCCGAAAAAGATTGTGAACAACCATGCTTTTTTATTTCTTAAAGGTAAACTATTATTCTTTTTATTTTGTGTACTCGTATTCTTTTTTCGTTTCATAACGGGATACCAAAATATAATAGCGATAATAGTAAGTACACCCCAAAAAGCGAGTGCCATATTCCAATCGTCTTTTAATACATGTTGTAAAGGAATCGTTAATCCTGCACTTAAAGAAGCCCCAGTTCCCATACCTACTGAATATATGCCAATCATTAAGCCGATTTTCGTAGGGAATTTTTCTTTAATAAAACCTGATAGTAACGGACCTGCAAGTGCGATCCCAATACCGATAAATAAAGAGCTCGCGAATAATGTGGAAATGGAAGAGGTAAAAGCCCTCATACATGTTGCGAAGCCAATTAGAATAAGACAAGTCATAATTGCTCTTTCTGCCCCATATTTTTTAATAACCTTCCCAGTCAGTAAGGCGAATGTCCCCATACAAAAAACAGGAATAGCTGTTAAAAAACTAACGGAAAAATTGCTTATATTTAAGTCTTGTCGGATTGTTTCTAATAAAGGTGAAACAGATGTAATCCCGATACGTAAATTAATGGAAACAAAAAATAGTGCTAGTATATACAAATAAGTTCGTTCTTGATGTTTCAATTTCATTTTCTCCTCTCTTAAACATCAGACGTTATTCAGTATATCATCTGATGTTTGTGTGTAATAGATAAGGAGCTTATTTCAGCTCCAAATTTTGAATGGCGTATGTTCGTGCCTCTTCGGCATTTTGTTTAAAAATAGCTTGGAATAACTTTTCATGGATGTCAGAGTTATCTTCATAGTTCTCTGTATTTAATATGAACTGACTTAAAATGTGGCGAAGGGCAGGTACGAAAGATTGATACAAATCAAGTAGAACTTCGTTTTTGCTCGCCTTTGCAACTGCTAGATGAAACTGAATGTCTGCATCTATGTATGCTACATAATTACCTTCTTGAAGGGCATGTTTTCTTTTATTCAAATGTCCTTTTAAGTATAAAAGATCCTCGTCGCTTCGGCGCTGTGCCGCTAACATCGCTACTTCTTTATCAAGCATATTTCGTGCTTCATACACATGATTTATATTAGCTGCTTGCAGTCGTTTTTCAAATGAATCTTGTGTTGTATTTAGTGAGACAATACGAGTACCTTGTCCTTGTCGAACTTCTAATATGCCAGCATGTACTAATATCTTTATGCTTTCTCGCAGCGTCGAACGCCCTACACCTAACTCTTCCATTAACTGCGGCTCTGTAGGGAGGCGATCACCAACTTCATACTCGCCAGAAAAGATTTTCTCTTGTAGACGTTCTAGCACTTCATCGACTAATTTCCGCCGAGAAACTTTTGAAAAAGATTTCTTTTCGTTCATATTCATCTGCTCATCTCCTGTTATATTCGCTTTTATGATAACCAATTTAAGTTCTGTTGACAATGTTATTTTTTAGGTAGTTGAAGTGGGGATACTAAAATAGGGTTTATAAGACATAAAAAAATCAATCAAAATAGATCTTTCAATAGCATTTAATAACTCGTCAAAAACACTTTCCCTTTTGTTTTTTCAGCAGATTGAATGACACCAACCGCACTTTTTACATCTGCTAAGTCATATGTAGAATGGACTGTCATGAAACGTAATTGCTCATTTTCCACTAGGCGAATTAAGTGACGAAACGTTTCTTGCCATTTATATGGTGATACTTCTTTATTCCAATGTCGTAAATGAAATATATTCGCGTGCACCTTTGCTTTCGTGACAATCTCTGCCCAGTTAACTTGTATTCCTGATAGAAGGCCGATCGTTAAAAAGCGCCCATTTGGACGTAAGGAGAAAGCTAATTCATTTCCATCCGGTCCCCCGATAGAATCAATCGCTGCATCTGCACCAAGCCCGTTTGTTAACTCCATAACTGTTTCATAAAGCGGGGCAGTGGAAGTATCTATTACATATTCGGCACCGAGGCGCAGTAATTCTTCTGTATGCTTATTATTTCTCGTAACTGCAATTAATCGGAAGTTTAAAATTTGTGATAACTGAGCAAAAAGATGACCAATAGCGGATCCGCAAGCATTTACTAATAAAATATCATTCTGTTTTAAGTTTAACGTTTCTGTACATGTAACCCATGCCGTAAGGGGATTAATATACATTTGTGCCGCTGTAAAATCATCGATGGAATCAGGAATAGGGACTACAAAGTCAGCTGATGTCTTCACATATTCTTGCCAAGTACCTTCCCCGCGTAACGGTAAAACACGTTTACCGATAAGGTCTCTAGTAACGCCCGCGCCTACATCTTCTACAATACCAACACCTTCGTAACCAGGTATGTTAGGTAAAGGGATTCTATGTGCGTATGCTCCGGTTACGGGAATTAAGTCAGATGGATTAATCGGTCTAACTAGCATACGAACTAAAACTTCATTATCTTTTAACGGTTCTATATTTTTATATTCAACCTGTAATACATCTTTCGGATTGCCAAACTCATGAAATTGAATGTATTTTCCGCGCAAAATAAATGGTCCCCCTTAGTGTGAGTGGGTTAATTATAGCATTTTTGGTTTGGTTGGTTATTTCATTAGCACTAAATAAAGAGGAACAGACAGTCTTCGTTTATACATTTGATAAAATCGTAGAAAACGGTATTGCTGTGTTTAAAAAATTTAATGAAAAATAGGCTCGACCCTTGGAGTTTATGCTTTGAGGGGATTTTTATTGTGCAAATTTCAAAAAGATACATGAATTATGTAGCATTGTATGGATTGTAAAATCGATTTCCTGAATACATAGTAATATAATAAAAAGACGCCCTTGTGAGCGCCTTTTTCCGACTTGAGATAGATGTATCATTATTGTTCTGTTAGGATACATAGCTCTCGTTTAAAGTTTACTCACACAAATGATCTGTGTATCAATTTGTTTTGATATACAGATCATTTGCATGATAATTCTTATAGATAATTGCTGAATGATAACCTTACATGAATGCTTTTAAAAGTTCTTGAACCAATGGAATTACTCCACCTACGAATTTTAAAACTGCCATTGCGATTTCCATATGATTGCCTCCTTTTTTTTAATAGTAAGATGTAATGAATCTTTATATCATCATTATAGTAAGCGTTTACAAATGCATCAATGCATTTCGATATGCAATATTTCATATTTGTATTCGGCAATGAGGATAAAGAGGAATCAGTAACCTATCAAAATATAAGTCGCATCTTGTATAGTATAATGTAATGGTGGAGGTCGGATATGAAAAAAATAAATTCAAATATAGATTTGGATACAAATGTATTGGAAGCGGTATTTATTCCAAGAAGGTTTATTGTTTTATGGATTACCCTCGTATATATAGCTTCAATGCTTTTAGAATTTCGTAATAATATTTTCTCTATGGATAGTTTCTTCTTTACAATAGTCATTGTTATTCATACTATTTTTCATTGGTATGCGAGTTCATTAAAGAATAGGCAATTATTGTACTTCTTTTTTGTACAACTCTTCATTGTGTTTCTCGCTGCATTTATTGTACCAAATGGTTCAATAGCTATTTTTGTTGGATTAACCCCTATTTTAATTGCCCAAAGTCTATATGTTTATAACAATATATTTAAAGTAATGGCAGTTTTTACTCTCATGTATGCCATATTTTGTACTGCAATCAGTATCAATTATGGTGTGAATAAAGTAGCTATTCTTATTTCTATGTTCCTTTTAGTATTAGCAATTATTATTCCTTTTTCTTATATTAATAAGCAGCAATTTGATGCACGTAATCGTATACAGAGCTACATTCAAGAGTTAGAATCTGCATATATGAGAGTAGAAGAATTGACATTAGCTAATGAAAGACAGCGAATGGCAAGAGATTTACATGATACGTTAGCGCAAGGTGTAGCGAGCTTAATTATGCAATTGGAAGCAATAGATGCCCATATGCAAAAAGGGAATACAGGACGATCTCAAGAGATTATGAAACAAACTATGGTAAGAGCGAGACAAACTTTACATGATGCAAGGTTGGTTATTGATGATTTGCGTCATACTACCAATTCATTTAATGAAGCAGTAGAGGAAGAGGTTCAACGTTTTTCTGAGGCTACTTCTATACATGTGAGATTTACTATTCAAAGCCCCCCGCATATTTCAAGCTTAGTAAAGGAGCACTGTTTATATGTAATTAGTGAATGTTTAACGAATATCGCAAAACATTCACAGGCAACAGATGTAAATTTAAAAGTTGAATATATCGATGACCTTGAAAAGCTTACTATTGAAGTTGAAGATAATGGAATTGGTTTTGACACTGGATATATCGGTAAGAATCCTGGACATTATGGTTTAATTGGCTTAAATGAGCGTGTTCGATTGATTAAGGGAGAAATACATATATTGAGTGAAAAGATGAAGGGTACGAAAGTGTATATTCAAGTGCCTATAAATAAAGAAGGAGATAGCCATGAAGCATAACGTATTAATTGTAGACGATCATTTCGTTGTGAGAGAAGGTCTGAAATTAATAATAGAAACGAGTGATTCATTTCAAATTATAGGTGAGGCTGCAAACGGAGAAGAAGCTCTTTCTTTCATAGAAAAAAAGAAACCTGATGTCATTTTAATGGATTTAAATATGCCTAAAATGAGTGGCTTAGAAACAATTGAGGCTTTAAATAAAAAACAAAATCATACGCCGATTATTATATTAACTACTTATAACGAAGATGAATTAATGTTAAAGGGAATTGAGTTAGGGGCAAAAGGATATTTGCTAAAAGATACGGATCGTGAGAATTTGTTTCGAACATTGGAAGCGGCTATTCGAGGTGAGATTTTACTACAACCAAATATTATGGAAAAGATAGTGAAGTATAAAAGGAAAGAAGTACATGCTGATAAGGTTGCAGAAAATAACTTAACAGATAAAGAATTGTTTGTGCTGAAAGCTATTGCGCGCGGATATAAAAATAAAGAAATTGCATTTGATATGGGAATAGCTGAGCGAACGGTAAAAGCATATTTAACAAATATATACAATAAATTAGGTGTTAATTCACGGTCAGAAGCAGTAGCTGTATCTATTGAAAGGAAGTTAATTCATTTTTAAAACATTATATATGCCCAATCGTACATTATAGGCTTGCCCTTTTGTACGATTTTTTTATTTCTTTCTCATGTTATGCTTCAGAAAGTATGAAAGATTTAAGAACAATCTAATTGCATTACAATTATAGACGTTTCTAATGTAGGAAAGGAAGAAGAATAAGTAAATGGAAACTTTGCTTTTAATTCCTGTATTAATTTTCTTTATTTGGCTGCAAAGCAAACAAAGAAAAATAAACTGGATAGATATTATAACTTTTCTCATGATGATAGGGAGTATTACTTATACGGCGCCGCAACAAATGACTAGGGATTTACAAGCAGAGCTACTGGCAGTTACGCTTTTTTCTTTTGCTATTGGTGTTTGGCAAGGTGGGGGAATTACAGTCTGTTATGAGGATGAAATTTTATATATTACAAATGGAAAACAGTATTTCATTTCATGGATTCTCTTAATAATTGGTAACATAATTATTATTAATATATTTGAAGATGGATTTACAGTTAATGGATCGTGGTTTCTTTTGTGTGGTGTTGTCATTACATCTGGGGTGAAAAACAGTATTCTATGTGTTCTGTACAAATTAACAGTGCGAAATTGAATGGAAAACCAAAGCTGTTTTCTTTTACCCCAACATAAAACGTATTGCTGTAAGTTCATTAAAAGACCGTAGTTGATAAAAAATGAGATGGAAGTATTGGAAGAATGGGGGAGTTAACATAGATGTTTCTACCTATTACTACATTTGATAGGTTTAGTTGGCTGGGGAATGTTGCTTTCTCTTCAGAAAAGACTAGTAGGAATCGAGCGCTATCGAGGGCTGAAGAAAGAGATGTTAATTTGTGTAATAAGAACTGTATAGGTTCAGTTAATAATATGCATCAAAAAATAACGATAGATTCTGTGGAATATGGTGATAATTGTGTATTGGGCCGTGCAGAACCTCATTCAACAATTGTCATAACGAGTGGCGATATGTATGTTGGAAGCGGACCGGTTAATAAGTATGGAGAATTTAAAATATATACAAATGATTATCTGGAAGAGTATTCGGTAATAGAGATTCAGTTGATAATGGGCGGTTTCTATCAAGGAAGTATAACGGTAAAGTTAAGGTATGATGATTTCCTTTTTATTTAGTAAATAAAAAGGAAGCAACCGTAGTCGCTTCCTACATCTATTAAGCCGAAGCTTTCTTCATTCTCTCAAGTAAACTAGATAAAATATGTGTACGATAAGATTCTAGTTTTTTACCTTCGTAAGTACGAATCCCTAATTTTTTAAGTTCTTTTACATACCAACCTTTGCTTCCGAAATACATGTGATCGCTCCCCTTCAACTTTGTTTATTTGTCCTGATTGTACTTGGAGGTACGGGTAATATAATGAAGGAAATGAATTTCGCGCGAAAATGGTTAACTTTGTTGCAAAAGACATATATACTAAGGGTAGTATATAACGAGGTGGGCAAGACGTGATTATAGAGAAGCACGAAATTCAAATTGACCAAATTACGAGCGGTAAAGTGAATATCTTTACTTTCTATAGAAATAGAAAGCAAGTTGATGATCATTTTTTACGATTGCAAGAACCATCGCTTACAGCAAACTACTTCTTCCATTTTCATTTTGATGCAGAGAGCTTGCATCTTCTGCAGGAAGAGTTTCCGGGCGTATATCCGTACGACCGTAGTGACACGATTCACGACTGGACGGAAAAGATGAAAGCGGAATTGCAACATCAGATCCAAACAGGTAAATGGAATAAACGCGTACGTATCGGTAATCGCATTCTAGATGTGGTGTTTACGTGGTGTGACGAAGATATAGTAGAGTGAAAAAGAAGCGGATGACGCTTCTTTTTTTAGCGCTGGAATAAAACGAGCTTACCTGCAGAAGATGTGCAGCGATGTGTTTTTTCATGCAATCCTTTTTCTTGTAAAATAGATTCACCTTTTGCTTTCGCTTCTTTTTCAGTTGCTGCCTCGAATGATTCGTCTAATGCTTTTGAACCATCTTTTTCAAAGACTGTTAGAACGTATACTCCCATGAAAATTCCCTCCAATAATAAAAATCAGAATCTTATAACTATTTTGGCATAAATCACTAGAATATGCAAAGAAATATATGACATTGCGTGTTACAATAAAGTGAAACTTTAACTAGTGGGGAGTCTTTTCATCCCCACTAGTTATTAGTTGAACCAATCGGGTATTTATGGGCAGTTTACTTTCAGATTGGCTTCTTTGCCTACTGCCCGTTAATACGGGGTAAGGTGAAACTTTAATCAGTGGGGGATTTTTTATTTCCTGCTTATTACTAGTTTTCGCCAATTGAGCATTTATTGTTTGTGTTCATGCGGATAAGATGAAACTTTTGAACTATAGAAAGGATCGTTATTTGTGAAACAAGTGAAGTTTATACATGCGGCTGATTTGCATTTGGATAGTCCGTTTAAAGGGATGGAAATGAATGTACCACAGTCTGTTTGGGAGAGAATGAAGCAGAGTACGTTTGAATCGTTCGAGCGTATTGTTGATAAAGTGATTCAAGAGCGCGTTGATTTCGTATTACTAGCCGGGGATTTGTATGATGCGGAGACGAGAAGTTTGAGGGCGCAAGTGTTTGTGCGTGAGCAAATGAAGAGACTGTCGCAGTATGATATCCCTGTTTTTATTATTCACGGTAACCATGATCATTTAGGGGGAAGCTGGGCAGCAATTGAGTTTCCGGAAAATGTTCATGTGTTTACGGAGCCTTATGTGGAAGAGAAGTCATTTTATAAAAATGGTGAGCTTGTAGCTTCTATTTACGGGTTTAGTTATTTGCAGCAAGCGGTAACGGATAATATGACAGTGCAGTATACGAAAATGAGTGATGCGCCTTTTCATATTGGAATGCTTCACGGAAGTGTGGAAGGGGATGCAGAACATAATCGCTATGCACCGTTTCAAATTCGTGAGCTGAAGGAAAAGCAGTTTGATTATTGGGCTCTTGGCCATATACATAAACGTGAAATTTTATCAGAAGAGCCGTACATTATTTATCCAGGTAATATACAAGGGCGTCATCGTAAGGAGACGGGCGAGAAGGGTGCGTACCTTATTGAACTCACGAAACAAGGATCGCAGTGTTCATTTTTCCATACGGCGGATGTTGTGTGGGATGAGATAGAAGTGAATATTGATGGACTTGAAACTGTTGATGATCTTATGACGAGCGCGTCAAGTGCGATGAATGAATGCAGAAGAGAAGAGGAAGGTACGCTTTTAACTGTCATATTTACAGGACAGGGACCACTTGCTCCTTATTTGCGTGAAGACAAGCGCGTGGAAGAGATTTTTCATATTTTAGCAGCGGGAGAAGAGCGAAAAGACTTTGTATATGCGATGAAGTGGAAAAACGAGACGGTTTCTTTTGCGGAAATTGAACGTTTGAAAGAAGAAAATCATTTCGTCGGTAGTGTGCTGAAAGAGTTAGAAGCTTTCACAAATATGGACGGAGTGTTGCGCACCATTTGGACATCTCCTGTAGCGCGTAATAGCATTGAAGCTTTTACGGAAGAAGAGAAGAAAGAGATTCAAAAGGAAGCGGAAAATATTATTTTAGAGCAATTATTCCAGCAAGAGAGGGATAAAAAATGAGAATTGAAAAACTCCATATTTATGGCTATGGAAAACTAGAAAATGTGGAAATGGATCTGTCAATGCTGACGGTACTGTACGGTGAAAATGAAGCGGGGAAATCGACAATTCGCTCGTTTATGAAAAGTATTTTATTCGGTTTTCCGACGAGAGGACAGCGCCGTTATGAGCCGAAAGAAGGCGGGAAGTACGGCGGAGCGGTCACTGTTCAAACAGAGAAGTACGGCCGTTTGAAAATTGAACGATTGCCAAAGACGGCAGTAGGCGCGGTGACCGTTTATTTTGAAGGCGGGAAAACTGGCGGCGAAGATATTTTAAACGATATATTAAGCGGTGTGAATGAAAGCTTATTTGATTCTGTTTTTTCATTTGATATGCATGGTCTTCAAAATATTCATCAGCTCGGCGAAGCGGATATCGGCAATTATTTATTTTCGGCCAGCGCAGTCGGAAGTGATGCGTTATTGCAGTTAGATAAAAAATTAGAAAAAGAAATGAATCAGCGCTTTAAGCCGAGTGGTCGTAATCCTGAAATTAACGTGTCACTGCAAGAGATGAAGAAAATTGAGGAAAAGATGAAAGAATGGCAAGGGAAAATTGGCACGTATGAAAAACAAGTCGAGCAGTTAAAAGAAAGTGAAGAGAAACTTGCTTCTGTTCGTGCGGAAAAAGAGTCAGCCGAAAGACGAAAGCAAGACTATGAAATATTAGCGGCGCTTGAGCCTCTCGTTATTGAAAAGAGTACGCACGAGAAAGTGTTAGAAAACGAGAACGGGCAGTTTCCTGTAAACGGAATGGCGCGCTATGAGGCGGTAAAGGCAAAGATAGAACCGCTCCAAGTACAAGTAGATTCACTTCAAAAAAAGATAGAAACAGTGCAATCAGAAATTGATTCCACAGAAATAGATGAAGCATTTTTACAAAAAGAAAGTTACGTAGAAGAACTTCGTATGCAGCATATGTCTTATGAAAATGCACGCCAAGAAATGCGTGATATGACGGGAAGTATTGCGAATATAAAAGAAGAAATCGCAGAACTACAGCAACAAATTGGCGCTACTTTTGAACAAGAGACTGTTCTTTCGTTTGATATAAGTTTAGCGACGAAAGAATTAATTATGCAAACTGTGCAAAAGGCGCGTGAATTAGAATCGCAAAAAGCACAACTAGATGAACGTTTTAAAACGGCTCAGGAGCAATTAGAAGAGCAAGAAGAAAATATAAGACAAATCAGCCAGCAAATGTTAGCTGATGAAGAAAAAAATACGTTAGTTGAGAAAGAAAAATCATTTCAGGATGCGGCATTTTTAGGAATGGGCGCAGAGAGAATGAAGCGCAAGTATGAGGAAAAAGCAGGGGCAGCTCAGCAAAAGAAAAAACAGTGGCAAAGAATTTGTCTTCTGTTACTTCTTATTAACACGCTTGTTTTATTCACGAGTCTATTTATAGATAACCGCGTGCTGTTATTTATTAGTGTGATTGTGTTTGTAGGGATTGTTTTAGCACTCGTTTTATATAAAGATCCTTCGGGTGGATTACAAGAAGAGCTTCTTACTCTTCAGCAAAGTGCTGGCGGGCGTCAAAGTGAAGAAGCGATGTCTGTTCGTTATCAGTTAGAAAAAGATGAAGAGATTCGTAAGCTATTTGAGCGTGAGTCGTATAAGTTGCAGCAAATGGAACGTGCTTATGATAAAGTCGTTTCATCTTATGAAGAATGGGAGAGAGAAACTTTCCAAATAGGAGAACAAGTAGGTGCGTATAAAACGCGCTATATGTTCCCTGAATTTTTTACATATGCGCACATGTTGCCAGCGTTTGAGCGTATTGAAAAAATGCAGCAATTATATCGTGATTTAGAGAAGCAAAGTAAGCGGAAATCTTCATTGTATGAAATGATTTCGCACTTTGAGCATAAACTAGAAACTGTTATCGGTAGTAAAGAGTATAGTAATTTGTATGAGGCGCAAAGTCGTATGCAAAATGAAAAAGAGAAGCGCCAAACTTGTAAGCAGCTGAAAGAGAAGCTGGTGGAATGGCAAGAAGAATATGAGTTCATGCAAGAGCAATTAAAACAACTACTAGTAGAGCGAGATGGGTTATGGCATATCGCAGAATCTACAGATGAAGAGATGTTTTTAGAAGCAGGAAAATTGGCAGAGAAACGTGAAGACGCGGATAAGCAAGTGGGGCGTTTATTACCTCAAATTGATTTGTTAGAACAGCGCTTAACGAGTTTGTCATTAGCTGAGCATTATGAGGCTGACGGTTATGATGAAAAATTAAAGCAAGAAATTACAGCCGCGCAAAGCTGTCTGGCGCAAGAGAAAGAACTGACAGAGCGTATTGCGAAGCATCGAATAGAAATTGCGAATTTAGAAGAAGGCAGTACGTATGGTGATTTGCTACATGAGTGGGAAATGAAAAAAGCGCAAGTGCGTGAACAAGTGAAGAAGTGGGCTGCATATGCGGCCGCAAAGACAGTGCTAACGAAAACGAAGCAGTATTATCATGAAGTGCATCTTCCGCGTATTTTACAAAAATCCGAAGAGTATTTCGTGTATTTAACAGGCGGGAGATATAGTAAAATATTCTCACCGTCAGAAGCGGAACCGTTCATTGTCGAACGTAACGATGGTATGCGTTTTTACAGTCATGAACTAAGCCAAGCGACAGCGGAGCAGTTATATTTATCATTGCGATTCGCGCTAGCGAAAACGTTTGAGCATGACTATCCATTTATTATTGATGATAGCTTCGTACATTTTGACGCGGTAAGGACGAATCGAACGATTGAACTTATAAAAGAAATTGCGAAAGATAGACAAGTTATCTTCTTTACATGCCATGCGCATTTATTAACGTATTTTACAGAAAATGAGATTATAAAATTAACACGTAAGCGTAAAGAAAATGAGTTGTAGTATGCTATACTAAAAGTAACTGATTTGGTGGAGGAATTCGAATGAAAAAGAAAATTGTAGAATATGAAGTTGGTGAACAAGTCGATGTTTTCTTGTTAATTAAAACAGCGACAAAAGGTCTCGCAAGCAATGGCAAGCCGTTTTTAACAGTAATCTTACAAGATCCAAGTGGAGATATTGAAGCAAAGCTATGGGACGTATCGCCAGAAGTTGAGAAACAATATGTAGCGGAAACAATCGTTAAAGTAGCTGGAGATATTCTAAACTATAAAGGACGTATTCAATTACGTGTGAAACAAATTCGTGTTGCGAATGAGAATGAAGTAACAGACATCTCAGACTTTGTAGAAAAAGCTCCAATAAAAAAAGAAGATATGGTTGAGAAAATTACGCAATACATATTTGAAATGAGAAACCCGAACATACAGCGTCTAACAAGACATTTGTTAAATAAGCATCAAAACGAATTTTTAGAATATCCAGCAGCGACAAAGAACCATCACGAGTTTGTATCTGGACTAGCTTATCACGTTGTATCGATGTTAGATTTAGCGAAAGCTATATCAGCTCTATACCCATCGTTAGATAAAGACTTACTATATGCGGGCGTTATTTTACACGACCTTGGTAAAGTATTCGAACTATCTGGCCCAATTTCTACGACGTATACGTTAGAAGGAAATTTACTAGGCCATATTTCTATCATGGTGAACGAAATTGGTAAAGCAGCAGACGAACTACAAATCGATGCAGAGGAAGTATTAATCCTTCAGCACATCGTCCTTTCCCATCACGGAAAAGCAGAATGGGGTAGCCCAAAACCACCATTAGTGAAAGAAGCAGAAATTCTGCACTACATCGATAACTTAGATGCAAAAATGAACATGATGGACCGCGCATTAGGACGTACAAAACCAGGTGAATACACTGAGCGTGTCTTTGCGCTTGATAACCGTTCGTTCTATAAGCCGACGTTCCATAATTAAAAGTGTAAATAGAATGGCCTCATTAAGTGTTAAGAGCTTAGTGAGGCTGTTTTCTTTATGAAAAATTAAATGAAATAGTTAAAAAGATAGTACAGGATTTTCAGCTATTGAATACGCTAGAAAATTCCCATATAGATCAAGTTTAATTGAAAGGATGGAAAAATATGAATCAAAAAGAGCCTATTGAATTTATTGAAAAAGCTGGGGCCTGTATTGTTTCAAAAAATATAATAAATGAAACAGGAAAATTGAAATGGATATTGAGAGAGCAATCAATAGATGCAGTAGATAATGGTTGGAGATTTTTTTCAGAAATTGATGATGATGATTACATTAATAATCCTGATAATTTAGTGGTATGTGATTTTAATACTGTAGCAAATATTGAACCGGCCATTCTGGGAATATACGAACTACCAATAGGTAGTGATTTACAATTAGTTTCTGAAAAGGGAAAAATAAGATTTGTTGATAATTTAACTGGTAAAGAAGTTTGATGAGAATACGAAGATCTAAAGGCAACAAGGTAAAATGGTTCGAGGAGCTGTAAATTTACCAAGTGTGAGTTCATTAAATATCTTCGAAAAGAATGTAAAATATTATAGTGAGCGAGGAACAAAGAGTAATCTTAAGACATTTAATTCTGAGACAGAAGCATGTGAATACTTCTATACTAGTTTAATTGATATGTTAAAAGGAATGGGTGTAATTTAAACCTGAAATAAAAGGGCATTTCCGTTTGGGGATGCCCTTTTATTTTATTAATTTAATTGCACATACACATAGGTTCTATTTGCAATTAAGCAGATTTTATTTCACACAAAAATTGTTATACTAATCTAAAATTTTCGTATTTACATTTTTTTCTTTTTATCTCATAATTTTAATTGGGGAAAGGGAGGAAAGAAATGGTTCAAATCAAAGTGACACCTGAAATGCTAGAAGAAGTTGCTAATCGTGCAAGTAATACCCGAATCGCATTAGAATCTATACATAATAATTTATGTAATGAAATTGATCATTTGTGTTTTCAATGGATTGGTGCCTCTAATCAACAATTCGTTCAAATGTTCAATGATGCGAGACCAAAAGCTTTTACATCTATCAATTCAATTATACAAGTAGAAGAAGATTTGAAACGAATCGCTGAAAAATTTCGCAATGCGGATGATCAAGATGTTACAATGGAAGAAGGTGCAATGTGCGGTAAACCATCTTCTGAAGAGAAAGGCTTTGATGGTAAAAAATTAGCTAGAGATATTGCCGGTGAAGTCAGTGGTGAATACGATGTTCGTCGTGCTTGGGATGGTATTGATCCATCTACTGGCGAAAAACTTTCCACTTGGGATAGAATCTTTGCTGGTGGAATGGCGGTAGCTGGTCTTACACCAGTTGGAAAGATTGCCAAAGTAGGAAAAGGTGTTAAAATGACTGCAAAGGCGGCTGAGGCCGCTGATACAGCTAAAAAAGCATCAAAAGTAGATCGCTCAGTTTACATTAATTCCGGCGGACGAAACGGTAATATTTCCCTAAACGAATGGCTTAGACGAGAAGAGGATGCAATAAAATCCTATGAAGGAATTAGAAATTCCACTACAGATGTTCAGGCTATAGCTAAAAATACAGGAATAAATGAAAGACATATAAGAAGAGCGAAAGAACATGTATTTTTTAAAGAACATGATTTACGAGAATTAGGGATCGGTAGATTTCATCCGGATTATCCAATAGCACAAGGATGGAAACGTCTTGAAAGTGGAGGGTTTTTATCAAATGATATGGAGTTAATTAGACATGAAATATTCGAATCTCGATTTGAAGGGATTTTTAAAACTGATTATAAAACAGCACATGATGCAACTTTAAGATCCGGTCGCCCTTGGAAAATACCTGATATAGATGCAGAATAAAAATGGAGGAGATACACTATGGCAATCCATATAACAATGAATAAAGAATTTGAAGATGAGGAGATAGTTGTATATCAATATTATCCATCTGAATCACCAGAAAAAGTTGGGAAAATGTATTTTCATAAAAAAGAGGAAATGTTTTATGATTTAGAACCTGTTCCAGAAGAATCAATCGGAACAAGAAAGCATTATTTTAATTGTGCGATTTCTAGGATAGTAATATGCCTGAGAAATGGCGGAGAATTTTTGGAAGAAATGACATACGGAGTATAGCATCACAAACAAAGATATAAAAAAACCGGCTCAAATAAAGAGCCGGTTTCTTTTTCATACTGTTACTAGGCTAATAATACATAGACTTCATTACTATCCTTCTGAATCACCCGCTAAAATAGGTAAGATGCACTATAATAAAAAGGAACGAATGTTTTATGACATAGAGCAAGCTCCAGTGGATTCATTAAATATGAGAGAACATTATTTTAATTGTGCGTGTACTAGGATTGTACGATGTCTTAGAAAGAACGAGGAATTTCCAGATAGCATGACGTATGAAGCATAATTAAACGAACATAAAAAAAGTCGTCCAACATGACAGCTCGTATTTTACTTAACCTCATATCACCAACCACTACGATCAAGGTACCCTTTCATTTCATTAATTTGCCCATCTGATGTTTCATAGGTGAGAAAGCTCCTGGTTTGATGATGTTTTGCTGATGACGTTGCAACTTTAATCAAGATTGACGGTTCTTTTCTCCACTAATGTTTTTTATATTTACCAAACCATTCTCTAGCCAAAAATGTTGTTCAACTAAAAAATATCTCAAATTCGAGATTTTTCACTTGCTTTCTAATCACTTGAGGTGTAAAGTGATAGTAACGAAAGCGATTGAGTCATATGAAAAACATACACTCAGTTGCTTTCGGTATACAAAACAAAGTAATTTATAAATGGATTCAGTGCAGCTTATTCAGTAAAAAAATACGACTAAGCTATAAAAACATAATGAGCATAAATTGAAAAGTTAATAACCATATTATTTGTTGGAAATATTATTTTTTATGTATCACTTGACTAGTAAAATGAAACGGAGGAATTATCAATGTATGAAATTAAAGGGCATCATCACATTTCAATGGTTACAAAAAACGGAAGTGAGAATAACCATTTTTATAAAAGCGTACTTGGTTTACGTCGCGTGAAAATGACAGTAAACCAAGATGATCCATCAATGTATCACTTATTTTATGGAGATAAAACAGGAAGTCCAGGTACGGAGCTATCGTTTTTTGAAATTCCTTTAGTAGGAAAAACATATCGCGGTACGAATGCCATTACTCGAATTGGGTTACTCGTTCCTTCAGAGGAAAGTTTACATTACTGGAAAGAACGATTTGAGCAATTTGGTGTGAAACATAGTGAAATGACAACATATGCAAATCGTCCTGCTTTGCAATTTGAGGATGCTGAAGGTCTTCGCTTAGTACTACTCGTTTCAAACGGAGAAAAAGTAGAGCACTGGGAAACTTGGGAGAAATCAGAAGTTCCTGCTGAACATCAAATTCAAGGAATGGGTTCTGTGGAAATGACAGTTCGTAGACTTGATAAAATGGCGAGTACACTTACAGAGATGTTCGGTTATAAAGAGGTTAGCCGCAGCGAAGAGGAAGCAATTTTTCAGTCCATTAAAGGAGAGGCTTTTGGAGAAATCGTTGTGAAATATTTAGATGGTCCTACTGAAAAGCCGGGCCGCGGTAGTATTCACCATTTAGCGATTCGTGTGAAAAACGATATAGAGCTTGCCTATTGGGAAGAACAGGTGAAGCAAAGAGGTTTCCATTCTTCAGGAATTATCGACCGTTTCTACTTTAAAAGCTTATATTTCCGTGAATCAAATGGAATCCTGTTTGAAATTGCGACAGATGGACCAGGATTTACAGTTGATGGAGATGTGGAACATTTAGGAGAAAAACTTGATTTACCACCGTTCTTAGAAAATCAGCGAGCAGAAATTGAAGCGAATTTAGCTCCGATTGAAGAGAAGTAATAGAAGAAAAAATACAACTTTAACATATAAATGAAAACTATTGGAGGAATATAAAATGAACCAATTAAAAGGAATACACCACGTTACAGCGATTACAAGTAGTGCAGAAAAGAACTATGAATTTTTCACTCACGTTTTAGGAATGCGTTTAGTTAAAAAAACAGTAAACCAAGATGATATTCAAACGTATCATTTATTCTTCGCAGATGATAAAGGTAGTGCAGGAACAGATATGACATTCTTTGATTTCCCAGGTGTTCCAAAAGGAGTACACGGTACAAATGAAATTTCAAAAACTTCATTCCGCGTTCCAACTGATGTAGCATTAGCATATTGGGTGAAACGTTTTGACCGTCTTGAAGTGGAACATACAGGAATTAAAGAGCAATTTGGTAAGAAAACTCTTTCTTTCGTTGATTTTGACGATCAACACTATCAATTAATTTCAGATGAATTGGATAAAGGGATAGAATCAGGTACACCATGGCAAAACGGGCCAGTGCCATTAGAATATGCAATTACTGGCTTAGGACCTGTATTCATTCGCATCGCAAACTTTAACTATTTCAAAGAAGTGCTAGAAAAAGTTCTATTATTCAAAGAGATTGCTCAAGAAGGCGAATTCTATTTATTTGAAGTAAACGAAGGTGGAAACGGTGCTTCTGCCATTGTAGAACATAATACAGTTCTTCCTGAAGCACAGCAAGGTTTTGGTACAGTGCATCATGCAGCATTCCGCGTAGAGGATCGAGCTGTATTAGAAGAGTGGATTGAGCGACTAAGTCGAGTTGGACTTCCTTCATCTGGATATGTAAATCGTCATTTCTTTGAGTCATTATACGCAAGGGTTGCACCACAAATCTTATTTGAATTTGCAACAGATGGCCCTGGTTTTATGGGAGATGAGCCATACGAAACACTTGGTGAAAAATTATCTTTACCTCCGTTCTTAGAGCCAAAACGTGAAGAAATTGAAAAATTAGTTCGTCCAATTGATACGGTGAGAAGTACGAAGGAATTTATTAAAGAGTAAAAATAGAGATAGTAGGTAGGAGAGCAAGTAGTTTTAGCGAATCGCTGGAACTGCTTGCTTTTTTATTTGGTCTATAAAATTTTCTGACAAATGTTTCTCAAGTTTTTAAAATAGAAATATTTGGTATGATTATTTTAAATTATAAATTTTCTGATAATTATTTTTCAATACATAGAAAAGAGGTGATAATATACAATTTAGATAATTGTATAAATATCCTAATTTTGTAAGTTTGGAGAAAAGGGGATGCGAAGGTATGGGAACAAATGTAGTAACGAAGGAGCAAATGAAACACTTATTGGGTGATTGGTATCATTCAATGTTAAAACAAGATGTGGTTAAAGCAAAAGCACTAAATGAAGAAATAGAGTCCAAGATTATTTATATTAAAGAAGATCAGTATGCAGCATTTTATCACGCATTATTAAAATTCCGTTATCATGTGCTAATTGATAGTTTGAGTATTACAGGGAATAGTTTTGATGAAATTGATGCCCTTATAATTCCTGATGACGCACTTTTAACACATTATTATCACCTATTCAAAGGCATTCATGCAATGTATATATCAAATTACATTGAGTCACAAAATCACTTTGAAGAGGCTGGAAAATTACTTAAACATATAACATCTTCGTTGGAACATGCTGAATTTAATTATAGATTTGCATATCTATCTTATCAAACGTATAAACCATTGATGGCGATTGATCAAATACGTTTAGCAAAAAATGAATATGAAAAACATCCTGGTTATGAAGCTTGTATTGCTTTATGTGAGAATATTTTTGCAATGGCTTGTATTGATTTAAAGCAATATGAGCAAGCCGAAGAGAAGTTTGATTTGGCATTAGATGTATTTCAAAAGATAGATAATAAAAGATTTATTACAATGGTTCGTCATAATTTAGCATGGTTATATGCAAATCAAAACCTTTCGAGTTTAGCAATTCGCCATTTAGTAGAAGTAATAAAAAGTAATCCAAAACATTTCAAAGCAATGTTTGTATTAGCACGTGAATATTACAAAATTGGACAAATCGATACTGCCGCTGAATTAATTGAAGAAGGATTAGATATATGTAATAAGATACAAAATAAAGAATTTCAGCACCGTTTTGTAATTTTAAAGGAAATGAATCAAAAGACGTCTAGTGTATCATTAGAATCCACTATTTTAAATGGGATTTCATATTTTGAGAAAGAAGGCTTGTTGGAGTGTATTCAAGAATATACTGAGATTTTAGCTATGCAATTTTATAAAGAAGAAAACCATGTAAAGGCAAGTAAATATTTTTATATAAATAACCAAGCACAGAAAAAACATTTAAAAAAAGGGGCGTTGAAATAATGAAAAAAGTAGGCGTAATAGCAAAAGGGTTAATTTTTGCAGGGGTTCTTTCATTTGGATTTAATTTTTCTACTACTACACAGCAAGCAGTTAATATTGGTGACGGAGGAGCACCAGCAAGACCAGACTATGTAAGTATTGGGGACGGTGGAGGAGCGCCAGCCAACTTCAATAAAGGCGATGGCGGAGCACCCGCAGATAATAGAGGCGACGGCGGCGGAGTAAGCCAACTATAATAACAAAGAAAAGGACTTCAACAGGAAGTCCTTTTCTTTGTTATTAGGCCACGTAGAGAAAAGAATTGACTTACTTTAAATGTGTAACTATAATAGTTACAAAATAACCATCATTAATAGAAATGAGTTATATTTTTTTAATATAATTGTAACTGAAGTGGTTACAATTAAAAAAGAACATAAAACAACCAAATAATGTAAAAACTTTAAATAGCAACATGAGAAAGGAGACGGGGATTTTGAAACGGTTTAAGTTTTATATGATTAGCGGTATTGTTCTTGTTTTATTAATAGTATGTAACTTCGTTGATAAGCCGATTGCGAAGGTTGAAGAAGTGAAAAATACTGTGATGATGAGGCTGAATACGAAAGAGAGTATGGCGCAGATTGATGGGCAGACGATTTATTTTAAGCAAATTGGTGAGGGGAAACCGCCTTTACTTATGCTTCACGGGTTCGGTGGTTCTTCAGATGGGTTTAATGATATTTATCCGGAACTTGTAAAGGATCATACGATTATTGCGGTTGATATTTTAGGGTTTGGGCGTTCTTCTAAACCAATTGATTTTCAGTATTCGTTTCCCACGCAAGTGAATTTATATTATAAGTTAATGAAGAAACTCGGATACGATCAATTCGCAGTACTTGGTCATTCGATGGGCGGAGAGATGTCTCTAAATTTAGCATATTTATATCCGGATGCAGTAACGCATCTCGTTTTAGCGGATTCTACAGGAATAGAGTCTTTCCAGCAAAAAGAAAGTTATGAAGTGCCGCCACTATCGACAGACTTACAAACTGTAACAGAGATTACGGATTATAATAAAAATGAAGTGAAAAATAGTCGCGATGATAAAGAGCATTATGATCAGCTTACGAAAATGAGAGAGCGCCGCATTGCGATGGAAGCAGATAAAATTAAGGTACCGACTTTAATTATATGGGGACGACACGATAAGAGTGTTTCTTGGAAAAATGGTGAACTGTATCATGAGCTATTTGCAAATAGTACGTTCCATATCATTGAAAAAGGATACCACGCACCGTTTCGCCAGGAACCAATAGAGTTTATGGAATATGTACAAGCGTTCTTCGCGAAGAATCCACAATAAAATTTTAAGCATAAATCCACTTCTTTCCTCATAAAGTGAAACTAATAAGGCTTGTCTAAGGAAAGGGATGAACGAAAGTGGAAACTTTACCATGGTGGATTTATCTTGTAATCATTGGGATCGTATTGAGTGGCTACATGGTTTTATATACTTCGAAAAAAGAGCAAGAGATGGATAATGATTTTATCGAAAAAGAAGGCGAAGTATATATGAAGCGTTTAGAAGAAGAGCGAGAGAAGCGGAATCAGGATAGTGATAAAGATTCGGTATTGCTTTAATAGAAAAAGTTTGAAGAAGAGAAATGGATTTTATTTCTCTTCTTTTTATTGTTCGGGAAATTATTATAGAAGAAAAGCATATGAAATCGACATGATACATAGCGTGCATTACGCTGTAACGCACAAGTTGCACAGGTTACGCAACGATAACTAGCTTTACTCTTCATCATTTATTTGACCATACTAGACATAGAGAGGTGATAAACACAGTATGATTTTTAGTGAACGTTTAAAAGAAGAAAGGGAAAAAAGAAATTGGTCGCAAAATGATTTGGCTGAAAAAATTCATGTAAGTAGGCAGTCTGTTTCGAAATGGGAGACGGGGAAGAACTACCCGAGTATTGAAATTATTATTCATTTAAGTGATCTGTTCGGTATTACGATTGATGAGTTGCTAAGGAGTGATGAGGAATTGACGCAAAAAGTAATTGAGGATAGTAAGCAATTAGCGTATCCGAAATGGAAGGTGTTTTTCGATAGTCTATTTATGATGGGCGTATTTTTATTTATTACAAAAATCGTTGTATGGGCGTTAAATAAGTTTGCCGGAGCAAGCATTACAATTGTCGCAGATGCACCATATGTAATGAATTTTTTACCGCTCCTATTAATGATTATAGGTGGTACGGTTTCTGATAAGTTGAAGAAAATATATAGATAAGAGAAAGATTTGTAAGAAATCCCCTACACTAGCTGTTCTTTTCACCCAAATTGTGTACTATAAAGGATAGATAGGAAGGGGACGTTTAGAATGGAATTTCATGAGCAAAAGATTTTGCCGGCAGTGAGGCAAATTAAAGATTTGGAGAAGCTATTACATAGTTCGTATGAGTATATTGTTATTTTAGATATTCATGTCGGTCAATTGAAGAGTGTTGTGTCGCTCGCGAAGCAGCATAATAAAAAAGTATTTTTACATGTGGATTTGATCCATGGATTACAAAGTGATGGGCATGCGACGGAGTTTTTATGCCAAGAATATAAACCGTACGGGTTATTATCGACAAAGGCGAGCGTAATTATGAAGGCCAAGCAAAAAGGTGTCGTCTCCATTCAACGCATCTTTTTAATTGATTCTAGCGCAATGGAAAAGAGCTGTAATTTGCTAGAAAAGACGAAGCCGGATTATATAGAGGTGCTTCCTGGTGCGTTAACGGGTGTCATTGCTGAGGTGAAAGAGCGTACAGGTGTACCAATTTTAGCAGGTGGTTTTATTCGAACGGTAGAAGACGTTGAAAGAGCGTTAAATGCTGGTGCGACAGCAATTACGACATCGAAAAAAGAACTATGGAAACATTACCAAAAAAAGTGACGAAAATGTGAAAAAATTCTGTTGACACCGCTTTCATTAAGGGTTAACATTATAGACAAGTTAATAAACGTGACGGAGAAAAGAAGAGATCCACATTTTATTGTTTCTATATATATTATATAGAAGCATGTAAGCTGTGGATCTTTTTCTTTTGAAAAAAACGAATGGCCATTCATTTTACCTCTATCACTTTTCGAAAGCATTTAAATTGATTGTGGAGGGATTTTATGTCAGCATTTTTAGGGGAATTAATAGGGACTGCGTTGTTAATCTTACTTGGTGGCGGTGTTTGCGCTGGTGTAAGTTTAAAGAAATCGTTTGCGAAAGATTCTGGTTGGATTGTAATTACAATGGGTTGGGGTCTAGCGGTTGCTATGGCAGCGTATGCAGTTGGATCAATTAGTGGGGCACATTTGAATCCGGCTTTAACGATAGGACTTGCTTTTAAGGGAGCGTTCCCATGGAGTGATGTACCTATGTATATCGCAGCACAAATGATTGGGGCAATTATCGGGGCAGTTCTTGTATATTTACATTACTTACCACACTGGAAAGAAACAGAAGATCCAGGAACAAAGTTAGGTGTATTTGCAACAGGTCCAGCAATTCCGAACACATTTACAAACCTTTTAAGTGAAATGATTGGAACATTCGTTTTAGTATTTGGTATATTAGCAATTGGAGCAAATAAATTTGCAGATGGTTTAAATCCATTTATCGTAGGTTTCTTAATTGTAAGTATTGGTTTATCATTAGGTGGAACAACAGGATACGCAATCAACCCGGCTCGTGATTTAGGTCCGCGTATTGCACACTTCTTCCTTCCGATTGCAGGAAAGGGCGGTTCAAACTGGAAGTATGCATGGATCCCAGTAGTTGGTCCAATTTTAGGTGGATCACTTGCAGGATTATTCCATCAAGTTGTATTTGAAGGAAAACAAAATTCAGCACTTATTTATGTGATTATTACAACTGTGATTGTACTAGCAATCTCTTATATGACAAGTAAAAAAAGTGGAGCTACTACAAATAGTAGAAAAGTAGCATAGGGGGAAACTGATATGAAAAAATATATTCTTTCATTAGACCAAGGAACAACAAGCTCACGCGCAATTCTTTTCAATAAAGAAGGAAAAATCGTTCATTCAGCTCAAAAAGAGTTTACACAACATTTTCCAAAGCCAGGCTGGGTTGAGCATAATGCACAAGAAATTTGGGGATCTATTTTAGCAGTTATCGCAACTTGCTTAAGTGAAGCAGATGTGAAGCCAGAACAAATCGCTGGTATCGGTATTACGAACCAACGTGAAACAGCGGTTGTATGGGATAAAACGACTGGAAAACCAATTTATAACGCAATCGTATGGCAATCTCGTCAAACAGTTGAAATTTGTGATGAGTTAAAAGAAAAAGGTTATAGCGAGATGGTTCGCGAAAAAACAGGTCTTTTAATTGATGCATACTTCTCTGGTACGAAAGTAAAATGGATTTTAGATAACGTTGAAGGTGCAAGAGAAAAAGCAGAAAACGGCGAGTTATTATTCGGAACAATTGATACATGGCTTGTATGGAAATTGTCTGGCGGTAAAGCGCACATAACAGATTACTCAAATGCATCACGCACATTAATGTTTAACATTCACGACTTACAGTGGGATGATGAGCTTCTAGACATGTTAACAGTACCAAAGAGCATGCTTCCAGAAGTACGTCAATCATCTGAAATATATGGAGAAACAATTGATTATCACTTCTTCGGTCAAAATGTACCGATCGCAGGTGTAGCTGGTGACCAGCAAGCAGCATTATTTGGACAAGCTTGTTTCGGTGAAGGTATGGCGAAGAACACTTACGGAACTGGTTGTTTCATGTTAATGAACACAGGCGAAAAAGCAGTAGCTTCTGAGCATGGCCTATTAACAACAATTGCATGGGGTTTAGATGGTAAAGTGAATTACGCATTAGAAGGAAGTATTTTCGTAGCTGGTTCTGCAATTCAGTGGTTACGTGACGGACTGCGTATGTTTAAAGATGCGAGCGAGAGCGAAGTGTACGCTAGCCGTGTTGAATCAACTGAAGGTGTATACATAGTACCGGCATTCGTAGGACTAGGTACACCGTATTGGGATAGTGAAGTACGCGGCGCTATGTTTGGTGTAACACGCGGTACGACGAAAGAGCATTTCATTCGTGCAACGCTAGAATCTTTAGCATACCAAACGAAAGATGTACTATGCGCAATGGAAGCAGATTCAGGTATTGAACTGAACACATTACGCGTTGATGGCGGAGCAGTTAAAAATAACTTCTTAATGAAGTTCCAAAGTGATATTTTAGACGTTCCTGTAGAGCGTCCAGTGATCAATGAAACGACAGCTTTAGGTGCAGCATACTTAGCTGGTCTTGCGGTTGGATACTGGAAAAACCAAGATGAAATTAAAGCACAGTGGCATATGGACAAACGCTTTGAACCAACGATGGAAGCGGAAACAAGCGAAGAGCTATATGCTGGATGGAAAAAAGCAATTGAAGCAACTAAAGCTTTCAAATAATCATAAACAGTGTTATAATGATGACAAGTTAATAATTCGGTAGGAGATTTGGAGAGACCACAACACGCTATAGAGGCGAAATCTATAGCGGAGCTTGTGGTCTCTTTTTTCGTTATCAAAGGGAGGAATTACCATGAAATTTTCAAGTAAACAACGTAAAGACGTATTAAATGGAGTAAATAAACAAGAGTTAGATGTGATCGTAATTGGTGGAGGTATTACTGGTTCTGGTATTGCATTAGATGGGGCAACACGCGGTTTATCAACGATTGTGTTTGAAATGCAGGACTTTGCAGCAGGTACATCAAGTCGTTCAACGAAACTTGTACACGGCGGTTTACGTTATTTAAAACAACTTGAAGTGAAAATGGTAGCAGAGGTGGGGAAAGAGCGTGCGATCGTATATGAGAACGGTCCCCATGTAACAACACCGGAGTGGATGTTACTTCCGTTCCATACAGGCGGCACGTTCGGGTCATTCAGTACATCAATTGGTCTTCGTGTATACGACTTCTTAGCAGGTGTAAAACGAAGCGAGCGCAGAAAGATGTTTAGCCGTGAAGAAACGCTAAATAAAGAGCCTCTTGTAAAACAAGAAGGATTAAAAGGCGGCGGTTACTACGTAGAATATCGTACAGACGATGCGCGTCTTACAATTGAAGTAATGAAAGAAGCGATTGAACATGGTGCGAAAGCTGTTAACTACGCAAAAGTAGACAGTTTCTTATATAAAGATGGAAAAGTATGCGGTGTACGTGTAATCGATTTACTAGACGGAGAAGTGTATGAAGTTTACGGTAAGAAAATTGTAAACGCAGCTGGTCCTTGGGTAGATACACTTCGTGAAAAAGATAACTCTAAAAAAGGGAAAGTACTTCAGTTATCAAAAGGTGTGCATTTAGTAATTGACCAAAAACGTTTCCCATTAGGGCAAGCAATTTACTTTGATACACCAGATAAACGTATGGTGTTCGCGATTCCTCGCGAAGGAAAAACGTACGTAGGTACAACAGATACGTTCTATGATAAAGACGCAGCTGTACCGCACATGACAACAGAAGATCGCACATATATCATTAATGCGATTAATTACATGTTCCCAAGCGTGAAAATTACAGAAAAAGATGTGGAATCAAGCTGGGCTGGTGTACGTCCGCTAATTTATGAAGAAGGTAAGAATGCATCTGAAATTTCTCGTAAAGATGAAATTTGGACTTCTGAATCTGGTTTAATTACAATCGCGGGCGGTAAATTAACAGGATACCGCAAAATGGCTGAAATGGTAGTAGACTACGTAACGAATCTATTACAAAAAGAAGGCCATAGCGCATATAAGAAGAGCGATACGAAACATATGCCAATCTCTGGTGGTCATGTAAGTGGTTCACACGGATTCCCGGCATTTGTTGCGAAAAAAGCAGGCGAAGGTACGAAATATGGTTTAACGACAGCACAAGCGGAAAAATTCGCGAAATTCTATGGCTCTAACGTTGACGTACTGTTTGACTTAGCGAAAAAACATAAAGACGAAGCGAAAGAATACAACATGCCGCTAGACGTTCTAATCCCGCTTGTATACGCAATGGATTACGAAATGACAGCGAAACCAGTTGACTTCTTCGTACGCCGCAGAGGCGCTGTATTCTTCAACATCCACTGGGTATACGAGTGGAAAGAAGCAGTGATCAACTACATGGCTGCGAAACTAGGCTGGAGCAAAGAAGAGCAAATGAAATACACAGCTGAATTAGAAAAAGCATTAAGCGATGCTGTAATTCCTGTAGATCAACAAGAGCAGGCGGCTGCGTTAGCATAAAATAGAAAACCACCTTTAGGTGGTTTTTTTATGGGTTATTTTTCTAACTATGTTGCATAACGACATATGTTGTTATACGATGTATATAAGGAGGTGGTATTGTTGGACAAAGAAATCTTGAAGGGAAGTATAGATATTTTATTACTTTCTATCATTGCAAAACGTGATACATATGGATATGAAATAGCTCAAAGTTTAAAGGATGCAAGTGAAGATTTGTATAGTATGGGGCAGGGAACTTTGTATCCAGCTTTAAAGCGATTAGAAAAAAAGGAGTTTCTTGAATCTTATTGGAATCAATCTGAGAATGGGATGAAAAGGAAATTTTATACTATTACAGGTAAAGGGAAAAAAGAATTGCAGAAGAAAGTGAACTCTTGGGAGCGTGTAACATTATTAATTCAAGCTTGTCAGAAAGGAGTTATTTATGAGTGAATTTGATGAGTATATTAAGTCTATTTTAGCTTATTCAGAACTTAGTAATATTGAACAGGATGAGCTATTTCTAGAAATGTATGATCATTTGAACAGCTTGAAAGAAGAATATATGGAACAAGGTATGAATGAAAAAGAAGCGATTTATAAAGCGATTCAAAGTTTTGGAGAATCAAAAGTTATTGGCTTAGGGATTAATCAATCGGTATACGAAGTTCCTAGGCTATTAAAGGTATTATCAAAAATTTTATGTATTCCTTATATAATCATTTGTTTTATTGTCTTTTTAGGAACATTTATTTCAACTTCTACATTTGACTCTGTTCGTAGTTTGACAGGTGGAACTGTCTATCGTCCTATTGAATTTTGGCAGCAATTTTTACATATATCTGACTTAGAAACGCTGTTGCAACTTTTTGGAATAACACTTTGGCAAATTAAAGATTTTATTGCGCATCCGGGTCTATGGGGAAACTCAACTTATTGGTTAATCGTTTTACAACATATAATATTGTTAGTTCCATTTGGATTTTTCGTTCCAGTGTTGATTAACAAAGTGACTAACTATAAGAAAGCTTGTAAGTGGTATGTTATGGCCTTTCTTGCTTGGGAGTTATTACATTTACTAACTTTATCTGATGTTTTTGATGTGTGGCGGATTGCTATAAATATGATCGGTGCATCGATAGGATATCTTTTATTTATAAGCATGATACAAATGGATAATAAATTTAGGGTTATGCGAAAGAAGATATTTGAAAATTAACTTGCTATCATGTAGTTAAAATTATATAAATTTAGTTCGGTGGTAATAGAGTATCACTGAAAACATAGGTATTATGTATTGAGCCGATTTTTTATACTCGTAATAGATGTTGTTAGTTGTTTATTCATACTGTTATGAAACTGCTGCATAATCCGTCTTTATTGGTGCTATAGAAGATGAGAGCGTCGAAATGAAATACACAGCCGAGCTAGAAAAAGCATTAACAGATGCTGTAATTCCTGTAGATCAACAAGAGCAGGCAGCTGCGTTAGCGTAAAATAGAGAACCACCTGAAGGAGGAGCCTTTAGGTGGTTTTTGTTTTATTATGAATGCGCTAAAATTTTAACGATAGAGTGTTGTATTATAATAAAAGTTGCTGATTTGTAAAAAAATCCATCTTGTAGAATTTTTTTCAAATCAGCAACTTCTATTAAATGAACGTTAGTAAAATAAAAAATTTACTCTTAGCAAAGAAAAATTAAAGTTTCAAAAAACGGTATGGATATTGCCAGCCGTATTTTTTTATGAATTTATAAAACTTTTCCATACAGTGCGTCGTCTAATATATGGGAAGGAGGAAATGATGTGGATGAATTAACGGTAGAAGCGTTTGAAATAGAAGATAAGGAGGACCTTATCGACGAAATAATGAACAAGTATGGACAAGAGGTCTTACAACTTGTGTATTCATATGTGAATAATAAAGAGGTTGCGGAGGATTTAACGCAAGATATATTTGTGAAATGCTATAAATCTCTTCATACATATAAAGGGAAGTCGAACTTAAAAACATGGTTGTGGAGAATTGCCATTAATCATTGTAAGGACTATATAAAAAGTTGGTATAACAAAAAAGTCATTGTTACAGAGGATGACTTTACGTATATTGGGAGCCAAAAAGAAAGTGTTGAGCAAACTGTTATTCAAAATGCAGAGGACCGTGAGCTCGCTTCTGCAGTAATGAATTTACCGATAAAATATCGAGAAGTCATTTATCTCTTTTATTATGAAGAATTACCAATTAAAGATATTGCTACTGTAATAGAAGTGAAGGAAAACACGATAAAAACGAGACTGAAAAAAGCTAAGGAGCTTTTGAAGAAAGGATTGGAGGAATAATCAAATGGAAGATCGATTAAAAGGCCTACGAAAATCAATGGAGAATACAACTTTTAAACATTTGAGTTTTTCTGATCAGCATCGAAAGCAGGTGCGTGAAAAAATCAATGCATCAAACGAAAAGGAAGAAGATATCCTTTTAGCAGTTTTGCAACTTCTCGGTAATGAAAAAACAGGATATGAACTGATGCAGTTACTGCGGGGGAGAGGGATTCGAAAATTCGAAGGAAATGAAGGGTTTTTATATACTGTATTACATCGTCTAGAACAGAATCGTTTTATCCAATCAAGTTGGGATCATTCAGGAGCTAAATATTATCAATTAAATGATAAAGGAAGAAAGATGCTACGAAAGGCAGAAAAAGATTCTACGAAGGCGCGATTTATATTAAAAGGATTAGTACAGGAGTGATGCGAAATTAAATAAAAAAGGGGAGCGTTTTTTAAAAGAAGTTACTACTCATATTAAATCAAAAGAAGCAAAGAGCTTCGTCGCTACTGAACTAGATTTTCACTTGAAGCAAGCGAAAAATATGTGGATGGATAAAGGGTTAAGTAAGGAAGTTGCTGAAGACAAAGCTGTTGAACAAATGGGAAGTCCAATTAAACTTGGCCGGGAACTTAACAAACTTCATAAACCAAAGGTTGATTGGTTCTTAATTATTTTGTTAGTGGCTGCTATGGGGTTAGGGTTTTTGCCAGTTTTAGCTTTTGGATATACGAATGATGTAATAATGAATAAGTTGATATTTGTTATTCTCGGTGTTGTAGCAGCTCTTGGGATGATGCTGATTGATTATCGGAAGTTAGAAAGACTCGGATGGCTGTTTTATACAATCGGAGTACTTATCCTGTTAATGCTATACTGTTTTCCAAACGCTTCGATGGCTGGCGAACCGTTAATAAAAATTGGTCCCATTGCAATTGACTGCTTAATGGCAGTGCCGTTCTTTTTTCTAGCTTGGGCTTCTTTTTTCAATAACGGTAGGTTAAAGGTTATACATCTCGTGGTTTTGTATTTATTTTCTTTGTATTTATTCTTCATTGTATCAACCCTTTCAACAATTTTTATTTATATCACGATGATATTTGTTATGCTTTGGTGGAGTAAGTTAGGAAAGAAAAAAGCATTGATTATTACAATTGTACCAATTTGTTTATTGATTATAAGGGTATCCTTTTCCTGGTCTTCAGTAACAGGATATCATTTGGATAGATTTTTAGGATATTTAAACCCAGAGCGTGATGCAGGGGGCGCAGGCTTTATGTATGTACGTTTAAAAGAGGTAATGTCGTCAGCAGGTTGGTTTGGTACATCTGGAGATACAAAGTTCATCCCTGCTCCAGATACTGATTTTGTGTTTGCAAGTTTGACTTACTATTACGGGTATTTCCTTGCCTTGGTCCTTGTTTTAATTCTTTCTCTTTTTGTAGCGAGGTTAGTAATCATATCTTATAAAATAAATGATCGGTATGGTAAATTGCTTCTCGTTGGAGGAATGACTCTTTTTGTAGTCCAGTTCATTTATAACGTTGGCATGATCGTAGGATTATTACCGATTGCTTCTATATCATTACCTTTTATTAGTTATGGAGTAACACCAACTTTATTTCATGCGCTTTTAATGGGGATCGTGCTAAGTGTATATCGGCGTAAAGATATTTCATTTAGAATGAAAAAAACACCTTGATAAAAATCAAGGTGTTTTCGTTATACATTCAAAACTCTCCGAAGCAGCCCCTGTTACAAAAGGACTAACCTCACCAACGCTATAAAGCTGCAATTCATGCATTGCGCGTGTACAAGCAGTGTAGAACAATCTACGTAGGCTTTCATCACTGTACACATCTTTAGAAGCATCGTAAATAATGACAGCATCAAATTCGATACCCTTCGCTAAATAAGCAGGGATAACGACGATGCCTTGCTCGTACTCGGCTGAGTTACTTTTCACAAGTTTAATATTCTCGATATGACTGAGTGCTTCGTAGGCAGCGGCACTTTCAGCTGCGGATTTACATATAATTGCGATCGTATTGTGCTGTTGTTTTTGTAGTTCAGCAACTTTAGAAGTGATACGATCATGCAGTTCGCTGTAATCAGAAGCTTTAGTCACTGTAGGTTTCTCGCCGTCACGTTCAAAGGCGTGAATGTTCTCTCCTTCTGGTACGAGAGCACGTGTAAATTCAATAATCGGTTTTGTTGAGCGATAGCTACGAGTTAAGTTGATGCCGTTCGTTTCATCTGGTCCGTATAAGCTAGTAAGCGTATTGAAATTCACTGCTTCACTCGCATGGGCAAATATCGCTTGGTTAAAGTCTCCGAGTACAGTCATTTTTGCGGCAGGGAAGAGACGTTTTAAAAACTCGAACTGAAACGGAGAATAATCTTGTGCTTCGTCTACAAGTACGTGTTTAATTGATCTGTTCGTTTGGAAGCCTTCAATTAATTCTTTTAAAAGTAAAAATGGAGTCGCATCCTCGTAATGTAGCTTTCCTTCATCAAGCATGTTCACAGTTAATGAGCAAATTTCGTCCCATTCTTTAGGCTTTTCGCCAGTAACCCATGATGCATCTGTGAAGAGTTGTTTATATATGCCTGTAAAATTGATAAAACGTAGCGTTTGAACGCCTTTACGTAACGGTTTTAATTTTTTACGGACAATCATACGACCGAGTACTTTCGTTTCTTTTTCATAATCATTAAAGGAGTTGTCATCAAACTCGCCTTTTTTCTGTAAGTATTTATAAGCTTTTTGATATTCATCTTTACTAAGTAGTTCAATTTCTTCTTCTACCCAAGGCTTTTTCAGTTCTGTTTTTTCAATTGTGTCTATTTGTTTGTTTAGCCAATCCGTTAACTTCTCGATTCTATTATGGAAGCGGAGGGAGGAATCAGTATTATAAAATTGCTCTGTAATTTCTTTAGCAGAGGCAATCAGTTTTCCTCTAAATTTCATTCCTCTAAATAGCATGCCTGAAGATTCAAGAGATTGTCTGTATGCTCTAATCATCTCGAAAAATTGAGTAGATGCTTTAAATCGAATGCTCGCATTTCGAGTTTTATAATTTGCGCTATTCGTTTCAGTTAGCATATATTCTAATTGCTCGTAAGGATCCTCAACATCAAATGACTTACTTAGTCTATGGTTTAAATATTCTTGGAATGTAACTTGCTGCATATTCTCTTCACCGAGTTCTGGCAGTACGTTAGATACGTAGCTGTTGAACATGGAGTTAGGGGAGAAGAGAATGATTTGATCTGCTTTTAGCCATTCGCGATATTTATATAGTAAGTAGGCGATTCGCTGCAGGGCAGCTGACGTTTTACCGCTACCAGCAGCTCCTTGAACGATAAGTAGTCGCCCTTCATCGTGACGGATAATTTCATTTTGCTCGCGCTGGATAGTAGCAACGATACTTTGCATATGTTTGTTTGTTCCTTTTCCGAGCGCTTGTTGCAGAATTTCATCGCCAATTGTGAGGCTCGTATCGAACATTGAATCAATCTCGCCATTCTGAATAATATATTGCAATTTTTTCTCCACATTACCGCGGATTACGCCTCCTGGTGTACTGTACTCAGCCGGTCCTGGCGGATAATCGTAGTAAACACTTGAAATAGGTGCGCGCCAATCGTATATAAGAAAGTTTTCTCCGCTTGCATCGGTAAGTGTAGCAACGCCGATATAAATTTGTTCTGCACCAATTTCTCCTTCTTCTTTGAAATCAATTCGTCCGAAGTAAGGTGCTTTATGCATACGGCGTAGTGCGGCAAGTCGATTAAAGGTGTGCTTATGGGTGATTTGTGTTACGGCTAGTGACTGAGCTTGTTGTCTTAAGTTGATAACTGTTTCAAGATAATCGTCAAAAGTATCAGTGTTAACTTTAACATCATCCCAGAAGTGTTTACGAATGTTGATTACTTCTGCCCGGCGTCTGCCAGTTTCGCTTTCCAGTTTATCAATTTGCTCCGTAATCGTTTCTATTACGTTATCCAATCGTTTTTGCTCTTGATCAAGTTTTTTGTTCATACGTAAGCACTCCTTTAAAAGTGAAAAATAGAGGTTGACTGTAGATGTGTTTTGGTGTACAATTAAGATACGGATAAATACATTCTTTTATTTTTAGTGAATGCGTTTCTGTACTAATTTACCATAGTTTTTTAATTTAATCAATGATAATAAGATAAACCTTGGTTTCGTGTTGCACGAAACCAAGGTTTTTTTGTGTTGAATGGAGTAAGGTGAGGGAGTATATCGATTTATCGGCAAAAAAACTACTACAAAATAAAAAAGCTTGGGGCTACCCAAGCTTTTTTCACTTCATTATTTCTTTTCGTCTTTTTTAGCGTCAGCTTTTGGCTCTTCGAAAAGATCTTTCAAATCTTTGTCGTCAACTTTTACGTCAGCTTTTTTGATTTCTTTCATCATAAGATCATTCATAAATTGAGCATCTTGTGTTTTCTTTTGAACAAGGTCTTTTTTGATGTCGCCTTTTACTTCATCAAATGGTTTTTGTTCTTTAATATCTGTTACTTTAATGATGTGGTAACCGAATTGTGATTTTACAGGTTCGCTTACTTCATCTTTTTTCATTTTATAAGCTGCATCTTCGAATTCTTTAACCATTTTACCAGCAGTAAAGTAGCCAAGGTCTCCGCCTTTTTCTTTTGAACCAGTATCTTCAGAGTATTGTTTCGCTAAATCTTCGAAAGATTTACCTTGTCCAAGCTCTTCTTTAACCTTTTTCGCAGTAGCTTCATCTTTTACAAGAATGTGGCTTGCTTTAATTTCAGGCTTGTAGTTTTCTTTTAGCTCTTTATCAGTGATTGTTTTTTCAATCGCTTTTTCTTGAGCTAATGAAGCGCGAACGCCATTTTTAACTGTTTCTTCTTTAAGTCCTTGTTGTTTCATTAGTGTATCGAATTGGTCACCGACTTGCTTTTTCATTTCATCGAACTTTTTGTCTACTTCTTTTTCATCGACTTTGTAGTTTTTAATAAGTACTTTTTCCATAACCATGTTATTTAGTACTTGTTTACCAGCTTGTGTCTTCATTTGATTGTAGAACTCTTCTTTAGTGATGTCACCAGCTTTAGATGTAACAATTTTGTCTGATGATGATGTTCCACATGCTGATAATGCGATTACACTTGTTGCGGCTAAGGCAAGCATAGCTTTCTTCATTCAATAAACACTCCTACTATTATGTATTTTTAATTTATCCCATACGAATGAAGAAACGCCTTATGATAGGTTATTTTCGTTCATAAGAACCTGATTAAGTCTCACTGATGTCTTTGCTTTTTTTATATGTAAAAGCACGCTTAACAGGACTTACCGAGGCTTTAGGATAAAGTTTAGATGCGTGTCGTTTATTTCATAGTATAAGCAATATGTACAAAATTTAATATATCATATTTCGACGGGTTTTCCTATTGATAAAGAAATTTTAACCAGTTTGTGTCAGATTTTGAAAGGGTACCATATTGGGCGCATGTCGCATATACAGAAAAGAGGAGGGGATGGGGGATGAATTCAAAACTTATTTTATTACTTGTACTGTTTATTTTATTAGTTATAGTAGGTATAATTTGCTTATAGAGGAAAAAAATGAGGAAGGGGCTTCCTTCCTCACTTTCCATGAAATATAATTTCTACATAACTAGAAATTAATAGAATGGTAATACATACATTAATAACTCGAAAGACACCGGGCTGGCGGCTCGCAGATATTTGTTTTCGCTCACACAGTGTATGTGTCATGAAATTCGTGTAAAATATAACAAGAAGTGCGAATGCAACAAAAACAACGGTTATAAGAGTCATGAGGCGAGACCTCCTTTTGGCTAAAATACATATACTTTATATATTGTATCATACGATATTTTGTTCGTGTTACAAAATTCAGAAATAGAAGACTTTGTGTTAGGAAGCGAGGGAGAAAATGGACGTTGTAAGAAGACTAGAACAAGCTGAATACTACGTAGACCTACTATTTAAAATGATTGATGAAGAAAAGTGTCCATTTTATTCTTTAATCATAAAGAAAAAAGCTCGTAAAAAAGACATTGAACGTATACTAAAACTTTGTGAAAAGCTGAACGAACAATATGTAGTGGAGAAAGCAGAAGGCCTTCTATTGTTTGATGCGCTATTAGATCAATTTGAAAAAGCGCTTCCACATCAGCTCGAAGTATACGAAACTGCGGAAGCGCTAGCAAAGCAGGGCTTATTTGTGCCACTTATGAATGAATTCTTACGCATGATTGCGAAAGGATAAATAGATTATTTCTTAACTAATTTTTGATCGGTCTCCGTAAAGTTCTCCTCAATATTCTCTAATGATTTCTCAAAAATATCGATGAAGTCCTGTCCGTAAATATTGCGAAGGATCGCAATAAGTTCGATATTTTCTGGGAACTTACCGTAAAAATTACGAAGTTCAAGTGCACCATTAAAAACAGAATTATTTTCAGGGTCATACTCCTCCATTAAGCGAAGTAGTAATTCTTCCCCTTTGTCTGTAATTTCAATGTACGTATTTCGTTTATCATCTTCTTTTTTAGAGAATACAAGATAGCCGCGTTCTTCTAGCTTTTTAGAGAAGTTAAACGCCGTTGATACGTGCATAACTCCAAACTTAGCAATCTCAGAAATAGAAGCCCCTTTTAAATGATAAGCGATTGATAAAATATGATGCTCGTTAATGTTTAAATCGTAAGGTTTAATCCATTGTTGCCAATCTTTCTCTACGCATTTCCATAACGCTTTCGATAATTGAGCAATACGTTGGCTGAAAATCATCGCTTCTTTTACCGAGTAATTTTTTTCTCCACTTTTCATTTACTCACCCACTTTAACATTCTTTTTTCATTATTATCTATTATGCCAGTAAAATAAAAATTAATAAAGTCTTTTTGTGAGAATTGTGAAAATTTTTCGGAAAAATAACATTCTATACAAATCATGCATAACTATGGAAGCGTTTTATGAGTCGAGAATACATGTGTTGTCTTTACATGTTAAGGGATAACATATATTGTAAATGCATAAAAACACGGCATATCTATGTGATATGCCGTGTTAAGGTCAATTCGTATGAAAAATATTTGTTATATGCAAAAAACTAAGCAGGAATATGTTTACGCTTTTTCTGGAACGGCTTCTTGTAGTTTCTCAATTGACTTTTGAATGTCTAAAATTTCTTTTTCGATATGTCGTTTGTTTTGAGAAATATCTTGTTTCCAGTTAGAAAGCGTGTCATGCATATCGTCTTTTAGTTCTTGGAATACTTCTTTACCTTCTGAAGCAGTTTCAACGATTTGACGCTTTAATAACTTCGTATCAGCTGTAATATCAGCTAATGTTTTTTTAATATCAGTTCCTTTTTCTTTCAGCTTACCGCGCATAGCTTTACCAGAAGAAGGAGTTGAGAAAAGAACGGCTAGTCCAGCAACTGCTCCGCCGCAAAGTACACCTGTAATAAAGGATTTAGCTTTTGACATAAAAGGAAACCTCCTTATTTTTCGTTCGTATTCATGATGTATAAAAGTGTGCATATCTTTAAGACAAGGGGAAGAAAAGTGAGCTTTTCTCTCTTGTACATGCTATGCACAAAAAATCATACCCCCGGCATTTTTTGTGAAGAAAGAAGCCATACAATAAATGCCAGAGGAATCGGCTTGTTATGTATTACTTCTTATTATAGTGGCACTATTTCACACTATTTGCAATTGTACTTGCGATGTTTTGTAAATTTTCCATTGTGTATTCATTTTGGTGTGATTTCCAAACAGCACCGAAACCATCGTTTTCACCGTAGCGTGGAATTAAATGAAGGTGGAAGTGGAATACAGTTTGTCCAGCTTTCTCGCCGTTATTGTTAAGTAGGTTGAAACCAACTGGATTAAATTCTGCTTTCATTGCATTTGCGATTTTTGGAACGACCGCAAAAATATGTGATGCGATTTCTGGCGTTAACGCAAAAATGTCTTGTTTGTGAACTTTCGGAATAACAAGAGTATGTCCTTTTGTTACTTGACTAATATCTAAAAATGCAAGTACATGTTCATCTTCGTATACTTTTGAGCAAGGGATTTGCCCGTCAATGATTTTACAAAAAATACAATTGTCCGCTGTATGATTCATCGATCTCATCCTTTCAAATAGTCTTAGCCGTATTTTACCATAATTACATAGGAGAACAAACACGAAAAACAGGAAGCTGACTCAGCTTCCTGTTTTCTGAAGAGGGATTGAAAAAGCATTTTTTATAATTTACGGTTCGCAGACACCTCATTTATTTAAGAAATGCACGGTAAATCGGCTAAAGTTTCTGCCGTAGACACCCCATTTTCAAGTGAAATGAATTGCAATCTTTTTTTAAAATGAAATTGTTTATTTTTTAAAACAGTATATGCTCTTTCGGAGACACCCCGTTTCGAAAATGAAACAAATTATCTGGTTATGTGTAAATTTCATTGTCCAACTTGGACACCCCATTTCATGATGACTTCACTATGTTGTTGTACTCATCAATTGGTGGTTGCTTTTTCAATGTGTTCCTTCTTCACTAATTATGATGTCCGCTTTCGTAAAAATATATGCCAAGAAATTTAAATTTTTTTTTGAAGGCATCGATACTATGTAGTGCACCATGATTTTTGGTAAGATGAATATATACATTTCTTACAAAAGTGAATGAATATAAATGAAGAAAGTGGTGTCGTATGAGCGAGTTATTGCGTGTAGAAAATGTTACAGGAGGATATACGAAACGACCTGTACTGCAAAATGTTTCGTTCTCTGTTAATAAAGGCGAACTTGTCGGCTTGATCGGTTTAAATGGAGCCGGGAAAAGTACGACAATTAAACATATCATCGGTTTAATGGAGCCGAAAAAAGGAACTGTCACAATTAACGGGAAAACAATTCGTGATGATATGACAGCGTACCGTTCTAGTTTCTCCTTCATTCCAGAAACGCCAGTATTATATGATGAGTTAACGTTAGAAGAGCATTTGAAATTAACAGCGATGGCGTACGGTGTAGATGAAAAACAATATGAAGAACGCGTAGGGCAACTATTACAAGAGTTTCGCATGAAAAATCGCTTAAAATGGTTTCCGTCTCATTTCTCAAAAGGGATGAAACAAAAAGTGATGATTATGAGTGCATTTTTAGTTGAACCATCACTTTACATTGTGGACGAACCTTTCGTGGGGCTTGATCCGTTAGCGATTCAATCACTTCTTCAAATGATGGATCAAATGAAAAAGAGTGGTGCAGGCATCTTAATGAGTACACATATTTTAGCGACAGCAGAGCGCTATTGTGATTCATTCATTATTTTGCATCAAGGTGAAGTGAGAGCGATGGGAACATTATCAGAACTTCAATCCGGGTTTAATATGCCTGGTGCAACGCTTGATGATATTTATATTGCGTTAACGAAGGAAGAAGATTATGAATAGCACAGCGTTATGGAAAGAACGATTTCGGCACTTTCTAAAAGAAGTTCGTACATATAGTAAATACGTATTTAATGATCATTTGAAATTTATTTTCGTATTTATCATCGGCGCAGGAGCGTATTATTACCAGCAATGGTTACAAACGTTAACACCTTCGTTTCCAACAGCGATTGTTATGGCAGTCTTACTTGGCCTCGTATTAACAGCTGGGTCAGTCCAAACGTTATTAAAAGAAGCAGACCTCGTGTATTTGCTGCCAGTTGAAGAAAAGTTAAAGCCTTATTTTACGAAGGCATTTCTTTTTACGTTTATGATTCAGTTATACATAATCGCAATGGTAGCAGCTGCGCTTGCCCCGTTATATTTCCAGCAAATGAAACAAACAGGTGCCAATTACATATGGATTGTAATCGCGTTTGTCATTGTAAAAGCGTGGAATTTATTCGTAGCGTGGGAAAAATCATTTTTAACAGATCAAAGCGTTCAAAAAGCAGATTGGTTCATTCGCTTTATTTTAAACGGCTTATTTGTGTACGTCCTTGTAGAACGTACTTCAGTCATTTTTACCGGTGTAATTGTCTTTCTTATGGCACTATACCTTGCTGTTATGCATCAAAAGGTGAAAGGAAAGCCGCTAAACTGGGAGTATTTAATTTCTGAAGAAGGTAAAAAAATGATGCTGCTGTACCGCATTGCGAATATGTTCGTTGATGTACCAGCGTTAAAAGAGAGAGTATCACGTAGGAAATGGCTTGATTTCATTCTTTCGATAATTGGTGAGAAACGTACATATTTATACTTATATACGAGAACATTTTTAAGATCGGGTAACTATTTCGGATTATATATGCGTTTACTCGTTCTTGGGGGAATTATTCTTTACTTTATCCCATTTTTATATGGACGTTTTATCGTAAGCCTTGTTTTCTTATACTTAATCGGCTACCAGCTCTTAACCCTTTGGAAACATCACCGTATGAAAGTTTGGCTTGATTTATATCCGGTAGGGGGAGACGAGAAGAAGAGAGATTTCCTTACTTTATTAAATGCGATTCTTATCATTGGTAGCGTTGTATTTACAATTATATTTGCACTTGCGACGAAAGATTTCATAATGACCGGCATTTTATTTGTAGTAAGCATATTATTTAGTATTGGTTTCGTTTATCAATACGGTGCAAAGCGCATTGAGCGTTTAAACTGAAAGGAATGAACCTATGATTACATATGAAGAGAAGGTTATAAAAGAATTGGAGCAGTGGAAAGCTACATTCATGAAAGATTCTTCTATGATGACACGGTTCTCTAAAAAAGTGCAGGTGAAAGTGCAACAACTAGTGCCCGCGAAAGTGCAAAAGGTACTAACAGAAACGATTCGGATGATGGTGCAAACAATTAGTGCTGGATCAAACTTCATAAAACCGAAGCTAAAAGAAACGAACTGGTCACTGCAAAGAAGAGATGATGAAGTACGTAAAAAAATGGATGAGTACAAAAAAGTCGCAGCGGCAGAAGGGGCAGGAACAGGAGCAGGTGGCATTCTCCTTGGCCTTGCCGATTTCCCGTTATTACTTACTATTAAAATAAAATTTTTATTTGATGCAGCAACATTGTACGGATTTGATACGAGTAAAAAAGAAGAGCGCCTTTTTATTCTTCACGTTTTCCAACTTGCTTTTTCAAGTGACGATCACCGAAAAGAAGTATGGAAAGCGATTGAAACGTGGGATACAGAAGAAGAAAATCATATGGACTGGGAAAAGTTCCAAACAGAATACCGAGACTATATCGATTTAGCGAAAATGCTTCAGCTCGTCCCAATTATCGGTGCCCCGGTCGGCGCATATGCGAACTATCAATTACTGCAAAGACTCGGAGAAGTGACGATGAATTGTTATCGTATGCGATTGCTGAATAGAAATTAAAAAGAAAGCACCCTACATGTGTAATTTAGGGTGCTTTTTGTTATTTTTATTCATATTTTTAATTTTTTCACCAATAATATACAGATGAAGTTACTTGAGCTTACTTTACTGTATTTAGGGGTGCAAAATATGAAAGTATCAATATTTATTACTTGTGTTGCAGATGTTTTTTATCCAGAAGTAGGGAAAGATGTTGTGGAAATTCTTGAAGGTTTAGGGTGTGAAGTTGATTTTCCTAAAACTCAAACTTGCTGCGGACAACCTGCTTATAATAGCGGGTATGTGAAAGAAACAAAAACAGCTGCAAAACATATGATTGAAGCCTTTGCTAGTTCAGAATATGTTGTGGCACCATCGGGGTCTTGCGCTATGATGGTTCACGAGTTTTCTAGCTTATTTTCTGAAAGTGAAGCGGATTGGAAGAAAAAAGCTACTGAACTTGGAAATAAAACATATGAATTCACACAATTTCTTGTGGAAGTATTAGGGAAAGAAGACTTAGGTGCAGAGCTTCATAAAAAAGCAACGGTTCATACATCTTGTCATATGAGCCGATTAATGGGGATTAAGGAACCACCGCAAAAACTATTAAAGTGTGTAAAGGGACTGGAAGTTGTTTCATTGCCGCATAATTATGATTGTTGCGGATTTGGAGGGACATTCTCGGTGAAAATGCCAGAAATCTCTGAGCAAATGGTTGAAGAAAAAGTAAAGCATATTATGGAAACCGGTGCGGAATTGTTAATTGGGATGGATTGTAGCTGCTTAATGAATATAAAAGGACGTTTAACACGTAATGGTTATCCGATTGATGTAAAACATATTGCTCAAGTATTAAATGAAGATCGAAAACAAGGGGGGATATAGAGATGGGAATGAAAATTGGGAACGATCCCTTTCATAAGCGTACTGCAACAGGTATTGGGGATCAATTTATGCGACAGGCTGTCAGGAAAGCGCAAGATGGTCTGAGAGTCAAGAAATTAAAAGCTACTGAGAGTCTTGGGAACTGGGAAGAATGGCGAGCTTTAGGAGAAGAAATTCGAAAGCATACATTAGAAAACCTTGATTATTATTTATATGAGCTGAGTGAAAATATTGAGAAAAACGGTGGTTTCGTTTATTTCGCAAAGACTGCAGAAGACGCAAGGGAATATGTAAAAGAGATTGTAAAAAAGAAAAACGCGAAAAAAATTGTGAAATCAAAATCGATGGTAACGGAAGAGATTAGTTTAAATGAAGCGATTGAAGAAGCTGGAGCGGAAGTGTTAGAAACAGATCTTGCTGAATTTATTCTACAAGTGAACGACCACGATCCTCCATCACATATTGTTGTTCCGTGTCTTCACAAAGATAAAGAGCACATTTGTGAAATATTTAAAACAAAGTTAAATTACACTGGAACATCTGATCCTACGGAAATGGCGAGGTTTGTAAGATCGTATTTACGTGATGATTTTTTTGCAGCGGATATAGGGGTGACTGGATGTAACTTTGCTGTTGCAGAGTCGGGATCAATTTCTATCGTAGCAAACGAAGGAAATGCAAGACTTACTACGACACTTCCGAAAACGTTGATTACAGTTATGGGGATGGAACGTATTGTTCCAACATGGGAAGAGCTTGATGTTTTAGTAACACTTCTATGCCGAAGTTCTGTAGGACAAAAGTTAACAAGTTATATTACAGGGTTAACTGAGCCTGGCGGAACAGATGGACCTGAGGAATTTCATTTAGTCATTGTTGATAATGGTCGTTCCGATATTGTAGGAACGGAATTCCAAAGTGTCCTCCAGTGCATTCGTTGCGCGGCATGTATTAATGTGTGTCCTGTATACAGGCATATTGGTGGACATGCATATGGCTCTATTTATCCAGGACCAATTGGAGCTGTGTTGACACCGCTTTTAGGGGGATATGATGAATATAAGGATTTACCTTACGCATCTAGCCTTTGTGGTGCTTGTACAGAAGCGTGTCCAGTGAAAATCCCGTTACATGACTTATTAATTAAACATCGCAGCCGCATTGTAGAAGAAAAACGATCACCTGTAGCTTGGAACGTGGCTATGAAAGGTTTTGAAAAAGCGGTTAAGAGTCCTAGACTATTTTCTTTTGCAGCGAAGAGCGCTCCGTATGCATTAAAACCTCTTGCAAAAGGGGATAAGATCGAGCGTGGAATTGGGCCGTTAAAAGCTTGGACGGATGCGAGAGATTTTCCAGTTCCGAAAAAACAACCGTTTCGAGAGTGGTTTGAAAAACACGAAAAGGAGAACAATGATGGCCATCCAAAATCGTGAGGAATTTTTACTCCAGTTATCAGAAAAGCTTGGTAGGAAATGTCCAGAAGCAGTGGAAAAACCGAACTGGTCTTTTTCCCCGCAGTGGACTGTTTTTGACGGACTGGCGCAAGACGAACTTGTATTAAAGTTAATAGAGCACTGCGAAGTCATTCATACAGAAGTAAAGCGAACAACAAAGGAAAATCTTGTTGAAACATTGGGGTCTTTTATAAAAGATTGGAATATCAAATCTGTTATATGTTCGAATGATGAGCGCTTTAATGAGTATGGTCTTACACCATGTTTCAGCAATGAAGGAACAACACATTTTCGTACATGGGGATTAGATCATAAAGAAGAGGACATAAAATTTGCGAAAGCTGCTGACCTTGGCATTACGTTCAGTGATATGACTTTGGCAGAATCAGGAACCGTTGTACTATTTAATGACGGGTTAAAAGGAAGACATGTGAGTCTTCTTCCGGAGTCATATATTGCAATCGTTCCTAAAAGTACGATTGTGCCAAGATTAACCCAAGCTACAAAACTGATCCATAATCAAAATAAAGCGGGAGAAAACTTGCCGGCTTGTGTGAACTTCGTTTCGGGTCCATCAAATAGCGCGGATATTGAAATGAACCTTGTCGTAGGTGTGCATGGGCCAATTAGAACAGCGTATATTATTGTGGATGATCAATAACGATTTACGTGTGCGAGTTGGAAATATAGATGAAGCATTATAAGAATACTGAAAATAGAAAGCGCTGGCTGTTAAATATAACCGGGGCTTTCTATTTTGTGTGCCCTTACTGGTGAAGAAACCTTAAGAAGGAAAATTTTAATCTCTGTTTAAGTTTTCTACGCTACTATAACTAACTGAATTGTGTCTTTTCTTAGAAGCTAAACACACTATAACTAGCTCCAATTATAATGAATACGATAAAGAGCAGAATGAGTAATAAAAGCCCACTACTACCGCTCTTACCATCTTTGCCATCTTCACCGCCGCCGCTACCACCTTTACCGCCAGATCCCATATGAAAATCCTCCTTATCGTTATACATTGTTTTTACTTTATATTTTTCTAGGTTCATCAAGAAGTTCCTTTTAAAACTCTAATTAACTTGCAAATCATTCATTTTCATTTTACAATTTATTTACCGACCGGTAAGTAAAAATAGAAGAGGTACAGTATGACAAAAAATTTACAAACATCGCAGCACATTGTAGATGCATCATTTAAACTAATGGCAGAGCACGGTATTGAGAAGATGAGTCTTTCAATGATTGCAAAAGAAGTTGGCATATCAAAGCCAGCTATTTATTATCATTTTCCGTCTAAAGAAGCGCTAGTTGATTTTTTATTTGAAGAGATTTTTTCTGGATATTATTTCGTGGGTTACTTCGATAAAGAACAATATACGAAAGAAAACTTTGCAGAAAAGTTAATCGCAGATGGTTTACATATGTTATCGGAGTATAGAGGTCAAGAAGGCATATTACGCGTTATAAATGAATTCATCGTAACTGCGACGCGAAATGAAAAGTACCAGAAACGCTTATTTGAAATACAAGAAGATTTCTTAAATGGATTCCACGATTTATTAAAGAAAGGTGTGGAACTTGGTGTTGTGTCACAACATGCAACTGAAGAAAACGCGCATACGTTAGCGCTCGTTATTGATAATATGAGTAATTACATATTAATAGGGTTCGATTTAAAGTATAAAGAAATTTGGATTCGAAATGTGAAAAACGTAATGAAGGAGGGGGAATAAAAATGAAAATGGAGAAAAACTGGTGGCTCGGTTTTCTGGGGTTAATTGGAATTTATAAAATCCCAGGTATGATTGAAGCTTTCCAAGCGGATAAAGGTTGGCTCGCATTAATTAGTTTAGTTTGGCTCCTTTGGTTCGGATATTTTATTCCTGAGAAAAAAACGGATAAATAATAAATTTTCAATTTTATGTAAAGTTATGTAAAATATAGATTGAGACAATTCATATATTAGATTAATAGATTTGGAGTGGTTACATGGATCCATTGAAAAATGAAATTCATCCTGACATGGTCAAGGTGTGGAAAGTTCGTGCTGTAATTGAAGAAGGGATCGGTATTCTCGTCATTTTAGCTTACCTGTTCCTTATGATAAAGTTTGATTGGTGGGCGTGGATTTTGTATGTGATGGTTGGGTTAACAGTTGCGCTAGCACCATTTTCGTACTTTGTATTCCCGAAACTACGTCAGCGTTATTATAGCTATCAATTAAATGAAGAAGAGCTTGAAATTCAGCACGGTCTTTTCGTAGTAAAGCGCGTATTAGTACCGATGATTCGTGTACAGCACGTGACAATTGAACAAGGGCCAATTATGAGAAAACATGGATTAGCAGAATTACATATTGCAACGGCAGCAACTTCTCACAGCATTCCAGGCTTAACGATGTATGAAGCAGAAATGTTAAAAACGAGAATCGCAGAATTAGCGAAAGTGAGTGATGAGGATGTATAAGAGGCAGCATCCCATTACGATGTTATTAGAATTAAAAATAACAGACTTTATACCATTATTTATTTTCATGTTTAGTTTAAATGGAAAGTTTCCATTTTGGTATTTAATTCCCGCTGGATTCGGTTTACTCACCGTCTTTTCAGCGTTTGAAAAATGGTATTACACAACATACTGGGTTGAAAATAACGTATTACATGTGAAACAAGGGCTCTTTGTGAAGAAGGAGAGCTACTTAAATAAAGAACGTGTTCAAACGATTAATACAAGTTCAAACGTGTTATATCAAATGCTCGGTTTAAAGAAAATTCAAATCGAAACAGCTGGCGGAGGCGATGATGCAGAAGTTAGCTTAGCTGGTATTACGGAAGACGAGGCGAAGGAGCTTATTTCCTTACTAAATGAGCCAACTCCAGAAGTGAAAGCAGAAGAAACATCAGAAGAAGTAGTAGAAAAAGAAGTTATGACAGAGGAAAAGCAAGCGACAGAGTACAAATTAACTTTGAAAGAAATTTTATTAGCATCTGTTACATCTGGGCAGTTTGGATTGCTATTTTCTTTAATATTCTTCGTTTATAACCAAGTGGATGAATACATTCCGAAATGGATAAAAAATAAAGTAGAGTCATATGTAATGGATCATGATATATACGGCTGGATTTACATGGTAGCTATTTTACTTGTCATTTCTTGGATGATATCCACAATCGGTTATGCGTTAAAACATGGAGATTTCACAGTGAATCGAAGAAATGATGAAGTCCGCATTTCGCAAGGATTACTTGAGAAAAAAGAACTCGTCCTAAAGTTACATCGTATTCAAGGTATTACGATAAAAGAAAGTATTTTACGTCAGCCATTCGGTTATTGTGCTGTGCAAGTAGAAGTCATTCAAAGTAAAGGACTGGGTGACGAAAAAGAAAAAGTTACACTGCATCCTATCATTCGAAAAGATCGCGTACAACAGTTACTTGCACATTTACAATTACCATACGAATTGAATACAAACATTATTTCATTACCAAAAGCAGCATTACGTCGTTATTTAATTGATAGTTTTATATTCTTCGCAATGCTAGCAATCCCGCTTACTGGAATAAGTATATACTTTGAAAAGTATTACATCATGTGGGCGTTGATTCCACTCGCGATCCTTATCTTTACACTTGGATACGCAACATTTAAAACAAATGGTTACGGTGTAAACGGAGAACAAATTACGATTATACATCGTAGTATTGGGAAACATACAGGGCTTGTAAGAAGAAGACACGTCCAATCAATTGAAAAAACACAATCATATTTCCAGCGCCGAGCGGATTTATGTACGTATACGTTTTCTAGTGCATCATCGAATTATAAACTAGAGCATACGAGAGTAGAAGATGCGGAGAGAATGCAGGATTGGTATAAGAAGAGAATAAGTGAGGATTAATTTGAAAAAGCTTGCCTATTATGAAAGGCAGGCTTTTTTGTTATGGAGAAATGAGTAGTTTGATTCATATATGGGTACAAATACAGCTCACATTTCTCAATACGTATCAGAAAAAAAGGTAGTACCTTTCTATTTCAGGGAAATTCGTGAAATTTTTGATATAAATGGTATACTAATATAGAAATAATATTAGGAGGTTATATATGATAAGTCAGTTGAAAAGAGAAGCACTTGATGCATTAAAAGGAAAATGGGGATTAGCGGTAGGGGCAACCTTATTACTTGGAATCCTTATTGGAGCTGTTGAACTTCTAATTACAGGTGTTTTCTCGATGTTTTGGGGTTGGGAAGAAGCAAGTGATTCGCTTACAGTAAGTATTATTGCAATGCTTGTTATTGGTCCGTTAACAATAGGCGCCTACTATCTTGTTTTAAATGTAATCCGTGAGACTAGTGCTCGCATTGGTGATTTATTTAGATGGTTTAGCGATGGAAGTAAGCTTATGAAGTCATTTTTAACATATTTACTAATGTATGTATACTTGATGCTATGGACATTACTTCTTATTATTCCGGGTATTATTAAATCATTTTCTTATTCTATGACGTATTTTATTTTGAATGATCATCCAGAATACACAGCGAATCAAGCAATTACCGAAAGTCGCCGTATGATGAACGGACATAAAATGGATTACTTTTTACTATGCTTAAGTTTCCTTGGCTGGTTCATTTTAAGTATTCTTACTATAGGAATCGGTTTCTTATGGTTAGCACCTTATTTCTACGCGACATCGGCAGCATTTTATGAAGAGATTTCAAAAGAATATTATAAAAAAGAAGGTACTACCTTCTAATAAACCACCTAAACCACTTGTCCCCTAAAGAATATAGGGAACAGACGGTTTAGGTGTTTTGATATGTGTTCTGTTTTCGGGGTTCACTTCAGGATAAGGTACAGGTTTTTATATAGAAATTCTTCCCTCTATGTTTTATCATAGAGGGTTATTTTTTTATGTAATGATGAGAGAATTAACGCCGTCTTATAAGATAAAACAGTAAAGATGATACAGTAATAGGAAGGCCAGTATCCAGAAAAGCTTCTAAATAAAAGGATAGAAAATCTCTGTCATTAAACCACATAAAGAATAAATGATTGTAGGAAATACCTAACAGTATAAATAAAGGAATACCGATTTTTAATTCGTGACTTCCTTTTATTTTTCTATAACAAAATTCACCTAATAAACAACCGATAAGAACAGGAATGCTTCCAAGAATTGAAAACATAATAATAGATACCCAAATCGGTCCCCATGAATCCGCATAATTTGGAACGCGTGCATACTGTAAGACATTCACAGCAGTAGAGAAAACTAGTAAACATGCTATATAGCTAACAGTAAATTTCTTCAATATAATCCCCCGAGACTATGTAAAATAATATAAAATGGCATGTAGCAATAGAACTAAATACAAATAAAAATCTTCCGTTTCCTATATGTAATTATATCAAGTATATAAAAAACTAGCTTTATTTTTTCGCTTCTAATGTAAACAGTAAACTGGTAGTACATTCTTTCTTTTTAAATCATCTATTGGAATATTTAGGATAAAAGGTTATAATTAACATTTATCGATTTATGATTACGATAGATTTTGTGAAATGAATCACAAAAGGTCGTGGTACTACAATTTAGTTTAATTAAGAAAAGGGGAACATGTATAAATATGAAGCTTATAAAAATAGCAACGATAGGTATGATTGCAGTAGGATCTCTTTCTATTTCTTCAAGTTCTTTAGCTGAAATGGAAAATGTAACTAAGAATGAAGCACAAGCAGCTCCAAGTAGTTTCCCTGATGTTCCGGGGTGGGTAAAGCCATCAGTAGATTATCTTATAAATAAAAATGTATTGTCAGGTATGCCTGATGGCACGTTTTCACCAAATTTAGAGATAGATAGAGGCTCAGCCACAAAAATGATGGCGAAAATATTGAACCTTCCTGTCGATCAATCAGCAGCGCCTACTTTTGATGACTCAAAAAAGCATTGGGCAGCTCCGTATATTGCGGCTATAGAAAAAGTGGGTGTTATTAAAGGAGAAGGGAACGGGAAGTTTAACCCTACTGGAAAGTTAACGCGAGGCGCCATGGCTTCTATGCTAGTAAATGCATACAAATTACAAGAGAAAGTGACAGGGAATCCTCCAACAATATTTAACGACTTAAAAGAGCATTGGAGCGAGAAATATGTAAATATCTTGGTTGAATTAGGTATTTCAAGTGGATATGGTAATGATAATTGGAAGCCTGATCAAACGATTACTCGTGCTGAAACTGTAAGTTTAGTCGCTCGAACAGACACTTCAAAAGATAAAGAGTTCAAGCGTAAACAAATTCAGATGTCCAAAGATTTCTTTGCTTATCACGATGCATCATTATCTTCAGGAATTGCTTTTGAAGGTGCCCCGCAAACTGTCACAGTGTATGAAGAAAGAGGAGATGGCTGGGTTAAAATCCATACATATCAAGGGTTCAAATGGATCTTATTAAACGAGAAAAGAATTCATATTAATAGAGACTTTTTCACATATGATTATCCAGCGGACTCAGCGAATGTACTTGTAAAATATACATCGCAAACGGTAACAGTAGTTGAAGAAAGAGGTACGTGGTTGCGTATAAGAACTGGTTCAGGTCTACAATGGATGAATATGAATGAATCTCGAACAGTTATTGATAACTTAAAAACAATCCAAAATAATCAACAGGTTATTTTAGTTACAACAAAAGGCTATAATACGGATCAAGCTCAAGTTCGTACATTTGAAAATTTAAATGGGAAATGGAGAGAGCGAAAGAATATAAGTGGATATATTGGGAAAAAAGGTTTTGCAGTTGAGATGAGTGAAAGTGGTATGAGTTCGCCAAGAGGAAAATACACAATTGGTGCAGCTTTCGGTAGACAAGGGAATCCTGGTACGAAACTTCCCTTTATTAATTTAACGCAAAATCACGTTTGGGTAGATGATTCGACATCTCCATACTATAATACTTTACAGGAAAAGCCTGTAAGAGGTAGATGGAAATCAGCTGAAAATATGTATATTCCAGCATATGATTATGGATTCGTAATTAATTATAATACTGAATCACGTACACCATACAAAGGAAGCGCAATCTTCTTCCATGTTTCTACTTCATGGACAGAAGGGTGTACAGGTGTAGATAAACAAAATGTTATTGATATTTTAAGATGGATTGATTCAGGGAAAAACCCTGTTATTATTCAAACTCCTGAAAATGAACTGACAAACTATTAATTTGATAACTTTAAAGATTTTCATGTCATCTTTTCGTGATAACCAATTGCACGAAAAGGTGGCATTATTTTAAGTCTACTTTAATTAGTAGGCTTTTTTTATTAGCGTATGAAATTCTTGTTCCAGAGTACTGTTTACTTTTCAACTGGATGACAATGAGGAAAGATCCCCTGTATGCTTTTATGGAGAATCCGTATTTACACTAAGGGTTGGTATCTTATTGACGCTTAAAATATAGATGTCGGAAAATAATGTAAAAAAACTATTGTATGTTTAAAAATCTTATGTTACATTTGTGTTACAAGATAGTTACGAATCGTGACTTTTGTTACGGTTTGTTTTCTGTTGCTTTTCGGTATGTTACAGATTATAGTTTGTATTCCAATTAGCTGAGAATGTTTAAAGCTGAAGAAATAGCAAACTATAAACGAAAAATGATTTTTCTATGTGTATAAGAGTGTGTGTAGTAAAGATTCTGAGTAAGGGCTTTATTAAAATTCCTTTCTGTCTTAAAAGAAGAAGAAAACCAACTACCAACTATTTAGGAGTTTTAAGTAATGATAGTAAATGAAATGTACAGTACATATTTACTTTCAGTCTAATTACTACACAGACTTTTATACATATGATGTTATTGTTTTAGGTATATATAGGGGGAGAGAAAATGAGAAAGTTATTAACGGTAATTGGACTTACGTTTTTAATGCTAGCTGGATGTAGTAATGGGGATTTTGACAAAGCAATGGATGAAGGGAAGACCGCGTTAACGAATAAAGAATATAAAAATGCTTTATCATCATTTGAACGAGCATTAGATGAGAAAAAAGATGATTCAGATGCAACAGTGCTTGTAGAACAAACGAAAGTAATGATTGAAGCAGTGAAGTTAAAAGAAGAAACAAAGGTAGAAGAATCAATCAAGTCATTTGGAAAAGTAGAGAACATGAAGAATGGAAATAATACGCTTATAAAACAAGCCAAGGAAGAACGAACAGCATTAATAGCGATCTTAGAACAAAAAAAGAAGTATGAAGAGCAACTGGTGAAAAGCGAAGAGTTAATAAGTAAGAAAAATTATGCAGAAGCGAAAGAGATGTTAAATAAGGTAGTTTCAGAAACAAAAGATAACAAGAACCTTGAAGAATATAATAAAAAGGCTTTAGGATTAATCACTAAAATTGGTGAAGAGGAAAAAACTGCAAAGAGTGTAACGACAGCAGCGAAGGCACAAAAAAATGATGCAGTAACGAGTCAAAAGGTAGCGACAGAAAAGAACCAAAAAGCAGAGACAGAAAAAAATCAAAAGGCAGTAACAGAAAAGAACCAAAAAACAGAGATAGAAAAAAATCAAAAGGTAGCGACAGAAAAGAACGAAAAAACAGAGACAGAAAAGAATCAGAAGGTAGTAACAGAAAAGAACCAAAAAGTAGAGACAGGAAAGAATCAAAATGCATTTACTTTTGAGAAAGCTAAAGAATATATCAAAAATGAATATAAAGAAGAATATAATTACACGCTAGAGGATACGCAAGTAGAAAATGGAAAGAAATATTATCAAATTAGAGTGCGTACGACATATAAAATAGAAGGCGCAGCTGGAGCAGGATTTACTGGAGTATTCAAGGTGTTCGAAGATGGTACAATTGTTGAAATGCACTAAATTGATGAAAAAGGTATCCTCAAAGTATTTGAGGGTACCTTTTTAGCATAAAAAAAAGCATCTAGCAAAAGTACTAGATGCAAATAAAAACACAAGGGAAGATAAATGTCTTCCCTTTTCCCGTAAGTAATTATATCAAAAAAATTATAAAAAACTAGCTTTATTTTTAATATAATGAATGTATGAGGCTATGATGTTGTAGGATTACATTGTTTTCATAGTGTTTTTTATTAAAAGGAGTGAATTATAGTGCTCGAAGTAAAATTTTATGATTGGAAAAAACAACGTCCTAAAAAACATTATTTGCGTGTGCATGAAATTAGGATTTTTGAGTTAATTTTCTCAAAGAAAATTAACGAGTTTGAAATGGGATTAGGAGAGATTGAGCAAGTTACTGTCTATTGTTTAGCTAATGAGAACACTGATATTTCATATAAAGTGAATAGAGCCTTAGGTGAAATTTGTGTATATGTTCCTTACGATTTTATGGGATTTTTAACACGTGATTCAGTTGAAGAGAAATACAATGAGTTTTGTAAATTAGTACATCAATATGTTATCCCCGGGCTTGAAGAAAACTCTACTCTCTCACCATCTATTGTTAGAGAGTATGTCGAAGAGTCTTTGGGAGAAATTGTGAAACAAAACTATGAAGGGATATTTTTAGTAGGGAAGACACCTAAAAAAAGCCCAAGCCGTAAGAAGATAGCGATATTAAAAGGAATTCATCGTGTTAAAGGTTTCCAACTACGATGTGAGGTGTACGATGAAAAGGGTTTAAAGATTCGCGATCAATTATTGGTGGAAGAGGTAGGTAACGAAATGGTGTATTCAAGATTTTTAGGCACATTAAAATGGGAAAGTGAAAATTTAATTGTGGTCAAATCAAAATCTAGTAGTTGGAAAGAAGAAATTTATATTTAATAATAAAGCTATTATAGAAGAAATGATTTGTATAAAGAAGAGATGCTATTGCTTCTTCTTTCTTTATGTGTATTCGATTAATGAAGGGAATTTTAAAGAAATGCTCGACACAATGTAAAAAACTATAATTTTACAAAACTGTATATAACAACTAATATATAATTAATAAATTCATATAATTGGAGTGATGAGATGCAGCCGTTAGAGAGGGAGATTCATTCTAATATGCTGAAAGTGTGGAGAATTCATGCTTTAATTGGGGCGGCAGTTATACTAGCAGTCGTAATTGCGTATTTCTTTTTTATGATTAACTTTAACTGGTGGGGCTGGTTGTTTGGATTGTTAGTGACAGGAGCAGTTATATACGTACCACTCGACTATTTTGTTTTTCCAAATTTACGTCAACGATATTATAGTTACAGATTAAATGAAGAAGAGATTGAGATTCAAAAGGGAATGTTCGTTGTGAAGCGCGTACTTATTCCGATGATTCGTGTGCAGCACGTAACGATTGAGCAAGGACCAATTATGAGAAAGTATAATTTAGCAGAATTACATATTTCAACAGCGGCAACTTCGCATAGTATTCCAGGCTTAACGAAAGAAGAAGCAGAACAGCTGAAAAGACAAATTGGAGAGCTTGCGAAAGTGAGTGATGAGGGTGTATAAGAGGCAACATCCGATCACGATATTGTTAGGTATTCGAATTGCGACTTTGTTGCCTTTTATTTTTCTTGTTTTATTTCGTTCAGATGGTGAAGTAAAACCTTGGTATTTCTTACATCTTGTTCTTTTGTTTGTATTATTTATTATGGCAATTTTCTCAGCTATAAAATGGTATTTCAAAGTGTACTGGGTTGAAAATAATATTTTACATATAAAACACGGTGTTTTTGTAAAGAAGGAAAGTTATTTAAATAAAGACCGTGTGCAAAACATTAGTACATCTTCTAATGTCATTTATCAAATGCTTGGGCTTACGAAATTAAATATAGAAGTAGCGGGCGGCGGTAGTGAGCCGGAAGTGATGTTAGCTGGTATTAAAGAAGATGAAGCGAAGGAACTGATTGCCTTATTAAATAAAAAAAGAAGCGCTGCGAGTGAAGAAGTACCCATGGCAGAAGAAAGTAAGACGATTTATCAGTTAACGATGAAAGAGATTTTAGTAGCTTCCATTACGTCTGGTAGATTCGGATTAGTGTTTTCTGGATTACTTCTTATTTACACAGAGTTTAATCAATTTCTTCCAGAATGGCTCATAAATAAAGTGGAAGCGTATGTGATGGATAACGGTGTATATGAATTAATCGTTATGGCCGCGATTTTAATGGCAATTTCGTGGGTCATTTCTACGGCCGGCTATGCATTAAAATACGCGAACTTTAAAATTGAGCGAAACGGAAATGAAATTCGTATCGTTCAAGGGTTATTTGATAAGAAAGAGTTTGTGTTAAAATTACACCGCATTCAAGCGATTACTGTAAAAGAAGGAATTCTCCGCCAGCCTTTCGGTTATTGCTCTGTCGAAGTGGAAGTCATTCAAAGTATAGAAGCGGCAGGGAATGAAGTGATGTTACATCCTTTTATGAAGAAAAAAGATGTACAGCAGCTACTTGCCTATTTACAGTTGCCATATGAAATAGAAGAGGAAATCGTTCATTTACCGAAGGTTGCATTACGCCGTTACGTCATAATGGGCTGGATTACAAGTGCTGTGCTCGCTGTGCCAATCGCTGGTGCGAGTATATATTTTAAACAACATACTGCGTTGTTCGTTCTTATACCGCTATTTATTGTATTTACAATACTTGCATACGCTAGATATAAAAGTGGTGGATATATGATACGAGACAATCAGTTAGTAATGGTGCACCGAGGTCTCGCGAAATATACAGGGATCATGCGAAGAAGGCATGTTCAAGTAGTAGGATATAATCAGTCGCATTTTCAAAAGAAAGACGAGTTATGTACAGCTGCCGTATCAGTAGCGGGGCATGGCTATAAAGTGAAGCATATGAGAAAAGAAGACGCGCTTCGCATATATAATTGGTATAAAGAAAAAGGAAACACCGTGTAATGGTGTTTCCTTTTTGTGTGTCGTCATTTGTCGATAAGTCGATATATTCGAAAAATCGCCGATATAATTTCACATACCGTCGACTCCGAACTCCGAAAATTAAACTAACACATCAAAAGTAGTCACGAACGACGGGCGAGAGAAAATACTTTTTTGCTGTTCTGCATGTGGATGCGCCTGAGCCTGAGCTTGTCCCTCTGCTTGTGCAGGACGTTTTTTATGAGCGTTTTCGAATGAACGTGATTCTGTCCAGTCTTTAAAGTTTTGCTCAGTTTCCCACATCGTTAAGATGACATATGTATCGTTACTTAATGGGCGAAGAACACGGATTGCTTGGAAGCCAGGCTCATTTTCGATTAGACCAGCACGGTTTTTAAAACGGTTTTCAAATACTGGGCGACCTTCGTCTGTTACAGAAATGTTGTTACAAACGATGTAGCCAGGTTGTCCTTTAAATTCTCCAACAGCGTCTAATACGTCATACTGAAGTGCCGATTCTACAGATTCTTCAGTGTTTTCTTTATAAAACATATCTTTTTCGTTATTTTTTGCAGTGAAATGTGCTTGTTCTAGAGGTGTTTCGTATGAAATAATAGCCTTCATTTTAATGCCCCCTTTATGGTTTGTCTCTATTATATCAATTCTCTTAAAAAACTTCGAAGATTATATACATAAAGATACTTCTTTTTCAAATAATAAATGTACCATCATTTGGAAAGAAGGCCGATGTATGAAGAAAGCAAAGTGGACTTTATTAGGCGGGGTAGCAACGTTGGTAGTAGCGATTGTACTCTATAAACTTATTGTGTTAACTGGTGGCTATATGATGGATGAAAAGCAGCTTGTTTTCCACTCTTCATCACGTATCGTTGACCAGAAAGGAAAAGAAATTACGAAGTTATATGTAGAAAATAGAGAGCTCGTGCCGATTGAAGAAATTCCAAAGTACGTGCAGCAAGCATTTATTGCTGTGGAAGATGCTCGTTTTTATGAGCATCAAGGAATTGATTACCCTTCTATATTTCGGGCGCTTTATAAAGACGCGTTAGCTGGAGAGAAGGTAGAAGGCGGTAGTACGATTACGCAGCAACTAGCTAAAAATGTCTTTTTAACTCGCGAAAAAACATTTACGCGTAAATTGAAAGAGGTCGCAATTTCTCTTCAATTAGAGCAAAAATATACGAAGCAGCAAATTCTTGAAATGTATATGAACCATATTTATTTCGGTCATGGGGCATATGGTATCCAAGCGGCAGCAAAGTTGTATTTTAATAAAAATGTAGAAGATTTAACAGTGGAAGAGGGAGCTATGCTTGCAGGGCTTCCGAAAGCACCAAATGGCTATTCACCGTACTTATCCCTAGAAAAGAGTAAAGGGCGCCGTGATCTTGTTTTGTCACTTATGCATAAACAAGGCTATTTAACAGCGGAAGATAGTGTTCGTTACCAAGGGAAAACAATCGCTCTTTATAAAAATTCAGATGAACGTGAACTCGCATATATGCCGTATATCGATATGGTTATAGATGAAGCGGCGCGTTTATATGGTTTATCGCATCAAGAAGTACTGCGCGGAGGATATACGTTTGTCGTACCGATGGATGAAAAAGTTCAAAAGGTAGCATATAACCAGTTTCAAGATGCGAGAAATTTCCCTGGTAAAGAAAACGGGGCGCAAGGTGCATTTTTATTAATGGATAATCAGACTGGCGGAATTAAAGCCGCGATTGGCGGAAGAGAGTATGTTCCGAGAGGGCTTAATCGCGTTTTTGCAAAGCGGCAGCCTGGTTCTGTTTTAAAGCCGCTTATCGTATATGGACCTGCACTTGAGACGAAGAAATATAATCCATATTCTTTATTAACGAATGAAAAAAGTTCGTTTGAAGGTTATGAACCTCGAAATTATAATCATGAGTATACGAAAGAGATGACGATGTACGATGCGGTATTAGAATCGGCAAATGTGCCAGCTGTATCTTTATTAAATGAATTAGGGGTAGATGAGGGAAAGCAATATTTAGAGAAAGGGAATGTTCATATTGCGGACTCAGGTTTAAGCACAGCACTTGGCGGGCTGAAAAATGGTGTGTCTCCATTTGATCTTGTCAAAATGTACCGATCTTTTTTAGCAAACGGGAATATTATCGAACCGCACGTTATCGATAAAGTATTAAATAGACACGGAGCAGTCATTGGAGAATCATCAAAAGCTGAAACGAAAGTCTTTTCGAAGCAAACGGCATGGTATATGACAAAGATGCTTGAAGGAGTTGTGAAAGAAGGTACGGCGAAAGCTGGCGTATATAATGGAGCTTTAGCTGGAAAAACAGGCACAACTTCACTGCCGAATGATGACAATGGTGCGCGTGATATGTGGTTCGTTGGATATACACCGAATTTAGTAGGTGCAGTTTGGATTGGCTATGACCGCACCGATAAAGAGCATCAATTACAAGATGGAAATGCATCTGCAACGATGTTATTTAAAAAGATTTTAACGAAAGCAAATATACAAGATAAAGCGAGTTTTCATAGGCCAAAAGGTGTTGAAACAATTGGACTGCCAATTCGTTTAGATAAGATTCAAAACGTGGAAGCAAAACTAGCATTTAGTCCTTTCGGTTTATTTGCAATGAAACTAAGCTGGACGCCGCTTCCTGATGAGCGAATTATGTACCGGATTTATAAAGTTGAAAAAGGAATTCATACTCACGTTGGAACGGCAAAAGGAACAGGGAAATATGAGGAAAAGTTTATTAATATATTCTCAAAACCAAGTTTTTACGTTGTACCATATAACACACAAACGAACCGTGAAGGAGAAAAGTCAAAAGTAGCTAAACCGTAGTTTTTCTCTGTGCTATAATAAGAATGTTGTGAAAATAGTAAACGTTTTTACGAACGTTTGTGTCAATTTAATGAACAACGTACATAATGTTATGCATTTTGTTTTTACAAGCTGTATAGTAAAAAAAGATAAATATCGGAATAGAGCATATTTAAAGAAAAAGCATTGGTAAGGAAGGGAGCTAGGGTCTTGGTAAGAACTATAAATGAGACACTTTTAAAAGCATGTAGGGGGGAACGTACAGAGTATGTACCAGCGTGGTATATGCGTCAAGCAGGTCGTTCACAGCCGGAATATAGAAAGATAAAAGAGAAATATTCTTTATTTGAAATTACACATAATCCAGAGTTGTGCGCTTACGTTACAAAGTTGCCAGTTGATCAATATAACGTAGACGCAGCAATTCTTTATAAAGATATTATGTCACCACTACCTGCAATTGGTGTTGATGTGGAAATTAAATCTGGCATTGGTCCAGTTATCGATAGTCCAATCCGTTCTTTACAAGATGTAGAAAAATTAGGGGAAATCAATCCAGAAGATGACGTACCTTACATACTAGATACAATTCGTTTATTAACGACAGAAATGTTAGATGTACCGTTAATCGGTTTTTCAGGAGCTCCATTTACGTTAGCGAGCTATATGATTGAAGGCGGTCCTTCTCGTAACTATCATAATACGAAAGCGTTTATGTATGCAGAGCCGAAAGCTTGGTTCGCTTTAATGGATAAGCTTGCAGATATGGTTATTACATATTTAAAAGCGCAAATTAACGCAGGAGTAAAAGCGGTTCAAATTTTCGATTCTTGGGTTGGAGCAGTAAATGTAGCGGATTACCGTATATTTATTAAACCAGCGATGGAGCGTATTTTTGCAGAAGTTCGCCCGATGGGTGTTCCAATGATTATGCACGGCGTAGGTGCTGCACATTTAGTGAATGAATGGCACGACTTACCGCTTGATGTAGTAGGTTTAGATTGGCGCTTACCGATTGAAGAAGCACGCGCACGTGGTGTTCACAAGGCGGTACAAGGAAATATGGATCCTTCATTCTTATTAGCACCTTGGCCTGTTATTGAAGAACATGTAAAAGGTATTTTAGATCAAGGGATGAAGCAGCCAGGTTATATCTTTAACTTAGGTCACGGCGTATTCCCAGAAGTAAATCCAGATACATTAAAACGCTTAACTACATTTATTCATGAGTACTCTAAAGAACAGTTAGCGAAGTAAAGGAGATTGTCTGTATGAAAAAGAAAATTGGTTTGCTTGTAATGGCATACGGAACGCCATATAAAGAAGAAGATATTGAACGTTACTATACACATATTCGCAGAGGAAGAAAGCCAAGTCCTGAAATGCTAGAAGATTTAACAGGGCGTTACCGTGCAATTGGTGGTATTTCTCCTTTAGCTACTATTACATTAGAGCAAGCTAAAAAGTTAGAAACGCGTTTAAATGAAATGCAAGATGAAGTAGAGTACCACATGTATCTTGGTTTAAAACATATTGAACCGTTCATTGAAGATGCAGTACAAGCTATGCATAAAGATGGAATAGAAGATGCAATTGCACTCGTTCTTGCCCCTCACTATTCTACTTTTAGCGTGAAGTCGTATGTAGGACGAGCGCAAGAAGAAGCAGGAAAACTTGGAAACTTAACAATTCACGGCATCGATAGCTGGTATAAAGAACCGAAATTTATTCAGTATTGGGTCGATGCAGTGAAAGGTATATATAACGGTATGTCAGAAGCAGAACGTGAAAAAGCAGTGTTAATCGTATCTGCACATAGCTTACCAGAAAAAATTATCGCACTCGGCGATCCATACCCGGATCAATTAAACGAAACAGCTGACTATATTGCACGTGGTGCTGAAGTAGCAAATTATGCAGTTGGCTGGCAAAGTGCCGGAAATACACCAGATCCTTGGATTGGTCCAGATGTACAAGATTTAACGAGAGAATTAAATGAAAAGTACGGCTACAATTCATTCGTATATGCACCAGTTGGATTTGTTGCGGAACATTTAGAAGTTTTATATGACAATGACTTTGAGTGTAAAGTGGTAACGGATGAAATTGGCGCGAAATATTATCGTCCAGAAATGCCAAACGCATCGGACGCATTTATCGACTGTTTAGCAGATGTTGTATTAAAGAAAAAAGAATCTGTAATGTAAGTAGAAAGGGGGAGCTTACTTGAGGAAAAAAGTTGTGATCATCGGCGGTGGCATCACAGGATTGACAACAATGTATAACTTACAAAAAGAAATTCGTGAAAAAAACTTGCCGATAGATGCATTGCTTATAGAAGCGTCTGGTAAACTTGGCGGGAAAATTCAAACCGTTCAAAAAGATGGATTTACAATTGAACGCGGTCCTGATTCTTTCTTAGCAAGAAAAGAGAGCGCAGCTAAATTAGTGAAAGAATTAGGACTTGATGCTGAACTTGTAAATAATAAGGCTGGTCAATCGTTCGTTCTCGTAAACAATCGGTTACATAAAATGCCGAGCGGTTCAATGATGGGAATTCCAACGCAAATTACGCCGTTTCTATTTTCCGGATTGTTCTCCCCAATTGGTAAACTAAGAGCTGGTTTTGACTTATTAATGCCTAGATCAAAACCAGTTTCTGATCAATCACTCGGGCAGTTTTTCAGGCATCGCCTTGGAAATGAAGTCGTTGAAAATTTAATTGAGCCATTATTATCTGGTATTTATGCAGGGGATATTGATGAAATGAGTTTAATGTCAACATTCCCTCAAATTTATCAAATTGAACAGGAGCACCGTAGTATTTCACTCGGTATGCGTACGCTCGCTCCAAAGCAAGAGAAGGCTGAATTGAAAAAAGGAATATTTAAAACTGTGAAAACCGGTTTAGAATCTATAGTAGAATCTCTTGAAGCGAAGATTCCTAAGGATATGGTAATGAAGGGAACTCGTATCGAAAAGGTTGCAAAACTTGGTGATAGTTATACGATTACGCTTAGTAACGGAAAAGAAATGGAAGTAGACGCGATTGTAGTTGCGACGCCGCATAAAGTATTGCCATCTATGTTTGCGCAGTATAAGCAGTTTCGTTTCTTCCGTAACATTCCGTCTACATCAGTTGCAAACGTGGCACTTGCTTTCCCAAAGTCTGCAATTCAGCGTGATATTGATGGTACCGGATTTGTCGTATCAAGAAATAGTGATTATACAATTACAGCGTGTACGTGGACACATAAAAAATGGCCACATACAACGCCAGAAGGAAAAACGCTTCTTCGCTGTTACGTCGGACGCCCAGGTGATGAAGCGATTGTTGAACAAACTGACGAAGAAATTGTACAGCTCGTACTCGAAGACTTACAAAAGACAATGGATATTACAGAGGATCCAGAGTTTACAATTGTAAGCCGCTGGAAAGAAGCGATGCCTCAATATACAGTAGGCCATAAAGAGCGAATGAAAAAGCTCACAACATTTATGGAGGAAGAATTGCCAGGTGTGTATTTGGCAGGTAGTTCTTACGCTGGTTCTGGTCTTCCAGCTTGTATTGAGCAAGGTGAGTTAGCGGCGAAACGTGTGTTATTTCATTTAGAGAAAGTAATGGAGACTAAATTAGTCGCACATTAAAATATTTCAAACAAAACGCCTTCAATTATATTGAAGGCGTTTTGTTTATTGGATAAAATACCTTTAGTCAATAAAGCTATATAAGTTATTTTGTATTATAGGTTGAAAACTTGTAAATTAAATAAATTTTGTGTAAAACTTGTCGAAATATAGTTCTTTATAACGAATCATTTGATATGATAGAAATGTTGAGAAAATATGAAATAGGGAGAGGGAAATGGCTGTGAAGAAATTATTAAGTGTCTTTTTATCATTGATGTTATTGCTTTCATTTACTGGAACTTTAGCGCAGGCGGAAGAAACTACTTCTATGTCAGTAGAAAAAGCAATTCAAGTATTTAAGCAGCAAGGGAAAACGAAGGGGATAGTGGAAGGATATATCGTTGGGTATACGCAAAGTCCTTCTAAATACACGAAAGATCCGGCTAAGTTTGACGACACAAACGTGGCAATTGCCGATTCGCCAAACGAAACGAATCCAGACAAAATCATGCCTGTTCAATTGCCAAAAGGCGATGTGAGATCGGCAGTAAATGTGAAAGACCATCCTGAAAATATCGGGAAGAAAGTTAGGTTGACAGGGACGCTTGAGTTATATTTCGGTAGCCCAGGTTTAAAATCAGTAACAGCTCATAAGTTTCAAGGAGAAGAACAAAACCGCGTTAGCGATGTAGTGGCATCACCAAATGGTGGGGAAGTTGCAAAAGGAACAGCAGTAACATTAACAACGAATACAGAAGGAGCAACAATCTACTATACGTTAGATGGCTCTAATCCTACAAATAAAAGTGTTCGTTATAACGGACGAATTGTAGTGAATGAAAATAGTGTAGTGAAAGCAATCGCTGAAAAAGAAGGGCTTACTTCTTCAGCAGTTTCGACATTTTCATTTATTATCGTAACAAATGAACCAGTTCGTATTCATGATATTCAAGGGAAGTCACATATTTCTCCTTACAATGGGAAGAAAGTAAACAATGTGGAAGGCGTTGTCACAGCACTTGATAAAAATGGTTTTTATGTAGAAGATAATCAGCCGGATAATGATCCAGCTACTTCTGAAGGTATTTACGTATACAAAAAAGATGCGAATGTAGCAGTAGGAGATCTTGTCCAAGTTGATGGAGAAGTAGAAGAATATGTTGGACCTGGATATGCAGAGCGATTTGAAACAGACTTAACGACGACGGAAATTAAGGCGAGTCGCGTTGCTGTAATCGCAAAAGAGCAACCTTTACCAGCGCCGATTGTATTAGGAGAAAACGGTGTGAAAATCCCTGATCAAATTATCGATAATGATGCATTCGGTCTATTTGATCCAAATGAAGATGCAATCGACTTTTATGAAAGTGTAGAAGGTATGCGCGTTACGATGCCAACACCAAAAATTATCGCTCCGCAGAAAAACGGTAATTTATATGTAACAGTAAAAAATGGCGGAGATAAAGTAGTAACGAAGTATGGTACACCTTTATTAGATAAAGAGCAATTAAATCCAGAGCGCCTTTCTGTAAAAGTACCTCGTGATTATGTCGCGAAAGTAGGCGATACGTTCACTGGAGATATAACAGGCGTAGTAGGATATGACTACGGTTCGTTCCGCATTTCGCCAGTAACGGAATTACCATCTGTAGTGGACGGCGGATTTAAGCAAGTAGGGGCAAATATTCAGCCGCGTCTTGATAAGTTAACAGTTGCTACATATAACATTGAAAACTTCTCAGCGAACAAAAAAGAAACAACAGATGAAAAAGTGAAAGCGTTAGCTTATTCTATTAAATATAATTTAAAAATGCCTGATATTATCGGTGTACAAGAGATGCAAGATAATAATGGAGCAATCAATGACGGTACGACTGATGCATCTTTAAGCGCAAAACGTATCATTGATGCTGTATTAGAAATTCGTGGACCGAAGTATGAGTATGTAGAAATTGCGCCGAACAACAATCAAGACGGCGGGGCACCTGGAGCGAATATTCGCGTCGGTTTCTTCTATAACCCATCACGCGTGAAATTAGCGACAGTACCGAAGTTACTAGATAAAAATGTAGTTCGTATTGGAGACGAAAATCCTTTATTTGAAAGTACACGTAAACCGTTAGCGGCAGAATTTACATTCCAAGGACAAAACGTTGTTGTCATTTCAAATCACTTAAACTCAAAACTAGGAGATGCAACGCCATTTGGAAAAGTGCAGCCGCTCGTATTAAAGAGTGAAGAAAAACGAGTTCAATTAGCACAAGAAGTGAATCATTTCGTACAAGGTATTCAAGAAAAGAATACAAATGCACCAGTTGTTGTATTAGGTGATATGAATGACTTTGAATTCTCTAAACCTTTAGAAGCACTAGAGGGAACGATATTAAAAGATATGTTAAACACAGTGCCGAAAGAGAACCGCTACACGTATATTCATGAAGGTAACGCACAAGTGCTAGATCATATTTTAGTAACAAACAACATCGCACCGCACACAATTGTAGACCCTGTACACTTAAACTCAAACATTATGAAAGAACATGGACGTGTAAGTGACCACGATCCAGTACTTGTTCAAATTGATTTGAAGAAGGCTTCTTAAATAGTCGAGAAAGAACGCTTAGAAATATACTAAGCGTTCTTTTACATTATTAGGAATTCTTATGATAAATTAGATTGAATATTCATTCTTTAATACGAGGAGGTGTAGACATATGGTAGCCCGAATAAACGGGAAATTAATGAATCAGCTTGCAATTTTTTTTAGCATGATCGTCATGCTTCAGTTTGTAGCTGATATAACAGGGCTTACACAGAATCTAGATAGTATGTATTACTTAATAAATACCGCAACTTCCTATATAACGTTTAGTTTGGCGGTTATTTTTACTTTAATCGGTGCAAGAAGAGAATTAAGTAAATATGCAATTATTTTATTATGTTCAGTTGTAGGTATTAAAGCAATTTATTTTGCGACTGTTGTTATTTTATGGGGATTGGCTGGTACGCCGTAAATGAATAAAAAAAACCTAATTTCCAAGATAACGTGAGGAAATTAGGTTTTTATCCCGCTATTCGCCGGGCAGTAAAACTCCCACCTCAAAATTCAGTTGGAGCAAAGAAGTTAGGCGGGAGATAACTGCCCGTAAAGCCCCCACTGATTATTAGCCTTCACTTTATAATGGCTGAAAAGCCTTTCTACATCGATCTCGTTTTTGAAGTCTTCTCATATATCTTTTTTTGTCCCGTTGTAATCCTTTTATGTACATAAATAAGCTGACAAGGAAGAAAAATGTACATTGTAAAATGTATGGTGACATCCCGTGTAATGGTTGTTTTGGATCATATAAGTGAATAGGTGCTCCGCCTATTGTAGGGAATATTGTATTTAGCAGGACGAAGGGAATGGAAGTAACTGCCAATGGGAATAGAAGTGCCATATAATCCTTTTGTGACCATGTGGACGCTGCTAAACCTAAGAGGGCCATTAAACCAGCGAATAAAAAATTAATCCCAATATATAGATAAATATAAGTGATGGGAGAAGAGAAATATAACTCTGCGAACATTCCGTTGCCATTTATCATGCTAGTACCGACGGTTGGATCTCCATTTGGAAGTGTTAATTTGCAAAGTAATAAAGAAAGAATGAACGGTAAAGTATAAAGAAATCCCCCGCAGAAAAATGTAACGATATACTTTGTAAAGGAATACGAGAATAGGGAAATTTCCTTACTTATAAAAGTTTTGAAACCATCGGATTTATCGGAATTATAACTCGTACTAAATGGTAAACTTGCAATAACAGGCATTAATAATAAATAAATCTCCATTTCATTATTACGAAACCCGATCCATTTAAAAGCAGTTGCTATAGCCCCATTCGTTGCGTCTCCTAAATAACGAATTACATAATAATAATGATAAATAGAAATAAGAGCTAATCCACTAAACATAATAATTAAAGAAACACGATTACAAAAAGCTTGCCTTATATTTAAACGAAGCGCACGCATCATGACTGAAAAAGCCTCCACTATTTTGATAAACTTGTCTATTTTCTATATTACTATTAAATGTAAAGATTTTCTTGTTTTTTTATTTGATTATTTGAAAAAAGGGAATTTCGTTGTCGTTAAGTAAGGTTTAATCATATATCTTAAGAACACCTTTTCTTTTTCTCTTTTCTTCTGATACACTATGACAGTATTATATAACTTGACTGGAATTTTTTTATACTGGAAATAATAAAAAAGAGAACTTGTATAGAATGTAAGCGTGTGGTAATATCAAAGATGTACTGATTGACTATATTATCCAATTGGTCATTTTTGGAGGTGAAGATGTGGCGATAGATCGAAAACGTTCTATTATTGAAGCTGCAACAAAGTCTTTTTCAGCGTTCGGTTATAAAGCAACAACGATGGATCAAGTAGCGAAGTTAGCGAATGTAGGAAAAGGAACGATTTATACTTTTTTCAAAAATAAAGAAGAGCTATTTGGTGAAATTATTTCTAATTTAATTACAGAAATGAAGCAAGTTGCAGAAAATGCAATTCGTTCAGATATTTCATTTTTTGAAAATGTACATAGAGCATTATATAGCATATTAGAATTTAGAAAAGAACATCAGCTCATGATTAAACTAATTCAAGAAGAGCGTGATATGGGAACGAAAGAAGTACAAGAAGTGATGCAACAAGTAGATGTGGAAATCGTTTCTGTTATTCAATCGTATTTAGAAATTGCGATTGAAAAGGGTGAAATCAGCAAATGTGATCCAGAAATTACAGCGTTTATTATGCTTCGCCTATACGTATCGCTTATTTTTGATTGGGAAAAAAATCATGAACCGTTAGAAAAAGAAAAAATATCAGAATTATTCGAACTTTATTTACTAAAAGGATTGTCAAATTAAGATAATCCTTTTAATATTATAAAAAAATGACTAATTGAACAAATTGGTCAATCGTATAAGGAGGATGGTTAAATATAATCATGTAGATGAAAATGTGCATAGTATAAATTCGGGGATAAGGCATATGTATGAACAGATATAGCCTTTTTATTTGGGTAAAAATGACTAAAAATACATTTTGGTCATTTTTAAAAGGGGGATAAATTATGAAATGGCATAAGTTGCTTAGTAAAGAATTTGCAGAGATTATAAAAAGTAAAAAAATATTAATCCCAATCATTGCGGTTTTATTTGTACCGATTTTATATGCGGGTATGTTTTTATGGGCCTTTTGGGATCCGTATGAACAGCTAGATGACTTGCCAGTTGCGGTAGTCAATTTAGATAAAGGTGCAGAACTTGATGGGAAACCAATTGAGGTCGGGAAAGGGCTCGTTGATAACTTAAAAGATAATAAAAGTTTTAAATGGGAATTTGTAAGTGAAAAAGAAGCGAAAGAGGGAATGGAAGGCAGAAAGTATTACATGTTAGTACGTATTCCAGATGACTTCTCAAGTAACGCTACAACGTTATTAAAAGACGATCCGAAACCATTAAACTTAGAATACATTCCAAATGAAAGTTTAAACTTCTTATCTTCACAAATTGGCGGAACAGCCATTGAAAAAATTAAAGGTGAAGTATCAAGTACGTTAACGAAAACATATGCAGAGAAAATGTTTGATTCCATTAAAGACGTCTCAAAAGGATTAGCAAGCAGATGGAGCGGAAGGAGCAAATAAGTTACATGATGGAGCTAGTGAGTTGCATGAAGGTTCCGGAAAAGTGACGGATGGCTTGTACACACTGCAAGGGAAATCTGGAGAGATGAAGGATGGGGTTCAGAAATTAGCAGATGGATCTAATAAATTACAAGATGGGTCCGGAAAAGTAACAGATGGTTTAAATACGTTAAATAGCAAAACAGGTGAAATGCAGACAGGTATAGGTAAATTACAAGATGGGTCTGGAAAAGTAACAGATGGTTTAAATACGTTAAGTAGCAAAACAGGTGAAATGCAGACTGGTATAGGGAAATTACAAGATGGATCCGGAAAGGTGACAGCAGGTTTAAATACGTTAAATAGTAAAACAGGTGAAATGCAAAAAGGAATTGATGAATTACAAGGTGGATCGGAGAACGTGACCGGTGGTTTGAACAAATTGGTAAGTAAATCAGATGAATTAAAAACAGGAACAACTGAACTATCAAATGGTATGGAACAACTTGTTGGAGGACAAAGTGAATTAGAAAAAGGGTCCCAAGAGATTCAAACAGGTTTGCAGGAGTTAAATAGTAAAGTACAAAATTCTGTTGCAGGCCTAGAGAAAGCGCAGTCGAATATTCCTTCTATATTAAATACAGTAAATGAGAAAATGACTGGGGCTGAAGAAAACGTAAATCAGTTAAATGAATTTACTCAATCAACAGCAGGGGATGCAACAACTGCAGCGCAAGATGTTGCTAATTTGCAAAAGCAAATTGAAAGTTTACCAAAAGAATATCAAGAGCAGTTACAACCATTTATAGCAAATGCGGCAAAAAGTACAGCGACAGTTCAGCAGAAAGCTGCCGGAGTAGCAGGTGGAACAAACAAATTAAATGAAGAAGTAAAACAATTAAAAGGTGAAATACATCAAACAACAAGTGGATTGCAAAATAAACTACCAAATCCAGCAGAGGTGAAGAATTTAACGGAGGGTATTGAGAAACTAACGAACGAACAAACCAAATTTGTTAGTAAGTTTCATGGATTTGGTGAAGGTTTAGCTAATGTGAAAATAGGTGCCGATAAACTAAAAGACGGATCAGGTCAACTAATTGATGGAGTAACTCAATTACAAAGTGGATCTGGAAAGGTGACAGCAGGATTAGGTCAATTATCGGTAGGAGCCAACCAAATGTCAGGTGGAGTAACCCAATTAGTGGACGGTTCAAGTCAAGTAACAGGCGGTTTAGGTACATTATCTGCAGGAGCAAATCAAATGTCAGGCGGAATAAATCAATTGGCAGATGGATCAAACCAAGTAACAGGCGGTTTAGGCACATTATCGGTAGGAGCAAGTCAAATGACAGGCGGAATAACGCAATTAGCGGATGGATCGGGTCAAGTAACAACTGGCTTAGGTACTCTAAATGGTGGACTAAATAAAATGTCAACTGGCTCAACCCAGCTAATCGACGGAGTAAATAAACTAGCAGACGGCTCTGGAAAAGTGACAGATGGGCTCGTAAAGGTAAATGATGGATCAGGTACACTGGCTGAGAAACTTGGTGAAGGTGCAGAAAAAACAGGAGAAGTAAAAGGAACGGATAAAACGTATGATATGTTTGCAAGCCCTGTAAAAGTGAAGACGGAGAAAATGGCGGAAGTTCCAAACTACGGAACAGGATTCACACCGTATTTCTTATCACTCGGTTTATTCGTTGGGGCATTACTATTATCTATCGTATACCCATTACGCGATACAGTCGGCGTTCCGAAATCAGGATTCAGCTGGTTTATTAGTAAGTTTGGTGTTTTACTATCAGTCGGTATTATTCAAGCAATAGTAGCAGATGTCATATTACTGTTCTGGTTAGGTGTAGAAGTACAAAGTATTCCATACTTTATACTCTTTAGTATTGTTACGAGCTTAGCGTTTATTTCATTAATTCAATGTTTAGTAACAGCATTCGGTGATGCAGGGCGTTTCATCGCAATCATCACATTAATTATTCAGCTTACAACAAGTGCTGGAACATTCCCGCTAGAGTTGATTCCGAAGTATTTACAACCATTTAATGCTTGGTTACCGATGACATATTCTGTATCAGGATTGAAAGCAGTCGTATCAAGCGGAGACTTTAACTTCATGTGGCAAAATATTGGGATACTCATGATCTTTATCGTTGTATTATCACTTGGAACAATTGCTTCATTAACGTGGATGCACAAACGACAATTTAAAAATATTGCTGAAAATCAATCGATTGAAGCGTAAATTAGAAATATAAAAAAGGCACCGAGATGGTGCCTTTTTTATTGGTCTTGTTTTATTGGATGAGAAATTTTATTTGTTTTTCTATTTTTACGGAACAAGTATATACCAATACTTATAAGGATAATAGTAGCTACAATCCAAACAAATGGACCATATCTTTCAGCAAAAGTATATAGTTTCATGTTACTGGCAATGTCCTCTTTTGTTTTTCCTATTAGAATTTCTGAGCCACTATACCCTTCAAGTGTATCTCCTTTTTTTATACCAAAAATAAGAGTATCTGATTTGTTTTCTATTCCTGTATATCGGTATCCCTTACCTTTAATTGTTAATTGAGTATCATCCTTTTTTAGTGAGTAATCTTCGGTGGAAATATCTTTTCCTAACAGTGTAATTGGCTCCATTGAAAAACGGATTTCTTTTAATGCAGGAAGAGTCTCATTGTTTAATAAGAGTTGCTTTGCAATATGCTGCTCAGTATCAATGTTTATCCAATTTGCCTTTCGATGTTTATACGTATTAATTTCAAGGAGTGCGAATTCTTTATTTTGAAGTTTTTCTTCTGTAATAGGTTGCGCAGTAGTTAACGTCCCTTTTAATAAAATTACACCATCTTTTGCAGATTGAAAAGAAGAGACTTCTTTCGTTTCTTGTAATGTATTGATAGCACTTCTATAATCTTTTTTTCCTAAAAGAACAGCTCCTGTATGTACAGTTAAAATAAGATATAGGATGCTTAATACTATAATAGCTTTTTTCACTATGTACCCTCCAAAGTATGTATAAATGGATTGTAACATAATTCACCATATAGAATTGTTAATTTGAATAATAAGTTACAAATATAAGGGTGATAAATAAATTAAAAAAGTGTGGATGAGAGGAGTAAAAGTGAAAAGGAATTACAACAATTTACAGAGAAAACTAGAATAGAGGAGTTGATATGATGAAAGGAAATCTTACTTATTATTTTATCGTAAATCCGCTAATCATCTTTCTTGTTTACGCCCTTTCACCTATCTTGTTTCATAAAGAAAAATATACAAATATGAAAGATGCACTAGGAATACTTTTAGTTTACTATGTGCTAATTAGTGGGTATTACTTTATGGATGTTGTAAGTAAAAGAATGAAGAAGAATAGTAAGGGCAAACAATAAAGTTTTATTACATAAAAACTGATGGAGGACAACAAAATGACTGAAAGTGAAATGAAATTTCGTGATACGATGATTCGTAATTTTTTCGATAAAGAGGACCACCTAAAATCGATTCCAGGTCAAAAGAAGAAAAAACTAGTATTGTTGGAGCATTTAATTAGCAAGTTAAACGCTGAAAATCAATATACGGAAAAAGAAATTAATACATTTATAAAACAATATCACGATGATTTTTGTACGATTAGACGTGAGTTTATTGTGCATGGATTTATGGATCGAGAGGATAATATGTACCATATAAACGGGAGAGAAGTTTGGACGAAGTGGGAGGAGTTATAAATATAATGAGGAAGGGGGATTTTCTTGCAAGTTAGTAGTCTTATACATGAAGAGATTTCTGGAAAACCATCGATTTTTGGGATATTCACTTCGCCAACACTACAATTCAAAAGGATGAAGAATCAAAGAAATATATTATTTCCATTAGCTCTTTTAATGGTACTTATTATAATTTCAAGTGCTTTAATGTCTTGGAATGCTTTAAACAATCCTGCACTCAGTATGTTTCATGATAAAACGGGATTTGCTGTTCCGAAATACATAACTTTCTTTACTACATTTGGATTTTCAGCAGTCAGTGGAATCGTAGCTATACTTTTTGCACCTATATTCTATAAGAACATTATGATTTTTTTTGGAGTTGATATTAACTATAAAGAAACATTCCCGGTAATTATTTATGCTTCGTTTGTATTAAGGATAGGGATGATTTTAAACGGATTAATTGCATTTTCTCTAAGTGGATATGAGATATCTTATACAGGTTTAGGTGCAATAGCGACAGATAATATGATCTTGCATACAATTGCTCAAAGAATAGATATATTTAACATTTGGTATTACGTTTTATTAGGAATAGGTTTAAAAACGATAACGAATTTAAATAAAGACAAACTTATCCCTCTTATTATTGTACTTTTCGTTTTCACTAGTTTATTAGCGAGCATGGCTGGGTTTATGCAGGAAATAGCTAAACCGTAAGGATAGGTGGGAGTCGGGCTGCCCGTAAAAGCCCGATTGGTGAGGGCTAATAATCAGTGGGGGATGAATAAAATCCCCACTGATTAAAGTTTCACTTTATCGTGCATGGGTTTATGGATCGAGAGGATAATATGTACCAAATAAACGGGAGAGAAGTATGGAAGAAGTGGGAAGAGTTAAAATAACGAATCAGCGGGGGGATCCCCACTGATTATGAATCCGTGCTAGTTTTGCATTTTCTCTGTAGTAAGTCTATGAACTCTTCAATATTTGAACTTGTAATGTATCCCACCGTTATATATTCATCTTCATAATAAAATATTATTTTTTTGTCAAAAATTCTTCTCTTCGTTTCTATAGATACAATTTTTTCATACTCAAATTCGGCAATTAATGTATTTTTATATTGGCTAAAAAAGAGAAGTCTTCTATTAGTAGCAAGTAGCATGCCTGGATATGGGACTTTATGCGTATTTATATAGTCAGTAAGTGAACATTTTAAAGTAGATAAAATCTTTTCTTCTTTATGTAGTAGTTGTTTTGCGGCTGTTAAAATTGGATTCATTGTATACATTCCTTTTATATAGATGTAAGGATATTGTATCAAAAGTGAAAAGATTCTCAATATGTAATGTTGCATATTGAGCGTTTTAGAGATTCTTAGTTTGATAGTTCCAATATTATTTTTAAAAGAAAAAGGTACGAGGTGATTCAGTGATACGATTAGCAAAAGAGGTTGATGCGGAATCAATTATGGATATTAGAAAAGAAATTATATTATCAGAAACTACTACAAAGTTTTTTATATCATCTCCAAATAAATTACCAAATGATATTGATTCAGAAAGAGAAAAGATACAGACAAGTAGTGAAAAAGGCAACCTTTATATAGTTTACGAGGTAGATAGTAAGGTGGTTGGCTTTCTGGTTTTTAAACGATATGAACTAGAACGGTTACGACATGCAGGCACAATGGGAATGGGGATTAGAGAGGCGTACTGTAATCAAGGCATTGGTACGAAGCTAATTGAATTTCTTATTAGCTGGGCTAAAGGGCAGAAAGGTTTAGAGAAAATTTGCTTAGGTGTAGTTTCTATTAATGATAGGGCAATTAAAGTGTATAAACGAACTGGCTTTGTAGAAGAAGGAAGGCAAAGAAAGCAAATTAAATATGAAGATGGATCATATGGAGACGACGTATTGATGGGTTTTTATATTGAATAGAATTCTTATTAATTAAGAAGGTGTATATGCGTTATGGTATGTACATCTTTTTTCATATGCATATTGTGAAATTCTAAAAGTAGTGTGTAATTCCCTGCCATTAACAGACTTTTCCCTATGTATAATATTAATATAGTAAAATCATAAGAACCTATATTGCAGTTTCCAATAATATACTATATAATCAGGATAAGAAAACGTTTTCATGCAAAGGGGGAAATTTCGTGTCGACTATCGAGGACGTGGCGAAATTAGCGGGGTTATCAAGGACAACGGTTTCTAGGGTGATCAATAATCATCCATATGTTTCAGATGAGAAGAAGAAAAGGGTTCAATTAGCAATGAAGCATTTAGGCTTCGTTCCTAATTCTGCGGCGAGAAGGCTTCGTAAACAAAAAACAGAAACAATTGCGGTGCTTGTTCCAAGGATTACAAATCCTTTTTTTAGTAGATTTATTGAAGCAATCGAGATTGCTGCTTCTGAACATAAATATAAACTGATTATTTGTCAAACAAGATATTTACCGGAAAAAGAGATGGAGTATTTACAATTATTATCTACGAAACAAGTAGATGGGATTATTCTATGTTCACTAGAAAATCCGTGGGAGAATGTGGAGCCATACTTGCAACACGGTCCAATCGTGTTATGTAATGAATATATTGAGGAAGCAAATGTTCCAACAGTGAAGTTCGATCATGCACAGGGTGCATACATAGCTGCCAATCATGTATTAGAACAAGGATATCGTAATCTGATTTTTTGCCGTGGCAACGAAACGAAAGTAGTGAGCCAACAGCGAAAAATGGGCTTTTTACGCGCTATTACTGAAAAGAGTAGAGAAGTGGAAGCGATCGATTTTCTTGAAAACGCTTTCTCTTGGGATGATGGAAAACGAATATTCAATGAAGTATTAAAGGACAAAAAAAATCCTACCGCGATTTTGGCAGGAGGCGACGAGGTTGCAGCTGGAATTATCTCAGAGGCGAAACGCCATGGTTGGAGTATTCCAGAAGATCTCGCTGTGATCGGTTTTGATAATCAAATTTTGGCGCAGATTACAGAGCCAGGTATTACGACAATTGAACAACCAATCGACGAGATGGCCCGAAAAGTTGTCGACTTAATGATGGATAAAATCCATACGAAAAATTATCGACAAAAAGAATTGTATGAGTTTGAACTGGAGCTCTTGGTGAAAGGTTCAACGATGAAGGATACGATGTTATTAGCCTAGTAGACTATGTCTGCTAGGTTTTTTTATGTTTACAAACTACTATTCTTCGTGAACGCAATCGTCACATTTGTTATGGTATGCTTCGTGCTGCTCATCAATTTCCTTCCCGCAATGAGCACAAGTTTTCGTCGGTAAATTTCGGAAAAACTCCATTGGTTGATCGATCATGTCAATCCCTCCATTTCCATTTCTTACTATCATTGTATTAGTACAAATAATAAAAGTCAACAACTGTTTTATAACAAAAGTGAAAATTAATGAAAAAGTTTAGGAAATGGATTATAGTTAACAATGTAGGATGTAAGTAAAAGACTTTCTCAAGTACGGAAAAAAACGGCATTCCTACGCGGTTTTAGAAAGGATGGATACATATGAAGATGACTGTTGTCGGCTTTTGGGGCGGCTTTCCAGAAGCGGGAGAAGCAACGTCGGGGTATTTGTTTGAACACGATGGTTTTCGTTTACTTGTAGACTGTGGCAGTGGTGTACTAGCACAGCTTCAAAAATATATAACACCATCTCATATAGATGCAGTTGTACTGTCGCATTATCATCACGATCATGTTGCAGACATTGGGGTATTGCAATATGCAAGATTAATTACGAGTGTGACAAAAGGACAACTACCGGAGTTACCAATATACGGTCATTCGTTTGATGAGAATGGATTCCATTCTTTAACGCATGAACCGCATACGAAAGGAATCGCGTACAATCCAGAAGAAACACTTCAAATTGGACCGTTCTCCATTTCATTCTTAAAAACTGTTCATCCTGTTACATGCTTTGCGATGCGTATTATAGCTGGCGATGATGTTGTTGTATACAGTGCAGATTCAAGTTATATTCCTGAATTTATTCCGTTCACAAAAGATGCTGATCTTTTCATTTGTGAATGTAATATGTATGCACATCAAGAGGCTGCAAAAGCAGGGCATATGAATAGTACAGAAGTAGCAAGTATTGCGAAAGATGCAAATGTAAAAGAACTTTTATTAACGCACTTACCGCATACAGGCAACCCATCTGATTTAGTAACAGAAGCAAAACAAATTTTCAGTGGCCATATTACGCTAGCGCATAGTGGCTACGTATGGAATTCATGAGGTGATACGATGTTATTTATTGATAATAAAGGGATTACAGATCCTAGAATAAACTTAGCGATTGAAGAATATTGTGTGAAGAATTTAGATATTAACGAAACATATTTACTGTTCTACATTAACAAACCTTCGATTATCATTGGTAAAAACCAAAACACAGTAGAAGAAATTAATGCAGATTACGTAAAAGAACAAGGAATTCATGTCGTTCGTCGTCTATCAGGCGGAGGCGCAGTATATCATGATTTAGGAAACTTAAACTTCAGCTTTATTACGAAAGATGATGGAGATAGTTTCAGCAACTTTAAAAAATTCACAGAACCTGTAACGAAAGCGCTTGGTAAATTAGGCGTAAATGCAGAACTAAGTGGTCGTAACGACATTTTAGCTGAAGGTAGAAAAATTTCAGGTAACGCGCAGTTCTCAACGAAAGGTCGTATGTTCAGTCATGGTACGTTACTATTTGACTCTGAAATCGATCACGTCGTATCAGCACTTAAAGTGAAAATGGATAAGATTCAATCAAAAGGCATTAAATCAATCCGTAGCCGCGTTGCGAACATTACAGAGTTCTTAAACGAAAAAATGACGACAGAAGAGTTTAGACAACTTCTTCTAGAAACAATTTTCGAAGGTGAGACAGAAATTCCAACGTACGAATTAACAGAAAATGATTGGAAAGAAATCCATAAACTTTCTGAAGAGCGCTACCAAAATTGGGATTGGAACTACGGAAAATCTCCGAAGTTCAACTTACAACATTCACACCGCTTCCCAGTTGGACAAGTTGACGTTCGTCTTGAAGTGAAAAAAGGAACAGTAACAGAATGTAAAATTTACGGTGACTTCTTCGGATCACTAGATGTTCATGACATTGAAGAGCGTCTAACAGGCGTACAATTTGATAAAGATGCATTCACTGTAGCTTTAGAAGGCGTAGATATCGTACGCTATTTCGGTAATATTACAACAGAAGATTTCTTGCATTTATTCTTCTAAAAGAAGAAGCCATCCCAAAATACCTTTTGGGATGGCTTTTTTTATTATGAATTCATTTACCGTTAAAAGCGTCCCTAAAAACATCTACTAGCAGGACATTCTTTTATTATAAAGGAAGTATATATAATTAAAGGAGGATGATCGAAATGAAAAGGATAATACACTTTATATTATTGATCAGCTTCGTTATTGGAATGACAGCTTGTAACGATGAAACTTCTTCAAACCGTACGACTTTGTCTATTGGAAAGCCAGCGAAGGATAATGTCATATATTATACGCATACAAATAACAAACAAAAAATAAATGATATACAAACTATGTTTCAAAATAAGAAATGGAAAAGAAATGAAACGTTTAGTAGCGTTGGTAAAACGCCAGATGTTGTCTTGTCGATAGATGAAGACAATAAAGGATTACCGACACTATATGTTACAGTCTACTTGCATGAAAATGGAGCGGACGCTCTCAATTTGTATGGAGAGTATACGGCTTTAAATAAAGAGGAAGGTGAAAAACTTAGGGGAAAGATGAGTGCATATTATCCTACAATGATTTTAGCTACAGTTTAACTATATGTTTGTACCTGTTTCTTTCACATATAATTCTCGTATCTTACTAAAGTATTCTGGAAGAAAGTGGTTTATGTATATTCGATTAATGGAATATCACTTGCTACTTTAATTTTCTTTTAATATAATTAATTTAGAATTTTTAAATATTCTAAATTTTATAAAGGTGGGGTTTGTGTGAATCTCGTTCAATCTTTGGCTGAAACGGCAAAAAAGAAGGGGGATAAACCGGCGTACATATTTATGGATCAGTCGGTCTCTTATGACCAATTAAACAAAGTGGTCACTAGGTTTTCTAGTAATTTAGCAAAAATGGGCGTTGGAAAAGGGGACAATGTCGCATTAGCTGTAGGCAATTCACCACATTTTTTAGTAGGTTTATACGGAACGATGAAAGCCGGAGCAACTGTCATTCCGATTAATCCAATTTATACAGCAGACGAAATACATTACATATTACAAAATGGAGATGTAAAAACAATCATTGTACTCGACGTCCTTCTACCTGTTATACAATCTCTTACAACAAGACTTCCTTCACTTGAAAATATCATCATATGCGAAACCTCATCAGATTTTACTCATACAGAAACGGAAAAAATGAAAACGTTTACTAGTTTTATAGGAACTGGAGATATAACTTACGAAGGTCCTGAACTAGATGAAGAAGATGTAGCTGTTATTTTATACACTTCAGGTACAACTGGAAAGCCAAAAGGCGCTATGTTAACACATAAAAACCTATATAGTAACGCAAGCGATGTTGCGTCATATTTACAATATACTGCGGATGATCGCGTCGTTGCGGCATTGCCGATGTTCCATGTGTTCTGTTTAACAGTTGCAGTAAATGCGCCGATTGTGAACGGGGCAACGATTTTAATGGTACCGAGGTTTAGTCCGAAAGAAGTATTCCGTATTTGTCGTACGTATGAACCAACGATTTTTGCAGGTGTGCCGACGATGTACAATTACTTATATTTATTTGAAGAAGCAAGCGCAGAAGATGTAAAGACGCTTCGTCTCTGTATTTCAGGTGGTGCGTCAATGCCTGTTGCCCTTCTGCAAAACTTTGAAAAACGTTTTGATGTGATTGTTTCAGAAGGATACGGCTTATCAGAAGCATCACCAGTTACTTGTTTTAATCCGTTAGATCGTCCTCGTAAACCAGGTTCGATTGGTACAAATATTTGGCACGTAGAAAATAAAATTGTGAATGAACTTGGGGAAGAAGTACCTGTCGGTGCAGTTGGGGAGCTAATTGTTCGCGGACCTAACGTTATGAAGGGTTACTATAATGCGCCAGAAGATACAGCTGCGACACTTAAAGACGGCTGGCTATATACAGGTGACTTAGCGAAAATGGATGAAGAAGGTTACTTCTATATCGTCGATCGCAAAAAAGATATCGTCCTAGTTGGTGGTTATAACGTATACCCTCGTGAAGTAGAAGAAGTATTATATACTCACGAATCTGTGGCTGAAGTTGTCGTAATTGGTGTACCGGATGAAAACTTAGGAGAAGCAGTGCGAGCTTACGTCGTTCTGAAGCAAACGAACATAACAGAAGAGGAGCTTACGCATTACTGCACGCTGCATTTAGCGAAATACAAAGTGCCAAAGAGCATTGAGTTTTTAACAGAATTGCCGAAGAATACAACTGGTAAGTTGTTACGAAGAGCTTTGAGAGAGAAGGCATTGCAAGTATAAAAATAAAGATATCCATCACTATGACTACATGTATAGAGATGGATATCTTTTTGTCCCAAAAAAGCTGGATTAGTTTGGATGGACAAAATTCCTACTCATTAAAGTTTCACGTTATTTTTTAGAATTGGTTAAGCTATAAGGCCATATATTTAAAACGTAATATTGCTAATAAGGAGGAGATATACGTGGAGCAGAAGGAATTACGCTTACGGAAAGTACAATATCTTATTTGTGACATTATGGATGAAATGAATATGGAGAATGAAAAGAAGAACTTAGAAACATTGCAAAAGGTAATTGATCACCTTTCAGGGGCGATAGGTGATTTAGTTGATCCATCAAGCTCGTATTCTATTGATTATTTGGAAAGAAAAGTTCACACGGCGCATTATTTACTTTTTAAAAATGAGCGGAAGGCGTACTTATGTAGGAAATAGTATTATTAATTTTATTTGACATTGATAATCATTATCAATATTATGGTTATGTTGGGTATATTCATATAAAAGGAGATGTCGTATTGATAATGATTAAGAAAAAATATGTTAATGCGTTCGTTATAGCAGCAACTTTAGCAGTTCCATTCAGTGGTATTATGGCACCGATTGCGAAAGCAGAAGCGGCAGTAGAAATGAAAGCAAATAGTAAACTTGCAGATGGTACATATGACGTTATTTTAAAAACGTATAAAGATCAAACGAATGAAACATCGGTTGCTTCAACATATTTAAAAAATGCAAAAGTAACAATACAAGGCGATAAAAAAATTGTGACGTTAACAGTGCAAGATAGTAGCTATTTCCAGTATCTTAGAGTAGAAGATCAGAATCAATTAGGGACATTCCATGATGTAAAAGTAATTTCTGAAGATAAAGCGAATAATGGTACGAAAGTTGTTCAATTTGAAATCGATGAGTTCTCGAAAAAATATAATATGCAAATGCACATATTAATTCCAGCAATTAAATATGACCATAAATATCAAGTGCAGTTTGAAATCGATGCGAGTGCAATTGAAAAGAAATCTAAGTTCTCAGATGTACCAACTTGGGCACAAGAGTCAGTTCAATATTTAGTAGACAAAGAGGCAGTACACGGTAAGCCAGATGGTACATTTGCACCAGCTGAAAATATCGATCGTGGTTCAGCAGCAAAAATATTAGCTACTGTTTTAGGATTAGAAATTAATAAAGATGCGAAGCCATCGTTCTCTGACGCGCAAAATCATTGGGCTACACCATACATCGCAGCAGTTGAAAAAGCTGGCATTGTAAAAGGTGACGATAAGGGTAACTTTAATCCGAGCGGGCTAATTAACCGTGCATCAATGGCTTCTATGCTTGTGAATGCATATAAATTAGAAAGAAATGAAAATATTAAACTACCAAAAGAATTTGCTGATTTAAAAGATCATTGGGGTACGAAGTATGCGAACATTTTAATCCAAGAAAATATTTCAGTTGGAACAGATAATGGATGGGCTCCAGATAAATCGGTAAGCCGCGCAGAAGCAGCTCAATTTATTGCGAAGACAGATAAGTTAAAGAAATAAATCGAAACTAAAATCAGTGGGATTCTATTCCCGCTGATTTTTAGCTTGTATGAAGTTTCTTATATAATAATTCCGAATTCCAAGTTGACACATGTGAATTACGGAATTAAAATGGAAAGAAATCAAACAGAATACAATAGAAGCTCATCAGAGAAACTGAAGGCGCACAACGTTCACTTTTGTGAATAGATTGTGTGCCTTTTTCTATTGTACAAACTAAGGGGGCTTTATATATGAAACAGTGGAGTAAGACAGCATTAATGAAAAGTACAGGTGTTTTATTATCAGCATTTGTCCTTTTGTCAGGGTGTGGTTCGGCAACATCCACTAACAATTCTGAAGGAAGTGCAGATAAGAAGACAGTCGAACTTTTAAATGTTTCATATGATCCAACGCGTGAGTTATATCAAGATTTCAATAAAGACTTTGCGAAGTATTGGAAAGAGAAGCATGGTCAAACAGTAAATGTAAAGCAATCACACGGGGGATCTGGAAGTCAGGCACGCTCCGTTATTGACGGCTTAGAAGCAGATGTTGTAACACTAGCGCTCGCTTATGATATTGACGCGATTAGTAAGAAGAAACAACTAGCAGAAGATTGGCAGAAGCGACTTGCGGATAATTCTACTCCGTATACATCAACGATTGTATTTCTTGTTAGAAAAGGAAACCCGAAAGGAATTAAAGATTGGGATGATTTAACGAAAAAAGGTGTGTCTGTCATTACACCAAACCCGAAAACATCTGGGGGAGCACGGTGGAACTATTTAGGGGCGTGGGGATATGCACTGAAGAAACATAACAATAGTGAAGATAAGGCGAAAGAATTTGTCGGTCAAATTTATAAAAACGTGGAAGTACTAGATTCAGGAGCACGCGGGGCAACGACGACTTTCGTTGAAAAAGGAATTGGTGATGTGTTAATCGCTTGGGAAAATGAAGCGTTATTATCGCAAAAAGAACTTGGAAAAGATAAATTCGAAATTGTAACACCTTCGATTAGTATACTTGCCGAGCCGCCAGTAGCAGTTGTAGACAAAGTCGTTGATAAAAAAGGAACGAAAAAAGTAGCAGAAGGATATCTTGAATATTTGTATTCAGAAAAGGGGCAAGAAATTGCGGCGAAAAACTTTTATCGCCCTCGTAATGAAAAAGTAGCAGAGAAGTATGCATCACAATTTCCGAAAGTTCAATTATTTACAGTTGATGAACTATTTGGAGGCTGGAAAAAAGCACAAGAAAAGCATTTTAATGATGGCGGCGTATTCGATCAAATGTATAAAAAATAAGGGGGGATGAGGTGACGTTATATGAGGAAGAAGCGCGTCTTACCAGGGTTTGGATTATCTCTTGGATTTACAATGCTATATATGAGTTTATTCGTACTTATACCACTTTCTATTGTATTTATTCAAACTTCGCAGCTAGGCTGGAAGAAGTTTGCTGGGGTTATAACGAGTGAGCGCGTGTTGCATTCCTATCAAGTAAGTTTCACAACTTCACTTGCAGCGGCAATCGTAAATGCCATTTTCGGTTTATTAATTGCCTGGGTACTCGTTCGCTACACATTTCCAGGGAAGCGGTTATTAGACGGACTAATCGATTTACCATTCGCTCTTCCGACTGCTGTAGCTGGTATTACACTTACGACGCTTTATGCGGAAAATGGATTTATTGGAAAAATATTTAGTGTGTTTCATATAAAAGTAGCTTTTACCCAGCTCGGCATTATTGTGGCGCTTACGTTTATTGGCTTACCATTTGTCGTGCGAATGGTGCAACCAGTGCTGCAAAGTATTGATAAAGAAGTAGAAGAAGCAGCTTCTAGTTTAGGGGCGTCACGCTTTCAAATATTTGTAAAAATCATTTTGCCAGAAATATTCCCTGCTCTACTTGCTGGTTTTTCACTCGCCTTTGCTCGGGCGTTAGGGGAATATGGATCTGTCGTGTTCATTGCAGGTAATATGCCGATGAAAACAGAAATCGCACCGCTTATGATTATGACAAAACTCGAACAATATGATTATGCAGGCGCAACAGCTGTAGCGGCTGTGATGCTTATTATTTCTCTCCTTTTCCTACTATTTATTAATATGATTCAAACTTGGAGCAGAAGGCATGAATTGAAAAGCGAATAGGAGGGGAGAAAATGGAACCAACATTATTAGAAAAGAAAATAGTAAAAAGCGTATCAGTTAAAAAAGACTCTAAGTTTGTACCAATTTTATTCATTACGATAACAATTTTATTTTTATCTCTCTTTCTATTACTGCCGCTCGTGACAATTTTTATGAAAGCATTCGAACGAGGAATTGATGTATATATTGCCGCTGTAACAGATCAAGAAGCATTTTTGGCAATCAGGTTAACGCTTCTCGTTGCTTTAATTGTTGTGCCGCTGAATACAGTATTCGGAATAGCAGCTGCTTGGCTTATTACGAAGTTTCAGTTTAAAGGAAAGCAAGTATTATTATCTCTTATTGAACTGCCGTTTGCTGTATCACCAGTTATCGCAGGATTAGTATTCGTTTTACTTTTCACACCTCGTGCGAATCTTGGCGGATGGTTAATGGAACACGGGATAAAGCTCATCTTCTCTGTTCCTGGCATTATCATTGCGACGATATTTGTTACGTTTCCGTTCGTTGCGCGTGAATTAATCCCGGTTATGCAGGCGCAAGGAAAGAGTGAAGAAGAAGCGGCTCTATCACTTGGCGCAAGCGGATGGAAAATGTTTTGGCGCGTCACATTGCCAAATATAAAATGGGGTCTATTATACGGAATGATTTTATGTAACGCCCGGGCCATTGGTGAATTCGGAGCAGTTTCCGTTGTGTCTGGTCACGTGCGCGGCATGACAAATACAATGCCGCTTCATATTGAAATTTTGTACAATGAATATCAATTTTCAGCAGCGTTCGCTGTGGCGACTTTAATGTCACTCATCGCAGTTTTTACGCTCGTTATAAAAAACTGGATTGAATGGAGAATGGAAAAACGACAATAAGGGGTGAGTGCGGTGAGTATTCAAATTCAAAATGTATCAAAACAATATGGTACATTTCAAGCGCTGACAGACATTCATTTGGATATTCCAAAAGGTGAACTGGTCGCTTTATTAGGCCCATCAGGTTCTGGGAAAACGACGTTATTACGAATTATTGCAGGACTAGAAGAAGCGGATGGAGGCTCCATTTCATTTGATGGAGAAGATTTAACTGATATTCACGTGAAAAACAGGCAAGTCGGTTTCGTCTTCCAGCACTATGCACTTTTTAAACATATGAATGTATTTGAAAATGTCGCTTTCGGTTTAAAAGTAAGAAAGAAAAACTTACGACCTTCAGCTGAAGTAATAAAAGAAAAAGTAACAGAACTATTGAAACTAGTAAAAATGGATGGTTTCGCAAAACGTTATCCAGCGCAATTATCTGGCGGACAACGCCAACGTATCGCACTAGCCCGGGCGCTTGCAGTCGAACCGAAAATTTTATTGTTAGATGAACCGTTCGGTGCACTTGATGCAAAAGTACGGAAAGAATTGCGAAGATGGCTCCGGAAACTACATGACGAATTTCAAATTACGAGCGTATTCGTAACGCATGACCAAGAAGAAGCGTTAGACGTTGCGGACCGCATCGTTGTAATGAATGAAGGACGCATTGAACAAATGGGAACGCCGGAAGAAGTATATGAAAAACCGGCAAGTCCGTTCGTATATGACTTTTTAGGAAACGTGAATTTATTTCACGGCCGCGTTCATAAAGGTAAACTAAATGTAGGATCGGTGGAACTAGAAGCACCAGAGCATAAGCACGTTTCAAACGTAGACGGAGTGGGATACGTAAGACCACATCACTTATCAATCGATCGTACGAAACAAAGTATAGATGCCATCCCGGCGAAAGTAACATACTCACATGCAGTTGGCCCTGTCGTATATGTAGAATTGAAGCGCGACGGAACAGATGAGTATCTAGAAGCAGAAATTAGTAAAGAACAGTTTAGACAGCTAGGCATTCAAACAGGTGAGTTTGTATACGTACATCCGAGAGAAGTGAAGGTGTTTATTCCAGAGGATTTTGTGATTTAATAGTGAAAAGCCACACCTATATGAGTATTTATAGGTGCGGCTTTTCTTTGTTTACGTGAATGTCTGATTTTTATATATTCCGCCTCATCAATTCCCCAACCTGCGTCGCAACATATTCAACATCATTATCAATTTCGTCTAATATGTAAGATTCTAAAATACCTATTACAGCAGTTCCTAAAAATTTTAAAACGATGTGCTTATCAATGTTTTTATTGTGAAGATTGATGTGCTTAATATTTACGTTAAACGTGCATAACAAGATATAATAGAAGAAATCAATAAGGAGGTTAGCAGTGAAAAAATTTCGTTATTTCAATATATTCACTATTTTAATTGTATACACACTACTCATGTTTTACATCGGCTGGAACGGATGGGTTTGGCTTCATGCGGTGTTCGGCTGGGAATATTGGGGATATTACGCTTTCGTAGTTGGCTTCATTTCATATGCGTATATTCTCGTACAAGTGTTTAAATTCCTTCCTTTCCTGCGAACGGTCGGTTCAATTTGGTTTGCGGTTATACAATACGCGCTTATGTTATTGCCGTTAGCCGATATTGCCGTCTTATTATTACAGTTTTCAGTGGAGAAAGAGACGGCAATTATTTGGACAGGGGCAGTCACTTTACTCGTATTTTTCTTTATCTTCGCATACGGGGTATTTAATGCGTATAGCCCGGTTGTAAGAAAGTATGATGTACATATACCGAAAAAAGTAGAAGGGCGTAAAAGTTTACGCATTGCGATGGCCTCTGATATGCATTTCGGTAAACTGTCTGGAGTTGCTCATTTAAAGAGACTCGTTCGTCATGTAAATGAAATGGAGCCCGATATTATTTTACTGCCTGGTGATATTATCGACGATCATCCAGGTGTGTTCATTCAGAAAAATATGGGACCAATCATGAAACAGATGAAAGCTCCATTAGGCGTATATGGTGTGTTAGGAAACCATGAATATTACGGCCGAGCTGTTCCTGAGTTTTTACAAGAGATGGATAAGATTGATATTCGTATTCTTTTAGATGAAGTCATTACAATTGAAGATGATTTTTATCTCGTTGGAAGAAGGGATAAAACAGAGCGAGATCGTCAAAGTTTTGAAAATCTAATGAGTACGGTAGATAAATCGCTTCCTGTTATCGCAATGGATCACCAACCATTTGAATTAAAACAAGCAGCGGACGCCGGCGTTGATTTATTATTATCCGGTCACACGCATCGCGGACAAATGGCGCCGAACCATATTGTGACGAGAAGAATGTACGAACTAGACTGGGGATACGCACAAAAAGGTGCATTCCACGCAATTGTTTCTTCTGGATTTGGATTCTGGGGACCACCGCTTAGACTGGGAAGTAGATCTGAGATTGTGCAGGTTGAAGTTACATTTGAATAGGATTGTGAAATAGAGAGCTGAGTGCTCTCTATTTTTTAAAATAAAAAAAGCTCCATATAAGGAGCGCTCAATAAAAATAAATGAATTAAAACAAATAACAGACATTTATAATATATATATATAAATAAACTTAAAATCAATATATTTTTAATTATAGATATATAAGGCGGAATGTCTGTATTTACTCTCCTTGGAAAAAGAGATACTATAAGAAGACTCTGCTTGAAAAGGGGGATTTTAAGTGATCATATTAGATGTCATATACGGTGAGTTTAAAGTAGATAAAGTGTTAGAAGAATTAATTTTAAGTAAACCTGTGCAAAGGCTGAAAGGGGTCCATCAGGCCGGAGCAAGTTACTTAATGAATGAGAAATGGAATGTAACGCGTTTTGATCATTCAGTTGGTGCTATGTTGTTAATTAAAAAGCTTGGTGGTTCAGTAGAAGAACAGATTGCTGGCTTACTGCATGACGTATCGCATACTGCTTTTTCCCATGTGATCGATTACGTTTTTGATAACGAAAATGAAAGTTATCATGAAGAAATATTTAGTTCTGTCGTGAAAAACTCGGAAATCCCGGCGATTCTTTCAAAACATGGTTATAACTATGAAGATATTTTGTTAGATGATTCGAAGTGGACATTACTTGAAAAATCTGCGCCAGAATTATGTGCAGACCGAGTGGATTACACATTGAGAGATATGTATACATATGGATATATTTCTTTAGAAGAAGTTCATAGTTTTTTAGAGGATTTAATCGAAGTAGATGGGAAAATGGTTCTTCAAAATATTGAAATTGCAGAATGGTTTACGAAGGCGTATTACAAAGAAGTAATTGATTTCTTTATGAAACCAATGAATATTTATGGAAACGATATGTTAGCCAAAACGTTAAAATTAGCTCTTCATAAAAAGATAATCCATCCAGATGATTTTCTTCTTGAAGATCATGAGCTTATTACGAAATTGTGGCTATGTAAAGATCAAGAAGTAGATGCTTTATTAAGAAAAGTTCATCCAAGTATAGAAGTAAAAGAAGATAGAAATGAGTATGATCTACATCAGAAAAATAAAGTGCGTCTTATTGACCCTCCATTACTTCGTGAAGGTGAAGTTGTTCAATCGTCTGTTGTATCGGAAAAAATAAGACAGATGAGCGATATCGCTTATGAAAAGGCGATAAGAGGGATGTATGTGAAAGTGATTTCTAATTAGTTTATTTGTAATAGGAAAAGGTGTCATCAATTATGATGACACCTTTTCGCTTTAAAGGGTTGTTCGTATGGAAATGTGTTACATTTTTACGAGACTATAATATTTTACCAGAGAAATACCTTTTATAGTAAAAAATAAATTTTATAAAGTTTTCCATCAAAAATAATTTGTGAAAAAAGTACTAATTTTTAATGTGACAAAAATAATATATTTTTCAATAATCGCTTTAGAATCTTTCGTTCTTTATATATGGATTGTTATATTTTTTTAAGGTAATTTAAAGGTTTTTGTCGTTTTTTGTTGTAATTTTCATATTATGATAAACGTAATGTTCGGAATCAGCCATTATAACAGAAAAATTTTTAAAAAACAGAATTGAATCATATTGCTTATTTTAATATAATTTATTTGTTAATTAATAACATATTTAGGGTGTGATTCTTTATTGCGGTGAGAATTCTTTTTAGCATAGGAGGATTTACAGAATGGTTAAAACGGCAAAACCTGAAATGATGAATGAATTAAAAGAAACAGTTTACAAATTCTTTCCGAAAAATATTGTGAAAGAAGAAGGATTGTACGAGGAGTCCAAAGAGCATAAAAAGTTTGTAGACTTGAAAGAGAGTTTTATAAAAAACGAAAGCTCTCAAAAGGAAATTTTGTCTTTAATCGAGTCAACATTTTGTGATTATCACGTGTCAGACTATACAGATTTAAACCTATATAATTGTCTAGAATATAATGTGTTACTAAATGGAAAAGAACCGATGTTAAATGATGATATTGATTGGATACGAAAATCAAGAGGCGAGCGCCTTGATTTAGGGGTTTTTGTTAGCTTACTTGATAAATATTATTATTACTACGTATTAAAAACAACATATGATGAAGATGTAAGGGAATGGACTTTTGAAACAATCGATGTAGAAATAGATACCATTTGTGAATTTGATAAACTAATGAATACAAAAGGATTTGTAAGAGTAGAACGAGAGGTTGCTAGAACTGCAATTCCTGATATAGAAACGGAATGTTTACGTATGGGGGAAGTTAACGTATTCCACGCTTTATTCACAGATTCTGTTAGTGAAATATAGGTTTTAAATTATTAAAAAGGTTGTGTAGAAAATAGCTGCTATTTTCTACACAACCTTTTCATTTTCACTAATCAAACCAATTCCAAACCTCAATATCTCCAAGAGTCGCATAACGTACGTGCGGAGAGTTTTGTAATTTTAATAATTCTTTCGACGGCCCAGTAATGACAATGCCGTATACTTTTACGCCGTTATCTTTTACATATTTATAACGTTTATCTAAGTTTAGTTCTTTCTCAGGAAGTGCTGCTATTTTACTTACCGTTTTTTTATGGATAGAAAGGACGCGCATCATTTCGATTACTTGATCTTCTGGCGTTTTGTACTTGTCTGCGTTACTATCTAGAAATCTTAAATGTTCTGGAAATCCTATAGCTTCTCCGCCATGTAAGATATAGTCATCTACATTTTTTCTTTCTTGTCCTGTATCTAAAGCGTACCATACAGGAGTTGGAGGGAGTTCTTGTGCTTCGAATATGCTATATAAAAGCGGTTCTAATTCTTTTAAAGTGTAAGTTTTATCAAAAGAAATTGCTACTTCTGCAACGGTTCCATCATGTACTTTTGCAAGTGTATCCCATACTTTTTTTGAGGAATCCTTTAAATAATCACCCTGCTTTGTTTTGGGATGAACAAAGAAGAGTTTTGGTTGATAGAACGGATTCATCCAAGTTTGTTTCGTGACATCTACAGATGATAAGAAGCTTTTTGTTTCTACTGTACCGAGTGGCATTTCTTTTTTACCGACGGTTCTTACTAAATCGAAGCTGCTGTTCGTACGGAAAAAAGCTTCTACACTTGTTCCGCCCCCCATAACACGGCTATTTGGGATAGTTGCTTCAAGTGCAAGCGAAGGAACTTCTCTAATTTCTTCTAGCCTTTTATCATTATTAGCTTGAAAATAAAAGGCTGATAATACCCCACCGATTATATATATAACGATGCAAATGGATAATATAAAACCAAACGTTTGTAACCGATGTTTCCACTTAATTCTCCAAAAAGGAACTTTAAGATCTTTTGGCGGTAATTTTTTCTTTACGGGTTCACTCTTCGCAAGCAATTCATCTAAATGAGCTTCACATTCTGCACAAGTTTCTATATGACTTTCTAACTGTTCTTGTTCGTCATGTGTGAGCGTTCCTTTTTCGTATTTCGTCCACAGTTTTTTAAACTCTGCACAACCCATCTGTATCACTCCTTTATGCTTTTCGTTTCTTTTCGTCCTCGGTGTAATTCAATTTTTACTTTTGCTAACGAGAGACCAGTCATTTCTGCTATTTCCTTATAAGAGAATCCGTAGTAATCTCGTAGTAGTAACACATTTCGTCTTTCGAGCGGAAGAGAGGATATACTTTGTAACCAACTAGCAATCTCATGTTTTACGAAATAAGAGTGTTCTGTACTTGGCACGTTTGGTAAATGGAATTCTTCAATTTGCGTTGTTTTATACTTCTTTTCTTTTCGGTACCAATCGATAAAGGCGTTGTAGGCGATTGTAAATAACCACGGCCTAATTTCTTCTCCTTTATAATAGTCAATATGGACGAGCATTCGGTAAAATGTTTCTTGCATGAGATCTTCAGCACTATGAGAATCTCCGGTTAGGGAGAGAAGATAGCGAAATAAATCTTGCATATGCTCGGAGTAAATTTCTTCTAATGATTGTTTGCGTTTCACTACATTTCCCTCCCTTCATACATAACAACGAAATACATATAAAAAAGTTACAATTTTTATGGAATTATAGTAAAAAACGTCAAGAATTGGATAGGATTCTCTTTTATCATAATACATATAAGGCGGGTGAACAGAGATGGAAAGCTATGAAACACAAATTCAAAGGTCAATTGATTATATTGAGGAAGATGTAATGGAAAAACAAACGCTGCGTAATTTAGCACGTGTTGCAGGTTTTTCTGAGTCGCATTTTCATCGTGTATTCCAGGCGTTAGTAGGCGATACAGTAATGGAGTATGTTCGAAAGAGGAGGTTAGCCCGGGCAGCTTATCAACTTTCTCACACGGATGAAAAAGTTATTGATATCGCATTTGAGCATGGCTTTCAATCTCACGAAACGTTCACGAGAGCCTTTAAAAAATTATTTCAAATGACACCAAGTGAATATCGAAAACAAGAAATCGAAACACCAATGTATTATAGAGTGAATGTAAAACAAAGAAAATTAAATCCATATTTAGGGGGCATACAAATGGAATATCGTATTGTAAATAAACCAGAATTTTTAATGGCGGGTTATGAGCTGAAGACTACAAGTAAAGAAGGAAAAAACCATCAAGACATTCCAGCATTTTGGCAAGAATATTTACAAAAAGATCTTGGAACGACGATTCCGAATCGTAAAGATACGAGCCAATGGGTAGAACTTGGATTATGTACTGATTTTAATTTAGAAACAGGGGACTTCACTTATATTATCGGAATGGAAGTTACAGACTTTGAAAATGTACCAAATGCAGTTGCAAAGCGTACATTCCCAGCGGCGACATATGCAGTATTTACAACGCCGAAAGTTCCTCATGAAGAAATGGTATCGTCTATTCACCAAACGTGGAATGCAGTATTCTCAGAATGGTTCCCGCATTCAGGATACGAACATTGCGGCGTTAATGAGTTTGAGCTATACGATGAACGTTCCCATGCAGACAAAAGTGAGTTCGCTCAAATTGAACTTTGGATACCGGTGAAGAAGAAATAATAGAAAGAAAGACCGTTCAAAAGGTATTTTTGGACGGTCTTCTTTTATTAATAGGTTGCTACTATTGTTGTATTTTATAGTTAAGTCGATATAATTTCATTTACTAGCGCGCTGCTCCGAAAAGAGAAAGGTGCTTTATAAAAGCACCTTTTCCTACGAACTAAATGGAAACACAAGTATAATCGTCGTTCCTTTTCCAACTTCACTATCAATGAAAATCGTTCCGTTATGGGCATGAACGAGCTGTTTTGTAATGGCGAGACCAAGTCCAGTTCCGATGTTGCTTTCTTCTGTATTCGTTCCTCTGTAATATCGCTCGAATAGAAGTTCTTTCGTTTTATCATCCATACCTTTTCCATTATCTGAAATAGATAGTGTAAATGAATTTGCATTTTGCGAAAGTTTTACGATTACGTTTGTCGTTTCATTATTATGTTTTACAGCGTTTGCGAGTAGGTTTTCGATAATACGTTGGAACCATTTTTCTTCAATAAAATATTGGATTTTGCTTGAACTTGGCACGAATTCAATGTTTTGATTTTGTAGTGTCGGGTTATTAATAAATTGTAATAGTACTTTTCGGACGAACTGATTAATTTCAACATTTACGTGTTGCGCAGGAAGAGTATCATTTTTTAATTGATATGTTAAGCTTAAGTCGTCAATTAATGTAGTCATATATTGAGATTTTTCTTTCATTACATGGCCAAATTGTTGAATGTCTTGATCCGTCCAATTATATTGCTTCGATTCTAGTAATAATGCATAGCCGTATATAGAGCTAAGCGGTGTTTTTAGATCATGCGTCAGGCCGGTAATCCACTCTTCACGTGTTTGTTGCAGTACTTTTCTCATTGCATCGTTCTTTTTCAAAGTAATAGAAAGGTGCTCTAGTGAGTTTGTAACATCTTTAAATATGCGGAATGACCATTTTTCTTTACCAGAGCGCCGAAACCGAACAGGTTTGCCTTTTTTACTAACAGGTTCTTCATATTTTCCTCCGGCTATGTTTTTAAGCCAGCGCATCGTGTGTAATAAAGGCTTTCCAAACTTATTTCCATACCAAATTGAAAGAATGACTAAATAAGCAAACACAATAAGGAGGATTAAGCTGCATCCGATTAGAAGTTTCTTGGTAAATATATCATCTAATTCATCATCTGGATAATAATGAGCGTTTGGGGCGGATACAACGACGAGATGACCGCTATTTGAATCGTAAAAACTAGATGTATTTTCTTTATAATTCCACGGTTCTTTTTCATTAAGAGCCGTTTTTATAGCCGAAAATGTTTTTTTCTTCCCAGTTGGATAGGAAAAAACTTCTTCGCCATTGTTATTAAATATTTGCAGTGTTGCTTTTTCTTTAGAAAGTAATTGTTTTTCTTGTTCAGTTAATGCAAATTCATTTAATGATAAAGAAGGGTGTCCTTGTTGTATCATTTTTAGTAATGCATTACTTTTTAGTTTGGCACCGTAAATAACGATCACTGGTTTCTTTTCTAATTTAATTTCCCAATAGTTAAATTTATAAATATTATTGCTGCTATTCTGTAAATACGTAAGTAAGGATGTCTTTGTGTAAGAGGTAGGAACATCGTTAGGCGTATTAAAGTTGTAAAGGACCTTTCCATCTTCATCTACAATTTGAAGCCAATCACTCTTTTCTATTATTAAATCTTTTACCTCAGATTTTAAAGTAATGTTATTGTCTTCAGAAGAAATATATTCGGAGATTGTAAAGGTATCATAATCAGAAATATTAGGTTCATATAAAGTACTATTAAGAAGAAAAATTAAATAAGAAAAAGAAGCAATTACTGCGATAAGTAACGTAACTAAGACAAAAACGTGTTGTAAAATAAACTGGATTATAAGTCGTTTATTAAAATTCATATCTTTAACCTACTTTGTAATGAACTTATAGCCAAGTCCACGAACTGTTTTTATGTATTCTGGTTTACTTGGATCTTGTTCAATTTTTTCACGTAGTTTTCGAATGTGAACCATAACAGTATTATCATCTCCATTATAGGCAGGTGCTCCCCAAACTTTTTCATATAATTCTTCCTTCGAAAATACGTAGTTCGGATTCTCACAAAAGAATAGTAGTAGTTGAAAGAGTTGAGCGGAACATTCGACAACGTTTCCATCTACTGTTAGTTCCGCAGAATGTTGATCAATTTCAAATCTCCCAAAAGAAAAGGAGTATATTCTTTGTTCTTGTATGTTTTGTTTCATATGTCTTCGGAGTTGAGCTTTCATACGAGCGACTACTTCTAGTGGATTAAATGGTTTCGTAATGTAATCATCCGCACCGTATGAAAATCCGGAAACTTTATCTACATCAGATGTTTTTGCTGTTAGGAAGAAGATAGGGCAATCCGTTTTTTGGCGAAGGATTGGACAAATGTCAAAACCGGATTGTCCAGGAAGCATTACATCTAAAATAATTAAATCGTAATTGTTTTGCTCGGTGAGAGATAAGGCTATTTCCGCAGATGTTGCAGTTGTAATATGAGAAAAACCTTCTTTTTCAAGAATGGTAGTTAGTAATTGTAAAATTGCTGTTTCATCATCAATGAGTAGAATATTTGCGTGATACATATGAATCCCTCCTAATTTCCTCGAATATCATATCATCTTTTTGTAACTTATGGAATTTTTAAGGGAATTTTAAGGTTTTCTTTCACAAAAAATTAAGATTCAAATGATATGATAAAAGTAACATGGGGAGGAGATGAATGTGAATCCGTTTCAAACGATGCGAGCTAGATATTTTTTAATTGTATTTGCATTACTAATTTTAATAGCACGAAGTAGTAATGAAGTGCTAGAAAATACATTTCATATACAGAATTCATCTTTTATAAATATGCTTATATTTTATATCCTTCCAATAATATGGCTTTTTTACGGATATAGAAAGCATCGTGTTTCATTTTCATTATTTATTAATAGAAACGAAACATTTAACCTAGTGCAAGTTTTGTACATCGCGATTATACTTTGTATGTTTAGTTACGGCTATCTTATTTTATATATGTACAGCTTTGCATGGATTACACCAGATTTTATTATGAATGCCTTGCATGAACCGATTATAGATAGTACCGGGGGATATGTATTTCAATTTATTAGGGTTGTATTTATCGCGCCTATTGTCGGAGAGTTTGTTTTTCGAGGGTTTTTACTGCAGCGTTTTGCGGCAAAATGGGGTACTAGTATAGCAATGGTCGTTGTAGCACTTTTATTTGCTTGCTTACATGTTGATTTCCTTGGTGCAGTTGTGTTTAGCATCGTACTATCAATTGTATATATTCGTACGAAAAGCTTACTCATGCCAATTGCTATTCATATGTTAAACAATGCGCTTGTGCTTAGTTCTTCTTTTTTAGTAAGTAGAGAAAAGATAATGAGTTTTGCCGATTTTTCGAACTATACGACATTCTTTCCAGGATTAATTATTTTTATGACAGGATTAAACTTAGTGCTCATCTTTTTATTTGTGAATCGCAAATATTGGAGTAAAGAAGTGCCTGTTATATATGCGGAGAGGGAGAAGAACTTTTCAAGTATAATAGGAGATAAATAAGGTAGAGAAGACGTTTGAGAAAATATTGAAGGAAATGATAGATTATTGTACTTCTATTAGATATAAGTACTTTTCCATCAATAATGATACAGGAAATATTATTTTTCTTTTTATCGTGTTAGGGACATTAATAATAGTCAGCTTTATTATAGAAGAAATGATGAAGCGCATCTTCAGACAATATGTAGAAATGAAGCGAATTATGTTAGGACCCATAAAATGTTGGAGAAAGTGATGGGGACTTTGATTTTATCCCGCTATTTGCGGGTAGTAAAACTCCCACCTCAAAATTCGACTGGAGCAAAGAAGTTAGGTGGGAGATTAACTGTCCGTAAACGCCCGATTGGTTCAACTAATAATCAGTGGGGATGAACAAAACCCCACTGATTAAAGTTTCACTTTATGAAAACTAAATCATTATTAATTCGAAATTTGAAAGGGATGTATAAAATTATATGAATGAAACAATATCGTCAAATAAGTTTTTTTATTTGATTGTACTGAGTTTAGTATTGATTACGACAGTAAATGTTGTTCTTCGCTGGGAGGAAGCTTACTTTTTTATGTATTTAGCGCTCCATTTATTAGGGATTTTATGCATAACGGGCGGAGTAGTTGCTGAGAAAAAGCATGAAGAAAGTATTAATTATATGTGTGTGATGGGTCTTATTTTACTTTTAACTGTACAAGGTATTATGAAATATAGTTCTTTTTCTTTGCAAGATTTTAGTTTGTTAATAGATGTACTTCCTTAAGAAGGATTTTAAGGACTATGAATATATACGATATGTAAAAGGCACTGGTTTGTAAGTACATTTCTTATACCAGATTATGAGCCGGTGAAACTCTTCTTGTAATAGAAGAGTTTTTTTATGTAAATTGAACGAGCTAGAGCAATTATCACGATTAGCTTGTTCTAATTTTGAAAGTACGAACTTACAATAATAATAGACAGGCAGCATAGAGGAGGGAATAGCGTGAGGAAAGTTATTGGGTGGTCGCTTTTTTTGTACGTTGGGTTTGCGTTACTTATATATTGGTATTTATTTGGATGGAATCATGAACTCATTCCGGACATGTATAAAGGAACGAGTGCAGATCCAGAAACTTTTATGAATGCGAGGGAGCTTACGCTAAGTCAAGATTATTCGCGTGTGAAAAATTTACTGTTCTTTTTAGCGACGCCTCTTGAATGGATTATTTTATTATTTGTACTCGTGCTCGGTATTTCAAAAAAGTTTGAGAAATGGTCGAAGGAAACGACCAAAATAAATGTCTTACAAGTTGCGATTTATTTCTTTTATTTATCACTACTAACAACAGTTCTTGCATTACCGATGCAATGGATCGGGCGTAAAGTGTCCGTTGATTACGGAATATCTACGCAAAGTACACAAAGCTGGATAAAAGATCATGTCATCGATTTTTGGGTGAACTATGCGACTATGTTACTCATTGTTACGGTTTTGTTATGGCTCATCCGTAAATTCCCGAAGAGATGGTGGCTAGCAGGATGGGCGCTCTCTGTTCCGTTTACGATTTTCTTAACGTTTGTGCAACCTGTTGTAATTGATCCACTTTATAATGATTTTTCAACGCTGAAAAATAAGGAATTAGAAACGAAAATTTTAGCGATCGCAGATAAAGCTGATATTCCAGCTAAACACGTATATGAAGTAAATATGTCGGAAAAAACGAATTCGTTAAATGCGTACGTAACGGGAATTGGCCCTAACGCCCGTATTGTAATGTGGGATACAACACTTAAGCAATTAAAAGATAAAGAGATTTTATTTATTATGGCCCATGAAATAGGGCATTATGTTATGAAACATATATATTGGGGCGTTGCGAGCTATGTGTTGCTATCGTTTATAGGTATGTATTTAATTAGTCGTATTATAAATATGTGTATTCGAAAATGGGGAGATACACTGCAAATTCCAAAATTAGCATGTTTCTCAATTTTACCTTTATTTTTCTTAATTTCCTCTTTATTATCTTTTGCAGCACAACCAGCAACAAACTACGTTTCTCGTATAGAGGAACGAGCGGCAGATCAATACGCTTTAGATATGACGAAAGATGGAAAATCAGGTGTGAAAACTTTTCAATATTTATCAAAGACGAGCTTAAACCAAGTGAATCCGCCTGCATTAGTGAAGTTTTTCTTATATACACATCCACCGATTTTCGAAAGAATTCATACGTTTGAACAATATGAAAAACAAAAAAACAAGAAGTAGCGATTATGCTACTTCTTGTTTATAGAAATATAAGTTTGGTATTGGGAATATTTATCATTGCTTTTTATTGTGATTTTGTAAATAATAAGCTATAAAATTCTAAAAATCTATATATAAAGGAATAAAGGTGGAAATATGTATTTTTTACAAAATTTAAAAGTGAAACATAAATTATTCTTACTTATCTCATTAGCAGTTTTGGGCATGGCAATTATGAGTTGTGTAGCAATTAATTCTATTAATAAGATTAAGCACGATACAGAGGTTGTAGTAGATGATTATCAAAATTCTGCAGTTTTATTAGAAGGAATGCTTCGTACACAAAATTCACTAGAATATAACTTACTAGAATTAATTACAACGTCACAAAATGAGGGGACAAATAAAGAAGGGATTATTGGTAATGTTGAAAAGGATCTTAAAAAATATGATTCTTTATTAAAAGAATATGATGATGGCGTTAATTTAAGTAAGCAAGAGGATGAGCTGTTTCAGAAGATGAAGAAATCTTTGCCAAGTTATATGGAGACATATAAGAAGTTGTTTGACAAAGCAAAGGGAACAAATGAATCTCAAATGGTAAACGAATTTCAAAAGGACTTAAAACCGAAGGGAGTAGAGTTAGCTGGTTATGCTGTAGATTTAGAAGAGTATGTTTCAAATTTAGCTGACCAAGTATTTAAAGATTCTCAAAAAATGATAGATCGGTCCGTTATTACCTTTATCATTCTTGCAGTAATTACTACAATCATTATATGTATAGTAAGTTATATTATTAGCAAACTTATAGTTGCTCCTTTACAAACGGTTAGTCGTATGATGGAAAGAGCAAAAGAGGGAGATTTAACTGTACATGGTGATTATAATGCTAAAGATGAATTAGGTATATTAGTAAGTGATTTTAACGAGATGATTGTAGGGCTAAGAACAAATATGCAAGAAGTAGAGAATAATATTCAGCTTTTATTCCAACATGCAGACGGAGTAGTATCTGCATCAGAAGTATCTAGCGGTGCAGCAAAGAAAATCACTATGGATATTGAAGAAGTTGCCAATGGCGCAGAGAGCCAAATGCAAGCAATGGAACAAACTGCGGGTGCGATGGAAGAGTTGACACAAGGAATGCAGAGCATAGTGAATACATCATCCTCTGTAAATGAATTGTCTGCTCAATCAGCATTAGATGCAGAGAGTGGTAACAAATTAATGAAACAAATGATTCAACAGATGGATACAATCCAAAATTCAGTACATAGCGGTGTGAAACAAGTAGAGACTATGAAAGAACAATCAGAAGAAATTGTTAAAATCATTGATGTTATGCAAGGTATTACCTCTCAGATTAACTTATTAGCATTAAACGCCGCAATTGAGGCTGCACGTGCTGGAGAAAGTGGTAGAGGATTTGCAATTGTGGCAGATGAAGTGCGAAAATTAGCAGAACAATCTAGTGATTCTGCAAAACAAATTGAGAAGCTTATTACTCAAGTTATGGGAACAACGAACCATACGGTACATATGATGGGGAAAGTAGATAATGAGGTGCAGGCAGGTACTCAAGTAGTAATGCATACAGAAAAAGTATTTGGAACAATTACAGAAAAAGTGCAGCAAGTATCTGAGCAAATTCAAACGGTATCTATGTCTACAGATGAAATTGCAGCGAGTAGTGAGGAGATTTCTGCTTCTACAGAAGACATGGCGCAAATTTCTCAAAGGTCATCTGATCGAACTGATAGGGTAAAAGAGTCTATTCAACAGCAAGAAAAATCAGTTCAAGAAATCTCAGTTTCAATTGAGCATCTGCATAGCGTAGCAGGAGGATTAAAGCAGATTGTTTCACAATTTACTCTTCAAAAATAGTATATTTAAGTTTATATATAGTGAAATTCCTCTGAATAAATAGCAAAAAAATCATCCTTTATAAGAAATAAAGGATGATTTTTTTATTATGAAGATTTGGTGTGAATTCTACTTTTTACATTCTATTTTTTTACAGTTTTTCAATTGTGATATATAATGATATGTAATGTTTTTAGAATTTTTAGTTTATAAAGAGATGATTGTAGGGGGAGGAGAAAATTGTTTCATTCAAAATCAATGCCGGCTATAAAAATGATCCTTTCGATGTCTATTTTCGGATCGATTGGATTTTTTTCTGTCCAAACGGGTTTACCATCTTTTGAATTAGTATTTATTCGTTGTATTTGTGCGACTTTATTTTTAACGCTATGTTGGTTTGCAACAGGACAATATAAAAATGAGAAATGGAATAAAAAAGAAATTGTGCAAATATTAGCGTGTGGCGTATTTCTCGTTTTTAACTGGGTGTTTTTATTTAAAGCGTTTGAACTCATGTCGATTACAATTGCGATTTCAGTGTATCATCTCGCTCCAATTATCGTATTAATGATCGGTAGTATCGTATTTAAAGAGAGGCTAACAGTATTTGCTGTTATGTCCATTGTTATTTGTTTTATCGGCACAGTGTTAGTAGCTGGAGTGGACGGTAGTATGTCGCTTGAGAAATTAATGTCATCTGGAATGGTATGGGCACTTCTTGCGGCTTTATTTTATGCTTTTACCACGTTACTAGGAAAGGGGATTCAGCATACGAGTGCATATGCGATGACATTTTTACAAACGTTTTTAGGCATATTTTTATTGCTACCATTCGTAGATTTCGGACATTTTCAAGGATTAACAGAGATGAACTGGATGATGATTACTGCGACAGGACTTATACATACTGGGTTTGTATATTACTTATTTTTTGACAGTTTAAGAGATTTACCGACGAGACTTATTTCTGTATTAGTGTTTTTAGATCCTGCTGTTGCAATTTTGTTAGATACGATCTTTACCGGTTTTAGACCGACTAGTATGCAAATTGTAGGGATTATTCTTATATTTGTAGGAATGGCGTTTACTTTTCGAAAAACGAGGGATGAAAAAGTAGTGGTAAAAGAAAATACGTATTATGAAGTGTGAAAAATTACCTCCTATCGTATTGAGAATTTTCTTATTTTTTGTACAATATGAAAGTAGGAAAATAAAGGAAGATGCGGATGAGAGAGATGAAAAAGTTATTCAAGATAGCGACATCATTAACTTTAATAGGGGGGATATTTGTTAGCGGTAATATTGTTTCAGCAAATACAGATGGAATTCAACAATCTCCACCTCCACCTGATATTATGCTGAAATTTGATGATTTAGCAAATGATCATTGGGCTTATAATGAAATTATGAATTTAGTATATTACCGGATTATGTATGGCTACGGAAATGGGAAATTTGGTGTAGAAGATAATGTAACCCGTGAACAAGCAGCAGCAGTACTGTATCGCGCACTAGATTTGAAACGAAATGTACATATTGAAAATCCATATGGAGATATTGACGGGAAATCAACAATGTTTCCTTATGAAATTTTACACTTAACAAAGATCGGTATTTTTAAAGGAGACGAAAATCAGAACTTCCGTCCAAAAGATACGTTAACTCGTGCGGAACTAGCGCAAATTTTGGTAAAAGCATATAATCTGAAAGCAAAACGACATCATACATTTACAGACGTATCAGAGGATTATTGGGCAAGAGATGCGATTAGTGCGCTGCAATCTAATAACGTTGTAGCAGGAACAGGCGCTGGGAAATTTGAACCTGAAATGCTTGTAACACGCGGACAATTTGCGAAATCCTTAAAAAAGGCAATCGATAATTCGCCAGGGAAAATGGAATAAATAAGAGCTACATTATTATGTAGTAAAAGTGCAAATAGATCATATTTGTACCTTTTGTATGAAAAGTGAAATGACATATCAGAAAATCATTGGGCTAAAGATTTGATTAGCGCCTTACAGTCTAATAAAGCTATAGTTGGAACGGGTAATGGTTTATTTGAACCAGAAAAACTTGTAACCCTTGAACAGTATGCGAAGTTCTTAAATAATGCACTTCATAGATTCTACGCAAATGATTAATCTATGAAGCTCGAAAAAAGCGCAAATATGATATTTGCGCTTTTTTTGTCTATAAAGTGAAATTTTTATAAGTGAAGGACTTGATTAGTAGATAGTAGAATATTGTATATATAACATCTTTGCAAAAGCTTTTGTTTATCCTTTTTGAAAATCAAACAGAGAAACTAGAGCGCAAAGATAAGAATATTTCTTCAAATGATTTGCATGCGATTCAGAATACCAATTGGAATTGAGAGCGAATTGGCTCACCTAGTAATCTTCAAAATAATAGATGTTAAAAATGCAATATATTACATACGGTTTGCAAATGCAGCATATGTAATATGGGAAAAGAATTTAGTCTATTATGTTCCACTTTTAATAAAGTGGAAATGAAGGAGAGAGGACAATGAAGAAAAAAATGTTCCGTATAATGGCGGCAGCGACTATTATGGGTGGAGTATTGGTAAGCGCAAATGTTCCTAATATAAAAGCAGAAGAATATCCAGAAATGATTGTATTTGATGATGTTCCAGTAGACCATTGGGCATATGAATATATTATAGAAGTGGCGTATCATAAAGTTATGCTAGGTTATGGAAATGGAAAGTTTGGTGTAGGTGATAATGTAACCCGTGAACAAGTGGCGACAATACTGTATCGCGCACTTAATATAAAACATGAAGGCCCATTAAAAAATCCTTATAAGGATATTTCTGAAAGATCAACAATGTTTCCAAATGAAATTTTAGCATTAACAGAGCGCGGTATTTTTAAAGGTGATGAGAAGGGGAACTTTAGACCTAGAGAAACAATAACACGTGCAGAGGTAGCGCAAGTTCTTACACAGACATATTCCTTTGAAGCGAAGCAACAGCATACATTTAAAGATGTACCAAATAATTACTGGGCAAAAAATGCAATTAGTGCTCTGCAAGCTAATAATGTCATAGTAGGAACAGGGAATGGAAAGTTTGAACCAAATAAAGTTGTAACACGTGAGCAATATGCAACATTTTTAAATAAAGCTATTATTAATTTTAATTTGAAAGATGAATAACATGAAACGGAAGTTTTTAAAAATATAGTACAAGAAAAATAAAATTATATTAATATATCATATTTCTTTAAAAAAAAGCGCGGAAATTACGCGCTTTTTTCTTATTTTAAATTGTTTATCTGTATATTTATTCTGCTGTTCATAGTTCGGTGGTTAGTATTTATGGAAAAAACAGGTTAATTATAGTTACTTTTTATGAGGAAAAAGTACGGTTTAGTAACTTTATTGTTAATTAAGTATAAAGATAAGTATGTGAAATACAGTTCACAAATTAGACAAACATTATATGGATAAGTGTATTGTTACTTTTCCATAAATTCTTTATATTAGAAAAAATATGTTTTTTTTAGGGAGAGAATACAGTGAAGAAAAAGATTTTAAAAGTAGCAACAGCTTTAACAATTATGGGTGGAATTGGATTAAGCGGACAAGGTACTACAGCAAATGCTGAAGTAGCTGTGAAACAACAAGCTGCTCCTGTTACATTTAAAGATGTACCAGCAGGACATTGGTCTTATGAAGCAATTCAAACTTTAGCAGAACATGAAATTATGCTTGGTTACGGAAATGGTGTGTTCGGTTTTGGACATAACGTAAATCGTGAACAAGTAGCCGCTTTAATTTATCGCGCACTAGATCTTGATGAACAATTTGGTGAAGATGAGGTATTAGAAAGCCCGTATAATGATATTGTTGATGACAACTCAACGATGTTTCCTTTTGAAGTTTTAGCAGTAACAGAATTAGGTATCTTTACAGGTGACGAGAATGGAAACTTCAGACCAAAAGCTACGTTAACACGTGCAGAAATGGCGCAAGTTCTTACGAGAGCATTTGGGTTACAGGTACAAGGACCAGCAGGATTTAAAGATGTACCAAAGGGACATTGGGCAGAAAATGCGATTAATGCAGTAGGTTCAAATGGTATTTCAGTAGGAGATGGAAAGGGTAACTTCGCTCCGAACATGAAAGTAACACGTGAACAATATGCACAGTTCTTATTTAACTCAATGTTTGAATAAATAATAAAAAAGGAGCCGGTGTTGTATAACACTGGCTTCTTTTTTATGTGTAATGCCGGTGGAAGAATACAGTTTTGTAAAAAAGTGATTAAATTTTCAAAAAAAACTTCCTTTTCTGAAGATTTGTTATATAATATAAAACATAAAATCAAATCTGTTATAAGACAGTTTAAGAAGGGGATGCTAATATGTCGACGCAAACTTCACGGGTTACACTGGCCGGAGAAATGTTACCAGCGTACAACGAAATATTGACACCTGAGGCGCTTAGTTTTTTAAAGGAACTGCATGAAAATTTCAATGAACGCCGCACGGAACTTTTAAAAAAGCGTGTGGAGAAACAAAAAAGAATTGATGCAGGGGAGTTTCCTACGTTTTTAGAAGAAACAAAGCATATACGTGAAGGGGATTGGACAATTGCCCAGCTTCCGAAAGATTTAGAGGATCGCCGCGTGGAGATTACTGGGCCGGTGGATAGAAAGATGGTCATTAACGCTTTAAATTCAGGAGCACATCTTTTTATGGCAGACTTTGAAGATTCGAATGCACCAACTTGGAGAAATGCTGTCGAAGGTCAAATTAACTTACGAGATGCGAATAAGGGAACGATTTCACATAAAAATGAACACGGAAAAGAATATCGTTTAAATAGTAAAACAGCTGTATTAATTGTGCGTCCGAGAGGGTGGCATTTAGAAGAAAAACATATGCAAGTTGACGGCAAGAACATGTCTGGCAGTTTAGTAGATTTTGGTTTGTACTTTTTCCATAATGCGAAGACGCTTTTAGCAAAAGGAAGTGGCCCATACTTTTACTTACCGAAAATGGAAAGTTACTTAGAGGCAAGATTATGGAATGACGTTTTCGTATTCGCTCAAAAGTATATCGGTATTCCGAACGGAACGATTAAAGCGACTGTGTTAATAGAAACGATTCACGCTTCATTTGAAATGGATGAAATTTTGTATGAACTAAGAGATCATTCTGCTGGTTTAAACTGCGGACGATGGGATTATATATTTAGTTTCTTAAAGAGCTTCCGTAATCATAATGAATTTTTACTTCCGGATAGAGCGCAAGTCACGATGACAGCGCCGTTTATGCGCGCGTATTCTTTGAAAGTTATTCAAACGTGTCATCGTCGTAATGCGCCAGCAATCGGAGGGATGGCGGCGCAAATCCCAATTAAAAATGATCCAGAAGCAAATGAGGCAGCTTTCGAGAAAGTGCGTGCTGATAAGGAGCGCGAAGCTTTAGACGGTCATGATGGGACTTGGGTTGCCCACCCGGGACTTGTACCGGTTGCAATGGAAGTATTTAATCACATAATGAAAACGCCAAATCAAATTTTTAGAAAGCGTGAAGGAATACGTGTAACAGAAAAGGATTTATTAGAAGTACCGATGGGAACGATTACAGAAGGTGGTCTTCGCACGAATATTAACGTCGGTATTCAATATATTGCATCTTGGTTAAGCGGGCGGGGAGCAGCTCCAATTTATAACTTAATGGAAGATGCAGCAACAGCAGAAATATCAAGAGCACAAGTATGGCAGTGGATTCGTCATGAGGGTGGAAAGCTAAGTGATGGCCGTAATATCACTTTTAAATTAATGGAAGAATTGAAAGAAGAAGAACTAGCAAAAATAGAAAGAGAGATTGGTAAGGAAGCATTTAATAAGGGGAGATTTGAAGAAGCTACAAAACTGTTTACAAACCTTGTTCGTAATAACGAGTTCATGCCGTTTTTAACATTACCGGGTTATGAAATTTTATAAGAAACAAGAAAAGGGGATGGAACATATGAAAAACGAAAGAATTGATAAATTGCAGGAAAGCTGGGAATTAGATACGCGCTGGAAAGGGATAACACGTCCATATACAGCTGAAGATGTAATTCGTCTGCGCGGATCGATTGATATTGAACATACGTTAGCGCGCTGCGGTGCAGAGAAGCTTTGGAAATCACTTCATACAGAAGATTATATTAATGCACTTGGGGCATTAACAGGAAACCAAGCGATGCAACAAGTGAAGGCTGGATTAAAAGCAATTTATTTAAGCGGTTGGCAAGTAGCGGCAGATGCGAACCTTTCTGGACATATGTATCCTGACCAAAGCTTATACCCAGCGAACAGTGTGCCAGCTGTTGTAAAACGAATTAACCAAACACTTCAACGTGCTGATCAAATTCAGCATATGGAAGGTAACGGTGATACGGATTATTTCGTCCCAATTGTGGCGGATGCTGAAGCTGGGTTTGGTGGACAGTTAAACGTATTTGAATTAATGAAAGGGATGATTGAAGCGGGTGCATCTGGCGTGCACTTTGAAGACCAATTATCTTCAGAGAAAAAATGCGGGCATTTAGGCGGAAAAGTATTATTACCGACGCAAACAGCGGTGCGTAATTTAATTTCGGCACGTCTTGCTGCGGATGTAATGGGTGTACCAACAATTATCGTCGCAAGAACAGATGCAGATGCGGCAGATTTAATTACGAGCGATATCGATCCAGTTGATCAAGAGTTTATTACAGGTGAAAGAACGCCAGAAGGGTTTTATCATACGAAAGCAGGTCTTGATCAAGCAATTGCACGTGGTTTAGCGTATGCGCCGTATGCAGATCTCGTTTGGTGTGAAACGTCGGAGCCAAATTTAGAAGATGCAAAACGCTTTGCGGACGCAATTCATAAGAAATATCCAGGGAAGCTACTTGCTTACAACTGTTCCCCTTCTTTTAACTGGAAACAAAAATTAGATGAAAAAACGATTGCAAGCTTCCAAAAAGAAATTGCATCGTACGGTTATAAATTCCAGTTCGTAACGCTTGCTGGATTCCATTCATTAAATTACGGCATGTTTGAATTAGCGCGTGGTTATAAAGAGCGTGGCATGGCAGCGTACTCTGAATTACAACAAGCAGAGTTCGCAGCAGAGAAATACGGTTACTCTGCAACGCGCCATCAACGCGAAGTAGGAACAGGATACTTTGATGAAGTAGCACAAGTAATTACAGGCGGTACTTCATCAACGACTGCTCTAAAAGGATCCACAGAAGAAGAACAGTTTACGAAATAAAGGTATAAGTAGGTGCCCCAAAAAAAATTTTGGGGCACTTTTCTTATTTATTATTACGTCGCTGACATTGTTAAACTTTGTCGGAAAGTTGATGTGATTTTATTTGTCGTCGTATTGTGGGACGTTCACTTCTATTTAAAATATCCAATCCAATATAGTGAATATACCAACGATAGCAGTAAAAAGAAGGAATGCGAATAATGATAGACAGCCCCATGTAAATAGTTTGTCTTTCCATGTTTCTTCATAATCATCAATTAGTTCCTCTATCACTTTTTTCTGCAATGGCTGTAAGGGACGTTCGGTTTGTAGTCCTGTAATAATGTTATAATCTCCTTTGAATTTTAAAGCACGTACAATATGATAAGAGTCGTTTCCCATCGATTTTTCAAATTGTAGACATGCCGCGTGCATAACATCTGTTTTCTCTTTTTCAAGATACCAATACCGTCCAGCCATTTCTGGGTATTGTAATGTAAAGTAAATGTCACCGAGTTTTTTCCTAAGTACTAATTCATTCGGATAAGTAGTGATTAATCCGTGTAATCTATCTCTTGCTTTTCCAAGGTTGTTATTTTCAATATCTTTTTCAATTCTCTTTAATGTTTTTTCAGGGATTATTTCTGCCATATACGCCTCCTTATTAGAATAGGTGTGGTTATATTTTATAAGAAATACTAAAATTTAGAAATTTTATTTTTAAAAAGATTGTACATTCTATTTTAAGTGTGTTATGATAATACCAGTTGAATAATTAAATTAAGCAATCCATATATTATCAAATGCCGAAAACAAACGGGAAAAAGTATGTGAGAACTAGTTTATGTTTCGAATTTGATAATGTGTGGATTCTTTTTTTATACATGAAGACTAAATAAAATGTATTTTCGTAGGAGGAAATAATTATGACAGTTACAGGACAAGTAAAATGGTTTAACAACGAAAAAGGCTTCGGTTTCATCGAAGTTCCAGGCGAAAACGATGTATTCGTACATTTCTCTGCAATCGAAACTGATGGTTTCAAATCTTTAGAAGAAGGCCAAAAAGTTAGCTTCGAAATCGAAGATGGCAATCGTGGACCTCAAGCTAAAAACGTAATCAAACTATAATTTTATAGTTTATTATAGAAAAAAGGATGGCTTATGCCATCCTTTTTTTTGTTGTTGAGATATACGATATTTATATTAGTAATAAAGACAGCCTAAAAAGTACGATTGAAGAAATAAAGGCGTACTCGAAAACTTATGAAAATGATAAAGTGACGGTAATTGATTTGAGGAAGTCTCATTCTCGGTATTTAGATCAAGAACCATATATAATCATAGTACAGGTTGAAAGAGATACAGAGAATCTTGGAAGAAAAAATAGTAGGTTTTTTTGAGGGTGAAGAAGAATGAAGGAAATGGTAATCAGTATGTAAAAAGGCTTTCCCGTAAAGGAAGGCCTTTTAGTGTTCTTTCACAGCTTTTTTCTTTTCACGTTTCTTGCATTCTGGACATTTAGATTTACGAAAAGGCTTCGCGAAGAACAGTAAAATAAAAAATAAACCGAATATAATACTCGCTGAATTTTTTACGATAACAATGCTACTATTTTTCATTTGAATTGTTGGATGATCTTGCTTTTCTTCCATGAGAGACCTCCGTATATTTGATTTATATTTTAATTATAGCAAAATTAATTGCTGTAATTATATGAAAAGGGGAATGTGTTAAACATATTACAAATGATATAAATTCTTTTTTCGTATATAGAATCCTTTTTTTATACAGATTATTCCTTTAATATTCACATATCATTATTAACAAATTTGTATTATATTTGATTTATTATAAGTATTTGTAAAGAATCGCATAATGTAAACCATTTCCTTTTCGTAGGTGCTACTATAAAAGGGAAATGAAGAAGGGAAATTAAATAGCAATCGAAAATTAAAAAAAGAGAGGTGAAAAATCTGTTACTAACAAAAGAGCGAGTATAGATAAAAGTATTCTTAGCGTGCAAAAACTACATACTCTAAGGATATACATTTGCCTATATTTGTAGTAGCAGACAGTAGACTATGGAAAGTAAAGTAGAACGTTATGTCGAAAACTATGTTGTAAGCAAAAATACAATGGCCTTACTTCCTGTTGTTCTAGGAGAAAAGAAAGTTGTTACGCGAATTGTAGAAATGGAAGATTCTTTTTTCGTATTTCAAAAGCCTCTTGATATTATAGAGAGAAGTTGCCGGAAGCATGGTTCTAGTTTCTTTGGAAGAAAAGAAGGAACGAAGGAGTTAACTCGTATTACACATAAAGCTCCTATCGCAATTAGCCCGACAGATCAACTTTATTTTTTCCCTACGTATTCTTATTCTCGAAAAGAGTGTGCGTGGTTATCTCATTTTCATATTGAAGATAATAAAGAATTAAAAGATGGAAATCTTATTATTAGATTTATAAATGGTTTCGCTGTGAAACTAGAAATGTCAAAAAGTAGCTTTGAAAATCAGCAAAATCGTACAGCGAAATTGCGGACAGAGTATGAAGATCGTAAGAAAAAACAAGGAAATCCTTGCTTTAAAGAGATTGATAAAAATGAAGAATCTAAATTAACACCAGCATATGAGAAAGTGTATTTTGTGAAGGAAGGCGAAGTGTGAGAGGAAAAGGATGGGGAGACTCATCCTTTTTGATTTTGTTATATATACTATTTGCACGGTAAGATTCATAAATAAAACAAGGTTAATTTCCTGAATTTTCGTTCTCTAATAACTTAAGGTGATATATATAATTACAATATAAGGGTTATTTTCCTAAATATACTTAATGTAGTGTGATTATATATCGTTTTATATTCGCGGTATACAGGATAGTTCTTTCCTTATTATATAAAAAAGGGGGCTGTTATGTTGAAAAGGACCATGTTATTTTGGGCGCAATATATTCTTGTTTTGCCTATATTATTTCTTACCTTTATGTTTACTGGTTTCGTTGGCAGTCAGTTAATGATAGGTGCTGATAAACAACATTTTATTTTTACGCCTCAAAATGCAACAGAATATAGTCAAATTAGTGAAATTGATAAATTGCTATTTGCTTTTTCAATTCAACCAGTTGTCACCATAGTATTTCTTCTATCGATTGTGTACGTACTGACACTTATTGTCTTTCAAATTATTGAATGTAAGAAGGAAAAAAAGATATTACATAGTTTACAATATATGGTTCTCATACCGATTTTTCTTTACTTGTGGTTAGGAATAATGCAATTTTCCGCAGTTGATTTAACTTGGATAGATAATTGGCAAGAGCACCTTATATTCACTCCTACTACTATAACGAATGAGCAAGATATATATATGATTGATAAGTTTTTATACAAATTTCGAATGTTACCTATTCCAAGTACAGTATTAATACTATCTTTCTTATATTTATTAATACTTATCGTGATTGATAGTATACGCTTACTAAAAAAGTTTCTTGTAAGAACTAGTCATTAGAAAAGGAGAATTGTTTGAAGGTATAACAATTATTTGTCATTACTCATTTCCATACAGGTAGAAATAACCTTACGCGTAGTAAGGTTTTTTTGAAACTACAGATTGACACTTTCTGTAGTTTCTTCTTTTTTATAATATGTAACCGTTAAGTTATAATCTGTGCGTGGTGTCTAAATTATTCTCATGTCTTGTCGAATATTGAAAGATTATCATAGCATAATAATGAAGGAATTCTAGCGAATGATATGGAAACTTTAATAAATACATCTCCATATGTCGTATCTACCATTTCCTCTTTCATTTAAGCGATGATACAGTAGAGGTAGTAATTAGAGTAAAGGGGTAAAGTGTAGAATGGATTTTCAAACGATCAAAGAGTATTTTTCACCAGAAAATATGGATCATATTGTTGAAAGTTATCGTGCGTTCGGACCGCTTCTCGGTATTGGCTTACCGATGATAGAGGCGCTTATTCCGGCATTGCCACTCATTGTGTTTGTGTTGGCGAATGCTGTTGCATTTGGTTTTTGGTTCGGTTTTCTTTATTCATGGATTGGGTCAGTAATTGGTGCAATGCTTGTATTTTTCATTATTCGTAGCTTTGGAAGAAGTCGTTTCTTTTCTTTTGTAAATAAGCATGAGAGAGTGCGAAAAGCGATGGGATGGATTGAAAGAAAAGGGTTCGCGCCAATCTTTGTTATATTTTGTTTTCCGTTCACACCATCTGCGCTTATAAATGTTGTAGCTGGTTTGTCTCGCATTAGCGTAAAACAGTTTGGACTAGCATTAGCATTTGGAAAGCTTGTTATGATCTTTATTTTAACGTATATCGGTCATGATTTAGCGTCATTTATTCATAAGCCGGTGAAATCGGTTATTGTGGGCGTTGTTATTTTTATTTTATGGTATGTCGGTAAAAAAATTGAAGTAAAGTTAGAACTACATTAGGAAAAGTCTTCTTTGTAAAGATAAGCTTCATCATTAAAGGGCGAGGGGAGAAGCGAATGAAGAAAACTTTGAAAAAAGAAGGGCTAGAGTGGGTAAGAACAATTTTAATTGGTGTACTATTAGCTGTATTTTTTCGAACGTTTTTCTTTTCAACGTACGTTGTAGAGGGGAAGTCAATGATGCCGACATTGCAAGATGGAAATATGCTCGTTGTGAATAAGGTGAGTTATCAAGTAGGGGACTTGAATCGATTTGATGTCGTCGTTTTTCATGCGAATAAAAAAGAGGACTATGTAAAGCGGATTATCGGTTTACCTGGGGATCATATCGAATATAAGCATGATAAATTATATATAAACGGACAATTCGTGGATGAACCTTATTTAGAGACGTATAAGAAAGAGACAAATGGACGGCAATTAACAGGCGATTTTAAACTAGAAGAGTTAACGAAAGAAAAGTTTGTACCACCCGGTTCTATTTTTGTAGTTGGTGACAACCGCCTTGGTAGCTGGGATAGTAGGCACTTCGGTTTTGTGAAAGCTGATACAGTTGTCGGTAAAGTTGATTTACGATATTGGCCGATTCAAGAGGTACAAACGAATTTTTCAAAAGGCTGATATAATAAAATGAAGTATAAGGAAAAGACAAACGAGTATGTTTGTCTTTTTTATCGTCCTATAATACAATTGTGATAGCAAACTAACGTTCGTTATGTAAGTGAAAGGTGGGGTTTCATGTCACTTCGATTTGTGATTGGTAGAGCTGGAAGTGGAAAAAGTACACTTTGTTTACACGAAGTGCAAGAAGAGTTAAAACAGCGCCCAAGAGGGAAAACAATATTATATCTTGTGCCAGAACAGATGACATTCCAAACGCAGCAGGCGTTAATTGGGAGCGAAGATGTAAGAGGTTCTATTCGGGCACAAGTTTTTAGTTTTTCGCGATTAGCGTGGAAGGTGCTGCAAGAAGTTGGCGGAGCGAGTCGTCTTCATATTGATGAAGCTGGTGTACATATGTTGCTTCGTAAAATTGTAGAATCTCGTAAAGATGGACTATCTGTGTTTCAAAAAGCAGCGGAGCAAAACGGTTTCTTTGAACATCTTGGTAGTATGATTGCTGAGTTTAAACGTTACAATGTGACGCCGTCTAACGTATATGAAATGTGGCAACAATTAGACACGCATAGCAGTAGTGCAGAGCAAAAGCTACTAGCGAATAAAGTGTATGATTTACAGTTACTATATGATGATTTTGAACGTGCTTTAATCGGAAAGTATTTAGATTCAGAAGACTACTTACAATTATTAATTGAGAAGCTTTCAGACTCTGAGTATGTAAAAGGCGCGGAAATTTATATAGATGGATTCCATTCATTTTCTCCTCAAGAGTTAGAAATCGTTAGAGGGCTAATGAGATTAGGAACTAGAGTAACAATAACATTAACGATAGATGAAAAAACGTTAGCGCAGCCAGTGAATGAACTAGATTTATTTTATGAAACGACGTTAACGTATGAAAGAATAAAACAAGTAGCGCGTGAAGAGAAAATAGAGGTTGAAAAAACAATTCCACTTATGAAACAGCCGCGTTTTCATTCGCAAGCATTAGCACATTTAGAAATGCATTACGAAGCGCGTCCAAATGAAAAATTTCACGGCGAAGCGAGTGTGACAATTAGTACAGCAGCTAATTTACGAGCTGAAGTAGAAGGTGTTGCTCGTGAAATTCGAAGACTTGTGGCGACTGAAGACTATCGTTACCGAGATATCGCAGTCCTTCTTCGTAACGGAGAAAGTTATTACGATGTAATGCGAACGTTATTTACGGATTATAATATCCCGCATTTCATCGATGAAAAACGCCCGATGTCACATCATCCGCTAGTAGAATGTATTCGTTCGGCTTTAGAGATTATTAGCGGAAATTGGCGTTATGATGCAGTGTTCCGCTGTGTGAAAACAGAACTTTTATATCCACTAGACGTAAGAAAAGAAGCGATGCGCGAAGAGATGGATGAGTTCGAAAACTACTGTTTAGCGTACGGTGTACAAGGGAAGAGATGGACTTCTGAAGATCCGTGGATGTATCGTCGTTATCGTTCTCTTGATGATGCGAGCGAAATGATAACAGACAGTGAGCGTGAAATGGAAGAGAAAATAAATCGACTTCGCGACGTTGTAAGAACGCCAGTTATTCGTATGCAGAAAAGACTGAAGCGTGCTGGAACAGTTATGCAAATGTGCGAAGCGGTATATTTATTTTTAGAGGAGCTTGACGTTCCGAAAAAACTAGAGGCATTACGTATTCGTGCAGAAGAAAGCGGAGATTTCTTATTTGCGACAGACCATGAGCAAGTATGGGAAGAAGTGATGAGTCTTCTTGATACGTTCGTTGAGATGCTTGGCGAAGAGAAGATGTCCCTGTCTATGTTTACTGATGTAATGACGACAGGTCTTGAGGCACTTCAATTTGCGAACATTCCGCCGTCACTAGATCAAGTGTTAGTTGCTAATATTGATCATTCTAGATTATCAGATATTAAAGCGACGTTCATTATTGGCGTAAATGAAGGCGTGATTCCAGCAGCACCTATGGATGAAGGTATGCTTTCTGATGAGGAAAGAAATGTTCTCACCGCTGCAGGTATCGAATTAGCACCAACGACGAGACAAACTTTATTAGAAGAACAGTTCGTTATGTATCAAATGGTGACGAGAGCATCTGAGAAGTTATACATTTCCTGTCCGCTTGCGGATGAAGAAGGAAAGACGTTACTTGCTTCTAGTTTTATTAAGAAAATAAAAAGAATGTTCCCTGATGTGAAAGAATCGTTTATTACGAATGATGTAAATGACTTATCGCGTTCGGAACAACTCTCATATGTAGCAACGCCAGAAGTAACTTTGTCTTACGTCATGCAGCAACTGCAAACGTGGAAGCGATACGGATTTGAAGGCAATTTAGACTTTTGGTGGGACGTATATAACTTCTACGTTACTTCAGATGAATGGAAGCAAAAAAGTAGCCGTGTGTTATCGAGTTTATTCTACCGAAATCGTGCACAGAAACTAAGTACAGATGTAAGTAGGGATTTATATGGAGATACAATTAAGGGAAGCGTTTCTCGTATGGAACTATTTAATCGCTGTGCGTACGCTCATTTCGCTCAGCACGGTTTATCGCTAAGAGAGCGCGATATTTTCAAACTTGATGCGCCAGATATCGGTGAATTATTCCACGCGGCGCTGAAGAGAATTGCAGACAAGCTATTACGTGAAAATCGTACTTGGGCGGATTTATCAATAAAAGAGTGTGAGCACCTTTCTGCTTTAGTAATAGAAGAAATTGCACCATTATTACAAAGACAAATTTTATTAAGTTCAAACCGTCATTTCTATTTAAAACAAAAACTACAACAAATCATTTTCCGTACATCACTTATTCTTCGTGAACATGCGAAGTCGAGTGGCTTTGTACCAGTTGATTTAGAAGTACCGTTCGGTATGGGTGGTACTGGATCGCTTCCGCCAATGGAATTTGCGTTGCCAAATGGCGTGAAGATGGAAGTAGTTGGCCGTATTGACCGTGTTGATAAGGCGGAAGATGAGAGTGGTACGTTCCTTCGTATTATTGACTATAAATCAAGTTCGAAAGCGTTAGATTTAACAGAAGTGTATTACGGACTCGCACTTCAAATGTTAACGTATTTAGATGTTGTTACTTCAAATGCACATACGTGGATGAAAAAGGGTAGTACTGCATCACCGGCGGGTGTATTGTATTTCCATATTCATAACCCGATTGTTGAGATGAAAGGCGATGCATCTGAAGAAGAAATTGAGAAAGAAATTTTAAAGAAATTTAAAATGAAAGGGCTCGTACTAGGAGATGCTGATGTTGTGCGTTTGATGGATAATAAACTTTCAACAGGAAGCTCTGATATTATTTCTGCTGGTCTGAAAAAAGATGGTAGTTTTAGTGCGCGTTCTAGCATTGCAAGTGAACAAGAGTTTAACGTACTTCAAAAATATGTACACCACTCGTTTGAAAATATCGGAAAAGACATTACAGAAGGTGTTATCGATATTGCTCCTTACAAAAAGGGGAATAAAGCGGCATGTACGTTCTGTAACTTCAAATCTGTTTGTCAATTTGATGAATCACTTGAAGATAATCAATTCCGTACGTTAAAAGATATGAAAGATAGCGAAGCGATGGAGAAAATTAGAGAGGAGGTTGGCGGAGGATGATAGAAAATTGGCCTCAGAAACCAGAAGGTAGTCAATGGACAGATGACCAGTGGAAAGCGGTTGTAGCGAACGGACGTGATATTTTAGTCGCAGCGGCAGCTGGATCAGGGAAAACAGCGGTATTAGTTGAACGTATTATTAAAAAGATTATAAGGGAGGAAAATCCAGTCGATGTCGACCGCCTGCTCGTTGTAACATTTACGAATGCAGCAGCGCAAGAAATGAAAAATCGAATTGGGGAAGCGTTAGAAAAAGTATTAATTGATGGGCCAGGTTCACAGCATATAAGAAAGCAGCTTAGCTTATTAAATAAAGCTTCCATTTCTACAATTCATTCATTTTGTTTACAAGTTATTAGAGGATATTATTACATGCTTGATGTCGATCCTCGTTTTCGTATTGCGAACCAAACAGAAAATGAGTTATTAAAAGAAGAAGTGCTAGATGACATATTAGAAGAAGAATATGGAATCGAAGATAATAGTATTTTCTTTGAACTAGTTGATCGTTATACGAGTGACCGTAGTGACGATGACTTACAACGAATGATTTTAGCGCTTCATACAGAATCAAGAGCGCATCCAAAACCGGAGAAGTGGCTTGATAAATTAGTAGAAGCATACGACGTTGAAGGAAAGACGATTGAAGATTTAGTGTACGCTTCTTACTTATTAGAAGATGTGAAGTTTCAGCTTGAAACAGCGGAAAAGCATATTCGTAAGGCGACTGAACTCGCAATGCTTCCTGATGGTCCAGCGCCTCGCGTTGAAACTTTACAAGCGGATTTAGCTTTACTTGGAACGTTATCCTCAGCAGCGCGTGGATCGTGGACAAGCGTTTATGAAGCGATGCAAAATGTATCGTGGCAAACGTTAAAGCGTATTAAAAAAAGTGATTACAACGAAGATGTTGTAAAACAAGTAGATTCTCTTCGTAATAAAGCGAAAGATGAAGTGAAGAAATTACAAGAAGAGCTATTTAGCCGCAGACCCGAAAGTTTCTTACGAGATTTTCAAGATATGCATCCTGTATTAGAAAAACTCGTGAAGCTTGTAAAAGTATTTACAGAGCGTTTCCAAGCGATTAAGCGAGATAAAGGAATGGTCGATTTCACAGATTTAGAGCATTTCTGTTTGCAAATTTTAAGCGAGCAAAGTGAAGACGGTGAAATGAAGCTGTCAGCAGTAGCACTTCAATATCGTAATAAATTTGCTGAAGTACTAGTTGATGAATATCAAGATACGAACTTCGTACAGGAATCAATTATTAAATTCGTAACGAAAGATTTTGAGAGTGAAGGAAACTTGTTCATGGTTGGTGACGTAAAACAGTCAATCTATCGTTTCCGACTAGCAGAGCCTGGTTTATTCTTAGGAAAATATAAACGTTTCACACAAGAAGGATCGGGCGGCGGAATGAAGATTGACTTAGCGAAAAACTTCCGTAGCCGTCATGAAGTGCTAGCAGGTACGAACTTTATTTTCAAACAAATTATGGGCGAAGAAGTCGGCGAAATCGATTATGATGCTGACGCTGAATTAAAGCTAGGTGCTAGCTATCCAGAAGGTGAAGATGTAGCGGCAGAGCTATTATGTATTCAGCAAACTGAGGAAGAAGTGCAAGACGGTGAAGAAGGTGCCGAAGTAGAAAAAGCGCAGCTTGAAGCTCGTCTTATGGCGCAGCGTATTAAAGCAATGGTCGATTCAGGCTATGCAGTGTATGATCGTAAAACTGATAGTATGCGCCCAGTGCAATATCGTGATTTCGTTATTTTACTTCGCTCCATGCCATGGGCGCCGCAAATTATGGAAGAGTTAAAACTACAAGGAATTCCGGTATATGCTGACCTTGCGACTGGTTACTTTGAAGCGACAGAAGTAAATATTATGATGAACGTATTCCGCGTCATTGATAACCCGATGCAAGATATTCCGCTTGCAGCTGTACTTCGTTCACCGATCGTTGGACTAAATGACGAAGAACTTGCGACGCTTCGTGCTCACGGAAAGAAAGGCTCGTTTTATGAAGTAATGAGCTCATTCTTAAAAGGAGCGCCGCTTGAAGAAGAACAAGAACTGCATGATAAATTAGAGTGGTTTTATAAATTACTGCAAGGATGGCGTGAATTTGCGCGTCAACAATCTCTTTCCGATTTAATTTGGAAAGTGTACGGTGAGACAGGCTATTACGACTTTGTCGGCGGTTTACCAGCCGGAAAGCAAAGGCAGGCAAACTTACGCGTACTATATGATCGCGCAAGACAATATGAAGCAACATCGTTTAGAGGATTATTCCGCTTCTTGCGCTTTATTGAGCGTATTTTAGAACGCGGAGATGATATGGGAACGGCGAGAGCTCTTGGGGAACAAGAAGACGTTGTTCGCATTATGACGATTCATAAAAGTAAAGGGCTAGAGTTCCCAGTCGTATTTGTAGCTGGACTTGGTCGCCGTTTTAATACACAAGATTTAATGAAGCGTTTCTTACTTCATAAAGATTTCGGTTTCGGTTCACAATTTATCGATCCGCGTAAACGAATTAAATATACGACATTATCGCAACTAGCGATTAAGCGTAAAATGAAGATGGAATTAATTGCGGAAGAAATGCGCGTACTATACGTAGCGTTAACACGTGCAAAAGAGAAGTTAATTTTAATTGGAACGGTTAAAGATGCAAATAAAGAAATGGAAAAATGGCTCGATGCAAGAGAGCATAGTGAATGGTTATTACCAGATCATATACGTGCCGGAGCGTCATGTTATTTAGATTGGATTGCACCTTCATTATATAGACACCGTGATAGTGAAATGCTTCTTGAATTAGGACAAGGGAATATTCCAGGCGAAATTTATGAATATAGTGCTAGCTGGAAAGTAGAAGTTGTTGAAGGAAAAGATCTACTTGCACCAGAACCAGTTCAAGAAGAGAAACAAGAGTTATTAGAAGCGCTTCGCGATAAAAAAGCTGTTCCGTTAGAAAGTGAACGGAAAGAAGAAGTGTACGACAGATTAATGTGGAAATACGGGTATGAGGACGCAACATCTCACCGTGCGAAACAGTCTGTTACAGAAATAAAGAGAAATTATCAATCTGAAGAAGGTAGCGATAACGCCTTTATTAAGAAACTCCGTGCACCAATTAAAACACGTCCGCGCTTTATGGAGAAAAAAGGGCTAACATACGCAGAGCGAGGGACAGCAGTTCATGCCGTTATGCAGCATGTAGATTTGAAGAAACCAATTACGATTGAAGTTCTTCAAGAACAAATTGCAAGAATGGTAAATAAAGAACTATTAACATTTGAACAAGCTGAAGAAATAGCGATTGAAAAAGTAATTTCATTCTTTGACAGTGACTTAGGTAAAAGGGTATTAGCAGCAAAAAGTGTTGAACGTGAAGTACCATTTACGATGATGCTTTCAGCAGAAGAAGCATATCAAGATTGGCAAGGGAAGAAAGGTGAATCAATACTTGTCCAAGGGGTTATCGACTGCATGATCGAAGAGGAAGATGGAATTACTTTAATCGACTTTAAAACAGATACGATTGAAGGAAAGTTCCCAGGCGGATTTGATCAAGCGAAACCAACTTTAGAAGACCGATACAAAGTGCAGCTTTCACTATATGCAAAAGCACTCGAGAAAAGCTTAAAACATCCTGTGAAAGAGAAATGTTTATACTTCTTTGATGGGAATCATGTTGTAAATATTGAGGAATAGAGCTTAGAGAGGGGTTATGGAGTATGGCGACGTTAAGAACTTGTGATCAAGGACACGAGTACTACAAAAGTAGCGATTGTCCAACTTGCCCAACCTGTGAGAAAGAGAGAAAGCCAAAAGAAGGCTTTCTTTCTCTTCTTTCAGCACCAGCAAGACGAGCGTTAGAGCACCATGGAATTCATACTTTAGAAGAACTTTCAAAGTATAGTGAAAAAGAAATTTTAAAACTGCACGGTATAGGGCCAGCATCTTTACCTAAATTGAGAGCGGCTTTAGAAGATAAGGGATTATCATTTAAATAAAGAAAAACTAATCATTAGCGAGGAGTGGCATCTTAACTAATGATTAGTTTATATAATCGGTATTAATTAGCTGGATAAACGCATATAACGAAATCTCATTTTGAAAATCGTAAATCGATGGACAAAACGCTTTAAAAGATGGAGTTATGAAGTATAGAGAACTTGATAAAGAAGATAAGCGAATTGATTATAATATTGAGGAAGGAAGTGCAACACGATGGATTTTGAAACAGTAATGCAAGAGCTTGAAACTCTCAGCAAGGAACGAACTAAAAAAATATACATATCCAATGGTGCAAAGGAGCCACTTTTTGGAGTAGCTACAGGTGCTATGAAACCAATCGCGAAGAAAATAAAAATCAATCAAAGTTTAGCTGAAGAGCTTTATGCTACAGGTAACTACGATGCAATGTACTTTGCAGGCATTATTGCAGACCCAAAAACTATGAATGAATCGGATTTTGATCGTTGGATGGATGGGGCGTACTTTTATATGCTGTCCGATTATGTGGTGGCAGTAACTTTATCAGAATCAGATTTTGCCCAAGACGTTGCTGATAAATGGATTGCAAGTGGTGACGAACTAAGAATGTCAGCGGGCTGGAGTTGCTACTGCTGGCTTTTAGGGAATCGAAAAGACAATGAATTTTCCGAAGGTAAGATTGCCAATATGCTAGAAGTTGTGAAAAATACAATTCACGATGCGCCAGAACGAACGAAATGCGCTATGAATAATTTTCTAAACACTGTGGGGATTTCATATGTGCCGCTACATGAAAAGGCAGTTGAAACCGCAAAGGAAGTAGGCATAGTAGAACTAAAACGAGACAACAAGAAAAGCAGTTTTCTAAATGCTTACGAAAGTATTCATAAAGAACTTGATAGAGGAAGACTGGGATTCAAACGTAAATATGTAAGATGTTAAAATTAAAAGAAACAGCCCTAGCTCTACACAAAATAGAGCTAAAGCTGTTTCTTTTTTACGCTGTTCCAATTTGATCTTGGTCTGCAACGTCCGAATCGAATGTATTTGTTGCACTAACGCCGCTAAAAGTGTTAACGACAAATCCGACATTGGAAGCCCCAGATCCGTTATAAGCTTTCGTATTTTCTTTCGGAGACACGTTATAAAAATCTCCTAAGTTGAAAGAGCCGTTACTGTTTTGAACGACGAGATTTCCTACAACCGAAGGCATACCATCCACCTACTTTGCTAAGCTTTTTAATTACTATATGAATTATTTAGAGGAAGGTTCATCAGTAATAAATTGGCGGATTTGTAGCGTACGAGAATTATTAAAAACATAGTCAACATTGCCGATTTGGAAGCACGCGGAATTTAAAATTGTTCGCAAGTGAACATCATTTACTTCAATAAAAGGGCACTCATTTACAATATTCATTTTTACATCTGTTGTTCGCTTTGGAATTGTAATGTATTCATCTGTAAAGATTTCAAACGCATCAAAACGACCTTCACCTTTTATATAACAAGGGATTTCTCGGTGAACGATAAGCGCTCTATTTTTTAATTCTATTTGATTAGCATCCCCGACCTGGAAGACGGCTGCAACACCCATAGAAACGATAGAAACATTTTGTACAATTGAAGTATGACGGAGCATAATTTTTCCTCTCCTCAACCTGGAGTCGGAGGGACATCTGTTACTAATGGTACAAATGGCCCCTCTGTAACGGATTCGAATGGCGTATCAAGAATAGAAGAAAGGATGAGAAGGTTAGCATCTCCAATTAAAAATAATGCGGAAGAAGAAACCCCGGTCATTTTAATCTGCCCTACTTTTAACTCGCGGTTCACAACATTTAAATTCATACATACTTACTCCTTTCGGAAATTACCCGGTATGTGTTGAATAAAGGAAAGGAACGCCTTGTCAATATCTTGTTTCATCGCTTGAATAATGACGTCTCGTAAATAATCGGGATCTGAGGAAATACCCTCATACGATTGAACTTGTGATAAATAATATGGAAGTCTATGTTCCATCTGTTTTTTTATGTCATCCACCATCATTTGTCGATACATCTCATCAAGCGGCGTTCTCTCTTCTTGTTCAAAATGGAGAATTCGACTATATGCTTCTTCATCTAAATAGCGATGCATTTCTTGAAGGATACCTTGATAAAAATCTGGATTTGTTTCTGTTTCAGGATTTACTTTTAATGTTTCTGTATCCACTTGAAAATCTTCAATTTGTTGCCCTTTTGTTGAAAATGGATTCAAGCCAATATTTAAAGTGCCGTTTAAATTTTCTACTTTTAATTGATCGAATTTATATTCCACTTTTCCTATAGAAGAGGAGGGACGACTTTTTAACTCATTAAGCTCTTCTTGTAGTAGGCGAACTTGCTCTTCAAGATTTAGAATAGTTTGCTGCTGTATTTGGAGAGCTTGTTGAAGTTGGTGTAGGTAAGTATATATATCTTGATTCATTTGTGAAACCTCCTTTTCAATAGGGAGGGGAAATATATTCCTGCTATATATTTATGACAAGGATACCTTAAGAAGAACTAGTTGATGGTTTGATGGAAATAATTTGTCCTTTCGCCTGTAATGGACGAAGAGGTTCTGTAAATCCGCCAGAATTTGAGAATTTAGAAAGAGCTTTAATACTACCTGCAGTTCCAATTTGAAAAACGGAAGAGGTCGTAATGCTATCGATTTTAATGCTGTTAATGATGATACTTTGGTTCACATAAAAATTCAATGCAATCGCCCCCTTTAGTTCGAACCAATTATTGCTTGATCAATTACATCTGAATCATTGACGGTCGTTGAGCTTTGATAATTGTAGACAGAGACGTTATCCCCAACATTAAATGAACCGGCTCCGGCAAAAGCGCGTGAATAACTAATAGGCCTAATCGCAAATACATCTCCAATATGAAAAATACCACTTGATCCAATGTTAACGATACGAATATGTCCGACCATAGCTGGCATACAAAACACCTTTCGTTTTTAAAATTTTCTTTTCTACTATTGTATGGGCGTTTTCAATAAAATGTGTATTTTTTCGAAATAAAAGAAACACATACGTTATTGCGTATGTGTTTCGAACATTTGAGTATGTGTGCAATCTGTATGTATAGGCCAAACAACATTTAAGAGCCTGTCCAATTCCTGGCTACAATCTACTGTTTTTTGAGAAGTCATTCCGTAGCGTTCAGCAAAATAGATCATTTTTTCGCGTTTTTTTTCGATAGCTTGCTCAAACATTGAAATCGGCTCCATCTCTCAATAAATTTTATGTATATATGTAGTACATATTATACAAAAATCCCATAAAAAAGAAACATCTTCGCTAAAAAAAGTATAATTTCTACATTTTATGTCAAATAACGGATGAGGAACAAATATAATAATGGTTGAATATTGTAAAAATTAGCGTGTATAAGAAGGTTTTTTTCTTAAGGATGCGAATACAATTATAGGGTATGAGTTTTAGGATGGAGAGTGGAAATGTTGCGTTTTGTAACGGCGAAGAAAGAAGAAAAAGTATTTGTAGGTATTGTGGATGAAGAGGAAGAAAAGGTATTACATTTAAGAGAAGCGCAAAGACAAAAAGGGGAAAAGGTTACTATCCCAATTACCATGTTAGAGTGTATTGAAAGAGGAAGCGAATGTCTTGAGAAAGTGTACGATATTGTAAATTGGGCGAAGGAAAATGCGGGATCGGCGTATTATCCGTTAGCAGAGGTGAAAATATTAGCACCGATTCCAAGGCCGAGAAAAAATATTCTTTGTGTTGGAAAGAACTATCGTGAGCATGCGGTAGAAATGGGCGGAGTAGAGTCTATCCCTGAAAATATAATGATTTTTACAAAGGCGCCAACAACAGTGATTGGAATTGATGAGCAAATTAATGGTCACCCTCACGCGACGAATGAACTTGATTACGAAGGTGAACTAGCAATCGTTATCGGTAAGCGAGGGAAACAAATAAAAATAGAAAAAGCTCTTGATCATGTTTTTGGATATACAGTTATAAATGATGTAACTGCTCGGGATATTCAAAGGAAACATAAACAATTTTTCCTAGGGAAAAGTTTCGATACATTTTGTCCGATGGGACCGTATTTAATTCATAAATCGATGGTTAGAACGCCGAATGCATTACACGTTGAAACAGTGGTAAATGGAGAAGTAAGGCAAACTTCAAATACGAGAGAAATGATTTTTTCAGTAGAAGAAATTATTTCAACTATAAGTAAAGGCATGACATTAGAGCCAGGAGATATCATTGCAACAGGGACACCAGCTGGTGTTGGTAAAGGTTTTACACCACCGAAGTTTTTACATGCTGGTGATGAAGTTGTTATTACAGTAGAGGGAATTGGTACGTTAAGAAATATAGTGAAATGAAAAAAGAGCTATCTTGTGAAAAGATAGCTCTTTTCTATGGGCGTGGATTAACGGAGTAATCTATGATGGCGAAAATATACAATCCGATTAATGCTAAAGTACAAATTCCAATTAGCATAACTGCAAGTGCGCTTCTCTCACGGCCAAAACCGATAATTGTAAGGAAAACAGCAGCCCAAAATGATGTTTTGAGTAGTGTGAATGTATTAGGAGTTGAATAATGACTGAGTAAAGTTGTAGATAATATGAAGCCGATGAATGTCATAGAAATAAAAATTGTAGCTAAATTATTAATGTGTTTACCGTATTTCAATAGCATACAGTTACCCCCTTTTTAACAAAAACAGAATATTCAATTTTATTTTACGATAAACTATTAAAAAAAGAAAGAGGTTGTCCTATATTTAGGACAACCTCACTATGATTAAGATAGTACAGCTTTAATTTTTTGGAACGCCCACTCTAAATCTTCTTCAGAGATTACTAGAGGTGGTGCAATACGAATTACGTTTTCGTGTGTTTCTTTACATAATAGACCAGCTGCTTTTAGTTGTTCACAGTAAGGACGAGCTGGCTCGTTTAATTCGATACCGATGAATAAACCTTTACCGCGAATGTCAGTAATCATTGGGTTATCAATTTCTTTTAATTGCCCAACTAGTTTTTCTCCTAATTGAAGAGAACGCTCTGTTAATTTTTCTTCTTCTAATACTTCAAGAGCTGCAATAGAAACAGCACATGCAAGTGGGTTACCACCGAATGTAGAACCGTGAGAACCTGGCTCGAATACACCTAAAATGTCGCTGTTTGCTGCAACACAAGAGATTGGGAATACGCCGCCGCCAAGTGCTTTACCAAGTATGTACATGTCAGGAGTTACATTGTCCCAGTCGCAAGCAAATACTTTACCCGTACGGCCTAAGCCTGTTTGGATTTCATCTGCTACGAATAAAACGTTTTCTTTTTTACATACTTCAAAAGCTTCTTGTAAGAAACCAGCTGGTGGAATGTTAATTCCTGCTTCACCTTGGATTGGCTCTAAAATGAATGCAGCTGTATTTGGTGTAATCGCAGCTTTTAACGCTTCTAAATCACCATAAGGAATTACAATAATGCCAGGAAGCATTGGACCGAAGCCGCGCTTGTACTCTTCGTTTGATGACATAGAAACAGCACCCATTGTACGTCCGTGGAAGTTATCTTCACAAACGATGATTTCTGCACGGTTTGCTTCTACCTTTTTCACATCATAAGCCCAGCGACGAGCTGTTTTAATTGCAGTTTCAACAGCCTCTGCACCTGTATTCATAGGAAGTACCATATTTTTATTTGTTAGTTTCGCAACTTTTTCGTACCAAGGACCTAATTGATCGCTATGGAAAGCACGAGAAGTTAACGTCACTCGATTAGCTTGGTCAATTAAAGCGTTAATGATTTTTGGATGACGATGACCTTGGTTTACTGCAGAATATGCACTTAATAAGTCCATATAGCGGTTTCCTTCAGGATCTTCTACCCAAACGCCTTCTGCTTTAGAAATAACGATTGGAAGTGGATGGTAGTTATTTGCCCCGTATGTGTCTGTAAGTTCGATAATATCCTTAGTTTGAATCATGATTGTTCCCCCTTTTGTTATTACAAGAAGTTTGTAAATACTCTAAATATTATAGCATTTAAATATAAAAAAGCGAAACATTTCCTGAAAATATATGAACATGTTATCATATAGAGTGAAAAAGTGTGAAAAAGAGGAGGCAGGGATACGATGGTACATATGCATATTACAGCATGGGCGTTAGGATTAATTTTATTCTTCGTTGCGTATTCACTTTATTCAGCAGGAAGAAAAGGTAAAGGTGTACATATGGGGCTTCGCCTTATGTATATCATCATTATTGTGACAGGTTTCATGTTGTACATGAGTATTGTGAAGACGGCAACAGGTAGCATGCACATGTGGTACGGCATGAAAATGCTAGCTGGTATATTAGTAATCGCTGGAATGGAAATGGTTCTTGTGAAAATGAGCAAAAACAAACCAACAGGGGCGGTTTGGGGCTTATTTATTGTCGCGCTAGTAGCGGTATTATACTTAGGACTAAAATTACCGCTTGGCTGGTACGTATTCAAATAAAAATAAAACCACCTTATGATCTCAAATATTTGGGAGATAAGGTGGTTTTTATTTTATGTCGCATCAATATGCAACTCTTCTCCGTTTACTTTCGTAAATCGCAAAATATTTTTATTAGAGGAAGAGTGGCGTACAAAATGATGCTGCAATGTACAAATCATTTCGTCGTTATCGAATAAAAGAATATTTACTCCTTCGCATGCTTCCTCTTTTGGCAAGAAGGATAAATAATTATGACAATACATGCAATCATATAAAGAGTAATTAAGTGATTGCAATGATTCGGTTAATAATGTAAAGACAGAGTCAGGTAATTCCTCAAGCCATTCATTATAGCTAAGAAGTAATTTTTTTCGAATTCGTATCATTTCCCCGTTTTGGAGAGAATGTTGTTCATTTGCAATTTGTAATATGTCTTGTTCATAAAAACGAGCTGGTAGCCAATTGTTGTTATATAAAATTTCAAAACCATCTTCAGCAATATCTTCTAATAGAAAAGCCTCATCATTTTCATCATCAAAGAATACCCATTCTTTGTTTATATATTCTACATTACCGACTGTATGAGCGCGCGGTTGATTATACAAAATATGTTTGCGTTGTATCATAGTTCATTTCTCCTTTTATAGAAATAGTTATTCTTGTTATGGACAGTTCGTACGTTCTTTATAACTAGACACACCTAAAGATAGATGGGCATACAATAAAACACGCTTTACACTGTGAAACTGCTATTCCATATGTGGATAGTTAGTTATCGTCAAGTTTGTTGTTTTTATGTATCCGCACTCATAGGGTGGGGATTACTGCACGTTCAGAAACAGATATTAGATTAGGAAGGATGATTCTTATGTGCGGGATTACAGGATGGGTGGATTATAAACGCTCATTAGAAGGGGAAAGGGGCATCGTGACGAAGATGGCGGAAACGCTAGCGAAACGCGGTCCAGATGATAATAAAGTTTGGATTAAAGGGAACGTCGCATTTGGGCATAAACGGTTAATCGTTGTAGATCCTGAAGGTGGTAAACAACCCATGACTTGTTTAAAAGACGAAACGAGTTATGCGATTTGCTATAACGGAGAGCTCTACAATACAGAAGATATTCGCAAAGAGTTATTAAGAAGAGGTTATACATTTAAAGGGCATTCCGATACAGAAGTACTATTGGCATCTTATATTGAATGGAAAGAAGAATGTGTCGATCATTTAAACGGTATATATGCGTTTGCAGTATGGGATGAGAAAAATGAACGAGTCTTTATTGCCAGAGATCGATTAGGTGTAAAACCGCTTTTTTATAAATATGATAGCGGACGATTATTATTTGGTTCAGAGTTAAAAGCGATACTAGCGCATCCAGATGTGAAGGCGGAAGTAACGTTAGAAGGGTTGTCAGAAATATTTGGCCTCGGACCATCTAGAACGCCTGGTCACGGTGTATATGCTGGTATTCAAGAACTGCGTCCGGGTCATGCAATGACGTTCTCAAAAGACGGTTTATGCATATGGAGATATTGGAATGTAGAAAGTAAAAAACATGAAGATTCATTTGAAGAAACAGTAGAGAAAACTCGTTTTTTATTACAAGATGCGATTACGAGACAATTAGTTTCTGACGTACCACTATGCACTTTTTTATCAGGAGGTGTAGATTCAAGTGCTATCACAGCAATTGCCGCGAAAGAGTATGAAAGATCAGGGAAAGGTCAATTGCACACGTATTCTGTTGACTATGAAGATAACGACAAATATTTTAAAGCGAATGCGTTTCAGCCGAATTCAGATGCACCATTTATTAATTTAATGACAGAGACATTTCAAACAATTCATCATCGCTGCGTCATTTCTAATGAACAACTAGCACAGTATTTAACAGAAGCAGTACTCGTTCGCGATTTGCCTGGTATGGCAGATATTGATTCTTCATTATTATGGTTTTGCCGTGAAATAAAACAAGATTTTGTCGTCGGTTTATCTGGAGAATGTGCAGATGAAATATTCGGCGGTTATCCGTGGTTTTATAGAGAAGATGATTTACAATCAAGTACATTTCCGTGGATGCGTTCTACAGAAGCGCGTGAACAACTTCTGAAGAAAGAATGGAGAAATAAATTAAATTTACAACAATATGTACAACAACGCTATGAAGAATCCATTCAAGAAGTTCCTATTTTAGAGGGAGAAAGCCCATTAGAAGCGAAGAGACGACAATTATTTTATTTAAACATGGTATGGTTTATGACAACATTATTAGACAGAAAAGACCGTATGAGTATGGGGGCAAGCTTAGAAGTACGCGTTCCATTTGCGGACCACCGACTTGTCGAATATGCGTGGAATATTCCTTGGGAAATGAAAATGTATAAAAACCGCGAAAAAGGTCTATTGCGTAAGGCTTTAGAAGGATTACTTCCAAATGATATATTGTATAGAAAGAAAAGTCCGTATCCGAAAACGCATAACCCGCACTATACGAAAGCAGTCACAGTATGGCTCCAAGATTTATTAACGGATAAAGGCTCAATTTTGCATGAATTGTTCGATAAGGAGCAATTGAGCGGATTGATCCAGTCTGGCGGCAGTGCATTTCAAAAACCGTGGTTTGGTCAATTAATGACTGGGCCGCAGCTTTTAGCTCATTTAGCGCAAATTCATGTTTGGTTTAAAGAGTATGGGGTAAATATTAAGGAATAGGGAAAGAGCGGCTTATATTTATGTGAGCCGCTCTTTTTCTTAAATAAATTGTCATATAAAATTCGAAATCATATTAGAAACAATACTTATTTAGAATTATTATTTTGAAGTACTTATTATTGCTTGTTATAATTGGAAACAAATGTTCTTGAAAAAGATTCTCATTTCCAAAATTGAGGTGCTATATAGATGACGAAGAAAATAGGTTTGCTTGTGATGGCGTATGGAACGCCGGAGTCATTAGATGATGTATACTCGCATTCGTCACGGGCGTAAGCCGTCTGAAGAAGCGCTCCAAAATTTAATCGGACGGTATAAAGCAATTGGTGGAATTTCACCGCTTGGGAAAATAATGAAAGAGCAGGCGCATAAATTAACAGATTCAATGAATAAAATGTTTACAGAGTATGAATTTTTTTGTTACTTAGGTTTAAAACACATTGCTCGATTTAGGAGTTTTATATGACATCGATTATGAATGTAAAGTTGTAACTGATGAATTAAATGCCGCATATTTAGACTAAATATGCCCAATTCACAATCTGTATTTATTGCTTGTTTAGCTGAAATTGTTTCCAAAAAAATGAAGGAAATAGTTGACAAGGATTTAATTTTGAATAATAATTAGTTTATAATAATTTTAAATAAATAATAATTACTATGAAGGAAAGAGGAGGATCACCCTTGATGAATCCAAATAAGCGCTTAACAACAAACCAAGGTGCTCCAGTTGGAGATAACCAAAACTCTCGTACAGCTGGTCGCCGTGGACCGGTATTGTTAGAAGACTATCATTTAGTAGAAAAACTTGCTCACTTTGATCGTGAACGTATTCCTGAGCGTGTTGTGCATGCACGTGGTGCAGGTGCTCACGGTGTATTCGTAACGAAAAACAGCATGCAGCAATATACGAAAGCAGCGTTTTTACAAAATGAAGGAACTGAAACACCTGTATTCGTTCGTTTCTCAACGGTTATTCATGGTCAAGGTTCTCCAGAGACAGCTCGTGATCCGCGTGGGTTCGCTGTTAAATTTTATACAGGAGAAGGAAACTACGATATCGTAGGTAACCACTTACCAGTTTTCTTCATTCGTGACGCAATTAAATTCCCTGACATGGTGCATTCTTTAAAGCCAGCACCTGATACAAATGTTCAAACGCCAGATCGTTACTGGGATTTCATGACGTTAACTCCAGAATCTACACATATGATGACATGGGTATTTTCTGATTATGGTACACCGGCAAACTACCGTGAAATGGAAGGTTTCGGCGTACATTCATTTAAATGGATTAATGCAGAAGGTAAAATCGTTTACATTAAATATCATTGGAAGCCACAGCAAGGTGTGCGTAACTTAAGTGCAAAAGAAGTCGAGCAAGTGCAAGGTAAAGACTTCAATCATGCAACTCGTGATTTATTCGATGCAATCGAAAAAGGAAACTATCCGAAATGGGATTTACACGTACAAGTAATGCAACTAGATGAAACGGATTCTTTAGATTTCGATCCACTAGATCCGACGAAAGTATGGCCGGAAGATCGCTTTCCATTAATTGAAGTAGGGACAATGACGTTAAATCGTAACCCGAAAAACTTCTTTGCGGAAGTAGAACAAGCGGCGTTTACTCCAAGTGCAACTGTAAATGGTATTGAACCATCTGAAGATAAATTATTACAAGGTCGTTTATTCTCTTACCCAGATACGCAGCGTTATCGCCTTGGTGCAAACTATTTACAAATTCCTGTAAACTGCCCATACGCTGCTGTTCGTAATCAACAACGTGATGGTGCGATGCAAGTGGATCAAAACCCATCTACAATAAACTACGAACCGAGCCGTCATACTGAAAATCCAGTTGAGGATCCAGCTTACCGCGATTCAACTATGAAAGTAGAAGGCTACGTATCTCGTGAAAAAATTGAAAAACCAAATGACTTCAAACAAGCGGGTGAGCGTTACCGTTCGTTCTCTAAAGAAGAGCAAGACAACTTAATTGCGAACTTAACAAACGACTTAAAAGGCGTAAATGAGCAAACGAAATTACTAGCTATTTGCAACTTCTTCCGCGCAGATCATGACTACGGAATGCGTTTAGCAGGGGCGTTAAATGTTGATATTACGCAGTATGTAGGGAATGTTCCGAAGTAAATAGGAAAAGACGACTGTTAAACGGTCGTCTTTTTTGTGTAAAATCATGCAGGGTATTTTGCGTTTTAGCTATGTCGGAATTCGTCGGTAAATCGATATATTGAAAGAAACGATCGATAAATTTATGGGAATACAGGATGGGGTGTGCTAATCAGTGCGATAAAAGAGATGCAATCTACTATTAATAGATTGCATCTCTTTTTTAATTTACTCGCTCAGTATACTCATAAGCTTTCTCCCCATGCATCGAAATATCAAGCCCCATTTGTTCTTCGTGCTCATCGACGCGAACAGGAAGGAAGAAGTTAATAGCCTTAATAATGGCGTACGTCATTATGATTGTGAATGCATATGTTGCTCCGATTGCTACAAGTTGTTTGAAAAGGAGAGTGGCGTTTCCGTAAAATAATCCGTTAGCACCATCGCTATTTATAGTAGTAGTAGCAAATAGTCCAGTTGCAATACCGCCCCAAGTTCCTCCAATGCCGTGGCATCCAAATGCATCGAGTGTATCGTCGTATCCGAATTTGTTTTTTAAGAAGAAGACAGCTCCGAAGCATAATATACCGCCGATTGCTCCGATAAGAAGAGCGGAGAAAGGTGTAACGAATCCACAAGCCGGCGTAATTGCGACTAAACCAGAAACAACCCCGGAAGCAGCTCCCATCGCGGTCGGTTTTGATTGGAAGAACCATTCAGAAAGCATCCAAGTTAGAGCTGAGGCAGCGGCGGCTATATTTGTATTAATAAATGCAGTTAAAGCTACGTCATTTAAAGATAATGCACTACCGACGTTGAAACCGAACCAGCCGAACCAGAGTAAGCCTGCGCCTAACATTGTAAATGGTAAATGATGAGGGGAGGTACCGCTTATGTTTTTTCGTTTTCCAAGGAAAATAGCTAATACAAGACCAGCAACGCCAGATGTGATATGAACGACATTACCACCAGCGAAGTCTAACGCGCCGAGTTCTCTCAGCCATCCGCCAACGCCCCATACCCAATGAGCGACAGGATTGTAAACGATTGTTGTCCAAAGAAGGATAAAAATAAGAAAGGCAGAAAATCGCATTCTTTCGGCGAATGCCCCTGAAATTAAAGCGGGAGTTAAAATAGCGAACATGAGTTGGAACATCATAAATAAATTGTGAGGAATAGTAGATGAGTAGTCTGGGTTTGGTGCGTAGGTAACTCCGTTTAGACCGAACCAATCGAGATTGCCGATAAGTCCGTGCCAATCTGGCCCGAATGATAAAGAATAACCGATAACAATCCATTGAATCGAAACGATAGCCATTGCGCTATAACTGTGCATTGTCGTGCTGAGTACGTTTTTACTGCGAACCATACCCCCATAAAAAAGTGCCAATCCTGGTGTCATCAACATGACCATTACTGTCGTTACAAAAATAAAAACTGTATCTCCCGTATTCATTCTCTCTCCTCCTATGATGTTAGAAAAAATAACATCTATATGTTATGTTTCATATCATATTCGAAATAAAAAGAAAAATCAACTAAAAATTCAGAAAACTTTTTAGGTGATGTTAGAAAACCTAACATAATGTATTTTTGGGGGATAAAATCAACGTATGCGATTTGCTCTAAAAATTGGTATAATATTCTTACAATTGGAAGTTTGGGGGATGCGTGTGAAAAAAATATGGACTAAGGAACTATTCATTTGTTTTTGTTTAGCTGTTATTTTGTTTGTACCAGTACATACTTTTGCGGAAGAAAAAAGGGAATGGCGAGATGAAGTTATATATTCCATTATGATTGATCGCTTTAATAACGGAGAATCGAAAAATGACAAACAGTTAGACGTTGGTAATTTAGAAGGGTATCAGGGCGGAGATATACGTGGGATTATAAAAAGATTGGACTACATAAAAGAAATGGGATTTACTACTATTATGCTTTCGCCACTTTTTGAAAGTGAAAAGTATGACGGATTAAGCGTTCGAAATTTTCAAAAAGTAAATGAACATTTCGGAACAGAAAATGATGTGAAAGAACTTGTAAATGAGGCTCACAAAAAAGGAATGAAAGTTGTCTTTCAATTTCCGTATGAAGAAAATGAACAACAATTAATAGACTCGATGAAATGGTGGATAAAAGAAGTCGATTTAGACGGAAGTTATGTGATACATAGTGAAAAAAAGCCGCGTGCTTTTTGGGATGAAGTGCAAAAGGATTTGCAGAAGGTAAAGAAAGATTTTCACATTATGACAAAGGAAGATAATGAGTACTATAAAAAAATAGTAGAGTCATTTTCAAAAGCAGATATGTCTGTGAAACCTTTATATGATGTGAGTGGAAAAGAAGAGGAATTCGCTACGTTTTTAGATAATCAAGAAACAAAGCGATTTGCACGTATTGCAAAAGAAAATATGTATTACCCACCGTCTCGTTTAAAACTAGCGATCACTTACTTATTAACATCCCCGGGGATACCGAATTTTTATTACGGAACTGAAATCGCATTAGATGGGGGAGATGCTCCAGATAATAGACGATTAATGGATTTCAAATCTGATGAAAAGTTTATGCAGCACATAACGAAGCTAGGTGAACTTAGACAAGCGAGACCATCTTTACGACGTGGTACGTTTGAACTTCTATATGATAAAGATGGAATGAGTATATTAAAACGAAAGTATAAAGATGAAGTAACACTAGTAGCGATTAATAATACGAAAGAGACGAAAAAGGTTTCCTTACCTGTAAGTGCAATTGGTGAAAAACAAGAGTTAAGAGGATTGTTAGAAGACGAAATTATAAGAGAAGAAAACGGAAAGTTTTATCTTGTTTTAAAGCGCGAAGAGTCGAATGTGTATAAAGTTAGCGAAGAAACAGGTGTGAATTGGTTGTTTATCTCCTTAATAGTCGGTGTGAACGTATTATTTATTGCTTTTTTAATTGCGGTTAAAAAGAAAAGATCCTCTGTATAGATAGAGGATCTTTTTTTCTTAGCGGTAGTTAATGAACTGTACGTCGATTGGTAAGTCGACGCTGCGAACGGCTGCGATTACTGCTTGTAAGTCATCACGGCTTTTCGCTGTTACGCGTACTTGGTCATCTTGTACTTGCGTTTTTACTTTTAATTTCATTTCTTTAATGATGTTGTTAATTTTTTTCGCGTTATCTTTATCGATACCTTGTTGCAGAGTTGCACGTTGGCGAACAGTATTACCAGATGCAGTTTCAACTTTTCCGTAGTCCAAGTTTTTAATTGGAACGTTACGTTTTACAAGCTTAGAAATTAGAACGTCTTTTACTTGGTCTAATTTGAACGCGTCATCAGAAGTTAAAACAAGTACTTCTTTTTCTAATTTAATATCACTTTTACTACCTTTAAAGTCATATCGGTTTTGGATTTCCTTTAATGCGATGTTAATTGCGTTTGTTACTTCAGGTAATTCTACTTTCGAAACGATGTCAAAAGAACTCTCTTTTGCCATAGTTAGCACCTCCAAATAAATTTCTATCTTTTCATGCACCTAAATAGGCTATGTAATATACATATTAAAGTATAGCGGAAAATACATCGATTAGATAGAGTGTTGCAACTTAAGTGTTTTGACGGATCATCCGTAGGGGAATATAGTCCTATAGATACAGTCTTTATTTAATTATAGTGAATTTTGGGCAGTTGGACAAATAAAGGAAAAATCGTGTTATAATTAACTTTTGTTTGGAATGATAAAAAAGATAACTTTATATATAGAGAAGGGAATTAAAAAATATGTATTTGCAATTAGGATCGATTGAACAGGTAACTGTTTTACGCGAAACGGAAATCGGATATATGGTTGGAAACGAAGAGGAAGAAATCTTCCTACATAAAAACGAATTAGCTGGAGAAATTGCAGAAGGCGATACGATTGATGTATTCTTATACCTTGATCACCAAAATCGTATTTCAGCAACAATGAAGGAACCAATTATTACAACACATGATTGGAATTGGGTAAAGGTTGTAGAAGTTATTCCTAGTTTAGGTGTGTTTGTTGATATTGGTGTATCAAAAGATATACTAATTCCACTTGATGAGTTTCCAATTTATATGCCAGTATGGCCTCAAGAAGGCGACGAATTATATTGTACGTTAAAATTAACGAATCGTGATCGTTTAATTGCTCTTCCGGCAAGAGACAGTGATATGCAAGAAATTATCGTAGATGCAACGCCATCTATGCGTAATAAAAACGTAAATGGACGTGTGTATCGCTCACTTCAAGTTGGTTCATTCATACTAACTGACGAGCATTTCCGTGCTTTCTTACACCATACAGAAAGAAAAGAACAAGTCCGCATCGGTGAGCGCGTAACAGGTCGTATTATTGACGTGAAAGACGACGGTACAATTAACATTTCACTTCTTCCTCGTAAAGAAGAAGGAATGGAAGATGATGCAGCAGTACTTTATGCATATATGGAAGAACGAGGCGGAGCGATGCCGTTTTGGGATAAGAGCAACCCAGAAGACATTAAAGAACGTTTCAATATGAGTAAAGCTGCCTTTAAGCGCGCACTTGGTAAACTGATGAAAGAAGAAAAGATTTACCAAGAAGAAGGCTGGACTTACTTTAAGAAATAAGATAAATGAAAAAGAACTATTTTTTCTCTAAGTTTATTAGGGAGGAGGTAGTTCTTTTTACGTTCGGCACAAAAGGAGAAAGGGAGTAAGAGAATCATTGGAAGAGGAATATTTTTAAAAATATAGAAGGGATAGATAGTTATATCTATATGAGAGAGAGTTTGAATTTAATTTTGATTGAAAAGAAATGAGGTATGTAAATGAAATATTATAGTTCCGGATACCTCATAATTTCCTACGATAGGGAACTTATCTATAAAGAATGCAATATTGAGGGGCTATCACAAAAGATTTTAACAATATGTAATGGGATTCGGCCTACATTTCCGGATTATTGGTTTTTCCCTTGGTGTAATTCAAATAAAAATGATCCTATTGCTCAGATGATAAATGGAAGGTTGAAGATTAGTAAAGAGGAACGTGAAAGTGGACAATCTTTTTTAGATACACTAATGGAAGAAGAAAAGTTCTCGTGGCCGAATGCTTTTAAAAATTTAGAAGATGCGAGATTCTTTAAGCGAAATTATTTAAAAGGGATAGAAAATTTAGAGATTATTAGTTTGCATCTTTCAGAAGAGTATCGGACGGATTTCTTAATGAATGAGCGAGAAGAAAATGATTTTGAAGTTTCTATATATGATTTTATCGAAAGTGCATTACCTGCTGATGTTGAGAACGATGAAATATTAGGATTTGATATATGTGGTTTTAGTAACAATAATTTTTATTCTTTTATTCATAATAATTTACAAGAGGATTTTGGTAAGAAATTAAATGAATTATCACTTGTTGATAAGTATGAAGATGCAAAGCAGATTATCCATTTAATTGATGATGGGGAAATTGAGGCAGAAGAGGTATTGTGGTATCCGTGGTTAATTTTGAAATGCATATAACTTGTTAGAGAAAGAGGTATAAGCATCGAATTAAAATGGAGGTAGAATTAGATCATATCACTTGGCATTATAAAATCTTGAAGAAAAAGTTAAAAATGTTGATAGAAGATTAAAAAAGCACGATCTTATTTTTTCAATAAGATCGTGCTTTATTTTAGTTCTCTTTCCCAAAAAGATGAGAAAATGTATCTTTCAAGTCACTATCGTTTATTTTAATATCCGCCTTTTTTAATTCATCTTGTAATAATTTTTGACCGAAGGAAGGGTCGGCAAGACGTTCTTCTTCTAAGTCTTTACGTATAGAGTCTTTCACTTTATCGTAAGGTTGTAAATCTTTTTTATCAGTTAGTTTAATAATGTGATAGCCGTTTGGTGATTTTACGGGATTGCTAATTTGGCCGGGCTTTAATTTGTAGGCAGCTTTTTCAAATTCAGGTGTCATTTTTCCTGCCCCGAAGTATCCGAGGTCTCCGCCATTATCTTTTGATGCTAAATCTTGAGATTCTTGTTTTGCTAATTCTTCAAATGAAGTGCCGGTATCTAATTTCTTCTTTATCTCTTTCGCTTCATTTTCGTTACTTACTAAAATGTGACTAGCTTTAATTTCTGGTTTATAGTGGTCTTTCACATCTTTTTCTGTAACGCTTTGTTTAATCGCTTCATTCAATGCAAGTTTGAATTTAATTTGATTTTTGAAATCTTCTTCATCTTTTAAACGATTATTTTCTAGTGTTGCTTTGAATTGTTCTCCATATTGATCTTTTGCTTTTTCTACTTCTTTATCTACTGCATCATCAGATACTTTATATTTTTTAGTAATAACATCTTGTGCTACCATTTCGTATAGCGTGTCTTTTCCGTATCGATCTTTCAATTGTTTTTCGAAATCGCTCTTTGTAATTGTTGAGTTTGTTGTTGTAGCGATTGTGGCCGAGTCATTTTTTTGTCCGCAAGCAGATAGCATTAATATACTTATTAGTGCAGTGATAATGAATGTACTTTTTCCTTTCATGCTAACACCTCATCCGAATATGTTATCGCTATTGTAGAATATAGAAGTGAACATGAAGTGAATTTTTAATGTTTTTTCCCTGTAAAATGTAAAAAAAGTACATCAACATTAACGTTGATGTACGATGTAATCAAAGGTGATCGGTTTTCTTAGAATATGCACGTTTTCCTTGCTGAATATTTTTTTGCTCTTGTTCATTTTTTTGAGTGCGCTTTGCATTATTGTCGCGTGCTTTTTTGTCGTTATCACTAGTATGTGGCATATGTATCAACTCCATTTCTAAACGTTGTATGTTTATCATTTCCTTTTTCGTAAAGACTATGTATAGCGGTGCATTCATGAATACTAAAGGTGGATTAGAAATGGATTTGAAGCTGAATTATACTGAACTTATTAAGAAGTTAGTCGTTGTAATTATTGCGGGTTTATTAAATGCGATTGGGATGAATTTATTTTTAACACCAGCGAAAGTGTATGCGAGTGGTTTTGCTGGATTGTCTCAATTATTGTCACAAATATTAGGTGACTTTTTATCTATTCATATATCTACGGGGGTATTGTTTAGTTTATTTAATATTCCTGTCGTTATTTTAGCGTGGAAAAAGGTTGGGAAGGCCTTTACATTTTTTAGTTTTCTTTGTGTTGTATTTATGACTTTGTTTTTAGAAATTATCCCAGTTAGAGCGGTTTCGCACGATATTATATTGAATGCGATTTTTGGTGGGATTATTTCAGCGATTGGGGTAGGGGTTGCTTTAAAGTGGGGGGCTTCTACAGGTGGTCTAGATATTATTGCTATGATTTTATCAAAAATAAAAGATAAGCCTGTCGGCACGTATTTTTTCTTCTTTAATGCACTTATCATTATCGCTGCTGGCTACGTGTATGGATGGGAAAAGGCATTATATACTTTAGTCACTTTGTATGTATCAACGAGAATTATTGATGCGATTCATACCCGTCATGTGAAGATTACGGCATTAATTGTTACAAAGAACGGGGCAGATGTGCGAAAAGCAATTCACTCTCGCTTAGTGAGGGGGATTACAACTATACCAGCAACAGGTGCTTATACAAATGAAAATAAAGAAATGTTAATGATTGTTATTACTCGTTACGAGTTGTATGAATTAGAGAGGGTTATTAAACAAGTGGACCCAGGTGCATTTACAAATATACTGCAAACGGTCGGTGTGTTTGGATTGTTTAGAAAAGATTAAGGAGGACCAAAGCTGGTCCTCCTTTTTTAATGCGAATTCGTAATGTTTTGCAATTGCTCCTGCATTTCACGTAGCTGAACTTTTTCAGCAGTTGAAGAGTTTGCATAAGCAGAGTGTAAAGAGTTTTTTGCTCTATAAACGAGTTCCTGTTGTTCAGCGCCACTTGAACAAGAAACGGCACTTGAAACAGCGTCTCTAGCTTGTTGGAATAGTAAGTTCCCCATTTAAACCCCTCCAAATGAAGAGTTACTTCTCGCTTTTTCTGCCTCAGCTAATGTACCTCTGTACGGGAATCTTGCATCATGCTTCATAACAGCATCGGCTCCTTGCTGGATAAAACGCTTTGATTTGTTCTTTTTACCCATTCGAAAAACCCCCTTTATTTAGCTGAAAACAATTGACGCGCTTTCTCTTGCGTCTAATAATAGTATGAGCGTTTGGCGAGAAACTATAAGCAGGGAATTTTTAGATTACAATCCAAGAACCTCTTCTAAATATAGAGCGATACCATCTTCTTCATTCGTTAATGTCGTATGATTTGCGAGTGATTTTAATTCAGGAATCGCATTACCCATTGCGATTCCATGACCAGCAAATTCGATCATTTCAAAGTCGTTATCCTCATCACCAAAAGCGATAATTCGCTCTTTAGGAATATTATAATGGCCTGAAATTTTTTGTAATCCGACAGCTTTATTTAATCCGCTTTTTACAATTTCAATAATTGGCCAAGGCGCACCCCATTTTCTATGGTCGATGACTTCAGCATGCATATCTGTTAAATGTTGGCGAATTGCAGCAGAATGCTCGTCATGTGCATCGATTAATAAGCAAGTTGGATGGTCGTTTAAAATATTTAATAAATCTCCTGTGAAAATCTTTGGAGAACCGAATTCAAAAATATGTTTTTTATCTTCATCAATTTCACGGACATACACATCATCGATGACTTCAGCATAGACATTTTTCACGCCGAAATCAAAGCAAGCTCGGACGATTTCTTGCGCTGTTGAAAGTTCAAGAGGAGAGTGATGTGTTCCCCAACTTGAATCAAGAGGGTGATGCACGTAAGCTCCATTAAAGTTTACGATTGGTGTGTTAAGGCTAAGTTCTTTATAATAATCGTAACTAGCGCGGAATGGACGCCCCGTTGAAATAACGACAATATGTCCTTGTTCTTTTGCTTTTGCAATTGTGTTTTTCGTTCTTGGAGAAATTATTTTGTTGTCTGTTAATAAAGTTCCGTCTAAGTCTAATGCGATTAAATGTTGTTTGTTCATAATTTCACCTCTTATAATAAATTTTTTGATTCTATCTGTATTTCCGTTTTTAATATGCAGAAATAAGAGGTTAGACTGGGTGAAACTACTGTAGATGAAAGTTTCACTATATATCCATCTTACGTCGCGAAGCGCTGTGGTGTCTACTATTTCTCGTTGGAAATTAGGGAAAGTCAATATCTTTTTAGAAAGTTCAAACAATGTTTCTTTCATTATGTACAATTTGTGAAAAGGGTTACATTGTTTGAATGATGCGACTTATAATGAACATGTAATCTTCTCGTATATGTTTGACTCTCCTTTGAAACTGGCCTAAAGTAGGTTGGTTTCTTTTTTTTCAACAAATATGCCAATAATTCCTGCTTAAGCTTGTGTAATTATATATATGTACATGGGTAAACCGTAGTACTTGTTTCCTAAACATGACAGAAAAGCTTTCTTTTAAAATGGATATACTAATGAGGCAAGACGTCATGGAAGGAGAATGGAAATGGGACAAAATCGCAGGTTTCGTTCAGGGCAAAAGGCGCCAAATGATGGCATTTACGTAGAAATTGGTGAAACGGGAAGTATGGTGAAAAATCCGCAAATGGTACAATTAACTGCCGGTGAAAAGTTTCCAGAGAACGCAAATCATAACCGTCAGTGGACATATAAAAGAAAACCGTAACAGAAGCCGCAATCGTTATTGCGGCTTTTTTGATTAGGAAAATGAATGTTACTTTTTTCTTTTTCCAATAATAAGTTTAAACTACATAAGCAAAATTATTGTATAAAAAAGTCAGTTGGCGTATAATCAAATCAAAGGTCAAAGAAAGTCAAACATTTGGAGGGCTGTAAAGATGGACTTAAATCAAATGACAACGAAAACACAGGAAGCGATTATGAGTGCTCAATCTTTAGCGGTATCTCATCATCATCAAGAAGTAGATACTGTTCATCTATTGCTTACGTTATTAGAGCAGCAAGACGGATTAACGGTACGTATTTTTCAAAAAATGAATGTCGATATAGAAGCGTTAAAGCAAGGCGCCGAAAGTTTAATTAAGAAAAAGCCTTCTGTAACTGGAAGCGGGGCAGAGGCAGGGAAATTATATGTAACAGGTGCTTTGCAACAACTGCTTGTAAGAGCAGGAAAAGAAGCGGAGAAATTGCAGGATGACTACATTTCAATCGAACATGTATTACTTGCTTTTTCTGAAGAAAAAGGCGATATAAATCAATTATTCGCAAAATTTTATATTACGAAAGATAACTTATTACAGTCTTTAATGACAGTTCGGGGGAATCAAAGAGTGACTAGTCAAAATCCAGAAGCAACTTATGAAGCGTTAGAAAAATATGGCCGTGATTTAGTGGCTGAAGTAAGAGCGGGAAAAATTGATCCTGTAATTGGCAGAGATAGTGAAATTCGCCGCGTGATCCGCATTCTTTCACGCAAAACGAAAAATAACCCCGTTTTAATCGGAGAGCCAGGTGTTGGTAAAACAGCAATCGTTGAAGGATTAGCGCAGCGTATTGTGAAAAAAGATGTCCCAGAAGGATTAAAAGATAGAACAATTTTCGCTTTAGATATGAGTGCACTTGTGGCCGGAGCAAAATTCCGCGGTGAGTTTGAAGAACGTCTGCAAGCTGTATTAAATGAAATTAAAAAGAGTGAAGGTCGCATTTTATTATTCATTGATGAACTTCATACAATCGTCGGCGCTGGTAAAACAGAAGGAGCGATGGATGCGGGAAATATGTTAAAACCAATGCTAGCGCGTGGTGAACTGCATTGTATCGGGGCAACGACATTAGATGAATACCGTAAATATATTGAGAAAGATCCAGCGTTAGAAAGACGTTTCCAACAAGTGTTAGCAGAAGAGCCAACTGTTGAGGATACAATTTCCATTTTACGTGGTTTAAAAGAGCGTTTTGAAATTTATCACGGTGTAAATATTCATGATCGCGCGATTGTAGCGGCATCTGTTTTATCAGATCGATATATTTCGGATCGTTTCTTGCCCGATAAAGCAATTGATCTTGTTGATGAAGCTTGTGCAACAATTCGAACAGAAATTGATTCTATGCCAACAGAACTAGATGAAGTAACGCGCCGCATTATGCAGCTGGAAATTGAAGAAGCTGCTCTTGGGAAAGAAAAGGACTTAGGTAGTCAAGAGCGCCTAAAAACATTGCAACGTGAATTATCGGATTTAAAAGAAGTTGCAAGTAGTATGAGAGCGAAATGGGAGAAAGAAAAAGAAGACATTCATAAAGTGCGTGACTTACGTGAACATTTAGAGCGCTTGCGCCGTGAGTTAGAAGAAGCAGAAGGAAATTACGATTTAAATAAAGCAGCTGAGCTTCGCCACGGGAAAATTCCAGCTATCGAAAAAGAGTTAAAAGAAGCGGAAGAGATGGGTGCACATAATAAACAAGAGAATCGTTTATTACGCGAGGAAGTAAGTGAAGAAGAAATTGCAGACATTGTTTCAAGGTGGACTGGTATTCCTGTCGCAAAACTCGTTGAAGGTGAACGTGAGAAATTATTACGTCTTGAACAAATTTTATCAGAGCGTGTTATCGGTCAAGAGGAAGCGGTAAGCCTTGTATCAGACGCAGTACTTCGTGCTCGCGCTGGTATTAAAGATCCGAATCGTCCAATTGGTTCATTTATTTTCTTAGGTCCTACAGGTGTTGGTAAAACTGAGCTTGCAAAAACGTTAGCGCAAACATTATTTGACAGTGAAGAGCAAATGATTCGTATCGATATGTCTGAGTATATGGAGAAACACGCGGTGTCACGCTTAATTGGAGCGCCTCCTGGATATGTTGGATATGAAGAAGGTGGTCAATTAACAGAAGCAGTAAGACGTAAACCGTATTCTGTTATTTTGTTAGATGAAATCGAAAAAGCACATCCAGAAGTATTCAACATTTTATTACAAATGTTAGACGATGGACGCATTACAGATTCACAAGGACGTACAGTAGACTTTAAAAATACGGTTATTATTATGACTTCAAATATTGGATCTGCTCACTTATTAGAAGGGCTAGAAGAAGATGGTTCTATTAAAGAAGAGTCAAGAGAACTTGTAATGGGACAATTAAGAGGACATTTCCGACCAGAATTCTTAAACCGTGTCGATGAAATTATTTTATTCAAACCTCTTACAAGGAATGAAATTAAAGGTATTGTTGATAAGATTGTACAAGAATTACAAGGGCGTTTAGCAGATCGCCACATATCATTAGAATTGACGGAATCTGCAAAAGAATTTGTTGTAGAAGCTGGATTCGATCCGCTGTACGGAGCTCGTCCGTTAAAACGATACGTACAGCGTCAAGTTGAGACGAAATTAGCGAGAGAATTAATTGCAGGAGCGATTACTGACAATAGTCACGTAGTGGTTGATGTAGAAAATAACGAATTAGTCGTGCGTGTGAAGTAAAAAAGAGTTCGGATAAAATCCGGACTCTTTTTAGTGTTGTTCTACTGGCTCGTTTGGAATCGCAGCTGCAATCGCTAATACTAATACCGCAAGAACAACTGAGAAAATAGACGCTTGGTTAAAATCGTATGTACCGCCAGTCATAGAGCCGATTACGTAGCTCATCATATGTACAAGCGCGAACGACCAAATTAATGCCCAAATGAAACGCATATTTTACACCTCTATTCGTTCAATCTGTCCTTATTGTAACACAATTGAAAAAAGAATATAGAAAAATATTTGTAGATTTTTCAACGCAAATTTGCATTCTGTTCATACATTATAAAAGAGTACTTTTATACGTTTAGAAAATAAGGCGGGGGAAAAATGAGTATTACGGAACGTTTTTTTTACTTAGAAAAAGAACCATGTGTAATTTATTTACCGGAAAAGCCAAATGGATTTTCTGTTATGCTCCTAGGAGATTATAACTATTTTATTGAGAATGGTACAAGTTTATGGACACAGCATGCAGGGAGAGCTTATTTTTTACAGGGCCTTATTGAAAAAGGCTATACGGTCTTTTCATCTAACTTATACGGAAGGCATTGGGGAAACGATCGAGCTGTTCGTCTTGCAAAACGTTTGTATGATGTCGTTCTAAGAAAAGAGACGTTGAATGCGAAAATGCACATTATGGCAGATGGTATGGGAGCGCTTGTAGCACTGGAGATGATGAACAAATACCCTGAATGTATACGTTCTGTCGTTATGTTAAATCCGTGTTTAGATTTACCAGAATATGTGGATTTTGAGAAAGAGCATAAGTTTTTTTACAAAAGATTAGTGAAGGAATTAAGTTTGGCGTATGATTCCAAAGAAGAAGAATTAGAATCAAAAATAAATAAGAAATCATTTGCGCTTCTGCCGTCTTGTGTACCTGTTAAAGTTTTTGTCTCAACACAGGAAAAAAGAGGAAGAAAACAATTGTTACGTAAATACGAGAAAATGAGGCAATTCAATCAATGCGATACTTCTGTTTTATTCCATCTGCAAGATGTGAAATATAAAATGGTTAGACAAACGACTGATTTCTTTAAAAAATATGAAGAAGAATTGTGAAGCTCCCATATACATAAATGAGGAGCTATTTGTTTCAAGGGGAAAGGGTTGGTGGTATGAAACGCGTGCTGATTATAGGTGCACTTACGTTTGTAGGTTATCACCTTGTGAATAAAATGATTGCAGAAGAAGTAGAAGTATATGGTCTTGATTTTGATGAATTTGATAGTATGACAAAAATTAATGAAGAGAAATTATTGTTGATTGGGCGGAATGCGTTATTTACGTACTATTCTATAAGGGATGAAGACGGATGGCGATCGGTAGAGGAAGAGAGTTTCGATACAGTTTATTTTTGCTTGTATGAGCCGAATCAGCAAAGTGGATTTCGGAATGAAAGGGTCATATTACAATATTTAAAACGAATCGTAAGGATGTGTGAAAAAAATAAAGTAAAGTTAAATCTAATTTCTTCTATTGAAATAGGAAGCACTGAAGAATCCGAAAACAAACATCTATTTTCGAAAGTGGAAGAAGGGTTGAAAAAAGGCGAATTACAATATAGTGCATATCGAGTTCCTACATTATATGGGCCATGGCAACCGTCGTTTATGATGTATCATCAGCTTATTTTATCAGAACTTGATGAAAAAGAGTGCCGTTGTATAAATGGAGAAAAAGGAAGTGATTTACTTTACGTTGAAGATGTATGTGAATATTTATGGGAAAATGGAATGAATGTAAAACACCTCGGTATATATAATTTACTTAGTGGAAAAGAAGAGTTATGGGAAAAGGGTATGAGTCTTTTACATGCAGATGATAAAGTAAATAACAAAAATGTGGAAGTAAGAGATGAAGCTGTAGAGGTTATTTCTATTCAAAAAAATACACCAGTAGAATTCGGTTTAAATAAACAATTGGCACATATGAAAAAATATAAAGAGTTATACGAAGGGTAGCATGCGTGTTACACTATTGTATGGATAATTGATTGAAAAGCTTTAATGGAGAGGAAGAGATTACATGAACGAAAAAAGTATGCAATTTTTACAAATCGCAATGAAGCATTTACCAGAAGCAAAGGCAATTTTAGATTCTAATGGAATTGCACTTGATATGGAGAAAGCACAGCCGGTGTTAGAGCTATTGATGAAAGTAATGGGCGAAGCATATGAGCTTGGGAAAGCAGATAAAGAATAAAAAAACCTTCTTTTTTGATGGAAGAGAGGCTCGAACCGTGGATAGAAGCGGTAAGGGCCTTTTTTTATTTCGAGCGAGGTAAGACCAGAGGGATGATGAGGCTAAAGTGGAAGGTTATGAGGAGAAGGTCTTAGTTTTGAAGGGAAAGCAGATAAAGAATAAAAATCTTCTTTTTTGATGGGAGAGAGGCTCGAGCTGTGGATAGAAGCGGAAAGGGCTTTTTTTGTTTCGAGCGGAGTAAGGTCAAAAGTATTGGGAAGTTTATCTTTTGAAAGGATAGGAATTTTTCTGTTTCTTTTAATGAAAAATAAAGTTAGTAATACGCTGTCTTATTTTTTTAGCTGAAATATATTCTAGACAAAAGTACATTTATGTTTTAAAATTAGTACCAAGTCATAATAATTGATATAAAACGGAGGGCTGCGATGTGAACGTGGGCATTTTAGGGATCGGAAGATATGTGCCAGAAAAAGTAGTCACAAATTACGATTTAGAGAAAATCGTAGATACATCTGATGAATGGATTCGTACGAGAACGGGAATTGCAGAAAGACGCATTGCCGATGATACAATAGATACTTCATATATGGCGGTAGAGGCTTCTAAAAAAGCACTTGAAGATGCCGGGATTAGCGGAGAGGATATCGATCTTATTTTAGTGGCAACAGTAACGCCAGATCGCGCATTCCCAGCAGTAGCTTGTGTAATCCAAGAAGCAATTGGCGCAAAACACGCAGCCGCAATGGATTTAAGTGCAGCGTGTGCTGGCTTTATGTACGGAATGATTACAGCGCAGCAATTTATTCAAACGGGAACTTATAAAAATGTATTAGTAGTTGGTAGTGACAAACTATCTAAAATTGTAGACTGGAACGATCGAAATACAGCGGTACTATTTGGGGACGGAGCAGGTGCTATCGTAATGGGAGCTGTTTCGGAAGGAAAAGGTGTACTTTCTTTTGAATTAGGAGCGGACGGAAGTGGCGGTAAGCATCTTTATCAAGACGAGTATGTTATGATGAACGGCAGAGAAGTCTTTAAATTTGCTGTTCGCCAACTTGGTGATTCCTGTCTTCGCGTGTTAGAAAAAGCGGGACTTACGAAAGAGGATGTGGACTTCTTAGTACCACATCAAGCGAATATTCGTATTATGGAATCTGCAAGAGAAAGATTAAATTTACCGAAAGAAAAAATGAGTATGACAATTGAAAAGTTCGGTAATACATCGGCTTCTTCAATTCCAATTGCAATGGTAGAGGAATTGCAAAATGGACGTATTCAAGATGGTGATTTAATTATACTAGTCGGTTTTGGCGGCGGGTTAACATGGGGAGCAGTAGCTCTTCGTTGGGGTAAATAAGGACTGAGAGAAAAAAAGGAGTGTATTTTGTATGGAAAAAAAGAGGGTCGTAATTACAGGGCTAGGAGCTGTTACACCGATCGGAACAGATGTTGAAACAGCTTGGGAAAACATTAAAAACGGTGTATCCGGAATCGGACGACTTACAAGAATAGATTCAGAACAAATTCCTGCAAAAGTAGCAGCAGAAATTAACGACTTTGAAGTCGAAAAATATATAGATAAAAAAGAAGCGCGCCGTATGGACCGCTTTACGCAATATGCAGTAGCAGCAGCGAAAATGGCAGTTGCAGATGCGAAGCTTGAAATTACAGAAGAAAATGCACCACGCATTGGTGTATGGGTTGGTTCTGGTATTGGTGGTATGGAAACATACGAAGAACAATTTAAGATTTTTACTGAAAAAGGTCCGCGCCGCGTGAGCCCATTCTTCGTACCAATGATGATTCCAGATATGGCAGCAGGTCAAGTGTCAATCGCTACAGGAGCGAAAGGAATTAATACTTGCTCTGTAACAGCTTGTGCATCTGGAGCAAACTCAATTGGTGATGCGTTTAAAGTAATCCAGCGCGGTGATGCTGATGCGATGATAACAGGCGGAGCAGAAGCGCCATTAACAAGTATGGCATTCGCTGGGTTTAGCTCAGCGAAAGCATTAACATTCAATGAAGATCCAGCAACGGCTTGCCGCCCATTCGATAAAAATCGTAGCGGTTTCGTAATGGGTGAAGGATCAGGAATTCTTATTCTTGAAGAATTAGAGCACGCATTAGCACGTGGTGCTCACATTTATGCGGAAATTGCTGGTTATGGTGCAACTGGTGATGCGTTCCATATTACAATGCCTGCTCCTGGCGGTGAAGGCGGAGTTCGTGCGATGCGTCAAGCTTTAGCTGATGCAGGTCTAGAGCCAAAAGATATTGATTACATTAATGCACATGGTACAAGTACAGATGCAAATGAAAAGTATGAAACGATGGCAATTAAAGAAACTTTCGGTGAGCATGCATATAAAGTAGCGATTAGCTCAACGAAATCAATGACAGGTCATTTATTAGGAGCAGCTGGTGCTGTTGAAGCGATCTTCTCTATTAAATCAATTACAGACGGAGTAATTCCTCCGACGATTAACTATGAAACACCAGATCCAGAATGTGATTTAGATTATGTACCAAATACAGCGAGGCATCAAGAAGTGCGAGCTGTATTAAGTAATTCATTAGGATTCGGTGGTCATAACGCAGTATTAGTATTTAAAGCATATAAATAATATGTATAATAAGGTGTCTTTTCGTAAAGTATTACGAAAAGACACCTTATTTATTTTTAATCACCTTTACGTTCCTTTCTTTTTTGCATATACATAAGAAAAGGAGGGATGAAGGTTGGGGGTTGTTGAAACGGCAGAATGGTTACATCTGTATTATGGACGTCCAGAGAAGCTTTGTGAGAAATTTACAAAGTATATTCCATTGCCAAAAGAGAGACTGTATCGCTTTTTAATCTCTAAAGGTATGTATCGCCCAGTAATGCGGGGGGAGCAGGAAATTAAAGAGTTAGAGAAGAAAGAAATTTGGAAAGAACTTAGCATGGAGTATGAAAAATTGAAAGGTTGGCTAAAAGGTCCAGATGTCCCTATCTTTATTTTATTATCAGATTCATACAATCGAACTGTACAAGAGGAATATAACGGGAAGGCTGGCTTATCTATGCGTCACGTTATTTTCTTATTCGTATGTGGACGTAATTCAGTAGAGGAACTAAAAGCTTTATTAACGCATGAATACCATCATATATGTAGGTTACATCAAATTGAGACGAAAGAAACAGAGTATACATTACTTGATACGATGATTATGGAAGGGTTAGCTGAGCAAGCTGTGTATGAAAGGTATACAGAAAAAAGATGTGCACCGTGGACTACTTACATTTCAAAAGAAGATGCTATTTATTATTGGAGGAATTCAATACAAGAACGAATAGGCGTAAAGAGAGGTACGAGGGAGCATGATGTTTTATTAAATGGACTGCACTCGTATCCGAAAATGCTTGGCTATGCACTTGGATTTCATATTGTGAAAGATTGTGTAGCATTTGAAGGAGAAAATACACTTTCTTTATTATCTATAGATGCGAAAGAAATATTGAATAAAGCAAATACATTTCATGTTTCATGAAAAACAGGGGAGCTATCTCCTGTTTTTTTATATTATAGAAGAAAAAATAATAATTAGAATATATTTCCTCAAGTGGAATAAAGTTAAGCGAAACTGAACATAATGATTGGTACAAACAGTAGTGAAGTGAGGGGTAGTGAATGTTATATCTACATGATGTATGGGTAAATTGGTTTGAAGGTGAAGAGAATGGGTATAACGTTTGTCATTTTTACGAATGGCGGAAAGATGATACGATTGAGCTATTAGATCAAGTGCCATTATTAAAAGTAGATGCCACATTATATCATTACATCGAGAACGAATTATTAGAGCTTCCGCAAAAATTATTGGAAGACGTATATCATAAGGCTTATATTCGTAAAAATCACGAACGTTTGCAACAAGAATATTGTTTTGTAGTTACAGATGGAAAAGGAATTATTGCGATTGATTCAATCGGCTATAATGTGCCAATTAGAAAAAGTAGGCTTATACCGCGTCAAGAACAGATGGTATATGAGATGGTAGAGAATGTGCAAGCAGAAAAGTATGAGTTCCAAGTGGAAGAGATTGAAAAAGAACATCATATTTTATCACCGTCGCCTTTCATTATGAACGGCCTAACTCGTAAAGAAAGACAGTTAAAACAATTATTATTTATGGCATTAGATCAATTACATACAACGAAAAATCCAGCTGAAATTCGCTATTGGTTCACAGAATGGGATCCATCAGCGTACGGAATGGTCCAACATATGGAGTTTGAAGATGTTTGGGCTAAACTTTATGATGAAGCGAAAACTGGATGGTCTGAGAAGCACGAGCAATTATGTGAGCGCCTTGTAAAAGGACAGCCGTTTTTTGAAAAGTTATGGGAAATGGAAAATGAGCAGAAGGTAAATTAAAAAAACCGCCAATTGGCGGTTTTTTTTATGGAGGTGACAAGAATGTTCGGTGGCTTCGCGCCTTCCTGCGAGGCAAAACCCACCTCTACGTCAGGAGCTCCATCCCCCTCACATTCTGAACGAGCCGCTTCCGCTTTTTGTAGTAATCCAGCTCTGGCAGCAAGCTCTTCGTGTCTAAGAACCTTCCGCATAAGAAGACAAAAAGCGTCTTCTATGCGAAAGAACCTTAGCCAGTCAGAGCTGAACGAGCTGCCTCCGCTTTATAAGTTACCTACGTTTTCTACTTAATCCCATTGCGTTTTCTACTTTGCGTAGTTGTTTGAATGCAACGCGGTTTGCTTTTTCTGCACCTTTGTCTAGAATTTCGTCTAGTTCTGGTGAGTTGATTAGTTCGTTATATTTGTCTTGGATTGGACGAATTGCTTCTACGACTACTTGTGCTAGGTCGCCTTTGAAGTCCCCGTATCCTTTTTCTTCGTACATTGCTTCTATTTCTTCAACTGTTTTTCCAGAGAATGAAGAGTAGATTGTTAATAAGTTAGAGATTCCAGGTTTGTTTTCTTTATCAAATTTCACGATACCTTCAGAATCAGTTACAGCACTTTTAATTTTCTTTTCAATTGTTTTTGGTTCATCAAGCATACTGATCATTGCTTTTGGATTCGGATCAGATTTACTCATTTTTTTCGTAGGTTCTGTTAATGACATAACGCGAGCTCCTACTTTTGGAATACGAATTTCAGGAACAGTGAACACTTCACGGAAGCGTTTGTTGAAACGCTCTGCTAGGTCGCGTGTTAATTCCATATGTTGTTTTTGATCATCACCAACAGGTACGATTTCAGTGTTGTAAAGTAAAATATCAGCAGCCATTAATGGTGGATACGTTAGTAATCCAGCTGGAACTGAATCTCTACCAGAAGATTTATCTTTATATTGCGTCATACGCTCTAATTCTCCAACGTAAGCAACTGATTGCATAATCCATCCTAGTTGAGCGTGTGCTGGTACTTCTGATTGTACAAATAAAGTAGCTTTTTCAGGATCGATGCCGCATGCTACATAAAGTGCAGCAAGACTGCGAATGTTTTTACGAAGTTGTACGGGATCTTGAGGTACTGTAATCGCATGTTGGTTTACAATACAGAAATAACAGTCGTGTTCATTTTGAAGCTCTGTAAATTGCTTCATAGCTCCTAAATAGTTTCCAAGTGTAATCGTTCCGCTTGGCTGAATACCAGAAAAGATAACTGACATAAGTAATTCCTCCTAAAATTGAATGTGCGATGGGGAAGAGAAGGCATACAAAAAAGCCCATTCATCCCAAATTACATAGGGACGAATGGACCGCGGTACCACCCTAATTATTTCACAGCTGTGAAATCTCTCAAGATCCATAATAACGTCTGGATATAACGCCAAAGCCTACTACTTTCGGTTCGGTTTGGTGCTCAAAAGCCCATTCCATACTGCGCAATTACTTGTTCACACCAGCCACAAGCTCTCTGAAATTGCCTCAATATGTACTCTTCTTTATCATCGCATACATATAAATTTATTTATTGTTACCTAAGCTCTTTTAATATGAAAGAACTAAAGTTTTATAACAAAATGTTTTGCTGATTATTATATCATATGGGATAGTGTTTGCAAACTACATCAAAATAGTAAAGCTAATGAGGATCGAGAACAACCCAAGTACGATACCGGTAATACAAATCGGATACGTCCATTTGAATGAATATGTTTTATAAATACGTTCTTTCTTATCGATAGGTTCCTCTGCTTCTTCAATTAAAGAGTCAATTTTTTTATTCGTACCAAATACTCTTTGGAATGCGTAAATTGTTACGTTAAAAAATCCGTTTTGAAATATGAATAAAAAACCACCTATAAGAATAAAAAACAATGCAATATAGAATGAGATGTTGACAAAATTCAACAAAAAATGAGATGAAACGAGGAATGCGCCCACACTAGAAGCGATTATCGCAACCAAAAATAGTATACAAGTATGAAAAAAAACTTTATTCAAAATATTCCCCTCCGTCAAAATATTACTAGAATTATTATACTATAAAAGTTATAATAAGTAATATAAATAATTTTTTGAAAATTATACGCAATTGAGGTTCTAATTTCAAGATGATGGTAGCAATGTTAACGTATCCCTTTACAAAAAATTAAAAATATAAACATTTTATTAAAAATTTTAACAAAAAAACAAAAAACTATATTCACAATCGTCATATTATATGTATAATGAAAATTGTAGAAACTTGGAGATTATTCTTTCAATTCTACTTTTCTACAAGTGAGGGTACAGTAAGTGCAATTAGGGGAGGCAACACAACATGAAGAAAAAGATACCGTTATTACTTGCATCAACTTTAACTGCAAGTATGTTGCTTGGCGCGTGTAGCTACCAGAAAGAGGACGCTAAAGCAAAAGGAAAAGAAAACACTACTAGTAGTAGTAACGGAAAACAGATTCTTAATTTAACAGAGTTATCTGAAATTCCATCAATGGATGCATCGTTAGCATCAGATTCTGCATCTTCAACAGCATTAAATAATACGATGGAAGGTTTATATCGTACTGGCAAAGATCAAAAGAGAATGCCTGGGATTGCTGAAGATGTCCAAAAGCTAGATGATGGGAAGAAATACATATTTAAGTTAAGAAAAGATGCGAAATGGTCGAATGGGGAACCTGTAACAGCGAAAGACTTTGTGTATTCATGGAAAAGAGCAGTAAATCCAGATACAAAAGCGACGTATTCATACATTATGTTCGATATTAAAAATGCAGAAAAAATTCATAAAAAAGAATTACCTGCTGACCAATTAGGTGTAAAGGCGATTGATGATTATACATTAGAAGTGGAATTAGACAATCCCGTTCCTTACTTTATTGATTTAACGGTTTATCCGGTGTTCTACCCACTAAATGAGAACTTTGTGAAATCACAAGGTGATAAGTTTGGTTTAGAGGCAAATACAACATTATATAACGGGCCATTCGTTATGAGTGATTGGAAACATGAACAAAGCTTCCAATTTAAGAAGAACCCATCATATTGGGATAACAAGACGGTTAAAATCGAAGAAATAAATTTCAATATTGTGAAAAACACATCGACTGATGTAAATTTATATGAGACAAATGCGATTGATCGTGCGGCTCTAACATCGGAATTTGTTGATAAATTTAGACAAACTCCAGAGTTCCAAACACGACAAGAAGCAGGAGTTGCCTACTTAAGATTTAATCAAAATAATAAGTATTTGAGTAATAAAAACTTAAGAAAAGCAATTTCAATGTCCTTTGACCGTGATAACATTGCAAAAGTTATTTTAAACAACGGCGCAATTGGTGCTTACGGATTTGTTGGAAAAGATTTCGCTGAAGGTCCGAATAAAAAAGACTTCCGTGCTGAAAATGGAAAGCTAGTTGAAACGGATTCAAAAGAAGCGAAAAAACTTTGGGAAACAGCGAAGAAAGAGCTTGGCACTGATAAAATCGAATTAGAATTCTTAAGCTTCGATAATGAAGATGCGAAAAAAATTGGCGAATTCTTAAAAGGTGAGATGGAAAAGAACTTACCTGGTTTATCGATCAAAATTAAACAGCAGCCATTCGCACAAAAAAATAAGTTAGAAGACTCTCAGGAATATGATATGGCGTTTGGTGTTTGGGGTCCAGATTTCCCAGATCCAGTCTCATATTTAGATATGTTTGTTACGAATGGTTCACAAAACAAAACGGGATATTCTAATCCGAAATATGATGAACTAATTCTAAAAGCAAAAACAGATACAAAAGATTTACAGGCTCGCTGGAACAACCTTTTAGAGGTAGAGAAGATGTTAATTAAAGAGGATGCAGTTATTGCTCCAGTCTATCAAAAAGGTTCAGCGTATGTAGTAAAAGGTGCTGTAAAAGATATTATCCCGATTAACTACGGTGGTAAATTAACTTACAAATGGGCATCTGTTGAACAAAAATAATCTTTTTTCCATCGTTTACAAGGGTATATGCCTATGATGGGCATGTGCTCTTATTTTAAAAAAATAAAAGTAAGAATATTTCAAACTATCTTATTGCTTTTGAGAAAAACGGGGAGGTGCTTGACTATGGGACGTTATGTATTAAAACGTTTCGTGTACATGGCTTTGACATTATTTTTAATTACTACACTGACTTTCTTTTTGATGAAATTACTACCGGGTTCTCCGCTTAAAAACCAGGAGAAGCTATCACCGGCACAAAAAGAAATCATTCTTGAAAAATATGGATTAAATGATCCAGTACCAGTTCAATATGCACGTTACTTAGGTAACTTAGCAAAAGGTGATTTAGGGGTATCATTCCAATATGATAACCGCCCAGTAACAGATATGATTGTGGATCGTATTGGACCATCAGCACAACTTGGTTTACAAGCGATTATATTAGGAACATTTATCGGTTTAATTTTAGGAATCGTTGCGGCGCTTCGTAACAATACGTGGGTCGATTATGGGGCGACAATTATTTCCGTACTCGGGATGTCGGTACCCTCATTCGTATTCGCCGCATTACTACAATATTTCGTAGGGGTAAAACTTGGTTGGTTCCCAGTAGCATTCTGGAAAGGACCGGAGTTTACAGTAATGCCTACAATTGCCTTATCGATGGCAGTTATCGCAACAATCGCACGTTTCGCTCGTGCAGAGTTAATTGAGGTTATGCAAGCAGACTACATTTTAACAGCGAAAGCGAAAGGAATTAGCCAAGGCGTTATCATTATCAAGCACGCACTGCGTAACGCATTAATTCCAGTTGTAACAATTTTAGGACCAATGGTTGCAGGATTAATTACAGGGACACTAGTTATTGAGCAAATTTACGCTGTACCTGGACTTGGGGAACAATTCGTTAAATCGATTACAGTGAATGACTATACAGTTATTATGGGAACTACAATTTTCTATAGTGCGATCTTCATCTTAGTTATTTTCATTGTCGATATTTTATACGGAATTATTGATCCTCGTATTCGTTTAGCGGGAGGGAAAAAATGATGAAAGATGTACAAAAATTATCTCCAGATTTATTTCAACCAGCCAATCAGAGTAATGTTGATAATGAAGTCATTGCCCGTCCAAGCTTAACGTTTTGGCAAGATGTAAGAAGACGTTTGTTCCAACATAAAGGTGCAATGTTTGGTTTCATATTATTAATGCTTATTGTACTACTAGCAATTTTAGGACCGATGGTAAGTAAGCATTCTTATAAAGAGCAGGATTTAGGTCGTGCGAAAATGCCACCGAAAATTCCAGTGATTGAAAATGTTCATTGGCTACCATTTGACGGTACAGATCAATATGGTGTTGACCAATATGAAAAACGTGATATTAAAGAGTACTTCTGGTTTGGTACAGATGATCTTGGCCGTGATTTATGGACAAGAACATGGGAAGGTACACGAGTATCATTATATATCGCTCTTTTAGCAGCAGCGATTGACTTAGTAATTGGGGTTGCATATGGAGGTATTTCAGCTTTCTATGGCGGCAGAGTAGATAATATTATGCAACGTATTATGGAGATCATTAACGGTATTCCATACTTAATCATCGTTATTTTAATGGTAATCATTATGGGATCAGGTATTTGGTCAATTACACTTGCGATGGCAATTACAGGTTGGATAGGGATGTCGCGTATCGTTCGTGGACAGATCCTAAAATTAAAAAACCAAGAATATGTATTAGCATCTCGTACATTAGGGGCAACGAATACACAGTTAATTGTGAAGCACTTAATTCCGAACGTAATGGGACCAATTATCGTAATGACAATGTTTACAATTCCAACAGCGGTATTTGGTGAAGCATTCTTAAGCTTCATCGGACTAGGTATTCAGCCACCATTCGCATCACTTGGTTCTCTTGTAAATGATGGTTATAAATCAATTCAAACGTATCCACATATGATGTTCATCCCAGCGGTTGTCATCAGTATGTTAATCTTAGCATTCAACTTAATTGCAGACGGATTACGCGACGCGTTAGATCCAAAAATGCGTAAGTAAAAGAGGGGAGAAGTAAAAATGAAAACATTGCTAGAGGTAAAAGATTTGCAAGTCTCCTTTGATACACATGCAGGTGAAGTACAAGCTGTACGCGGTGTTACTTTTGATTTGAAAAAAGGAGAGACATTAGCGATTGTAGGAGAATCTGGTTCTGGTAAATCAGTTACTTCTAAAGCGTTAATGGGATTAATTCCGAATCCTCCAGGACGTATTAAAAACGGTGAAATCATATTTGAAGGTCGTGACTTAACGAAACTAACAGAAAAAGAAATGCAGCAAGTACGCGGTAAAGATATTGCGATGATTTTCCAAGATCCAATGACATCATTAAATCCAACGATGACTATTGGTAATCAGATTATGGAAGGTCTTATTAAACACCAAGGGATGAGTAAAGCAGATGCACGTAAAGTTGCGTTAGAATTAATCGACCTTGTAGGTATTCCGAATCCAGAAGCGCGCTTAAAACAATATCCGCACCAATTCTCAGGTGGTATGAGACAGCGTGTAGTTATTGCGATGGCGTTAGCTTGTAACCCGAAATTATTAATTGCCGATGAGCCGACAACAGCGCTAGACGTTACAATTCAGGCGCAAATTTTAGAACTTATGAAGGACATTCAGCAAAAAACAGAAGCAGCAATCATTTTCATTACGCATGACTTAGGTGTAGTGGCAAACGTTGCAGACCGAGTTGCGGTTATGTACGCTGGTAAAGTTGTTGAAATTGGAACTGTTGATGAAATTTTCTACAATCCAAAACATCCATACACATGGGGCTTAATCGCATCTATGCCAAGCTTAGATGGTGCAGAGGACGAGCTATATGCGATTCCAGGAACGCCTCCAGACTTATTAAAACCGCCAAAGGGTGATGCTTTTGCACCACGTAACCCGCAGGCATTGAAAATTGATTTTGAAATGGACCCACCTTTATTTAAAGTAAGTGATACACACTATGCGGCAACTTGGTTACTTCACGAGCAAGCTCCAGAAGTAAAACCACCGGCAGTCGTTGAAAAACGCATTCTTCAAATGAAAGCAGGTGAACAACATGACTAAACAACGTGAGAAATTAATTGAAGTAAAAAATGTAAAGCAGCACTTCGACGTGAGTGGTGGTGTTGTCAAAGCGGTTAATGATATTTCATTTGATATTTACCGCGGAGAAACATTTGGTCTTGTAGGAGAATCAGGTTGTGGTAAATCGACAACTGGAAGAACGATTATTCGTTTATATGATGCAACTGCTGGTGAAGTGTTGTTCGATGGTGAAAATGTACATGGTAAAAAATCACGTGCCGAGCTGAAGAAGTTCAACCGTAAAATGCAAATGATTTTCCAAGATCCATATGCATCATTAAATCCTCGTATGACAGTAGGAGATATTATTGCAGAAGGTATTGATATTCACGGACTAGCAAAAGGCAAAAAAGAGCGTATGGACCGTGTTCATGAATTATTAAATACAGTTGGTTTAAATAAAGAGCACGCAAACCGTTTCCCGCATGAATTCTCAGGCGGACAACGTCAACGTATCGGTATCGCTCGTGCGCTAGCTGTAGAACCTGAATTTATCATTGCTGATGAACCAATCTCAGCACTTGACGTATCGATTCAGGCGCAAGTTGTAAACTTACTGAAACAGTTACAAAGAGAAAAAGGTTTAACATACTTATTCATCGCCCATGATTTATCAATGGTAAAATACATTAGTGATCGCATTGGTGTAATGTACCGTGGTCAAATCGTTGAGTTGACAACAAGTGAAGAGTTATATGCGAATCCAATGCATCCATATACAAAATCACTACTATCTGCAATTCCGCTTCCAGATCCAGATTATGAGCGCAATCGTAAACGTATCGTATACGATCCATCTCAACATCAATATGGTGAGGAAGCACCAACAATGCGTGAAATTCGCCCAGGACATTTTGTATTATGTTCTGAAGCAGAGTATAAGAAATATAAAGAAATCTATCAATAATAAAGTAGAGCCATTCTTCTATTACAGAAGGATGGCTCTATTTTTTTATACTAATTAAACTTAATTTAGTATAAAGAGATTTTATCCAAGTTCTTTTTCGGTTTAAAGACAGCAAATTAAGAGTTTCCAAGAATGAAGAAAAGGCGACTGAAATCCAGCCGCCTTTTTCTTCATTTAGAAACACTTTTATTTTACTGCGCCTGAACAGAAACACTCTCATCTTGCTCATTTGGTTTAACAAGTGCATAATTTTCCCACGATCTACTTCTCCAGCGGAAGAACATAATAATTGCTCGCGTCCATTCGTCGATAGCAATCGCTAGCCAAATACCAACGAGCCCCATGTCTAAATGGAAGGCGAAAAAGTAACCGAGTGGTAAGCTCATTAACACCATGGAGAATGCGCCGATTAAAACAGGGTATTTTGCATCGCCAGCTGCACGAAGTGAATTAATGATGACGATGTTCATCGTCCGTCCTGTTTCAAGTAGTACACTTAGTAAAAGAACGCTTGCCCCTAGAGCGATAATATGAGGATTATCCGTAAATAGTCCCATTAATTGTGTGCGGAATGTAACAACGAGCATGACCATAAATAAAGTTACGCCAATCGCCCATTGTACACTTTTCCATACGCGTGTGTAAGCTTCATCCTTTTCATTTCCGCCAACTAGGCGTCCAACGATAATAGCTGTTCCCATACCGATAGCAATGGCGAATAAATAAGTGAACATGGAAATGTTAGTAGCGTATTGTCTTGCAGCTAACGATTCCGTACCTAAGTATGTTGCGTAATATAAGAAGACAATTTGACAAGCTTGATACATGACTTGTTCGAATGCAGATGGAATGCCGATCTTTAAAATTTTGCCAACGTATTCTTTTGATAAAGTGAAGTAATATTGTAATTTCACACGGTATTCCATAACGCGGTACAGTAACCAGAAGAAAACGATAAGTGCGATTAACCGGCTGACAGCGGAAGAAATCGCGGCTCCTTGCACACCAAGTTCAGGAAAACCGAATTTCCCGAAAATAAGTACGTAGTTTCCGGCGATATGAATAATATTCATTCCAAGCGAAACAAACATTGCTTGCTTTGTAAAGCCGTGAACGCGGATAATTGCGGCTAATGAGTTAATAATAGCTTGAAGGAAAATAGCTCCTCCGACGATGGATAGATAGCTTTGTGCATACGTTAGTACATCGTCTTGTAAATTCATTGCCGTCATCATATGTTTTGAAAATAAAAGAAAACCAGCGCTTATAATGAGTCCGACCACTAAATTTAATGTGACGGCTAATGCTGATATTTTTGATGCTTCCATAAAGCGTTTAGAACCGAGGTATTGGGATACAACGATAGCTGCACCATTCCCTATGACTTCTAGTACTAAAATCGCGATATGAAGGTATTGATTCGCTGCACCAACCCCAGATACAGCATCGTCTGATAATGCACTTAACATGAAAGTATCAGCGATCCCCATCAGCATAAAAAGAAAAACTTCTAGAAAAATAGGCCATGTTAATAAGAATAAACTTAATTTCTCTGTTGGCCCGTTTTTTGAGCGAATTGCTGTCATGTCCGTCCCCTCTTTACCGATATCTATTTTTAGCAAAGTGTATCGTAACACACTTTCATATCCTTTGCACTTATTTTAGCCTACATATTTTCAATATGAATAAACCTTCATTTTATGACAAAAAAGGAGGAATAATTATGCGTAAGATATTATAGAATATAAAATTTATTTTTCTCTGATAATTTAGAAAAGTATAAAAATGGTCATTTTTAACACTTTAGTTCAATAAAAACGCAGTGTGAAACGTTTACAAAGGCATGTGGTGTTAACAGAAAATTTTAATAAAATAGAAATATAAATATACAAAGAATATATTTATGTGTATAATATGAATTATTAGAACATATATATATTTCTTTCTGTTTGAAAATGAAAGGGCTAACATTTTTTTTGGAGGGTGGAAGTATGAAAAAAAAGATACCAGTTTTTGTAGCATCAACAGTAGCAATGAGCATGATTTTAGGGGCATGTGGCTACCAAAAAGATGAACCGCAAGCGAACGCAAAAGGGGATAGCGGGAAAAGCGGTGCGAAGCAAGTTATTAACTTAATTGAAACACAAGAAATTCCAACGATGGACCCAGCGTTATCAGCTGATGCAGTTTCTTCAAAAGTAATGAACAATACGATGGAAGGCCTATACCGCCTTGGGAAAGACGATAAATTAGTTCCAGGTGTAGCGAAGGAATTCCAAAAGTCAGAAGATGGTAAAAAGTATACATTTAAATTACGTGAAGATGCAAAATGGTCAAATGGTGAACCTGTAACGGCGAAAGATTTCGTGTATGCATGGCAAAGAGCAATTAATCCAGATACAGCTGCGAAATCGGCGTACATTATGTACGATATAAAAAATGCTGAGAAAATTAATAAAAAAGAGATGAGTCCAGACCAATTAGGTGTAAAAGCGATTGATGATCATACGCTAGAAGTAGAATTAGATAATTCTATTCCATATCTTGTTGATTTAATGGTCTATCCGATCTTCTATCCTGTTAATGAAAAGTATGTGAAAGAGCAAGGGACGAAGTTTGGTTTAGAAGCAAATACAACACTTTATAACGGACCATTTACATTAAGTGATTGGCAACATGAACGTAGCTTCAAAATGACAAAGAGCTCATCATATTGGGACAATAAAGAAGTGAAGCTTGAGGAAGTGAACTTTAATATTGTAAAAGATACGTCTACGCCAATTAATTTATATGAAACAAACGCAGTCGATCGAGCGACGTTATTAGCAGAGTTCATCGATAAATATAAAGGAAAACCAGATTTCAAAACGGTAGAAGATACATCTGTATTCTTCCTTCGCTTAAATCAAAAAGACCCAGCTTTAGCAAATAAAAATATTCGTAAAGCAATTTCTCTTGGTTTTGACCGTAAACCATTCGTTGATACATTATTAAATAACGGTTCTAAGCCAGCGACGGGATTAATTCCTGACAATTTCATTAAAGGACCGGATAAAAAAGATTTCCGTGTTGAAAATGGAGATATTGTAAAACCAAATGTAAAAGAAGCGAAAAAGTATTGGGAAGCTGGTAAAAAAGAGCTTGGTAAAAACGAAATTGAATTAGAGCTATTAAATGAAGACGTTGAATTATCGAAGAAAACTGGTGAATATTTAAAAGGTGAGTTAGAAAAGAATTTACCAGGTTTAACAGTGAAAATTAAACAACAACCATTCGCGCAAAAACTAAAATTAGAAGATGCGGGCGACTTTGTAATGTCATTCTCTGGATGGAGTGCAGACTTCCCAGATCCAGTTACATATCTTGATATGTTCGTAACTGATGGGGCACAAAATAAAATGAAGTATTCTAATCCGAAGTACGATGAGATTATTATGAAAGCGAAGAAAGATGGAAGCGACGTAAATGCTCGTTGGAAAAACTTACTTGAAGCAGAAAAAATGTTACTTGATGACGCTGCGATTGTTCCAGTATATCAACGTGGTAGAGCATATTTACAAAGAGAAACAATTAAAGATATGTACAACCATAAGTATGGCGGGGAAGTAAGCTTCAAATGGGCATCAGTAGGAAAATAACAAAAAAAGCAGGTGATTACCTGCTTTTTTTAGTACGTACGTTTTTTATAAATGCCTTTTCCGCCAACTTGGTTCCAGCCAGATTGTACATCTAAACTTTTATTAACAAACTTCATTTTTTCTTTCCCACCAAAGAGTTTTTCACCGATGCTATTTGTAATGACACCAATCAATGCTGTTATTCCGATGATGAGGGTAGCAACAATGATAAAATCAGTAAAAAAAGCGATCATATGCAAATTCCCCCTTTGTCTGTCTGTATTTTTATTGTATGAGATAAATGGTAAAAAAGAAAGAAATGTCAGAAAAATATTCGATTTACTTTAGAAAGCATATAGACATGAGCGGAGAGATTTGTTAAAATGAGAACAAATGTTCCTTTTGCTTCTAACCTTTAGAGTCTTACATTTCTCAATTGTTTTGTCGGGAAAAGGTAAGAAAACGCTCTCTTTTTAATGGGGAAGATTATGAAACTGTAATTGTATATCAAGTGAAGATTATTGTAGAAAGTAAGTATCAAAAGGGTTGAGGACCGTTGTTAAAGGACAGTTTTACTGAGTATAATCATGTTGCATAGCAGTGGAGTACACGGAGGAATTTTCTCAACTAGCAGTAAATTCACTGTATATTTCTTGCAAAAACTATTGTATAATGATTATAGAAGTTACTTATTAAAAGTAATTATTGTTGCTTACATGAATTGCGATTTTTTACTTTGCTATAAGACAAGTTATCGCGAAAAATTGCGGAAGTTAGAAATTTAAACTGTAATTAGTACAGAATTTGTACTCTTTAAGGAGAGTGAGCTTTGTATGGTAACATTATATAGTTCTCCAAGCTGTACGTCTTGTAGAAAGGCGAAATTATGGCTAGAGGAAAATCATATTCCTTATACAGAACGTAATATTTTCTCAGATCCATTAACGATTGATGAGATTAAAGAGATTTTACGTATGACAGAAAGCGGAACGGATGAGATTATTTCTACTCGTTCAAAAGTTTTCCAAGAATTGAATGTGAACTTAGAGTCTTTACCACTTCAAGATTTATATAAGATGATTCGTGACTATCCAGGTATTTTACGTCGTCCAATTATGATTGACGAAAAACGCCTTCAAGTAGGTTACAACGAAGATGAAATCCGTCGTTTCTTACCACGTACAGTAAGAACGTTCCAATTACGTGAAGCACAGCGTCTTGTAAATTAATTATAATAATATGAAAACCTTCTACCTATTATAGAGTAGAAGGTTTTTTTTTACTGTTTAACATTACGTAATCGCACTTGTTGAACGATAAAGCCTATGCATAAAATTGTGAAAATGAACAAATAAGGGATACTTGTGGCAAAACTAGGATTATGATGAAAAAACGTTGCAAGTCTGTCTTCATGTGTAATCATTTTTCCTGCTGTATAGGCGAGAACTGCTGCTCCGCAATAAATGAGAAATGGAAAGCGTTCCATGAGTATTAAAATAAGTTTGCTTCCCCAAATGATAATCGGGATAGAAATGAATAAACCGATAATTACGAGTGAAAGTCTTCCGTGAGCTGCTCCTGCAATGGCAATAACATTGTCAAACCCCATAACGAGATCCGCGAATACAATTGTACGCACAGCTTGGAATAAAGTCGTTTTTCCTTTGATAGAAGAAAGATCGTTGTTATTATCAGTGAGTAAATTGACCGCAATTAATGTAAGTAAAATTCCGCCGGTGAGTTGTAAAAATGGGATATCAAGTAAATAGACAGCTAGTATCGTGAGGAGAATTCGTAGCACAATTGCTAACATAGTACCAATCAAAATGGCTTTATTTCGTTTTGCTTCAGGTAAATTTCGGCTAGCTAGTGCGATGACAATTGCGTTATCGCCACCTAGTACAACATCGATACCGACAATCATTAGTACAGATGTTAAAAACTCTAAGTCCATTCGTCTGCCTCCATTTATGATGTTTTAATAAGCGAAATATATGTATGTGGTGAAGAAAGTTTGTCTAGTTTTGATCCCGCGTTCCCAGGGACAAAATAATCACCTCTAATAGAAGTTTCACTTTATTACAGTGTACGAGGGAATATGGGAATGTATGTCCAAATTTTTTGTGAGCAGTGAATTGGTATAATGGTATATTTATTCCGATTGGTGCGAGCTAATAATCAGTGGAGGATGAAAAAAATACTGATTATTGTTTCACTTTATGTAAAAAGTCGAATACAGATAGGTATATAACTATTTTTGTAAAATAAATCGATTTTATTTCCCTTCTGGAGAATCTTATCATAAAATGAGAGTACAAGAATCTATTGTTTTGTCATATGAGTGGGGAATCCCTTCATAACAATTCTAAGCAGGAAGGGAGCGTTGTATTTTGGATATTGAAAGAATTAATGACCATACGATGAAATTTTTTATTACGTACATTGATATAGAGGACAGAGGGTTTAATCGTGAAGAAATTTGGTATGATCGCGAACGAAGTGAAGAGCTCTTTTGGGAGATGATGGACGAAGCTCGTGATCATGATGATTTCTTTATCGATGGGCCGTTATGGATCCAAGTGCAAGCAGTCGATAAAGGGATTGAAGTACTTGTAACGAAAGCGGAGCTTTCAAAGGATGGACAAAAGCTGGAACTACCAATAGGTGTAGACAAAATTATAGACATTCCTCTAGATGAAGGCATCGAATCATTATTCCAGCAAGAATTAGTGGAAGAGGTAGAAGAACAAATAGGAACAAACTTTAATGAAGATGGTACGTTTGGCTTTTTAATTAAGTTTAATGATTTTGAAGATGTTATTTCATTAAGTCATCGTCTTATCTTTGAAGATATAAAAGATGAATTACATTCATTTGAGGACCGATATTATGTATATGTGGAATTCGATGAAGTGCTACATGATGAAGAAGAAATTGATCGTATTTTAAGTATTGTTTTAGAATATGGAGAAGAATCTACTTTAACGATTCACCGTGTAAGTGAGTATGGGAAACAGGTTGTGAAAGAGCGTGCGCTTGAGACAATTCGCAACAATTTCCCTCCTAAAATGTAGGCCGATTTCTATAGTATGAAATCGGCTTTTTTTATGAAGAATAGGAAGGCTTTCTTAGTAAGGAGGTAAGAGATGAAAAACACGTTAAAACTACTTTTCTTTTTTCTACTATTGTTCGCATTATTTGTTTCATTACGCATGTTTATTGATGTAGCATTTTATTCGGATGTCATTGGGATAAAGGATGTTTCTATTTTAGGTATTATTAGTATTTTATTTACGGTTTCCGCATTTTTAATTGGATGTGTTATTTTCTTAGAAAACCGCCATCCGTCTAAAACACTTACGTGGTTAATCGTACTAGGTATTTTTCCGGTGTTCGGTTTCTTTGCTTATCTTTTATTTGGACAAAATTTTCGTAGAAAAAGAATGTTCCAAAAGAAGGCATTACTCGATGAACAGGCGTTTTTACAATATAAGGGACACGAAGATTACGAAGAACGGATTTTACGAAATCATAAGCATCAAGAATTGTTATTTCGTTTAGCAGATCGATTAGGTGCTTTAAATATTTCATTTCAAACTGAAACGAGGACATTAACAAATGGAGACGAAACGTTTCAGGAAATTTTAGATGGGTTAAATCGAGCGAAACACCACATTCATATGGAGTATTACATTGTGCGTGATGACAAGCTCGGTACAGAAATTAAAGATATTTTAATAAAAAAATCAAAAGAAGGCGTTGTCGTTCGTTTTTTATACGACGCGGTTGGAAGCTTTAAATTATCAAATTCGTATATTGAAGAATTGAATGATGCAGGAGTAGAAATGATTCCATTTTTCCCTGTGCGCTTTCCAATTTTAAACGATAAAATTAATTATCGAAACCACCGAAAAATCGTTATTATAGATGGAAATGAAGGGTTTGTAGGTGGATTAAATATTGGTGATGAGTATTTAGGGAAGGATAAATATTTCGGTTTTTGGCGAGACACGCATTTATATTTACGCGGTGAAGCAGTTCAAAGTTTACAGCTAATTTTCCTTCAAGACTGGTTTTATATGACTGGTGAGGCGGTATTAGCACCTGAATATTTACAAGCGGAAGCAGTTGAGGGTGATCATTGGGGCGGAGTCCAACTTGTTGGAGGTGGACCGGATAATAAATGGGAAACAATTAAACATTTATATTTTGCAATGATTGCTTCAGCTAGGAAATCGATTTGGATTGCAACACCATACTTTATCCCAGATGATGATATTTTATCTGCATTAAAAGTAGCTGCACTTGCAGGTATTGATGTTCGTTTGTTAATGCCAAGTAAGCCAGATAAGCGGACTGTCTTTTATGCATCAAGATCGTACTTTCCGGAGTTATTAGATGCAGGAGTAAAAATATATGAATATGAAAAAGGTTTTCTTCATAGTAAAGTTGTCATCGTGGATTCTGATCTCGCATCAATTGGGACAGCTAATATGGATATGAGAAGTTTTCATTTAAACTTTGAAGTAAATGCCTTTTTATATGATACAGGTAGCATTCGAAAGCTCGTTCAAGATTTTAAAGACGATTTAGAAGAATCCAGTGAAATTCATGTTGACCGATTTCATAAGAGACGTCTTCATAGGCGGATTGTTGAATCGACGTATCGGTTATTATCACCTTTATTATAGAAAGAGATGTCCTAATTTAGGACATCTTTTTTTTTAAGAGGAATTTGTAGTAAATTGTAGAATACAAGAAGTTGAAAGGGTGTGATGGTGGATGTTTATTGCAAGGAGAGAAAACGGAGAGAAAATTCATCTATTATATAACCGGGATGAAGAACGTTTACGCGAAATGCGTAAACGAGAAAAATTCTTTTGTACAGCTTGCGGAAAAGAAGTGCAAATGAAATTAGGAACACAAAAGAGCTGGCATTTTGCTCATAAGAAAGTGGATTCATGTCTTACCTATTATGAAGCAGAATCTATGTATCATATGCAAGGTAAAGAATTGTTATATAGATGGTTAAAACATCAAGATTTTCATGTCGATATAGAGCATTATCTGCCAGTAATCAAGCAACGGCCAGATATTTACGTAGAGAGAGCGGATAGAAAAATTGCGATTGAATATCAATGTGCAAATCTCTCCGTAGAGCAGCTTTATAAGCGAACATATTCGTATTGGCAAGCTAGTATACAAGTCATCTGGATAATCGGTGGAAATCAGTTGAAAAAGCAATCCGCCTATTGGATGACATTCTCCTCCCTTATGGCTTTCTCCTTACAACCTTATCCTCAGCCATTTCTTATTTTCTTCTGTCCGAAACAAAAATCGTTTATGAAATGCGCATTTATCACTCCGTTTTCTACAAATGTCTCTTTCTCACATACTATTTATTTACCAACTGATACGACTACTGTTGACATGCTCTTTTCCTCTGTTCCTTTCCAAAAAGAGGTATTAGGACAAGAATGGAAGAGAAAAAAGAACCATTTTCGGCAAAACGCTCTATCTATCTGGAATTATAATCATAAGTCACTACTCCGCCTCTTATATCAATATAAATGTACCCCAGCGAGCTTTCCTTCTGAAATCGGTGTTCCGCTCCCATCCGCGTTTGCTTTTCAAACAAATCCATTTATATGGCAAGCTTCTCTTTATTTGAAGTGTATAGGTATGCTTAAGGTAGGGGAGTATATTTCTCTGCAATACGTATGTAACTATGTAGCAAAATATACGAAGAGGCGTCTACTTCCGTATTTTGCACAACATATATGGAAGGTAGCAGTTTCGGAGTATATGACATTTTTATGTTATGCAGGTGTATTAATAAAAATAGGTATTAATAAGTATCGAAAAATAAGAGATGTTGTGTTGGTAAAAACAGAGGGAGAAATTATGAAATATGATGAAATTTGCTTAGCACATGCACTATCTCTATTTGAGACAAAGTTCAACATGAGAGAAGAAAAAGGGGATATAATAAAGAATGAACGTGAAGGAATTACATAAGAAAAACAGAATTGTACTTAAGTAGAGATATTTAAAGGAGGGCTTACAGAATGTCTGAACAAAATAAAGCAAAAACATTACCAGATCGCAATGAGATTGAAGAAGCAAGCACATGGCGATTAGAAGATATTTTCCAAACAGATGCAGAATGGGAAAAAGAATTCCAAGCTATTAAAGAGCTATTGCCAAAGTTAACTGAATTTAAAGGGAAGCTTGGCGACTCTGCAGACAATTTGCTTGAGGCATTGCAATATGAAGATGAAATTTCAATGCGATTAGGTAAGCTATATACATATGCACATATGCGTTACGATCAAGATACAACAAACTCTGTGTATCAAGCACTGAATGATCGCGCAACAAATTTATACTCACAAGTATCTAGTAGCACAGCGTATATCGTACCTGAAATTTTATCTATTTCAGAAGATACATTGCAAACATTCTTACAAGAAAATCGAGAACTAAGTGTATATGAGCATGCATTAGAAGAAATTACACGTCAACGCCCGCACGTATTATCTGAGGCAGAGGAAGCGTTATTAGCAGAAGCATCTGAAGTGATGAGTGCATCAAGTAATACATTCGGTATGTTGAATAATGCGGATTTGAAATTCCCATCTATTAAAGGTGAGGATGGAGAAGAGGTAGAAATAACACATGGCCGTTACATTCAGTTTTTAGAAAGTGATGATCGTCGTGTTCGCGAAGATGCATTCAAAGCTGTATTTGAAACGTATGGGAAATTTAAGAACACATTTGCAAGTACGTTAAGCGGGGCAGTGAAACGTAATAATTTCAATGCACGTATTCGTAAATATGACTCTGCTCGCCAAGCAGCATTAAGTAATAATAATATTCCTGAAGCAGTATACGATCAACTCGTTGAAACGGTAAATGACAACTTACATTTATTACACCGTTACATTGATATTCGTAAGCGTGCACTAGGACTTGATGAGCTTCATATGTACGATTTATATACACCACTTGTACAAGAAGTGAAAATGAATGTGACGTATGAGGAAGCGCAAGACCTGTTATTAAAATCTTTAAACGTACTTGGTGATGAATATGTTGAAATTTTAAAAGAAGCATATGAAAATCGCTGGGTAGATGTGTACGAGAATAAAGGCAAACGAAGCGGAGCATATTCATCTGGTGCATACGGAACAAATCCGTATATTTTAATGAACTGGCATGATAATGTAAATAATTTATATACACTTGCTCATGAGTTTGGTCATTCGGTGCATAGTTATTACACAAGAAAGACACAGCCACACGTATACGGTGATTATTCAATCTTCGTTGCAGAGGTAGCATCAACTTGTAATGAAGCGCTTCTAAATGATTATTTATTAAAAACGACAGAAGATAAAAAAGAGCGTCTATATTTATTAAATCATTATTTAGAAGGATTCCGTGGTACTGTATTCCGTCAAACAATGTTTGCAGAGTTCGAGCATATCATTCATAAAAAAGTACAAGAAGGACATGCGGTTACGCCAGATATGTTAACGGAGATCTACTACGATTTAAATAAGAAATATTTCGGGGATGCTTTAGTAATCGATAAAGAAATCGGTTTAGAATGGTCTCGTATTCCGCACTTCTATTACAACTATTACGTATATCAATACGCAACAGGATTTAGTGCAGCGACTGCGTTATCTAAACAAATTTTAGAAGAAGGGCAACCAGCAGTAGAACGTTACATTAACGAATTCTTAAAAGCGGGAAGCTCCGATTATCCAATTGAAGTGTTGAAAAAAGCAGGAGTTGATATGGCATCTCCTGAACCAGTGAAAGAGGCACTTCAAGTATTTGAAGAGAAATTAAATGAATTAGAAGCGTTATTATTTGAAGAAAAGTAATGAGAAAAGACGAGGGATTTTATCCTCGTCTTTTTTGTTTGAAAATGTATTTTGTCGATATTTGTCGATAAAATAAGGGGGATTTCCTTACTTTTTCTAAATTAGAAGGCAGTTTTACAGTTGATTTTTGTAATTAAAATCCTTTAAATCGTTTTCTATAGTTGAAATAAGAGACAGCGATGACGATAACTCCGAATAAAAGAGGGAAGGCAATAATTTTAGGAAAAGCTTGTAGTAGAGAAAGGATGTACAAGAAAAAAGAAACAATGAAAGCTAGAAAAATTAGCGCGATATGAGACTTTTTCATTAATAAAACCTCCTAAATGTTCTTTTTTATAGCTTATTCAAAAATGAAAACGTTTAGAATGTGACAAAAATGTGAAATTCGACAAAAGGGGTTGTCATCTGACGTCGAATCTTGTAATATAATAAGCGTGAACGAATTCACATACAAACATATACCCCTTTGTTTGAACGTGAAAATTTCTCCCATCCCCTTTAATATTTTTATAAGCCGTAAAGAAAAAGACCTGGTGTTTACACCAGGTCTTTTTCTTTTGCTATCCATTTCCAATAACGCTCGCACTTCACTTCAATCATTTGTACTTTTCGTTTTAGTTGTAATTTTTTTAGTTCACGCTCTATTTCTTGTTGAGGGCAGTCATATATAAATGAGATTTCCTTTGAAGAAATAAATTGTGTTGCTTCTAGTAATACTTCTAAAGGAGGTAATGGTTCTGGCTCAATTTCGCATTTTACCAGTTCTTTTAATAGCTGTACGTATACATCATAGGAATAAATCCCTGTGATTTTAATACCTTCCTCATCTGAATTTGCATGAAAAAATAGGAGGGAAGGTATTTCTGTAATATGCATCTCATTTGTGAATTTTAGGTCGCATTGGAAAGCTTTTTTTGCGCTAACTGAGTGTAGGTCTTTTTTAAATTCCTCTACATCAATGCCACTATCTTTAGCACATGTAAGCAATAATTCACAGTCAGGGTTTGATACATTTTCAAGGGAAATGTATTCTTGGAGTTTTCGCAAAAACTTCGAACCTGCTTTTCGGCCTTGCAACTCCGCCGCCTTAATTGCCATCGAAACTAAATACGGTGTTGACGACGCCTCTTGCATATGTACTTTTCCATCACATGAAAAACCTTGTAAACTTGTTGTCTTTTCCCACACAAATCGAATATTAGCAGGTTTATTCCATTTGTGTGAGGAAGCGTTTGCCCCGTCCACTTTTCCTGTTACTATATGACGAATAGAGAAGTATTTCCCATACTCAAGCCATAGTTTAATAATAAATGGCTCGATATCCCAGCAATCTTTACAAAGTGGATCAATAAATAAATATGCTTCTACAGATTTATGCTCGCATGTGGAAGGAGAAGGCATATTTATATGCTTTGCTTCCTGCTTATCCATTACACTTCACCTGTTTCATTTGGAGTATTGACCATATGTTGAGCAGTTAATGCTAAACGTTCAAAAACAAACTCTCTTATATGACCGTGCACTCCTGTATCATCCATTGCTTGCTCCATACATGACAGCCAAGCTTCTGCGCGTTTTGGAGTAATCTCAAACGGAAGATGGCGTGCTCTTAGCATAGGATGCCCATGTTCTTCAGTGTATAAATTAGGACCACCTAAATATTGTGTTAAAAATTGTTTCTGCTTCCTAGCAGTTTCTGTTAAATCATCCGGGAAGATCGGAGATAAGTCAGGGTGTTCACTGACATAGGAATAAAATGTATCCACTAATGTTGCAATGCATTGTTCACCGCCGATTGCTTCAAATGGTGTCATCGGTTGCTTGCTCATCCTTTATAAACCCCTTTTTCCATGAAATGTATATCTATTGTAGCAATGGAATGTTATGAAGAGCAACTAAACAGCCTTCATAACATTCTTTGCTTATTCTATATGTTGCTAATAAATCTTTTACTTTTCAAAAAGGTGAAATGTAGCCGTAAGTACAGCTCTTCTTGACTGATGGAAATTTTACTTTAGCGCTCTTCGTTTTGTTTGGCAAGGAAAAAGCGTTTTACTTTGTTGTTTGTATGACGAACTGGTACGTTATGTTGCTTTAATAACCTTATAAATGCTGCTTTACCGGTCTTTTCATCTTGCACTTCGTATTCAATTTCATAATCATCGTGATTGTAATAGAAACTATGATCAAAGACAAGCGTTCCGCCTTCAAATAATATTTCAGCTCTTTCTGTTGTTAAACTACCCATATAAGTTAAAGAGGAAACGGGAATTTGTAATTTGTGTAGCTGATCCATTACAGTTCCTTGAATGATTGTGTTTGTTTCCATCATAAGTTGTGCTTCTTTTTCTGTTACAGACTGATGAGTTTCTAATAAACCAATTTCAGCAGGTTGTTTTAATGTTAATGTATAAGTTCCATCTTTATGACGAATACGAAGTGCAGAGCCCGTATCTTTTAAAGAGGAGTGAGGCGTTTCAAAGTAGTGATTTACTTGTTTTGTAAATGCTTCAATAGAAAAAGATTTGCATAATGTTTGGAATTCTTCCTCTGTAACCATATTTTTAAATTCAATTTCAATTTCTTGTGTCATTGTATGCGCTCCTTTTGAAAAATAATTCTTTCCACATTATCGCTTTTTCGCAAATTTGGTTCAATGTTTTATTTGTTTGCGTCCATGTTATGATACAATAATACTGTTAAGTAAGACAGGAAGTTGAGATGGAGGAGTTCGAGTATGCAAAATAAAATTCAAGTTAAGAGCGTAGAAACGAGAGAGAATGCGCTTATTTTTTGTGCGGAAAATACTGAAATAGAGGTAAAGGAGTTAAGTGCGCGTAATCACGTACTTGTAGACTCAGACAATTTATCATTTTTATATATCTTAGAAAATGAATCATCTTTCATTTATGTAAGTATTCCGCATACATGCTGGGAAGCAGTGCATGAAGCGATGAATAAAGATACAGCGATGTTTATTCGCGTGAATGATGTTGAAATAGAATTAGAAGGATTAAAAGAAGAAGTAGAATATTTAGTTGAAAATATTGAAGGTAATGCAAATTACGGAGAAGAACTAGTAACTGCTGTAGAAAAAGTGTTTCTATAAGCAAATGGATTGATTTTGGTGGTGGTTGAAATGAATCGTAATTGGGAAGAATTTTTAGCACCGTATCACCAAGCGGTGGCGGAGCTGAAAGTGAAACTAAAAGGAATGCGTACTCAATTTGCAATGTTAACGGAGCATTCTCCAATTGAGTTTGTAACAGGAAGGGTAAAGTCGGTTGCAAGTATTATTGATAAAGCGGAGAAGAGAAATGTACCGCTAGACCGAATTAGAGAAGATATGCAGGACATCGCGGGCCTTCGAATGATGTGTCAATTCGTAGATGAGATTAAGCCTGTTGTAGAATATCTTCGAAAACGAAATGATTTTGACATTGTAGAAGAACGTGATTATGTAACGCAAAAGAAAGATAGCGGCTATCGCTCTTACCACGTTGTCATTAGTTATCCTGTTCAAACGATACAGGGGGAGAAAAAAGTGTTAGTTGAAATTCAAATTCGCACGTTAGCAATGAATTTTTGGGCAACGATTGAGCATTCTTTAAATTACAAATATAGTGGACGTTTTCCTGAAGATATTAAAATACGCTTACAACGTGCAGCGGAAGCGGCGTTTTTATTAGATGAAGAAATGTCTTCCATTCGTCTTGAAATTCAAGAAGCGCAAAAGGTCTTTTCACGAAAGCAGGAAACGAAAGATTCTGAATCATAAACTAAAGGGTGTTGGGCGATGAAATTTACAATTATGTCAAAGGGAGATCAATCATCAGATACACTAGCAAGTACGATGAAAGAATACTTGTTAGATTTTGGGTTTACAATGGATGAAAAGGAACCTGATATTGTAATTTCTGTTGGGGGAGATGGAACGCTTTTATATGCATTCCATCGTTACTATAATCGATTAGATGAAACCGCATTTGTTGGTGTACATACAGGGCATTTAGGTTTCTATGCAGATTGGTTACCGACGGAAGTAGAGAAGTTGGTGATTGCAATCGCTAAAACACCGTTCCAAGTGGTTGAATATCCACTTTTAGAAGTGATTATTCGCTATGTGAATGGTAGTAAAGAGTCGCAGTATTTAGCGATGAATGAAGCGACTGTAAAAAGTGCAGAAGGTACATTAGTAACAGAAGTGGAAATACGCGGAGAGTATTTCGAAACGTTTCGCGGAGATGGTCTTTGTATTTCTACTCCTTCAGGAAGTACCGCGTATAATAAGGCGCTTGGCGGAGCAATTATTCACCCTTCTATTGAAGCGATTCAAATTGCAGAAATGGCATCTATCAACAATCGTGTATTTCGTACGGTAGGTTCGCCGCTCGTACTGCCGAAGCATCATACATGCGTTTTAAAGCCGGCTGCAGGAATGAACATGCAAATTACCGTGGATCATTTGACGATGGTTCATCAAGATGTGAAATCAATTCAGTATCGCGTTGCAAACGAGAAAGTACGATTTGTTCGTTTCCGTCCGTTCCCATTCTGGAAACGTGTTCGTGACTCGTTTGTTGCAGATAAATAGAGAGGGTTTATATATTTGAACAGATTTACATTGAAATGGGATATAGGGCTGGCTGAAGAGGGAACTTTAGTTAGAGAATTTTTGAAAACAAAAGGGATTTCGAAAGCTGCTTTAACGGATATAAAGTACCGCGGGGGAGCAATTGAAGTAAACGGTCAACACACAAGTGTTCGTCACAAGTTACAAGCTGGTGAAGAGTTACAAATCTTTTTTCCAGTGGAGGAAAGAAGTGAAGGGATGGAAGTGGAAGATATCCCTTTATGTATCGTATATGAAGATGATGCGGTTCTTGTTATAAATAAAGAAGCAAATATGTCGACGATTCCGTCTAGGGAGCACCCGTCAGGAAGTATTGCAAACGCTCTTTTATATCATTATGATAAACAAAATCTTGCAAGTACGGTGCACATTGTGACGAGGTTAGACCGTGATACTTCAGGGCTTATGTTAATTGCGAAAAATAGATTCGTTCACCATCTTTTATCGAAGCAGCATCAACAAAAAGGGGTGAAACGAACGTATGAGGCAATCGTTCATGGGACTATTTTAGAAGAAGTAGGAACGATTGACGCGCCAATCGGACGAAAAGCGGATAGTATTATCGAGCGAACTGTTTGTGAAGATGGTCAAAGAGCTGTTACTCATTTTAGAGTGATGGAGAGTTCTTCCGATAAGACGCATGTAGCGCTTGAGCTCGAGACGGGAAGAACACATCAAATTCGTGTACATATGGCATATATAGGACATCCGCTACTTGGGGATGATCTATACGGTGGCCGAAGAGATGTGATAAAACGTCAAGCGCTGCATAGTACATCTTTGACGTTTTATCATCCTATTTTAGAAAAGGGAATGACTTTTACCGTAAGTATCCCAGAGGATATGCAATACGCTTTACATAACAATTAAAAGGGAACAAAATTCTTATCATAAAAAGAATTTTGTTCCCTTTTTTTAGCGGAATAATATTAAAATTTGATTTTCACCAGTACGTTTTATAACGAAAAAGCCACTTTCAGCTTTCGTGGCAATGCCGTCATCATTCGGACGACAATATCCGTGTGTTTCGCAAGTGCCGTCATCACGTACTAACATTTGTCCAATTAATCCGACAGGAAGCCACTCAGTACGGTCTCTTCTTGATATATACTTACAAGCTGGATCCCATTCTGTATTTAAAAGAGGTCGTATTTCTTGCGTATCCGTACGCGTATATTGACGTTTTCCGAAGCTGTCTGTTTTATAGCGTTTTTGCCAACTTAAAGCACCGCTATTTCCTATGAGAGCGGGGGTAGCGCTAGATATTCCTAATATGAATGAATCATTTGAAGTAGCTTTTCGAATTTTTTCTTCGCTACTAAATGTAATGAAATAGCCGATATCAATAGGGCTATGATCTGCTGCCTCAAACATTTGTGCAAAATCAGTACCACCTGCATTGTAAGAAGCACCATCGATATACATTTCTCCGTTATGGGCAAGCCATTTGGCACCTATATTATAATCAGTGTCATTTGTCCCATTTGCGATAAACCAGGAATAAGCTTCTTCTGCTGTACCAAATTTACCCATAATATGGCTGCCTGCAAAATTAGCTGTTGATGTATGATTTCCTTCCGCATGAGATGAGAATCCGTTAGCGATAGTTGCGGTTCCTTCTGCATGTGCTGCTTCGCCCAAAGCAATTGCATGTTTTCCTTCTGCATGAGAATAAGAGCCACCTGCTGTCGTTTCACTTCCTTCGCTATGCGAACTATGTCCAGTTGCCTTTGTTTTTGTCCCTTCTGCATGAGAAAAGGGACCCGTTGCATGTGTAAGAAGCCCTTCTGCATGTGAAGCGATTCCATCAGCTTTAGAGTGAAGTCCTTCTTTATATGCGTGACGAGCTCCTTTGTTATTTTCTTTTTTTATAGGTGTAGGTACAGGAGCCTGAATAGGGGCGGATCTTTCTATTTGTACATCGTTGCCCGAGATTAATGCTTCTTTTATTTTTTTTACTTGATTTATAATAGTAGCTGGAATTTCTGGTTGTACTTTTTCCTTTATTGCTGCAGGAATGTTTTCTTCTATATTTTCTTGTATCTTTTCCGAATTAAGCACAGGTTCATCATTATTAGAAGCGAGCTTCTTTTTTTGTTTTGCTTTTATTTTCCTGCTATCTATAATTCGCCTCATAACAGCATTTTCTAAAGAGACATATGTTTCTCTCGGTTTGCTTTTTTTTGATGACTCTTGTTCTTCTATTTCTTCTATAGCTGCAGCTCGAATACTGCACCAGTTGTTAATTCCATACATGGGATGGTATAAAGGGTGGAATTTTCTTTTTTGTTTAGAAGATTTTTTCTTCATTCCGTCACCTCCTGCGACAGTATATGCCGTGCAATTAAAAAAAGATGCACTTTATTGCATCTTTTTTTAATTGCTTTATCTAGTTTTAGTGTGGAATATGTCTAGAAAACACCATGATCCTCTGCAAATCGTGAATTGTATTAAGTAGAGGTATTTATCCCGATTGGTGCGGGCTAATAATTAGTGGCGGATGAACAAAACCCCCACTGATTAAAGTTTCACTTTATGAAATTGGGCGGAACTTTTCAGGGACAAAAGGTAGGGAAGAAGGGACAGAAACGGTCTCCAACTCAGGGTAACGTAGTCCAGTTAGTTTACCACCAAATACAGCACCAGTATCAATATTGACTGTATGATTCACAAAGCGAGGTTCATTGACAGGTGTATGTCCATAAACAATCCATGTTTCACCCTTATACTCTTTCGCCCAATCTTGGCGGACAGGTGAGCCGTCAGGGTGTTTTTCGCCTGTAATATCACCATATAATACAAAGGTTTGTACTTTTTTATCTTGTCTTCCTATGTAATCTTGCCGAATACCAGCGTGACAGACGGTTAAATTTTTTTCATCCAGTATGTGATATAGCGGTGATTGTTCGTAAAGAGTAATGAATTTTTCTTTTATTATTTGTTGCTTATTAGAAGGCAATGCTTCATATTCTGCAACAGTTGTTTCGAGCCCATGAGCGATTGTAACATTACGTCCAAGGAAGAAACGATACAGTTTATTACAGTGATTCCCTGGAGCATAATAAGCATCTTTTCTATTTATTACGAGCTCCCATACAATTTCAATCATCCGTAATGAATGAGGACCTCGGTCTGTAATATCACCAACGAATGCAAGCCTTCGTTTTGCGTTATGAATTGGGATACCACTATCCCAGCTATACCCTAGTTTCGTTGTTAAATCTTGAAACTCTTGGAAGCATCCGTGAATATCACCTATAATGTCATATTTCATATTTAAACCTCCAGCTCATTTTTTCATTAGTATATCTAAAATGGACATAGAAAAAAACCATACCGTTTTTCGATATGGTTCATTTAAACATAAAGATTTTAGTTCTTGAGCGTACGTTTAAAATAAATCCGATAGCAACCATATATGTGAGCAGTGAACTCCCGCCGTAGCTCATAAGCGGTAACGTTATTCCTGTAATAGGGAGTAAACCAATTGTCATCCCAATATTTTGGAATACTTGGAACGTAAACATTCCAATTGTACCAGCGCAAATATAACTACCGAAAGGTTCATTGCTTTCTAAAGCGATATGGATCATTCGGTAAATGAGTAAGAAAAAAAATGAAATAATAACACTTGCTCCTAAAAAACCGAATTGTTCAGCGATATTTGTAAAAATAAAATCTGTATGTGGCTCTGGAAAATATACTTGTCTATTTTCCCATCCTTTTCCTTGCATCTCTCCTGATCCAGTAGCTAAAAATGCTTGTCTTAATTGGTATCCTTGTGCGTCATATTCATAAGGTGCAAGCCAACCATAGAAGCGATTTAATTGATATTCTTTTAGAATGTGCTCTTTAAAGAACTCTGTATGCGTGAAATAAATATATGTTAAAGTAGAGCCTATGGCGAAAATACCGGAGGTTAATCCGAGGATAAAGCGCCAACGTATACCAGAAACTAAAACCATTGTTGCAAGCATCGCTGAAATGACCATTGTGTTTCCTAAATCAGGTTCTTTTGCGATTAGAAGTAGTGGAGGTAAACTAGCTGCAAATATTTTTAAAAGTAAAATGAAATCTTCACGAGTTGTCCGAAAAAGGTATTTTTCATTATGATTCGCTATAATTCGTCCAACGACGATAATCAAAAATAATTTCATAATTTCAGAAGGCTGAAAGTTTCCGATGCCTGGAAGTCTGTACCACGCGGTAGCCCCTTTAATTGTAACGGCGCCAGGAACTTGAAGTTCTAGGCCAATTAGAAGTATGAGTGCAAAGCTATATAAATACCAAGCAATTTGTTTATAGCGATCGAAATCAATAACCATAATAACACCAATGGCGATAAATCCAATGGCATACCATTGGATTTGTTTTAATACAAAATTTACGTTTTGTAAAAATGGTGGTAAAGAAGCTTGTGCACTTGCGATAGCGAAGCAGCTAACAATCCCAATGGCAAATAAAATGAATATTAATATGTAGTCTATTTGATATTGAGTGTTCGGATCTTTCACTGTATGAATTCCTTTCTACTGCTCTCTATATTAGTGGGTTTTAGTTGGTGCATCACATAGTTTAAAAAGAATGTATGAACTATACGCATTATTCACGTAAAGCTCACACATTTTATTTTCGCAGAATAGACTAATGATGTAGCTCTTTTATAATTATGTCCAAACAATGGGAAAGACGTACATGTGCATCTGGAATGAGGTTTGGTAGCTGGCTATAATATTCTAAGGAACCTTTACACCATTTATAAGCGCTAATTAGACCTAGTCTATAATCTGTATTATCTTGTAAAAATCCGTATTCTTTTGAAGTTATAACGAGGTGCGTAAAATCCTCAGATCCTTCAAGGAGCTTGCTGTGTATTTGTTGCCCAGTATGGTAGCGAAATTGGCTTAAAGGTTCGGATATGTATACTGCGTCTCCTTTAGAAAGTAAGGAAATCCATGATGCCATATCGACACTACAAGAATAGTGCCTTCCTTTTAGCGTGCCGAAAGGTTCAGTGAGTAACTGTTTTCTAAACAGAATAGTTGTAGGTTCACCGATAATGTTATGTCCACCTTTTAACATCCAGTCGCCTAAAAATATTCCGTTTAATTGAATGTCTTCGCTATATAATCTTTGTGTTGGATGAGCATCTCCAATTAAATTCCCGTGATCATCAATACGTACTCGATAAGAAGTTATAAGAGCGAGATTTTTATTTGTGTCTTGCTCAAAATAAGCCATCATTTTTTGTATTTTATGATTATAAAACACATCATCGTCCATTAAAAAATTTATATACTCCCCATTAGATTTCTCTAAGAGCATAAGATCGTTATGAAATTGTCCTAAAGTAGTGGTATTTCGAATGTATGTTATGTTTTTATAATTAGGTAAATACTGTTCATTTATTAAGATTTCTGTTTCATCATTTGTACTATCGTCTCCTATAATAATTTCAATGTTTGGATAAGTTTGTGCTAATGCACTTTCTAGAGCAATTTTGAAATAATGTGGTCGATTATAAGTGGGAATAAGGATGGAAACGAGAGGTGACTTTTTTTTATTATTCATACGAAACTACCTTTCAGAAGCTTTTTTTGTAAGAACGATATCTTGATAACTTGTATACTCATTTCTGCCGCACCATAAACCATAATGCGGTTTATTAATTACCTCTAAGCCATGTTTATTTAATAAGGTGCGGATATCTTCTTCAGGATAGGCAACTGCGAAATTAGGAATATCTTTATTCACAACATAACAATTTTCAATTTGATGATAAAAACCTAATGTACTTAGCCCAGAATTTAAGTAATAGGATGATTCAGGGTTAATGAGAAAGAAGGTAATAAAACATCTCCCATCTTTTTTTAGAACACGTACAATCTCAGATACGTAATGTTCTAATTCTTTCGGAAGGAGATGGGTAAATACAGAAGTTAAAAAAATAAAATCGAATGAATCGTCTTCATATGGAAATTTGTATTGAGAAGCATCTTCTTTTCCTTCTGGGTTGTAGAATTGATTATATATATCAACGTGTTCAAAATGGAAATTACTACGGGCAGTTGAAATATTATTTTTGCACCATGTAATGCCATCTTTAAATAAATCAAATCCATAATAAGCTCCATCATCACCTAAGTAATTCATTAATGGAACCGCCATTCGACCGACACCACAACCTACATCTAACACTGTTTCATTGGATTTTAAACTGCCAATTTGAATAAAATGCTTTATGAATTCTTTTCCAACCTTTTGAAAGTCGCCACCTACATATTGGACGAGTTCGGGAGGTGGGATTAATGCGATTTTTTTTTCAAGCTCGCTCATAATTTCACTCCTTCCTTGTAGTAAATAGGGAACCAACATTTTTAATATGCAGCTAACATTTTATAGTGGGAGGGGAAACGATATTAGAACTGTTGCGATATGTAAAAAGCTCCCTAGAACAACTGGAAATAGTAATGGGAGCTTTTGTTTTTATTTATCATGCTATTGGCGAAGGCTAATAATTAGTGTGAGATGGAGAAACCCTAACTGAATAAAGTTTCGCCCTATTCTTTTCGCCAATAAACCCCGAATACATCAATTTTAGTAATAGGAGCTTTTAAGTTTCTTTGATTTCTAAAGTCTGTCACGGCCTCTGCACAAGCTGGTAGTCCATAGTCATCAATAATAATATAGCCGCCCTTAGAAACTTTATCGTATAAGTTCACGAGACCATCCATTGTGGATTCGTACATATCACCGTCAAGGCGTGCAATTGCAATTTTTTCTATTGGTGCTGTTGGTAAAGTATCTTTAAACCAGCCTTTTAAAAATTTTACTTGATCATTTAATAAATCATATTTTCTAAAATTCTCTTGTACTTGTTCTAAAGAAACGCGTAAGTAATCGAAAGAGTGTAAATAATCTCCGTAATCTTTCGGATAGTGTTCTAAATTCGGTGTTGGCAAACCTTCAAATGAATCTGCAACCCACACATTACGATTAGTAATGTTATTTGCCTGTAAAAAACCATTCATAAAAATGCACGATCCCCCGCGCCACACACCTGTTTCAATAAAATCACCTTCTATATTTTCACGGACAACTGTTTCTAGTGCTTCATGTAATTGATTCATTCGTTCCCGGCCGATCATACTGTGTGCTGCTCTTGGCCAATCCATCCCATCTTGACGTTCACTTTTTAAAACATCTGGTTTTACAATTTTCAAGTTATGGTTTTCAGCATATTGCTTAATGAATAAAGGAAGTGGTACGGTAACTGGTTCATATGGAAGTTCCTTAGAAATATGTAATGAAGCAGGTAAATATGGCTCATACTCTAGCCATATTTCAAATAAAATTGTTTTCTTTAACAACTCGAGATAAAGCTGAACAGCAAATTTATTTTCCATATTTGTGCCTCCTGCAAAATGTCATACAACAATATGATTATGTAGATAGTGAAAGTTTCATGCTTGAATTCATAATTGAAAAAGCAGTAAAACTGATATCAGTTTTACTGCTAAGTAAAAAAATTAAGCGATTTTTTCAATAATAATGGATGCACTTGTACCAAGAGCTAGAGATAATCCAAGTCCTGTAACGACAGCTTCAACCATTGATGGCGTTATTGTAATTTGTGTAATTGCCTGGATAACGAGAGGCGCTCCAAGTGAGATTAAACTTGTTCCAGCGCCAGGTATATTAACGCCGTTCACTTGAATTGCAAGGCTACCTAATATACTTACTGCTGCAGTATATGCGATAACAGTAATTTTATAGAATCCAGTTTCACTTATGATGAAAGTATCAGCGTCTAATTGAGAAATTGCTGTACCAAACTGAGATCCAACCGTGTTAAACGGTACAGGATCATTAATTCCAAGAGCTAAAGAAACTGTAGCAGAGTTAAATGCATACAATCCTGCTGGAAGTCCTAATCCAGATGGCCCAGTAGGCCCAGTAGGCCCAGTCGGTCCAGTCGCACCAGTCGCACCAGTTGCACCAGTGTCTCCAGTCGGCCCAGTAGGTCCAGTTGCGCCAGTGTCTCCAGTCGGCCCGGTAGGTCCAGTTGCGCCAGTGTCTCCAGTCGGCCCAGTCGGTCCAGTTGCACCAGTGTCTCCAGTCGGCCCGGTAGGTCCAGTTGCGCCAGTGTCTCCAGTCGCGCCAGTGTCTCCAGTCGCGCCAGTTGTACCAGTGTCTCCAGTAGGCCCAGTCGGTCCAGTAGGCCCAGTCGGTCCAGTAGGCCCAGTCGGTCCAGTCGGTCCAGTCGGTCCAGTAGGCCCAGTTGGCCCAGTAGGTACGGTAGGTCCAGTAGGTCCAGTAGGCCCAGTCGGTCCAGTAGGCCCGGTTGGAAGTGTAAACGGTGGTATTGGTGGTAAAGTTGGACCTACAAGATTAGGATCAAATGCACTAGCTGATAAGAATTCATCAGGATTTAAGCCATCTGAATAATTATTATTTGACATAAATTCACCTCCATAAAGCTTTCATTATATAGTAGATGCAAAATCACAAGAAAATGACACGGACATTTGAATTATTAAAAAGAAATCTTAAATAGCTTGAACAAGTTAAAAAAATGGAAAGTTTATTGTATGTATAACATATGATTGAGTTGGAAGAGGGTGATTATGTTGAACAAGCAAGGAATTACAATTAGTCTATGTATGATTGTTCGCGATGAGGAAAATACAATAGATCGATGTTTGGACGCGGTAGAAAAAATTGTTGATGAAATTATTGTAGTTGATACAGGATCCACTGATCGAACGAAGGAAATTGTAGCAAAATACACTTCTAACATACACGATTTTCCGTGGATTGATGACTTTGCGGCAGCTAGAAATTTTGCGTTTTCAAAAGCAACGCAAGAATATATATTATGGTTAGATGCTGATGATGTGTTATTAGAGGAAGCTCAAGAATCACTGAAAACATTAAAACGAGAGTTAGATGGTAAAGTTGACGCTGTTTCTATGCCTTATTATCTTGTAATGGATTCTAATGGGAAACCTTTATATTGCACAAGAAGATATCGACTTGTAAAGCGTGAAAAACAATTTCAATGGTTTGGAAAGGTGCATGAGTATTTAGCTGTTTCTGGTGAGATTTACAATAGTAATGTCGCCATTACACATAAGAAAGAAAAAGAAATAACGAATCGTAATTTGAAAATTTTTCAAAATGCTGTAGCAGCTGGAGAAGAATTAAGCCCGAGAGATTTATTTTATTACGGTAATGAATCTATGGATAATCAAAAATACGACGATGCGGTTCTTCTGTATGAAACATTTCTTAATCAAGAGGAAGGATGGCATGAAGAGAAAATTTATGCATGTGGTAAGTTAGGAGATTGTTATGCGAAGTTAGGAGACTGGGAGAAGGCAGTTGAAACTTGTACGAAGTCGTTTCGTTATGGTATTCCTAGAGGAGAGAATTGTACAAGAATAGGATATATATATATGGAACAACAAAAGTATAATGAAGCGATATTTTGGTTTAAGCTAGCAACTGAAGTGCCGCTAGCAGAGGATAGTCCTTTTCACAGTCCGGCTAGTTATACGTGGATTCCATATTTACAAATGTGTATTTGTTATAGCAGATTAGGAGATCAAGATAAAGCTTATTATTATAATGAATTGGCAGCTTCTTATGTTCCGAATAATGCTGCGATTGAATATAACCGTAAATATTTTAGAGGCATCTATGATAAACAATATAAAATGTAATTTGTTCTATTTTTAGGAAATGACTTGTCGCTATTCTAATGATAGTAGAATGGCTATATATTAGATTATCGGTAATGTAACCAATAGAGATGGCATCCTTTGTAGAATATCTTTTGTTTATATTTCAAATTCAATTTGCATAAGGAGTGTGTGAAATGAATCGGGAGAAAAGTTCTTTATACGAAGAAAAATCTGAACATTATTATAATGCGATAAATCCTAATTTATTCAAGCATATAAAAAAGGAATGGCAAGAAGTTCTTGATATTGGTTGCTCGAGCGGTGCATTAGGAGCGGCTATAAAAGAAAATGGAGCACGTGTATCAGGAATTGAGGCGTTCCCAGAGGCTGCCGAAAAGGCGAAAGAAAAACTAGATCATGTTATTTTAGGTGATATAGAAACAATGGATCTTCCTTATGAGAAGGAACAATTTGATTGTGTCATATTCGGGGATGTATTAGAGCATTTATTTGATCCGTGGGCTGTTATAAAGAAAGTAAAGCCATATATAAAAGAAAATGGTGTGATTTTAGCTAGCATACCAAACGTTGCGCACATTTCAGTATTAGCTCCCTTACTCGCTGGAAATTGGACGTATACAGAATATGGATTATTAGATAAAACGCATATTCGTTTCTTTACTTTTAATGAAATGCTAAGAATGTTTTTAAAAGCAGGATATTCTATTAGTAAAGTAGATCGTGTATATGTTGATCATAAAATATATGAGCCACTTATTGAAGAGTTATATGGAATTTGTAAAAAGTATCGTCTTGGAAGTGGCTTCATGGCTGAGACAGTTGTATTTCAATATATTATTGAAGCAGAAAAATCACAATTATGAGTGCTGCAGAAAAAACAATACTATTTGTTACATGTATAAATGATCGGAAATTGTATGCACAATGTGCGCGACATATATTGAAATTGGCAGTACCTCCTGGGTATACTATACAATTTATGCCGATTCGAAATGCAAAAAGTATGACGAGCGGATACAATCAAGCCATTTCACATCCAGCGAAGTATAAAGTGTATTTACACCAAGATGTCTTTATTATAAATGGAGCCTTTCTATACGGATTAATTCAATTATTTGAGGAGCATGAACATCTTGGGATGATTGGGATGGTTGGATCCCAATATGTTCCTCCAAATGGTGTATGGAACGAAGGGCGTGGGATTGTCGGGAAAGTCATTGGTTATATGAACGATTTGTTTTATATGGCAAGTTTAGAGCAACCATTTCATGAATCGAAAACGTTTATTCCTGTGGAATGTATTGACGGTTTATTGATGGCGACACAATATGATATTCCGTGGCGAGAGGACTTATTTGATGGGTTTGATTTTTATGATGTATCCCAATCTTTTGAATTTAAAAAAGCTGGGTATACAGTCGGTGTCCCTGTGCAGCGTGATGCTTGGTGTATTCATTATCATTTTGATGTAAATATGACGAACTATGAAAAGTATAGAAAAGTATTTGTAGAGAACTATATGTCAGATGTGAATAAGGAAGAATAGAGGGCTACAAAATGAAAGATCATACAATATTAGTCGTTGTTTGTGTAAATAATGAAGAGCTTTTCGAGCAATGCGAAAGGCAAATAAGAAACATTGTTGTTCCCCCTGGCTATGTAGTGCAAATTTTTCCGATACGAGATGCGAAAAGTATGGCAAGTGCGTACAATCGAGCGCTTTCATATCCGGCGAAATATAAAGTATATATACATCAAGATACTTACCTTATTAATCGTGATATGTTTTGTACCCTCATTTCGCTTTTTAAAGAAAATGAAAAGCTTGGTTTAATTGGAGTAGCTGGTGCTCAGTTTTTACCGAGTAACGGGATATGGTGGGAAGGAAAAAATTTAGTAGGGAAAGTGATTGAGTACAGAAGACAGAATTATCAATTATTAAATTTAGATCAGGGGTTTTATGGAAATCAATCTTTTATGTCAGTGCAAGCAATCGATGGTTTACTCATGGCAACGCAGTATGATATTCCGTGGCGAGAGGATTTGTTTCAAGGATTCCATTTCTATGATGTGTCACAGTCTTTAGAATTTCAAAAGGCTGGATATTTAATTGGTATCCCTAATCAAGCAAATCTATGGTGTATTCATTACAACGGAGATGAGTTTGATGCGGATACATATGAGAAATACCGGGGGATTTTTGTGGAACATTATAAAGAGGTGCTATCTCCATCATAAGGGAGAGATGAAGGATGAAAGGGATTATTTTAGCAGGCGGGACAGGATCGAGATTATATCCAATAACGAAAGTAACGAATAAACATTTACTTCCCGTTGGGCGGTATCCGATGATTTATCATGCGGTATATAAGCTGAAGCGATGTGAAATTACAGATATTATGATTATTACCGGTAAAGAGCATATGGGAGATGTTGTGAGCTTTCTAGGAAGTGGTCAAGAGTTTGGTGTATCCTTTACGTATCGTGTGCAAGATAAGGCGGGTGGGATTGCGCAGGCGCTAGGACTTTGTGAAGATTTCGTAGGAAATGATCGGATGGTAGTTATATTAGGAGATAATATCTTTTCAGATGATATTTGCCCGTATGTTAAAGAGTTTACAAGTCAAAAAGAAGGGGCTAAAGTGCTGCTTCAATCTGTAGAAGATCCCGAGCGATTTGGTGTAGCGCATATTCAAGGCCGAAAAATAATTGGAATTGAAGAAAAGCCGAATGAGCCGAAAAGTTCTTATGCTGTTACGGGAATTTATTTGTATGATTCGAAAGTCTTTTCTTATATAAAAGAATTAAAACCTTCCGCAAGAGGGGAACTTGAAATTACAGATATAAATAATTGGTATTTAAAACGAGGAGTACTTACTTATAATGAAATGAGCGGCTGGTGGACTGATGCGGGAACGCATGCTTCTCTTCAAAGAGCGAATACGTTAGCGCGGGATATAAACTTTGGGAAACAGTTTAATGGAGAATAGGTGAAAATATGAAAGTTGTAGAAATAAATTTTACCGATGCGAAATTGTTAGAACCGAGATTGTTTGAAGACGAGCGAGGTTTTTTTACTGAAAGTTATAATAAGAAGATGCTAGAATCGTTAGGGATTACGCATTCATTTGTGCAAGATAACGTATCTTATTCAGCGCATTCGGGGACGATTCGAGGGCTACACTTTCAAAAAAATCCGAAAGCACAAACGAAACTCATTCAAGTTATGCAAGGTGCAATATATGATGTTATCGTTGATTTGCGAAAAGATTCACCTACATTTAAAAAGTGGAGAGGTTATATTTTAAGTGCGGATAATCATAGGCAATTATTAGTGCCGAAAGGATTTGCTCATGGTTTTTGTACACTTGTACCTCATACAATTGTTATGTATAAAGTAGATGAGTATTATAGTGCTGATCACGATTCCGGTTTGCTTTGGGAAGATAAAGAATTATCAATTCCATGGCCGGTAACAAATCCTATCTTGTCCGATAAGGATCGAATATTACCATTACTTCAGGAATATGAAGATAGTTTTTAAGTAGGAGAGTTGTTTATGAATATATTAGTTACAGGTGGAGCTGGATTTATTGGAAGTAATTTCATTCACTATATGTTAAAAAACTATGAAACATATAAAATCATTAATTACGATGCATTAACATATAGCGGGAATTTAAATAATGTAAAGTCTATTCAAGAAAATCCTAACTACTCATTTGTAAAAGGGAAAATCCAAAATGGAGAGCTGCTGGAACATGTTGTTAAGGAATGTGACGTGCAAGTAATTGTAAATTTCGCAGCTGAATCACATGTGGATCGTAGTATTGAAAACCCAATTCCTTTTTATGATACGAATGTAATAGGTACAGTCACGCTGTTGGAGTTAGTGAAAAAATATTCACATATTAAACTCGTGCAAGTATCAACAGATGAAGTATACGGTTCTTTAGGGAAAACAGGAAAGTTTACCGAGGAAACCCCGCTAGCTCCTAATAGTCCATATTCTTCAAGTAAAGCGAGTAGCGACATGATAGCCCTATCTTATTATGAAACGTATCAATTACCGGTTATTATAACGCGTTGTTCTAATAACTACGGACCGTACCAATATCCTGAGAAATTAATTCCGTTAATGGTTACGAATGCTCTTGAAGGAAAGAAACTACCATTATATGGTGATGGATTGAATGTAAGGGATTGGCTGCATGTAACGGATCATTGTAGTGCAATTGACACCGTTTTGCATAAGGGATGTGTAGGAGAGGTGTATAATATCGGCGGAAATAACGAAAAAACAAATGTAGATGTTGTGGAACAAATTATAAAACTTTTAGGAAAAACGAAAAAAGATATTGAATTTGTAACAGACCGTTTAGGTCACGACCGTCGTTATGCGATTGATGCACAAAAAATGAAGAATGAGTTTGAATGGGAACCGAAGTATACGTTCGAACAAGGATTAAAAGAAACGGTGGAATGGTATAAAAACAATGTGGACTGGTGGAAACCACTAAAAGAAAAGTAAGGGGCATGTAGATGAAAGAACGGATTATCATAACGGGAGCGAACGGTCAGCTAGGGAAGCAACTACAAGAAGAGTTGAATTCTGAGGAATATGACATATATCCATTTGATAAAAAGTTATTAGATGTAACAAATATATCCCGAATTAAGCAAGTGGTACAAGAAATAAAGCCACATACAATTGTTCATTGTGCAGCGTATACGAAGGTAGATGGTGCTGAGAAAGAACAGGATCTTGCTTACTTAATAAATGCGATTGGAGCTCGAAATGTAGCGGTTGCTTCACAATTAGTAGGGGCTAAGTTAGTGTATGTCAGTACCGATTATGTATTTCCAGGTGACAAACCGGATGGCTATCATGAATTTCATAATCCAGCACCGATAAATATATATGGAGCTTCTAAATTTGCAGGAGAGCAGTTCGTAAAAGAGTTACATAATAAATATTTTATAGTTCGTACATCGTGGTTGTATGGTAAGTATGGAAATAATTTTGTGAAAACGATGCTACGATTAGGAAAAGAGAGAGAAAACATATCTGTTGTAGCGGATCAAATTGGCTCTCCTACGTACGTGGCAGATTTAAATATGATGATTAATAAGCTCATTCACACTTCTTTATACGGTACGTATCACGTATCCAATAGAGGATCATGTTCTTGGTTTGAATTTGCCCAAAAAATATTTTCGTATGCAAATATGAAAGTGAATGTATTACCTGTTTCAACTGAAGAATTCGGATCGGCGGCTGCGAGACCAAAATATTCTATTTTTCAACATAACATGCTACGATTAAATGGTTTTTTACAAATGCCTACTTGGGAAGAAGGATTAGAAAGGTTTTTTATAGAAACAAAAAGTCATTAACAAATTTATGTTAGTGACTTTTTTGTTTGCCTTTAAGAGGTTTTATGGTACTATAATTATAGTATCAGGTACTAATAACAAGTATAAGTATTTCTGGGAGGATATATCATGGAACTATTACAAGGGAAAACATTTGTTGTTATGGGCGTTGCGAACCAAAGAAGTATTGCATGGGGAATTGCTCGCTCTTTGCATAATGCAGGTGCAAAATTAATATTCACATATGCAGGAGAGCGTTTAGAAAGAAATGTTCGTGAACTAGCGGAAACATTAGAAGGACAAGAATCACTTGTATTACCTTGTGATGTAACGAATGATGAAGAACTTACAGCTTGCTTTGAAACTATTAAGCAAGAAGTTGGTACAATTCACGGTGTTGCACACTGTATTGCTTTTGCAAATCGTGATGATTTAAAAGGCGAATTTGTAGATACTTCTCGCGATGGATTTTTACTTGCACAAAATATTAGTGCATTCTCTTTAACAGCTGTAGCAAGAGAAGCGAAGAAAGTGATGACAGAAGGCGGAAATATTTTAACTTTAACATACCTTGGCGGCGAGCGCGTTGTGAAAAATTATAACGTTATGGGTGTTGCGAAAGCTTCGTTAGAAGCTAGCGTGAAATATTTAGCGAACGATTTAGGACAACATGGCATTCGCGTTAACGCTATTTCTGCAGGACCAATTCGTACGTTATCTGCGAAAGGTGTAGGCGACTTTAACTCAATCTTAAAAGAAATTGAGGAACGCGCACCACTTCGTCGTGCGACGACTCCAGAAGAAGTTGGAGATACAGCAGTATTCTTATTCAGTGATTTAGCACGCGGAGTAACAGGTGAAAACATTCATGTTGATTCAGGATATCATATTTTAGGATAAATATAATAGGAATTAAAGTTTAAAAAGGACAGTCTCTAAACGTTGAGACTGTCCTTTTTAATTGTTCCCAGAAAGAACGATTTTTAACGAAAGTTCTAGCCACGTTATGAATATAACTATAATAGTACACGATTTATCCAGCTACGTATGGAAGTGGGAGGGACGAGTGTGAAGAATAAAAATAAAAGTTCAACAGTTGGAAAACCGTTGTTATATATTGCACAAGTAAATTTAGAACTCGCTGCACCGAAAATAAAAAGAATTATTTTAACGAATTTCGAAGATGAGGATCAAAAAGAGCAAAGTAATAGAAATGAAAGTATTGTAAGTAGTGCTGTGGAAGAAGTGGTAGAACAAGAGAAACAAGAACCACGAGAGGAGCCTCAAGTGGAGGTGGAAGAAAAAGTAGAGGAAGAGGAAGAGCAAGTGAGAACGGTCCCTTACAATAAATCCTTTAAGGATATGAATAATGAAGAAAAAATTCATTTTTTATTAAATCGTCCTCATTACATTCCAAAAGTAAGATGTAGAATAAGAACGACGACCGTCTCATATATAGGATCGATTATATCTTACCGTAATGGCATTGTATCCATTATGCCACCAAATAGTATGAGAGATATTCGATTATCTATAGAAGACATCAAAACGATTGATATGGCCGGCTTTTAAATATGTAAAGGTGGTAGAAAGCTTCTACCACCCCAATAGTTTTTTAGTTTACTTAACTATAGAAACGTCGCGTAAGCACTGAATAGCACAGAAGCAGCTTAAATCAACAGTAATGCAAGTAGATGTCGAGATTAATCTTGCATTTGGTATAGCTAAAAACGTACAAATTGGATCGTCGCCAGGTGGTACAGGAGACCCATCACCTAATACTACAGTTAACACACGTAGGACAGCACAGCTATCGTCATCTACGCTTTCTACACGGAAAATTGGAGATTGGCAGTTAGTAAGGCTTGAAGATGGTGCAAATGCCTCAAATGGCGTTCCAGCTTTTGTGTATAAAATAAAAGGGCGTGTATTTGCTACTGCTGCTGTATTGTGTGCTCCTAAAAATGGAATTTCACAACCAGAACCACATGTTGAACTAGAGCAATCTTGTAGTTCATTGATGAATTTTACGACGTCAACTACGCAGTGAGAAGAGCTATGGTGTTTATTTTCGTTACAACTCATTAATGTCACTCCTTATCTTCTTGTTTGTATTTACATTAATAAGATATTGGAGTGGGGGAGATTTGGTCACAATCTTAAGACCTTTTTTTTTAAATAGGCTAAAGAGGATAGGGAAGGTGGAATTATGTTATTTACAAGCTGGCTTTTATTTTTTATTTTTGCGCTAGCTGCATTTAGGTTAACTCGTCTTATTGTTTATGATAAAATTACAGCTTTTTTGCGAAGACCGTTTATTGATGAGTTAGAGATTACAGAGCCTGATGGAAGTGTATCGACTTTTACAAAGGTGAAAGGGAAAGGATTAAGAAAGTGGATGGGAGAATTATTAAGCTGCTATTGGTGTACAGGTGTGTGGGTTAGTGCTTTTTTATTAGTTTTATATAAATGGATTCCTATTGTTGCAGAGCCTGTACTAGCATTATTAGCCATTGCAGGTGCAGCAGCGATCATTGAAACAATTACAGGATATTTTATGGGAGAATAATAAAGTGAAAATTTAATCAGTGTGGGGCATCCCCCGCTAATTATCAGCCCGCACCAATCGGGATAAATCTTCATGATGTTAGAAAAAGCGGAGTTTAAGAGGATGCGGGAACGGAAATAAAGAGTTGTTCATATAGTAAATAGACAGAATTGACAGTAGAGGAGATGTTTGCTGTGAGCAATAATCCAAGGCAAAATTCATATGATCTACAGCAGTGGTATAACATACAGCAACAGCAACAAGCACACCAACAGGCATATCAAGAACAGTTACAGCAACAAGGATTTGTGAAAAAAAAGGGATGCAACTGTGGGAAAAAGAAGAATACAATAAAACAATATGAAGAATGAAACACTCATGTTACGGTGAGTGTTTTTTATTGTAAAAATAAAAAGCGGTATTTCAATTAAGAAATACCGCTTTTTACTAGCTAATTTGTGCAACTGTTAATGCTGCAGCACGGATGTCTACAGTTCCAAGCAGTTCAACTGGTACAATTTGAATTAAGTCACCAGGGTTTAAGTTAATAAGAATAACACCACTGGATACGTCTACTTCACCAGTACCAATAACGTTAGAGCGAACCGCTGTACCTGATCCAGGAATAATGTTAGCTGGTGTACCTAATGATAAGAAGAAACGACCAGCTTCTGGTGCAGTAGGAACGTTATCAAGACTGATCGTTAATGTATAACTGATTTGATAAATACCAGCTACTTGAATTCGAATACCGTCTCCGACACTTACTGTATTATTTATTACAGGAACAGTAATATTTGGGTTTGGACTTACGCTAGGTAATAGTAGTGGTGTGAATAGTGAAGCGAACTGAGGTGCAGAAGCGTTGAAAGCAAAACCGAAGGCAGGTAGTGTACTAGCTGGTTTCGCCTCACAATCAATGTTATTAAATTCGCAATCAGAAGAGAACATGTTTTTCACTCCTTTATCTGTTTCTACTTTTAGTTAATGAAAAGGACAGGTTCTATGTTCTAGACAAGTTCCCAATTTTATAAAAAATACATAATAATACCTTTTAAGCATGGATTGGGTGGCAGAATCATCTGCCACCCAATCCATGCTTAAATTAGTATTCAGTTTTATATAGAAACATCGCGTAAGCATTGAATAGCGCAGAAGCAACTTAAATCAACAGTAATACAAGAGGAGGTTGATACTAATCTTGCATTTGGTACAGCTAAAAATGTACAGATTGGATCATCACCAGGTGGTACAGAGGTACCATCACCTAAAACTACAGTTAATACACGCAATACAGCACAGTCATCATCATCTATACTCTCTACACGGAAAATTGGAGATTGGCAGCTAGTAAGGCTTGCAGATGGTGCAAATGCTTCAAAAGGTGTTCCAGCTTTTGTGTATAAAATAAAAGGACGTGTATTCGCTACTGATGCAGTGTTATGTGCTCCTAAAAATGGAACTTCGCAACCAGATCCACATGTTGTGGTTGCACATTCTTGTAGTTCATGTATAAAACGAACGACATTAGATACACAGTTGAAATCACAATCATGGTGTTGATGATCTTCATTACAATTGCAGCTCATTATGTTCACTCCTTATCGTGAGTTCTGACATACACTATTACAATATGAACGGGATATGGTTGATATTACGTTAATTCTCAGGATAGAAACAGGGAATTTATATAGAGGGGATGTACATATCGTGATATGGAAAAAGACACCCATTATTTAATGGATGTCTTTTCAGGTAAATCTTTTTGCGCAGTATATAGAAAACGAGATATATCTAGTTTCTTTCCTCTGAAAAATTGCGGGGAGGAAATGTAAAGTTCTTCTTTTGCGCGTGTAATGGCGACATAGAGTAATCGTCGTTCTTCTTCTAATGCTTCAGAAGTCTCCGTCACACGGTCATTTGCATCTTTTAAAGAAGAAGTATGCGGCAATATACCATCGCTTGCTCCGAGTAAAAAGACGCATGGAAACTCAAGGCCTTTCGCGTTATGAATTGACATAAGCGATACAGCATCTTTTTGCGGCATTGTTTTTAATGCTTCCATTTCTTTTTGACCTTGAATGGCCTCGTTAATAAATTGTAAGTAAGCTGGAATATCCGTAAAGCGAGTTGCTGATTCCATTAATTCTTCTAACATTTCTTCTTGTATGTCCTTATGCATCGTAAAGGAAGAACGATCATTACTTTGTAAGTACTCTAAATACTTTCCTTTACCATGAATAATTTCTTTCAATGCTTTTTTCGGTTCAAGTTCTTTTATAAACTTAATAAAATCGATTCGCTCATTTACTTTTTTAACTTGAAAAGGTTTCAAGCTTGGGTTTAGTAATAGAAAATGAAGAAGAGAAGGGAAACGGCCCTCACCATATTTCCATTGTTCACGTTCAATAAATGAAATGCACTCATCACGGCCAATATACATTGTTGGTAATATATTTGAAAGTGATTCGAGGCGGAACGGTTCAAGCACGAGTCGTAAGTGATCTAATACGGGCCTAATTAAAGAATGTTCGTAGAACGATTGGCTCGCTCCATGTTTAATAAATGGAATCTTATGAATTGTAAGCTGATCAAGTAAAGAACGGCTTACAGAATGTGTACGATATAATAAACAAAAATCTTTATAATTTCGTTCACCACTATCTACTTTTTCCTGAATGAGTTGCAAAATTTGATTTGCTTCATCAAGAGTTGTCACAGGTCGTGCATAAAACGGCTGTATGCCATCGTTACGAACAGAATATAGCTCTTTATCAAAACGTTCTTGATTGAGCTTAATAACTTCATTTCCAAGTCCTACGATAAATGGATTAGATCGATAATTCGTATTAAGTGCGATAATCGTAGTATTATCAAATTCCTTTGGAAAAGATAAAATAATTTGGTGACTTGCCCCTCGCCAGCCGTAAATCGCTTGATCGTCATCACCTGCGATAAATAAATTATTTCTCGGCGTGGCTAACAATTTTACAATTTCATATTGTGCATACGACGTATCTTGAAACTCATCTACTTCAATGTAATGAAAACGCTCTTGTAATTGAGTAAGCAGGGGAGCGTTATTTTCTAACATATAATACATTTCTAATAAGATGTCGTCAAAATCGATATAATTGTGTCGTTGTTTTACCTCTTCGAAACGTTCGTATACTTCTTTGAACTCTTGTTCAACCGGTGTTTTCGCTTTTACATCTTTCGGACGATTCAAGTTGTTTTTCTCAAGTGAAATCATAGCGAGTATCGTTTCGGCATCATAATCGTCTTTTAAGCGCAATTCTTTCAAAATTTTCTTTATCATAATTTGTTTATGTTTTTCATTTGCTAAAATTTGCTGATTATATCCTTGACTACGAAGCAATTTTAAAAAGACAGAGTGGAATGTACCAGCAACGACATAGCTACTTGCGGCATGATTCATACCAGGTAAATTCGCTACACGGCTTCGAATTTCTTCAGCTGCTTTTTGTGTAAACGTCAGCAGTAAAATATTTCGCGGATGGACATGTTTTACATTAACTAAATAACCAACGCGAGTTGTTAAAACAGATGTTTTACCACTTCCAGCACCAGCTAGTGTAAGGACAGGTCCTTCTGTCGTTTGCACTGCTTCTAACTGTTTTTCATTTAAATAAACACCTTGCTGTTCTAAAGCGCGGAAATACGCCGCATCTGCATCTTCTTCCATAATTAAATGGGTAGATGTTTTCGGAATATGATACGCCGCTTGCGGAATGCCAGCGTGTGTTAACGGTTTTTGTGAAAATTTTTCTTGTGTCATATATTCACCTTCAAAACTATAGCATCAACATTTAACTTTAGCGGAAGAAAAAGAAAATAGCAATGTAAAAAACAGGAGGGGCTACCTCCTGCTACAAAATTATAATTCTTTTATCATTACGACGTGTGGGATATTTGCTTCCATAAACACATCAGAAGCCGTCACGTATCCTAGCTTTTTATAGAAAAATTCAGCATGTGTTTGAGCATGGAGTTTCAATTTCGGTAGAGACTCTTCCTTCGCATACGCTTCAAGTGCATCCATAATGATTTTACCAATGCCTTTTTTACGATGTGAAGCTAGTACGCAAATGCGCTCCATTTTTCCTATTCCATCAACGATGCGGAAGCGACCAGCACCAACTGGAACATCATTATCATATATAACAACGTGTGTTGAAATCTCTTCAAACTCATCATACTCTTCTTCTGCAGAAACACGTTGCTCATTTACAAATACTTGCTTACGTACAGAGAATGCATCTCTTAGTTGTTCGTCCGTTTGTACGATTTGTGCGTGCAAATTAGTTGTTCTCCTTTCCAAGGTGGAATGTTTCATGTACAGTCCACGTTCCATTTTCTAATTGGTATAGAAGGTGGAAACGATCGATTGGTTGCTCATAATAGAAATCTTTCATACGTAATCGACCTAATACATCAGCGTGCTCTGCGTCTGATAAGTCTTGACCGATTGTTAAATGAGGTACGAAAGAGTACTCGCGCTCTTGTGTAAAGAAACCATTATGCATTTCTTCATTTAAGAAAGTAAGTTCAGGTGTTTTTTCTACTTTAAAATAAAGAACATTATTAACAGGTGCGAATGAACCGACTTTCCCAACATGAAGGGTGAAAGGGTTCGTTTTATTTGCGATTGTATGTAACTCATTCACAATCGATTCTAATTGTTCATCTTGCGTCTCAAAGGGTGTTTTCAATGTAATATGTGGCGGAACTAATGCGTAATGCGGATCATAACGTTTACGTAATCCGTTCGCTTTATCTTGAATCATTTTTGATGGGAAAATTACAATTCCTAATTTCATGTTCCAATTCCTCCCTTTGCAAGTCTAGTTAGATTTTGAGAATAAATCTCTTTATCTATTATATCAAATTATTCTGAATACCGCTCTCTATTATTTCATTGATAGAATATGAGAAAATGCTTTTGGTAAATCTGCTTGCCAATATTTCCATGTGTGATTCCCTTCAAACTCTTCATAATGCGTGATGAAATTTCTATCTGTAAGTAGTTTATTTAACTCGCGATTCGGTTCTACGAAATCAGATACTTGTCCGTCTGTACGCTTGACAGCTGTTTCTTCGGTCCCAATTACGTGATAAAGATCTAGCGCCCCCGGATTTTTGAAATCTTTTGCTAAGTTCATGACTGTTTCATCAACAAATGGTGATTGCATAACGATCTTACCAAATGTATGCGGATACATAAGTGCGGTCATGAAGGAAACTGTACCGCCGAGAGAATCTCCAATTAAAACGCGTCCTTTACCCATTTGATATGTTGGATAATTTGCATCAATATATGGAGCAAGCTCATGAGCAAGGAAACGAATGTAAGCAGCATTCTTTACATCATTTGGGAAATATTTTTCCTTACGATCGTGTACATTTTTATATGGAATACCGACAATAATTGTGCGGTCGATTTCTTCAGTTTCACGAAGCCGCTCAATTACACGGTGCGCTTTACCAAGCTGAAAATAATCTCTACCATCTTGTGCAATAACAACCGTATGCTTATGGAGAGGTGTGTAATTTACTGGTAAATAAACAAGAAGTGTAAGCTCCTCTTGAAGTGATGTACTAAAAAATGAAATTTCTTCAATTCTCCCTATTGTTTGATTCATGTATATCCCCCTAAATAAAAATTTACTGTAATGATTGTAAGAGCAACGCTTGTAGTGAAAAGGAAAGAAATAATCACTAATAGGTGCCTTAATTTCTATTTTACCATAATGGTACGAAGAATCTAAAAAATTAGTATTTAAGTTGTGAAAGAAAACGGATATAATGAAGTGGGATTTTTTACAGGTGAGAGGGGAGACAGGATTTGAAACAAGAAAGATCAATCGCACTACCACTAGCAATTTCCATTATAGCAATTTCATTCGCAGCTGTTTTTGCAAAGATGTCCTCAGCACCATCTTCCGTTTTAAGTATGTATCGATTATGGATTATCGTACTTATTATGCTGCCGATCGTTTGGAAAAAACGGGAAGAGTTTAGTAGGATTCAAATAAAAGATTGGGGATTTTTAATTGGATCTGGTTTCTTTTTAGCTCTTCATTTTCTTCTATGGTTTGAATCCTTAAAGCATACGACAGTTGCTAGTTCGACGATTATTTTAGCACTTCAACCGATCGTATCTTTAGTGGGAGGTTTTTTCTTATTTAAAGAAAGAACAACCTATTCAGCAATTGCGACGATGGGAATTGCGATACTAGGCGTAATGTGTATTGGCTGGGGAGATTTAGGGCTAAGTGAGCAAGCAATTTATGGGGATATATTATCCTTTTTAAGTGTAATAGCAGTTGTCGGTTATTTATTTATCGGACAAACGACAGTAAAGAAAGTATCTCATTGGATTTATAGTTTCACTGTATTTGCCTTCGCTGGTATATTTATAGCGATTTATAACGTTATACTTCAAGTGCCATTTACAGGCTATACGAAGTGGGATTGGAGTATTTTTCTTTTACTTGCGATTGTACCGACAGTGTCACACGTCATTAATAATTGGTTATTAAATTACGTAAATGCAACAACGATTTCAATGAGCATTTTAGGAGAACCAGTTGGGGCATCTATACTAGCGTTCTTCTTACTTGGAGAAAAATTAAATGCAATGCAAATTATCGGTAGCATGCTCGTATTGTTTGGTGTATCTGTTTTCTTACTACAGCAACAAAAGCGAACAGCAAAAAATGTGGTGAATGAACCGGCTTATACACAGGAATTATAACGAGTTTATTCTAATATACGAAAAGAGAAGTTATTGGTAACTTCTCTTTTTTTTTGTTCCATGCAGAAAATAAAACAGATTAATAGGGGAATTCCCGCCATGTAGCATGAAAAAAGATAATATATAGTGGAGTTACATCATACGTTTCTCATACAAATATAGAGGGGGAAGGAGAGACCAAATGAAAGAGATTTTAATGAAATACATGACAAATCTTACAACATTAAGTGAAGAGCAGCAGCGCATGATCGTAGAAGAATTACAAATTGAAGAGTATAAAAAAGGAACAGTGCTCTTAAGGCAAGGAGATGTTCCGTCTAAATGTTATTTTGTATTAAAAGGATGCGTGAGGCAACATTGTATAGATGAATCTGGAAAAGAAGTTACATCAAATTTTTATACAGAAGAACAAGCAATCGCAAATTTCAATCATCATAAACAAGATAAATTATCCCCACATACGTTAACGTGCCTAGAAGATTGTCTAGTTGTAGTTGGCGATCTGTATAGTGAAAAGGACATGTATAAGAAATATTCACAGTTAGAAGAAATGACGCGCCAAATGATTGAATACAATTTTGGTGAAGTACAAGAAGAACTTACATTATTTATTGCATTGACACCAGAAGAGCGCTACAAATCATTATTACAAAAACGACCGCATTTAATCGATCGTGTTCCTCAATATCAATTGGCAAGTTATCTAGGTATTACGCCAGAATCATTAAGCAGAATTAAGAAACGACTCAAACAGTAGAGTTTTTTCCACCTCTAAGCAATAGCCATATACTAAATCCTAGTTCACCTGTGATCATCGGTAGTTGAAAGACAACGTTAAGAATGGAAATAATCGCATCATATTGTGAAAACATCGTATTCATTACGTTAATGATGATATAGCCGATTGCAGCAATGAGCAGTAATATACTAATAGTCTTCGGTATGTTTTTAGATTGAAGGGTTACGTATCCTAAGGTAAGAAGATGTAAGCCGAAAATGATTAATCCAACAGACCAAATGTATTCAAAAGCTTCTAGAAATAACATTGTATATGCTTCTGAATTAGCAACTGTGCTTTTTGAAAGAAGTAATACAAATGTTAAATTGAATATAGCAATACCAAGTATAGCTGTATACATAAGACGAAGACAGGTAGCTAGCAATGAGAGGCTAGTATGGATAGGTTTTAGAAAGAAATAAAGAGCCCACGAGGCGATAATATCCGTAATAAAAATGATAATCCATCCGAAAATTTCTGCTTTGAAAAGTGAACTTGAAGTTTGAATATTATGGAGTGTCGTGCTCGCATTACTTGGTACAACGAGATTTCCGTGAACAAAACCGTAAGAAAAAAATGCAGTGAATGCCATGATAAGAAGAGAAGTGCCTGCAAATAAGGCAAAATTTCGCTCAGTCATAATACGTCCTCCTATTCTAATGTTGTTTTCATTGTAATAGGGAAGAGGAGGAGATTCATTGACTTAAATCAAGGGAGAGGAAGTTTAGTGGAATTTCTATCAAAAAAAGATGTATGGTTATATCCGATTTTTTTCGTTGTCATTGGAGCGTGTTTTGCTCCCATATTTGCAGGGAGAGAATATTTTCTCTTATTTTTTACAATTCCGTTGGCTATACTGTTTAGTTGGAGTTGGTTTTCAACAAAATATATCGTTAAGGAAGAAATAATTATAATTACATCAGGTCCCGTTAAAAAACGTATATTTATACGAGACATAAAACGAATTTCCAATACAAAAAATCCAATCGCAGCTCATGCACTATCATTCGATCGATTAGAAATTGTTTACGGATCATATGAAACAGAACTTATTTCTCCAAGAAATAAAGAAGAATTTATTTTGTTGTTAAAAAGAAAAAATCCTGGGATTGAAATAAAGTAAGAGAGTGGATTCATATCTACTCTCTTTATGTCACTTTGGATTTGTCATATAAGGTTGCACGTGAACGACACATAAGTCGCGGAATTTTCCTTCAGCAGTTGTGACAATTACTACTGCTCTTCCTGCACTTTTTCCAGTAATCGTTACTGTCTCACCTTTCGGATAGATGGTGATGACGTCGGAGTTCATATTTGTCCAAATAAGCTCTTGATTTTTTGCCTGCATTGGCAAAACGGAAGCTGATAAATCGGCACTTTGTCCGGTTTTTATTTTAAGCTTATTTTTCTGTATATGAATACCAATTACAGATATAACAGAAGGAGCAATTGAAATTTTGGATGGATTAGGTTGTATGTTTAAAAGAGAAGTAGAAGTGTTTGTGATAGGTGAAAATTTTCTTATATGTTGTTGCTGTAAAGATGCTAACATTGTGGAGTCCCCTTTCTGTATAGGTGTCGATACTAATAATATAAAGGAAGAATGTTATAGTAAATTTAACGAAACATAAAGAAATTGTTAAATTCGAGAAGAATATTGTCGAAATGCGGTTAAAAGAAAGCTCTGCTGTTATCGTAACAGCAGAGCTTTCTTTTTATAGATTATGAATATGTTGTTTTTCAAAATTCTCAAATTGCTCTTCAACTTCTTTTGAAGGTTTAGTTAGTAAACTAACAATTATGATCACTATTAAACTAATAGCGAAACCAGGAATCATTTCATATAAGAAATCTTTTAGGAACTTAAACTGTGTCCAAATAATTACTGTGGCTGCACCTGAAATCATACCAGCAAGCGCGCCCCATTTCGTCATACGTTTCCAATATAAGCTTAATAAAATAGCAGGTCCAAATGAAGAACCAAATCCAGCCCAAGCATATCCAACAAGAGCTAAAATCGTATCATTTTGTTTAAGCGCTAATGCACACCCAATTAAAGCAACACCAAGAACAGCCATACGACCGACAAATACAAGTTCTTTATCAGAAGCAGAACGCTTAAAGAATGTTCTATATAAGTCTTCTGTTACTGCACTTGAAGTAACGAGAAGCTGAGAAGAAATTGTACTCATAATAGCGGCTAAAATAGCGGCTAATAAAAATCCAGTAATAAGTGGATGGAATAAAATTTTTCCAAGTTCAAGGAAAATTGTCTCTGGGTTAGATAATGTCAAACCTTGTTGTGAATAGTAAGCAATACCGATAAGGCCAGTAAACATAGCTCCGACAACAGAGAAAATCATCCAGCTCATACCAATTCTTCGCGCGCTTTTAATTTCTTTTACAGACGAAATAGCCATAAAGCGTACGATAATATGAGGTTGTCCAACATAACCAAGGCCCCATGCGAATAAAGAAATCATTCCTAAAGTAGAGGCACCTTTAAAAATATCTAGACGTGTTGGATCTACAGATCGAATTGTATCAAATGCAGGTCCAAGTCCGTTTGTATTCATAATTGTTACGATAGGAACAAGAATAAGGGCAACTACCATAATGATTCCTTGCACGAAGTCTGTCCAACTTACTGCTAAGAAACCACCAAATAATGTGTAAGCTACAACAACGCCTGCTACAATGAGTAATCCAACATGATAGTTCATACCAAATGAATTTTCAAATAATACAGCGCCTGAAACTAATCCTGAAGCTACATAGAAAGTAAAGAAAATCATAATAACAAGTCCGGATACTAAGCGTAGCATGTGAGATTTGTCGTGGAAACGGTGTTCCAAAAATTCTGGAATAGTAATAGAGTTGTTTGCAATTTCAGAGTAGGTACGTAAGCGAGGAGCGACATAAAGCCAGTTTGCGTATGCGCCTAGTGTTAGGCCGATCGCAATCCAACTACTACTTAATCCAACGCTAAACATTGCACCGGGTAATCCCATTAAAAGCCAACCACTCATATCAGATGCTCCAGCACTTAATGCTGTTACTGCGGGGCCTAGTGTACGCCCGCCAAGCATATAATCTGTTAAGTTGGACGTTCGTTTGTAGGCGAAATAGCCGATTACTAACATCCCGAGCATGTAAATAGAGATAGAAGTTAAAGTTAACATCTGCGTACTCATGTAGTTCCCCTTCCTTTTGTCATGTCTTTTGATGCGTTATGCATATTTATAATCTATCATGATTATTCTGAAAAATCCATACAGAAATACGAATTTTCAGAAATGTAAGCGTTTTTTGACATCGTTTTACTTTTTAAATATATAAATTTCAGACGAAAAAACCTTAATTTTAATAGAGTATTTATTATATTTACATAAAAACACGTTGTTTTGTCAATATAATATTGAAAGAAGGGAGAAATATTTTTTTAAAAAAAGTATTGACTTGTGAAAAAATTTAGGTCTATAATGAGTGCAACTTAAAAAAATGCAAGCGTTGATGAAGAAGAGTACACATGATGAACATGTCAGAGAGCTGATGGTTGGTGCGAATCAGTATGGGATTGATGTGGAATGGGCTTCGGAGCTTCCAAACCGAAACGAAAGAAGTAGGCTTTGGCGACATGATCTCATCGATACAAGAGACACGTATTATTTTTTGATACGGCAAAGTGCGTTACATTCGTAACGAATTAAGGTGGCACCACGGGAGTACCCGTCCTTTCTATAGGATGAGTACTCCCTTTTTGTGTACAAAAAATTAAATATGTTAAATCGTTTAAGTAAGAAGAGTACGTATATTGGAGACGTTTCAGAGAGTCGGGGACAGGTGGGAGCCCGGTGCGGTGCCATATACGGAATGGGCTTACGAGAGGTATGCTGAACAATTATTTTCAGTAGGCAACCCGGGTTCCGCCGTTACAAGGATAAGGTATATATTTTGTACCTGAATAAAGCGGGATGCTTTTGCGTCCAACCTGAGGTGGTACCACGGTAAATTTATCGTCCTCTACATATTTCGATATGTAGGGGACTTTTTTATTTTTCAGAGTGAGGTGAAAGGCATGATGACAAAAGAGGAATTTATGAAGCAAAAAGAACAAAGAAACACATTTTTAGTAATTGCTGAAGAAGAAGGAGATAGCATTACGCCAATTTCTTTATATAGACGTATGAAGGGAAAGAAAAAGTTTTTATTAGAAAGTTCGCAGCTTCATCAAGATAAAGGGCGCTATTCTTACTTAGGGTGTAATCCTTATGGAGAAGTGAAAAGCGTTGGTATAGAAGTAGAGCGAATGATGTATGGGAAAAAAGAAAAGCGGCAGGGTAACGTACTGCAAATGCTAGAAGAGGTAATCGCACCAGCGCAAGTAGACAGTCCATTTCCGTTTTGCGGGGGAGCAGTTGGATATATTGGCTATGACGTCATTCGGCAGTATGAAAACATTGGAGCAGATTTACACGATCCATTAAATATTCCAGAAGTACACCTTTTACTATATCGTGAGTTTACCGTTTACGATCATTTACGCCAAAAGTTGTCATTTGTATATGTATGCAGGGAAGACGATTCAGCTTCTTATGAAGAAGTATGCGAAAGATTGCAAGTATACAAAGAGGAAGTGCTAAAGGGAGAAGAAGCGGAAGTAAATGAAATACAATCAATATTATCATTCACTTCTTCAATAACTGAAAAAGAATTTTGTGAAATGGTAGAAACAGCGAAAGAATACATTCGGGCCGGAGATATTTTCCAAGTTGTATTATCCCAGCGTTTGCAAAGTGAATGTATTGGAGATCCATTTGCATTATACCGGAAACTTCGAATTGCAAATCCATCACCATATATGTTCTATATCGATTTTCAAGATTATGTTGTACTTGGCTCTTCGCCGGAAAGTTTGTTATCAGTAAGAGAGGATAAAGTGATGACAAACCCAATTGCTGGTACGAGGCCGAGAGGGAAAACGAAGCAGGAAGATGAGGAAATCGAAAAAGAACTGTTAGGAAATGAGAAAGAGCGAGCAGAGCATATGATGCTTGTGGACCTAGGACGAAATGATATTGGCAGAGTAAGTGAAATTGGCTCTGTGACGATAGATAAATATATGAAAGTAGAAAAATACTCTCACGTTATGCACATTGTATCTGAAGTTTACGGAACATTGCGAAAACAAACAAGTGGATTTGATGCATTAGCGTATTGTTTACCAGCTGGTACAGTATCAGGTGCTCCGAAAATAAGGGCGATGGAAATTATTAATACGTTAGAGCATGAAAAAAGAAATGTATATGCCGGAGCGGTTGGATATATTTCATTCTCAGGAAACCTTGATATGGCGCTAGCAATTCGAACGATGGTTGTAAAAGACGAGAAAGCGTACGTTCAGGCAGGAGCGGGTATCGTCTACGATTCAGACCCGGTTGCTGAATATGAAGAAACATTAAATAAAGCGAGAGCGCTTTTGGAGGTTATGAAATGATTGTACTTATTGATAATTATGATTCGTTCACATATAACTTGTATCAACTATTAGGCGAGTACGAGAAAGAAATTGTTGTCGTAAGAAATGATCAAATAACAATTGAACAATTAGAGGAGATGAAGCCGAAAGGAATTGTGCTCTCACCAGGACCTGGGAAACCAGAAGATGCTGGAATTTGTATCGATGTTATTCGTCATTTTTATAAGAACGTTCCCATCTTAGGAATTTGTCTTGGCCATCAAGCAATCATATCCGCATTTGGAGGAGAAATTGTTAGAGCAGAGCGCATTAAACACGGAAAAACATCGCGTGTGAAACATAACGGAACGTCAATCTTTTCATACGTAACGCAGCCGCTAACAGCAATGCGTTACCATTCACTCGTCGCAGTGCAAAATAGTTTGCCGCAGTGTTTTGACATACTTGCGACAGCGATGGATGACGGAGAAATCATGGCAGTTCGTCACAACTATTATCCGCTCTTCGGATTACAGTTTCACCCAGAATCAATTGCAACAGAAGAAGGCGGAAAGTTAATACGTGCCTTTTTAGCAGAAGTGAAAGAGGAGGAGAGAGTATGAACAGTTATCTTCGAAAATTAGTAGAGGGACAACATTTAACAGAAGAAGAAATGTATGAAGCGGGACTTCTTTTATTAAGTGACAACATATTGGAAAGTGAAGTTGCAGCTTTCTTAGTATTGCTGAAAGCGAAAGGCGAAACAGCAGAAGAAATATACGGTCTCGTTCGTGCTCTTCGCGAAAAGGCATTACCGTTTTTAAATCATATAAAAGGCGCGATGGACAATTGCGGAACGGGTGGTGACGGTGCGCAAACATTCAATATTAGTACAACATCGGCATTTGTACTTGCCGGAGCTGGTGTAAAGGTTGCGAAGCATGGAAACCGCGCTGTTTCTAGTAAAACAGGAAGTGCTGATTTATTAGAAGAACTCGGTGTAAACATAAGCTGTACGCCGGGTGAGATTGACTATTTATTAGAGAATGTAGGTATTGCCTTCTTATTCGCACCAGCGATGCATCCAGCATTAAGACGCATTATGAAAATAAGAAAAGAATTAAACGTTCCGACGATCTTTAACTTAATTGGACCGTTGACGAATCCGGTTAATTTAGAAACACAATTTGTCGGTATTTATAAGCGAGATATGTTATTGCCAGTAGCGGAAGTATTGCAGAAACTTGGCAGAAAACAAGCGCTCGTCGTAAACGGAAGTGGCTTTTTAGATGAAGCATCATTACAGGGAGAAAATCATGTCGTCGTTTTAAAAGATAATGAAATAGTAGAAATGAGTATTGATCCAGAAAAGTATGGTTTTTCAAGAGTGAAAAATGAAGAAATTAGAGGTGGGAATTCAAAAGAAAATGCAAAGATTACGCTCGGAGTATTAAGCGGAGAAAAGAGTGTCTATCGCGATACTGTTTTATTAAATGCAGGTCTAGCCCTTTTCGCAAATGGAAGAGCAGAAACGATTGAAGAAGGAATTACACTAGCGGCACATAGCATTGACTCTGGAAAAGCATTAGCCAAACTAAACTTATTAATTGCAGCAAGCCATGAAAAATTAGAAAGGGTGAATTAAAATGGGGACGATTTTAGACAAAATTGTAGAGCAAAAGAAAGTAGAAGTTGCGGAGTTATATGAAACATATTCACCAGTGAAAGAAAAAAGGAAAACACACTCACTTGTAAAAGCTTTAGAGCGGTTTACTGTAATAGCAGAGGTAAAGCGAGCGTCTCCATCAAAAGGCGATATTAATTTACACGTTGATGTGCCAAAACAAGTGAAAACATATGAAGAATGCGGTGCTGGAGCAGTTTCGGTTTTAACAGACGGTCAATTTTTTAAAGGGTCGTTTCACGACTTACAAACGGCAAGAGCAGAAAGTAACATTCCGCTTTTATGTAAAGATTTTATAATCGATAAAATCCAAATTGATAGAGCGTATGAAGCTGGTGCAGATCTTATTTTATTAATTGTTGCAGCATTGTCAAAAGAGAAATTAAACGAGCTTTATAACTACGTGCTAGAAAAAGGATTAGAAGCGATTGTTGAAGTTCATGATGAACAGGAATTAGAAATTGCAATCCGATTAAATCCGCACGTTATCGGTATTAACAACCGTAATTTAAAAACATTTGAAGTAGATTTAAGCCAAACTGAAAAGCTCGGAAAACGACTGAATGAGGAAAACCTACTTTGGATTAGTGAAAGCGGCATTCATTCAAAAGAAGATATTATTCGCGTCAAACGAGCTGGTGCAAAAGGTGTATTAGTTGGAGAAGCACTTATGACATCATCTTCTATAAGTAACTTTTTCGAAGACTGTAAGGTGAACATATGAAAGTGAAAATTTGCGGCATCACTGATGTTGAAACAGCAAAACATGCTTGCGAATACGGAGCAGATGCAATTGGATTTGTTTTTGCAGAAAGTAAGCGGAAAATCACCCCAGGGCTAGCGAAAGAAATTATTGGGGAAATTCCAGTCCACGTTTTCAAGGTAGGTGTTTTCGTAAATGAATCAGTAGAAGTGATCCAGAAAATTGCAGAGGAGTGCGGGTTAACGCATGTGCAACTACATGGGGATGAAGACAATCATCAAATTAGGAGATTGAATATTCCGTCTATAAAAGCGGTAGGAGTAGCTTTAGAGAAAGATATTGAATGTGCGAAAAAATACGATACAGATTATCTGCTATTTGATAGCCCGAAGGAAAAGTTCCACGGAGGAAACGGAAAGACATTCTCATGGGAGTTACTCGCACATATGCCAAACGAGTTGCGAGAGAAAACGATATTAGCTGGCGGATTAAACATCCTTAATATAGAAGAAGCAATTCGAACCGTTCAGCCATATATGATCGATGTGAGCAGCGGAGTAGAGACAGAAGGAAAGAAAGATCTAAAGAAAATAAAACAATTTATTAAAAAAGCGAAGGAGTGTTCAAAATGAACTACGCATATCCAGATGAAAAAGGTCATTACGGTATATACGGAGGACGATACGTTCCAGAAACGTTAATGCAATCCGTATTAGAATTAGAAGAAGCATATAAAGAAGCGATGCAAGATGAAGCGTTTCAAAAGGAATTAAATCATTATTTACAAACGTATGTTGGAAGAGAAACACCGCTTTATTTCGCTGAAAATATGACGAAGTATTGCGGCGGAGCAAAAATCTATTTGAAACGTGAAGATTTGAACCATACGGGAGCTCATAAAATTAACAATACAATCGGTCAGGCACTTCTTGCGGTAAGAATGGGTAAGAAGAAAGTTGTCGCTGAAACAGGAGCAGGACAACACGGAGTTGCAACAGCTACTGTATGTGCACTTTTCGGTTTAGAATGCGTCATCTTCATGGGAGAAGAAGATGTGAGACGACAAAAATTAAACGTGTTTCGAATGGAATTACTCGGAGCAAAAGTAGAAAGCGTTGCGGCAGGTAGCGGCACGTTGAAAGATGCGGTAAACGAGGCGCTTCGTTACTGGGTTTCACATGTACACGATACGCACTACATTATGGGATCAGTTCTCGGGCCACATCCATTCCCGCAAATTGTTCGTGATTTCCAAAGTGTAATTGGGAAAGAAACGAAAAAGCAATACGAAGCGTTAGAAGGGAAATTACCAGAAGCAGTCGTTGCTTGTATTGGCGGTGGTAGTAATGCAATGGGAATGTTTTATCCGTTCGTACACGATGAAGAAGTTGCTCTTTACGGTGTTGAAGCAGCTGGAAAAGGTGTTCACACAGAAAAGCACGCAGCCACTTTAACGAAAGGAAGTGTCGGTGTTTTACACGGATCGATGATGTACCTTCTGCAAAATGAAGAAGGGCAAATTCAAGAAGCGCACTCTATTTCGGCAGGGCTGGATTACCCAGGTGTTGGGCCAGAACATAGCTTGCTAAAAGATATTGGCCGCGTTTCTTATCATTCCATTACAGATGAAGAAGCGTTAGAAGCATTTCAATTATTAACGAAAAAAGAAGGGATTATCCCGGCATTAGAAAGTTCACATGCTGTTGCATACGCTTTAAAACTAGCGCCGCAAATGAAGAAAGACGAAGGACTTGTCATTTGTTTATCCGGCCGCGGTGATAAAGATGTAGAGAGTATAAAACGTTATATGGAAGAGGTGTAAAAAATGGGAGTAGAAAAAATTATAGCAGCGTTTGAAAATGGCAAGAAAGCATTTATTCCGTATGTAATGGGCGGAGATGGTGGACTTGAAAAGTTAAAAGAAAGAATTCGTTTTCTTGATGAAGCAGGAGCAAGCATCGTTGAAATTGGTATCCCATTTTCAGATCCAGTCGCAGACGGTCCAACTATTCAAAGGGCAGGAAAAAGAGCATTAGATAGCGGTGTAACATTGAAAGGTATTTTTCAAGCATTAATAGAGGTGAGGCAAGAAGTTCAAATTCCATTTGTACTTATGACATATTTAAATCCAGTACTCGCATTCGGAAAGGAACGTTTCATTGAGAGCTGTCTTGAAGCAGGAGTGGACGGTATTATCGTTCCGGACTTACCGTATGAAGAACAAGACATTATTGCACCGCTCCTTCGCGTGGCGAATATCGCTTTAATTCCACTCGTTACCGTAACGAGCCCTATTGAACGAATCGAAAAAATTACGAGTGAATCACAAGGATTCGTCTACGCCGTTACAGTAGCGGGCGTAACGGGAGTACGTCAAAACTTTAAAGATGAGATTCGTAGTTACTTAGAAAAAGTAAAAGAACACGTCCACTTACCAGTAGTCGCAGGATTCGGTATTTCAACACGAGAACAAATTGAAGAAATGATTACAATATGTGACGGCGTTGTCGTTGGAAGTAAAGTCATTGAGCTGTTAGAAAATGAAAAGCGAGAAGAAATTTGTGAGTTAATACATGCAGTAAAAGAAACAGAAGAGGCTTAAGTCTCTTCTGTTTCTTTTGTGTAATAAATGTTAAAATATACAGAAAATACTTATAACTTAGAGGGTGAGAAGGCATGCTAAGACGTAAACTATTATATCTTCTTTTAACTGTACCATTATACGCTTGGCTCATTAGCATGACGAAAATAGAGTTGATGGCTCTGTTTTTAGGATATGTATTCATCTTTTCCCAATTAAATCGAATACAAGAGCAATCTATTTTAGAAGTATGTATATTTTCGGTTAGTATAGAACTATTTAGTATCGTTTCGATTGTATTATTAAGTGAATTATTCCAATGGATCCATTCATTTGAATTAATAAAACTTGGGAATATTGTATTGCAAGTAATATGTGCTTATATTGTGTTTGTTGTACTAGAAAAAATGATTGGACAGCAGACGGTTTTTCAGGATAAAAGATAAAATATTAGTTATTCAAAAAAGGAGCCAAGCAGCTCCTTTTTTAAATCTGTTATAAAAATAATTGAAAATCATAACATCTGTTATATAATAGTTAAAAATTGCAATTTTTACGAAAAGAGATGATAGCATGGCCATATTGTTGGCACTTATCCCGATTATGATGATTTTTATTTGTTTGTTTTTGTTTAAACAAACGTCATTAAGAGCCTCATTAATCTCTTATGCCGTTTCTGTCGGAATCGTTTTACTCTCGCCAACGTTTCAATTAGGGATAAGTGAAACTGTACACGCAACAATTAAAGGGTGGTTAATTTGTTTTATTGTCGGATACGTTTTATTTTTCGGTATTTTTTTATTTCACCTCATGAACAAAATGGGATACATCGATCAAGTAGCACGATTTCTAGAACAAGTCACGCGCGATCGATTATTGCAAATGCTTCTTATGTGTTTTGGTATTTGTCCACTTATTGAATCAGTGAGTGGATTCGGAATTGGTTTTATGGTCGCAGCACCTATTTTTCTTTCGCTCGGTTATAAACCGTTTCAAGCTGTGCTACTATCGTTTATCGGTTTACTTGCAAGTTCATGGGGCGCAATGGCAACGGGTACGATTATCGGTTCTCAGCTTATTAACATGCCGCTCACAATTCTTGGTACAAATACAGCATTATTAAGCATCCCGATTTTCGCATATTTTATCTTCCTTTCTTTATACGTTGTCGGTGGCTGGCAGGCAGTTATAGAAAAGTGGAAGGAAGGAGTAGGATTCTTTCTATTATTTTCTCTCGGAATCTATCTTTCTAACGCATACGTAAGTGTTGAACTAGCAGGGATATTAAGTTCTATCGTTACCATTACATTTGGCTTTCTAATCATTAAATTAAAAGGGAAAAGTGAGCAAAACTTTATAACAGAACATGCTGCGGCTGTAGAGAGAGAAGTATCTATTATAAAAATTATTAGCCCTTATATATTCTTAACAGTTTGTATTTTACTTTCTCGCCTCGTTCCAGCATTACATGATTTTCTTAGGTCATATGCAGTTCTCGATTTAAAATCATACTCTTACAAACTAGAGTTACTATATTCGCCAGGGTTTTGGCTCGCCATGACTTGTTTATTTACAATTATTTTCTTCCGCATTCCATCTAATATTATGAAACAATCACTCTCGCAAACGATAAGACAATGGATTCCATTCGCAATTACAACGACGATGTTCATCGCCATTTCAGAACTAATGGGCGCATCTGGTATGCATTCATTACTCGCAAAAACAGCTGGTGAAACATTTGGTACGTTTTTCGTTTTCGTTGCTCCGTTTATTGGGGGAATCGGAGGCTTTTTAACAGGTAGTAACGCAGGATCAAATGCGATGTTTATAAAGCTACAAATGCAAACAGCGCAAAACGTAGCACTCCCGTGGCAATACGTCACAACGCTCCAAAACACCGCATCATCAGTAGCCACAATCGCTTGTCCATCACGGATTACACTAGGCGCGTATTTATGTAATATCCCTTATCGTGAAAATGAACTATTAAAGAAGACGACGTTAATGATTTTTGGTGCGGTGTTGCTTGTAGTGGTGGAGGTTATTGTTTGGTATATGTTGAGAAAATAAGAAATCCTCCTGGGAAAGGAGGATTTTCTTTTTATATGGATAATGCCTAAAGTATGAACAGCTTCTACTAAATGAATAGGAGATGAAAGAGATGCCCTTAAAAAACTACGGTGTATTAAAAGGTACAGTTGTACAATCTAAGATTGGAAAAGGGAAAACACCTCATTATCAAGTTCATTTACAAGGCGAAGCAGAAGTAGATTATCGTATTGCAATTAACGTAAAGTCGCAAAGTTATCCGTCAGAAGTTTTATATTTTGCAAGCGAACATATTGATTCAGAAGCTATTCACATTTTACCGACATTACCATTCGGTTTTACAGAAATAAAAAACAATGAACCGAAAGTAGCTTTAGACTACGTAAGAGGTAATGTATTTGATTCAAAACAAATGATTCCTTTACCTGCTGAAAAAACAGGATTGGATAATGATTTAAATGAAAAAATAGAACGTTATATAAAACGAGCAATAGAAGAAAAAGCAATTATTTACGCGTTTGGTGAAAGGTGGGGACCAGAAGAAAAGGTTCCGGATTCGTATTTCCACTTTACACCTGGAAACGGTATACACGATATTCATATGAATCAAGGGAATGTAGAGAAATGGCAAGGTGATGATGGCAAATGGCAAGACGGTGGGATATTGATTCACTTTGAGAAGAAGGAAGAGTGGATTGGTATTTTTCTTGCCTTTCAGTCACAGTCATGGTGTACGGATGAAGAAGGGCATGCTCGTGTTCCGGTTGAGCATTGTGATTATAAGAGAAATAATTGATGAGAAGAGGACGTTCAAAACGAACGTCCTCCTCTCATTTTATAAAACACAAAACTCACAAGTGTAGAAATACAAGAGAAAAGAAGCGCCACACTAGAAAACGCAATGAGATACATATTATACTTCATCATTTTTCCGATTAGTTGGTTACTATCGTACTGAAAAAGTCCTGCAATTATATTGAATAAAAATAACATGATAAACATGACGATAACACCGTCTATTGATCCTTTAATGTCTGGTTTACTTAAAGCGATATGTGCAGAAATACAAATGGCGATAAATAAAAATAACCAAAATGAAGGATTCAATAAATTGTTAAATGTAAATAAGCTTTTCAATAATACAAACGTCGATAGTAGCATGTTTTGGATCATGTCTAAGTTAATAGAAGTCGATGTAACAGTTTTTTCCAGATTCGTATTAAATAAATAATATGACTCTGGTACGAAATAGCGCATTAAAAGTATTAAGGCAGTAATACCAGAAATAATAGGACCGATGCCGATAAAGAAATTACCGATCCGTTGATATACGCTTTTTTGATTGTATTGATGTTGGACGTAACCTAAAGCTCCTTGACTTGTATCTGTCGGGAAGAACTGAGTTGCTACAATTTTATGGCGGAATAATAGACACATAATTGCATGTCCAAGCTCATGAACGGGAACACCGATCCATGCAGTTAAAAGAAATCCCTTCCTACCAAAAGCTCTCGACCAATACGTTCGTGTGAGAGATTCTAAATAACCTAATATAAATCCAATTACAATGATGACACCAATTAAAGAAAATAATTGGATCACGCTTGTAAGGAGTGTTTGAAAAATCGAGTTTACAAATTCCACTGTCTTCATCCAATCTGTTTAAAGTTTCACTTTATTTGCTCTGTTTCATAATACCATTATTTTTCTATAATACTAGCACACATAGTTTCGTTTAAAAGAAGGATTTCATATTCTTTTTCTTGTAGTCATGTTTTATGTACAAAGTCATATATTGAATTTGTAACACCCTATAAGGTATATGCTTAAGGAGGGATGAGAGAATGAAATGTCCGGCATGTAATACTGAAAATGCAGCGGAAGCAAGGTTTTGCGGAAATTGTGGACATTCGTTAACGGAAGAAGTGGTAGCGAGTGGTGGGCAGGAAGAAGGGCAGCTATCGCGCCCGGCACGAGTAAAGGAAACTCGTCCGAATGAAACGGTAGAGCAAGTGAAACAATTTGCAAGTGGCTATTTTCAGTTCTTTAAAAATGCTTTTAAATCACCATCGGCCATTATGGAAAGTGGAAATATTGAAGTGCGAAATGGAATTGTAAGTCTTGTGCTTATTTGCTTTTTAGGAGCATGTATTTTTTATAGAATGATGAGCGCAGCGGCGACTGTTACGAGGACATTAGTGCCAGATATAGCTACTCCTACTTTCTTTGGAGAATCTGTAATGGTCTTTTTCTTTTTATTAATTTTAACTTTATTTGTCGGATTTATTATTTTTGTAAGTGGTAAGATGATGAAATCATCTTTTTCTTTTCTTGAAGCATTCGGTATATGGGGGACGATAGCGACGCCAGCTATTGCTATACTAGTTCTTTCTTTTCTATTTAGTTTCCTATTGATCTTTTTTTTACCAATCTTATTAGGGCTGGCTACAACATATATGGGAATTAGTATAATTGTAGCTATATTAAAACTAGACAACGGCGGAGTAGATCCTGTTTACACACTTATTATCGCAAATGTTTTAATCGGAATTGCAACGTTTATCGTGTTTTGGTCTTACATTAAAACGATAATCCAAACCTTTATCGGGGGATTAACAGGCTTCTAACGAAAAGGTGGTTGAATGGATGAATGTATGTACAAAATGCGGAGCTCAGTATGAAGATGGAGTGCAATTTTGCCAAAACTGCGGGATGAGGAGGGAAAGTCTTGTAGTAAAGAAGAAAATGAGCGGCGGTACAAAAGTTGGCATTACACTCTTAACATTACTTGTTATAGTAATTGTTGGATTGTATTTGTATGGATCATCGTATTATAAGCAGACGGCACAAGTAGACCGAATGATTACTATTTTACAAGAGAGGAACGGGGAGAAATTAGCTGAAATCGTCACGACAGATGATCCAGCCGTTATTGTAACGAGAGAGAGTTTAACGCCTCTATTTTCATATATAAAAGAAAATCCATCTTATGTGAATGAATTGAAAGAATATTTGAGGCAAGGTGAAAAACAAGGGGATGGAATAGAAAGAGCAGATTTTTCTTTAACGAAAGATGGGAAACATTTCTTTTTATTTGATCGGTATAAATTGAAAGCAAAGACGTATTATACGACTCTGCTTACAAATGAAAAAGGTACATCTTTAAAATTGAACGGAAAAGAAATTGATAAGACAAATGACAAAAAGTTTGAGAAGCAATATGGACCGTTTCTTCCTGGAACTCAAGTATTTCAATCTGAATATAAAAATGACTATGTAAAACTATCACGTGAGGAAAAGGTTGTACTTATGAAACAAAGTCAAAATAATGTAACGGTAGATTTAACGTTGCAAGGGCAATATATTACAGTTCAAACGAATGAATCTGGTGCGACATTATACGTGAATCAAAAGCCAGTTACAGCGTTGACCGGAGAAGAAATTACGTGGGGACCGATAGCGACTGATGGAAGTGCGGCGATTTATTTAGAACGAAATGGAGAAAACGGTAGGGAAACGACAAAGGTAGAAACGGTAACGGCACTGTCGGCTTATAATCTTCCATTCCAAAAGAAAAGTATAGAAAAAACAGTTGTTTACAATGTTACTCCGCCTACGACTGGGTATGTATATAATGGTTTCATCTTCCCTGATAGTGATATTCGAAAATTAACGAGTACGGACTTAACATATTTATCGAAAGAACAATTGAAAATAGCAAGAAACGAAATATACGCAAGACATGGACATATGTTTCAAACGAAGGATATGCAAGCGTATTTTTCAAAACAGTCTTGGTATAGAGAAAATCCGTATTTTACAGGAAAGCTAACAGATATTGAAACTTATAATGTTGAATTGATCAAATCAAGAGAATAAACACGTGAAAAAGGTACAGTGCATAGCTGTACCTTTTCGATGGTTATTTAGCTGGACCAGGATCCCTTGAGAAAAAGATATGAAAGAGGAATGTGACTTTACTTGCTCCTCCTGATGTACTTGCTTGCACATCAGATAAAGAACTAGACGTTAAAGCAGCTTCAGAACGAGGGGGAACGACTATTTTGAGTGCATCATCTGATTCTGATGATATAGTAACCGTTATTGTATCCTCAGAAAAGTTCACAATTTTAACAGTACCAACTGGGAAGATGGATTTGCGAGCGTGTGAGGCAGAAGCAAAGCGAGTCGATTTCCAAATAGTTTGTGAGAAAGTGTCATTATCAGATAACCAAGCACGTGCACTGTATAAAGTTACACTAACGGTAAACTCTTGTTCAAGCGGGAGGGCTGGTCTCGGTTCTATCGGTTCCTCTGGAAGCTGGACGAGAAGGCCGGCGCACATGTATGTTTCACCTACTTTCAATAGTTACTGTTATAGCATATTAAACATGTTGTTTATAAGACACGACACTTACCTAGTAAAGCATAGGTAAGTGCACCAAATTTGAAGATGGAAGTCTCATTCTTTACAATAGAGGTAGGTGTTATTTCTATAAAATATGGAAATCGTAAAGAGTATGTAAAAAAGAAGGAGTGGTAAAGTGAACTATGTCATTATTGGCGGAGATGCAGCAGGTATGAGTGCAGCAATGCAAATTGTTAGAAACGATGAAACTGCAAATGTTGTAACGTTAGAAAAAGGTGAAATCTATTCATACGCTCAGTGCGGATTACCGTATGTGATTAGTGGTGTTATTGCTTCTACTGAAAAGTTAATTGCACGCGATGTAAAGACGTTTCGTGATAAATATGGAATTGATGCGAAAGTACGTCATGAAGTAACGAAAGTAGATACGGAAAAGAAAATGGTGTACGCAGAGCATACGGAGACGAAAGATGTTTTTGAATTTCCGTATGACCGTTTATTAATTGCGACTGGAGTGCGTCCTGTTATGCCAGAATGGGAAGGGCGAGATTTGCAAGGCGTTCATCTTTTAAAAACAATTCCGGATGCTGAGCGCATATTAAAAACGCTAGAAACGAATAAAGTTGAGGATGTAACTATTATTGGCGGCGGTGCAATTGGACTAGAGATGGCAGAAACATTCGTCGAACTTGGTAAGAAAGTAAGAATGATTGAGCGAAATGATCATATTGGCACAATTTATGATGCAGATATGGCTGAATATATACATAAAGAAGCAGATAGACACAATATTGAAATTTTAACGAATGAAAATGTGAAAGCATTTAAAGGAAAAGAAAGAGTGGAACAAATTGAAACAGATAAAGGTACGTATAAAACAGATCTCGTTTTAGTATCTGTCGGTGTACAGCCAAATACTGATTTTCTTGAAGGGACAAATATACGTAAAACTCATAAAGGTGCAATTGAAGTAAATGCTTATATGCAAACAAATGTGAAAGACGTATACGCTGCTGGTGATTGTGCAACGCATTACCATGTTATAAAGGAAACTCATGACCATATCCCGCTCGGAACGACTGCGAATAAACAAGGGCGACTTGCCGGACTCAATATGGTTGATAAACGAAGAGCATTTAAAGGTACGTTAGGTACGGGCATTATTAAATTTATGAATCTGACGCTCGCAAGAACAGGCTTAAATGAAAAAGAAGCGAAAGGGCTAAACATCCCGTATAAGACGGTCAAAGTAGATTCAACAAATATGGCAGGCTATTACCCGAGTGCTTCGCCACTTCACTTGAAATTACTATATCACGCCGATACGAAACAATTATTAGGCGGTCAAGTAATTGGAGAAGAGGGCGTAGATAAACGTATTGATGTTATCGCGATGGCACTTTTCAATAAAATGAGTATTCACGATTTAGAAGATGTCGACTTAAGTTACGCACCACCATATAACAGCGTTTGGGATCCAATTCAACAAGCAGCAAGGAGAGCGGAATAGCACTTTTTAAGTGCTATTTTTTTTTGCAAAGGTAGGTAAACTTTTTAGCGAATAATAAAGAGGGAGAAACAGTTACATATAGGGAAGGGGATTATTAAAAATGTTTGTAACACTTCAAACAGTTCAAGAATCAGAAAAAGAAATATTACGTAATTTGTATGCACTATATCTTCATGACCTCTCTACATTCACTCCTAATATAAAGATTGGGGCAAATGGATTTTTTGAATACGAAGATTTGCATATGTTTTGGGTAAATGATGGAATCACTCCGTATTTTATTAAAAGTGATACTGATATCGTAGGATTTTTATTACTATTGGAACGCCCGTTTTTGAAGAAGGAAAACGACTTTGGTATAAATGACATTTTCATATTGAATCAGTACAAAGGAAAAGGAATCGGTAAACAAGTTATTGAGAATGTATTAAAAGAGAAAAGAGGGCAATATTTCGTTATCGAACTTGTGAAAAATATACCAGCAGTTTCTTTTTGGAAGAAAGTATATAGGGAGCTAAACATCGAATTTGATGAGAAAACACAGTTAATCGATGATGAAGAATGTCTCGTTCAAACGTTTAAAATATAATAAAATCGGTGCCCCTAGTAGATTACTTTGAAATTTAACTTTATCCCGCTATTTGCGGGCAGTAAGAGCCCGATTAGTGAGGGCTGATAATCAGTGGGGGATGAAGAAAACCTCCACTAATTAAATTTTCGCTTTATTTTGAATATACCGTTCACCCTTGAAAACATAGTACGTATCGCTTATATTGTCATATAGTATTTATTTTTTAATAAAGCAATGAACGAACCAGGGGGCACAGTATGGCAATTAACATGAATACAATCGAAGAATGGATTGCTGAATCAAATGCAAGAAACGAAGAAGACTTAGGAAACGTTGTTGAAGAGATGAAAGAAGTATGTGTCGGACTTGATAACGCGACATTAATTTATACGAAAAACGTATTTTGTTTCGGTAAGAAAGTAGAAGTATTCTTCTTCTTCCAAGATCACGTCGTTATCGGAGAAGAGAAGGAAGAGTATATTGAGATTGAAAAATTAAAGTATGATGACATTACAAATAGCAACTTAAAAACAAATGACAAAAATACAACGTTAGAACTAAAGTTTTCTAACGGGAAAGCTATTAATTTAGATAGTCTAAATGATAACTACGGTACGAAAAACTGGTTATTTGCAAGACAAATTAAGAGTATTTTTAAAGTAATCTAGTAAAAAAGCAGACCTTGAAAGGTCTGTTTTTTTACTTATTTCCTATTAAACAAAGGCACCCTCTTTCTTCGTAACATTTCACGCTTGTAAATCCCGTCTTATAAAAAAGGTTTACTAATTCTTCGGTCGTCTTAAATTTATCCATATGATATTGGATTTTGAAAGTTTCAGCGACTAGTAAAAAGGAGCCATTCGGTTTTAAGACGCGAAATACTTCTTTCATATCATTCTCAACATCAGGCCAAAAGTAGTGGGTTTGAAAAGCGGTAATGAGATCAAAGAAGTCCGGATGATATGGAATAGAGGAGACGCTTGCTTGATGAATAATTACTTTCGCTGCTTTGACATCCTTCATATTTGCTTTCTTTGAGTTTTCAACAGCTTGATTGGAGTAGTCGATCCCGTATATTTTCCCAAGCGGAGTTTGTTTTGAAAGAGTCTGTATGGTTTTACCACCCCCACAACCAATATCTAAAATAACTGCATTTTCACGTATATGTATTTTTTGTAAAGCCCAATTTGTTAGTCTCGTATGCGCAGCATTCATAATGCAAAGCATAGAGGAACCAATTGTCCCGCGAGGATTTTTCGCTTGCTCGATTAATCTTTGTAAAATACTCAATTCAAACTCTCCTTTTATATAAGAATATGTATTTATTTCGCTTTTAATAATTTAACTCCTTTAAAAAAAGCACGCCATTAATCGGCGTGCTTCTAATTATGCAAGGACCCTTTTAGCCAATTTCGCGCCCTGTAAGCCCCAACAGGAATTTGAATGAGTGAAGTTTCATTTCCAGCATCTATCCCGTACAACTGATCACATGAATTTGTATCAAAACTAAGTAAAGGGTGCCCGCCCATCCCCATAGCTGTCGCAGCTAAAACGAGTTTATGAACGAGCATGCCAGCTTCCATTTGATGAATGCGATATCCTCTATAACCTAATTTGTTTTTATAGTAATCTTTATTTCCGATTACATGTAGACAAAGTGGTACTTGAAAAAGGTTTACGTTATCCATCGTCATACTGGATTGCAGAGAATAACGAAGGTCTCCGTACCGAATTGGCTGTATGGAATGTGTCCTACTGTTATAAGCGTAAGCGCCGTTTTCTATGTCTTTTACGTTATAAAAACATCCATATAGTGAGACTCGTGCGTTTTCATTTAAATATTTGCCATCAAGGTCGTTGTAATAAGGGAAGGAGAGGCTCGCTTCTTGTAGTAAAGTAGCGAGCTCGGCTGCATCCCATTTCGTTAAAATGAAGTCAGAATCAGGTGAATATCGTTTTTTACAAAGTTGTAAAAAATCATATGATAAACGTTCCACTTTAGGTAGCTGCATAGCGTGTGCACTATATTGTTGTCGTTCTTCACAGGTAAATGTTTGGAAGTGTTCTGTTGATTCAATCATAGAAGCCGCGTTTATTTTTTTTATCATCGGATATTCATCTACATATTTTGAGCGAACGAAATGCTCATGTGTTAACGGCGGGATTTGTTGCAACAAGTCATGAGAAGTAATAGTTTTATTTTTACGATGATCATCATGAAACCAATCTGTATTCGGTTCTGTACTTAAAGGAATAACAGCATACACACTTTCTTCACCTTCTGACAGTCCAAGTAAATGATTCATTGCCCGATCTAGAAACTGAAAATATACACCATTTGTATAACCAAATTGTTTTGCGCATTCAAGTAATTGACCGATTAGAACACCGCTATCTAATCCTTGAAGACGATACGAAAAGTTATTGTATTTAAAGAAGTTTTTCCAAAACATAGTGGATACAAATGCAGCACCAAAACAAGAATGTACGTTACAACGATTGCCGAGTGCTTCTGTAAGATAAGAATCGAAATTTCCTTCGCGAAGTAAGATAAGACGGTGATGCGCGGCGTCGTAATGGTAAATGCCGTCTGGATAATGATCAATTTTTAAATACATATATAATTCATTCGGATATAAAGCACCCCCAGAAGGGATGAATCTTCGAAATAGAGTCGTTGTTTTATTATTTTCTAGGTTGGTAGTAGGCTGACATAATTGTGTTAAACCAAATGAGTACCAAAGATAATGACCGATTTCCTCTAAGTTAGGTTTAGTAGAAGAATTCCGCAAAGTTAATGGGATTTCTAAAGAGAGAGGGATTACTGGTAAATTTCGATATAATTTATAAGGAAGTGGTGCGTCTTCCCAGTCAATCTCTTTATCGGACGACATAATTTCATTAATAGAAAAATGGAGATGATGTAAAAAAGTATCAGGTTGCATCAAATTTCCCCCTCACTATGAATTATGGAAACGGATGCGGATGTGGATTTAAACTTTCATTCGTTAAAGGCTCAGCCCAATATCCAAGTGTCATCGGTACGGTATACACTCTATCCAGTCCTGTAACCCGAGTGAGATGGTGACCGAACGTCATCGGTAACATGCCTGGAATAATTACTTTTACACAATGTAAGCCGTTCTTTTCTATAAGGGGGACCGTTTGATCTACAACAATTACTTCAAGTCCGGATTGATGTAACCTGTTTAAAAGTTGATGAAGATCAGATGTTAAATCCATATCAAATGATTGTAATGCATTCATTTCTTGGAACGTTTGCACCGGAGCATCATCACGTAAAAGGAAGTGAAGACGTTCTTCCGCTTCTTTCAATCCATACAGCATACTATGGTCTTCCATTTGCGAAACAAGATATGGATCTTGTAAACAGTTTTCATATTTCTCTCTTTTTTGTTCAAGCTCTTCATCTGTTATAAGTAACATGCCCGCTATTTCATGAATTGCATTTTTTATAGCTCGAATTGGTTCCATATGTGCGCCGCCAGCACAGACGAGATTCATACCATCTTGCCTTGTATTTTTCGCAATGACCCATATGCTCGGAATACCATGTTCCATCGTCGCGTTGAAAACGTATAATTCATATCCAGTAATTGTGCGTAAGCGTTCCAACATTAGTTGCAATTCAGTATCATTGGCTGAACTAAGATCGAGACGGGGAAGAGGTAATTCGGCATACCAAGTGAGCAAAAAGGCGTCACGCTCTACAATTTCTAAAATGCCGTGAAAAATTGCTTCTTCTAAACTACCACCAATGGCACATCCATTTGATGTTTCATACACGAAAGCATCTCTATGACCAAGGCTATAATAAGCGATTGATTCTGGAACTAGAAGGGGCCTGCTTTGTAATAAAGAATATCCCCATACCCAGTTTTGCTCATAATCAGGATCAAACGGCTTAAATGGAAAACTATCACGATTGTAATGCTCATTTGTATGTACACCAAGTGTGAGGGGATTCAGTGCAACATCTTCTAGCTCACGAAAACTGCCATGTACATTTGTTTTTTTCCCACGAGGCGACATACCGCAATAGCGTTCTAATCCTTCTAAAATAGCGGTTGCTTCACTAAGTGAAAATGAATGAGTCCGGCCCGCGACACCTTCATTTCCAAACAGTAACGGCATGTTTATAATGACATCAGCAAACGGTAATAAAGAATGTTGCATTTGGCCGTTTAAAATACCAGTCCGGTAATCTAAATAGTCTCTCGTTAAAAATGTGTTTAGCTCATGAATGGAACGACAGCGATACGTTTCAGTACTCGTTTTCAAACTTGGTTGTAAAGAAATTTGCGCTGCATCTGCTGTATCGTCAGGCAAATTGCTGCATACCGGACAGAGAGGGTCTGGAAGAAACGAATTCCGGGTACATTGTAACGTTTGTAAGTCCAGTAAAATGAGTTCGTTTTCTAAAGAAGAATATCCATGAGCTAATATTTTCTCTGTTTCAGCATGAATGAGCTGGCACATTTGTAGCATTCCATTTTGGGTGGCGCGTACATCACGCCTCGTCACGTTATCTGCTTTTAATGCATATTTTCGTTGTAGTTCCCACATTTCTCTTTGATCAAAGCCAGCTATAAACCGGCGTCCATCAGCGCAGTGGGAACATCCAGTTGTAAGAGGCTTCACGTAAGGACCGATAATACCTTCACCAAACGAAGTAAACGCGCGAAGCCACGGAATATTATTTGAGCGAAAGATAAGCTCAGCATCATGATGTACGGAAGAAGGAGACCCGTCATGTAAAACGAGAGCAAGATGAATGTTTTCAGGAAGAGCTTCTGTAATTGTATGCTGGCGGATGAGTGAATATTGCTTACACAATTGCTCATGTACATAGTCTGTGAGTAGGCCATCTCCTATAAGTAGTATGTTTTGAGTCATTGGTCATCCTCCTTTGCAATTAATACTCCATATACACCGTCTAAGCTGTCTCTTAAAAATGACTCAATAGCTAAATCAAAAACGAATGGATACAAGTTGTTTTCCGCTAAATTTTGCAAAGCAACTTGTAAAGACTGTACGCCTGGAATTTCTTCCTCTTCTTGTATTGCTACTCTAACAGAATCCGTGCTATATAAAACAATGGATGATTCCGGTAACATATTAGCTTTATAAGGAATCTCTTCATTTTGAATATGAAGGAGTGCTTGTTGCAGAGCATTTCTTAATGCGAGTGTTATATTAATATTTGCCGCACCATACCATCTATCATTAATACCGATCCAAACGACAGGAAAACCAAGTAACTCCTCACTCATTCCTACTTTAGGTATTTCATGAATTGTAGAGAGAGCATCGTAGTAAAACCTACAATGTTTATCATGAATTTCGGTTAAATAAAGTTCTGTAATCTCTTCTAGCATATGTGATTGGCGTTCATATAGCTTATTATTTAAATGTTTTTGGAGTGCTCGGTATACACCTTCTGTCATCGTTTCCCCAGCACCAATACCGATATCAGTATGTTCGGGGATAAGACGATGAATCATTTCAGCTACATATGTTTCAACTCCTGTTAAACCAGCTTCGCGGCGTGCTTCATTATGAGTTAATCCACCGCAAGTTATAGTAGGAAGGGGAGAGGTAGGTCCGTCTGATAATGGATTTGCAACTTGAATATTGCACTGTGATAAAGGCAATTGGTGTAAATCTTGTTCATCCCACATGTGAAATATGCCAGCTTCTTTAGAAGTTAACGTATCAAAAAAACGAAAAAGTTCAGTTGAAGTATATTGTCCGGAACGATGGGCAAGGTTTTCTTGAAGATTTTGCACCGTATCAATTGTAAAGATTTCATCGGTTGCGAGAAGATGTTTTATGAAAGGGTGCCACTTTCCTTCAAGTGTTTCCAAGTTTAATAAAAAGAATTGAGGATTATGCTGCCTATGTGAATCTTCAGCGACATGTTTAAATAACTCAAAAACGATAACATTTGCTAACATTGCAGATGCAATTGGTGAGAAAGGTTCAGGTGGATTTTCACTTTGTAAAGTAGTTTCGTGTAGACGATGCCAAGCTGATTCCCAGCATTCTTCACGGTCTCTGGTTACGACGGGTCCAGCTAAACCAATTCTTGATAAGCAAATAGCTGGTATGAAATTTTTCTTAAACTCTCTACAAATAGTATGGATTGCTCTTAAACTTTCAATATCTCCATTTTGGGAAACGTATAAAATCCAGTCGAAAGGCTCGAATACTTCATGTAAAGGGCGATCAATTGTAATATCTATTTCTTGAATAAGTACATTGTCATCATTTGCATATGCACGTTCGCTTAGTTCATGAATTCGATCGTAGTTTGTTTCAGCACGATCTGTAACAAGATAATGGAATGTAGGTAAACCAGATTCTAATAAAGAAGAAACTAGGGAAGTAAGCATATCGCCAGAACCAATTATAAGCACATTTGCTGCGCGGTACGTTTCGAATTTTAAAGCGCCTGAATGGGAATCAGCTTCTAAAAACTCAATTTGCGAAGCATATCTGTCGAGTAATGCACTGGTTAATTCGTGGGGAGCATCTTGGCTTACATCACGAATGAAACCATTTTCATATAAAATCTCTCCAATTTCAAATACACGATTTTGATAGGGGAGAGGGAGACCATCGGTTATCTCTGTCAAAGAATGATTACCGTTAAACATAGGCATTAATTTCTCAATCCAGTCATAAATTCCATCACCATCCATACGGAATGAACTGGAGTTATTTCGAAAGTAAACACCCCCGTTTGAATCGGGGAGGAAGAAAGTATCCTTATTTGCTTTAAGTTTTGCATGAACTGGAAGGTTATTCATGTTTATCCCCCTTACGTTTTAGGCATACATTGTTAGTCTATGTAGTGTGATTTGTCCCGTATGAACATAATGAAAAAAGGCTGTAGAATGATTCATTCTACAGCCTTTAATAGATTAATAATCTATCAACCTTCTAATAATAATGATTTTGGATCTTCAAGCATATCTTTAACAGCAACAAGGAAGCTAACTGCTTCTTTACCATCAACAATACGGTGATCGTAAGATAGTGCAAGGTACATCATTGGACGGTTTTCCATACGCTCTGCATCAATTGCAACTGGACGTACTTGGATTTTATGCATCCCTAGAATACCTACTTGTGGACTATTTAGGATTGGTGTTGACATTAGAGAACCGAACACGCCACCATTTGTAATCGTAAATGTACCACCTTGTAGCTCTTTTAATGAAAGTTTATTATCGCGTGCTTTCAGACCTAAATTACGAATCTCGCTTTCAATTTCAGCGAAGTTCAATTGGTTAGCATCGCGTACAACTGGAACAACTAATCCATCTGGAGCTGCTACTGCAATACCGATATCATAGAATTTTTTAATGATAAGCTCATCGCCTTGAATTTCAGCATTTAATAATGGGAACTGTTTTAATGCTGCAACAACTGCTTTTGTGAAGAATGACATAAAGCCAAGACGTACATCATGTTTTTTCTCGAAAGCATCTTTGCGTTCTTTACGTAATTCCATGATTGCACTCATATCAACTTCGTTAAATGTAGTTAACATTGCAGATGTTTGTTGAACTTCTACAAGACGTTTTGCAATTGTTTGACGGCGGCGGGACATTTTCACACGCTCAACTGGTTTTTCAAATTCAGTTTTTGCAACTGGAGCCGGACTTTGTTTTGGAGCAGCTGGTGCTTCTTTTGGCGCTGCAGCGTGAGCTTGTACATCATGTGGTCTCACACGTCCAAGTGGATCTGTGCTACGTACTTCGTTTAAATCGATTCCTAATTCACGAGCCATTTTGCGAGCAGCTGGTGATGCGATAGGACGATTTGTATTTGGTAAACCTTGCAACGCTTTATTTTGTTCAGCACTTGGAGCTGCTGCTTTCGGTGCTTCAGTAGTTTCTTGTTTTGGTTGCTCAGCAGGTGGTGCTGGTGTGCTTACTGCAGCTGCTGCGCCATTGGCATCTAAAATTGCGATAGTAGCGCCAACTTCAACTGTATCCCCAGGTTCGCCTAGTAACTTCGATACAATACCTGAATCTTCTGCAATGATTTCTACATTGACTTTGTCAGTCTCAAGCTCAACAACGCTGCCACCTTTCTCAACTTTGTCGCCTACGTTGATAAGCCATTGTGAAATAGTTCCTTCTGAAATAGATTCTGCAAGCTCAGGTACTTTAATTTCGATCATTTTAAATGTCCTCCCCTTATTTGCCTAACGGTGTGTTTTGTCTTCTTTAATCTTCGGTAATCTCCATTTGTTAGCCTGGCTGAGGCAGACTATCTGCCTCAGCCAAGCCTGAAAAACTCATTGTTACTTTCAGTTGCTGAAAACTTCAATTTCTTGTTTATCTTGACGGAAGTTGTACTTCACATCTAAAGCGTGTGCAACGATTAATTCTTGCTCAGCTTTGTGAGCGAATGGATCGCCACCAGATGGGCTAGAACGATCCGGGCGTCCAATGTAACCTGTTTTCACTTTATCCCCAGCTAGTTCGAACAGAATTGGAGCCATGTAATGCCATGCGCCCATATTACGAGGTTCTTCTTGAACCCAAATGATTTCTTCTAAGTTTTTAAAGCGTTTAATAATAGATTGAACTTTTTCAGCAGGGAATGGGTACAACTGCTCGACACGAACCATATGAACTTCATCTAGGCTGTACTCATGCTTACCACTTTCGATTTCTGCTGCTAAGTCAATTGCCATTTTACCTGTACTTAAAACAAGACGTTTTACTTTGTTTGGTTTTGCACCAAGGTTTTCTTGTTCTAAAGCAGGTTGGAAACGTCCTTCGCTTAACTGACTAGCAGTTGAAAGCGTAAGTGGATGACGTAATAAACTCTTTGGTGTCATAAGCACTAACGGTCGAACAGCTTCTGTTCCTAAGATAGATGCTTGACGACGTAAAATATGGAAGTATTGTGCCGCGCTCGTTAAGTTTGCAACTGTCCAGTTGTTCTCAGCAGCTAATTGTAAGAAACGCTCTGGACGTGCACTAGAGTGTTCTGGCCCTTGACCTTCATAACCGTGTGGTAATAGAAGAACTAAACCAGATTTTTGACCCCATTTTGCTCTTCCTGCTGAAACATATTGATCAAATAATGCTTGCGCAGTATTTGAGAAGTCACCGTATTGAGCTTCCCACATCACAAGAGTTTCTGGAGCAAATACGTTGTAACCATATTCGTAACCAACAACAGCAGCTTCTGATAACGGACTGTTATGAACAGAGAATGATGCGTTAATGTTCGGTAAACGGTGTAATGGTGAATATGTTTCGTTTGTATCAGTATCGTGTAATACGATATGACGGTGCGCGAATGTACCACGCTGTGAATCTTGACCAGTTAAACGAATTGGCGTACCTTCTTGCAAAATAGAAGCGAATGCTAACGATTCAGCAAGTGCCCATTCAATTTTACCGTTCTCTTCAAGAGCATCTTTACGGCGCTCAAGAATTTTCTTCACTTTTGGATATACGTTAAAGCCTTCAGGCCAAGACAATAGTCCTTCATTAATTGCACGAAGTGATTCAATTGAAACACCAGTGTCAATCGGTTGAATTCCTTTTGCAACAACCTCTGGAACTTTAACGTGAATTGTTGCAGCACTCGTATCAGCTGGTGGCACTTGTGCGTATTCAGCCTTTAATTCCTCTTGCATAAACTGAGTAATTGTTTCAACCTCATCTGCATTCAGAACGCCAGCAGATTGTAATTGATCTGCATAAATTGCTCTTACAGTTGGGTGATTTTTAATTTTTTTGTACACTTGTGGTTGCGTAACTGCTGGATCATCCATTTCGTTATGACCATATCGGCGGTAACCGATTAAATCGATTAAGAAGTCCTTTTTGAACAGCGTACGATATTGGATCGCAAGGTTTGCAGCAGCAAGACAAGCTTCCGGATCATCAGCATTCACGTGGACAATCGGAATATCGAAACCTTTTGCAAGATCGCTTGAATATTTAGTAGAACGAGAATCATAGCTATCAGTCGTAAAGCCGACTGCATTATTTGCGATAACATGAATAGTTCCGCCAGTTTGGTACGCATTCAATCTACTTAAGTTGAGTGTCTCAGACACAACACCTTGACCAGGGAATGCAGCATCACCATGAACTAAAATTACGAATGATTTTGTAGTATCTTGTTCTGGAAGACCAGATTTTTTACGATTCTCTTGAGCTGCACGTGCGAAACCTTCAACAACAGGGTTAACGAACTCAAGATGACTCGGATTATTTGCTAATGTAACACGAGTGCTAACTTCTTCATTACCAACGACTTGTTCTCTACCTAAATGGTATTTCACGTCGCCAGTCCAGCCAGCATTTGCCACTGCACCTTCTATTTTTGCATGTTTGAATTCAGCAAACATGTGACTATATGGCTTTTCTAATACGTGAGCGAGTACGCTTAGACGACCACGGTGAGCCATACCAATCATGACATCTTCTACTCCGCCTTTAGCACCTTCTGAAACAATTTCATCTAGTACAGGTACAAGCATATCAACGCCCTCTATAGAGAAACGTTTTTGACCAACGAATGTTTTATGCAAGAATTGCTCGAAACCTTCAACAGCAGTTAAACGTTTTAAAAGAGCAGTTCGTTTTTTATTTGATAATGGTTGACGCAATGAATTTGATTCCACCATTTGATGCAACCACGCGCGTTCTTCACTATCTTGTATATGTGAGAATTCATAAGCTAAAGATTTTGTATAAACGTCTTTTAATCTATGAATTACATCAAGTGCAGTGTGAATGCCCTCTGGTGCATCTTGCCATACTGTTTTTGCTGGAATCGCTTTCAAGTCAGCATCGCTCAGTTCGTTCATTGTTTTCTCTATAAGAGATTGTCCGTTTGCAGCATCTTCCATCGGATTAATGTGAGCCAATGTATGCCCGAAAGAACGGATCTGTTCAACAAGTTGAACGACTTTAAGAATCTTTTCAATGTTCCCTGTGTTTTGAGGAGAAAAATGTGTTGCTGTGTTGTCCCCTGTTACGACATCATCTTGAAACGAAGGAGCTCCAAAAATTTCAAAAAGCTCTTGTAATTCCGGATCAACAGAACCTGCTCCAGTTACGTAAAGATCATACTGCTCAATAACATAACCAAGGTTCGGACCATGGAACTTGGCCCAAGGGTTTGTCGTTGTATTCTTCCTCGTCATTTGTTTAAACCTCCCAATGCATATAATCCTTTTTCCATACAAAAAGGTGCATTTTGCTCTTTTCAATAATTGATGAACCAATAATCAATGTAAATGTTTTTCTTTACTCTTATGTTATTACAATAATTTACATAATACCAAACACTATTACTTATCTGTTTTGTAAAAAAACATTCACAATAACTTATCACCCAAGTTAATCTTTCATGTTATAAAGTAATTTCACGGGAAAACGGGGTGGATATATTTGGTATACCTACATTAATAACTATAATTGTTGCATTTAAATATAAGTATAACTATCAGAATGTTTCGATAAAGTTTAGTTCGAATTATGTATATTGGAATAATAAGCGCTTTCATTGATATTATACAACAATATAACGGAATATAGTATAAAAAATAAAAAATTATGAATTTACCATAAACTTTATATCGATAGTGTTAAATATCGAAAGGAAAATGAAGGATTTCTACAAAAAAAGTGGCTAAACATAAAAAATGCTTCATAAATCGTTAGTTTCTATAAATATGGCGAAAAACAACGTAAAAACAATAGCGCATTTCACCCGATAAAGAGCAGAATGAAACATTTTAAAAGGATAAAACAAATATGGAGATATTAAATTTTCATAAAAACGGAGAGGAGATATAGTAACGGCTATATACATTGTTCCATGTTTCATTTCAAAATAGACGTGCTGAATTTGAAAAAGTTTCTTCTATATAAATAGAATGAAAAATAGACGAAATACATGTAAAGGAAACTTGACGTAAAGTTTCCTTTACATGTATACTCGGTATAAGGAAGGAGGGAGAAATTTCCTTGGAAAATAAAATGGTTGAATACCGAAAAAAATTTGGACTATCTCAAGAAAAATTGGCTGAGAAACTTGGAGTTTCCAGACAAACCATCATTTCAATTGAAAAAGGAAAATATGATCCATCACTTCCGTTAGCATTTGAAATTGCAAAAGCATTTCAGACAACGATAGAACATGTATTTATTTATGAAGGAAAAGAAGAGGGGGAGAAAGGATGAATTATTCACAAAAGTACTTCGTTATTATGGGAATTATTTTTCTATTTATGAGTGGATTTATGATATTAACAGGTATAATGACGCATTCTGCACCACCGGCTCCAACGTATACATTGCTTGCGATGATGATTATGTGTTTTTGCTTAAGTTACTTACACCCGCAATTTAAAGAAAAAGATGAGCGAATGAAACTTATTCGTTATAAAGGAATGTTCTTCAGCTTTTTTGCATTAACCGCATATTATCTTCTTTTCTCTTTCGGCTTAAACTTAAAAATAATTACACTATCTGCTACTGAACTATTGAACATACTTATGGCACTTACGATGAGTACAGTTTTTATATCGTTTGTTGTTTTATCGAAAAGATATTAAGATGTAAGAGAGAAAGGAAGATTAACATATGCAAATGATGTACGCTTTTGGCATGGGGCTTGTTTTATTTTTAGGGGTGTTCCTATTCATTCGTAAAGACGTTCAGGGTGGAACGTTAACGAAACGAGGATTTTATAAAATGATCGGCTGCTTAGTTGTTATGTTTATAGCGATTATCGTAATGATCGTTTTAATTAATAAAACATTATAGAACTTAAAAACGGAACCTTACTTTATAGTAAGGTTTTTCTATTTGAAATTAATACTAAAAAATACCATGAAAACTATTTAGTGACTATATTTCCTATTATATAATCCAATAAAATGATAGATAAGGAGAATAGTATATGAACAAAAAAGCTATCTTCTTTTAATTAACATGTCTACTACTTATAGCTAGTATTACTTATATAATATGTAACAAACGAGAACAAGTGCCACCTATGTTAGTATGGGAGAACCAAGAATACTACGTTACGAATGAACCTGCCAAAGCAGAAGAAGTTGGGCAAAAAGCCTACTAAAGATAGTGAATCCAGCATATTAGAAGAAAAAACAGAAGTATTTGAAATGATTTTAGAAGAAGAGGATGAAAGGCTGCCCATACCCGTAAAAGAGCCTCATAGTGAAGAATGTGGAGTAGTAAGGCCGATGTTAAAGTAAGTACTATAATAATGAAGAAACAAATTTTTAATAGAGAGTAGTGAGCGTTATGAGATGGAAAGCAGGAACTTTTGAAAAAATAGAAACGAATGACTCATCTATTGAGCAACTTATAAACACATTTAAGCAACAAAACTTAAATGGTGGAGCAGTAATAAGCTGTTTTAAAGTACATAACGAAAATTTTTTCAAAGAAATACCTTATGAAATAGATAGATACGAGCACTTTTTCAAAAAAGTCTTCAACTCTTTAGATATAATCAATAACTTAGAGGAATTAAAAATACATACATCAAAAAAATATAAGTTTCAATTTAAATATAATAGTGCGGTAATACTTGATGGGAGTATTGCATTTCAAATTATAAGAGGCGGAGCATATAAATATTTTTCAGAGAGAATGGTAGTTGCGAAGCAATTAGCGAGCGATGTATGCCAATACATGTTCGAAGATCGTTATGAGGATATTATAGTGTTCGAAAGTCAAAGCCCTTGGACAGACTGGTTTTACGATGTTGCATGGGATAATACTTGGATGGTGTTAGATAGTAAGGAGCATAAAATGTGGTTAGTTTGTGCTACGGATACGGATTGATAGAAGAGGGGGCTTTGTAGAAATGCTACAAGGCCCGTTATCTTTTGGGAATGAATAGAAAACAAATCATATAAATGCTATACTAAAAAATGTTTGTAATGTCAGTTTCATACTATTGTATAATGCTGACTTACTAGAAAAGATAAGAGGAGAATGAACGTGAAAAAGATACAAAAATTATTGCTGTTAATGATGGTAGTAGGATTAACAGTAGGTGTTTTAGCAGGGTGTGCAAATCCGAAAGATACTACAGAAGAATTTTTAACAGCGATACAAAAAGGTGATGTAGAAAAGGCTCGTACATTTGTTGAGAGTGACAAGGAATTTAATAAACTAAATGAAAAAACAGATGATGCTGAGGCAAAAGCAATGCTGAGTGCAATTACGAAAAACTTTAAATTTGAAAAGCCAGAAGAAGTATCGAAAAAGGATGACAAAGCAGAAGTGAAAGTGAAAATTACATCTGCAGATCTATCCGTTGCTGTAACAAAAGCAGTGGGAGAAGTTATGCCAATGGCGTTCGCTAGTGCCTTTAGTGAAGACAAAGAACAATCTGAAAAAGCGATTGAAAAAACGATGACATCAGCAATCGTCAAACACTTATCAGATAAAGATGCAATCATGGCAACTCGCGAAGTTACATTGAACTTAAAGAAGAACAATGATGGCGACTATAAAATCGTTGCAGATGATAACTTGAAAGAAGTATTGTTTGCTAATGCGAAGTCTTTGGAGAAGATGTTTGGTGGGAAGTGATTAACTGGAAAGATTTTTAGTTTTTATAAGAAGTGACTTGGATAAAAAGAGATACCATATCACCTAATAGGTTGATATGGTATCTCTTTTTTATGACCCCGGAGAGGCTCGAACTCACGACCTCCACCCTGTCAAGGTGGCGCTCTCCCTGCTGAGCTACGGGATCTTCAATAAATGCTTATGTAACAGCATCTTTAATCATTATGCTAAAGCAATTATATATAATTAACTGAAATTTTACAATATTTTTGTGGTAATCTTTTAAAGGTAAAGTATTTGGAATCACGCTAGTAGCGTATTAAGGAATATATAAGAAGAGCATTTAATTGAAAGTGAATTTTGAATAAACCGGGTATATTATGATTTTCGATACCAATCCAAAGGACCTTCATCGCTTAAGTCAACAAGAAAAGGGAATAAGAAGTGTAAAGGTAAGCTTATAAGTTCTGGCATAGCGTTCAATGTTTTCTTTGACATATATTGTCTTCCGAAACAATACGGACAATCTTTTTCAAATGTTACGAGTATCGACCATACATCTTTTACTTTCCACTTCGTTTTACAATATGTACAACGCGCCATGGAGTTCCTCCTCATTTTAAGGTGTTTTCTAATATATTCCATTTGATTGTACTAAAGTCAAGTGTATTTAGTGTGATAGAATATAAGGTGGTTTGTTTTTTTATATGGATGTATTCCGTAATTTATGACTAAATGAATGTAGTGTGAGGGTTATATAATAAGAGATTTTCATTTTTAATATGCAAATTGGCCAATATATCCTTTTTACAATTTTTAAGAAATCATGTATAAAAGAAGTACAAGATATTTATAAATATTCAGGAGTAGAGGGAGAATAATTGTAATGGTAAGAAAAACGTTTAAGATGCGTGTGTCTAGAAATAGAACGATTTCGATTGATGGTTCGATTCTTGATGTGGATGTGACGCATGATGAGTTTTTACAAGAGTTCGTTGAGTGGGTCGATTCTAAAGGTTGGTCGTTTATGGGTATGACGGACGAGATTACGCCCGAAGAAGCTGGGCAAAAGTTAATAGATTCGTTGATTGATGAGAAGGATAAGAAAGAGTAATTCCTTCTTATTTTTTGTTGTATATTTATGTTCCTAATCGTAAAAGTGTGATATAGTAAAAAAAGTGAATATTCTTCCAAATTAATACAAATTACATATAGGTTGGTAGAGGTATTTTATAGAATGTGAAAGTAAAGGGAAAAGGGAGAGTCATATGGTAAATTTTAAGAAAATTTCGGTTTTTGTTATGGTTATTTGTTTATTTTTTTTGACACCTATGACGTTATATGCTGAGACGAATATTGGAGTAAATCCGGAGCAAGTGGCACCTCCACCTGCGGAAGGGCCGAATGTTTTTAGTCAGTTTGCGACTACGATTGATGCGAAAACAGGAGATATGTTGTACGACAAAAATGCACATCATCGTGCGTTCCCCGCTAGTATGACGAAAGTGTTAACGGCGATTTTACTGATGGAGCATACGAAGCCAGAGGATCAATTTACGTTTTCACAATTAGCATTAGATCAAGAGAAGAGTAATTATCAAATTGAGTTTCACCCTGGTGAGACTATTAATAGAAATACTGCACTTATGATTTTAATGGTGCTGAGTGCGAATGATGTGTCGTATGCGATTGCGGAGCGTATTGGAGGAAGTGTTGAAAACTTCGCCAATATGATGAATGAAAGGGCGAAGCAATTAGGGGCTAAAGATAGTCATTTTGTAACGCCAAATGGATTGCATGATCCAAATCATTATACGACGCCATATGATATGGCCATGATTACGAGAGGTGTGCAAAAGTATCCTGAAATTTTACAAGCGATGAATACGAAAAGAACGACGGTTACGACATCTACGCAAACAGTTTCTATTTTTAATAAGTCTACTTATTTTGAAAATCCATATAGCATGGGTGGTAAGACAGGATTTACGAATGAAGCACGCAATACGCTCGTTTTATTAAATGAGAAGGATGGTAATCGTATTATAAATGTAGTAATGGCTTCTCAAAGACCTGAAATTTATGAAGATTTGAAGCAGATGGCGGAATATTCTTTTGGGCAATTTACGAAGCAAACTGTACTAGATAAACATAGTTGGCACCAAAAGGCAAAGTATTTAAATAAAGATGTTGATTCTGAGCTGGAAAAAAGTGCAGAGCTTATGCTAAAGAAAGATGAAGGGAAAAATATAAAAACGGCTTTTCGGGTTAATTCAGTGGATAAAGAATCTTTGTATCAAAAAGGAATTCATCGCGGTGAAGTAGTTGGTGCGGTAGATATTATAAAGAATAATCAAACGATTGCGACTATAAATGTTCTTTCAAAAGAAGATGTTACTTTTGCGATGCCTAAAAAAGATACAGTTGCACCTGAAGTAAAGGAATCAAATGTGAAAGTGATAAGTGTTGGAATAGGTGCGATTTTATTATTTGGAGCGATTTTATATGTAGTGCTGCGCCGAAATAACCAAGGGATGAAATCAGAAGAAAAATAAATTGCTAGTAGACCGTGATGAGATTTTGTCACGGTCTTTTTTGTATGCATTTCAAAAATGATTTAACTAATAATTGTAAATTTTCTTATTGCATTTCCAAATCGTTCGTTATATTATTTACTTGTGTTCTTGTTAGAGAACTGAAATGGATATTGTATACTTCAAATAACATAAAACAACGGAGAGGGAGAGAGACGATGAAATTAATTTGGAAGGTGATTAGCAACGTTATCTCATTTGTTTTATTTGCGGTAATGGTTTGTTTAGCTTTTGTAGTTATTTCTTCAAAAGCGAGTGGCGGGGATCCAACAGTGATGGGATATCAATTTAAGAGCGTTCTTTCAGGATCGATGGAACCAACATTTTTAACAGGATCAATCATTGCGATAGAGCCAACGAAAGATGGTTCTAAATATAAAAAAGGTGATGTTATTACGTTTAAAGAGAAAGATGACAAAATTATCACTCACCGTATTATCGGTGTGAAAGATACAAATGGAAAAGTAATGTATGAAACAAAAGGGGATAACAACAACGGACCAGATTTAGCACCAGTACTTGCAGAGAATGTAATTGGAAAGTATGCAGATATTACAGTTCCATACGTTGGTTATGGACTGAATTATGCGAGTTCAAAAGCGGGAGCAGCATTACTTCTCATTATTCCTGGAGTCTTTTTACTTGGCTATTCCGCAATTTCTATTTTTGGCGCTATTCGTAGCATTGACGGAGAAAAGAAAGATAAAAAAGTAGAACAATCCGTCTAGTTCGTTTGGTTATACTTTCCGTTTAGGAAGTTAACAAATATATATATATATATATTAAGGGGATATGGACATGACTTTAAAGAAAAAATTAGGAATGGGTATCGCATCAGCAGTATTAGGAGCAGCATTAGTTGGTGGAGGAACATTTGCATTCTTTAGCGATAAAGAAGTGTCAAATAATACATTTGCGGCTGGTACGCTTGATTTATCATTAAATCCATCAACAGTTGTTAATGTATCGAATTTAAAACCTGGTGATACAATTGAAAAAGAATTTAAACTAGAAAATAAAGGCTCTTTAGATATTAAAAAGGTTCTATTAAAAACAGACTATAATGTAGAAGATACGAAGAAAGATAATAAAGATGATTTTGGTAAACATATTAAAGTAACATTCTTAAAAAATGTAGATAAGCATGAGACGATTGTGAAAGAAACTACATTAGATAAATTGAAGGGTGATACACTTACAGCAGTAAATAATGATTTAGCTGCTTGGTTCTGGGATGAAAAAGGTATTTCTGCAGGTAAATCTGATAAATTCAAAGTGAAATTTGAATTCGTTGATAATAAAAAAGATCAAAATGAATTCCAAGGCGATAAGTTACAATTAACTTGGACGTTTGATGCACAGCAAGGCGATGGTGAAACGAAATAATAATGACAACAAAAAGAGACTATCAAAAGTGATATGATCCCCTTATAGTAGACAGGAAAAAGAAAGCACATTAACCTGTTTACTATGGAGGGGATTTTTTCATGGGAAAAATTAGAGTCACTTACGATGTAGAATTTAAGAAACAAGCTATAGATTTATACTTAAAAGAAGGCATGAGCTATAAAACCATTGCGAAAGAATTAGGTATTCATCACTCGGTTGTAAGTCGTTGGGTGAAACACTTTGAAGCTGAAGGAATCAAAGGACTAGAAGAAAAACGCGGTAAAGCGAAAGGACCAGGTTTAGGTAGACCAAGGGTTAGACCCGAAGATCCTGAAGCTAAGATCAGACGATTAGAAGCGGAAAATGAAATGTTAAAAAAGCTCTTAGGGATGTAAAAGGAGGAATGAAAGTCGTATCCAAAATAAAAAAATTCGAAGTCATCCATGAAATGACAAAAACAGGTTATACAGTGACCATTCTATGCGATATTGCTGGTGTAACCAGAAGTGGATACTACAAATGGCTAAAACGGCATACGACGCCTTCTAAAAAACAATCAGAGGATATCGAAATTAAGAAAAAGATATTGGAGTGTCATAAAAAATTAAGAGGAATTTATGGATATAGAAGAATACAAGTGTGGCTGAAAGCCACATATAACCTTCATTTGAACCATAAGCACATCCAAAGATTGATGAGTGAACTAGGTATCAAAGCCGTAATTAGGAAAAAACGACCTTATTACGGAAAAAAAGAAGCTTATGTGATTTCAGAGAACCATCTAAATAGGGAGTTTCAGGCTTCAAAACCGAATGAGAAATGGGTAACCGATATTACCTATTTGATTTTCAATGGACAGCGCTTGTACTTATCCGCTATTAAGGATTTATACAATAATGAAATTGTTGCCTATGAAACCAGTCGTAGAAACGACTTAAAGCTTGTGTTAGATACGCTTAAAAAGGCAAAGAAAAAACGAAATGTGAAGGGAATCCTCTTACATAGTGATCAAGGATCCCAGTATACATCTCGTCAATATAATCAATTACTTAAAAAATATCAGATGAAGGCAAGTATGTCTCGAAGAGGCAACTGTTGGGATAATGCTTGTATGGAAAACTTCTTCAGTCACTTTAAGGCAGAGTGTTTTCATTTATACTCCTTCCGTAAAGCGAATGAGGTCAAACTTGCCGTGCGTAAATATATGCACTTTTATAATCATCAAAGATTTCAAAAGAAATTAAATAACCTGAGTCCATATAAATATAGAACTCAGGTTGCTTAGTTGCGCTTTTTAAATACTGTCTACTTGACAGGGGTCACTGCAAAAGTGGTAGTCTCTTTTTGTGTTAAAAGAGAAATGTAAAAAGAAACATAATTTTTATATCATTTTGTAATTCGCTTTATTATAATAAGGTTATAGTTCTTGATAAAGAACAAGATGTTCGATAGGAGAGATTAAAATGCTGAAGACACCTCGCAAATTCAAAAAGATGCTTATATTGCCATGTTTGTGCTCTATTACTTTTTATTTAGGCTCTCAAATGATGACTTATACAGAGGCAACTTTCATTCATGAGACGAAAGTGCAGGCTACTATTTCGACAGCAAGTATTTTTCCAAAAACAGTTGATCAGTTGACAGAAAAAGCTAAGCAACATAAGGAAGTTATTTTGCATGAGTATGAAGAGATGAAATCGAAAGTAACTTTCACTTCCACTCAAGAGTTAGAACAGGTGCTTGTTACGTGGAAGCAAGGGCGTGAGAAAATAGCTGCTGAGAGAGAGTTGTTACAAAAAGTATATGAATCAATAGAAAATCCCTATAACAAAGTGAAAGAAGAGTTAACTGGAGATAAAAGTGAATCTAATAAGCAAGTATTCTCGTATGTGAATGCTGGTTTTCATATAGTTAAAGAATACTGCGAGTATGTGGATAAAGAGGTTAATTTACAGGAGATTGATAAACAAATTCAAGCTTTTGAGAAATCATTAGTAGATGAAACAGCAAAGCAAGTGAGTGAGGCAGAGAAGAAAAAGAAATTAGAAGAGAGCAAGAAACAGGAAGAGGCGAAAAAGCTAGAAGAGAGTAAGAAACAAGAAGAAGCGAAAAAACTAGAAGAGAGTAAGAAACAAGAAGAAGCGAAAAAGCTAGAAGAGAGTAAGAAGCAGGAAGAGGCGAAAAAACTAGAAGAGAGTAAGAAGCAGGAAGAGGCGAAAAAACTAGAAGAGAGTAAGAAGCAAGAAGAGGCGAAAAAACTAGAAGAGAGTAAGAAGCAAGAAGAACAGAAGGAATAGTAAGTAAAATACAGCAGCATTTCGGAAGGAATAAATACAATGATAAGACAAATAGGTGAGAGAGCCCTACGACTCACCTATTTGCTTTGTTTTTCTTATTTCACTATTCGTGGGTATAAGGTCTTCACCTAAAAATTTAACGAATGCGAGGAAGTTAGTTGGCAGCCCACCGCTAGGTGAAGGTTAATGATCAGTGGGGATGGACAGAAAAACTCTGATTAAAGTTTCACTTTATTTCTCAATACTTTTCTGAAAAAAAGGAAAAAATGTTGAGAAATAAAAATAATCAAAATATATATTGTATTTATATAGTCTTGTTCGTTATAATGAACTTAAGGTTTTAAAAAAAGAACAAATATTAGCTAAGCTAATATAGTTTTAGTTACACCTCTTATTTTGAAATAAGAGATAAAAATACAAAAAACAGCTAGGGGGAATTGATTGTGAGTCTGAAAAAGAAATTAGGTATGGGAGTTGCATCAGCAGCATTGGGGTTATCTTTAATTGGTGGAGGAACATTTGCATTCTTTAGTGATAAAGAAGTATCGAACAATACATTTGCAGCTGGGACGTTAGATCTTACATTAAACCCTAAAACGCTTGTAGATATTAAAGATTTAAAACCAGGGGATTCTGTTAAGAAAGAGTTCTTATTAAAGAACGACGGTACGTTAGCAATTAAAGATGTTAAATTAGCTACAAAGTACACTGTTGCAGATGCAAAGGGCGATAATGCTGGTGAAGACTTCGGTAAGCATATTAAAGTGAAATTCCTTTGGAACTGGGATAAACAAAGCGAGCCTGTATATGAAACAACTTTAGCTGATTTACAAAATGCTGATCCAGATCTTTTAGCTAAAGACATCTTTGCTCCTGAGTGGGGAGAAAAAGGTGGCTTAGAAGCTGGTACAGAGGACTATCTATGGGTACAATTTGTATTCGAAGAGAATGGTCAAGATCAAAATAAATTCCAAGGCGATTCATTGAACTTAGAATGGACATTCAATGCTAACCAAACAGATGGAGAAGAAAAATAATAAATAAAAAAAGCGGGGGATTCCCCGCTTTTTTTTATAAAGAAAAAAAGAAGTGCCCGTTTTAAGCACTCTTTCATATATATTATTGTTGATTTTTCTTCCATTGTGTAAATTCAAGAAATTCACGAAACTGTTCTTTTGAGACACCGGAGCTCATCGCATCTTTAACGAGTTGTGTCCATTCGGAGTCTAGATGACTTTCTGTTGTTGTTTCATCGTGAAGTAACGTATCAACTGGAATTTGTAGAACAGCTGAAATTTTTTCGAGAAACTGAATGGAAGGGTTTTTTTGTAAATTTCGTTCTATAGAACTAATGTAAGATTTAGCTACACCAGCTTTTTCGGCGAGTTCTGTTAGTGAAATGCCCTTTTGTAAACGAAGGCGTTTTATACGTTCTCCTATCATATTTGCGCACCTTTCTATCAATATGTAGTCGTCTTATGATGTGATTATTATAACATAAACTTCGTTAAAAAGAACGAGGCTATTGAGCCTGGCTCGTATGCTTCATACGTTGGAAAAAGTGTTCAATATCTTGCAGGGCAATGCCAGCATCTAGAGCTTCAAGTATTAAATCAATCCATTCTTGATCTAGTGAGTCAGTCTTATCTTTGTACAAATGTAATTCCTCCCTAATTATTGGTCATAATTGCTGCTACAGAATATATGATAATGCAATCGGATTTTGTATTTTATATAGTGAATTATCAAATATTTTGTAGATGAAACAAAGATAAAATCCCCATTAAATTCCCTCTATGGCGATTATAAAGTTTCTGACAAATATTTTCAATATTTTCTGAAAACATTGTTGAATTGTGATATATTCGTATACTAACTATGAAATTTTTACAAATATATTAAAAAAATTACATAATATAACTAAATATTGAAAATATATTGAATTTTTAATAATATAGAGTATGTAATACATATTTTATATTAGGGGAGGCAATAAGGGATGAACAAGAAACCATTTAAAGTGTTATCATCAATTGCTTTGACAGCTGTTCTAGGCTTGTCGTTTGGTGCTGGAAGCCAGTCTGTATATGCTGAAACGCCGGAGAACAAGACAGCTACAAGCCCAGTTGATGATCACTTAATCCCAGAAGAGAGATTAGCAAATGCGCTAAAAGAACGTGGGGTAATTGATTCGTCGGCTTCAGAGACAGAAACAAAGAAAGCTGTCGAAAAGTATGTAGAGAAGAAAAAGGGTGAAAATCCTGGAAAAGAAGCGACAAATGGGGACCAACTTACGAAAGATGCATCTGACTTTTTAAAGAAAGTGAAAGATGCGAAAGCAGAAACGAAAGAAAAATCAGAGCAACCAGCAAACGGGACTGCAGCAGGAACAGGTCCAGTTAAAGGGGGCTTAAATGGTAAAGTACCAACTTCACCAGCAAAACAAAAAGGATATAACGGTGAAGTTCGTAAAGACAAAGTACTCGTTTTACTTGTAGAGTACGCTGATTTCAAACATAACAATATTGATAAAGAGCCTGGCTATATGTATTCGAACGATTTTAATAAAGAGCATTATGAAAAAATGTTATTCGGTAACGAGCCGTTTACGTTAGATGATGGAAGTAAAATTGAAACGTTTAAACAATATTATGAAGAGCAATCTGGTGGTAGTTACACAGTGGACGGAACAGTTACAAAATGGTTAACAGTTCCAGGTAAAGCAGCTGATTACGGCGCTGATGCTGGTACAGGTCATGATAATAAAGGACCAAAAGGACCACGTGATCTAGTAAAAGATGCATTAAAAGCAGCTGTAGATAGCGGCCTTGATTTATCACAGTTTGATCAGTTCGATCAATATGATGTCAATGGTGATGGGAATCAAAATCAACCGGACGGTTTAATCGATCACTTAATGATTATTCATGCAGGTGTTGGACAAGAAGCTGGCGGTGGTAAATTAGGTGATGATGCAATTTGGTCACATCGCTGGACAGTTGGACCAAAACCATTCGCAATTGAAGGTACAAAAGCGAAAGTTCCATATTGGGGCGGAAATATGGCAGCATTCGACTACACAATTGAACCAGAAGATGGCGCGGTTGGTGTATTCGCACATGAATATGGCCATGATTTAGGTCTTCCAGATGAGTATGATACACAGTATAGCGGTCAGGGTGAACCGGTTGAAGCTTGGTCTATTATGAGTGGCGGAAGCTGGGCTGGTAAAATCGCAGGAACAACGCCAACGAGTTTATCACCACAAAATAAAGAGTTTTTCCAAAAAACAATCGGTGGTAACTGGGCGAACATCGTAGAAGTAGATTACGAGAAATTAAATAAAGGTATCGGTCTTGCAACATACTTAGACCAAAGTGTTACGAAGTCAGATCGTCCAGGTCTGATTCGTGTTAACTTACCAGATAAAGATGTAAAAGGAATTCAGCCTGCATTTGGTAAACAGTATTACTACAGCACAAAAGGTGATGACCTTCATACAACGATGGAAACGCCACTATTCGATTTAACGAAAGCAACGACTGCAAAATTCGATTATAAGTCATTGTATGAAATCGAAGCAGAGTACGATTTCCTTGAAGTACACGCTGTAACAGAAGATGGACAAAAAACGTTGATTGAAAGAATTGGTGAGAAAGCAAATAGTGGAAATGCAGCTACGACAAATGGAAAATGGGTTGATAAATCATATGATTTAAGTCAATTCAAAGGTAAGAAAGTGAAACTAGTATTTGAATATATTACAGACGGTGGATTGGCGTTAAATGGATTTACACTTGATAATGCGTCACTAACTGTAGATGGAAATGTTGCATTCTCTGATGATGCAGAAGGTACACCACAATTCAAATTGGACGGTTTCGTTGCATCTAACGGAATGGATAAGAAAAAGCATAACTACTATGTAGAGTGGAGAAACTATGCGGGTTCAGATAACGCATTGAAATTTGCTCGCGGTCCAGTATATAACACTGGTATGGTTGTATGGTATGCGGATTCAGCTTACACAGATAACTGGGTTGGCGTACATCCAGGACATGGTTTCCTTGGTGTAGTTGACTCTCATCCAGAAGCAATTGCAGGAACTTTAAATGGCAAACCAACATTTAAAAGCAGTACGCGATTCCAAATTGCTGATTCGGCGTTCTCATTCGACAAAACACCAGCTTGGAAAGTGGTATCTCCAACGCGTGGAACATTCGTATACGATGGATTACCAGGAGTACCGAAGTTTGATGACTCTAAAAAGTATATTAATGAGCAAATTCCAGATGCAGGACGTATTTTACCGAAGCTTGGTCTGAAGTTTGAAGTAGTAGGACAAGCTGATGATAACTCTGCAGGTGCTGTTCGTTTATATCGTTAATACAGTAAAACTACCGGGAGATTTTCTTTCGGTAGTTTTTTTGTGAGCAATGAATTTTATATAAAGGGAAAAGTTATATATAATGTAACTTTAAGAATAGAAATTTGTTACATATGAAGTCTATATAAATAATGAAAGAATTGGATAAAAATAGTGGGAGAAGGTGAATAGATGAGCATTTCTTCTATTGTAAATAAACAAAAGCAATATTTTTATAATGGATATACGAGAAGTATAGAAACAAGAAAAAATAATTTAAAAAAGCTTTATGATGGAATTCAGCGTTTTGAGGAGGAGATTTTTCAAGCGTTGAAATTAGATTTGAATAAATCAGTTCACGAATCATTTACAACAGAAATTGGATATGTACTAAAAGAGATTTCTTTTCAAATGAAGCATATTTCATCTTGGAGTAAACCAAAGCGTGTTCGCACAGCTCTTACTCATTTTGGATCGAAGGGGAAAGTGGTGCCAGAACCGTATGGTGTGACGCTTATTATCGCACCGTGGAACTATCCGTTTCAATTAGCAATTGCGCCACTCGTAGGAGCATTGGCAGCTGGCAATACAGTCGTTTTAAAGCCGTCAGAGTTAACGCCAAACGTTTCAAAAGTGCTTACGAGAATGTTAGGTGAATTATTCCCAGAAGAGCTTGTATCGGTAGTAGAAGGCGGCGCTCAGGAAAGCACTGCACTTTTAAAGGAACCGTTTGACTATATTTTCTTTACAGGTAGTGTTGGTGTTGGAAAAGTTGTGATGGAAGCAGCGGCGAAAAAATTAACGCCTCTTACGTTAGAGCTTGGCGGGAAAAGCCCATGTATTGTACATAAAGATGCAAAGCTAGATGTAACCGCAAGACGTATCGTTTGGGGCAAGTTTTTGAATGCTGGGCAGACGTGTGTAGCGCCTGATTATATGTACGTTCATTCTTCAGTGAAAGAGCAGTTAATCGAGGCATTACGACATGAAATCGCAGAGCAATATGGAAAAGATGCTTTGCAAAATGAAAATTATGTGCGAATTGTGAGTGAGCGTCATTTTGAACGTCTATGTACATTTTTAAAAGACGGTAAACCTGTGATTGGCGGGAATTATACGAAAGAAACATTACACATCGAGCCGACAGTATTAACGAATGTTACATGGCAAAGTGCTGTTATGGAAGATGAAATTTTTGGGCCGATTTTACCAATTATAGAATATGACAAAATAGAAGAGGTAATTGAAACGATTCAGCACCATCCAAAGCCGTTAGCACTATATGTATTTTCTGAAGATAGAAAAGTGCAAGAGAAAGTGACGAGTAATATTTCATATGGCGGAGGATGTATAAATGATGTCGTATATCATCTTGCAACGCCATATTTACCTTTTGGGGGCGTTGGAAGTAGTGGATTAGGCAGCTATCATGGTGAACAAAGTTTTCGGACTTTTTCCCATTATAAAAGCATTTTGTCCCAATCTACAGCATTCGACATGAAAATTCGTTACTCTTCTACAAAAAGTGCTTTAAAATTCATACGAAAGTTGTTAAAATGATGATGGTGTTTATCAGTAGGCGTAGCCGTATGATAAAAACCCCTTCGCAACTGAAGGGGTTTTTCTGTTCGACATATGTATCGTGCGAAAATGAATCAAACATACTACATAAAGAATAGAAGAGAACGCTGCTAAACAACCATTTTTGTTTGGATCGAAACAAAAAAATAGTCTATAGAACATAAATATTTATTCATGAATATAAAAATTAAAATTTAAGGTAGATAGGACGGGAAAATGAAAAAGATTATTAAAGTTGAAGCAGTAGAAAAACATTTTGGAAATCAAGTGATTATCCCCCCTCTTTCTTTAGATATTAAAGAAGGAGAATTTTTAACAATTTTAGGACCGAGTGGTTGCGGGAAAACGACTTTACTTCGTATGATCGCAGGATTTGAAACCCCAACTAAAGGGAATCTTTTATTAGATGATGAAAAGATTAACGATTTGCCGCCATACAAGCGTCATATGAATTTAGTGTTCCAACATTACGCACTATTCCCACATATGAATGTTGAAAAAAATATTTGTTTCGGTATGAAAATGCAAAAAGTATCAGCAGCAAAGCAGAAAGAACGTGCGGAAGAGGCAATGCGTTTAACGCAGTTACTTGAGTTCCGTAATCGTAAACCTTCGAAGCTTTCTGGTGGACAGCAGCAGCGTGTAGCAATTGCAAGAGCAATTGTAAACAATCCACGTGTATTACTATTAGATGAGCCACTTGGAGCGCTTGACTTTAAGTTAAGAAAAGATTTGCAACGTGAATTGAAAAACTTACAACGTAATTTAGGAATTACGTTCATATATGTAACGCACGATCAAGAAGAAGCGATGAGTATGAGTGATCGTATTGTCGTTATGAATAAAGGGCATATCGAACAAGTCGGCACGCCTAAGGAAATTTACAATAAGCCGAAAACATTGTTTGTTGCGACGTTCATCGGTGAAAATAATATCGTGAAAAATGGGGAAAACTACGTAGCAGTTCGCCCTGAAAATGTAAAAGTTCGCTCGGTTGAAGAACCAATTTTAAAAGAATACCATCTTGGACATATTGAAGATATTGAATTTGTTGGAAATATGGAAAAGCTATATGTACGTGAGGAGAAAACAGCGGAATTACTAATGGCATACCAAACTGCTGAAGAAGCAACGCAGTGGAGCATTGGAGATAATGTATATGTAGGCTGGGAGCAAGAGGACGAGGTGACCTTAAATTGAAGAAAGGGAAATTACTCGCATTACCTACAGTCGTATGGCTGTTACTCTTCTTCCTAATTCCACTTCTGTTCGTATTAGCATTTGCCTTCATGCAGCGTGGAGCATACGGGACAGTGGAAATGAAATTTACATTAGATAACATAGCACGTGTGTTTGACCCATTATATATGGGGACGTTATGGGAAACAGTGAAGATAGCTGTTATTACGACAGTACTATGTTTATTAATCGGTTATCCATTCGCCTATACAATTACAATTGTTGATCGTAAATATCGTTCTATCCTTCTATTATTGGCAACGATTCCGTTCTGGATTAACTTTCTTGTTCGTTCATACGCATGGATTGTTATTTTACGTTCACAAGGACTTGTAAACACATTGCTATTGAAACTAGGTATTATTAGTGAACCTTTAAATCTGCTATATAATACGCCTTCTGTAATACTCGGAATGGTATATTCTTTATTACCATTTATGATTTTACCAGTGTATGCAGCAATTGAGCAGCTTGATAAGCGTAAGCTAGAGGCGGCTTATGATTTAGGAGCAACACCAGTAAAGGCATTTTGGAATGTAACAGTACCGATGACGATGTCAGGGATTACAACTGGTTCTATTTTAGTATTCGTTTCTTCTATCGGAATGTTTGTTGTATCAGACGTTATGGGTGGATCGAAAGTAGCATTAATCGGAAACGTAATTCAAAACCAATTCTTAGGTTCACGTGACTGGCCGTTTGGTTCCGCGTTATCTATGATTGTTGTTCTATTCTCTGTTCTGTTAATTTACTTATATTATCGTGCAACGAAAGTATATAAATATGATGGAAACGGAGGGGAATAGGCAAAAATGAAGAAGTTTTTAGTTTCTTATTCTTGGTTAATCTTATTGTTTTTGTATTTTCCAATGATGGTTTTAATGGTATATTCCTTCAACGATTCTCGCATTAATGCGGAATGGGAGGGCTTTACACTCCATTGGTATACAGATTTATTTCAAAAACAAGATGTTATTGATGCGTTTGTAAATAGTATGACGATTGCTGTTATAACGACAATTGTGACGACAGTTCTGGGTGTGATTTTTGCTATTGCATTACACCGTTACAAATATCGTTTTGAAGGGGCCATTAACGGTCTTGTATATTTACCAATTTTAATTCCTGATATTTTAATGGGATTATCTTTACTTATCCTATTTAGTCAATTAGGTATGGAACTTGGAAAAACAACAATTATTATTGCACACATTACATTCAGTATTTCATTTGTTGTTGTTATTTTAGCGGCACGTCTTTCTGGTATGGGACGTGATTTAGAAGAGGCTGCAAACGATTTAGGAGCAACGCCGTGGCAAACGTTTCGTTATGTAACGTTTCCAGCAATTGCACCAGGAGTTATTTCAGCCGCATTATTAACATTCACATTATCGATTGATGATTTTGTAATTAGTTTCTTCGTATCAGGACCAGGATCAACAACATTGCCATTATACATTTATAGTATGGTTAAGCGTGGAGTATCACCTGAAATTAATGCTCTTTCTACAATATTAATTGTTGTAATTGTAGGATTAATGGTGCTATCGGAAATCTTCCGTAATAAAGGTGCAGACGGTGAAGAGAACTCTGGAGGACACCTTCCTTTATAATACGAATGATATAGAAAGAACGAGGAGGTAATAAACCGATGAAATTAGTGAAGAGATTAGCTGGTATAGCAATTAGCTTCAGTCTTGCTGCAGGTGTACTTGCTGGTTGTGGTGAGAAAAAAGAAGAATTAAACATTTATAGCTGGGCTGACAATTTTGATGAGCAAGTTTTAAAAGATTTTGAAAAGAAATATAACGTGAAAATTAACTACGATAAATATGCAAGTAATGAAGAAATGCTTGCGAAATTACAAGCTGGTGGCGCGACATATGATTTAATTCAGCCATCTGATTACATGGTGAAAACGATGGCGAAGATGGACTTATTAGCGCCTTTAGATAAGAAGAATATCCCGAACATCGAGAACCTTGTTTCTAATTTTAAAACACCTGCGTTTGATCCAGAGAATAAGTATTCTCTAGTATATACTTGGGGTGTAACAGGAATTGCATACAATAAAAAGTATGTGAAAGAAACACCTACAAGCTGGAATGATTTATGGAACGAGAAGTATAAAGGACATGTTACTTTATTAAACGATTCTCGTGAAGTATTAGGAATGGGACTTAAGAAAAACGGTTTCTCTAATAGCACGAAAGAGGATGCACAGCTAAAGACAGCGTCTGCTGATTTGCAGAAGCTACTTCCAAACTTATTAGCATTCGATACAGATAACATTAAACAAAAATTCATTACAGAAGATGCTTGGATCGGGACAGTTTGGTCTGGAGACGCAGCATTCATTGCGAAAGACAATAAAGATGTAGGATACGTTGTACCAAAAGAAGGTGGCACAATTTGGGCTGATACGTTAGCAATTCCAAAAGGTGCGAAAAATAAAGAACTTGCAGAGAAGTTTATGAACTACTTATTAGATGAAAAAGTAAGTGTGAAAAACTACGAGTCAATTGGTTACAGTAATCCAAATGAAAAAGCTCATCCTCTTCATAGTAAAGAATATCGTGATAATCACATGATCTTCTTAACAAAAGAAGAATTAGATCGTACAGAATGGCTTGTTGATGTAGACGATAAGTTAAAAGACTACGATCGCTACTGGACAGAGCTGAAAACAAAAGGTAAATAAGTAAGAAAATGCGGTTTCTAAAGTAGAAATCGCATTTTTTCATAGTAGGAGGAAATCGATTGAAGAAAAAGTTACATCAGTATGAGTTAATGTGTATCATTTTATTGTTTGTTCTATTTAGCATCATCGCTTGGAGGGTACATGTAGGTGGTGTTACAATGATGGATACATACGTACGTGATATGGTAAAAGGATTACAAACAGAAAGCTCAGTTACATTCTTCACATATTTTACAAAGTTAGGATCTGCAATTGGAGTTATAACGACACTAATTATAAGCTTGCTCGTTTTTTGGAAAAAGCGTTATTATGCTGCTATGATTGTGTATCCAATGGCTATATTAACGACACACCTTGTTAATAAAGGGATAAAAGAAATTGTAAAAAGAGACCGCCCATCATTAAATGAGGCACTTGACGCACTTGGGTATAGCTTCCCAAGCGGACATGCAATGCTATCTATTATAACATTCGGTTTTCTTGCCTATATCATTGCTGCCAATTTGAAAAGCATAGCTGGAAAATGTGGTATTACGATTTCGATGGGCATATTAATTATATTGATTGGATTAAGTAGAGTTATTTTAAATGTTCATTACCCGACTGATATTTTAGCTGGTTACTGCGCAGGTGGCATTTTGTTAATCATCGCAATTTATTGTCATCGTTTACTTACCGAGAGATTGGGACTTAATAACGAGAGATAAAAAAACGTCTAGAAAAACTAGTATTATAGTTTTTCTAGACGTTTTTTGTTTATGGGGAGATGTGATAAAGTATAAATGACAAGTGAATTATATAAAGTAGGTGAAACTGTGTGAAGACAAATGTACATAAAATTGATAAGTGGGGGAAGTTAGGAACTTTTTTGTATCAATTTCGTTATACGGTAATTGTAGTATTACTACTACTTGCGATAGTGCTCGGAATTTTTGCTCCAAAACTTCCAGGAGTATTGGGCGGTGATGGTTTCCAAACAGAAGGGGATTATCAAAAGACGAAAGAAATTTTAGATAAAGATTTTAAGCAGTCTCAAGATACACTTTTACTCGTTTTTGAGAAGGAAAAGGATACTTCGCATGAGGATTTCCAAAAGCGTATAGAGGGGATAATAAATCAAATTGAAGAGAAAGAAAAATACGAATCTTTCCATCATCCAATGCAAAATAAAGAGATGCTACAAGATGGTATCGGTTATGCGACGATTTTATTTTCCGGGAAAACAAATAAAGAACGAATGGAAAAGACATTACAATTTGCCGGAAAAATCGAGAAGGAAAGTAATAGCGTATTAAAAGTAACACCGACAGGATATCCGAAAATTAATCAAGAGATTAATGAAAGAACGCAAAATGATTTAAAAGTAGCAGAGATGATTGGATTACCTATTGCTTTTCTCGTACTATTATTCTCATTTGGTAGTCTGATTGCGTCTATTTTACCGATTGTAAATGGCGCGCTTAGTGTCATTAGTACGATGGGGATTTTATATTTTATAGGTAGTGATAAAGAGCTATCTATTTTCGTGTTAAATGTTGCACCGATGATTGGACTCGCATTATCAATTGATTTCGCACTGTTATTTGTAAATCGTTTTCGAGAGGAAGTTGCGAAGAGAACAGTGAAAGAAGCGATAGCGATTACGTATCAAACGGCAGGGCGTGCTATCGTATTTTCAGGGTTATGTGTATTCGTCGGTTTATCAGGCTTATTTTTCTTTAAGATAGATTATATTCAGTCTGTTGCTATTAGTGGGATGATTGTCGTTATTATGAGCATTTTGTTTTCGCTCACACTTCTTCCGGCGTTATTATCTTTAATTGGTAAAAGGATATTAAAAAAGAATCAGGCGGCGCCTACCCCATCAAATGTATGGCGTAAATTTGCACAGTTTGTAATGAAACATCCAATCGTCATGATTATTGTTGTTACAACATTTATTGTTATTTGTTTATTACCGCTACGTACAGCTAACTTGCAGTTTCCTGGTGTTGAAGCGTTACCTGAAAAGAGTGATACGAGAGTTGCATTTGAGAAGTATGAAGAAGCCTTTAATAAAACTGTCCAAACACACGCTGATGTTACATTAGTAGTAGAGACGAAGAAAGATATAACAGAAAAAGAAAGTTTACAAAAGATAGAAGCTGTTGTTCAAAAGTTAAAAGACGATAAGCAAGTATATAAGGTGAAAAGTGTATATGACGGGCTAAATGGAATGAAAGCAGATCAAGTTGCTGGAATGTTACAGTCGCCAGAAGCTGCGAAAATAGCTCCTGTATTTGAAGCGTATACGAAAGGGAATAAAACAACAATGGAAGTCTTTTTGGATACTAAGCCAAGTACAGAAACCGCAAAACAATGGGTTCGTGATTTCAAAAAGAATTATAAAGAAAATGATGTTACTTATTATTTGGGCGGTATGACGACGTTCCAGCAAGAGTTAGAAGATGAAATTAAAGATAAAGTTGCAATTGGTATGTCTGTTATATTTGGATCAACCTTTGTCATTTTATTATTCGCATTCCGCTCTATACTCATTCCAATTAAAGCTATTATTATGAACGTACTTAGTTTAAGTGCAACAATTGGAATTGTTATTTGGTTATTTGAAGGTGGTCATTTCGGATTAGAAGAGAGTTCAGTTTTATTTGTATTACCAATCTTTATTTTCGGCCTCGTATTTGGGCTTAGCATGGATTATGAAGTATTTCTTATTTCACGTATTCATGAGCTTTATGAAGAAACAGGAGATAACGATCAAGCAACGTTAGAAGGACTTGTTTCGACAAGTAGAATTATTACGTCCGCCGCTTTAATTATGATTGTTGTTACCGGTGCGTTCGCCTTTACTGATATTTTACCAGTAAAGCAGATGGGGCTTGGGGTTGCATTAGCAATATTTCTTGATGCAACAATTATCCGTCTTATGCTCGTACCAAGTTTAATGAAATTGTTTGGGGATTGGAACTGGTGGCTACCATTTCGAAAGAAAAGAGAAAAATCATCGTAAAAAAAACTCATCTATAAGATGAGTTTTTTTTATGAATAGCAGGGCCCATATTTTGCGCATAGTATGTGATAAGAACATTACATACAAGTAGGTGAAGGCAATGTTTCGTTATTTTAAGTTTAAGCTAAATGATACAGTACAGTTTGCTGAAAACGATGGGCATATGTATCGCATTGTCGGTTATCGGTTAGAAAAAGGGTTTTACCCAAAAGATGAATGGACTCATATTATTTATGAACTACTTAGAGACTTTGACGGGTATACGATGGATGCGGAAGAAGAAGAAATTGTAAAAGTCATTCAAGTAGAGGATGAGTATTACAAAATACAAGAAGTATCGGGGTATCGTTATCCAGTAAAAATGAAGCAAAAGCAGCAAGTTATGAAAGGAGAGAAAATAGACGACTTATTAGATACGTACAACGACTATAAACGATTGGCGGATTTCTTTAAAGATTTGTTGTATGAACAAAAAGCTGAAGAAGTGTTGCAGGAGATGAAAAGGCTTAGAGCGTGAGGGGACAGTCGATTATAAGACTGTCCTCTATTTTTGACGGTGCATCAAATTATGTTTTCCGTTACAATGAGAGAATCAATAGAAATAAGGTGATTATAGTATGGAAACAAAGAAAAAGGGCGAATGGTGCGAAATTACAGTTCCAGCGACGTGGAATGGTATAAGTATTGAGTCGTTGTTAAAAATGGAATGGGAAGTACCAAAAAAGTTATTACATCAGCTTCGTATGGAAAAAGGTGTTACGGTTAACGGAGAACAAAGGAGATGGAATGAACTTTTAAAAGAAGGAGATAAGTTACAAGTTCATATGTTTATGAAGGAGGAGTACGGCGTAGAGCCGGAATATGGTGAATTAAATGTAGTGTTTGAAGACGATCACGTACTCATTGTAAATAAGCAGGGGCAAATGGATACACATCCTTCTGAAAAAAATGGGACGGGAACACTTGCCAATCTTGTTGCTTTTCATTTTCAAATGCAAGGTTTAGAGACGAAGGTTCGGCATATCCATAGATTAGATAAAGATACGACAGGTGGTGTTGTATTCGCAAAACATAGAATTGCGGGTGCAATTATGGATCGTTTATTAATGGAACGGAAAATCAAAAGAACGTATATGGCACTTGTTGAAGGAAAAGTAAAAAAGAAGCAGGGGACAATTGACGCGGCCATCGGAAGAGATCGACATCATGCTACAAGGCGCCGTGTTTCTCCAAAGGGAGACCAAGCTATAACGTACTATAAAGTAGAGAAATATTTTAAAAAACAAAATGCGACACTCGTAACGTTACAGTTAGAAACCGGTAGAACACATCAAATTCGCGTTCATATGAGCTATAATGGAAATCCATTAGTTGGGGATGTATTATATGGTGGGCAAACAACATATATGTCCGGGCAAGCGTTACATGCGATGAAGATTAATTTTTTGCATCCGATTACGAAAGAAGAGATCGTTGTTGACGTACCTTTCCCTACAAATTTAAACGATACAATGAAAAAATTTGAAAGAGAAAATAGGTAAAGTGTAAGTTTAAAGTTGAAAAAGGTAGATTTTTGCAGGGATTTCTCTGAAAGAGGCGAAGCCGTTAAGAGAAAAGAGAGGTGAGAATTACTTGATCAAATATAAATATATGCTAGGGATATTTTTCGCTTGTCTTTTACTTACTCTATGTATTTATCCATATTTACCAACTCGTATGGCAGTGCATTGGAACGAGAATGGTGGAGCGAACGAGTTTATGAGTAAACAAGTTGTCGCATTATTTATCCCTGTCCTTATTATTATTTTACATGGATTAGTATATGTTATTTTACATAATATATATAAGTTTAATGAAGGGGAGTATTTCATTATAAATGGATTTATAAAGAGTATTACTTTATTTATGATGTTTGTCCATCTACTAATTCTCTTTATTAATTTGGGAAGTATTATATCCTTTCAGACAGGACTAACGATTGGAATTAGTATGTTTCTTTTTATGTTTAGTAAAGTGTTTAAAAAGGTGAAGGATAGATAGAAAGAACCGATCAAATTACAAAAAATCCGTTTAGTTAGTAGGCGAATCTTTCAAGTGATGGCATGTAGCATATTATTTTCGCTGCTTTTGAGCCTGAAGTGGGGATTTTACTTGTTAATTAGTGTAATAAGCTGCGGGTCTATTTTGTTTATGTTCTACATTTTATACGCATACATATTAGAAAGCTATGAAACATAAAAAAAGAGTCTTCTCCTTAAAATGTACCCTATAGAATAGACACTGAAAAAAAGTCTATTCTATAGGGTATTTCTTGTATAATGAGAGAAAATTGGAATCGGAGAAGGTTTAAAATGACAAAAAAGCTATTTACAGAAAGAGACATTCAAATTCTATCAAATAACCCATATATAAAATCTGTAAGTCAGAAAGGTATCACTTATACAGATGAATTTAAGCGTATTTTTATTGAGGAGAATGCGAAAGGAAAACTACCCCGAAATATTTTTGAAGAATGTGGTTTTGATATAGATATGATTGGAATGAAACGAATTATGTCATCAGGAAGTAGATGGCGTGCTGCTTACAGAAAAAATGGTGTATTTGGTTTACGAGATACACGCACCGAAAACGCGGGAAGAACTCTTGAGAGAGAGCTTACGTTAGAAGAGAAGTATGCTCGTTTAGAAGCCGAACGGAACTTACTAAAGGCAGAAAATGAATTGTTAAAAAAGATCAAACTTATGGAAGGGAGGATGAGAAGGAAATAACGTTATCACCTAGTCAGAAATATATCCTGATTTGTTCTGTCATCATAAAATATAACTTAAGAAATATGGTGAGTTACTTGTGTAAAGTAGCTGGTGTATCCCGTTCGGGATACTATAATTATTTTTCCATTTCATCTCAAGAACAACGGAAACAAAAGAACGATCAAGATGAAATCGTGAAAGAAATCATATTAAAAGCACTTCGATTTAGAAATCGAAAGAAAGGGGCTCGTCAAATAAAAATGACATTGGCGGGTCATTTTCAAGTTGTCTACAATTTAAAGCGTATCCGTAGAATCATGAAGAAATATGAGATTGTCTGTCCGATTCGGAAAGCAAACCCTTATAAAAGAATGCTGAAAGCTTCAAAAGAACATCGAGTAGTGCCGAATCAATTAAATCGAGAATTTAAACAAAACACCCCAGGAAAAACACTTCTTACAGATATCACTTATTTAGTTTACGTTACGGTAAGAATAAAAGAGCTTATTTATCTACAATTTTAGATAGCTCAACCAATGAAATTTTAGCTTACCATGTTTCAGAACAGATGACATTAGACCTCGTAACAACAACTCTTCATAAACTAAAACGGAATAAGAGGATTCGATTGACTAACGGTGCATATATTCATTCAGATCAAGGAGCCCACTACACAAGCCCTACCTACCAAAAATTAGTCAAAAAGCTAAAGCTCGGACAATCTATGTCAAGAAGAGGAAACTGTTGGGATAACGCTCCACAGGAATCATTTTTTGGTCATCTGAAAGATGAAGCACATATAAAACCTTGCGAGTCTTTTACTGAGTTGAAACAAGAGATTAAGAAATATATGACGTACTATAATCACTATAGATATCAATGGAATTTAAAAAAGATGACTCCTGTTGGATACAGAAATCATCTCCTTGATGTTGCCTAACTTTTTTCAAAATGTCCTTTACAAAGGGTACAGATTACCTAGAAGACTCTCTTTTTATTTACTTCGTAATAAATTGTTGTGTCCAGTAGTTGCCGCTTTCTACATAGCCAACACCGATATGAGTGAAGCCACTATTTAAGATGTTTGCACGGTGTCCGGCACTGTTCATCCAAGCTTGTACAACTTCTTCTGGAGTACGTTGTCCTTGGGCGATGTTTTCACCTGCAGATTTATAAGAAATACCAAATTTCTTCATCATGTCAAACGGAGACCCGTATGTAGGGCTGTTATGATCAAAGTAGTTGTTTTTTTGCATATCTTCAGACTTAATGCGTGCTACTTTGCTTAATTCAGTATCGATTTGTAATGCTGATAAGCCTTGTTTTGTACGCTCTGCGTTTGTTAATTCAACAACGCGTTGTTCGAATTCGCTTAAAGATTTTGCTTCTTCAGCAGGCTTTTGTGTTTCGTTTTGAGTATTGTTGTTTTCAGCAGGTTTTTGAGCTTCTGGTTTAGCAACTTCTTCAGCAGGCTTTTGTTCAGCTGGTTTTTGAGTTTCCTCAGCAGGCTTTTGAGCTTCTGGCTTAGCTGTTGGTTGTTCAGTAACAACATTTTCAGTAGGCTGTTGACCAGGAATGAAGCAATCTTGTTGGAATTGTCCTTGGTTCCATTGTGCTAATGATTCAACTCCCATAGATTGTAAGAATGCTTGTAATTCTTGTTGGCTCATTTGCTTCATCATCATTTTTGAATGCTGAATATTTTGAACCTTTATGTTAGATGGTTGTACTGTTGCAGCTTGTGCATCTAAAGAAGATACTCCTAAAGTAAGAGCTGTTGCAGCAGCTACAGATAATAAAACACGCTTTTTCATGATGTGTGTCCCCCTATATAAAGTTTTAATTTGTTTTCACACGATTTGTTTTTGACAGCCTGTCTGACTGACCAATTCATCGTAGCATACAATTTGCGAGAAAAAAGATGGAAAAAAATTCATAGACTTAAAAATTTCCTAATTTATCCTAAGAGGAGGAAAGGGATGAAATAAGAGAAACATAGAGTATAAAAGGAATTTTTAGCATTTTTATACTTGGTTTTAAGAGGGGGTTTTTGGATAAATGTACCTATATTAAAAATGAAGAATCCTATTGTATCAATGATTTTAGCATTTTTTTGAGGAATATACTGGATGTATTTTTACAAAACTGTAATGTTTCTGTTGTTCTTTTTTATAATAAAGTAACATATTTTTAATGTTGTAGCGGACAAAAAAGCGGCTATCTCTTTACGTAGACGAAGGAGATAGCCGTTTTCCTATTATTACGTATGTTACGAGTTATTACGAGTTGGTTTCAATTGCTTCTAATAATAGATCAACAATGTGAATTCCTCTCATTTTATGAGAAAGACCTTCACGTTCAATACCTAGTTTCATTTGTAATAGACATCCAGGGTTTGCAGTAACAATTGTCGCTGCATCTGTTTCATGTACACGGTCCATTTTGTAATCTAGAAATTCCATTGATAACTCCGAATGGACAATATTATAAATACCAGCAGAACCACAGCAACGGTCCGCATCTTTCATTTCGCGGTATGTTGCGCCTTGAATGGCCTCTAGTAACATACGAGGTTCCGAAGATGTTCGCATAACATTGCGTAAATGACAAGAGTCTTGATACGTAATGATTTGCGGCGTGAGTCGTAAGTCATTACGTTTATGGAAATCTAGTTCTACTAGTATAGCAGTAATATCTTTAATTTTAGAAACAAATTGCTTTGCGCGTTCAGCCCATTTGGGATCATCTTTTAACAGATAATCATAGTCTACGAGGTAAGCTCCGCAACCACCTGCATTCGTAATAATATAGTCGATGTTTAAATCTTCGAATGCTTCTATATTTCGTTTTGCTAATTCTTTTGCTCCACTCTTTTCACCAGCATGCCCATGTAATGCCCCGCAGCAACTTTGTGTTTTCGGAATAACGATATCACAACCAGCTAACTGAAGAAGTTTCATCGTTGCGTTATTTGTTTCTAAAAACATCGTATCCATTAAACAGCCTGTGAAGAATGCAACTTGTTTCTTCTTTGCCACCTCAGCAGGTAAAAATTCAGGACGATCTTTCATTGCTTTCATTTTAGGGACTTTTGGCAAAACGAGGTCCATCGTTGCAAGTGTTTCAGGGAATAACTTCATAATACCTGTTTTATGTGTTAGCGTTTGTAAACCAGAACGCTGGTAAAATCCGATTAGTCCTGTTAATGTTCGCATTCGGTTTTGATGCGGGAATAGTCCTTCAAAAACAACTTTACGAACAGCTCTCACGGGCATGGAGAACTTTTTATTTTGATTAATAATATCACGAGCTTCTTCTAATAAATGTCCATAATTCACACCAGATGGACAAACAGGTTCACAAGCGCGGCAGCCAAGGCAAACATTTAATGTATCTTCAACATCTTCATCCGGCTCAATTAAACCATCAACGACGGCTTTCATTAAGGCGATACGTCCGCGTGGGGAATGTGATTCTTTATACCCAGATTGAATGTAAGTAGGGCAAGTTGGTAAACAAAAGCCGCATCGCATACAGTTTAGTAGTTCATCTTCACTTAATCGTTCTTTAAATTCCTTTTGAATGTTTTCTTTATTTAATGTGGTCATCGCTCAACCACCACTCTTTTACGAGAGTCTTTCGCGAACATCTTTCCAGGATTCATAATGTTGTTTGGGTCGAAGGCTTGTTTAATCCCTTGCATAGCAGCGATACCTTCTTTACCTAATTTCATTTCTAAATACGGAGCTTTCATTGCGCCAACACCATGTTCACCAGTAATCGTACCACCAAGCTCAATCGCTTTCGCAAATATTTCAGCAAAAGCTTGTTCGGCACGATGCATTTCTTCTTCATTACGGGCATCTGTCATACAAGTCGGATGCAAGTTACCATCACCAGCATGACCAAAAGTACAAATAGGAATATTATATTTCTTTGCAATTGCATTAATTGCTTCAACCATTGGAGCGATTTGTGAACGTGGTACAGTTGCATCTTCTAATATTGTTGTCGGTTTTAGTCTTGCAAGTGCTGATAGTGCACTCCGGCGTGCTGTACGAAGCGCATCTGCTTCGGCTTCATCTTTTGCAACGCGAACATCGACCGCATTCATAGCACGGCAAACGTTAGCCATTTTTTCGATATCTCGATTGACAACCTCGGGCGGGCCATCTTGTTCAATTAATAAAATTGCTTTAACGTCAGTTGGTAAACCGATTTGTGCAAACTCTTCTACAACTTCAATTGTTGGTTGGTCTAAAAACTCAAGTGTCGCCGGAATAATTTTATTTGCAATAATAGCAGAAACAGCTCGAGCAGCTTCGTTAATATCTTCATATAGCGCAAGCATCGTTTTCTTCGTTTCAGGCATAGGGACAAGTTTTAATATAGCTTCCGTAACAACACCAAGTGTTCCTTCAGAACCAATAAATAAACGAGTTAAATCATAACCAGCGACATCTTTTGCTAATTTACCACCAGTACGAATGATATCGCCGTTCGGTAAGACAAGTTCAAGCCCCATTACATAATCACGTGTTACGCCATATTTTAAACCACGTAATCCGCCGGAGTTTTCATTAATGTTACCGCCGATTGTAGAAATTTTCATAGAGCTTGGATCTGGTGGATAAAATAAACCTTTTTCTTCTACTGCTTTAATAATATCAAGTGTAATAACACCAGCTTGTACAGTAATTGTTAAATTCTCTTCGTCAATTTCTAAAATATTGTTCATATGGCGGAAAATAAGGACGATACCACCTTCAAGTGGACACGTTCCAGCGCAAAGATTTGTTCCAGACCCGCGAACGTATACTGGGATTTTATGAGTGTTACACACTTTTAACACGTCTGCTATTTCATTTGTATTACGAGGAGCAATGACTGCATCAGGCATCGCTTGGAAGTTTGGAGTGGCATCATAACTATAAGTTAAACGCCCCATATTGGATGTATCTACATTATCTTCGCCAACAATAGATACGAATGAATCAATAATTTGCTTTTCTAACATTGGAAATCCCCCTCAAACTGTTAACGTATTTCGTCATAATAAAAAACGTTGTAACAGTGCTTTCATTATAATGATAAAAAAGTTGGAGGATTCTTTCTATGTACAATCATCTAAAGATTAATCAATTTTATCGTTATTTTTTGTATGATTATCTAATAAGAGGAGTGCGAAGTATAAAACATTTAAATCTTTGAATTGTTTCGGGTCAAGTCCTGTATGTTCTTCAATCTTTTTTAGCCTGTAATGCAATGTGTTAATGTGTATATGTAATTGCTCAGCTGTCTGCTTATAAGATTGGTTATAATCGATAAATAAACGTAAAGTGTGCATAAGCTCAGGAGATGATACTAAGTTTTCAATGGTACGCTCTAGAAACTGTTCTCGAGTTTCAGTAGAAATATCTTGTAAACACATTTCTAAACGTAAATCTTCATTAAATACAATTTTTTTCGTTTCAAGTGATACTGAAAGGGCGCGTAATGCTTGTTCGTACGATAAGTTCATATTGCTTGGCGTAACTGTTTGTCCAATCCCGATATATAAAGTAATAGAAAATAAAGTTTCACAGTCTTGTTTTAACCGTTTTAAAAATTGAAAGGTTTGCTCTTTGGATTGGATTGTTGTAAACAAAATAAACCGATCATTTCCCCAGCGAACAAATAAATTTTCTTTTGCTAAAATGTTGCGCATATGTTGCCAAATTTTACGCTGGAGCATCGTATTATCTTGGGCGATTGATAATAAAATAAGTTGTTTCTTCTTATATAAATCAATGCCAAGCGTTTTTGCACGATCGAGAAAACTTGGAGACCAGTCTGTATTTTGAAGCCAATCAAAGACAAATGCTTCATAAGAACGGTGCTCAAGTTCTAGTTGTTCTAAAAAGTAGTTTTCATGAATTAATAATTCGGTCATCTTACGTAATATTTCTCCGTATTGTGAAATATTTTCAGGTTCTCCTGTAATTCCAATCACGCCGATTACTTCGTCATGGAATAGTAAAGGAAGGTTCATCCCAGCTTTTACACCTTGCAGTCGTCGTTCATCGTCTTTTGTAATAATGACAGTTTTCTTTTGTTTCGCACAGCGGAGTGCACCTTCATGAAATTGACCGATTCTTTCCGCATCTGTACTTGCGATAATAACGCCTTGTATATTAATAATAATAATGTTTTCAGTAATTAATCTGCGTACTTCACGTACAATTTTATTCGCTAAATCAGGAAAAAGCATAATTTACACACCTCAAATTCTATTTGTTGTACATTATATATGTAAGTTTATCCCGCATTAATGGGCAGTAAGACCCCCACCTCAAAATTCAGCGAAAGCAAAGAAGTTAGATGGGGGATCAACTGCCCATAAAAGCCCGATTGGTTCAACTAATAATCAGTGGTGGATGAAGAAAACCCCCACTGATTAAAGTTTCACTTTATTAATAAAGGAAGATTTCACATTTTCCACACATTTATTTGTTATTTTACAATTATAACGAAATCATCCGAAGATGGAGGGAATCTTTTGAGAAAGTATGTTTTTCTTCTCTGTTTTTTATTTCTATTAGTAGGGTGTCAAGGAAGTTCGTATACACCGATTGCTAAAGATAAAAGTGTTATTATAACAACGAATATAAAGGAAGGTAGTATTAGTTTTATTGATAAAAAAACAAAGAAGCTATTAACAACATGGGAATTAAATGAGCCGATTGCGGGGGTTACGCTACTTCCAAATGGTGAGGAAATACTTGTTTATGGTAAGCAATTAGAATATATGTATGTATATTCACTAGCAGAAGGAAGACAAGTGGACAAATATAAGACTGGAAAAGGAATTGCTAATGTTATCGCATCAGATGATGGAACACAATTATTTGCTGCCGATCAAAATGAACAAAAGGTAAGGTTCTTTGCGATAAAAGGAAAAGAGACAGGGAGTGTTTCAACAGGAAAAGGGCCGATAACGATGGTAGAGCATCATAACCAGTTATCTGTACTCAACTTTTATGATACGAAACTAACGACCATTGATACAAAGAAAAAAGAAGTGATACAGTCCTTTATGATTCCACCAGCATCAACAGGAGCAACGGTTAGCGCTGATGGGAAAGAAATATGGATTGGTGGACATGGTGATGGAAGTCAAGTGAATGAGAAAGTATTAGTGTATTCTTTACAGAGCGGAGAGATGATGCGTTCTTTACATGCTCCGTTTATGCCTGTGAATATAACAAAGGATGATAAGTATGTATATGCGCTAAGTCACGGTTCAAATACGCTTAGAAAGTTTGATGCAAGTACGTATCAAGAGGTAGGATTTGTAGAAGTAGGATCTAATCCATTTGCATTTTTGAAAAGCGGTGCAGAAGGATATGTAGCTAGTTATGATAGCGATGAAGTATGCGTAATGGATATGAAGAATATGAAAATAAAACAAACAATTAAAGTCGGAAAAGGACCGTTTCAACTCATAGAGAGAGAAGGGGAAGGACAATGAGTAAATATAACGTGCTAGTCGTAGATGACGAAAGTGATATGAGGCAACTTGTCGGAATGTACTTAGATAACTTCGGATACGAGTGGGGAGAAGCTGAAAATGGAAAAGAGGCACTTCGAAAATTAGAGACGGATCATTACGATTTCGTTGTACTAGATATTATGATGCCTGAGATGGATGGGCTTTCAGTTTGTAAAGAGATTCGAAAAACGTCGGATGTACCTATTATATTTTTAACAGCAAAAGGTGAAGAGTGGAATAGGGTGAACGGCTTACGTATGGGAGCAGATGATTATATTGTAAAACCATTTAGTCCCGGGGAACTAATTGCTCGTATGGAAGCTGTTTTAAGACGATATACAAAGCAAGAACAGCAAGAAGAGATTCAATTTGGACCGATTCTTATTAATGAAAAAAGTAGGAGGGTCGAGACGAATGGTGAGACGATTCCTCTTACGGTAAAAGAGTTCGATTTACTATATTTTCTTTGCCAACATAATGGACAAGTATTTAGCCGGGAACAATTGCTTGAAAAGGTGTGGGGATATGATTATGCAGGAAGTACAAGAACGGTAGATACGCATGTGAAAACGATGCGTCTAAAGCTAGGAGAAAGTGGAAACTACATTCAAACCGTTTGGGGTGTAGGTTATAAATTTGAGGTGTAACGTATGTTTACGATGGTACAAAAGCTTTGGCTTACAGTAGTATGTGCAGTATGTGTAACAGTTTCCTTTCTTTATTTTGTATCTTTATACTCATATGAAAAGTTATACGTTGATAATTTAAAAGATTCATTAGTAATGGAAGGGAAACGTCTTGCCACGCAATATGATAAACGTGAAGGAGTATCCACTTTTGAAGAGAAAGTAAGGGCATATGATCAAATATCTAGTTCAGATGTCCTTTTCGTATACAATCCGCGTGATTTAAGCGCATGTTTGCCTTTTGATGTTCACCATCATTCTCTTATAAGTGAAGGGGATAGACAGGCGCTATTAGATGGGAAAACAGTGACAAAGATAGGGTATGAAGAACATTTTGATCGTAATATTATGGGTGTTGTCATCCCTGTTTTAGATAATAAAAAATTAGTTGGTATTGTATACTCTTATATTCCTTTAAAAAGTATAAAAGACTTAATATTTGATATGGGTCTTATTTTAGCGCCGTTAGCACTTGCAATGATTTTAATTACAATATGGATTGGTAGAAAAATTATTATCGCCATTACGAGACCGCTTTCGCAAATGGAACGAGTTGCAAATCATTTGGCTACTGGAGATTTCTCAGAGCGGATTACAATTTCTTCAGAAGATGAAATTGGACGATTGGGAAAAGCCTTTAATAAAATGGCAAATTCCTTAGAAACAGAAGATGTAAAGCGTAAGGAATTTTTAGCTAATGTTTCGCATGAACTTAGAACACCGCTTAGTTATATTAAAGGATATAGTGAAGCTATTTTAGACGGTGTAGCGAAGGGGCCGCAGCAGGAAAAAGTAACGCAACTTATTCATAAAGAAGCAGGTCGCATGCAGCGCCTCGTTCATGATTTATTAGATCTAGCGCAGCTAGAAGGTGAACACTTTCCCTTAAAGAAACAACCTATCGTTTTTTCACAGCTTATTGAAGATGTACTAAATACGTACGAGTTACAGTTTGTAGAAAAAAACCTTCGTATTTCAACGAATTTAAATCCTGAAATTATCGTAATGATTGATGAGGATCGTATGCAACAAGTACTTCATAATGTATTAGATAATGCGATACGTTATACAAATCAAAACGGGGATATCATAATAACATTAAAGCAAATCGATGATTATTGTGAATTGCACATAAAAGATACAGGAATAGGTATTGATAGAGAGCATTTAGAAAATCTGGGGGAACGCTTTTACCGAGTAGATAAAGCGAGAAGTCGTCAACACGGTGGAACAGGTTTAGGTCTTGCAATTGTAAGGCAAATTGTTCATATACATGACGGTGAGTGGAGAATAGAAAGTGAAAAAGGTAAGGGCACGACAGTTAGTATTAAATTAAAAGCACAAGATGAGGAGAGCATATTCTAACTTTTGGAATATGCTCTTCATATTGAAGGTAAATAGTTACGCGTAAATGTATTAATTAATATCAAACAAATATCAAAAATTTGACTATTTTATGAACAAAACATTTGTACTTCTTACTAATTCGTTCTAAAATAGTTATGGATGCTAAGTTCTTATAAAACGTTACAATTGTTGTTTGGAAGATACTGAGGTGATTTAACTGGAGTACAAATCTATTAAACCGAAAAAAATTTACGAAGAAGTATCTGAAGCTATTTTAACAATGATTAAAAATGGTACGTTAAAACCTGGTGACAAACTACTTCCTGTTCATCAATTAGCTGAGCAGTTTCAAGTTGGCAGATCTGCTGTTCGTGAAGCGCTAAGTGCGCTAAGAGCAATGGGCTTAATTGAAATGAAACAAGGAGAAGGTACATATGTAAGGAATTTCGATCCTTCTTCATTAACAAAATCACTAAATAACAAGTTATTAATGAAGAAAGAGGATATTTTGAATTTATTAGAAGTACGGAAGGTGCTCGAAGTGGGGGCAGTTCGAGCGGCAGCGGCAAAACGTACGGAAGCTAATTTGCAAAATATGAAGCAGTGGTTAGATGAAATGGCAAAGAGCATTGGAGATGAGAAGGCTGGCGAAAAAGCAGACTTTCATTTTCACATGGGAATTGCAGAATCTTCGCATAATAACATCTTGCTTGAGCTCATGAATCATGTTTCAGAGATGATTGCTGAAACGATTGGTGAATCAAGACGCATTATTTTATATGGTGAACAAACAACATCAGAACGACTTTTAGAAGAGCATCAATCTATATATGATGCGGTGTTAAAGCAAGATGTGGAATTAGCGCAGCAAGCGATGCTAGATCATTTAACAAATGTAGAACATATTGTCACAGGTAAAAGCGATATAAATTCGTAATTTAATCTTTTAAAAATCTAATTTTCTGATAAAATAGAGAGATTAAGTAAGCGTTTTCTTTAGAAGAGGGAGAGGATAGGCCATGGTTGAGCCTACTTCTTCTAATCTTAGTCATCTGATGACCATATGATTTTTGGCGGAGTTGTAATGAGGGGGAATTATAGTTATGAAAGTTACTTTATTTGTTACTTGTTTAGTCGATATGTTTGAAACAAACGTCGGTAAAGCAACAGTTGAAGTATTGGAGCGTTTAGGTTGTGAAATTGAATTTCCAGAAGCACAAGTTTGTTGTGGTCAGCCTGCTTATAATAGCGGCCATGTAGAAGCAGCAAAAGAAGCGATGAAACATATGATTGAAACTTTCGAAGATGCAGAATATATCGTTACGCCATCTGGATCTTGTGCGACAATGTTTCATGAGTATCCGCATGTTTTTAAAGATGATCCGAAGTGGGCTAAACGTGCACAAAAGGTTGCTGATAAAACATATGAATTTACACAATTTATTGTAGATGTTTTAAAAGTTACAGATGTTGGTGCAAGTTTACCAGGGATAGCTACTATTCATAAATCTTGTCATATGACACGCCTGCTTGGAGTAAAAGAGGCACCAGGAATTTTATTATCAAGCGTAAAAGGATTAATTGTGAGAGAACTGCCGAACGTGCAAAATTGTTGTGGGTTTGGGGGAACGTTTTCAGTTAAGATGACTCCAATTTCTGAGCAAATGGTAGATGAAAAAGTAGATAGTGTAATGGAAACAGGTGCTGATTATTTAATCGGTGCAGATTGTGGGTGTTTGTTAAACATTGGCGGACGTATTGAGCGTTTAGGAAAAGAAGTAAAAGTAATGCATATTGCTGAGGTCTTGAATAGTCGCTCATGAAGGGGGAACATAAGCTATGTCTATGAAAATCAGTGAGAAAAAATTTAATGATCGCGTTGGCGATGGAATTCAAGATTCGTTTATGCGCGGAGCGGTATCTTCTGCACAAACGCGTTTATATACAAATCGATTAAAAGCAGCTGACGAGTTGGGAAACTGGGAAGAGTGGCGTGAACTAGGTGAACAAATTCGTCAACATACGTTAGAAAATCTTGATTATTATTTAATGCAGTTAAGTGAAAATGTATCAAAAAGAGGCGGTCACGTTTACTTTGCGAAAACGAAAGAGGATGCAGCAAAGTATATTCAAGACGTTGCAAAAAAGAAACAAGCGAAGAAAGTTGTAAAATCAAAATCAATGGTAACTGAAGAAATTAGTATGAATCATGCCCTTGAAGAGATTGGTTGTGAAGTGTTAGAGAGTGACTTAGGAGAGTATATCTTGCAAGTAGATAACGACCCACCATCACATATTATTGCGCCTGCACTTCATAAAAACAGAACGCAAATTCGTGATGTATTTAAAGAAAAACTTGGATATGAAAATTCTGATGATCCATACGAAATGACAAAGTTTGTTCGTAAACAACTTCGTGAGAAATTTATGGATGCAGAAATTGGTGTGACAGGTTGTAACTTCGCTGTTGCAAATACTGGCTCTCTTTGTTTAGTGACGAACGAAGGTAATGCCGATCTTGTCATGTCGATTCCGAAAACACAAATTGCAGTAATGGGTATGGAACGTATGGTTCCGACAATGGAAGAATTAGATGTTTTAGTTGGTTTACTATGTCGTAGTGCGGTAGGTCAAAAATTAACAAGTTATGTAACAGTAGCAGGACCAATTCAAGAGGAAGAGGTAGATGGACCGGAAGAGTTTCATTTAGTCGTTGTTGATAATGGCCGCTCTCAAATTCTTGGATCGGAATTCCGTTCAATATTGCAATGTATTCGTTGTGCCGCTTGTGTTAACGTATGTCCCGTATATCGTCACGTTGGTGGACATTCGTATGGATCTATTTATTCAGGACCAATCGGTGCGGTATTAACACCACTTTTAGGTGGGTATGACGATTACAAAGAGCTTCCTTATGCATCTAGTTTATGCGGAGCATGTACAGAAGCTTGTCCAGTAAAAATTCCATTACATGATTTATTATTAAAACATCGTCAAGTCATCGTTGAGCAAGAAGGTCGTGCCCCACTTGCAGAAAAATTAGCAATGAAAATGTTTAGTATGGGTGCTTCTTCAGCAGCTTTATATAAAATGGGATCGAAAATGGCACCGGCAGCAATGAGTCCATTTACATCTGGTAACCGTGTATCAAAAGGTGTTGGACCACTTAAAAACTGGACGGATATTCGTGAATTCCCAGCTCCAAGTAAAGAACGATTCCGTGATTGGTATAAAGATCATAAGAAAGGCGGGGACAAATAATGACAGGATTAATTCAAAACCGTGAGTCCTTTCTAGATAATATCGCAAAAGAACTTGGGCGCGCGCGTAAAACAGAAGGCGTAGAACGTCCAGCATGGAAAAGTAATGTGAATGTAGAAACGTTAAAAGATTATTCACAAGAAGAATTGTTAGAAGTATTTAAAAAGCAATGTACAAACATTCATACAACTGTTGTGGAAACGACAAACGACCGCTTACGTGAAGATATTCAAAAAATAATCGTTGAAAACGGTGGAGGACCTATTATATTATCAGCAGATGAACGTTTTGATTCCTATGGATTGACTTCTTTATTTAAAGAAGAGCTTCCAAAGCAAAATGTTGAGGTAAATGTATGGGATCCTGAGAAAAAAGAAGAGAATATGCGTATAGCGGAAAAAGCGAATATCGGTATTGCATTTAGTGATTATACTTTAGCTGAATCTGGTACGATTGTTGTACAAAGTCATAAAGGACAAGGGCGTTCTTTACACTTTTTACCGACTGTATACTTTGCTATTATTCCACGTGAAACACTTGTACCTCGTATTACGCAAGCAGTTCAGGATATGAACTCACGTGTGGAAAAAGGTGAAGCAGTCGCATCTTGTATTAACTTTATTACAGGACCAAGTAACTCTGCGGATATTGAAATGAATCTTGTTGTCGGAGTACACGGGCCGTTAAAAGCAGTATATTTCATCGTATAAAATAGGGGAAAGCAGGCCGGAAAACGGCCTGCTTTTTTAATAGAATAAAGATAATATGAAGTAGAAGTTCTCTCCTTTTTTTGTTATGTTCTTTTGGAAAGGAGAGGAAGGGATGTTCACTTATTTATATGCATTGTTAATAGGTATGGTGTTTGGTTCTTTTTTTATGGTGATTGCGATGAGAGTTCCAGTAGGGGAATCTATTATTACACCGCGTTCGTACTGTCATTACTGCAAGTATACGTTACAGCCGAAAGAACTTATTCCAATCATTTCATTTTGTATACAAAAAGGGCGTTGTACGAATTGTAAGAGCAAAATCTCAAGTTTGTACATAGTATTTGAATTTGTTACAGGCAGTTTATTTTTTCTTACTGTATATGTAATAGGAATGGAAAGAGAGCTCATCATCATTTTATCGCTTTTTTCGTTACTTCTAATTATTTCAGTTACAGATTTAGTATATATGTTAATACCTAATCGTATTTTAATTTGGTTTGCACTTTTGCTTATTTTAGAATGTATTTTTGTACCGTTAGTTACTTGGATAGATAGTTTAGCTGGTAGTGGAACTATATTCATTTTGTTATATTGCATGCAAAAGATATATCCAGAAGGGCTTGGTGGAGGGGATATAAAATTACTTTCGCTGCTTGGATTTATAGTGGGACTGAAAGGGATTTTTATGATTTTATTTTTAGCATCTTGCTTTAGCCTTTGTTTCTTTGGAGCTGGTATAGTATTAAAACGTATGAAAAAGAGGAGCCAAATTCCGTTTGGTCCTTTTATTAGTCTTGGAGCAATATGTTACATGCTGGTCACGTATACAAAATAGAGAGGGGATAGAACATGAATGTATATATGGATGATCAAAGAAGTTGTCCATACGGGTATGTACTCGCCACTACAGTAGAATGTGCTTTGCAAATGGTTCGGGATTATGATGTAAATATTCTTTCCCTTGATTTTAATATGGGATGGGGAGAAAAAAGTGGGTTAGATTTCGTAGAAGCTTTCTGCAACGAAGGTTTATATGTTAATGAAATTCACCTTCATACAAATGATGTCATCGGTATGCATCAGATGAAAAAGAGCATAGAGAGAGGGAAGGAAAACGGGGAAATTAATCCTTATATTGCCTTGAAATATGTAGGGAGCTAAAAACTCCAAAGTAAAACTTTGGAGTTTTTAATGTTTCATATGTGCTTGTAAAGGAATAATTTCCTCCGTTTGAGCTCCAACTAATTGAGTTTTCTCTTGTTCAACAACAGGTGCTTTCTTTGTTAAGTAATGATATACCATACCGACAAATACGGATCCGCCAATAATGTTACCGATTGTAACTGGAATTAAGTTATGAATAGCGCCCGCAAAAGAAATTGTCTCAGGATGTGGTGATACTAAAGATAAAGCAAACAGTGATAAGTTTGCAATGCTATGCTCATAACCAGATAAAAAGAAAGTGAAAACGAGCATCATCATCATTAATATTTTTGCTGTGTCACCTTTCACTTGAGAAGGTAAGAAGCAGGCAAGACATACGAGCCAGTTACATAAAATCGCTTTAAAGAATAATTGCATTGTAGGTGTATTCATCTTTCCTTCAACAACTTTATTCATTAAATGACTGTGATCAATTGCTTCGAAAATTCCAGTTGCGTAAAATAGTAAGGCAAAGAATAAAGCGCCAGCTAAGTTACCTGCATAACAAGCAACCCAGTTACGAAGTGTATCAGAAATCGTTGTTTCTTTTCTTAAAGTTGCCACTGTGAAGTACATCGTATTGCCAGTAAATAATTCAGCGCCGCCATATATAATAAGTACGAGAGCAATTCCGAAAAACATGGAGGAAGCTAAATATGTTGCTGGTGAATCTGCAATATGAAAAAAGTTACCTAATTTAAAACATAGTACAATAATAAAACCGATATAAATGCCCGCAAGTGCAGCACGAATGAAATATTGCATTGGATTTATATCTAGCATTTGTTTTTTGCTCTTAGCCAGTTTTACAACGTAATCTAATCCTTGTTCTAGCATGAGTAATACGCTCCTTTAATACATCGTCTATAAATACTCCTTATATGAATAAGGTACATGGATTTGTTCATAGTTTCAATAAGTTTGTGCAATATTTCACAAAAAGGACATACATCTAGAAAGGAAGCGTTTACAAAAGGTAGTATAATGGAATTTTTTCTAAAAATAGAGAGGGGAATTGAAACGAGAAAAAAGAAAAAGCGCTGTAATTACAGCGCTTTTTCGTCTAAATTCTTTTCTACTTTTACTTCTACTTCTTTCGAGAAGAACCAACCGCAAACTGCGATTCCAACTAATACAATCCAGAATGTAAGCTTCCACGGAGTGGATTCTGGGAATGAATGCGGAAGGACATTTAAAGCAGGGTGTGCTAGCGTATAAACTGTTAATTTTACACCAACCCAACCTACAATTAAAAATGCTGCAGTTTCAAGTCCTGGTTTACGTTTTAATATTTGTACGAAAGCAGTTGCTGCAAATCGCATTATAACTAATCCGATAAGTCCACCTGTAAAGATAACGATAAATTGACCTGTATCAAGACTACCAATCGTACCTAATCCTGTTTTCGGTAAAGTCACTGCTAATGCAACAGCAGCTAAAATTGAATCAACTGCGAAGGCGATATCAGCAACTTCGACTTTAAATACAGTCCACCAAAAGTTCTCTTGTTTTTTCTTTGCTTCTTTTTCTTCTGTTTCTTCATGTGTATTCTTTTTAACATACGTTTTAAATAAGTGATTCCCCGCGATAAACATAAGATAAATCGCACCAATTGCTTGCACTTGCCATACATCTACTAGGAACGAAATCATAAATAGTGATCCGAAGCGGAAAACGAACGCTCCTGCTAATCCATAAAATAGTGCTTTCTTTCGTTTTTCTTCTGGTAAATGTTTTACCATAATTGCGAGAACGAGAGCGTTATCAGCCGCTAAAATCCCCTCTAGTGCAATTAGGATGAGTAATACCCAACCATACTCCAATAATAATGATACATCCATGTACATTCTCCTCTCATTTCTATAAAGACTAAACAAGTGAAGAAGTTCCCCACTGTTTAGTTTCCCCATACTCCTGCGTATCAACGGTGGAAGGAATTTGAAAACAAAAAAGACCTCTGCCGTTGATAGGCAAAGGTCTTGCTAGACATATGTAATGAAAATGCCAACAAAGCCGGAAGAACTAAGTTCTACGTAATGACGACTTTGTTTCCAAGAAATAGTTCTTGGACGCTACTCCCCTTTGGAGATATGCTATTGTACTCTCATTATATGGATAATTTATACGGTTGTCAACCTGTTAAAATATCTTCGTTGGGATATTTTATTTTTCTTTGTTTTTTACGTGCAAATGAAAAGGCTAATGTTAAAGGCCCCATCTTTCCAAAAAACATCATAAAGATAATAATTGTTTTGCCGATAATTGTTAAGTGTGGCGTCAAATTCATGCTAAGGCCGACAGTTCCAAATGCTGAAAATACTTCAAAAGCACTCATTAATAAAGGAACCTTCTCAGTGATGCTTAAAATTAAAATGGAAAGAAAAATAAACGAAATTGAAATAATAGTAATCGTTAATGATTTGACAATGAGCGTATCTTTAATGGATTTTTTAAACACGACAATATCATCTTGTTCTTGCAAAAATTTAAATACGCCGAAAAACATAATCAAAAAAGTCGTTAATTTAATCCCACCACCAGTTGAAGCACTGCCAGCACCAATAAACATAAGAAGCATCATTAATAAAAGTGAAGGTTTTGATAATGCAGAGATATCAACAGTATTAAACCCGGCAGTACGTGTTGAAACCGCTTGAAAATAAGCAGCCATACCTTCTTCAAATGGTGTAAAACCTCTCATGGAAATTGAATTATGGAACTCAAATATAAAGATAAAAGCTGTAGCAATAATATTGACGATTAGAGTAGAAGAGAGCATAAGCTTTGAGTGCAAAGTAAGGTTTTTAAAGTTTTTCTTTCTTTTTATATCTACGATAACCGTAAAACCAATCCCACCTAAAATAATGAGGGAAGAAATAACGAGATTGACGAGAATGCTATGGGAGTGCGACATTAAATTATCGCTCCACACAGAAAACCCAGCATTGTTAAAGGCTGAGATAGAATGAAAAAAGCTATAATATATACCTTTGGCAACCCCGTATTTTGGTACCCATTCAAAAGAGAGAAGTAAAGTAGCGATACATTCTACAGTAAAAGAAAATAAAAATAATGCTTTTGCAAGACGAATGATTCCGCCGACATTTGTTTGATTTAATGCTTGTTGTAATAAAATCCGGTTTTGAAGGCCGATTTTTCTACCGAGCATAATTGCGATTAAAACAGCAAAGCTCATAATGCCAAGCCCGCCAACTTGTATAAGTGTTAAAATGACACATTGGCCAAATAAGGTAAATACTTTACCAGTGTCCACAACACCAAGCCCTGTAACCGTACAAGCAGAAACCGTTGTAAATAAAGCATCGAGCCATGAAATAGACGTTGTTGTAGCAATTGGCAATTTCAATAGGCCTGTACCGATAATTGATAGCATAATAAAAGATACAGTAAGAACACGGGGAGGACTCATGCTAATGTTAATCCGTTTCATTTCACATATCGTTCCTTTCGATTTGCTCTTACTAGTATGTGAAGAAGCACTATTATGTATGTTAAAAAAGAAAGAGGCAGAGAATATCTGCCTCTAAGCCATAGGTTATATAGTTATCCGCGTAATTGTTGTTGAGCTAAAGCAACAAGACGTTTCGTTACTTCACCACCAACTGATCCGTTAGAACGAGATGCTGTATTAGATCCTAAGCTTACACCGAATTCTTGTGCGATTTCATATTTGAATTGTTCAAGTGCTTGCTCTGCACCCGGAACTAGTAATTTGTTTGTTTTCACCATGTTGATACACATCCTTAAAGAGTAATCCAGTTTAGCTAAGTGCTATCTGGTAATGTTATTTTATGTGTAAACGACGTACTCATACACGGAAGTAAACGGTGTGATTAGAAGTTCTTGGATAGAAAAAAGAGTAGCAAATTTGCTACTCTTTTTTCAGTATTGTCGCTGTACCTTCTACGACAATATCATCAGATTGATTATATATGTTTGTTTGCAATGTGATAATTTTTTTATCGTCCCGTTTTTTAATAACTTCTGCCACAACGCGAAGTGTATCACCGATTTTGACAGGAGCACGGAATGAAACGTTTTGTGATAAATAAATCGTATTTTTGCCAGGAAGTTTCGTTCCAAGAATGGTAGAAATAAAACTTGAAACGAGCATGCCATGGGCAATACGTTCTTTGAACATTGTCGTTTTTGCAAAAGAGTCTAGAATGTGAATAGGATTTACATCTCCAGTCAATTTTGCAAAATTGATAACGTCCTCATCCGTAATTTTTTTTGTAAGTGATGCTTGATCACCGACTTGAATCTCATCGTAACGAAGCTCCGGAACAGTTTGTGCTTCTTGAAATGGATTCATTTTGTCCTCCTTCTTTTCCATATCGAAAAATGTAAGCCATCTTGATGTAGTAGGAGGAAGAAAGAGTTTTGTTTGTGCTGCAGTTAGTTGCCACATTTTTCTTACTTGATGGAAGTAAATAGATTTTTTGAGTTTTCCTCGAACTGCTTTGCGAGTTCTAGTTGTTTGGACTTGAACTCTCCCAAAAAAACTTCTAACTGTTTTTGAACCTCTTCACGTTGCGACTGTTGTTGTTCGATAAAGTGTTTTGTTGTTTCTTCAAATTGGCCGCTAGTTTGAGTAAGAATAGACAAAGATGTTTTCGTAGGCGAAACAGTAAGTTGGTGCATTTGATTAGAAAGCTCATTCCACTTTTCTTGCCACTCGTTAATTTGATCATTTAAGGAGTTTCCAGTTAATTGCTTCACATAGTCTGTATATTGGTTATTGAACTGAGCAGTGAATTGGTGTAGTTCTTTTTCTAGTTCATCTACTCCTGATGTTAATTTATGCAAAGCGTCTTGTTGTTGTTTTAACGTTTCTAAAGTAAGTTGCTCTAATTGTTTCCCAGCTGAAGAGAAGAGGGAAAGAGATTGAGACCAGTTTTTCCAAAATGCATCGACTAATTCGTATGGCTTAGTTTCCATTGTTTGACCTCCAAATGTTTTTTTGCATATTGTGAACGCAGATTACTCTGCTGTACCACCAGGTGAAGATGAAGAATCCTTTTCATCCTTTTCTGGAGAAGTAGAAAATGGAAAGAATGCATTGGTGTATAACGTGAAAAACGTCCGCAACATATTTTGATAATGTTCAAAAGAAGTCGCACATGTTGTTAAATATTGCTCTCCATATTCTGTTAAAGAATAAATTCGTTTCGCTGGCCCGCCTTCGCTTGTATCCCAAGTAGAAGAAATAAGATTTTCTTTTTCTAATTTGCGTAGTGTCCTATACACATTACCTTGGTCAACAGAAGAAAAGCCGATGTCCATTAGCATTTGAATAAGTTTGTAACCATGAAGACTCCAGTCTTTTAGACAGAGAAGTAAGAAAGGAACTAAGAAGTTTTTTGGCATGGAGTTTGGTTGTTTCGCTTGGTTTTTTTCCAAACTTTCTGGGTGTTCTGGTTCATTATGTAGCATGATTGTACATCACCTCATGAATCAGTTAGATGGAATTTTTTGCTTATAAGTGCAATTTACACCTATCTGTTTTTAATGTCAATACATTTGTTAGAAAATAAAGAAAAATAAAATATATACTTGAAGTTTTATTCGGAATATTAGAAAATAGTGAATAGGTTGAATTGTTTCAAAAACGAAAAAGGGAGTGTAGTCGAAGTGATTGATCAAAAATTCGATCCATTGCAAGCATGGAAAAATGCTTATGAACAAACCGAAACATTTTGGGGAAAAGCGCTCAATGAAACAATTAAAACAGAAGAATATTCTGCTTGGATGGGCAGCGTTCTAGATTTGAATTTGTTTTATCAAAAAGCATTAAATGATACGACAAAAAATTATTTAGAACAGGTGAATGTGCCGACGAGAGAGGATATCGCTAGAGTAGCTACGCTTGTTATTAACTTAGAAAATAAAGTTGATAACATCGAGGAAATTCTAGAAGAGAAAGTGGATTCATTAGGACAAGCTCCTACATTAAAGCGTGATGTTACGAAAGTAAAACAAGATATGCGCACGTTAGAAACGAAAGTTGATCAAATTTTAGAATTGCTAGAAAAGCAAAATGCAGTACTAGCTAAACTACAAGTACCTGTAAAAGAAGAAGTAAAGCCTGTAAATAAGCCAGAAAATAAAAAATGATAATGGCGTTTGTTTATAACGTGTAAAAGAGGGAGGGAGAATCTCTTTTCATGTATAAACAACGAAACATAATTAATATATGGACTCAATTAGTATGAGTACCAAAATGATTCATAACAATCGTTCACAAATTCATTTAAGGGGGAAAAGAAATGGTTCAATTAAATGGCAAAGTAGCAATCGTAACAGGTGGGGCAAAAGGAATTGGAAAAGCAATCACAGTAGCATTAGCACAAGAGGGAGCAAAAGTAGTTATTAACTATAACAGCAGTAAAGAAGCAGCTGAAAACTTAGTAAATGAATTAGGAAAAGAAGGACATGACGTTTATGCAGTTCAAGCGGATGTTTCTAAAGTAGAAGATGCAAACAGACTTGTAGAAGAAGCTGTGAATCATTTTGGTCAAGTTGATATTCTTGTTAATAATGCTGGTATTACAAGAGATCGTACATTCAAGAAGTTAAATCGTGAAGATTGGGAGCGCGTAATTGACGTGAACTTAAGCAGTGTATTTAATACGACAAGCGCGGTACTTCCATACATATCGGAAGCAGAAGAAGGAAGAATCATTAGTATTTCTTCTATTATTGGCCAAGCTGGTGGATTTGGACAAACAAACTACTCAGCAGCAAAAGCAGGTATGCTAGGATTTACAAAATCATTAGCGTTAGAACTTGCAAGAACAAATGTAACTGTAAACGCAATTTGCCCAGGATTTATTGATACTGAAATGGTAGCAGAAGTACCAGAAGAAGTGCGTCAAAAAATCGTTGCGAAAATCCCGAAAAAACGTTTTGGTCAAGCTGATGAAATTGCAAAAGGTGTAGTATATCTATGCCGTGACGGTGCGTATATCACAGGTCAGCAATTAAACATTAACGGCGGATTATACATGTAATGAAGTAAGAAAAAAGTGCATATCCATAGCAGGAATGCACTTCTTTTTTTAGAAAGAAATTGACCAAAAAGGAGATAGGAAAAATGACTACATTCGTAACGGAATGGGAAAAGCAATTGGAGTTGTACCCAGAAGAATATCGTAAAGCATATCGCCGTGTGAAAAGAGCGAGCGAAGTTTTATTACGCGAACCAGAACCACAAGTTGGTTTAACACCGAAAGAGGTTATTTGGACGAAGAATAAAACGAAGCTGTATCGTTACATTCCAAAACAAGAAAAAACCCAGAGAGTTCCAATCTTATTAATATACGCTCTTATTAATAAACCGTATATTATGGATTTAACTCCAGGAAATAGTTTAGTGGAATATTTAGTAGATCGTGGTTTTGATGTGTATATGCTTGATTGGGGCACATTCGGTTTAGAAGATAGTCATTTGAAGTTTGATGATTTCGTGTTCGATTATATTGCAAAAGCAGTGAAAAAAGTAATGAGAACTGCAAAATCGGACGAGATTTCTTTACTTGGTTATTGCATGGGTGGAACGTTAACATCTATTTATGCAGCGCTTCATCCGGACATGCCAATTCGTAACTTGATTTTTATGACAAGTCCTTTTGATTTCTCTGAAACAGGATTATACGGTCCTTTATTAGATGAGAAATATTTCAATTTAGATAAAGCGGTTGATACATTCGGAAATATTCCGCCAGAAATGATTGATTTCGGAAATAAGATGTTAAAACCAATTACAAACTTTGTCGGTCCATATGTTGCTTTAGTCGATCGTTCAGAAAATGAGCGCTTCGTCGAAAGTTGGAAATTAGTTCAAAAGTGGGTAGGCGATGGTATTCCGTTCCCAGGTGAATCGTATAGACAATGGATTCGTGATTTTTATCAAAATAATAAATTAGTGAAGGGTGAACTCGTTATTCGCGGACAAAAGGTAGACCTTGCAAATATTAAGGCGAATGTCTTAAATATTTCTGCGAAACGTGATCACATTGCTCTGCCATGTCAAGTAGAAGCTTTACTTGATCATATTTCTAGCACAGATAAACAGTATGTATGTTTACCGACAGGACATATGTCTATCGTGTATGGTGGAACGGCTGTAAAGCAAACATATCCGACGGTTGGAAATTGGCTGGAAGAGCGTTCTAATTAAAGAGAAGAAATCCAACTAGCGTATGTTAGTTGGATTTTTTTATGGAAAATGACGAAACATAGAAAGGAGAAAATTACATTGTAGGAGTATAATTATGAAGCTTATGACTGGTAAGTTGTTTTGGAATGCTGGAGTTTCTGTACCTTGTTATCCAACGTTAGAAAATGATATGATATGTGATGTACTAGTAATTGGAAGTGGAGAAGCAGGTGCTCATATAGCGTATTCGTTAGCTAAAATTGGAATGCGTGTTATGCTCATTGAAAAAAGAGCAATTGCATGTGGTAGCACAGCTGCAAATACAGGATTATTACAATTTGTTCATGATAAATCGTTAACCTCTCTTATTCATACATTTGGTGAAGAGAAAGGGGTACGAGCATATAGACTTTGTTATGAAGCGCTGCAAACAATGGAGAAGGTTGTGCCAACTCTCGATATTGATCCCCATTTTATTCCGCGAAATAGTTTGTATTATGCAAGTAGAGATGAGGATGTTTCATTTTTACAAGAAGAATATAATACGTTACGCCATTATGGATTTCCGGTTGAATATTTTACAGAGTCTGATATTAAGAAACGTTATTCATTTGCAAAACAAGCAGCGTTATATACAAGCGGTGATGCAGAAGTGAATCCGTATTTATTAGCGCATAGTCTTTTGCATAAAGCGAAACAAATGGGCGCTACTATATACGAACATACAGAGGCATTACATATTAAACAAATCCAAAATGATTTAATTTGTTACACGAATACAGGAAATAAAATAGTAGCAAAGAATATTATTATGGCGACAGGTTATGAAGCAATTTTTGGAAAGAAAGAAAAAAATACAACAGTAGAAACGTCTTATGCCGTTGTGACAAATAAGATAGATTATTTTGAAGGCTGGCATGAGCAATCGTTAATTTGGGAAACAGCACGTCCGTATTTGTATAGTCGAACGTATCAAAACCGCATTGTTATAGGCGGATTAGATGAGGCGCTGAAAATTCAAAAAATCGGCGATACGAAATTATTGCATAAGCGTGATCTTCTTATTAACATTGTAAAAGAAATGTTCCCGCAGTATAAAAATATACGGGCAGAGTACTATTGGGCAGCAGCATTTGGTGGCAGTCATGACGGTCTTCCTATTTTAAAAGAAGATAAAAAAATACATAATTTATATTACGCACTGCCGTATGGGGGAAATGGAACTGTATACGGAATGGTATTTGCGAAACTATTTCAGCAGTTATTTACAAATGAAGAAAGTGATGATTTTTCTTTATTTAATCGATAGAAAAAAGGTAGCGAAGTGATGGAATGAGAGATATAAAAAAGTTTTTACAAAAGTTACGTCCCGTACAACTTATCGTTGTATTTTATTTACTAGCAGTAGTCGTATCGGTAATTTTGCTTAGTTTACCATTTGTTACGAAGCCTGAAGTGAAATGGACATTTATCGATGCACTATTTACATCTGTTAGTGCGGTAAGTGTTACGGGACTGTCTGTTGTTACGATTTCAGATACGTTTACAACGGCAGGAATTATTGCTTTAGCCCTTATTTTACAATTAGGCGGATTAGGAATTATGGCGCTTGGTACATTCGTCTGGATTATAACGGGGAAAAAGATTGGTTTGCAAAGAAGAAGATTAATTATGGCAGACCATAACCAAGGGAATTTATCGGGCCTTGTAGAATTGATGCGTTCTATTTTAATTGTAATTATTTCGATAGAACTCATTGGAGCAATACTGTTAGGTACAAGGTTCTTACTATATTTCCCGACTTGGCAAGAAGCTTATTTTCACGGTTTCTTTGCCGCTGTGAGCGCAACAACGAACGGAGGATTTGATTTAACAGGACAATCACTTATTCCGTACAAAAAAGATTATATTGTTCAAATGATTCATATGTTGCTTATTATTTTAGGAGCTATCGGTTTCCCAGTGTTAATGGAAGTAAAACAATTCCTTAGTAAAAGACGACAACAACTATTTCGCTTTTCGTTATTTACAAAATTGACGACAACGACATTTTTTGTACTCGTTATTGTTGGAACAATTATGATTTTTCTATTGGAACGAAATCATTTTTTAGTAGGAAAGTCATGGCATGAAACTGTATTTTATACATTATTCCAATCTGTGACGACGCGAAGTGGAGGACTGGCTACAATGGACATACGTGAATTATCACAACCAACGCTTTTATTTATGAGTATATTAATGTTCATTGGGGCATCTCCAAGTTCAGTTGGGGGCGGAATACGTACAACAACATTTGCAGTTAGTATATTATCGTTATATACATTTGCAAGAGGCGGGAGAACAGTCCGAGTTTTCAAACGTCAGCTACATGAAGAGGACGTGTTGAAAGCATCTGTCGTTATGACGATGGGGATTTTATTATGTGCCTCAGCGCTATTCATTTTATCTATTACGGAAAATGTACCGCTTATGAGCTTAATCGTTGAAGTTTGTTCTGCTTTCGGGACGACGGGACTATCAACAGGTGTTACTCCTGATTTAACAACTGTTGGTAAACTTGTACTTATTGTACTTATGTTTATCGGACGCGTCGGTATTTTGACATTTATTTTAGCTAGTGGCGGAAGAGAGCAACCGCCTCGCTATAAATATCCGAAAGAGAGAATTATTATTGGATAGTATGAAACCATTCTACCTGCGTTAGGTAGAATGGTTTTTTAGTCGTTAATTCCGAATTGGGGATGCATAAAAGCATCATTTTTATTATCAACTTCGTTTTTAAGTAATTCTTGATTTTCTTCTGCAATCCATCCGATATCATTTGTAGGATGGATCCATTCTTCCCCAGCCATAATAGCAGGATCTACCTCATCACTCCAATTATTAAGAGGACTGTTAGTGGAATCGTATTTACTGTCTCCAATTACAACATCATATTGATTTATAAAAGGTTGTTGCATCTTTTTGCCTGTGCCTTTAAAAGAAGGAAAGTTCATTTGATGAGGGAGCGTCTCGTCTAAAATTGGCGATTGTATCGTTTCTTTTTCTTTCAAAGTAATCGCTCCTTTTTGTAATGGCTTGTTCGTATGTAGTATTTCCATCTATAAGCTCTTATGTACTTGTTAACACTTCCCAGTAATAATTACTGTAAGTTGTTTCAAACTAGAATAGAAAGTTATTTCGTGAGAGCAGGTGAATATGTTGGTAAAAAGAAAAGTAAAACAAAATGCAGCAATTAATAATAATAAAACTCCGAAAGAAAGCTTACCAGATGCAGAATTTGCATTAGAGTATGAAGGAGAAAATAGTGCGAAGTATGCAAATCGTAATTCAAAAAAAGGTAAACAAAAATGAGGCGTTTTTTACAAACGCCTCATTTTTTTGTGGGATTATAAAGGTTTTTTTAATTATTTGTAAATTTCACGTTTGATATTAGCAGAAAAATGCGAAAAAACATAGAAGTAGCAACGTATTACACAAAAACAAACAACAAACAAAAGATTAATGTTGGTTTAATACTGCTTTTACACTAGTTGTTTATATTAGAGTTGTACATAAGATTTGTAAAAGGAGAGAGAGACAGTGAAAAAAACAATCTTTAAAGCTGTAGCAACTGGAATGGTATTTTCGTTATTAATGGGGTGTGGTGCAAAGAAAGAAGAAAGTGCTGGAGCAAAAGTAAAAGATGATAAATTATCTGGATCATTAACTGTTTACACAGCGATTGAAGAAGAGCTTGTACCGATTTATCTTGATTCTTTTAAACAGAAGTACCCAGACGTGAAGTTGAACATTGTTCGTGATTCAACAGGAGTTATTACAGCGAAATTGCTAGCTGAAGGAAAAAATACACAAGCAGATGTTGTATGGGGAACTGCAGCGTCTAGTCTATTAGCTTTAGAGAAAAAAGATATGTTAAAAGGATACTCTCCAAAAGGAGCAGATCGTGTCCTTTCGCAATTTAAAGACGATAAGAAACCAGAAAAATGGGTAGGAAATACTGCATTTATGACGGGGATTGCTGTAAATAAAGAAGAATTGAAGAAGAAAAATTTACCGATGCCAGAATCATATGAAGATTTAACGAAACCAGAATATAAAGGAACGCTAGTTATGCCGCATCCGGCTTCTTCTGGAACAGGATTTTTAACAGTTTCTGCATGGCTACAAATTATGGGAGAAGATAAGGGCTGGGATTACATGAAGAAACTTCATGATAATATGGCAACTTATACTCATTCAGGTTCAAAACCAGCGAAATTAGCAGGCGCAGGTGAATATCCAGTTGGTGTATCAATGGTTTATAGTGCTTTGAAAGAGAAACAAAAAGGTGCACCAGTTGAAGTTGTACTGCCGAAAGAAGGATTAGGCTGGGAAGTAGAAGCGAACGCACTTATTAAAAAAGATAATGCTAAAAATGATAAATTAGCGCAAGCATTTTTAGATTGGGCAATTACAGATGATGTAATGAAGTTATACTTCGAGAAAAATGGATTTGCGACAATTAAAAATGATTATAAACTTCCAGATGGATTCCCTAAAGATGTGACAGAAAAGTTATATAAAAAGAATGACTTTAAATGGGCAGCAGAAAATCGTGACAAAATTTTAGAAAAATGGGAAAAAGAGTTTGGCCAAAAAGCAGAACCGAAAAAGTAAGTGAGTGGGAGAGAGAAAAATGAGCGAATATTTATCAATTCAACACATCCAAAAACAGTTTGATGCATTTACAGCGTTAAAGGATATTTCTTTTACTGTGAAAAAAAATGAGTTTGTTTGTTTATTAGGCCCAAGTGGTTGTGGGAAAACGACATTGCTCCGAATTTTAGCGGGGCTAGAAGAGGCAACAACAGGTAGTATTGCTGTGAATGGAAAAGATATTACAGCATTACCACCTGGAAAGAGGAACTTCGGAATGGTTTTTCAATCGTATGCATTATTTCCGAATTTAACTGCACTTGAAAACATTGAATACGGCTTAAAAACAAAAAAATATGGAAAAGCAGAAGTAAAAGAAAAAGCGCTATCGGCGTTAGAACTTGTTGATTTGCTGAATGTAAAAGATAAATATCCTGCTCAAATGTCTGGTGGACAACAGCAGCGAGTAGCACTTGCACGTGCGCTCGCTCTGTCTCCCGATATTTTGTTACTTGATGAGCCGTTATCTGCTTTAGATGCAAAAGTGCGTGAAAAGTTGCGCAGAGAAATGCGTGATTTGCAAGAAAAAGTGGGAGTAACAACTATTATGGTAACGCATGATCAAGAAGAGGCATTAACGATGGCTGATAAAATTGTTGTAATGAATCATGCGGAAATTATGCAGATTGGAACACCAGAGGAGATTTATCAAAGACCAGCCAATCCGTTTGTGGCAGATTTTATTGGTTCTATTAATTTCTTTTCGAAAAATAACGAAGAACATGCGATTCGTCCTGAACATGTAACAGTTGTACAAAATAATGGTATTAAAACAGTTGTAGAAAGCATGGAATTTCGCGGTTCTGTATACCGGATGGAAGTGCGGGTCATAGAAGAGAAAACACACCTTTATAATGAGAAAATTGTAGTGGATATATTGGCATCAGAAGTAGAGGAAACTGCTATTAGAAAAGGAAAGCCAATTCAAATCTCTTTCTCAGAAAATCATATGTTGTCATATGGAAAGAAGGTCATTGTATAGATGGAGATGTTAGAAAACTTTAAGGCAGAAAGTACAAAAAAAAAGATTAAGAGACGTATCGGTAAAGAAGAGTGGATACAAAGACTATTAATTATTGGTATGCTTCTTTCATTTTTTATCATGCTTGTATTGCCTTTATTACAACTGTTTACACAAGCCTTTTATGATAAAGATGGAGCTTTTGTTGGTGTTGCGAATTTCAGTAAATATTTCACAACACCAACGCTAGTTCAATCACTACAAAATACGATATGGATTTCGGGCGCTACAACAATTATTTCGGTTACACTCGCTTTCGCTTACGCATATGCGATCGCTCGTACAAATGTTTTTGGAAAGCGCGTATTTCAATACATAGCATTATTACCATTATTCGCACCAACGATGATGCACGGTATTGCGCTTACATATTTATTTGGTAATCAAGGGTTAATAACAAAAGGAATGTTTGGTTTATTTGAAGGAATACAAATACCGTTATACGGACCAGTAGGAATTGTAATGGCTGAAGTTATGTATACATTTCCGCAAGCATTCCTTATTTTATTAATTGCTCTCCAAGGTTCTGATTATCGTTTATATGAAGCTTCTAATATGTTGGGTGCAAGTAAAGTGAAACAGTTTTTTACGGTTACTTTACCTAGTGTGAAATACGGATTAATTAGTGCGATGTTCGTTGTATTTACACTTAGTTTCACTGATTTTGGGGCACCTAAAATTGTTGGAGGACAATATAACGTACTTGCTACTGACGTATATAAGCAAGTAATTGGACAGCAAAATATGTCCATGGGCGCAACTGTCGGAATGATTTTATTGATCCCAGCTATTTTCGCATTTGCAGTTGATCGTATTACGCAAAGAAAACAGGCGAATCTCTTATCTTCAAAAGCAGTACCTTACAGAATAATAAATAATAAGAAAAGAGATGTTATTTCATTCGTATATTGTAGCATAGTCACGTTTATGATCATTCTTTTATTTGTGGCAGTTGGTATTGCTGCAAGTGTGAAAGTATGGCCATATAATATGAGTTTTACACTTGAGCATTTTAATTTTTCAAGTTTGACAGGAGACGGAATTGAAGCATTTAAAAATAGTGTAATTGTCTCAGCTATTACGGCAGTTATCGGGGCGATTTTAACATTTGTGTTCGCTTATGCGATTGAAAAAATAGAACAGCTACAGTTTTTCAGAAAAGTAGGCTACTTTTTCTCTATTGTACCGTTAGCGATTCCTGGATTAGTACTTGGATTAGGATATGTCTTTTTCTTTAGTCAACCAACAATTCAAATTCTAGGACTTTCAGTAACAAATCCGTTTCATTCCTTATATGGCACAATTGCTGTTTTAGTATTAGTAAATATCATTCATTTTTACTCTGTAACGTTTGTTACCGCAACGACTGCTTTAAAGAAACTAGACCGAGAGTTTGAACTTGTTTCACAGTCGATGAGCGTACCGTTTTATAAAACTTTCTTTCGAGTAACAGTACCGATGTGTTTACCAGCTATTTTAGAAATGGTTATGTACTATTTCGTAAATTCAATGGTGACTGTATCGGCAGTAGTGTTCTTATATGCGGCTGATTTTAAACTAGCTGCTGTATCAATTGTAAATATGGACGATGCAGGAAATGTAGCACCAGCAGCTGCAATGAGTGTACTTATTGTTGTTACAAATATTGTAGTGAGGGTTGTATATGAATGGGGAACGAAAGCACTTCGTAACCGAACGTCACAATGGCAAAAAAGATAAGTAAGAAAGGTGATGGATAGAATGAAAATTGAAGCAGTTATTTTTGATTGGGCAGGTACGACAGTTGATTACGGATGTTTTGCACCATTAGAAGTATTCATGAAGATTTTTCATAAACGCGGTGTTGAAATTACAGCAGAAGAAGCTCGCAAACCAATGGGGTTATTGAAGATTGATCATATTAGGGTATTAACGGAAATGCCCCGTATTTCGAATGAGTGGAAGCATGTCTTCGGACAATTACCAACAGAAGAAGATATTCATGAGATGTATGAAGAGTTTGAAGAAATTCTCTTTGCTATTTTACCGTACTATGCCACGCCAATTGATGGGGTAAAAGAAGTGGTTTCTTCACTACGTGAAAGAGGTATTAAAATTGGATCAACAACTGGTTATACGAGAGAAATGATGGACATTGTTGCAAAAGAAGCAGAAATACAAGGGTATAAACCTGATTTTCTTGTGACGCCAAATGATGTTCCAGCAGGTCGTCCATATCCGTGGATGTGTTATAAAAATGCGATGGAACTCTGTGTATACCCAATGAATCATATGATAAAAATTGGAGACACCGTGTCAGATATGAAAGAGGGAAGAAATGCTGGAATGTGGACAGTTGGTGTAATCCTCGGTAGTAGTGAGCTCGGTTTAACGGAAGAGGAAGTTGAGAATATGGATCCGTTAGAGCTTCGTGAAAAAATAGAAGTAGTTCGTAATCGTTTCATTGAAAATGGGGCTCATTTTACAATTGAAACGATGCAGGAGCTCGAAAACGTAATTGAACATATCGAGAAACAAGAACTTATTATTTCATAAAGGGGGGCACACGATCATGAATGAAAATCACTATTTATTATTAACACCAGGACCATTAACGACAACAAAAACTGTAAAAGAAGTTATGTTATACGATTGGTGTACGTGGGATGTTGAATATAACACGATGGTGCAAGATGTAAGAAATAGGCTTGTATCGTTAGCGACAAAGGAAGAAGAAAAGTACACAACAGTTTTAATGCAAGGAAGCGGTACGTTTTCGGTTGAAGCAGTAATTGGTTCTGTTATTCCTAGAAAAGGAAAGCTGCTAGTTTGTACAAATGGTGCGTATGGTAAGCGTATTGTACAAATGGCAGAGATGTTACATATAGATGTGGTGGTCAGTCAAACAGAAGAGTGGGAGCCTACTAATATTGCAGAAGTAGAACAGTTATTACAACAAGATAAAGAGATTACGCATATTGTAGTTGTTCATTGTGAAACAACTACAGGTATTATTAATCCAATTGTAGACGTATGTAAATTGGGAAAACAATATGGAAAAGTTACACTGGTTGACGCAATGAGTAGTTTCGGTGGTATTGAAATAGATATCGCTGAGTTGCAAATTGACTTTCTAATTAGTAGTGCGAATAAATGTATTCAAGGTGTTCCCGGATTCGGTTTTGTCATCGCAAATCGTGATGAACTATTGAAATGTAAAGGGCAAGCTCGTTCTTTATCATTAGATTTATATGATCAGTGGGAAACGATGGAAGAGCAAAATGGGAAATGGCGCTTTACTTCACCTACACATGTTGTACATGCTTTTTATCAGGCATTGCTTGAATTAGAAGAAGAAGGCGGGGTAAGAGCCCGTTACAATCGATATTATAGCAATCAAAAACTGCTAGTGCACAAAATGAAAGAAATGGGCTTTAAGCCATTAGTAGATGAAAAATATCAATCTCCTATTATTACATCTTTCATTTATCCAGAAGCAGGATTTGAATTTTTGCAGCTATATAATGAATTAAAGCGATATGGATTTGTTATTTATCCAGGTAAAATTTCGAAAGTAGATACGTTCCGCATTGGAAATATCGGTGATGTACATGAAGACGATATTAATCGCTTAGTTGATAGTATTGCTAAAGGGGTTGTTATAGGGTGAAAGTATTTTGCTTAGGTGGAGCAGGTAAAATTTGTCGTGAAGCAATTTTAGATTTAGTTCAATTTTCATCTTTTGAGACGATTACGGTAGCCGATTTTAATGAAGAGGAAGGCCGAAAAGTAGTAGAGTGGTTAAATGATCCTCGTGTTGATTTTGTGAAAGTCGATGTGACAAATCATGAGGATACGGTCGCAAAAATGAAGGGCTATAACATTGTAATGGATGGTACGACGATAAAGTTAAATGGATTGTCTACTCGCTGTATCGCAGATGCCGGTTGTCACGGTGTGAACTTAAATGGATTTGGTGAAGAAAATGAATCCCACTCTAAATTTGTCCAACATGGAACAACATGTTTACCTGGATTTGGTATGACACCAGGTGTAACGCAAATGATGGCCATGTATGCAGCAAATCAGTTAGATACTGTAGAGTCAGTTCGAGTAAGTCATGGCTCGTATCGTCCAATTGCTTTTTCTGCATCAATTACAGAGACAACGACATATGAATATGATCCACATTTGCCGACGCGTACAGTGTATGAGGAAGATGAATTTAAGCAAGTACCTCCGTTTGCGCGCCCGAGAGAAATTGAATTACCAGCGCCTTACGGAAAAACAATGCAGTATATAATCCCGCATTCAGAAACGATTACGTTAGCGAAGGCACTGGAAGATAAAGGTGTACAGCTTATTGAAACAAGAGGAACTTGGCCAGAGCAAAATATGCAGCTCGTTCGTGCTTTATATGATTATGGTATATTGCGTAATGATCAAATTGAAATAAACGGTAAAGAAATTGGTATTATGGATTGTATTTCGAAGTATCTATTAAAATCGAAAGAAGGACAAGCAACAGAGCTTTATGGTTATGCACTTCATGTAGAAGTAGTAGGTATGAAAAATAATCAAAAACAAAGGCATGTGTTATACCATACGCATCCGCTATCTGACGGTTCTGTAGTAGGTTGGGAGAAATTAAGGGCCTATACAAGAAATGTTGGTATCCCATTTGGAATCGCTACAGAGTTAATTGCAAAAGGAGTAGTTAATAAAGTCGGTGTTATTACTCCTGAAGAAGCTTTCGAAAATCCACAAATTATTTTTGACGAACTAGAAAAGCGCGGTATTTATATTCATGAAGAGATTTTCACTGAAAAAGAAAATTATAACTTTGTATAAGTAAGACAGTTTATGAGGTAGATATAAATGGGGTGAGGCTATGTCTGTAGTAGGTGAAGAGAGAAAGAGGACAATTCTTGAGAAGGTAGAGTTTAAAGGAAAAGTAAAAGTTTCAGAATTAGCGAGAGAGTTCGCAGTATCAACAGAGACGATTCGTCGGTATTTAGAAGAATTAGATCGTGAAAAAAAATTGAAGAAAGTGTACGGTGGAGCCGTTCAACTTCCGGGAGCTGGGATAGAGGCACCGATGTTAGAACGAGAGATGCTGCATATAGAAGAGAAGAAAAGAATTGGGTATAAAGCAGCAACGTTTGTGGAAGATGGAGATGTTATTGCGATTGATGATGGAAGTACACCACTTCAAATGGTGCCATATCTTGTTCATCGTAAAAATTTAACGATTGTAACAAGTTCATTTCCAGTAGCAACACAATTAATTTCTTCTATTAATAAAAAGATGTTTCACGGTGAAGTTTTATTTATAGGCGGGAAAGTATCTCCAAAACATTCACGTGTGTCGGGGTCTATTTCACAGCAAGTAATTCATCAATTTCATTTTCATAAAGCATTCGTTTCGATTGATGGGTTGTTGCAAGGTTTTGGGGTTTCTAGCTTTGAATTAGAAAAGGCGAAACTGTCAGAAGCGATGATGAAATTAGCTGAGAAAACGTATATTTTATGCGATCATACAAAGGTAGGCGTAAAAGGGAACTACCGAATAGCAGGATTTTCTCGTATTCAACATATTATTTGTGATAAGAAAATGCCCTATAGTTTTGAAGAAGAAGTCAAAAAGCATAATATTCAATGGACAGTTTGCTAAATGAATTGAATACGTTAAAACTCCCACCTAATTTTTAGGTGGGAGTTTTACTATCAGCAAGTAAAAAAATAAAAGCTTTGTATTTATGCAAAAAGTGGACACATTTTCTCATCTCGTTCATATAATTTACCAATACAAAAAAAGTTGGTCGAAGGAAAGAAGGGAAAGTATGTCGGAACGGATATATAATAAACTTGTATTGTATGCAAACATTTTGCAAAAAATTGGTGTTATTAATGAAAAAGAAAAAAGTGAAATCCTTCATACGATAGGCAAAAAAGCCCTTTGAGTAAAGGGTTTTTTATTTTTTATCTATGGAAATATAAACTTAATGTAATATTCTTGTTGACAATGATAATGAGATTCATTATCATTTATTATGTTAGCGATTGATAGTAATTATCAATTGGAATATATATAAGATAAGGGGATATTATTTTGAAAAAAAGTTATATTAAAGCTCTAGTAGTAGCAACAACATTAGCTATTCCATTTGCTGCGTATTCTACTCCAGCGTTAGCAGCAATAAAAATTGAAGCAAACCAGTCGGTAGCAGCAGCCAGTGATCGCACGTATGATACTGAGATTAAAATATATAAGGATCAAAAAGATGAGCCATCTATGGTTTCTCAGTACATAAAAAATCCTAAAGTAGCAATTGAAGATGGGAAAAAAATCGTTACTGTAACAATACAAGATAGCGATTATTTTCAATATCTTAGAATAGAAGATAGAAATCAACCTGGTGTATTTCATGATGTGAAAGTTCTGTCAGAAGATAAAAGAAAAAATGGAACGAAAGTAGTCCAATTTGAAATTGGCGAATTTGAGCAGAAGCACAATATGCAAATGCATATATTTATTCCGGCTATTGGATATGATCACAAATATCAAGTTCAATTTGAAATTAAAGATCCAACTGTAGGTGAAAAAGAAACAGAGAAACCAGATGATAACTCTAATTCAGGCAATACGGAAACAGATAATCCAGTTGATAATCAAAATATGATAATAGATAACAAATTAAGAGAACTTGTTAATAAAAAAGTATTTAATAGAAAAGATTTAAATACACCAATTACGAAAGAAGAGTTATTACAAGTAAAGGACTTGTTTTTAAACACGAATGAGATTCTGGATTATAGTGCATTAAAATATATGCCAAATTTAAAATCTTTAACAGTTGCGAATGCGAAGATAACAGATCCGTCGTTCTTTGCGAATTTAAAGCAATTAAATCATTTAGCTTTGCGTGGTAATGAATTTTCAGATGTAACACCACTTGTTAAGATGGAAAATTTAGAATCTCTTGATTTGAGTAATAATAAAATTACAAACGTTGCACCACTAATTGAAATGAAAAATGTAAAAAGTTTATATCTATCAGGCAACCAAATAGAAGATGTAACAGCATTAGCGAAAATGGAACAACTAAATTACTTGAATTTAGCAAATAATAAAATTACGGATGTTGCTCCATTAAGCGCATTGAAAAATGTAACATACTTAACTTTAGCAGGTAATCAAATTGAAGATATTAAACCGTTATATTCATTACCTTTAAAGGACTTAGTATTAACGCGTAATAAGGTTAAAGATTTATCGGGTATTGATCAAATGAATCAATTAAATAAATTATTTATCGGTAAAAATCAAATTGAAGATGTGACAACACTTGCTAAAATGACTCAGCTTACAGAATTAGATTTACCTAATAATGAGTTAAAGGATATTACTCCATTATCAAATCTAGTAAACTTACAAAAACTTGATTTAGAAGCAAATTATATTTCAGACTTATCGCCAGTTAGTAAGTTGAATAAGTTAGTATATTTAAGTTTTGTTGCAAATGAAATCCGCGATGTTAGACCAGTAATAGAACTAAGTAAGAAAGCTTATATTAATGTCCAAAACCAAAAAGTCTTTTTAGAGGATACAGAAGTAAATAAAGAAGTAAAAGTACCTATATACGAAAAAGACGGCGAGGTATCTACAAAAATCCGTCTGAAGAGTGATGGTGGTACGTATAGTAATGGTGTAGTGAAATGGAGTACACCAGGTGAGAAAGTATATGAATTTGGAGTGAAAGATCCATTTGCGGATACAGGAATCTTCTTTACAGGATCTGTAATTCAAAATGTAGTAGAAAGTAAAGGGGACAACAATTCTAAAGAAGACAATACTTCTAAAGAAGATGAGAAAGTAGAGGTAGTAGAATTTAAAGATGTACCAAAAGGACATTGGTCAGAAGAAGCAATTCATTATTTAGCGAAAGAAAATATTTTCAAGGGATATGGAAATGGACAATTTGGATTTGGGGATAGTATTACTCGTGGACAAGTTGCGTCTTTAGTACAAAGGTACTTGAAATTAGAAAATAAAGTAGAGCAGAAAGAGATGTTTACTGATACGAAAGGGCATATGTTTGAGCAAGATATTGCTACAGTTGCACAAGCAGGAATTATGCAAGGAGATGGTACAGGTAAGTTTCGTCCAGAAGGAGTATTAACTAGGTACGAGATGTCAGTAGTATTACAAAAAGTATTTCAGTTAAATGAAAATGAAAATAATTTGGAGAACTTTACAGACGTACCAACAGGTCATTGGGCAGAAGGATATGTGAAAGCATTAGTGGATAATAATATATCAAAAGGTGACGGGAATGGGAACTTTTTAGGGGATGATTTCGTAACACGTGAGCAATATGCGCAATTTCTGTATAGGGCAATAAAAAAATAATAAATGAGAAAAATACGTTATTCTTTAATAAGAAGAATAACGTATTTTTTATATGTACAAAATCAAGTGCTAAATAGACAGGAGTGTTTACATGTGATAGGCCTATTTTTCCGATAGGTGCTGAAACCATATTGACAAAAAGGCATTCTCGTGTGATAATTCAATTAAATTTTTAGAATAATCAAAAAACATTCCTTTTATATAGAAAGGATTTGAATATTATATTAATATTACGCCGGGGGTGACGAAATGTTATTTTTTCTGAAAAAATGGAACGAATTAAAAGATGTGAAAGCAGAATTGGCACTTCGCGATTGGTTTTATGGTACGAAAATTAGTTTATCGATGTGTACGTCAAAAGAGCCATTAACATTTTTAGTGAATGTAGAGGGAAGAGATAAAGGGGTATTTTCTGAAGAAGATTTTATTGTCGTAAATTGCATGTGTGAGCCAGTATTTGAAAACGAAGAAAAACCAGCTATAGAGTCATTTATGCATGCGGATATTTATAAAAAAAGTAGTGCAGAATGCATTTTACAAGTACAGACTGTAGATAGTCATTTAATGTCAGAGCTATATGGGAAAGAAGGAGAAGTAACATTCGAAAAACGTAGTGTGGAACGTGTTTTTGGAAAAGACGGTATTACAGAAATGACAATTCCAATTGTAGAAGATGAAAAGAAATTCGCTAATTTATTAGAAAATAATGTTCCGAATTTTATTGAAGGTGGAGGAGTAGTCCTTGTTCATAATTACGGAATGATCGTGTGGGGGAAAACTCCAGAAGAAGCGAAAAAATGGTTGGAAGGTATAGAGTATTTAATGAACTATCACGTAAAGCTTTTAATGATAAAAGGGGCAAAAAGTTCTGTTATATAAAGATGTATTCACAGAGATTACCATCCCCTAAAAATGAAAGCGTTTTAAAAAGAAATTTCACTCATAAAATATAGGTCTCCTTATTATATATAGATTACATGTTGACATGTAAGGAGGAACATATTTTGCGAGTTAAATATCATTTTCTGCCAAAACAGCAGGTGACATTTTGCAAAACGAATGATTCTGGTGAAAAGGCGTTACAAATTATGAATGAAACGGGATTTCGCGCAATCCCTGTATTAGCAGAAAATGAGAAGGAATTCACGGGGATTATTTATAAAGTAGATCTTTTAGAAAAGAAGTGTAATAGCAGATTAGAGGATGTAAGTACAGAAGATGTACTGGAAAATCCAAATTCGTTTATTTTTGAAAAGGATTCTTTTTTTAGAGCTTTTTACGTTATTCGTCGTCTCCCGTTTTTAGCGGTTTTAAATGAGTATAATGAATTTGTCGGCATTTTAACACACTCTAATGTATTTGATGTTATTGAGGATTCGTTCGGTATGCGGACGGGTGGTTATATATTAACAATTGCAACACAAGATTGTAAGGGAACAATTAAAGAGCTTGGGACATTATTAAAAGCATATAATATCGGTGGACTGTTTACGCTTGATAACGGTGATCAATATATTCGCCGTGTTATCGTAAATATATCGGATGAGTTAAATGAAAAAAAATTAAAGCAATTAATTGAAAAGATAGAGAAAAAGGGATTTAGGGTGAGTCATGTAGATTATATTTAAGTTGAAAAGGAAAGGTACCTATCTGCTATGTGTAGATAGGTATCTTTTTTAGTACGAGAAATGAATTTTATTTTGAAACAGAAGGTGGAGATAATGCTAAATCAGATAAAAAAATAAAGTCTGCATGCTCACGAATTTTAGGAATAGAAGTTTCGATAATACGTGATGTAATTTCACCTGGAGCCCCAACGTGTCCGATAGCTACCATAATGGGTTTGTCTTGGATTTTTTTTATGAGTAATTGTGCTTGTTTTGAAATGTGACTTACCGTATATACATCATCAAAAAATAATTGGTTTTCAATAATAGGAACGCCTAATTCTTTACCGATTTTTGGGACAACACTATTAGGGTTTGTTTTACTATCTAAATAAAATAAACCGTGCTTTTTACAGGCAGAAAGTATAAGACGTACAATCCTTTCATCAGCGGTTACTTTTGATCCCATATGATTGTTCATTCCTATTGCATGAGGTATTTCTTGAATTGCTTGTTCGAGTCGGTTGTTTATTTCTTCATCGCTTAAATCTGTTGTAATCGCTTTTGGTCCAAGCCACTCTTTTTTTCCTCTAATTGGTTCCATTGGCATATGTATAATAACTTCATGCCCTTTTTTATGGGCAGCTATTGCATCTTGTTTAGTAGAAGGAAGAAATGGCATAACAGCAACAGTGAGTGGAATAGGAAGTGATAACATCTTATCTGTGCCTTTCATATTATTGCCGAAATCATCGATGACAATAGCAACTTTATTCGTATGAGCGTTTGCTTGAATAGGAAAGAGGAAGAATGGTATGAACAGGGTGAAGATGAGAACTGTAATAGTATATTTGCGCATATAAATATTTCCTTTCTATTTTATCCCGCTATTTGCGGACAGTAAGACTCCCACCTCAAAATTTGGCTGGAGTAAAGAAGTTAGGTGGAAAATCCACTGCCCGTAAACGCCCGATTGGTGAAGCCTAATAATTAGTGGGGGATGGACAAAACCCCCACTGATTAAAGTTCACTTTATCAATCATCATTATGTTTTGCGTTTTTACATAAATTAAACAAAAAATGTCGAAGAAAAGTACATTGAAAATAGAGAATCCACTGTTTACTGAGTATTTACAAAAAAGAAGATGAAAAAAATGTCTATTATTGCGAATGTATTTACAAAGATAGAATAATTTGTAATAATTCTCAAAGTGAGGGTAAAGATTTGTAAATTACAGGGGAAAAATGTTAAATTTTCTGATTCTTCAATTTTAAATAGAATTAAGTGTTTAAAGGGCTAAAGTAGATGAGGCGTTGAGAGTATGGAAGAAAAATAAGGGGGATATGGATGTTTACTGTAAAAAGGAAGTACACATTAGAAAAGCTTTCGCATGATATTCATATGAAACGTGAAGAAATGATTCATTTAGGATTAACAAGTGGGTTAAATAGTATGGAGACAATTCAAGTTAGTCAAGAATTGGACAAGCTTATCGTACAGTATCAGCGTTACAAAGAAAAACAAACACCGAAATGGTTTTCAATTATAAAGGTTCCTATTTTTCAAATTGAGTATGAAGGGAAATCAAACAATTTTTGGAGAATGTTTGTAGCTGGTTTTATGAAATAAGTATAATTACCCTTTTAGGATAAGGATAATTATACTATGTGTAATGGAATCTCTATATGAACTGTCGTTCCTTTGTTTTCTTTACTATCAATAAATATATGCCCATTGTACATCTCTACAATTCGTTTACATATAACAAGCCCAAGACCTGTTCCAGTATCTTTATTAGTAAAGAACGGATGAAAGAGGTGTTTTTGAATATGTTTAGGAATCCCTTTTCCAGTATCAATAATTTGCAAGTGTGCGTGTTTTTCGTTGTTTGTTACTACAATGGTTAATGTATCACCAGAAGCCATGGCTTCAATTGCATTTTTTGTAATGTTTAAAACCACTTGTTTCATATGGTCTTTTGAGCAACGTATATGAACAGGATGGTCTGGCAAATGTAAATGAAATACAATGTTATGTAGATTCGATTCAGATTGGATAATTAATGCTACCTCATTAAGAATCGTTCTTACATCATATGTTTGTTCAATGATGGCAGTTGGTTTTCCAAGAATAAGAAATTCGCTTACAATTTCATTAATCCGCTCTATTTCTTGCTCGATTACGGAAAAGTAGAACTGATCCTGTTCATCTTTATATTTCTCTTTTAACAGAGCAACGAGTCCTTTAATTCCAGTAAGAGGGTTACGGATTTCATGAGCTGTACTAGCTGCAAAAGTTCCAACCAATTCAATTTTTTGTAGTTCATTTTGTTGTCTTTCTAGTTTTGTTTGACGTTTTAATAACATATATTGAGCAAGTAAAAATAAAATAGACATTAAAAATAAAGTAGCTATACACTCTATTGAAACTAACTGGTATAAAGTTTGTTGATGAATAGGTAACGGAGAAACAGAGACTTTCCAATTTAATCTTTGGAGTGGGGTAGTAAGCATGTTAGAATGCCCATCGCTTGTTTCGTTATTATCATCGGTTAGAAAAACTACATCATGTTTATCAGTCACTTCGAAATGATATTGTGGTTTAATAGCATTTAAAGAGGCTGAAATGTAGTCAAAGCGTAAACTTGCTAATAATAAGCCTGAGAGTTCCTTTTGTCTATTAAATATTGGAGACGCAATCATAATAGCTTGATGTCCAAGAACGCGATCTGTAATAACTGATGATACAGTTGTTTTCTTAGATTGCAAAGCATCTTGGATGTATTGGCGGTCAGAAACGTCAATAGGCGGCGAATCGCCTTGGGATGCGAGTGTAATCATCCCATCTGTCGTAGCGTAATATAGACCGGAAAAACGTTCATCATTTCCATCGGTATCATGTACAATCTGTTTAATCCCATTGATGTTTCCAGTTTCGGTCCCTACGACTTTTGCGAGCATTTCTAAGGCAGATATAGCTTCACCAAGGTGATGGTCTAAATAGTCTCTATATAAAAAGAGAACAGTGTGAGCAGATAGTTTGTTTGCCTGTTTCATTTGATAAGTGTGATATGAAAAAAATGTGGCACCAATCCCTATCGTTGGCAGTATAACAAGCAGTATGTAAAAAACTATGCTTTGTAATTTGACTTTCAAATTTGGTACTCCTTCTTTTTTTATTATCATTATATATAAACTATGTTAAAATTGTCATGTTTTTATTCAAGAATCATTTGCATTACATTAGGGAAAGGAAAAGGAATGAGTGAATATTCATTCGGAAGTTGTAATGAAGTGCTACGTTGCTTTTCTTTTTGTTGCGGAGAATTTAAGTGAAGGGTTGAAATGGTATGACATCAAATAATGAGCGAGAAGACATTTCTCAATCTTTAAAAGTATTTATTGCATTATCCCGTGTACATCGTTCTGTTATGGATACTACAAATAAATCCATACAAAGTAACGGATTAAATCCAACTGAGTTTGCTGTATTAGAATTACTATATCATAAAGGAGGCCAACCACTTCAGCAAATCGGTGAGCGTATTTTAATAGCTAGTGGCAGCATTACATACGTTGTAGATAAGCTAGAGAAAAAAGGGCTTGTAAAACGAATTCCATGCCCAAATGATAGGCGTGTTATTTATGCACAATTAACGGAGTCTGGAGAGAGCTTTATTGCTTCTATTTTTCCAGGTCATGAGCAAGTTATATATCAGTCTTTTGAAATGTTAACGAAGGATGAGAAGGATGAATTACTCGAGCTATTGAAAAAAATTGGAAAGTATGAAAAATGATGATATGTTCCAAAGGAGCTTTGGATAAAGAAATCCAAGGCTTTTTTGTGTGCATGTATTTATGACAGCATCTACCGCATTTTGCTGAAGAATAAGAGGAGATTTGTAAGTAAGAATTGAATTATAATAATGATGCATATAATGGAGAGGGGGCTCGTTCATGTCATTTAAAGACTATGAATATAAACGGCCAAATATTGAAGAATTAAAAGGGAAATTTACTGTTGCTTTAGAGAAGTTTGATAACGCAAAAACTGTAGAAGAACAAAAACAAGTTATCAATTCAATTAACGAAATTCGTAATGACTTTGGTACAATGGGGAACCTTTGTTACATTCGTCATTCTGTTGATACGACAGATGCCTTTTATAAGGATGAGCAGGATTTCTTTGATGAATTCTCTCCAGTTGTACAAGGGTATGGTACAAAGTATTATAATGTGTTAATTCATTCTCCATTCCGCGAAGAATTAGAAGCGTATTATGGAAAGCAATTATTTGCTCTAGCTGAATGTGATTTAAAAACATATTCAGATGAAGTAGTGAAAGATTTACAATTAGAGAATAAATTGTCTTCGCAATATACACAGTTATTAGCATCTGCAAAGATTGACTTTGCAGGAGAAGAAAGAACGTTATCGCAACTTATTCCGTTTATGCAAGGAAAAGAAAGAAGTGAACGCAAAGCAGCAAGTGAAGCATACTACGGATTTTTAGCTGAGAACGAGGAAGAGTTAGATCGTATTTATGATGAGCTTGTTAAAGTGAGAACGAAAATCGCAAAAACACTTGGTTTTAAAAACTTTGTTGAATTAGGATATGCAAGAATGTATCGTACAGATTATAATGCTGAAATGGTAGCGAACTATCGTCAGCAAGTATTAGATTATATCGTTCCAGTTGCAACCGAGTTAAGAAATAGACAAAAAGCACGCATTGGTGTAGAAAAGCTCGCTTATTATGATGAAAACTTTGAGTTTGCTACAGGTAATCCAACTCCAAAAGGCGATGCCGATTGGATTATTAATCACGGGAAAACAATGTATAAAGAATTATCAGCTGAAACAGATGAGTTTTTTAATTTCATGCTCGATAATGATTTATTAGATTTAGTTGCGAAAAAAGGAAAAGCTGGTGGTGGATATTGTACATATATCGAGAATTATAAAGCGCCATTCATCTTCTCAAACTTTAATGGAACGTCTGGGGACATTGATGTATTAACACATGAAGCTGGTCATGCTTTCCAAGTATATGAAAGTCGTAAGTATGAAATTCCAGAATATAATTGGCCAACATATGAAGCATGTGAAATCCATTCAATGAGTATGGAATTCTTTACATGGCCATGGATGAAGTTATTCTTTGAAGAAGATGCGGATAAATATTATTTCTCACACTTAAGTTCAGCACTTCTATTTTTACCGTACGGTGTATCTGTAGATGAATATCAACATTATGTATATGAAAATCCAGAAGCATCGCCAGCAGAACGTAAGTCAGCATGGCGTAACATAGAGAAGAAGTATTTACCACATCGTGATTATGAAGATAATGATTATTTAGAGCGTGGTGGTTTCTGGCAACGTCAAGGTCATATTTATAGCTCACCTTTCTATTATATTGACTACACGTTAGCTCAAATTTGTGCACTGCAATTTTGGAAACGTGCAAGAGATAATAGACAAGAGGCTTGGGAAGATTATGTGAATCTTTGTCAACAAGGTGGAAGTAAATCATTCTTAGAATTAGTAGAAGTTGCAAATTTAACATCACCATTCGCTGAAGGGTGTGTAAAAAGTGTAATTACAGAAATTGAAGCGTGGTTACGTGCTGTTGACGACACAAAATTGTAAAAAACATGCACTTTTTTCCTATGTTTAACATCGACATAATAGAAAAATGATGAGATAATAAAAGAAAATTCAGAATTATTTTAGGGGTGTTTCTAATGGGGAGCGCCCCTTTTCACCAACAAAAGGGGGGAAAGCACTATGCTTCAATCTAATATGGATGTTAGTTTAGAAACTTTAGTCCACTCATTACAGTCTACACGAAGCACGCTGTTATCAGAAATTGAAATGTTAAATGATACGGAGGTGAATGTAAAGCCACGCCGTGATAAATGGAGTATTATTCAAATTTTGCATCATTTGCATTTAGTTGAACAGTCTGTCACATCTGCCCTTGTATATGCTTTGCAAAAAAAAGAAAGAAAACTTGCTCCATTTAAAGACCTCCAACTTACGCTTGATCGCACACATAAAAGGGAAGCTCCTCAACAAATGAAACCAACAGAAACATTAATGAAAAAACTGCAAGGAATTCAATTACTAGAACATTCACGACAAGAATTATTACATGCCCTTCATAGTGTAATAGATGAAAAAGAATTATTTGAAAATGGATTAAAACATCCTATTTTTAATGATTTGAATTTATATCAATGGGTTCAATTTCTAGATTTACACGAACAAAGACATCTTACACAGCTAAAAGAAGCGAAACATGCAATTTTACAGCGTTAAAATGAAAGAAGTGGGGAACCGCTTCTTTTCTTTTTTACTCATGCATAGTTTTCTTTCTCATTTTGGAATACTACATGGAGAAAAGAAAAGAAGGAGTTGAAAAGCATGTCAAAGAAAAAGAGAGAAGAAGAGCGCGCCTGGAAAGCTCGGAAAGAAAATCAAAAGCCGCATGGGAAAGTGAAAGCTTTTGCAGAATTAGTTGAAGGAACAGAAAAAACGTGATGAAGTTCATCACGTTTTTTGTATGAGTGGGAAAGTTAATAAGAAAGTTGTACCTGTACCTTTTTCGCTCATAATATCAATCTTTCCATCCATTGCTTGAATGACGCTGAAGACGACCATCATTCCGAGTCCGGTACCTTTTTCTTTCGTTGAGTAGAAAGGTGATCCAAGGCGTTTTATTTGTTCTTGATCCATACCAACTCCTGTATCTTTTATATATAATTGTATATGTTTATGGTCTGGAACTAATGTAAGAATAAGGTCGCCACCTGTAGGCATAGCCTCAATACAATTTTTAAAAATATTTAATAAACATTGGTTCAGTTTTTGCTTTTCGCCAGCGATAAAGAAAGATGTACTTTGTTTTATATAATTTATACGAACATTTGCTAAATTGGCGAGAGGTGTGATCAAAGACAACGCATGAAGTAATTCTTCCTCTACTTGTAATTTTTGTTCTTTTTCAATACTCGGTTTTGCAAAAGTTAAGTAGTCTGTAAGAACGTGATTTGCTTGTTCGATACCATTAATGGCTATGTCGATATATAATTTTCGTTCTTTCTCAGAACATGCATCTGACTGTAAAAGTTGTAAAAAACCTTTCGTTGCAGTTAAAGGATTACGAATTTCATGAGAGATAGAAGCTGCCATTTCGCCGATTAAATGAAATTTCTCAGCGTTCATAAGTTCATTTTGGAGACGAACTTGCATTTGTAATATGTGTAGTAAATATAAAATAAGGATTGTACCAATCATCGTACATAGTTCGTACACAATGATATGTGGTATATAATCTGCCTCATTTGTAACACTTGCAAGGAAAAATGGTATCCAACCAAATCCATAAGTAAGACTGTAAAAAATAGCAAGTGTTATTTTTATATGATTAGAACTTCGATTGAAAAATTTGTATGTTAATAGTAGAACAATAAATAGGAGAATAGAAGCGATAAAGGATGGAAACGCACCTATTCCTCCCAATAAAAAGCGATAAATGTTTAATACAGCTAAAATAGAACCACCAGCAATAGGCCCTCCCGTTAACGTGCCGACAATTAATACGATATGTCGCATGTCGAACTGAAAACCATTATTTGTTTTTGCTGCGAAAGTGATACATAGTATGGTAGCGAGGCAACACAATACAATAAATATGGCTGAATTTAATTTAGGAGATCGTTTCCCTTTCTGATTCCAAAATAAATGATATACGAGCATTGTAACGAGAATAGATAATATATTTAAAAAGAGGTAAATAATAAAGAGTTCCAGTGGGATGCCTCCTCTCTTTTAACATTAAATTAATCATACTATAAAATGAAATAAATGAAATGCGAAATAGCGGAAAAAATCAGAAATTTTTTCTGGTAGTATACAATATGTTACAATAATCTTTGTCAATGAAAGAAGAAATTCCGTGCACTGCATGGGAGAGGTTCGCGAACTCCCTCTATAAAAAACTATGGAAACAACAATATCATTAGGTATTGTTTTGTTTTTTTATTGTGACAGTTCAAGAACGTTCTTTCTTCTTATTCGTAGTAGAGAAGGAGAATGAGTGAAATGAAAAAAGAAAAAGCAGTTGTTGTTTTTAGTGGTGGACAAGATAGTACAACATGTTTATTTTGGGCGATACAGCAGTTTGAAGAAGTGGAAGCTGTAACATTTAACTACAATCAACGTCATAAATTAGAAATTGATTGTGCAGCGGAAATTGCGAAAGAGCTAGGAATTAAACATACGATACTAGATATGAGCCTATTAAATCAACTTGCTCCAAATGCGTTAACGAGAACGGATATGGAGATTACACATGAAGAAGGTGAATTGCCATCAACATTTGTAGATGGACGAAATTTACTATTTTTATCATTTGCGGCTGTATTAGCAAAACAAGTTGGAGCACGTCATATTGTAACGGGTGTATGTGAAACTGATTTCAGTGGTTATCCAGATTGTCGTGACGTGTTTGTGAAATCATTAAACGTTACATTAAATTTATCTATGGATTATCCGTTTGTTATTCATACACCACTTATGTGGATTGATAAAGCAGAGACATGGAAATTATCTGATGAACTTGGAGCATTTGAGTTTGTTAGAGAAAAAACATTAACATGTTATAACGGAATCATTGGTGATGGTTGCGGTGAATGTCCAGCATGTCAACTTCGTAAAGCGGGATTAGATACGTATCTACAAGAACGCGAAGGAGCGAGCAACTAATGGATAACTTTTTTGGATTTCGCATCGTAGAAAATTTGCAAAAAATGGACAAGGATATTCAGCGTGAACAACTCAAATATCATAATAAAAGAGTAATGGTCAGCAAGGAATTTACATTTGACGCAGCGCACCATTTACACTGCTATGAAGGGAAATGTAAAAATTTACATGGACACACATATAAAGTCGTATTTGGAATTAGCGGATATGTAAATGAAATAGGCCTTGCAATTGACTTTGGAGATATAAAAGAGATTTGGAAAAATGAAATAGAAATTTATTTAGATCATCGTTATTTAAACGAAACATTGCCAGAAATGAATACGACTGCTGAAAATATGGTCGTTTGGATTTATGAAAAGATGGCAGAAGCATTAACGAAAGATAATCGTGCGAACGAATATAAGGGAGCTCGTGTTGAATTTGTTCGTCTTTTTGAGACGCCGACTAGTTATGCGGAAGTAAGACGGGAGTGGATGCTCGATGAGTAAAATCCCCGTCTTAGAAATATTTGGTCCAACCATTCAAGGAGAAGGGATGGTTGTAGGACAAAAGACAATGTTTATCCGTACAGCGGGCTGTGATTATAGCTGTGCTTGGTGTGATTCTGCTTTTACATGGGATGGATCGGCCAAAGATCAAATTAAACAAATGACACCGGAAGACATTTGGAATGAGCTTGTAGAAATTGGTGGAGAAAATTTTTCTCATGTTACGATTTCGGGTGGAAATCCTGTTTTGCTGAAAAATATGCAATTTCTTCTTTCTATATTAAAGGAGAATGGAATGCGAACAGCGGTAGAAACGCAAGGGAGTAAATGGCAAGATTGGTTGCTTCAAATTGATGAGGTAACGATTTCTCCAAAACCACCAAGTTCAACTATGAAAACAGATTTTCATATGTTAGATTCTGTTATTCATAAACTAGCAGGGAAAGATTTTAGTTTAAAAGTAGTAGTATTCGATGATCAAGATTTTGAATATGCAGTTAAGATGCACGAGCGTTATCCGAATGTACCATTTTTCTTACAAGTAGGGAATGATGATACGAAAACAGTGGATGATGCGGTGCTTATAAAAAAACTATTAGAAAAATATGAGTGGCTTATTGAAAAAGCTGTGAATTGTAAAGAAATGAATGATGCGAAAGTACTGCCTCAGCTTCATGCGTTAGTATGGGGAAATAAACGAGGGGTATAATGAGAAGGGATGTTTAAAATGGCAGGAAGATTAGATGAAGATTTAAAAGATGTAACATTATTAGGAAATCAAAATACAAAATATGTATTTGAATATAGCCCGGAAATTTTAGAGGTATTTGATAATAACCATCCAAACCGTGATTACTTTGTAAAATTCAATTGTCCTGAATTTACAAGTTTATGTCCGAAAACAGGACAACCAGATTTTGCAACAATTTATATTAGCTACATTCCAGAACAAAGAATGGTAGAGAGTAAATCTTTAAAGCTATATTTATTTAGCTTCCGAAATCATGGTGACTTCCACGAAGATTGCATGAACGTTATTATGAATGATTTAATTAAATTAATGGATCCACGCTATATTGAGGTATGGGGGAAATTTACACCACGTGGTGGTATTTCAATCGATCCTTACTGTAACTACGGCCGCCCAGGAACTAAGTATGAGAAAATGGCAGACTACCGCATGATGAATCACGATTTATATCCAGAAAAGATCGATAATCGTTAATATAGAAAGAAAGGATCTGTATGATATACAGATCCTTTCTTTCTATTATATTATGCATGTTGATTAATGACAGTATAGTTTTTATGGCTTACAACTGTAAGAGGTTCCATATCTAGTTCTCTAAAATTCTCCATAATTGTTATATCAACAATAACGGAGTTTTGATTTACCTTTTGAACACGGCCTTGCATTCCACCTTTAAATTCAATGATATCTCCAGTTTCTGCGATCTGCATAAGCAACTCTCCTTGTTCCAGTTTTCCCAAAAAAAGAATAATTTGGGCTTTTTTATTTCTTCTTATTTTGAACTATATTTACTACTTTGTAAATGTTTCCAAAGTAAAAATTCGAAAAATATTCACTTTTTGTAAGGAAATATGTAAAAAATATTGTTTAGGAGAAGAATGATGAAAATGCATACATCTTTATACGGGAGTATAATAAAAGATACAATGACCTACTAAAGTGGGAGAAATTAGGGGCTGGAAAATGATGTTTGAAATTGTGGGGAGCTTTATAGCGATTTTATTATTTTTATTTTCATATATACAGTTGAAGAAAGTGCGTCATCATGAAACAACTACATATTTTGATGGACTGGATGGTGTGCACACTTCGATAACACATGATAGTGGTGGGGATATATAACTTTCTTTTTATGCATGGTATGATGGCAAGAAGAAATAGTACGTAATATAGTTCGTAAGTGATGAATGGGGAGTGGAAAGAATGCGAATTTCTTTTATTCGTCATGGTCGTTTGGACAGTACTATAGAGCCAATGACAATTATTTCATTTCGTGAATGGATGAAGCAATATGATTTAGGGACTACAGTAAAAGAAACTCCTATACCAATTGAAACAATTGAGGCGATTGAATCAGCGAAACTGGTTGTAACGAGTGATCAAAGGCGCGCTGTACAGTCAGCGGCTGAGTTATTGGATTCCCTATCTTTTGTGCAAAATCCTCTTTTTAGGGAAGCTGAAGTTCCAACGAGTTTTTATGCTCCAAAATGGTTGAAATGTAAACCGAATGTATGGATGTTTATTGGACGTACACGATGGATAGTTGGTTATAGCAAAGAGGTTGAGTCTTATAAGGAAGTACGAGAAAGAGCAAGGCAAGCCACTAATATGTTGCACCGCTATGCGCTCGTACATGGACATATTGCCCTTGTAGGTCATAGTTATTTTAATGCGATGATTGGGACTGAACTGAGGGCAATGGGGTGGTCTGGTTCGCCTATTTTCCATAGGAAGCCATGGGGGTGTACAACGTATACATTTCATGAGGCGATGGATGGAAATGTATTAAATACAAAATTAATTTAAAAGAGGCTGTCCCTTTGGCAGCCTCTTTCTCTGCATAACAAGTAAAAAAGAATTGTCCTTTTAAGATATAGAAACCAATGACCGTAATGGTTTTATTAGATGGGCATACGGTTCACCGACGAGCATAACGGTTTTATCTTCTTTGAAACCAAGTTTTTCATATAGTGAAAAAGCGCGTTTGTTTTCTAAATTAACAAGTAAGGCGATTTTTTCATGCCCTTTTTCAGTTGCATGAAGTTCAGCTGCATCGATTAATTTAGAGCCAATACCACGTCCACTGTAAATACTTGAAACTGACAACGTGTCAATATAATACTCATCAAGTTCAGCTTCTTTTTCTAACGTAATGGATTCGTCTTCATGTAGTTCTCTTAAGTAGTGTAGGATTGGTGCATCAAGTTGTTCAGCGTCACTACCGTGATAAACGACAATAACCCCAACTACCTTTCCACCTTGTTCAGCCACTAAACAGTTTTCATAGCTCAATCGATTATTTTCTTTTACGAACCATGTTTCAAGTCCTAGTATTACTTTTGCTTCAACTGTGCTACCTGTGATTTTTTCAGCAATTTCGTGCAGAGCGTTATACAATAAAGGTGCTACTTCTACCGCATCTGTCTTTTTTGCTTTCCGAATCATAGTATCCCTCCTAGTTCTAAATGTATATTGTAGCATAAAATAAAATATCAAACAGTGATTTGGAACTTTGTTATACAGGGCATCAAAAAGTTTGATATAGAGAAGTAGCTATGTTAGTATATGATATTTAGTGCGAATATAATAAAGTGATATAGATATAAAAATAATGAAAGTGAATTACATAATAGTAACGGGATAATTTTACCGTTGTGGACCTATAGAAGATGCGATAGAATAAAATATTGCAGAGAGGTGAAATACATGGATAAACAATTAGCAAATACAATTTTGGATCAGCTGAAAAATGATGAAATAAAGGAGTATGTTGCGACGAAAGATGTATTTTATACGTTCAGAGAAGTTGTTGTGAATCGAGAAGATTTTAAACATATTATCGGGAACGCACAGCGCGGTGGACAGGTAATTTATACATATTCAGAAACACCACGTTCATAAATAGAAGATAAAGGAGAGGAGAATTATGGGGGATTTTAAACAAGGCATATTGCCACATTGGGATTATATGTGGAAAGATAGAGCTGGGAATAGGTTTATGGGAATGGTTATGTATCCAGAGAAACGAAAATGTTCAGCAAAAATGCTTCAGAAAATAAAAAGGGCGTATGAACAAGCAGTAGAAATTAAAGTAACGGTACAAGTTCAACATACATATCAGTACGTAGAAGGAATGATCGTATACTTTGATGAAGAAGCTCCTATATGTACAATGCTCGATAAAGATGAGAATCCACATCATATATTTGTAAGAGATATTTTGCGTATTGAGCACCCTGAATAATTTTTTTCATAAATAAATTGAAGTTCCATAATAATAATCTTTTTCTATAATAGTTATCTTTTAGTATGTAACGAGGAACGAAAGAATATGTATAATATTTAATAAAGTAAAATTGATAAATGTAATCGTTTGTTAGAACAGATTATCGTTTAATATCTGTTCTTTTTTGCGTGATGCTGGAGAAATATATTACTCCAGCATTTACTGTTTTATGACAAAAAATATTGGTAACTTTTTTAAAAATAAGGTTAAATTCGTTGACAACTTTTTTGAAAAGCACTTTATTGACATGAGTTTTAGAATGTTGTTTCATAGTCTTTGTATTGAAAAAAATCGACGGTCATGTCGAAAAGTAAAATTTAAAAAAAGAAAGAATTTATACATATATCTTGTGTCTTATTTTGAAACGTAATACAATATATAGAGAAATCAAGAAACGACATACAGAGAATATAGATTGGAGAGGGAGGGTCGGAAATGTTAGTTGCATATGATTCTATGACAGGAAACGTGAAGCGTTTCATTCACAAATTAAATATGCCGGCCGTTCAAATTGATGAAGCTCTAGTATTAGATGAAGACTTTATTCTTATTACGTATACAACAGGTTTTGGAAATGTACCGGAACGTGTTTTAGACTTTTTAGAACGCAATAATGAAAAATTAAAAGGCGTATCTGCAAGTGGCAATCGTAATTGGGGAGACATGTTTGGTGCAAGTGCTGACAAAATCTCTACTAAATATGAAGTGCCTATTGTATCAAAATTTGAGTTATCTGGAACAAATAATGATGTAGAATATTTTAAAGAAAGGGTGCGGGAGATTGCGACACATTGAACTGAATAATGAAATCACGCAAATGCAGGACGGTTTTTATCAGCTTCATAAAGATAAAGAGGCATTAGAAGTCTTTATGGAAGAAGCTAGAGAGAATACCGTTCATTTTAATAGCGTGGCAGAGCGAATGGAGTATATGAAAGAACATGATTACTATTACAACGTTCTGGACGAGTATAGCTTGGAGGAAGTAGAAGGAGTTTATAACATCGCTTATGGTGAAAACTTCGAGTTCCAATCTTATATGGCAGCATCTAAGTTCTATAAAGATTATGCGTTAAAAACGAATGATCAAAAACAATACTTAGAAAGCTATGAAGATCGTGTAGCAATTGTGTCATTATACTTAGGACGCGGTGATGTTGCGAAGGCAAAACACTTCGCAAGCATGATTGTAAAACAAAACTACCAACCAGCGACACCAACCTTTTTAAATGCGGGACGAAGCAGAAGAGGAGAAATGGTGTCTTGTTTCTTGTTAGAGATGGATGATAGCTTAAATTCAATCGGCTTTAACATTAATACTGCAATGCAATTATCGAAAATCGGTGGTGGAGTAGCTTTAAACTTATCTAAGCTACGTGCACGTGGTGAGCAAATTAAAGGTATTGATAACGCCGCAAGTGGTGTAGTACCTGTTATGAAATTACTTGAAGATTCGTTTTCGTATGCGAATCAGTTGGGTTAACTTTATGGCTCAACTATAAAACCAGGTCAATTGCTGGAACGCCTGAGTATATCAAGGTAGGATACTACGAAGAAATTACGTAGCGAACCCTGAAAATCCAAGATTGCAGGAAATCAGCAGCCGAGCTCCTAAATTTATTAGATAAGGAGAAGGTTCAACGACCAAGTGGCTATGTAGGTGACTAAGTAGCTCGAACCTGGCTTCTCAAAACAAACAAATTCAAAGGGTGTATACATTTATTATAGTTTATGCCATATTCATGTGCATCAAACATATGATAAATGGTTAAATGAAGAATTTGGCGAGAAGAAGATATGGTCTGAACTCTATAGCGATATAGAGAGGATAGCAGAAATGACTATCCCCCATACGTTTTGACGATATGGAGTAACAATATGCAACGAAAAGGTGCAGGTGCAGTATACTTAAACATTTTCCATTGGGATATTATTGAATTCCTTGATACCAAAAAAATAAATGCCGATGAGAAGAGCCGTATTCAGTCTCTATCAATCGGAATTATCGTTCCAAGTAAGTTCTTTGAGCTTGCTGAGAAAAACGAACCTTTCCATGTTTTCGCGCCTTATACAGTATTTAAAGAGTACGGAAAACATTTAGATGATATAGATATCGACGAAATGTACGATGAATTAATGAGCAATCCGAAAGTGAAGAAGAAGCCACTAGATATTAGTGCGCGTGATATGCTTATTAAAATTGCTATGATTCAGCTTGAGTCTGGTTACCCATACTTAATGTTTAAATCAAATGCAAATAACCAGCATCCACTGAAGGATATTGGAACTGTGAAGATGTCGAACTTATGTACAGAAATCTTCCAGCTACAAGAAACTTCTGAAATAAATGATTACGGTACAGAAGACATTATCCGCCGTGATATTAACTGTAACTTAGGATCGTTAAATATCGTAAACGTAATGGAAAATAAAGAAATTCGTGAAGCAGTTCATGCGGGAATGGAAGCTTTAACAGCTGTTTCTGATATGACGATCATTCCGAATGCCCCAACTGTGAAAAAAGCAAATGATGAGCTTCATTCAGTTGGACTTGGAGCAATGAACTTACATGGATATTTAGCAAAAAATAAAATCGCTTATGAAAGTGCTGAAGCGAAAGAATTCGCTCGTACATTCTTTATGATGTTAAATTACTACTCGATTGAGAAAAGTATGGAGATCGCTAAAGAAAAAGGCGAAACATTTAAAGACTTCGATAAGTCTGATTATGCAAACGGCACATACTTTGAAAAGTATGAAACGACAGATTACAGCCCAGTAACTGAAAAAATTCAGCAATTATTTGAAGGAATTCATATTCCAACAAAAGAAGATTGGACAAGTTTAAAAGAGCAAGTACAGAAGAATGGTTTATACAACTCATATCGTCTTGCAATCGCTCCGACACAATCGATCAGTTACGTTCAAAATGCAACTTCAAGCGTAATGCCAATCGTAAGTCAAATTGAATCAAGAACGTATGCGAATGCGACAACATATTATCCAATGCCGTATTTATCAAAAGATACGTTCTGGTACTATAAATCTTCTTATGATATGAATCAGTTTAAATTAATTGATTTAATCGCAGAAGTTCAAGAACATATTGACCAAGGAATTAGTACAATTCTTTATGTTAATAGTGATATTTCAACACGTGAGTTAGCACGTTACTACATTTATGCACATAAAAAAGGCTTGAAGAGTCTTTATTATACGAGAACACGTAAATTAAGCGTGGAAGAGTGCGTGGCTTGTACCGTTTAATATAAAAAGTGAGACATTATGAGCAGGGTTTTTCTGAACCCTGCTCATGCTTAGTTATCAATTTTTTATGTTTATTTAGAGAAGGGGCGATTTAATGCGTGCGGTAAACTGGAACAAAAAAGAAGATGATTTTAGTTTAATGTTTTGGAAGCAAAACATCGCTCAGTTTTGGACAGAAGAAGAAATCGCAGTGTCTTCTGACAAAAATACTTGGGCACAATTATCAAAAGAAGAGCAAATTGCTTATAAGCGTGTATTAGGTGGTTTAACACTTTTAGATACGAAACAAGGTGGCGAAGGGATGCCACTTGTACTTGTTCATCTTGAAAATTTACAAGCGAAAAGTGTATTAGCTTTCATGGGCGCTATGGAAGAAGTACATGCGAAGAGTTACAGCCATATTTTCACAACGTTAGCTACTGAAGAAGAAATTGATGATATTTTTGAATGGGTAGATAACCATCCATTACTTGAGAAAAAAGCTGGTATTGTTACTAGTTACTATCGTCGCTTATTAAAGCCTGAAGTAACGAAAAAAGAGTTATACATGGCAATGGTAGCAAGTGTGTTCTTAGAAAGTTACTTATTCTATAGTGGATTCTTCTATCCACTTTACTTAGCGGGTCAAGGTAAATTGACGGCAAGTGGTGAGATTATTAACTTAATAATTCGTGACGAGTCAATTCACGGCGTATTCGTTGGTATTTTAGCACAACAAATCTTCACAGAACTTTCTGCAGAAGAGCAACAAGAAGTACAAACGGAAACGCAAGAGTTATTAATGGAACTGTATGAAATTGAATTGGCATATACAGAAGAAATTTACACTTCTATCGGTCTTGTAGAGGATGTAAATCGTTTCGTTCGTTACAATGCGAATAAAGGACTTATGAACTTAGGACTTGAGCCGAAGTTTGAGGAAGAAGAAATTAACCCAATCGTTTTAAATGGTTTACGTACAGATACGAAAAACCATGACTTCTTCTCTGTAAAAGGAAATGGTTACGTAAAAGCAACGAATGTTGAAAAGTTAGCAGACGATGACTTCGTATTCAATTTTTAATATAGTGTTATAGAAAAAGCTGTCTTTATAGAAAAGACAGCTTTTTTGCTATGAATAGTTTACATAATGTTATTATTTCATGGGAATATTTTAATCTTGTAAAAGCCCAATTTTTGAGGAAGTGGGAATGAAAAAACAAGGATTAAAGTTGTATTTTTCATATTTAGTCGTATGAGAGATTGAATAACTTATGTCAAAATGAATAAAAAATGAGAAGAAATGAGGACCAACTCCACCTATACGTTCTTTCTAGTATTGAATTTTCAAATGCTAGAAATTTTGGCTTGAAAATTGCATGAATATTTAAAAAGTAACAAAAAGGGAGGTAATACTCGGTGTGATATATAGTTATTTGAAAACGCTTCCTTTTGATTGTCGATTTTTAAATGGAAATTAGATAGAGAACGTAGGAGGAATGATAGGTGGGGAAAGTAGTTGGTTTAAAACGTTCATTAGGGCTTTGGTCAATTGTTATGCTAGGGGTCGGGTATATGACACCGATGGTTGGGTTTGATACATTTGGAATCGTTTCTGAAAAAACGGGTGGTCATGTTCCAGGAGCTTATCTTATTGCATTAGCGGGGATGTTGTTTACCGCTGCAAGCTACGGCAAAATGGTAAAGGCTTTTCCTACCGCAGGATCTGCTTATACGTATACACAGAAGACAATTAGTGCAAGGCTTGGGTTTCTTGTTGGATGGTCCGCGTTATTGGATTATTTGTTTCTACCAATGGTGAACGCACTATTAACGAGAATTTATATGTCAGCATTTTTCCCAAGTGTTCCTAGTTGGGTATGGGTCATTGGCTTTGTTCTCCTGGTTACATTAATAAATATGATTAGCGTAAATGTTACTGCTAATTTCAATACGTTCTTAGTAATATTTCAAGTGTTAGTAATGGCCGTATTTGTTTTTCTAGTTATAAAAGGCTTATTAGCGGGAGAGGGAACAGGAGAAGTTTTTTCCATTCAGCCGTTTTTTCAATCAGATATACAAATATCATCGTTAGTTGCAGGTGCAACAATTCTTTGTTTCTCATTTTTAGGTTTTGATGCAGTAACTACATTTTCAGAAGAGACACCAAACGCCAAAAAAACAATTCCTCGAGCTATTTTTCTTACTGCTTTAATCGGCGGAGTTTTATTCATTACTACAACGTATTTTACACAATCTATTTTTCCAGATACATCTGTATTTAAAAATCAAGAATCAGCATCTCCAGAAATTGCGCTATATGTTGGTGGGAAATTATTTCAAGCTTTCTTTTTAGTAGGAACCCTTATGGGGACACTTGCGTCTGGTTTAGCTTCTCATACAAGTGTATCCAGGTTATTATACGTAATGGGGCGAGATAATGTAATTCCGAAAAAAATATTCGGGTACATTCATCCTCGCTGGCGAACTCCAGTATATAATATTATTTTTGTAGGAATTATTTCGCTCTTCGCTATATTCATTGATTTAGAAACAGCAGCATCTCTTATTAACTTTGGAGCACTGATTGCATTTACATTTGTTAATTTGTCTGTAATTTCTTACTATATAATCAAGCAAAAAAGATATAAGACGATAAAAGATTTCTTAAATTACTTAGTTATGCCTATTTTGGGTGCTGCTACTGTAGCCGTACTATGGTTTAATCTCAATATCCATTCACTTATTTTGGGACTTTGCTGGGCTGCTATTGGAATTGGGTACCTTCTATATGTTACAAATATGTTCCGTTCAGCTCCTCCGCAAATGCATTTTGAAGAAGCACAGGAAATATAAAAAGAAAAAGGCATCGGATAAGTTCCGATGCCTTTTTCTTTTTATATTTGATAATCATGCAGCATTGCATAAGTCACTCAAAGATTCATAAGTAAAGGGGATGACACGATATGATTAACGTAGTATTTTCACTTGGCACGATTATTGCTTTGTACAATTAGTAAAAGTATAAAGAGGGGTGTTATCGTGCCGATTCAATCAGAAAAACATACAAATACAGTTGAAGTTGAAAATCCTTTAGAGGAATTTCAAGCTATATTAAAAGAGGCGCTTCATTTTTTAAGTTATCCAGAAGAAGTATTCGAATTTCTGAAAAAACCAATGCGTTTTTTAGAAGTAAGCATTCCTGTTCGAATGGATGATGGAACAACAAAGGTATTTCAAGGGTATCGCGCTCAGCATAACGACGCAGCAGGGCCAACAAAAGGTGGTATTAGATTTCATCCAGATGTTACGGCAGAAGAAGTAAAAGCACTTGCTGGCTGGATGAGCTTGAAATGTGGAGTGACAGGACTGCCATATGGAGGCGCAAAGGGCGGGATTATTTGTAATCCACAGGAGTTGAGTTTTAGAGAACTAGAGTTACTGAGTCGTGGGTATGTAAGAGCAGTAAGTCAAATTGTGGGGCCGACGAAAGATATTCCAGCACCTGATATGTATACAAATGCGCAAATTATGGCTTGGATGCTAGATGAATATGACCATATCAGGGAGTTTGACTCTCCAGGATTTATAACCGGGAAGCCATTAATGCTAGGAGGATCACAAGGGCGGGAAACAGCAACGTCTAAAGGTGTATTGTATACACTTCAGTTAGTAAGTGAGTTAAAACAAATTCCGCTACAAAATATGGGAGTTATTATTCAAGGGTTTGGGAATGTTGGAGGTTATTTGGCAAAATATTTATATGATATTGGTGTGAAAATAGTCGGGGTATCAGATGCTATAGGAGGAATTTATAATCCAGACGGTCTAGATGTTCCTTATTTACTAGAAAACAGAGATTCTTTCGGTGTAGTATCGAATCTCTTTAGTAAAACAATTTCTAATCAGGAGTTGTTAGAAAAAGAATGTGATGTACTCATTCCGGCGGCAATTGGAGGAGTCATTACAAAACATAATGCAGGAAAGCTTGGATGTAAGATTATCATTGAGGCTGCAAATGGACCAACAACAAAAGAGGCTATAACCATGTTAGAAGAAAAGGGAATTTTGGTTGTTCCAGATATTTTAGCAAACTCTGGTGGCGTGATTGTTTCATATTTTGAATGGTGTCAAAATAACCAAGGATATTACTGGACGGAGCAATATGTTGATCAATGTTTAAAGGAGAAAATTACATCTAGTTTTTCTAACGTACTTGATACTTCTAAACGCTATGGAGTAAATATGAAAATTGCTGCCTATATGGAAGGGGTTCGCAAGATTGTAGAAGCATCGCGCCTAAGAGGTTGGTTGCATTTTTAACCTAAAGGGAGGGCTAAAATGAAACTGGATATTTTATTAGAAGAAGTGGAGAGACAACAAATCGGTTATTACTGTATTGTGTCGAATAGTCATCGTTACGATATAGCTGTTACGTATTCGCAACAGTTTCTTGGAAAAGCAATGGTTACCTCAATTCAAAATGGGAGAATGGTTTTATTAAGCCAAGAAGATATTGGAGAGGAACAATATTGGGCAACAAGGCTAGGCATTGAGGTAGAGGACATAGAAGAGTTTCAAAGCTTTTTCTATATGATTCTTCAGTCACAAAGGTTAGAAGAACAATATTAATAGAATAAAAGAAAGGGATGATTGATTATGTATTATGATATTATTACGAGTCCGTGTTATGGAATAATTGAAAAAGTGTCTATCGATAAGGATTCTCGAATTTATGAATGGGAGCCATTATTCGCTATTAAAGATATGAATGGTAAACTGGAAGTAATTAAGATGGGATGTAGTGGAGAAGTTCAATCTTTAGAAGTAGAAGCGGGAGATAAAGTAATTCCAGGTATGGTATTAGCTTATATTCAAGAAGATCTTTTCGTTAGTGGTAGTGATTAATGATAGAACTATGAGGAAGATGGAGGCACTCATCTTCCTTTTTTTATTAAATAAAGAAAGAAATGTTTTATTTTCAGATTAATTAAAAAAATCTGTATTTAATGATACAATACAAATTAAATAGTTCAAAGGAGGAATAGCAGAATGTTTTCCATCGCTCATACAAAAATTAGACCCATAGTTTCTCTACCTATCGATCAATCTGAAAAGGAATGGAATATAGATGTTAAAAATATAAAAGAATCGTTTCTATTTTTAAAAAGAGGAGAGAGATTATTTGCATACGTTCATGTGAAGGATCTGCTATCAAATAGTAAGGAATTAACTTCTAAGCTATTACTTTCAAATGCTGTTTCACTAGATACAATATGTCATCTTAGTAAAGATATTTCTTTAACAGCTCTTTTTCAAATTATTGGAGCGCCGATTGCCATAGTAAAAAATGAAGTGGATGAGCTAACAGGATATATAAGAAGAGAGGATGTTTTTGCAGAACTATTTAAACAAGAAAATCAGAGTGTTGATATATTGAAAATTATTTTAACGTCTATTCCAATGGGGATTTTTGTAGTAGATCGAGAAAAGAAAATTGTAAATTGTAATGAATCTGGTTTGAAGATGATTAAATCGACTCCTGAAAAAGTTATGAATGTACCAGCAGAACTGATTTTTAATGGAGAACACATTAATAACGTATTTACAAAGGGAAAAACGATCTTGAATCAATTACAAATCACAAATGAGATGGGTGTATTAGTTGACTATAGTCCGATTCCAAACTTTGATCAAAGTATTGAAGGAATGGTTATTATTGTGCAAGATTTGCCGATGGTCGAGGACATGGCGATGGAAATTGAATATATAAAGGATTTAAATAAAGATTTACATGCAATTTTGTCTAGCATTTATGATGAAATATTAGTTGTTAATCATAAAGGGGAATTAATTCGTTATAGTGAAACTGTTATCAATGATTTTTGGGGGAGTAATTTGAAGGACTTGTTAGGAAAAAATCTTTTAGACCTAGAAAAGAAAGGATTATTTAGTCCATCGGTTACGCGATTAGTGTTGGAAAAACAAAAAAAGGTATCAGTTGTACAAGAAACAAAAAGCGGAAGAAAAATATTAGCAGTTGGAAACCCTGTATTTAATGAAAACGGAGAGCTTCATCGTATTATTATTGCCTCCAGGGATATTACCGAAGCAACGAGATTGAAGACGGAATTACATGAAATAAAGAAGATATCAGAGCAATATAAGAAGGAGTTAGATGACTTTAAAAATAAAGATCGTTTTCTTAAGAAGCTTATTTACTGTAGTCCGAAAATGGAGCAAATTATTAACCAAGCTAAAAAAATAGCAGATTTTTCTTCCAATGTTCTTATTTCTGGAGAATCTGGCGTCGGAAAAGAAGTAATTGCTCAGGCAATTCATCAACTTGGAAACCGATCTTCAAAGCCATTTTTAAAATTAAATTGTGGTGCAATTCCAGAAACTTTGCTAGAAAGTGAACTATTTGGTTATACGAAAGGTGCTTTTACAGGAGCCGATAAAAATGGAAAAGAAGGATATTTTAAGCGAGCTGATCAAGGTATTTTATTTTTAGATGAAATTGGAGAAATGCCTTTACATTTGCAAGTAAAATTGCTTAGAGTCCTGCAGGAACAAGAAGTAATTCCTATTGGAAGTACAACACCTATGAAAATAAATGTACAAATTATTGCTGCTACAAATAAGAGCCTTGAAAAGATGGTCGAATCTGGAACATTCCGTGAAGATTTATTTTATCGCCTCAATGTAATTCCACTGCGAGTTCCTTCTTTACGAGAGCGAATGGAAGATGTTCCGGTACTTGCCTTTCATTTCTTACAACAGTTAAATGAAAAATATAATAAAAATTATCATTTAACTCCAGATGCACTTAATTTACTAGAGTTCTATTCATGGCCAGGAAATGTCCGTGAATTACAAAATATGATTGAACGTTTAGTAGTATCAGCAGACGATCCAGTAATTGAAGCGGAGTTTGTTAGTAAGTTTTTAACACCCGGTTATGACTTTAATAAATCAAAACCAGTTATTACAAGAGTATTACCATTACAAGAAGCACTACATTCTGTAGAAGAACAATTGATTTTGCTTGCAATGAAGCAGTATAAAACAACGACTAAGGCTGCAAAAGCTCTTGGAATCAGCCAATCTTCAGTGAGTCGTAAATATCAAAAGATTGTTAGTGAAAAAGAGATAGCGGCTGATATCATCTCATATTCCTAAAAAAGGAGAAGGTCACATAGACTTCTCCTTTTTGTGTGCGCTCAGCATGTACATATTCTCTGGGATTCAAGTCCCGAGTGGTGAAGGCGGTAGCGGAAATGATTAAAGTTTCACTTTATGCAAAATGGAATAGTGTATGCGGAAATGCATAAAATGTTTGTTGTTTTTAAGAAAATAGTCAGTTTATCCCGATATTTGTGGGCAGTAAAACTCCCACCTCAAAATTCAGGTGGAGCAAAGAAGTTAGGTAGAAGCCCTGCTGTTCGTAAACGCCCGATTGGTGAGGGCTAATTAAAGTTTCACTTTATGTATGATTCTTTTGAATTTTAAATATTGGCATGGAAATTGCTTATAAATATATAAACGATCGATAAAGGAGGATTCAATATAGTGCTAGATTTAAAAATGTATGTAAACGGTGAATGGAGAGACTCTAGTGATCAAGAAAAAAGAACGATTATTAACCCTGCGAATGGCAAGGGTATAGCATATGCACCTGAGGGGACGATTGAGGATGCAAAATACGCGATAGAAGTGGCAAGAACGGCTTTTGATAGCGGAATTTGGTCAGAGACATCGACTGCTGAAAGGGCATCATATTTATTTAAAATAGCAGATGAAATTGATAAAAATATGGAAGAATTAGTATACCTTGAAACAATGGATAATGGAAAAACGTACCGTGAGGCAGAAGGAGATATTGGAGATGCAGCGGCTTGTTTTCGCTATTATGCCGGATTGATTACAAAGCCAGATGGTCAAACATATCATGTAGCCGATCCGATGCAAGCGATGGTTGTAAGAGAGCCAGTCGGTGTTTGTGGATTAATTGTTCCATGGAATTATCCGCTATTGATGAGTGTATGGAAAATTGCACCTGCTTTAGCAGCTGGAAATACAATTGTGTTTAAACCTTCTGAAGTGACACCAATCACTGCAACAAAGCTATTCGAAATCCTTGAAAAAGTAGGGATACCAAAAGGTGTTGCCAATATGGTAATGGGGGCCGGTCCAATAGTAGGAAATGAAATTGCAGCGAGTAATAAAGTGGATATGATTTCCTTTACAGGTGGAACAAAAACAGGTAAGCACATTATGAGAACAGCGGCAGATAATATGAAAAAGATTTCGTTAGAACTTGGAGGGAAATCTCCAAATATTATTTTTGCAGATGCAGATTTTGAGACCGCTATTGATTATGCTCTATTCGGTATTTATGCAGGTAGCGGACAAGTATGTTCAGCGGGATCAAGAATCCTTGTCGAAGAAAAGATTTATGATAAATTTGTTAATAGTTTTGTAGAGCGAGCACAGCAAATTAACGTTGGACCTGGTGATAATCCAGAATCAGAAATGGGGCCACTTGTAAGTCAAGAACATATGGAAAAAGTATTACGCTATATTGAAATTGGGAAAGACGAAGGTGCAAACGTTGCTTGCGGAGGTAGACGAATAATGGAGGATGGAAAAGGTGATGGTTTCTTTATTGAACCAACAGTCTTTGTCAATGTAAAACCTGATATGCGCATTGTCCAGGAAGAAATCTTCGGTCCTGTTGTAGTAATTCAAAAGTTTAAAGACGAACAGGAAGCAATTGAGTTGGCAAATGGTACAGACTATGGTTTGGCTGGAGGAGTATTTACAGTCGATGGTGCAAAAGCAATGCGTGTGATTCGCAAACTTCGCGCAGGAATTACGTGGATTAATAGCTATCATCCAACATACAATGAGGCGCCTTGGGGCGGATATAAGCAAAGTGGTATAGGTCGTAGTCTAGGAACGTTTGGTTTAGAAGAATTTCAAGAGATTAAGCAGATTAATATAAATCTAGAAGTAGAACCTATTGGTTGGTTTGCAAATAAAAAAAATGTAGAGGTGAATTAGATGGAAACGAACGTGAAAAATAAATTGAATGAGAAAGAATCAAATGTAAATGAGTATATTACGAAAGTACTACAGTTAATTGAAAAAGAAAAGGTTACTGAAGAAGAGGCAAACTGGATTCAAAAAGAAACAGTAGATGGATTTAGAGAGCATGTAAACCCTGGTTTTCTTGCTTATAGAAAAACAGTAACAAAAGATGGACAATTTGCAGCAGTAGAATGGTCAGATGAAGGATCTTGCTTCATGGATATTAATGGTAAAAAGTATATTGACTGTTTAGGTGGATTTGGAATTTATAATGTTGGTCACCGTAATCCGAAAGTGGTAAAAGCTGTAACGGATCAATTAAAGCGTCAAGCATTGCATAGTCAGGACTTACTAGATCCACTTCGAGCAATGCTTGCAAAGATTTTAGCGGATATTACACCTGGTGATTTGAAATATGCCTTCTTCACAAATAGTGGAACAGAAAGCGTAGAGGCAGCATTAAAACTAGCAAAAATGTATAGTGAACGAACAACTTTCATTGCTACAACGCGTGCTTTCCATGGTAAGAGCCTTGGTGCTTTATCTGGGACGGCAAAAGGAATGTTCCGTAAGCCATTTTTACCATTAATTCCGGGTTTCCGTCATGTTCCGTTTGGCGATATTGATATGATGAGAAAAACATTTGAGACATGTGCATTAGTGGGAGAAGATGTTGCAGCAGTTATTTTAGAACCAATTCAAGGAGAGGGCGGTATTATTTTACCTCCAGAAAATTATTTGAAACAAGTACGAGAGCTTTGTGATGAGTTTGGATCACTCCTTATTTTTGATGAAGTACAAACTGGAATGGGACGTACAGGAAAAATGTTTGCTGCAGAATTATATGATGTCGTGCCGGATATTATTTGTCTTGCGAAGGCGTTTGGTGGAGGTGTAATGCCAGCGGGAGCTATTGTTGCGAAAGAAACAGTATTCAAAAGTTGGTTTGAAAATCCATTTATGCATACAACAACATTTGGAGGAAATCCACTTGCATGTGCTGCTGCAATTGCAACAATCCATGTATTATTGGAAGAGAAATTACCGGAACGAGCTATGGAAGTTGGGGAGTATTTCTTAAATGGATTGAAACAAGCTGCAGAAGGGCACGAAGATAAAATCTTTGAAATTCGTGGTCAAGGTTTAATGATTGGGATTGAATTCCATAAAGACGAGATTGGTTATGAAGTGTCAAAGGCGATGTTTGATCAAGGTATTCTTGTTGCGGGAACATTAATTAACTCAAAAACAATTCGTATTGAACCATCCCTTACAATTAGTTATGAAGAAGTAGATACAGTTATTAATACGTTTAAATCTGTGCTAGCTCAAGTAAAAGTAAAATAAATTTCGCATAAGGTTATATGTGAATTCAAACGATTGAAACTATAATTAGAATAGATTTACCTGTATTTTATTACAGGAAGGCAGTGTAACGAAAAGTTACACTGCCTTTTTATTACATTTTTTGTTGTTGAGTATTTACATATAATTTGTCTTAGTGTACTATTTAACTAACACACTAAGACAGGAGTGGAGAAATGAAAATCGAGTTTTCTCCAAATACACCAATTTACATTCAGGTAATGGAATACACAAAGAAAGAAATTGTAACGGGTCATTTATTGCCTGGCGATAAAATTCCCTCCGTACGTGAATTAGCGAGTGAATTACAAGTAAATCCAAATACGATTCAACGCACATTTCAAGAACTAGAACGGGATGGAGTTGTTGTAACACGTAGAGGAATGGGGCGATATGTAACGAATGAAGGGGAGAAAATTATGGAGCTGCGAAAAGATATGGCGAAAGAATTGCTTCATTCTTTTATAAATGGAATGGACAATTTAGGTTTTTCAGAAGAAGAAATTCTTTCAATTCTTAGTTCTTCATTAAATAAGAAAAGGGAGGAGAACGAATGACAGAGCTATTAAGAATAGAAAATCTATGGAAGCGATACGGATTGAAAGCAGTAATCCGGGAATTAAACATAGAGATTACAGAAGGGAAAATCGTTGGGCTTGTTGGAGATAACGGGAGCGGGAAAACGACGTTATTGAAAATGATTGCAGGCTTGCAGCACCCTTCTGAAGGTAGTATTACAATAGATGGTAAAAAGGTAGGATTAGAGACGAAAAAAATCGTTTCATTTATGTCCGATAAGCCAGTCTTTGATGATTGGATGACTGTAAAAGATGCTTTATTTTTCTATAGAGATTTTTATAAAGACTTCGATATTCAAAAAGCAGTAGATACGATTGTGGAATTCAAAATACCGTTAGAAGAAAAAATTAAAGCATTGTCAAAAGGGATGATTGAGAAGCTGCAAATTATTTTAACATTTTCTCGAAAAGCGAAGTTATACGTACTGGATGAACCGCTTGGCGGGATTGATCTCGTTTCTAGGGAGCATGTACTTGAGCTAATCCTTAAATTTTATCGTGAAGATTGTACGCTGCTTATATCAACTCATTTAATAAGAGAAATCGAAAATATATTTGATGAAGTAATCTTTTTGAAAGATGGAGAAATAATATTGCATGAAAATGTGGAAGAACTACGATTTCAAAAGGGGAAAGCAGTACATGAGCTGTTTAAGGAGGCCTATGAGAAATGAGTCAGCTTTTTCTTTATCTGTATAATTGTAATAAGAGAAAAATAGCCATTATTTACTTCGGATTTATTACAGTTTCATTAATTCTTTTATTTAACATGAAAGGAGTTTCAGGAGCTAGAATTTCAGGTAGGCAAGATATAATCATTATTATATTTTTTATCGTACTAGGTATAAATGGATTCGCAATTCTTCTAACAGGTATATCGTCTTTTCGAAAAATGCTAAAAAACTCTATGCTACGTTGTACTTCTATTTCAGCACAAAAGTATATATGTGCAAATGTTTTATTTTGTGTACTACTCTTTATGATTTTGCTAGGAATAGGAATCATTTTTCTATACTATTTTTCTTTAAATATTTATAATGGAAAAACAGATTTAGGTGTTCAGCAAGCAATCCACAGTTTATATGATTATGGAATATTACATCATATGTTATCTATTTTCTTATGGGGACTAGATTTTGTTAATATGCTAGTTTCTATTTATTTAATTATAGTAATTACGAAGCTATTCAATGTGAAATCATCGATGAGTAAGATTGTTTGCGTAATCTTATTCGTTGTTTTTATCGCATTTAATGGGGGAATAACGTATATCTTTCAGCAAATAGAAAAGTATGTGTTTGCCATAAATAATATTGGATTTATAGATCAAAACGGCTTTTTAAATACATCATTTTATTCTGGTACAGATATTACAGTTTTAAATCTATGTTTTAACTGTTTATTAACAATTATATTATTAGTAGTTACAGGTCGCATCATCGACAAAAAACTAGAAGTTTAAAGGAGGAATCATCATTGGGAAATGTAGTAGTGAAATTAGAAAATGTCCGAAAAAAAATCGGTAGAACAGAAATTATTCGGGGCTTATCATTTGAGGTTCGTGAAGGAGAGGTATACGGATTCCTTGGACCGAACGGTAGCGGTAAGACGACGACAATTCGTATGATGACAGGTCTTATTTCTATGACAGAAGGCGATATTACAATTTGTGGTCATAGTATTCGCACAGAGCGTGAAAAGGCGCTAGAGCAAATTGGAGCGATTGTAGAAAATCCCGAGCTATATGATTATATGACTGGAATGCAAAATTTAAAGCATTTTGCGAACATGGCGATTACCCCAATTAGTAAAGAGCGCATCGCTGAAATTGTAAAGCTTGTTGAATTAGAGCATGCGATTCATAAAAAGGTGAAAACATACTCACTTGGTATGAAACAGCGTTTAGGAATTGCGCAGGCGTTACTTCATCAGCCGAAAATCTTAATTTTAGATGAACCGACAAATGGATTAGATCCAGCTGGTATTCGCCAAATTCGTGATTATTTACAACGATTAGCGAAAGAAGAAAATATTGCAGTCATTGTATCAAGTCATTTATTAAGTGAAATTGAATTAATGTGTGATCGTGTAGTTATTATAAAGCAAGGTGAGTTTGTACAAGAGTATAACTTACATGAACAAGCGAAGCATGATGAAACAGTTGTAGTTGCATTTGAAGTAGATCAAGTTCAAAAAGCGAACGAAATTATTAAAGGTAAAGTACAAGGAAATGTAGCTGTGGCATCTGTAATGAAAGAAGAGATTCCGCAAATTGTAAAACAGTTAGTGAATGCTGATGTACTCGTATATGGTGTTACTGTTCAAAATAAAACGTTAGAGGATGAGTTCTTAGCGATTACAGGGGGAGTGAAAGCGTAATGTTTAAATTAATTCAAAATGAATTTTTAAAGTTACATGCGAAAAAAGGTATGTACATTTTAATAGGTGTAATTGCAGCATTGGAGATTTTGGGAGTTTTAGCGATGCTGAAATGGGGAGGAGGAAATGAGTTTAAAGGATCATATTTAGATTTTGTAAGTTCAGAGATTGGTTTAATTACCTTATTTGCAACAATTTTTGGAATTACGATTGCGTCTCGTACAATTACTGATGAGTTCCAAAAAGGTACAATTAAGCAGTTATTAATCCGTCCGAGAAAACGAATTACAGTTTTGTTCTCTAAATATATTACAGTGTTACTTACTATATTATTTATCATATTTGCTAGCACGTTAATCTCAATGATTATTGGCGGGATTGTAATGGATGGTAGTAAAACAGGAGTAACGTTAGGAATCGTAATGAAGTCCATTTTATATCAAGTACTTTCACCGTTCTTCTTTGCAACTCTTTCATTTTGCTTAGCTAATGTATTTAGAAATTCTGTATTACCATTAATTATTTCGTTGTTCTTATTCTTCTTACAAAGTGCAATTACAATGGTGCTTATGATGTTTGCTAAAGGTGTTGCAAAGTTTGTTGTATTCTCGCATTTAAATTTAAGTGTGTACGACAGCAATAAATTAGTAAGTGGCGGAGTAGAACCACCATTTACAGAATTTACGTTTATAACTTCATTATTACTTGTAGTTGCATACTTTGCTGTATTACTTGTAGCATCAAGTGTATTATTCCAAAAACGTGACGTATTATAATCGAAAAAATCCCCGTGTTAACGGGGATTTTTATTAACCAGCTTTTTTGATTTATGTAGCTTTTAAGTGTGGCAGATACATATTTACTTAGGAACATAATTGTAACTAAGTTGAAGAACATTGATATGGTATATCAAATAGGATCGTTATTATATAATTTAATACGTATATTATTCGGAAAAAAGTGAGAAAAATAGGAAGATTTTCAACTATATTCATATTATAATTTAGTTATCCGGCCATTTGTGGAGAAGGGCTACCCATAAAATACTGAATAAAGTTTCACTTTATATCATCTCTGGAGGTGTTCCATATGCAACATGCATTTTCACGTATAAGGCTACGTAGTTTTTTTGGATGGATGATTATAGGGATGTTCCTGACGATGATTCCATTAAGGTTATCAGGTGCTTCTGACAATACGATAGAGTTACTGTCACAAATATCAATATTTTTTGCATTTCCACTATTGTGGCTATATTTAAAAACAAGTAAAAATAATGTTGTTTTTAAAAGCTTTTTTGATAAGCCTGGACGTTTACATTGGGGGTTAATTGTATTAGCAACGATCATGGGAATGATTTTTGCAGTCGGTATATCCCAAATTCAATTTTATATTTTAGCACATACTTTACCTAATTTCTTAGTTACCATGTTAGAAGATGGAAATGTAATTAATACGAGTAACATATACATGACGATATTTACTTTCATTTCAGCATGTGTATTAGCCCCAATAATGGAAGAGGTTATTTTTAGAGGTTTTTTCTTGCAGCGAATGGCGTACAAATGGGGGATTAAACGAGCGGTTATTATATCCTCTCTTATTTTTGGACTAGGACATTTTGATGTTATCGGTGCTTTCATGTTCGGTGTTATTATGTGCCTTCTATACATAAAGACAAAAAATATATGGACGAATATTGCTGTGCATGCTCTAAATAATTTGATTGCAACGAGTATGCAATTTGTAGGTGGAGATGGAAGTGACGCAATCTCGATTACTGAATTACAAGCACAAAGTAATTTATGGATCGGCATTGGTCTTGTGATTATCGGTTTATTATGGTTCATTCCTTTTACTTGGAACCAATGGCGTACAGTAAAAGAAGTTGGTGTGCCACCGATTCGTTTCATAAATGAAGAAAAAGTAGTGAATACATCAGAAGAAAATGAAATATATAGCCAAGTGATAGTAACAGATAGATTGATGGCTGTAGAACTACCTGATGAAGCTGTAAATAAGCTTCGGTTAGAAGAAAATGATTATGTAACAGTTTCTGTAGAAGAAGATAAAATTGTTATAAAGAAAGCGCATAATAGATAATTAAAAAGTAGCTCCTAAAGAGCTACTTTTTAATTTGTAATAATCTCTACACGAAAATTATTACCGTTCTTTACATATTTAATATCTGTAACGATCCGAACGGTTTTTAGAAGTTCAACTTTTTCACCAATTCGAGGGATGGTCGGAACATTGTCCCAAATACCAAGCAAGTCATCTAATTGTGCCGTTTTTTCATAAAACCAGATTTTCAATGTAAAGCCCCTTTCTCGAACTTTATGTATTTTAATACATGATATATCATTTTTATTCTTAATGTAAGGGGTTTTTACTCTTTTTGTGAATAAAGATGAATTAAACTTCTGGGAATATATGTTCAATGTCCGGAGTAAGAGCTACTTCTGATAATACGATATGAGAAACTGTCGTTGCATATGAAGAAACATCATTGATAAATTCTTCAAGTTCAACGAGTGAAGGAACAGAGATTTTTACAATGTAGCATAAGCTTCCTGTTACTCGGTAACAAAAACTTGCAGATGGATAAGACTGAATAAACTGTTGCATACGTGTTGTATCACCATTTTTTAAAGTGATTTCTAAAATACAATCTAAAACAAGTCCTGCTTTTTTATAATTGATATCGATTGTGTATTTTTGAATAATCCCCTCACTTTCAAGTTTACGTACACGTTCTGTAGTAGACGGAGCCGATAAGTTTACTCGTTTTGCTAATTCACGCATCGAAAGGCGGCTATCATTATATAATTCATTTAAAATTTTTCGATCAACACGGTCTAATTGCATTTGTAAATATACCTCCAGTAAAATGATAATTTTTGTAAAGCAAAATTTAAAATTAAGATTCATATGAAATGTAAAGTGAACTTTATTTATTTTACAATAAAAAAGAAGGAAATAGGAGGGGAAATGATGGAGAGAATTACATTATCAAATGTAGGAGATACAAAGTTTCAAAAATTATTAGGTCATAATCCAGATATATTAAATTCGTGGAGTACGTTAGAGAATACACTGTATAGTACAGGGGCCCTTTCCGTAGAGTTAAAGGAGCAAGTAAGAAGAACATTAGCGTTTGGGAATGAATGTCCGTACTGTATGGCAAAGGGAAAGCCGGATGATATACAAAAAATAGAAGAAATTAGCGTAGCCGTTACTTTTGCGCATGCATTTGTTCATGACCAAAAGGCGATAGATGATAATATGTTTCATATATTAAAACAATATTGGACTGAAAAAGAAATTGTAGAGCTTTGTGCCTATATTTGTTTTATTACTGCTTCACAGCAACTTGGTTTTCTGTTTCAATTACAGCCCAATTAATTAGGAGGATATTATGCTTAATCAAGCAGCACTTATAATCATTGATGTACAGGAAGCATTCAACTTACCATACTGGGGCGTGAGGAATAACCTTTTGGCGGAAGAAAATATGAAAAGTTTGTTAGAAGAATGGAGAAAAAGAAAACTACCAGTTTTTCATATTCAACATGTAAATAAAGAAAATGTTCAATCGATGTTTTATCAACATGCGGAAACGGTAAACTTTAAAGAAGAAGTGCAACCAATGCCAGATGAAATAATTATCCAGAAATCCGTTAATAGCGCGTTCATTGGGACAAATTTGGAAGAACAATTAAGAGAACAAAATTGTAATACGGTAGTGATTGTAGGATTAACAACAAATCATTGTGTGGAGACTACAACACGGATGGCAGGTAATTTAGGGCTTACAACGTATTTAGTGAGCGATGCGACGGCTACATTCAATCGTAAAGGTCTGGACGGGACAGAGTATAGTGCAGAGGACATTCACAATATAACACTTGTAAACTTACATGATGAATTTGCCAAAATCGTTACGACTGAAGGTGTTTTAAAATTATTTTAAGAAAATAATTGTGGAATTATGTAGAAAAAAATAAGAATATTTCGTATAATCTAAGTATAATCATTTTGAAAATAGGGGTGGCATCATATGGAGCAAATTCCAGTAAAGAAAATAGAAGAAGTACTCGTTTTAGCAGGAGATGATAAACAAAAGCAAAAGGAATTTTATGAATTGCTCTTAACAACGGAGTTTTATGTTGCTGGCTCACTTGAAGCAGAAGACGGGGCAACGGAAGGAACACTTCGTTTGCGTCATTTCCAAGGAGAGGGTAGATGGATCGTTCCGTTCTTTACACAATTGAAATTTGTAAAAGATGTGTTGCCAGAAGGTACACCCCTTATTACGATACGTGGAAAAGAATTATTGGGTAGCATCGAGAAAGATGCGACAGCTGTATTAAATGTTGGAACAGATATGAGTAAAACATTTATTCCAGAAGAAATTGCAGAGATAGCATCAGGACGAATCTTTAATTATTATAAGTAAAAGGAAAAGCTGCTAAGCTTTTCCTTTTTAATTTGAACATGGAGTGGCTATACCAGAAGAAATAGAAACAGTTTTGTTAGTTGTATTTATTGTTGCTGTAGCTCCGAGGGGAATACCGATATTTGGACTTATATGTCCAATCGGTAAACCGAATAACACAGGTATATTATATGGCGTGAAATATTCATATAATATTGTTTGCAATGATTGAGATGGCTTAGAAGGGTTGCAGTCGTGACAACTTGTAAAAATAACGCCGCTGCATTCATTAAACTGTCCAGATAAAAGTAGTTGATTTAACATCCGGTCAATGCGGTACGGTTCTTCACCAATATCTTCAAGCAATAAAAGTTTATTTGACGTATTTATCTCATAGGGCGAGCCAATTATACTTGTTAACACAGTTAAATTCCCTCCAACTAATGTGCCTGTAACTGTACATGGAGAGGTAGGTACGATACATTCTGATGCATATAAGATAGATGAATACGGATGGAATAGTTGATTGAAAGAAGATAAGGAGAGAGAATCTATACCTTTTCCTAATTCTTCAATCATTGGACCATGAAAAGTAACCAGCTCCGCATAACGTGAAAAGGCAGTATGTAAAGCCGTAATATCGCTATATCCCCAAAAAATCTTTGGATTCCGTTGAATGATTTCATATTGAATGTAAGGGAGGAGACGAGCGCTGCCGTAACCACCTCGTGCACAAAAGACTGCTTTGACCTCAGTATTTGTAAATGCTTCATGTATATCATCAAGACGAACTTGATCACTTCCAGCTAAATATCCATATTTTTCATAAACACTCTTTCCAATTATTACGGATAATCCCATCTCTTGTAATACGTTCACACCTTTTAATATATTCTCAAGTGTTGGTGGACCAGACGGTGCAATAACCATTACTGTATCACCTTTTTGCAACGCATTTGGATAAATCATTGTTCTCAGCCTCCTTCTCTTTCAATATATTCGCTTGAGCGAAAGTTCAATCCTTGTAAAAGAAGGGGAAAGCATGTCATATAAAGAAGGTATAGGGAAAGTAGGAGGGAAAATGATGTTTACAAGTCGAGTAATAGATATATTACAAATTAAGTATCCGATCATTCAAGCAGGTATGGCAGGAGCGATTACAACGTCAGAACTTGTTGCAGCTGTGAGTAATAGCGGAGGATTAGGTACGCTTGGAGCAGGGTATATGAGCCCAGAACAAATCCGTGAAGCGATTTATAAAATAAGGGAACTAACAAATAAGCCTTTCGGTGTTAATTTACTTTTAACGAAAGAGATACAGATAGAAGAAGAGAAGGTAAACGAGGCGAAAGTATTACTTAGTGGAGTGAATAGAGAATTAGGTATAGAGGAAGAAAAGACTTTAAAACTTCCAAAAAGCTATAAAGAACAATTACAAGTATTATTAGAGGAAAAGGTACCAGTCGTTAGTTTTGCATTTCAAACGTTAGAAAAAGAAGAAATAGATGATTTGAAAAAGGAAGGGATAAAAGTTATCGGAACAGCTACCCATGTAGCGGAAGCGAAAGCACTTGCTAAGTTAGGGGTAGATATTATTGTCGGGCAAGGTAGCGAGGCAGGAGGGCATAGAGGAACGTTTATTGGGAAAGAACAAGATGCGATGATTGGTACATTTGCATTAATCCCGCAATTAGTAGCGGAAGTACCTCATATCCCGATTGTTGCAGCAGGTGGTGTAATGAATGGGCAAGGGCTTGTTGCGGCATTTGCGTTAGGGGCAGAGGCTGTTCAAATGGGATCAGCCTTTTTAACGAGTGAAGAAAGTATTACGCATGACGTGTATAAAGAGGCGATTTTACATAGTACAGATACGAGTACAACGGTAACCCGTGCGTTTTCCGGGAAATATGCACGGGGTATTCGTAATGAATTTATAGAGAAACATGAAGGAAGAGAAGAGAATTTACCGATGTATCCAGTGCAAAACGTATTAACTTCAAAAATACGTCAAGAAGCAGCGAAGCAAAATAAGGAAGAGTATATGTCGCTTTGGGCGGGACAAGCATCATCATTAGCACGAACGGAATCAGCTCAGCACGTAGTGAAACGTGTCATGAAAGAAGCAGAGAACGTAATTGAACAATTACAAGATGTATATAAAAAAAGACCACTTGAATAATTCAAGCGGTCTTTTCGTTAGTTTGCTTTATAAAATTGTTGGATAGCTTCGTCGATGTAAACCCAGCCTTTCCAACCTAAGTGCATATGATCTTTTAAGAAGTACTTATCATATTCATGATTTGAGAAATCAGCAATTGGATAGCCAGCTTGCTTAATTTGCTCATGAACTTTATTGTAGTATAATTCGCGTTTTTCTTTCGGGAAGCCAGCGTAATCATACCAAGGACCTTTTACAGGAACAGAAATGAAGAGCGGTTTTGCGCCAGATTGTTTTAATAAATCAAGTACAATTTGTAAATCTTCATATTCTGGTGATTGGTCATAAGCATCATTTTTTAAGTAACCTTCACGTTGTTTTAATTTCTTCTTAATTTTGCTATTGAAGTAATCATCTTCGATGCCATATTCGTTAGAGCTTGATTCTACTGCACCTGTTTGATCAGCATGCTTACGAGCTTCTTCCCAGTTCATTTGTTTCAATGATGGATCAAGCTGTTCTTTATGCGGCTTAATATTAAACATAACTGTAAATAAATCTTTACGATCTAGAATGTTACGATAAATATAAGCGAAAGGTTTAGCAGCAAGTGCTTTTACTTTATACTTTGTATCATCGTAGGCGATACCTTCAAGCGAAATTTTTAATAAAGTTTCTTTTTTAACAATCTCAAAGTTTAATAAGCGTTTTGCAATTTGTTTTTTCATTTCAGGTTTTAAATCATCGTTGAAAATGAAGTGGTAACCTTGTTGTTTTGAAAAGTTAGGTGCAAAGTGTGTCTCATCAATACCTTGTGGTACAAACCATTGCGGAGAAAGAACGAATATCATTTTCTTATCTTTCAATTGATCCATTGTAGATGTGAAGTTTAATACATGTACAAGGTCTTGTGTTCCACCGCGCCCAAGTAGGAATGGTGTGAATCCTTCAGGCTTTACTTTGAAATAATTCGATGGATGGAAAGCATCCATACGTGCGAATTCCGATGAACCGTACATCGGAAGATATTTCGGGTCTGCTAACATCTTTTGCTGTAAAATCATACTTTGAATCTTTTCTTCTTTTAAAGAAGTCGCAGCTTGTTCTACTTTCTCATCACTTAAAAGTGGGAGTAGGAAGCGCGTAGGAATAAGTAAGAATACAGCAAAAAGGGCCAATGCTAAAAGCATCGGACCAAATTTCACTTTGTTCATCGGATTTCTTCTAACTTTTTAATAACCATATTTGGTGTAGCCCACTCATCGCGGTCAAAATCAGAAATAGAAACTTCAATCTCTAAACGCTCTTGGAATTCTACTAATAAAGATACTACAGCGAAAGAATCAAGAATACCTTCTTCAAATAATTGAACATCTAAGTTTTCTTTCACAATATCGTTTTCACATACTTCTTCTAAAATATCTAATACTTGCTCTTTGAATTCTGCCATTTTTAAAATCTCCTTTATATCCGAAATATATTATATGTGCAACTTCTTAATAGTATAAGAAGGGTGCATTAAAAGTATCTGTTAAGGTGTCCAGAGAAGATCAGGAAACCGAAACATACAACGTGGAACGTAATTACAATCGCAAGGACGTGTGTAAATTTATTGTTTGGCCAAAACTTATGCTTCTTGTTTTTTCGTTCGAAAATATCGAATAAAATAAACAGTGCGGCATGATATAGACCATAAATAACATATTGCGCAACAGCGCTTCCTTGGATGTGCCAAATTCCCATAATGAAAAAGTTTAAAAATGCACCGATATACGAAATTGTGTAACGGTTCTTAATTAACTTTTTCTTCGTTGCAAAAAAGACGAAACGCATGTAAATAAAATCACGGAACCAGAATGATAAACTCATATGCCAGCGGTTCCAGAAGTCTTTAATGTTACGACTAAGGAATGGCTTATTAAAGTTTTCTGGAGTTTTAATTCCCATCATGTAACTGATACCAATTACGAATGCACTATAACCTGCAAAGTCAAAGAATAACTGCATGCTAGTAGCGTACATAAAAATCACATTAGATAAAAGTGTATCTTGATTGGCGAATACTGCCTTTACAAGATATGTTGTTATCAAGTGCGCGATTATAAATTTATACAGAAAACCTTGGAAAATACGGTTAATCCCTGTATATAGTAACTTTTGATATTCCTCAGCACTAGGCGGCTTTTGAATATCTTTTTGGAATCTACGGTAACGATCGATAGGTCCACTTGAAATCGCAGGGAAGAATAAAACGAATTCCCAGAAATTAAAGAAGGAAAGTTCTTTAATTAAATTATCACGAACTTCAAAGACCATCTGTACAGCTCTAAATGTTACGTAAGACATACCTGCGAAAACAATAAAATGCAATTCAGGTACAAACGGTGCAATTTTTGCCAAAATAAGCGGTAAAATCGATAAAATAACAGCTATACAAAACGTGAATGTACTATTATTTTGTTTTCTTAAAATTAAATAGCCTTTAATAAGGGCATATTGCCAAATAATAAATGCGGCTAACATGATTGCTTGCTTCGGTTTATCAGAGAAGATAATAACGAGCATTACTAATGTTAAAACGGCATTATATTTACGCAACATTTTACCTTTTAATCCAGCTATGATAGTAGGTATTAATAAAATGCCTACTATAGCGAAAAAATAAAATGATCCATATGCGGTCATGCTGTAACCTCACTCAATAATTTTTTGCGATCTACCTTTCCATTTGGTGTCATTGGAATAGAAGAGTGATACATGAATTTACGTGGAATCATGTAATTTGGTAATCGCTCATTGAGTTCTTTTTTGATTGCAGATGTTAATTTGAATTCTTTTTCAAACGAATGCTCTCCAGGAACAACAACCGCTAATAAGTAATCATACTTTTCACCTTTTTTAATTGGAACAACAACTGCACCTTCTACGTAAGAACACGCGCGAAGATGATGTTCGATTTCTTCTAATTCCATTCGATAACCATGAAGCTTAATTTGGAAATCAAGACGACCATTATAGAATAGAAGACCATTTTCTACATAGCCAGCATCACCTGTTTTATAGGCACGCTCACCATCAATCATGGTAAATACTTTTTCTGTTAATTCAGGGCTTCCTAAATAGCCAACGCTTACGCTTGGACCGACAATTACGATTTCACCTTTTTCACCGTCAGGTGCAATTGTACCATCTTCTTTCATAATAAGAAGGCGACAGTCTGATTTACAGTAGCCAACTGGAAGTGATTTGTATTGATCAAGCACTTCTTCTGTAACGTGAATGCCTGTTACAGCAACAGTAGCTTCTGTTGGACCGTACGTATTCATAATTGCTGCTTTCGGGAAACGCTCAATTAATTTTCTAGCTACTTCATTTGGTAACACTTCACCGCAGAATAAGAATGTTTTCATGTTTGGTAGCATACTTTCAGAGAAAGAGGCTTCCATTAAACACATTTCTGCGAAAGATGGTGTCGAAGTCCATACTTGTATATCCGATTGCTCTAAAGAAGCAAACAAGTCTTTTGGACGTGCAATCATATCTTTATCGATTGCCCAAAGTGTACCACCTGTTACTAACGATGGGTAAATATCCATTACAGATAAATCGAATGAGAAAGGTGCTTGGTTTAAGAATACTTGCCCTGTTTGTAAGTTGAAATCTTCTACAGCCCATTTTGTAAAGCTAACAAGACAGTTATAAGTAATCTGAACCCCTTTCGGATTACCTGTACTTCCTGATGTGTAAATAATGTAGAAGTTCTCATCACCTTTTACCGCATGTTCAGGATTTGGAATGTTCCCTTTATGAGTAAAGAAAATATCTTTTAAGTTGTCTTCACTTACAATGCGAACTGGTAAATCAGTTACAGTTACTTCAGTTCCTGATAAAAGTAATTTCGCACCAGAATTTTCAGCGATACGTTGTACGCGATCAGCTGGGATAGATAAATCTACAGGAATGTAAGCATGTCCAGCTTTTACACAACCTAAAAAGTTAATAATCATTTCAGGTTGCATATGGCCATAAACCATAATTGGTGAACGATCATCTGGATACTCAGAAGAAATCCAATGTGCTAACGCATCAGAATCTTCCTTTAATTGTTTGTACGTAATTTTCGCATCTCGCCAAACAAAAGCGGTTTGATCAGGCGTTTCTACAGCCCACTTTTCAATTTGTTCTAATAACTTCATAACGTTCCCACCCTAAAATTCGTTGTAAATAAATGTACTTGTGTTTGTATCATGGAATCCATACAACCAAAGCAATGCAAATAAAATTGCAAGGTAATAAACCGTCTTTGCAACCCATTGTGTGAGTGGTTGAGACCATATCTCTTTTAATCTTTCCATGTCTTTCCCTCGCTTAATGAAATAATAGCTCTTTGTAGGTATCATGTCCTACATTATTGTGAAAAAAACAAAATCCCACATTTTAGGTAAAAATAAGTCAAAAGGCTCTTTTCTGATATTAGCACTAAATACTAAAAAAGAAAATCCCTAACTTAGCAATTATATTACATTCAGCATAAATTTGTAATGGGTTTGACATGTAAATAGGAAGTGGATTGTGTGAATGTATAAAAGTGGATTGTGAGAAGGCGGGAAAATATAATATTTGTTTTGTTATTCCTGAATTGGAGTGGGTTAATAATCACTGGGTACTTAGTACATTTTCAAGGTATAGAGCCTTTTAAAAGGAGGTAATTATTATGAAAAGAGAGTGGAGGAGTTTTATTTCAGAGGAAAATATCATTAAATGGAGACGGTATCTCCATACATATCCTGAATTATCATTTCATGAAAAAGAAACTTCGCAATTTATATATGATACATTATGTTCATTTTCTTATTTTGAAGTAACAAGACCGACTAAGTACAGTGTACTAGCAATTAAAAGGAGCGTGAAAAAAGGAAAAGTAGTTGCTGTTCGAGCGGATATAGACGCATTACCAATTCAAGAAGAGACACTAAAGCCATATGGATCGGTTAATAAAGGTGTAATGCACGCATGCGGGCATGATGCTCACGCAGCTATTTTATTAAGTACAGCAGAGACGATAGCAAATATGAAGGAAGATTTTGCAGGCGAAATCCGTCTGTTCTTTCAGCACGCAGAGGAAGTGTATCCCGGTGGTGGACAAGAAATGGTGGAGGCCGGTGTTATGGACGGCGTCGATTATGTAGTAGGTTTGCACGTTATGTCTGGATTAGAAAGTGGAAAGATAGGAATTGTATATGGCCCTATGATGGCAGCACCAGACGTATTTACAATTGAAATTTTAGGAAAGGGTGGTCACGCGGCACGACCAGAAGAAACGATAGATCCTATTGCTATCGGAGCACAAATTATTACAAATTTACAACATATCGTATCAAGAAATACAAGTGCTTTTATGCATAGAGTAGTGTCAGTTACACAATTTCATGGGGGGATGGCCGATAATATCATTCCTAGTGCAGCAGCTTTAATGGGAACTGTTCGATCTTTTAATCAAACATTAAGAGAGGAAGCAAAAGAGAAAATTGAGCAAATTGTAAAAGGAATTACAGAAGCACATGGGGGAGATTATACATATACGTATCGTTACGGATATGATCCAGTTGTTAATAATGAGTACATTACGAAAATAGTAGAAAAAAGTGCGATAAAATTGTTCGGAAATCAGCGTATTGTGCATCTTGAACCTTCTATGGGAGGAGAAGATTTTTCAGCGTATTTAAGAAAAGCACCTGGTTGTTTCATTAAATTAGGAACAGGGAATAAAAATATTGATACTTGTTATCCACATCATCATCCGAAATTTGATGTGGATGAATCGGCTTTAATTAATGGAGTGGAACTATTTTTAGAGACAACTATAAGACTACTAGAAACTGATAAAGCATAAAAAAAGGCAACTGCACTCTATTGCAGTTGCTTTTATTTCTTCCGTCAGAGAGGGCTGAGAAAGAACTATGCTCATTTATAGTATATGAATAGCTAACGGACAAGCTTGTACATTTTAACTATTTTTTAAAAAATAGTTATTGACTTTGATAATCAATTTCAATTAATCTAATGGTATAATTGAAATTGATAATTATTATCAATGAAACAGATGAGGAACCTTAATGAGAAAAACATTTCACCTTTTACGAAGGGGATTAAAAAATAAAGATGTTGATAAGCATATTGAATGGCAACGAAATGTAATTCGTTCTGAATATGTAGATGAGAAGAGTACGCTTCAAACCGAAAAAGAGATACAAGGTAAAAGGAGAGGTTCAGTTGAGTAAGTTAGTAATGATTTTTGCAAGTATGAGTGGAAATACAGAGGAAATGGCTGACCATATTGCGGGTGCGATTCGTGAAACAGAAAATGAGATTGAAGTAATTGATATTATGGATACACCAGAAGCTTCTATATTAGAGCAATATGACGGGATTATTTTAGGCGCTTATACTTGGGGAGATGGTGATCTTCCTGATGATTTTTTAGATTTTTATGATGCAATGGATTCTATTAACTTAACTGGTAAAAAAGCAGCTGCATTCGGTTCTTGTGATTCGGCTTATCCGAAATACGGGGTAGCGGTTGATATTTTAATAGAAAAGCTGCAGGAGCGCGGGGCAGCAGTTGTGTTAGAAGGATTGAAAGTAGAATTAACGCCAGAAGATGAAGATGTAGAAAAATGTTTACAGTTTGGAGCTGAATTCGTAAAACACCTTTCTTAATGGCAGAAGGGAGATGAAGAGCAATTGCATGAGAAAATCTCAATCAAAACGATGACAGATTACCATTTGTATGATTTTATGCGTTGTCCGCATAAATTTTATTTCCGTCATATAAAAAGAAGAGAACCTTCTTCATTTGAATGGCAACAAATAGCGCAAATGATTGTGAATCAAATTATTAATGAATATTACACGCTACCTGCGGGCCAACAAACGAAAATTGTACTTTTAATATTAATAGAAAAGTATTGGAAAAAAGTAAGAATCAATATGTTTGCTTCAAAGGCGGAGTACTATATTGTTTTAGCGAAGCTAACTGATCACTTATTACAGTTTGTTGAAAGGGATGATAGTCAGGCACCGCCGTTATTTTTATATGAGAAGTTTCAAACATATATGGAAGAGTTAGGTGTCCACATGTCATTGACATTTGAAGTTGGTGAGTGGAGTGCTGAATCGTTTGTAATTAAAAAGTATGTTGTCGATGCGGATGAGGAAATGCTTGCTCTTTGTCAGAAGCTAATGACAGTATTCAGTTATAAAGCTTTCGGTATTCTTCCGGGGAAAATTGAAGTTATTAATTTAATAGAAGGAACTAAGTATGAGTACATTCCAAAGCAGGAAGATATTATAACTGGAATGGATGATTTATTTAGAATGAAAGAAATGTTGCAGCAACCTGAGCACTATACAGAGCGTCATTTTCGTTCTGAGTGTATGAGTTGTGCGTTTCGTAGTGAATGCCAAAGGGAAGAAGTAAAGAAAGAAGCGAAGCAGAAGAAAAATATAGTACATTAAAGGATGCAATGTTGCATCCTTTTTATTATTGACATGAAAAGCTTTTCATCATTTACGGTATATGAGTAGCAGATTTTAATAAGAGGAGGAATAATCAATGAAAGATGAAACGGCAGTATTTCAATGGTTAAAAGAACAGAATGCTCCTTTTGGAATTCAACTGCAAATTTTACAGGCATTTCAATTGTATAAAGTTATTGTTGAAATGGATAAAAAGTTAATGATGTATGAGGAGAGAGAGTATAGGGAGAGAATTTAATCTCGTCCCTGTAGTATTGCTTTAAGCTGTTCTTCATTCTTCTTTAATGTTATTTCGTTGTTTGTTTCAATGTTATAAATAAGGTTATGTAGTAAAGGGCTGTATTGATAAAAGGTAGTGATGCGGTGAATGAGTAATGGATCGCGGTGAGAAATAAGTGCACTGTATTGTTCATATACAGATGTAGTAAACTCATGACCGAAATCATAATATAGCCCAGCAAAATCAAAAGCGGGATCGCCAATTTGAGCATCTCCAAAATCGATAACACCTGAAATGGTTTTGTTCTGCGTATTAAATAAAATGTGATGATGTGTAAAGTCAGCATGAATGATTGTATTTTGAAAGGTAGATTTAGCTATATTGGCAAAGGAATTTTCGAATAAACGATTTAAGGCTGATTTCTGTAATGAAGTAAGATTGTTAGTAAGATATTGATTTAATTTTGTTTGTAGCTCTTTCCAGTAGATAAGTGTTTTTTCAATAGGGAATCCTAGCGTTTCAACACGTTTTAAAGGAATACTATGTAAAGTCGCAAGGAAAGTGGCTAATTGTGTAATAATTACTTCAAGTTCTTTTTTCTCTAGCTTTGCAACTAGTTCACTTGTTAACGGTTCACCATGAATGAGAGGATAATAGCTGCAAAATGGAACAGTATTACAATCATTCTTATACAATAAATGATACTTAGGAATCTCGATTTCTTGTAATGAATGAGAAAGAATTGTGCACAGTTCTTTTTCTAACGGAATTCGGTTTGCATATTCAAGTTTTCGTGGGAAACGAAATAGTAGTTCATCATTTATAATAACCGTTATATTATCCCACCCTTCTTCATTTTGCATATATGAATGTATAGAAAGATCTGGTAGAGCTTCTTTTATATATTGTTTGTAAGAGTCCATAATTGTTCCTCGTTTCTAAGTTAAAGGTAGGTTATTCCACTTTATGATATCAGAATTTTCTTTCTATATGTTAAAATATAACTATCATTATGGAGGAGGGTGGGGTGCATTACGAAGAAAAGAATATTAATCATTTCTCTATGTATCGCTTTTGGATTGTTTTGGCCATATAAAGAGGAGGTTTTTGCTACCTTTAAACCGATAGATCGCTACGAGTTAAATAAGGAATTAAAGAACAAAAGTATAGAAACTTTAACTGATAAAGAAATGAAAATGATAGGAGAACACTTTGTGACAGTGCAACTATCAGTGTTTGAGTTTAATAATAAAGAAGATGTGAAACGAAAAGGTGAAGAAATATTTGTAAATAGAGGGTATGAACAGTTAATAGAAAATTATTACCCAAACCGTTTTCGGGATTTAGAGTATAAATTTACAAACGAAGAGATACGTGAAGAGACAGATGAGAGTTTTCGCTATCATGCTGTAGCGTACGTTGCTGGTATTGAAAATGGTAAGAGAAGTGAAATGAAATTAAATTATGACATGAAAATTGTAAAGGTTAATAATATATTTATGGTGTTAGATCAAAAACAGTACGTACAATAAAAAACCCTCTAGAAGCAGAGGGACTTTAAAGATTTTCATTTTGTTGACCAAGTTCTTTTTGAGCAATGTATAAATTTCCTTGCTCAACTTGTTTCAGTGTATGAACAGAATCTCCTGCATATCCTTTTTCTGTTTTAACAGTTCTTTTTGAACGATTTGAATCTTGTTTCTTCATATAATAGACCACCCTTCCTTAAAAATAGACGAAAATGATGAGCACGAGTAATACAGCTGCGAAAATGGTAATGCCCATTAAAAAAGAAGTATTTTTATATTTAGGTGGCTTATGTACATCTTGCCGATATCCAGGTGAAATTTCAGGGGCGAATTCTTCATCGAATGATTGTTTCTTTTGTTTTTCGTCCATATGTATCCACCTTTCTTTTTCATTATGTTACACGTTACAAGAAAAAATATGCATGAAGAAAACAGCCGCTATATCATTAGCGGCTGCTTTGCGTTGTATATTTTCTTTGTACTTGAAAGAGACGGATAAGCAGGAAGATTGCTCCAAATGCTAGACCGATAATAAGACCGATCCAATAACCTTTTGCTGCCCAGTCAGTATAAGTTGCTAACATGTAGCCAAGAGGTAGACCTATTACCCAATAAGCTATTAATGTCATAATTAAGGCAACATTTACGTCTTTATAACCACGAAGTGCTCCTTGTACTGGAGTTGCAATCGCATCTGAAATTTGAAATAAAATCGCGAATATAAGAAATTCTTTAGCTAAATGATGGACATTTGCATTTGTCGTATAAATAGAAGCAATTTCATCATCAAAGAAATAAAGAAGGATTGAATATAAAAGAGCGAAAGCAAGGGCTAACCCAATTCCGATAAACCCATATTGTTTCGCATTATTGTATCGTTTTGCTCCAACTTCAAATCCAACGGCTATCGTCATTGCCATTGCTAAACTTAAAGGAGTCATATATAACAAGGAAGCAAAGTTCATAGCTGCTTGATGTGCTGCTATTGTTGTCGTACTAAAATTACTCATCATAAGTGTTACCGCAGCGAAAATACTCGTCTCAAAAAAGATAGCAAATCCGATAGGGACGCCAAGTTTCAGGAATTCCTTCCAGATTGTAAAGGAAGGGCGGTATAACTGTTTAAAGATATTGAAAGAAGCGAAAGGCTCTTTCGTACGAATAATAATAACCGTAATAATTAAAATACACCAATAGGTTGCTGCAGAAGCGATTGCCGCACCAACACCACCGAGTTTTGGAAAGCCAAAGTGACCAAAAATTAATAAGTAATTTAATACTACATTAATTGGTAATGATAGTAATGTAATAATCATCGTTGTTCGAGTTTTTCCTAATGCATCAATAAACCCGCGTAAAACAGTGTAAGTAAATAAAGGGATAATTCCAATTGCAATAATAATTAAAAATTGTGCTGCAATACGTTCCACGGGTTCTTCTAATTGCATGCCATTTAAAATAGGTGAAACAGCGAAGAATCCGATAAGGATAACAACGAAACTAGCACAAATTGCTAAATATACTGCTTGAATGACAATGTGGGGAACGTCCTCCTTTTTCTTTGATCCAACGAGCTGTGCAACAATAGGAGTAGTAGCCATTAAAATTCCTGTTAAGCCGGTACTAACGGGAAGCCATATACTTGTTCCGATAGCAACACCCGCTAAATCAATAGGACTCGCATGTCCTGACATTGTCGTATCAAAAAAGCTCATCGCAAATAATGACATTTGCGTTACAAAAATCGGGAAAAAGAGTAATAAAAATTGCTTTAACTTTTGTGAGAATGAAGTAGTTTCTTTCATAAAATCCCCTTTCAACGTAAAAAACAAACTCTTATTATCATACAATTTAATCAGAAAATAGAAAAGAAATAAGCGTATACAACAAATGAAATCAATAAAAAAAGGATGCACTTTGAAAAGGGATAAGGTATTATGATAAGGTGTGAAAAATTACATATTCGTTATTAAGGAGGCACTACTTGTGGCTGATTGGTTAATTGGATTAATCATGGGTGCTGTTGAAGGTTTAACAGAGTTTTTACCAGTATCATCAACAGGACATATGATTTTAACAGGACACTTAATTGGATTTGAAGACGATAGAGCGAAAGTTTTCGAAGTTGTTATTCAGTTGGGATCGATTTTAGCAGTTGTTGTTATATTTTGGAAACGTTTATGGTCATTAGTTGGAATAGGGAAAGTAACTGATGGACCATCTTTAAATCTATTACATATTATTATCGGGATGATTCCTGCCGGCATACTCGGCGTACTATTCCATAGCGCAATTAAAGAAGTTTTATTCGGTCCAGGACCGGTTGTTATTAGTTTAGTAGCTGGTGGTATTTTAATGATTGTTGCTGAGAAGTTTTCAAAACCAAGTACAGCAAGAACGTTAGATGAAATCACATATAAGCAAGCATTTACAATCGGAATGTTCCAATGTTTAGCACTTTGGCCAGGATTTTCTCGTTCTGGATCAACAATAAGTGGTGGTTTATTAGCACGTGTTTCGCATACAGCGGCAGCGGAATATACATTTATTCTAGCGGTGCCAATGATGGTAGCTGCAAGTGCCTTAGATTTAATTAAAAGCTGGGATATATTAAGCGTGGCTGATATACCGTTATTTGCAACTGGATTTATTACAGCATTCGTTGTTGCGATGCTTGCAATTGTTTCATTCTTAAAATTATTAGGTCGTGTAAAACTAACACCGTTCGCTTACTACCGTTTCATTTTAGCTGCGGTATTCTATTTCTTCATTATGTAAGTATAAAATATCAGCAATACCCTATAGAATAGACACTTGAAAAAAAAGTCTACTCTGTAGGGTATTTTTTTATAGAGAGAGAAAAATGAAACTTTTACCTTCAATTACTTGTATTTCACCATGTGAAATATGCCATAATGATTTCGTTATAATAATTTTAAGGAAATCGATAGGGTATTTGAGAGGAGCAATTTAGTGAGTTTTGCAATAGAAATAGTAATTCCAGCACCAATTGATGTTGTATTTGATTATGTACACAATGACGAGAAAATACTAGAATGGAGTACCTTTATGGTAGAAAATAGGTATCCTTCAAATATAGATGTTGAAAACCCTCGTGAAGGTGACAAATATATATCTGTGCAAAAGATGGGGAAGAAAATATATGAATTTGAGGCGGAAATTTTAGAGTATGATGAACCGTATATCGTTTCAGTTGGATGTGAGATGAAGCAAGGTTATACAGCTGCAACTTATATGTTAGAAGAGGATGAAGGAGGTACATCTCTTACTTTAATCGTAGAATTTGAACCGAAGAATTTTTTATATAAGATTATGTACAAGTTGACTGGGTGGATGACACGTGGAATATACATGGGTGAAATGGAACGTTTAGCAGCGTGCGTAGATGCTGTATATTCTCAGAAAAAAGGATTATAATTTAGTAAAATAAAAAACCTGCCGAAATCGGCAGGTTTTTTATTTTACTACTTTCTCAATCATGCTTTCCATTACATGTTCCCAAAGAGAAGTATCATCAGCTAATGTAGCACGGAAATTAGCATACATTTCTTTTTGTTTCTCTTCGAATGTTGGATCTTCTTTTTCAGGTAATGTAGCGCGCATTGAAGTTACTAATTCTTGTACTTTTGGAGCGCGTGGTCCAAAGACGGCTTGTTCATTTCCGTCTTTATCAATGAAAATAAAGATTGGAATCGCACGTGCTGTTCCGTTTGTTAAGTATTGATCCATTAACTCTAAGTTTTCATCGCGAATTAATAAACGCATATCAATATTTGCAACTTCAGAAATTCGTTTCATAACAGGTACACATAAAAGAGCGTCGCCGCACCAGTCAGCTGTTAATACGATAACGCGCCAGCCATCATTTTGACGTTCTTCTAAAACTGGAAGTAATTCATTTGGAATTAAAAAGTTATTGTAAATGTGTAGTAGCTCGTATTGGTTTACTTTCATTTCATTCACATATGTATCAAAGGACATGCCTTTATCAGCCCATTGTAGTAAGTTCATAAGTAACACCTCTTTAGTATGATTTATTTTTATTGTACCAATTTTTATATAGAAAAGCTTGTATTCTTACTCTTTCTTATCACTAAATAATTTATTTAGTGTGTAAAGGAATAGTGCGACACATAATTCAGCTATGTTGGGCATTTGTACACTCTCTATCCAGTCATCGGCGGTATGTATGACAAACCAATCTAACGTAATTTCAATTATAGAGAGCAGAGCAATTGAGAGCCAATTGGGCATACTTGTCATCATTGGATGTAGGAGCACTTTAAAGAAAATGAATATAAAATATGTAATACCGTCTAATAAAAGAATGAGTAAAAAAAAGAGTAGTAGAGCTGTTCTTGATGAATATTCTATACCTGTAATATGAAAGATTCCTACATATACAAAAAATATAAATGCAAAGAATATAATGAGAATAAGAATAACAACACTAATAATAATAGTCTTATCTTTTAGACTGAGACTAGAAAGTTTGTCTTCTTCACTCATTGCCCCAACTCCTTTTTCTGGAAAATCAATTTCATTGTACCATGAAATATCTATTAAAAAACTACGAATTATGGGGAAATAAGGTGACAAAAAGTAAGATTTCGTGTAAAATTATTAATAAGGTTTTTATTTAACTAAATTAAATAAAAGGGGCTGTCAAAGTTGTCTCAAAATCGAGAACAATTAATGGAAGAACTATCGACAAATGTTTTTGCAATGTTTCGCACGTTGCGTAATGATATTGGAAAAATATTTGGTGGTTACATACCGTGGAATGAGTTCATTGTCCTTAGAATATTGAACCGTACGAATAAAGAAATGGTCTCACGTGTAGCTAATGAGTTAAATGTGTCGAATAGTCATATTACAGCTGTTACAGAAAAATTAATTAATAAAGGCTTTGTAACTCGTTCACGTTCTACATCAGATCGCCGAGTTGTATATTTAGAGATTACAGAACAAGGGAAAGAGTTAGTTGCGAAAATGGAAGGTGAGAAAAAGAAATATTTACAAGAAAGATTTTCCGCACTTTCAGAAGATGAAATGGATATAATGATATCTATTTCTAAAAAACTTATTTAAATAATTACAAATAAGAAAACGCTTACCTAATTAAAAAGAAGATCTTCCTCATATATGGAAGGTCTTCTTCTGTGTGTAATAGATGATAAAAAATAAAATGTGTATGAAAAAAGATAGAGCGCCATACTACTAATAAAGGAAGGAGGGAGAAATATGACGAATCGTAATGGTAGTCAAGGAAGTGGAAATCAAGGTTCACCAAAATCAGGGCAATTCCAGCAGGAGTTTAGTACTGAATTTGAAACGGGAAATGATAATAAAGGAAAAGAATATCGTTCGAAAAAAGGAAGTAAATCAAAAAAGGAGTGAAATGATTCACTCCTTTTTTGATTTAAGATGCTGCAGATTGATCCGTATTATATTTTTCTTCTGATTTTGCAACAATCATTGCACAAATTGCATCACCGGAAATATTTACAGCAGTTCTAGACATATCTAGAATGCGGTCAATACCGATAATTAAAGCAATGCCTTCTACTGGTAGATTTACTTGATTTAAAACCATCGTAAGCATTACTAGTCCAACACCTGGTACACCTGCAGTACCGATACTAGCTAGTACAGCAGTTAATACGACCATAGCTAATTGTGGTAATGTAAGTTCAACGCCGTATACTTGAGCGATAAATACAGTTGCTACCCCTTGCATAATAGCAGTACCATCCATATTAATCGTTGCACCTAGTGGTTGTACAAAAGAGCTTATCGCTTTTGGAACTCCAAGTTTTTCTTGGGCGGTTTTCATGGCAAATGGAAGGGACGCATTAGAGCTAGATGTACTAAACCCAATTGCCATTACCGGAGCGAAATGTTTAAAGAAACGAATAATACTTTCTTTGGCTAGTACCTTTAATAAGCCGCCGTATACGAAGACACCGTGAATAATGAGTACCAACATAACGACAATCATATACTTGAACATCGCAGCGACGCCTGCAAGACCCATTTTACCAACGGACGAAGCGAGCAACCCGAATGTTCCGATTGGAGCTAATTTCATGACGAGATTAACAAGATACATCATTAATTCGTTGCCCTGTTCAAGTAATGAATGGACACCTTGAACTCGTTTTCCTAAAACAGCTAAACCGAGTCCGATCAATGCGGCAAAGGCAATAATTTGTAGCATGTTCCCATCAGCCATCGCTTTTGCTGGATTATCTGGCACAATATTCAGCAATGTATCAACGAAAGATGTTTCAGTTTTTGCACCTTCATACTTAAGCCCGTCTGTTTTAAAGTTACCGCCAGCTCCTGGTTTTATGATAAGTGCAAATGTAACTGCAATAGAGATAGCGACAGCTGTTGTTACGAGAAAGAATGAAATTGATTTTAAACCAATTCTTCCAAGTTGTTTCGGATCTCCAAGACCAGCAGCCCCAAGTACGATAGAAATGAACACAACAGGAACAACTAGCATTTTAATAAGGCGAATAAACAGTTGACCAAGTGGATTGAATGCATATTGATTCAATGGCTCAAAAATAGATGGAGCAGCTAAATTTAAAGTGAGTCCGACAACTAGACCGAGAAATAATGCAATTAAGATTGCCTTTGTTTGTTTCAATAAAAACCCCCCTTTTGTTTTTGTAAAATTGCTTTCTAAATTAATTATACCGAAAAAATACCTATTTTGACAATATTTTCTGAATATTTAGTATAAAAATGTCTGTTTCAATGTATATAGTCCAGTTTTGCTGAAATATGTGGAAAGAATACATTTATGTATTTGGAAAAAAAATAGACCATCACATGATGGCCTAGGGAAGGGGACAATTTATATCAATTTAATTAGGGATGGAAGCTATTCAAAGACACTGGGGAATGTCTTATAAATTAGGGAAGAACAGCTTCGATACATATACTATAAAAGATAGATGTGAACATAGAGTGAAAGAGAGAGGGAGTTTTAAGTAAGAAGAAAGAGAGAATAAAAAAATAAGACCATCACATATAGGATGGTCAAAGGAAGGGGACAATTTATGTCAATTTAATTAGGGATGGAAAGCTGTTCAAGACACTGGGGAATGTCTTATAAATTAGGGAGGAACAGCTCCGATACGTATACTATAAAAGGTAGATGTGATCCTCGTGTGAACATGGAGTGAAAGAGAGAGGGAGTTTTAAATAAAAGATAGAGTAAACAAAAAAATAAGACCATCACATATAGGATGGTCAAAGGAAGGGGACAATTTATGTCAATTTAATTAGGGATGGAAAGCTGTTCAAGACACTGGGGAATGTCTTATAAATTAGGGAGGAACAGCTTCGATACATATACTATAAAAGTTGGATGTGACCTTGGTGTGAACATAGAGTGAAAGAGAGAGGGAGTTTTAAGTAAGAAGAAAGAGAGCATAAAAAATAAGACCATCACATATAGGATGGTCAAGGGAAGGGGACAATTTATGTCAATTTAATTAGGGATGGAAGCTATTCAAAGACACTGGGGAATGTCTTATAAATTAGGGAGGAACAGCTTCGATACATATACTATAAAAGGTGGATGTGATCCTCTTGTGAACATGGAGTGAAAGAGAGAGGGAGTTTCAAATAAAAGATAGAAAGAATAAAAAAATAAGACCATCACATATAGGATGGTCAAGGAAGGGGACAATTTATGTCAATTTAATTAGGGATGGAAAGCTGTTCAAGACACTGGGGAATGTCTTATAAATTAGGGAGGAACAGCTCCGATACATATACTATAAAAGGTAGATGTGACCCTCGTGTGAACTTGGAGTGAAAGATATGGGAATTTGAAAAGGGATAAAATAGTTGTTGTAAGAGTCATAGTATAAGTGGAGATATAATAGAAAATATTCTTTTGTAAAACGATAGGAGTCTGAATATAAATAAAAGTTGAAATCTATGAAAAAAAGGATTATGCTCAACTATATTATAAGAATATAAGGTTTATCCCGCTACTTGTAGGCTCTTAAAGAGTCTTTATTTATGAGGGGATAAAAGCTTCACTTGATAAAGGGAGTTAGTGATATGGAAGTAGCAAAAAAACAAGGGTTGTATAATCGTTTTATACGATTGAATCCACCACAAATTTTAGCATTAGGCTTTTTTTGTTTAATTGTGGTCGGAGGATTGTTATTAAAGTTACCGTTTGCAACGAAAGTACATATTAGTTGGGTAGATGCTTTCTTTACAGCTACGTCGGCAGCGACTGTAACCGGTTTAGGTGTTGTAGATACTGCGAGTACGTTTACGATGTTTGGTGAAATTGTTATTATGTTTTTAATTCAAACGGGTGGTCTCGGTCTTATGACGATAGCCATTTTAATTGTTTGGGTATTAGGGAAAAAAATTGGTTTACGCCACCGATTATTAATTGGAGAAGCATTTAATCAAACAAATATTGGTGGTCTTGTGAAATTAGTAAAACGTGTTTTTATTTTTTCTATTTGTATTGAGCTAATTGGAGTTATCTTTTTATCGATTCGCTTTATTCCAGAGTTTGGTTTTGGAAAAGGTTTATACTATAGTATTTTTCACGTTATTGCGTCATATAATAATGCCGGCTTTGCGCTTTGGCCAGATAATTTAACAAGATACGTAGGAGATCCTATTATTAATATTGGGATTTGTTCTTTAATTGTAATAGGAGGGTTAGGATTTACGGTATTAATTGATATATGGTATAGCCGTAGTTTCCGAAAATTATCACTGCACTCCAAAATCATGATTGTTGGAACGATAGCACTTAATGTTATTGCGATGATTGTGATTTTTGTATTGGAATATAATAATGTGAAGACTTTGGGGCACTTATCTTTAAATGAAAAATTATGGGCTTCGTTCTTCCAAGGAATTACACCTCGTACAGCTGGTTTTAACACGGTAGATTATGGGGGGATGGAAGAGTCATCGATACTATTTACAATGGTATTAATGTTTATTGGTGCGGGAAGTGTATCGACAGGCGGTGGAATTAAGTTAACGACATTCGTTATTTTAATTACATCAGTTCTTTCTTTCTTTAGAAAGAAAGAGGATTTTGTTTTATTTCAGCGTACGATTAAAATGTCGACAGTAACGAGAGCGTTAGCAATTGTCGTTGCTAGTCAAATACTTATTTTTACAGCGGTATTTGTATTAATGCTTACAGAAGACTTCAGTTTTATTCAGTTATTATTTGAGACAATTTCAGCGTTTGGTACAGTAGGGTTAACAATGGGGATTACTGCGAAGCTATCGGCGTTTGGAAAATGTATTATTATGTTTGTTATGTTTTGTGGATTAATCGGACCGTTAACACTTGTGTTCTCTTTGGCACGACCAGCAAAACAAAAAATTAAATATCCATCAGAAGATGTATTTACAGGATAAGGTATCCCGCATAAAGCGAGATACCTTTTTCTTTTTAAAAAAGAGAGAACAATAAACCAATAAGCGCCACTCGGAATAAAATCGCAATGAGTGCAGCGATACCACCCACAATGGCAGCGGTACCGCCAGTTACAGTAGCCCCGCGATTATAAGCGTAAATACCAAGTAGAACAGAAACAAGACCAAATAGTGTTGGGAATGTGAATAATGATAATATTGCTAAGGCAAGAGCAATGAAACCAGCAGTCGATCCAGCTGCAGACGATCTTACATCATCGTTATCTTTATCATCATAATCGATACGCTGTGGTGCAACTTCAGCTGCGTATTCTTCTTTATAATCACTATCTATTCGATCTCTTTTTTTATATTCATCAAATTTCTCAGTCAAAGTAAGGACTCCTTTCATAACAAGGTTCAATAGTAGTATGTTTCTCTTTACTGTTTTTATCCCGCTATTTTCGAGCAGTAAGACTCCCACCTCAAAATTTGGCTGGAGCCCTGCGGCTCGTGAACGCCCGATTGGTGTGGGCTAATAATCAGTGGGGGATGAACAAAGCCTCCACTGATTAAAGTTTCACTTTATCCGAACTTGTACAGGGAGTAATATCCAATTGGAAAGTGGGAAATGTTTTTTCAAAATAGGAAAACTTAGTATGACTTCCTCTATTTTGGAAAGTATAAAAAAGAATAATGAGGAAAGGGTGTAGTACATAATGGAACATCCAATTGAAAATTTAATGAAAACAGCAATGACAAATTTAAAAGAGATGGTAGATGTAAATACGATTGTTGGAAGTCCGGTTTCAACAGCTGACGGAAATGTAGTATTAACAGTATCTCAAGTGGCTTTTGGTTTTGGAGCTGGTGGAAGTGACTTTAAAGGTGATTTTATTTCCGAAAAACATAACGGCGGACAAGGGCAGCATAAAGAGAACAAGCAAAGTCATCCATTCGGAGGCGGAAGCGGGGCTGGGGTTTCTATTAGCCCAGTTGCTTTTTTAGTAGTTGGTTCTAACGGTGTGCAAGTGTTGCATCTCAATAGTAGTACACATTTAATTGAAAAAGCGTTAAATACTGTGCCAAGCACTGTGGATAAATTTGTGAATGGTCGCCAAAAGTGAACTTGCATTTTTTAGGAATTATGATATATTAGAAAAAGTGCGCTTTATGACGATCGGAATAATTGAACTGTAAATATATATGATGTGTGGAATAAGGGAGAGGAATTTATGATTAATATCAAAAACTTAGTAGTTGGCTTATGTATGTTAGTAAGCGGTTTTGTTGTATATGTAATAAAAGAAAAAGCTCCATTCTAAAACAGACAAACCGTTAATGTCTGTTTTTAATTTGTAAAAAATGTTGACAAGTTATTGTATTGGTGTTAGAATTTTAATTCGTGTCTCGGTTAAAGCTAGTGTAAAGTAAATAAATCTTATGAATATAATACGAAAAGTTTGCGAAAGATCGGGTAGTCTTACCAACAACTTTTGTGAACAAACCCTATAAATTGTATATGTAAGCTTTATATGTATACTAGTGAATCAAGGAGCGGTCAGTGGAACCGTAATGATGAGAGAGAGGTAGGGCTTTCATCCAGTATATGTTACTTTCCCGTTAGGTGAATATAAAAAAGAGGGCTCCTTTTGAAAAGGAGCCCTCTTTCTATAAATAAATTGAAACTATAATCAGTGGGACCATTCCATTCCCTTTACATGTTAGCTCACAAATAATGTGATAAAAATGATTAAGTGCGGTTTTCAACTTGCTGACAAATTTCATCTGTTGTTAAACCATGTGCTTTAATTACAGATCCTTTTATCGATGTATCTGCAATACCCATCATATTAGAATCTTGCCCGGTTACAACGCAACAATCACACCCATGTGCATCATTTTCAGAGTTAAGTGAAACGACTTCATGTCCTTGTTGCTGAAGAGCTTGTTGAACATCTGTTAAAGAGTTCTCAACACCAATTCTAGCCATAATTTTCACCTCCTACCATCTAGTTGCTAGTATGCTCAAGTCCATAGCATATATTTATGAAAAAATGGTAGGAAGAGAATATTTGTTTAGTCGTTATATACACCAGTAAGCATTTGACTAACGAATTGATCATTTAATGTATCTTGTGCTGAGCTGTTATTAGACTGAATATCGATTGAAGCTGTGTAGTTGTTATGTTTCCTACTATTTGGTTCTACTTCAACGTAATTATTGAATTTACAAAATCCTTTCGTATCCATTAGATCAAATAGTTGTAGCATTTCTACTACCTCTTGTCTCGTTCCTTTAATTTGTACACACGCCATTGTTATTTCCTCCTTCAATTTGACAAATTGTTTTTTAAAAATAGGATTATGATTACTAAATGAAAAATATGAATGTTATTTTTAGACAGCGTTATTTTTGTTATTTTCCCCCTTTTTCACCAAAAGTCGTTGTATATTCCCGGATTTATAAAATCGGACGTCCGTTTATTGAATACAATAGATTCGTATCAATTGGCGAAAACCCTTCTTTTAAACAAATATTTTTTTAGTAGAATTTGACGAAAAAATTTTTTTGACTTTTTGTAAACGTTAACAATGTTATTAAATCAATATAAACAAAGATGTACGTACGATTAAAAATTAAAAATTTTCTAAAAATTCACTTGATTTATTTGAAAAGGAGAGTAGACTAGGAAACAATAAAAAACTCATAGAACATAGGGGGCGCTTTCAAGTGAACGAGCAGTGGATTTTCTTAAATGGAGAATTTGTTCCAAAAGACGAAGCAAAGGTTTCAGTATATGATCATGGCTATTTATATGGCGATGGAGTGTTCGAAGGAATTAGGGTATATAGCGGTAATGTTTTCCGTTTGAGAGAGCATCTTGTCCGGTTATATGAATCAGCGAAATCCATCATGTTAGAAATTCCATATACGTTAGAAGAAGCAATGAAAATCGTTGTTGAAACGATTCGACAAAACAAACTATCTAATGGATATATCCGCCTCGTTGTATCAAGAGGACCTGGGAACTTGGGATTAGATCCCGATTCTTGTACGAAACCAAATGTAGTAGTAATTGCAGAGCAATTATCTTTATTTCCACAAGAATATTATGAAAAAGGGATTCCGATTATAACAGTTGCAACGCGTCGCAATCGCCCGGATGTTTTATCGCCTCAAGTAAAATCTTTAAATTACTTAAATAATATTTTAGTTCGCATTGAGGCGAAATTAGCTGGAGTACAAGAAGCACTTATGTTAAATGACCAAGGATATGTAGCTGAAGGCTCTGGAGATAATGTATTTATTGTGAAGGGAAATAAATTAATTACACCACCAAGTTCTGCTGGAGCGTTAGAAGGTATTACACGAAACGCGATTTTAGAAATCGGCGAAAAGCTTGGATATGACGTAAGAGAAGAATTATTTACAAGGCATGATGTATATGTAGCTGATGAAGTGTTTTTAACAGGAACAGCTGCTGAAGTAATTGCTGTTACGACAGTAGATGGAAGAACGATTGGTTTAGGTAGAACAGGGCCACATACGAATCGTTTATTAGAAGAATTCCGTAAATTAGTTGTAGAAGATGGAGAGAAAATTTACGAAGAAAATAAAGTTGGATAATAGCTCTTATGACATGATAAAGCGTTGATAGGGAGGAGTAGTTGACTGTGAAGCCTCACAGAGAGTCGGTGGTTGCTGGAAACCGATGGTTCACGTCGACGAACATCACCCTTGAGTGCTAAGCTGAAACGTTTGTTTAGGCTTAGACGGTAGCTCCGTTATTAGCTAGACTCATATCCCGAGTCACTGAGGCAAGAGTAATCTTGCAAAGAAGGGTGGTACCGCGAAATCTTTCGTCCCTTCAGCACATAGCTGGAGTGTGGACGTAGGATTTTTTTATTTTATAAATGTTTTAAAAAAGGGGGCTTATAAGAAAAATGTCTTCAAAAACGGAAGAGAAACTGGCAACTGGTGCACAGCTATTGTTAGAAGCGCTAGAAAAGGAAGGAGTAGAGGTGATTTTTGGTTATCCAGGTGGTGCGGTTTTACCTCTATATGATGCGCTTTATGATTGTGAAATTCCGCATATTTTAACGAGGCATGAGCAAGGTGCAATTCATGCTGCTGAAGGATATGCAAGAATTACAGGAAATCCAGGAGTGGTAATTGCAACAAGTGGACCGGGTGCTACAAATGTTATTACTGGTCTAGCTGACGCGATGATTGATTCATTGCCACTTGTTGTATTTACAGGGCAAGTAGCAACAACGTTAATCGGGAGTGATGCTTTCCAAGAAGCTGATATTATGGGGCTTACGATGCCGGTGACAAAACATAATTATCAAGTACGAAAAGCATCGGATTTACCCCGAATTATTAAAGAAGCATTTCATATCGCTAGAACAGGAAGACCAGGCCCAGTCGTAATTGACCTTCCGAAAGATATGGTAGTAGAGAAAGGTGAGCGATGTAGTGATGTACAAATGGATTTACCAGGATACCAGCCTAATTACGAACCGAATCTACTACAAATAAACAAATTATTACAAGCGATTGCGACTTCAAAAAAACCGTTAATTTTAGCTGGAGCAGGTGTATTGCATGCGAAAGCATCGAAAGAATTAACAAGTTTTGCTCGCAAATATCATATTCCAGTTGTTCATACATTACTTGGTCTTGGTGGGTTTCCGCCAGATGATGAACTATTTCTAGGGATGGGAGGAATGCACGGTTCATACACCGCAAATATGGCGTTATACGAATGTGACTTACTTATTAATATAGGTGCAAGGTTTGATGATCGTCTTACTGGAAATTTAGCTTATTTTGCTAAAGAGGCGATTGTCGCACATATAGATATTGATCCAGCGGAAATTGGGAAAAATGTGCCGACTGAAATCCCTATTGTTGCGAGTGCAAAGCAAGCATTAGAAGCTCTACTCAACTTTAAAGAAGGGGAAGTACATCACAATGATTGGCTTTCGTTATTGAATAGTAGAAAAGAAAAGTACCCTCTTTCTTACAAAGAACATGCAGAGCGTATTAAACCTCAATATGCAATTGATATGCTATACGAAATTACGAAAGGGGAAGCGATTGTAACGACAGATGTTGGGCAACATCAAATGTGGGCAGCTCAATATTATCCGCTGAAAAATCCAGATAAATGGGTAACTTCTGGAGGCTTAGGAACAATGGGCTTCGGATTTCCAGCAGCAATAGGTGCACAAATCGCAAAGCCTGAAGAACTAGTTATTGCAATTGTCGGTGATGCTGGATTTCAAATGACCCTGCAAGAACTTAGTGTGTTAAAAGAGCATTCTTTACCAGTTAAAGTTTTTATTTTAAATAATGAAGCTTTAGGGATGGTAAGACAATGGCAAGAGGAATTTTATAATGGGCGATATTCGCACTCCTTACTTTCATGCCAACCAGATTTTGTTGCGCTTGCTAATGCTTATGGCATAAAAGGTGTTCGTATTGAAGACCCACTTCTTGCAAAGCAACAATTACAGTATGCAATTGAGTTAAGAGAGCCTGTTGTAATTGATTGCCGCGTACTTCAATCGGAAAAGGTAATGCCGATGGTTGCCCCAGGAAAAGGCGTTCATCAAATGGAGGGAGTGGAGAAAAGGTGAAGAGAATTGTAACAGCGACAGTTCGAAATCAAAGCGGTGTGTTAAATCGAATTACAGGTGTTATGACACGTAGACATTTTAATATTGAAAGTATTTCAGTAGGTCATACGGAATCATCGGATATTTCGAGAATGACGATTGTTGTACACGTTGAAAATGAACAGCAAGTTGAGCAGTTAATTAAACAACTTCATAAGCAAATCGATGTACTGAAAGTATCAGATATTACAGAAGAAGCGATGATCGCTAGAGAACTTGCACTTATTAAAGTAGCAACGTCTGTAGCAAGAGCAGAATTATATAGTTTAATTGAACCGTTCCGAGCCGCTGTAATAGACGTTGGGAAGGATTCCATAGTGGTGCAAGTAACAGGTACCCAGGAGAAAGTAGAAGCGTTAATTGAATTACTTCGTCCATATGGTTTGAAAGAAATTGCTAGAACAGGTGTAACAGCATTTACACGTAGTATGAAAAAACAAGATAAACAAGTTATGTTAATTCAATAATTATTTAAAAAATAGGGGGAAATGAAAATGGCGAAAGTTTATTATGAAAAAGACGTAACGGTAAATGTATTAAAGGAAAAGAAAGTAGCAATCATCGGATATGGATCGCAAGGCCATGCGCATGCGCAAAACTTACGTGATAACGGATTTGATGTGGTAGTAGGACTGAGGAAAGGGAAGTCATGGGATAAGGCGAAAGAAGACGGTTTTTCTGTATATACAGTAGCGGAAGCAGCAGAAAAAGCAGATGTAGTAATGATTCTACTACCTGATGAATTACAGCCGGAAGTATATGAAGCTGAAATTGCACCAAACTTACAAGGCGGTAATTCTCTCGTTTTCGCGCATGGATTTAATGTTCACTTTGATCAAGTAAAACCGCCAGCTAATGTAGATGTATTTCTAGTAGCACCGAAAGGTCCAGGGCATCTAGTACGTCGTACGTTTGCGGAAGGGGGAGCTGTTCCTGCATTATTTGCAGTATATCAAGATGCAACAGGAGTTGCGACTGAAAATGCACTTTCATATGCAGATGGAATTGGGGCGACGAGAGCAGGTGTATTAGAAACAACGTTTAAAGAAGAAACAGAAACAGATTTATTTGGAGAGCAAGCTGTACTTTGCGGCGGAGTGACTGCACTAGTAAAAGCTGGGTTTGAAACGTTAGTTGATGCTGGTTATCAACCGGAAGTTGCATATTTTGAATGTTTACATGAACTAAAACTAATCGTTGACCTTATGTATGAAGGCGGACTTGAAAATATGAGATATTCAGTTTCAGATACAGCGCAGTGGGGCGACTTCGTATCAGGACCACGCGTTGTAACGGAAGATACGAAGAAAGCGATGGGTGCAGTGCTAGCAGAAATTCAAGATGGTACATTTGCAAGAGGCTGGATTGCAGAGCATAAAGCAGGAAAACCAAATTTCCATGCGACAAATGAGAAAGAAAATGAACATGAAATCGAAGTAGTTGGACGTAAATTACGTGAAATGATGCCTTTCGTACAGCCCCGAGTAAAGGCAGGGGTCAAATAATATGAAGCAAATTTTGTTCATGGATACGACGCTACGTGATGGCGAACAATCACCAGGAGTTAATTTAAATGAACAAGAGAAATTACAGATTGCGAGGCAACTAGAGAGACTTGGTATTAATGTAATGGAAGCTGGATTCGCAGCAGCTTCTGAAGGTGATTTTCAATCGGTAAAACGTATCGCAAATACCATTCAAAATGCTACGGTTATGAGTTTAGCTAGAGCGAAAGAAAGTGATATTCGAAGAGCCTATGAAGCTGTGAAAGGCGCTGTCTCTCCTCGTTTACACGTATTTTTAGCTACGAGTGACATTCATATGAAATATAAGCTTTGTATGTCAAAAGAAGATGTATTAGATAGCATACATCGCTCGGTTACGCTCGGGAAATCACTATTTCCAACAGTTCAATTTTCAGCAGAAGATGCAACAAGAACATCGAGAGCATTTTTAGCGGAAGCAGTAGAAGTCGCGATTCGCGCAGGAGCGAATGTAATCAATATTCCTGATACAGTTGGATATACGAATCCAGAAGAATATTATTCTCTCTTTAAATACTTACAAGAATCCGTTCCGTCGTATGAAAAAGCAATTTTCTCTTGTCATTGTCACGATGATCTTGGGATGGCAGTAGCGAATTCGTTAGCTGCGGTTGAAGGCGGAGCGTTACAAGTAGAAGGAACGATTAATGGAATTGGAGAAAGAGCGGGGAATGCGGCGCTAGAAGAAGTCGCGGTTGCTCTCCATATTAGAAAAGATTTCTATGAAGCAGAATCCTCTATGACATTAAAAGAAATTAAAGCGACGAGTACGTTAGTAAGTCGGTTAACGGGTATGGTTGTACCGAAAAATAAGGCGATTGTTGGAGCAAATGCTTTTGCTCACGAATCAGGTATTCATCAAGACGGTGTATTAAAAGAAGTAACGACGTATGAAATTATTGAACCATCACTGATTGGAGAGTCACAAAATTTATTTGTATTAGGAAAGCATTCCGGGCGCCATGCGTTTACTGAAAAAATGAAAGAACTTGGTTATGAGTTTACAAAAGAAGAACGAGATGTGGTGTTTGAAGCATTTAAAAACTTGGCTGACCGTAAAAAAGAAATTACAGAAGAAGATTTACGTGCGCTTATGCTTGGTGAAGCAGCATTTGCGGCCCAGCAATATAGCATTACTCAATTGCAAGTACATTTCGTATCAAATAGTACACAGTGTGCAACGGTTGTACTAAAAGATGAGGAAGGAAATATGTACGAAGATGCAGCAACTGGTTCTGGAAGTATTGAAGCGATCTATAATGCAATTCAAAGAATTTTAGGATTAGAATGTGACTTAGCGGATTATCGCATACAATCTATAACGCAAGGTCAAGATGCACTTGCACATGTTCATGTTGAATTAAAAGAAGGAACTCATCAAGTATCAGGTTTTGGTGTTGCGCAAGACGTATTAGAAGCATCGGCGAGAGCGTATGTTCATGCGGCCGGAAAATTAAAATCTTTTATTACTCTTGTGAAGTAACTGTTTGATAAGTGAGGGGATCGTCCCTTACTTATCAAAATATATTTCTGAAAATTCAGATAAAAAGGAGTGTTTTAATTGGAAAAACGTATCGTTTGTTTAGCGGGTGATGGTGTTGGTCCGGAAATTATGGAAAGCGCGAAGGAAGTATTGCATATGGTAGAGAGGCTATATGGACATCACTTTCATTTACAAGATGAGTACTTTGGCGGAGCGGCTATCGATTTAAATGGGCAACCATTACCACAGCGAACACTTGCCGCTTGTTTAGCGAGTGATGCGGTTTTACTTGGAGCGGTTGGTGGACCGCGGTGGGATGATGCGAAAGAAAGGCCAGAGAAAGGATTATTAGCTTTAAGAAAAGGACTTGGTGTATTTGCGAACGTTCGTCCTGTAACAGTAGAAAGCGCAACTGCACATTTATCGCCATTAAAAAACGCAGATGAAATTGACTTCGTTGTCGTTCGTGAACTAACAGGCGGTATTTATTTCTCTTATCCGAAAGAAAGAACGGAAGAATCGGCAACTGATACACTTACGTACCATCGTCATGAAATTGAACGTATCGTGTCGTATGCTTTTCAATTAGCGAGTAAGAGAGAGAAAAAAGTAACCTCTATTGATAAAGCGAATGTTTTAGAATCTAGTAAATTGTGGAGAGCTGTTACGGAAGAAGTAGCTCTTCGTTATCCTAATGTTGAATTAGAGCACATTTTAGTAGATGCAGCTGCTATGGAGTTAATTCGAAACCCAAGGAGATTTGACGTTATCGTAACAGAAAATTTATTTGGTGATATTTTGAGCGACGAGGCTTCTGTATTAGCAGGGTCATTAGGAATGCTTCCATCAGCGAGCCATGCGGAAAACGGGCCGTCTTTATATGAGCCTATTCACGGATCAGCGCCAGATATTGCAGGTAAAAATAAAGCGAATCCAATTGCGATGATGCGTTCAGTAGCGATGATGCTTGGGCAATCATTTGGATTAACGAGAGAAGGGTATGCGATTGAAGAGGCAATTTCTGCAGTTCTTCAATCTGGGAAATGTACAGCTGATATTGGGGGGAATGAGACGACAACTTCATTTACGAGGGCAGTTATTCAAGAAATGGAAGAGCAGGCACTAGTAGGGAGAGGAAGATAATGGGGAAAAGGTTACTAGATAAGCTTTGGGAAAGACATGTAGTTGTAACGAATGAAAATGGATTGGATTTATTATATATCGATCTTCATCTCGTTCATGAAGTAACGTCACCGCAAGCCTTTGAAGGCTTGCGGCTTGCAAATCGAACTGTTCGGAGACCGGAATTAACGTTTGCAACGATGGATCATAATATTCCAACGAAAGATGTTTGGAATATTACCGATCGCATTGCGAAGCAGCAATTGGATACACTTCGTGACAATTGTAAACAATTTAAGGTGCGATTAGCCGATATTGGTGATGAAGAGCAAGGAATCGTTCACGTTATAGGACCAGAACTTGGGCTCACACAACCGGGGAAAACGATTGTATGCGGTGATAGCCATACAGCAACCCACGGTGCTTTCGGTGCTTTAGCGTTTGGTATTGGTACGAGTGAAGTAGAACATGTATTAGCAACTCAAACGCTGTGGCAACGAAAACCGAAAGCGATGGGGATTGAATTAAAAGGAAAGTTACCGAAAGGCGTTTATGCAAAGGATATTATTTTGCATCTTCTCTCAAAGTACGGTGTAGCGGTTGGAACGGGGCATGTAATGGAATTCTACGGAGAGACGATTCGTGATATGGGTATGGAAGAGAGAATGACACTTTGCAATATGGCAATTGAAGGGGGAGCGAAAGCTGGCATCATTGCACCAGATGAGAAAACATTTTCTTATGTAAAAGGGCGTGAATATGCACCGAAAGACTATGAAACGTTTACGGGGAAATGGTCGGAGCTTTATACAGATTCAGATGCAATTTATGATTTACATATTTCGGTAGATGTTACGGATTTAGCACCGTATGTCACTTGGGGAACAAATCCTAGTATGGGTGTTCCTATTGATGAAAAATTACCAGAGAAGCATAACGAAAATGATGAAAGAGCATTTTCATATATGGGATTGAGCCCTGGGCAAAGTACGTTTGAAATTCCTGTTAAGCATGTCTTCATTGGTTCTTGTACAAATTCACGTTTATCTGACTTAGAAATTGCTGCATCTGTTGTAAAAGGGAAAAAGGTAAAAGAAGGTGTGCGAGCACTCGTTGTACCAGGATCAAAAAGTGTGAGAGAGCGGGCGATGCAAAAAGGCTTACATCGCATATTTGAAGAAGCGGGATTTGAATGGAGAGAGCCTGGATGTTCAATGTGTCTTGGGATGAATCCAGATCAAGTACCTGAAGGAGAACATTGTGCTTCTACTTCAAATCGTAATTTTGAAGGAAGGCAAGGGAAAGGAGCACGAACACATTTAGTAAGTCCAGCTATGGCTGCAGCAGCTGCGTTATATGGTCATTTTGTTGATATTAGAAAGGAGGGTTACGATGGAACCATTTCATATTCATAAAGGTATTGCCGCAGTACTTATGAATGATAACATTGATACAGATCAAATTATTCCGAAGCAATATTTGAAGAGAATTGAAAGGACGGGATTTGGAAAATATTTATTTGATGAGTGGCGTTACGATAATGAGCGCCATGAAAATCCTAATTTCCCCCTTAATGCACAAGAACGAAAAGGAGCAAGTATATTAATTACAGGTGATAATTTTGGATGTGGTTCTTCAAGAGAACATGCTCCGTGGGCGCTTGCGGATTATGGTTTCCGCGTTATTATCGCCGGAGGATTTGCAGATATTTTTTATATGAATTGTATGAAGAATGGTATGTTACCGATTGTAATGGATAAAGAGATGCGTGAACAACTTGCCAAAACGAATGCGAGAGATCAAATGGAAGTTGATTTAGAGAATGAAGTAATTATTACGAATACGCACAGGTTTCATTTTACAATCGAGAAAATGTGGAAAGAAAAATTATTAAATGGTCTAGATGAAATCAGCATTACAATGCAATATGAACAAGAAATTGAAGAGTATGAAAGAAAAGTAGCTTCATATTAACTAAAAGTAGAATATTCGAAATGTATTTACATTCAGAATTAACTGTTATATAATATGTAAAAAATCAGAGGAGAAAGGGAGTAAGTATTATGAATATCGTGCAATCTATTAAAATGCTTACAAAATTACATCATCATACATGAAACCCTTGAACCTAACGTGAAAACGTGTAGGCACAAGGGTTATTCCCGTTGTACCTACACTCTACTAAAGAGCCTTGTAGGTATTTTGTCTACAAGGCTCTTTTTATTTTCGGTTTGGGTGGATGGAATGGGCATAAATTAAAGAGGGAAGGGTGTGTGAATTCAGATGACAAAGTGGAAACGGGCAAATCCGAATGGAACGAGAGATTACTTATTCGAAGAATGTACGTTAATTGAAGAAGTGGAACAAAAATTAAGACGGACCTTTTTAGAGAGAGGTTATGAAGAAATAAGGACACCTACAATTGAATTTTATGATGTTTTTGCATTTCAAAACAGGCCGATAGATGAAGAAAAGATGTATAAATTTTTCGATGAAAAAGGACGGATTATCGTTTTACGCCCAGATATGACAATTCCTTTAGCAAGAGTAATTGGAACACAGAGAGGAGATATTCCTCTTAAAGTAACTTATAGCGGGAATGTATTTCGGGCGAATGAGTCCCTTACTGGGAAATATAATGAAATAGTGCAAAGTGGTATTGAAATTATCGGGATTGAAAATGTAAGGGCTGAAATTGAATGTGTGATAAGCGTAATTCAAGCACTTCAAAAATTAAAGGTGCAATCTTTCACAATTGAGATTGGGCAAGTGCAGTTATATAAATGTATCGTAAAAAAGCTCCCCATTAATGATGAAGAAGAGAAGTTACTTAGAACGTATATTGAAAGTAAAAATTATGCCGCACTCTCACACTTTATAGAAGAAAAGAAATTAAATCGGTGTGATGAAACAGTAAGGTTACTTGAGAAACTACCAAGGTTATTCGGGAGTTTAGATGTTGTTGAGGAAGCAGAAAAACTCGCCTCAAGTAATGAAATGAAAATGGCCATTGCGAGAGTGAAAGAAATATATGAAACAATTGAACAGTTAGGATATGGCTCTTACATATCAATTGATTTAGGTATGGTTCAACATTTGGATTATTATACGGGTGTTATTTTCAAAGGGTATATATATGAAATTGGAGAAGAGATTGTTAGTGGCGGAAGATATGATGAGTTAATTGGAAATTTTGGAGAGATGATGCCAGCGGTTGGGCTCGCGGTGCAAGTAAATCAAATAGTTAAGGCACTTCAAGAGCAGCAAGAACCATATAAACGAAAGAGAATAGATATTATGATTCATTATGAGTTAAATAGATTAGCAGAAGCGGAAAGGTTACGAAATTTACTTCAAAAGGACGGGAAGAATGCCCAGTTATCTTTATTCTCTAATTTAAACGATACTTTTCAATTTGCAAACAAGAATAAAATAATGACAGTCGTTGAGGCGAAGAGTGAGTCACTAGTGGAATATGTATGGAGAGAGAAATGGATCATCCAGAAAGAAGGGGAGGCTTCATGCGTAACATTCAAATTGCGTTAACGAAAGGAAGATTAGAAAAGCATGTTATTCCACTGTTTGAAAAAATTGGAATTGATTGTTCAGAGCTCAAAGATAAAGGAAGAAAACTTGTGTTTAAAAGTAAAAACACAAACATTTCATTTATTTTAGTGAAAGCGGTAGATGTTGCTACTTATGTAGAACATGGCGTAGCTGATATTGGAGTCGTTGGAAAAGATATATTAATGGAATTTGAGAAAGATATATATGAGATGGTCGATTTAGGAGTGGGCGTGTGTAAATTTTGTGTCGCTTCTATTCCTACGTATAATCCGAAGAGTTATCGAAAAAAACGAATTGCTACGAAATATCCGCACATTACTTCTACATATTTTCATGATAAAGGGGAGGATGTAGAAATTATTAAAATAGAAGGATCTGTAGAGATTGCTCCACTTCTAGGTTTGGCAGATGCCATTGTTGATATTGTTGAAACAGGAAAAACATTACAAGAAAACGGGTTAATTGTATTTGAGGAAATGTGCTCCATATCAGCTCGAATGATTGTGAATAAGGCTGCATTGAAAACTAAAAAAGACGAAATATTCTGTATTATAAATATGATGGAACAAGAAATTTTGTCAGGGAAATAGGGGGACTTTAAATGGAGATAGTTTTTGAAGATTTCCAAGAGGCTTTATCGAAAATAAAATCGCTACGAGAAAGCGCTAATATAATAGAAGAAACTGTTCAAAGAAGTGTAAGTAAAATTGTTCAAAACGTAAGGAAGAGTAAAGATGAGGCTTTATCGTTCTATACAAAAAAGTTTGATGGTGTAGAGACAAAAGATTTTCGTGTAAGTGAGGAAGAAATAAAACAAGCAAGTAAGTTTGTAGAACAAGCTTTTTTAGAAGCGTTAAAAGAGGCGAAGAAAAATATTATCTCGTATCACGAAAAGCAAAAAAGACAATCTATGTTTGATTGCGTGAGTGAAGGGGTAATTAGAGGGCAGCTTATTCGTCCGTTAGAAAATGTAGGTGTATATGTGCCGGGCGGGACTGCTTCGTATCCTTCATCAGTATTAATGAATGTATTGCCAGCAAAACTCGCAGGAGTGAAAAAAATTGTAATGGTAACACCGCCGAAGCAAGGAGGAATTGATCCGCATATTTTAGCTGCTGCAAGTCTTGCAGGTGTAGATGAAATATATATGGCCGGTGGTGCTCAAGTAATTGCTGCTCTAGCATATGGAACGGAATCGATTCCTAAAGTAGATAAAATAGTTGGGCCAGGGAATTTATATGTCGCGCTAGCGAAGAGAGAAGTATATGGGATAGTCAATATCGATATGATTGCTGGACCATCAGAAATTGTAGTTATCGCAGATGAAACAGGAAATGCCGAATATATTGCTGCTGATTTATTATCACAGGCAGAACATGACGAGAGGGCAACAGCTATGTGTATTACAACAAATATAAAGCTTGCTAAAGAAGTAGAAAGAGAAATAGAAAGGCAGCTAGAGACGTTGCCTAGAAGTGAAATCGCTCGTGAATCCATAAAAAGAAATGGAGCAATTTTTATTGTCCCTTCTTTAGAAGAGGCGTTTCATTTATCAAATGAAATCGCTCCAGAACATTTAGAGTTACACATAAAAGAGCCAATGAATGCTCTAGCTTATGTAAAGCATGCTGGATCAATTTTTCTTGGTCCATATGCACCTGAACCGCTCGGAGATTATTTGGCGGGGCCGAATCACGTATTACCGACAAGTGGAACGGCAAGATTTTTTTCTCCGTTATCCGTCGATGATTTCGTAAAAAAATCAAGCTTCGTTTCGTATACGGAAGAAGCGTTAAGAAGTGTACAGCATCATATTGTAGAACTTGCAAATAAAGAAGGTTTACATGCACACGCAAGAGCAATCCAAATTAGGTTTAAGGAGGAAGAATAATGCGCGAGTCTAGTCAAGTACGTGAGACGACGGAAACAAAAATTAAATTAAGTTTGCAACTTGATGAAAGTACGAATGTTTCTGTGCAAACAGGAGTTGGATTTTTTGATCATATGCTAACTTTATTTGCTAGACACGGAAGATTTGGTTTGCAAATTGAAGCTGAAGGTGATGTATTCGTTGATGCTCATCATACGGTTGAAGATGTTGGAATTGTACTCGGAACTTGCTTGAAAGAATCATTGCAAAATAAAGAAGGGATTAACCGTTACGGCTCAGCGTATGTACCGATGGATGAATCTTTAGGATTTGTCGCGATTGATATAAGCGGGCGCTCATATATTGTATTTCAAGGTGAATTAACAAATCCGAAGCTAGGGGATTTTGACACAGAATTAACGGAAGAATTTTTTAGAGCAGTTGCTCATGCTGCAAATATTACGTTACATGCTCGCATTTTATACGGAAGCAATACACATCACAAAATTGAAGCTTTATTTAAAGCGTTCGGTCGAGCGCTTAGAGAGGCAGTCGATAAAAATGCCAATATTAATGGTGTAAATTCAACGAAAGGGATGTTGTAATTGATTGCAATTATAGATTATGGAATGGGAAATATTCGTAGTGTGGAACAAGCATTAAAATATATTGGAACAGAGTACATCATAACGGATGATAAAAAAGAAATATTGAGAAGTGATGGAGTTATTTTACCAGGAGTAGGCACATTTCCGAAAGCGATGGGCGTTTTAGAAGAAAAAGATTTAGTATGTGTGCTAAAAGAAGTTGGGAGCTTAGGAAAACCGCTTCTGGGTATTTGCTTAGGAATGCAGCTTTTATTTGAAAAAAGTGAGGAACTACAAAATTGTAACGGATTAAATTTATTGCCAGGTGTTATTCGAAAGTTAAAAGTTCCTTATAAAATTCCACATATGGGGTGGAATGAATTAAAAAAAGAAGGAGAAATATCGCTTTGGAATGGAGTAGAGGACGGTTCTTTCGTATATTATGTCCACTCTTATTATGCAGATTGTCCGAATGAAATTGTGTATGGGGCAAGTGAATATGGAGTGAAAGTACCTGGTTTTGTAGCAAAAGGAAATATATTTGGCGCACAGTTTCATCCTGAAAAAAGTGGGGAAATTGGGATGCGAATGTTAAAAAATTTCAAAGGGGTGGTAGAAGCATGGAAATCTTCCCAGCTATCGATTTAAAAGAAGGACGATGCGTCAGGCTTTATCAAGGAGAGTTTAGTAAAGAAACGGTGATGAATGAAGATCCAGTCGCACAAGCAATCATATTTGAAAAACTTGGAGCGAAAATACTACACGTTGTTGATTTAGATGGAGCAATTGTTGGGGAGTCAGTAAATTTACCTGTCATTGAAAAAATATGCAAGGCGGTACGTATTCCGGTGCAAATTGGAGGAGGAGTTCGGTCACTCGCGGCAGTGGAGAAGTTGTTGTCAGTAGGTGTAGAAAAAGTGATATTAGGAACGGCTGCCCTTTACGATAAATCATTTTTAGAAGAAGCGGTTCGTCTATATAAGGAGCAAATCATAGTTGGAATTGATGCGAAAAATGGTTTCGTAGCAACGAGGGGCTGGTTAGATGTGTCTGAAATTTCGTACATCGATTTAGCGAAGCAAATGGAAAGTGTAGGTGTTCAAACGATTGTGTTTACGGACATTTCAAAAGATGGGACACTTGCAGGACCAAATTTTGAGCAATTAGAGTTACTGCAAAAAAGCGTGGGTATTCGTGTGATTGCATCTGGAGGTGTCGCATCTATTCAAGATGTGAAAAGATTAAATGATATGAACATATATGGCGTCATTATTGGGAAGGCACTTTACGAGAAAACGATTGATTTAGAAAAAGTGTTACAGGTAACAAAACTATGTTAGCAAAACGAATTATTCCATGTCTAGATGTGAAAGAAGGGCGGGTAGTAAAGGGTGTGAATTTTATAGGGTTACAAGACGTCGGTAATCCTGTTGAAATAGCCGCATTATATAATGATGCGGGAGCAGATGAAATCGTATTTTTAGACATCACTGCGACGCATGAAGGGCGAAAAACGATTATAGATGTTGTAGAACAAACAGCCTCAAAGGTGTTTATTCCTCTTACAGTTGGCGGGGGGATTTCAAGTGTTAAAGATATGTACAATTTACTAAGAGCTGGAGCAGATAAAGTTTCAATAAACTCAGCGGCAGTGAGCAATCCGAAGTTAATCCAGGAAGGTGCGGAACATTTTGGCTCACAATGTATTGTCGTAGCAATTGATGCTAGAAAAGTAGAGGAAGATAAATGGAATGTATACGTGAACGGCGGAAGAGTCGATACAGGGATGGATGCAATCGAATGGGCGAAGCGCGTTGTTAAGCTCGGGGCAGGAGAAATTTTGTTGACGAGTATGGATGCAGATGGAATGAAAAACGGATATGATCTTCGTTTAACAGGAGCAATTTCAAACAGCGTTTCTGTTCCAGTAATCGCATCAGGTGGATGTGGTCATGTGGATCACATTATAGAAGTATTTCAAAAGACAACAGTTGATGCAGCATTAGCGGCATCAATCTTTCATTATGGTGAAGCGACTGTACAAGATGTAAAGAGAAAATTAAGAGAAGCAAACGTTGAGGTGCGGTTATGAAACCTAATTTTGCAAAAGGATTGATACCAGCTGTTGTTATCGAGGAAGATACGAAAGAAGTTTTAATGTTAGCTTATATGAATGAAGAAGCGTATGACAAGACGCTGGAAACGAAAAGAACATGGTTTTATTCCCGTTCGAGACAATCGTTATGGAATAAAGGAGGTACATCGGGAAATGTCCAATATGTGCAATCACTTTATTTAGACTGTGATCAAGATGCAATCGTTGTTGTCGTAAAGCAAGTAGGGCCTGCTTGCCATACGGGAGAAAAAACGTGTTTTCACTACAAAATTATATAGGGGGATACATATGGAAGATATCCTTAAGTTATTATTTGAAACAATTGAAGAACGAAAGAAAAATCCACTCTCTGAATCATATACGAATTATTTATTTTCAAAAGGTGAAGATAAAATTTTAAAGAAAATTGGTGAGGAGTGCACCGAAGTAATTATTGCGTCTAAAAATAATGATAAAGAAGAAATAGTAAAAGAAATGGTTGATGTGTTCTATCACTGTTTTGTTCTATTAGCCGAAAAAAATATTCCATTAGAAGATGTCATGCAAGAAGTGAAAGAAAGAAATGGAAAGCTTTCGCGAGTAGGGGACAGAAGAGAAATAGATACATTATAAGGGGGAATATGGATGAAAGTGGACTATCACATTCATTTAGAAGAAGGACCATATTCAATAGGGTGGCTAGCTAAAATAAATGATGCGCTACAATATTTTGAACCGCTTAAAGAAGAAAAACATTCTATGGAATGGCTTATGAAAACACAAGAACGCCTGCAAAGACGTGTGAAGGAAGGTCCATTTACAGCGAAATGGATTGATTTATATTTAGAAGAAGCTGTGCGAAAAGGTATAAAAGAAGTTGGTATTGTCGATCATTTATATCGTTTTCATGAAGCGAAAGGATATTATGAAAAGTATGTAGATATTAGTGATTCTAAGCTTGGTCGCCTGCAAAAAGAATGGTTAGATCAAGTAAGAGTAACGTCTATTTATGATTTTACAAAGGCGATTGAAGAGGCAAAAGAGCGATGGAGTAAACGAGGGATAACGCTCAAACTTGGAATTGAAGCGGATTATTTTATTGGGGGTGAACAAGAGTTAAAAGGTTTACTAGCATTAGGAGACTTTGATTATGTAATCGGTTCGGTCCATTTTATAGATGGATGGGGATTTGATAATCCAGATACGAAAGAGTATTTTGGTACGCATGAGTTACATACTTTATATCACACGTTTTTCGCTACAGTTGAAAGTGCTGTTCGTTCCGAGCTTTTTGATATTATAGCTCACCTCGATAACATAAAAGTATTTAATTACCGGTTAGATGAGAATGAACAGCTTTCTTATTATAAGGAAATTGCTCGTGCGTTAGTGGAAACAAATACAGCAACAGAAATAAATGCGGGATTGTACTATCGATATCCTGTGCGCGAAATGTGCCCAAGTCCGCTTTATTTACAAGTATTAGCTAAGCATGGAGTTCCGATTACTCTATCCTCAGATGCCCATTATCCGAATGATTTAGGAAAGTATGTGGAAGAGAATATAAAGACATTACGCAATCATGATATTTCTCACATAGCTACATTTACGAAACGAGTAAGAACGATGAGATTGCTTGAAGAAGAAGGAATAATTTCAAAATGAAACACGATTTTTTGATGAAAATCACCCTTTTTGTTCAAAATAAGAAAGAATGAAAAGGAGGATGAAAAATGGCGAAACAACAAAATAAACAAAACGTACAAGCGGCAGATCAAGCCTATACTTCTGAAACAAATAATACTGCTAACTCAGTTATTGAGGAACAAATTAGCGATACAGTTGCAGAAGGAACAATCGATGCGAAGCTTGGGAAAGAATCGCAAGAAAAAGCGTAAAAAGAGGGGAGAGTTGCATCTCCTCTTTTTTTATGGAAAAGTGTCGATTTTCAAAACTATAATCAAATTCCTTGGTTTTTATATGTAGATTTCTTACAATGAAATATAAGAGATATCATATTTTGTATAGAAGAGGTGTTAGTAGTGTCGAAAATATTAGTAGCAGGAAAAATTCCAGAAATCGGATTAGAATTATTGAAAAATCATGATGTAGAAATGTACAATAAAGAAGAATTAATTAGTGTAGAAGAGTTAGGAGAACGTGTAAAAGATAAAGATGCACTTTTAAGCTTACTTTCTACGAAGGTATCGAAAGAGGTTATTGACGCAGCACCAAACTTGAAAATTATCGCAAATTATGGTGCTGGTTACGATAATATTGATTACACATATGCTGGAGAAAAGGGTATTGCTGTTACAAATACGCCGAAAGTATCTACAGAGGCAACAGCAGGATTAACGTTTGCACTTCTTTTAGCAGCTGCACGTAGAATTCCTGAAGGTGATACGTTATGTCGTACAACTGGATTTAACGGATGGGCACCGTTATTCTTCTTGGGTCGCGAAGTACACGGTAAGACAATCGGAATTATTGGCCTTGGAGAAATCGGGAAGGCAGTTGCAAAGCGTGCGAGAGCATTTGGAATGAATGTTTTATATACAGGACCAAATCGAAAGCCTGAAGCTGAAAGTGAACTGGAAGCGACATACGTAACGTTGGAAGAATTATTACAAACAGCGGACTTTATTACAATTAACTGTGCTTATAATCCGAAATTACATCATATGATTGATGAAGAACAGTTTAAAATGATGAAGAAAACAGCATATATTATAAATGCTTCACGTGGACCAATTATGAATGAATCAGCACTTGCTCATGCACTAAAAACGAATGAAATTGAAGGTGCAGCTCTTGACGTATTTGAATTTGAACCGAAAATTACAGAAGAGCTAAAAGGATTAAAGAATGTAGTACTTGCTCCTCACGTGGGGAATGCAACATTCGAAACACGTGATGCAATGGCTGAAATGGCAGTAAGAAATATTTTAGCTGTATTAAATGGTGAAGAACCTGTAACACCTGTAAATCAAAAAGTATTAGTTACAAAATAAAAAAGAAACCTTCCGAAATACGGAAGGTTTTTTTATTTTTCTTTATTCGCTTTTTTAGAAGGTCTTTGTCTAATAAATTGAGATAACATATACAAAATGTATAGTGGAATGGCAATGAATAAGAAAACAGAAATGTTGCCAAAACTTGTTTGGTACATTGTGATAATAATTCCAACTAAAAATAGTGTAATAATTATGCTATATCGTGGAATTGGTACATCTTTTAAACTTGGGATACGAACACGGCTCACCATTAAAAATGCGAACGTTACGAATACGGTAATGAGAACGATTTTTGGAATGGTATGTGAAAATAATGTTAAGAAAGCAACAAGCCCTCCTGCTGCAGTAATCGGAACTCCAGTGAAATATTTCATAGAAGTAGAAGATGGTGTTACATTAAATCGTGCTAAGCGATATGCTCCGAACAGAGGGAATAATCCCGCTATGTATAGTCCAATGATTCCGTAGTTGGAAAAAGATGTGTAATACATTAAAACAGCAGGTGCTGCGCCAAATGTTACAACATCCGCGAGTGAATCAAGCTCTTTTCCCATTTGTGAATCAACGCGTAATAAACGAGCGACACGACCATCAAGACTATCTAACATCATCCCGATCAGTACTAAAATAGCAGCTGATTTATAATATCCTAAAGATGCATAGCCGATTGACAAAAATCCGCTATATAAATTCCCGAGCGTAAATAAGTTTGGAATAGCTGCTCTATACAAAATCTGATCCCTTGCTTTCTGTTATAAATTCTTAATTAGTGTATGAAAGTTTACTTATTTTATCATACCATAAATTTCTTTCTCATACGAAAAAAATTCCCAATTTGTGAAAGATTGTATAGAAGAGAAATTTGAAAAATAAGTAAAAAAAGGAAGCAACTTTTGTAAAGTTGCTTCCTACACTATTCAAATTTCGTTGTCATCGTTCCGGTTTTATATCGATTGTTAGGATCAAATCTTAATAAATCTCCATAAATGAGTTTGTCGGATAATTTTAATTCTGTTTTTGCTTTTTCAATATAAGGCTGACATAGTGTTAAATCAGCTTCTTCACCTGTGCTTCTTTTATAGCACATATTTTTTGTATAAACATAATCTTCCGAAACAAAACTGCCGTCCCGCATTACCATAAGAGGGTCTTTTTCTTTCGTAAATAAGTCTGTTCCAAATTCTACGGATTGATTTGTTTTAATACCAAGTAAATGAAGTAACGTTGGTTTAATATCAATTTGACCAGATACTTTAGAGATGACTTTTCCTTCTTGGCCAGGCACATGAATAATGAGAGGGACGCGTTGTAATTGCATAGAATCAAACGGTGTAATAGCGTCTTTCCCAAGGAACTGAGCCATAGCTGTATTATGGTTTTCAGAAATGCCGTAATGATCACCATAAATGACAATAACGGAATTATCATATAGTCCTTCGTCTTTCAATTGTTTAATAAATAATTTAAGAGCTTCATCCGTGTAACGAACGGTTGGGAAGTAGCGATTTAAAACACCACTTTCGGAATTAAATTCATCAACATATTGATCTTCTGGATTTAGAAGAAATGGAAAATGGTTTGTTAACGTAATGAATTTTGTATAGAACGGTTGTGGTAAAGATTTTAACTTTGGAATAGATTGCTCAAAGAACTCTTTATCTTTTAATCCCCAACCGACAGACATTTGTTCCGTTCCTACGTAATCATTTAAATTAAAGTAACGATCATATCCAAGCGCAGGATACATTACGTCACGATTCCAAAACGTTTTATCGTTTGAATGGAAGACAGCAGAAGAATATCCGTATTTCTTTAATTGTTCTGGTGTGGCAGTGTATTCATTTGTTGCATGAGTAAAGAATACAGAACCACGGTCTAACGGATAAAGGGAATTTTCAACGATAAATTCAGCATCAGAAGTTTTACCTTGTCCCGTTTGATGATAGAAGTTATCGAAATAAAAACTATCTTTAATAAACTCATTTAAAAATGGAGTAATCTCTTTTCCATTTATTTTTTTATTAATAACAAAACTTTGTGTAGATTCCATTGAAATTAAAATTACATTTTTACCCTTTGCAGCTCCAAATAAGTTTTTATCAACTTGTTTATCTTTTGAGTCTGTATAGTTTTTAATTTCAGAGAACCCGTCTCCACTTGCAAATACACGCTCAGCTGAAGACTTAGATTGAAGTGTAATATCAAATAGATGATATGTGTATAACCCTAAATTTTTCACGACAGTTTGACGATCAAATGAGCGTGAGAACATTTGTGGTTTATATATAACTGAAACAACAATTTGTAGTGCTAATAATACTGTTACACCGCTAAAGAAAGTTCGCTTCTCAGAGCGAGAAAGGGGTGTTTTATCACCAAATGATGGGAATTTACGCGAAATAAACATTAAAATAATTGCGTCTGCAAATAAAAGTAATGTTTTATACGTAAATAGTTCTTTTATACTCGTCCCTAAGTCAGCCATATTATTTGTTTGGAATAAGACAGGGAAAGTAACAAAATCGTTATAGAACCCGTAAAACATTGCATTTCCAAATAAAATAAATGACAGTATAAAACTAATTACAATAATAATTCGGTTTCGGTACTTAGATGCAAGTAAAGCGAAACCAAAAAATAAAAGTAACGAAGCTAGTGGGTTAATAAAAAGCATAAACTCTTCAAAGAAGTTATCAATTCTAATATCAAATGCTAGCTTGTACACAATATATGTTTTTATCCATAATAAAACGACTGCAACTAGTGCAAATCGCAGTTTTGGAAACAGATTTTGTAGCATAATATACTCCTCTCCTAAAAGCATGACGGTTCTTGTGAGCCGGTTTGATTAGCGCCTCATTTTATATATACGAACAGTCCTTTATTATTATGTTTATTATACTATGAGTATCATTATACGAAAATAAAAGAGAGTTGTGGGCTTTTTTATAATAATTGAGTAGAAAAAGGGCAGTGGGAGACAATAAAACGGAGTTTCTATGTATGATAATTATCGTGCGCAAAAAGAATCGAGTAATAAAACGGAGGTTATAATGCGAAAATTATTATATTTTATAGTATGCAGTAGTGTTATACTTTTTGCTTCACCGAGTGTGTCGGTAGCACAATATGATGCACCCCTTATGGAAGATGCCCTTTATTCTGTTTTATTTCCAAAAATAAATAAGGCAATTGAAAAACAATATGGGAGCTTGAAGTCTTATCAATGTCCTAAAATTATTAGTTTAAAAAAAGTGTATAGTGGTACATATTTATTTCAAGCGAGTATTGAAGTAACGAAGTATGAACAGGTTGGTGGGAAAATTGTTCCACCATTTGAGAAGGTAACGATTACATTTAATAACGAAGAGGGCGAATGGGAAGTGACAAAGGTTTCAGTAAAGCGCTTACCAAATGATACAAAATTAAACTGTAAAAAAACAATATAAAAAATTGTTTGACAAATAAAATGGTCCTTTGGTATTGTTAATAGCAACAATTAGATGTTTGAAAATTAAATAGACTTACCTCATCTACTCTCAAAGGTAGAGGCCGCGATAGGAAAGAGTAAGCTATGGGAGATTTAATGGAATCTGTGATCATAGGTTGAAAGGGACTATTGCCGAAATGTAAGAATAACCATCTTATTCATATATTGGGACTGCATTGAATAAATGTAGTACTGTCATAAGATTTATTTTATGAAGAGCTATTTGGAGATGTTGATGCGGTTTCTTATTTTGAGGAGATAACAACTCGTTTATTTTTTCAATATATATTTTTCCTAATAAGAAACGCGTGTGAACATTGTTCCGCGCGTTTTTTGTCTATCTAAAAGCGTGCTGCAATGAATAGAAGATTGGGGTTATGAGTTTTAGAGGAAATAAGGGAGGAATTTAAATGTATTTACACGGCACAAGCCGAATCAATGGGCAAGGACACTTAGAAATTGGTGGGTGCGATACGACGCAACTAGCAAAACAATACGGAACACCACTTTATGTATACGATGAAGAGTCTATTCGAGGAAAGTGCCGCGCGTTTCATCGTGCTTTTAAAGAAAGTGGTTTCTCTTATCAAGTAGCATATGCAAGCAAGGCGTTCTTGTGCATGGAGATGTGCCGAGTAGCTCGTGAAGAGAATATGTCTTTAGATGTTGTTTCTGGAGGAGAATTATATACTGCGCTCCAAGCTGGTTTTCCGGCATCGCGTATTCATTTTCACGGAAATAATAAAACAGAAGAAGAAATGATTATGGCTCTTCAGGCGAATATCGGTTGTTTTGTAGTAGATAATTTCTTAGAATTAGAAATCTTACATGATTTAGCAATGCAACATGGGAAATTTGTGAACATATTAATCCGTGTAACGCCTGGAGTAGAGGCACATACACACGAATATATAACAACAGGTCAAGAGGATTCGAAATTTGGATTTGGTGTTTCAAATGGTCAAGCGATGCAAGCAATTGAGCTTGCCTTGCAAAAATCAAATTATAATGTGCTAGGAATTCACTCGCACATCGGATCACAAATATTTGAAACGGCTGGATTTGTTCGAGCAATTGAAGTACTCCGCCAATTTTTAGAAGAAGTGAGAGAGCGAACACATTATGTGATGAAAGTATTAAATGTGGGCGGAGGTTTCGGTATACGTTATACGGATTCAGATACACCGTTAACACTTGAAACGTATGTGCACGCTGTAACAAGTACGATAAGAGAACAATTTACATTATGTGAATATCCGCTTCCAGAAATATGGGTTGAACCAGGTCGTAGTATCGTAGGTGATGCGGGAACAACACTTTATACAGTCGGAGCGGTGAAAGAGATTCCTGGCATTCGGAAATATGTTTCAGTCGATGGTGGAATGACAGATAATTTAAGACCAGCTCTATACGGAGCCCGTTATGAGGCGATGTTGGCGAATCGAGGGAATGATGAGAATGAGGAACTCGTTTCGATTGCTGGGAAATGCTGTGAAAGTGGAGATATGCTGATTTGGGATATTAACTTACCGCAAGTTGCTTCTTCTGATTTACTAGCAATTTCTTGTACGGGGGCATATGGGTACTCGATGGCGAATAATTATAATCGTATTCGTAGACCAGCTGTCGTCTTTGCAAAAGGCGGGACGTCACAAATTGTCGTAGAACGTGAAACATATGAAAATATCATTGGGAACGATCGCATACGTATTAAAGAGCTGGTGTGAATGAGAAAGAAGGAGTTGTCTAGTAAAGGCAACTCCTTTTAAAAAAAGAAAAATAATTAAATATATCGGAAAACTAGGATTGAAAAAAATCAGAATTGTGATAAAATACAAATACAAAGCTTATCAAGAGAAGCTGAGGGAACTGGCCCTACGAAGCTCGGCAACCTGCTTATAGAAAGCAAGGTGCTAAATCCAGCAAAATGGAATCCATTTTGAAAGATAAGGTAAAATATATTACCGAACAGTCTTTTCGAAATGGGAAAGATTTTTTTTATGAATAAAAAGGGGGGCTGTTTGCGTGAGCGTACGGGAGCATTTTGATGAAGTATCTGAGAAAATTCAAGCGATGCTTGCTGATATGAAATATGGTTCCATTACAATTGTTGTGCAAGATGGAAAAGTGATTCAATTAGAAAAAAGTGAAAAGGTTCGTTTAAAGTAAAAAGCGCTGACTAGAAAAACTAGAGGCGGTTTTAATCTATTTTTAATAGGTTAAAGCCGTCTTTTTGCTTTTACAGGGGGAAAAAACATGTTGACGTACGAAACGTGGAAAGAAAATAGTGTTTCATTTTCTGAAGAAGATGAAACGAAAGGCGCGCTATCAGTATTAAGTTGGGCTTATAACGAATATAAAGATGAAATTGTATATGCATGTAGCTTTGGGGTGGAGGGAATGGTTTTATTGCATCTTATAAACCAAGTAAATCCATCTGCTAAAGTTGTATTTTTGGATACAAATGTTCATTTTCAAGAAACGTACGAATTAATTAAGAAGGTACGCGAGAGATTTCCTTCATTAAATATTATAGAAAAACAGCCAGAACTTACACTCGATGAACAAGCGAAGCTTCATGGAGAGAAGTTATGGGAAAGTAATCCGAATCTTTGCTGTAGTATTAGAAAAATTTTACCGTTAGAAAAATCATTAGCAGCGGAAAAAGCGTGGATATCAGGCTTAAGAAGGGAACAATCAGAAACGCGTAAGCATACACAGTTTATAAATCAAGATCGTCGTTTTCAATCTATTAAAGTTTGTCCGCTCATTCATTGGACTTGGAAAGAAGTTTGGCGATATGTATATAAACATAGTTTGCCGTATAACCCATTGCATGATGTTGGCTATCCGAGTATTGGGTGTGAGAAATGTACATTACCTGTAGGTGATGGTGGCAACTCAAGAGATGGAAGATGGGCTGGGAAAATGAAGACGGAATGTGGCCTTCACTTTCAATGAGATAGATTTTGAAATAAAGCTAAGAAGGGATATAAGAAGATGAGTACAACAAATGAATTAGTAAACCGCATTGATGAAACATATGAAATATCGAACATTGTAAAGGAAATCGAGATAGACAAAATTGCACTTAGTGATTTAGAACTTTTGGCGACAGGAGGATATAGCCCTCTTACAGGATTTTTAGGGAAGAGAGATTATGATTCAGTAGTAGAAACGCTTCGTTTAGCAAATGGTAGCGTATGGAGTATACCGATTACACTACCGGTAACAGAAGAAGTAGCCGAGAAACTGCAGGCTGGAGAGGAAGTAAAACTTGTCAACGCCGGAAATGTATATGGTGTTATTCAAATAGAAGATATTTTTGTACCAGATAAAGAAAAAGAAGCGTTACTTGTATATAAAACGACGGATGAAGCACATCCAGGGGTGAAAAAATTATATGAACGACCAAACGTTTACGTTGGAGGAGCTATTATTCTTACAAAACGCTTTGGAAATAATCCGTTTCCTTCTTATCATTTAGATCCAATTGAAACGAGAGAAGAATTTAAAAAACGCGGTTGGAAAACAGTAGTTGGATTTCAAACGAGAAACCCAGTACATCGTGCCCATGAGTATATTCAAAAATCTGCCCTTGAAATTGTAGATGGTCTCTTTTTAAATCCGCTCGTTGGGGAAACGAAGTCAGATGATATTCCTGCTGATGTAAGGATGGAAAGCTATGAAGTATTACTTCAAAACTATTATCCGAAAGATCGTGTCTTTTTAGGTGTATTTCCTGCAGCAATGCGTTACGCAGGACCAAGGGAAGCGATATTTCATGCACTAGTAAGAAAGAACTTTGGTTGTACCCACTTTATTGTAGGGCGTGATCATGCTGGGGTAGGGGACTATTACGGAACATATGAAGCGCAGGAAATCTTTACGAATTTTACAGTAGAAGAGTTAGGGATTACGCCGTTATTTTTTGAACATAGTTTTTACTGCACGAAATGTGAAGCAATGGCTTCAACGAAAACATGTCCGCATGGAAAAGAAGACCGTGTCATCTTATCGGGTACGAAAGTACGAGAAATGTTAAGAAATGGTGAGATTCCGCCAAGTACATTTAGTCGTAAAGAAGTAGTGGAAGTGCTAATTAAAGGTTTGAAAAAAGAAGTAGTAACAGAATAGGGAGAGAATGAGATGGATACGAATATTACTTGGCATACAGCTTCTGTTTCAAAAGATGAGAGAAGAGTGAAGAATGGGCATCACAGTTTTGTAGTTTGGTTTACTGGTTTATCAGCTTCGGGCAAATCTACAGTAGCGAATGCGGTTGCTCGTAAACTATTTGAAAAGAATATCGGAAATTATGTGCTAGATGGGGATAACATTCGGCACGGTTTAAATAAAGACTTAGGTTTTTCTGAAAGTGATCGTATGGAAAATATAAGACGTATTGGCGAAGTGGCGAAGCTATTTGTAGATCAAGGTACTGTTGTCCTTACAGCGTTTATTTCACCATTTCAAGTAGATCGAAAACAAGTTAGGGATTTATTAGCGGCAGATGAGTTTATAGAAGTGTTTGTAAAATGTCCAATTGAAGAGTGTGAAAAACGTGATCCAAAAGGGTTATACAAAAAAGCGAGACAAGGTGATATTAAAGAGTTTACTGGTGTTGATTCACCGTATGAGGAACCAAAACAAGCAGAATTAATTGTAGAAACGCACAAGTATTCTATTGAAGAATGTGCAGAGCAAATTGTGAAGTACTTGCAAGAGCGTAGTTTCATATAGGGGGATAAAAGATGAGTTATGAAAAAGTGTGGGCTAATAATGAAAAATTAAATCAAACAGAGAAAAAGAAATTAGAGAAAGACGGATTAGAAATCTTTAATGATATTCCTTACTATGCGGAGAATGGATTTGAATCTATTCCGAAAGAAGAGTGGGACGCTTTTAAATGGGCGGGATTGTATTTGCAAAGACCGAAAGAAGCGGGCTATTTTATGATGCGTGTCAACATTCCTTCTGGAATTATTACAAATGCACAGGCAGAAGCACTTGCTTCTATCGCTGAAGATTATGGGCGTGATGTGTTAGATATTACGACAAGACAGGCGATTCAGTTTCATTGGTTAGAAATTGGGCAAATTCCGGATATTTTTAAAAGATTAGCGAGAGTTGGTTTATCTTCAGCAGGGGCATGTGGTGATATTACGCGTAATATTACAGGTAATCCACTTGCTGGAATTGATGCGAATGAACTATTTGATACAACATCGATTGTTAAAGAAATATACGATTACTTCCAACATAATGAAGAGTTTTCTAATCTACCACGTAAATTCAAAATGTCTATTAGTTCTAACATTTATAATTCAGCAAATGCAGAGATTAACTGTATGGCATTTACACCCGCTACGAAAGAAATAGATGGTGAGAAAAAAATTGGTTTTCATATAAAAGTAGGGGGAGGCTTATCAGCTCGTCCGTACTTAGCGGAAGAATTAGATGTATTCGTTTTACCAGAAGAAGTGAAGGGGATAGCAATTGCAATTGCTACTATATTCCGTGATTTTGGATATCGTGAAAAGCGTCATTTAGCACGTTTGAAATTTCTTGTTGCTGACTGGGGTGCGGAGAAATTTAAAGAGAAACTAGTAGAGTATACAGGATCATTGCAAAGTAAAGGGGAAAGTGCTCTCAAAGGCTGGAATGCAGGATACTTTTATGGCGTTCAAGATCAAAAACAAGCAGGATTAAAGTATGTCGGCTTTAATGTACCAGTAGGGCGTTTACACGCAGAGGAAATGTTTGAGATTGCAAGAATTGCAAAGAAATATGGAAACGGGCAAATTCGAACTTGTAACTCGCAAAACTTCATTATTCCGAATGTTCCGCCAGAAAATGTTGCAGGATTATTAAGTGAACCGTTGTTTGAAGCAATTTCAGCAAATCCGAAATCGTTTATCGGTCATGCGGTTTCATGTACTGGCATTGAGTATTGCAATCTTGCGTTAGTAGAAACGAAAGAAAGATTACGCAAAATCGCAGAGTACTTAGATACACAAATTGCACTCGATGTTCCAGTTCGAATTCATATGGTAGGATGCCCGAACTCATGTGGTCAACGTCAAATTGCTGATATTGGTTTGCAAGGGATAAAACTGAAAACGAAGGAAAAGGGAATCGTTGAGGCGTTTGAAATATATGTGGGCGGAACACTATTAGACGGAGGAGCATATAACGAAAAGTTAAAAGGGAAAATAGATGGAGAAGATTTGCCGGATGTTCTCGTGTCCTTTTTAAGTTATTTCCAAAAGAACAAATTACTAGCCGAAACGTTTTATGATTTCGTAGGACGTGTTGGAGTGGAAGAATTACAAATTGTACTAAATCGTGTATTAGAAGAAGTAATAGCATCTTAGGAGGGGCAATATGGACTTATATCGATTTGAAGCTGTATTAGTAAATAGTATTGTTCCAATTGTTGTCGTTGCTCAGAGTGAAGAACAGGCATTTAAGCTTGCGGAAATTGAGCTTGAAAAACATTTTTTACCGTTACCAGAAGTGAAAGAGATTTCTTTGTTTGAAAAAAAGAAGATTCGAAAAGGGGCGGCATTTGTTATTCATGAGTAGAGAACATGTAATACGAAATAATAGTAACTTCCATTCGTGATTAAGAGTGGAAGTTTCATTTTATAGTAGAAATGAGGAGAGATTATGGGGAAGGTTTATATCGTCGGGGCGGGTCCTGGTGATCCGGATTTAATTACTGTTAAAGGGTTGAGATGCATCGAGAAGGCTGATGTTATATTGTACGACCGTCTCGTAAATAAAGAATTGCTTTCTCATGCAAAGCCTGAAGCGGATTTAATTTATTGCGGGAAACTCCCAAATTATCACACGATGAAGCAAGAGACAATTAACACATTTCTTATTAAATATGCGAAAAAAGGAAAAGTTGTAACGAGACTTAAGGGCGGAGATCCATTTGTATTTGGAAGAGGTGGAGAAGAAGCTGAAGCGTTAGCGAAGCAAAGTATCCCATTTGAAATTATTCCTGGTATTTCAGCTGGTATAGCTGCTCCTGCTTATGCTGGAATTCCAGTAACGCATCGCGATGCAAGCGCAAGTTTTGCTGTTGTGACAGGGCACCGGAAAGAAGGGGCTGAAGAGGAAGTGAAGTGGGAAAGTTTAGCGAAAGGTGTAGATACATTAGCGGTCTATATGGGGGTTAGTAATTTACCTTACATATGTGAACAACTAATAAAACATGGAAAAGATCAAAGTACACCTGCCGCTATCATTGAGTGGGGAACGACATCTATGCAACGTACTGTTACAGCGACGTTAGGAACAATTGTAGATGTTGCCAAAAAAGAACGAATTCAAAATCCAAGTATGATTGTTATTGGAGAAGTTGTCCGTTTTAGAGAAAAGATACATTGGTTTGAGAAACAAACGGAAAATGCATATCAAGTAAGCGGAGTATTGTAAAATGAAGGCTGTTATATATATATGTCATGGAAGCCGTTTGAAAGCAGCAAAAGAAGAAGCGGTTGCATTTATTACGTCATGTATGAACCGTGTAGAGGCAAATATTCAAGAAATTTGTTTTTTAGAGCTAGCGAATCCTTCTATTGAAGAAGGATTTCGTACATGTGTGAAGCGTGGTGCTACAGAGATTGTCGCTATTCCTGTTTTTTTATTAGCGGCAGGACATGTAAAGAAAGATATTCCGTTTGAATTACGAAAGTTAAACGAGGAATATCCGGATATCAAAATAGTGTATGGTAATCCATTTGGTGTATCAGAAGTGCTTGTAAAAGCGGTATATAACGGAAGTGGTATTAAAGACTATAAAGAAGAAGTAACACTTTTGCTCGTTGCAAGAGGGAGTAGTGATCCGGAAACTTTACAAGACATAAAGTGGATTTCTTCTTTATTTCAAAAAGAAGAGAACATTAAAGAGGTGGAAGTTTGTTATTTAGCAGCCGCGGAGCCGAAGTTTGATGAGAGGTTGAAAGAAATTGTAGAACAAAAAGAACGGAACATTGTTGTGTTACCTTACTTATTATTTACAGGCTTACTCATGAAACATGTTGAGAAAGAAGTGCGTCAATATGAGTCGGAAGAGATAAAAATAAGTCCCTATTTAGGAAAGAATGTAGCGTTTCGAGAGATGTTAATTCAGAAAACAGAGGAAATATTGAAGGGAGATCAATATGTATCCACTTACAGTGCGAGTTGATAAGAAACGTGTTGTTGTCATTGGTGGAGGGAAAGTAGCGGGGTTTAAAATTATTCCTTTACTAAAACAAGGTGCGGATATTGTTGTAGTAAGTACAGAATTAGATGCAAATTTAGTGAAACTTGTAGAAGAAAAGCAAATTCGTTGGTATCAAAGAGAGTATGAGAAAAGTGATATTAAAGATGCTTTTTTAGTAGTTGCAGCGACTAGTAATTCGGTACTAAATGAACAAATTGCTGAAGATGCCGCAGTGAATCAATTGGTAAATGTTATTACGAATCCGGAAAGTGGAAATGTTCATTTTCCGGCGGCAATTCATCGTGGATTGCTTAATGTAGCTGTTTCTACTGGAGGGGCAAGTCCGAAACTTGCAAAAAAAATTCGTGATGATATCGCAAATAAATATGATGAGAAGTATGAATCGTATCTTGATTTTTTATATGAAGTTAGACTAAAAGTGAAAGAATTACAAGTAGAGAAAAGGCAAAAAAATATATTGTTACAAGAAGTATTAAAGTCGATATATGTTCAAAGTGAACAAAAAAGAGAGCTTTTTTTACAAGAATTAGAGAGGGGAATTTATATAGGATAGTGAGCGAATTGTGCTTTACAAATATAAAAATATAATTTATAATCACAAGTAACTTCAAAAGATGAAATCGATGAGCAAGAAGAGTACGTATATTTGATGCGTTCAGAGAGCTGGGGTAAGGTGTGAGCCCGGTACGATAAAATATACAGAATGGGCTTGCGAGAGGTATGCTGAACATTGCAGTAGGCAACCCGGGTTCCGCCGTTAAAAGGATAGGGTATCGGAATTTTCCTGTACCTGAACAAGTGGGATTTATTGATCCAATTGAGGTGGTACCACGGTATTCTATTACATATATCGTCCTCTACATGCATATTTGCGTGTAGGGGACTTTTTTATTTTCTAAAGGAGGTGTGCGAGTATGAAATGAAAGTGTATAATTGATAAAAGTTATAATATTCAGAAAAGGAGAATTTATGATGAAAGAAACACAGCAATGGACGTCGAAAATTGGCTTTGTACTCGCAGCAGCCGGAGCCGCAGTAGGTCTTGGTGCAATATGGAAGTTTCCATATGTTGCAGGTAATGGTGGGGGAGGCGCATTCTTCCTTGTATTCTTACTATTAACTTTATTTATTGGTATGCCTCTTCTTTTAGCTGAATTTGTTATTGGCCGTAGTACTCAAAAAGAGGCCGTTACAGCTTATAAAGTATTAGTACCGAATAGCAAGTTATATCCTTGGATTGGTCGTATGGGGGTTGTTACTTGTTTTAGCGTACTATCTTTTTATAGTGTTGTAGGTGGATGGATTTTACTTTATTTATACTATAGTGTCACAGGTAGTTTCTGGAACGGAGTAGTCGATTATGGACAATTGTTTGCTGAAACAATTTCAAATCCAGTAAGTGCGATTGGGGCGCAATTCATCTTTATGCTTTGTACGATTTTTGTTGTTAGTAAAGGTGTGGAAAAAGGCATAGAAAAAGCAAGTAAGTACATGATGCCGCTATTATTCATTTTATTTATTGCTATCATTATTCGTGCGTTAACACTTGATGGTGCTATGGCTGGGGTAGAGTTCTTCTTAAAACCAGATTTTTCAAAGCTTACAGCAGATACTATTTTATATGCGATGGGGCAATCTTTCTTCTCACTAACGGTAGGTGCCTCGGTAATGGTAACGTATAGTTCGTATTTAAAGAAAGAAGAGCATTTAGCTAAATCAGCAACATCTATTGTAAGTTTAACTGTATTTATTACAGTACTTGCAGGATTAGCGATTTTTCCGGCGATTTTCGCATTAGGAGTTAAACCGACAGAAGGACCAGGGCTACTGTTTATCGTTCTTCCTGCTGTCTTTGCAAAAATTCCATTTGGACAATTTTTCTTCATTATGTTTTTAGTTTTATTCTTCTTTGCGACTTTAACATCTGCGATTTCAATGCTTGAAATTGTAGTAGCATCTGTTGCGAAAGATAATGAGAAGAAGCGTCCGTCAGCTTCGTTATTAATTGGTATTCTTATTTTTGCAGTTGGAATTCCATCAGCGTTATCGTTTGGAATTATGAGTGATGTAAAAATATTTGGTAAGACATTCTTTGATTTCGTCGATTTTTCGGTAAGTAATGTATTACTGCCACTCGGAGTGCTAGCCATTTCGCTATTCGTACCAAATAAAATGAGTAAAGAGTTATTAATGAAAGAATTAGAAGTTACGGAAACGAAAGGGAAAACATTATTTAACATTTGGTTCTTCTTACTTCGTTATGTTATTCCGGTAACTGTAATTATCGTATTTTTAAATGCGATAGGCGTATTTAAAATGTTTGCATAATAAAAAGACGGAGATTTCTCCGTCTTTTTATTATGTTGTAGCAGTATTTAATAAGCGATTATATGCTTTATAAGCTGTGACAACTGCGATAAATGATCCAATTAAAAATAACGCTGAGCCGCCGAATGTAAATAGCCGGCCAATGTATGTTTCTCTAGCTTCTTCTATTTCTTCTTGTAATTGTGTATTCATATTTATCACCCCGCAAAATATAGGCATTTAGTTGTAGTTTATGTAAAACGCCTAAAAAGTGTGAAGTAGTAAAAAAAACTCGGTATGCACCGAGTTTTTTATAATCCGATATAAGGAGACGGATCAACTGCGTTTGTCTTACCAACATTCCATTCCCCAAGGTGAAGTTCGAAGTGTAAATGTTGTCCGTATGATTGGCCAGTGTTCCCCATAAAGCCAAGTTGAGTGCCTTGTTTTACAGTTTGTCCATTAGATACAGAACGGCTACTCATATGTGCATATACAGTTGTATATGTTTTTCCGTTTATACGGTGAGATAAGTATACAACATTTCCGTAACTAGATGATAATTCTGAACGGATAACGACGCCATCTGCAGCGGCAATAATTGGCACTGTTCCTGAAGCTGCGATATCGATTCCTTTATGGTTATCTAAAGAACGTGTACCAAATCCTGAAGTTTTCGATCCAGCGGCAGGTTTAATAAATCCACCTTTGTTCGTATCTTGCGGTGTTGGTGCGGATTGTGTGCTTTCTTTAGCAGAAGCGGCGGCTTGTTTTTTTGCTTCCTCAGCCTTACGTGCCTCTTCAGCTTTACGCGCTTCTTCTGCACGTTTTTCTTCTTCAATTGCTTTTTGAACAGCTTGACGCTGGTTTTCTAAAATGCCTTTTGATTCTTCTAACCCTTCAATCTCTGAATCTACTTTTGCTACTTTCGTATGTAGATCGTTAATAAAAGTTTGTTGCTGTTGTTGATTACTTTGTAACTCTTGTTGTTTTTGTACTAATTTTTGCTCGGATTCTTTCAATTGTTGCTCTTTTTTCTCAACAGCTTCTTTTTCTGTCGTCACAGCATTTTGATCGCTTGTTTGTTTTTTCACAATATCTGTATCGTTATTTAAAATTAAACTTACAGAATACATATTATCAACAAGATCGGCAATATTTGCAGAACTTGTTATTACTTCTGTAATGATACTCGTACGAGGCTTTTCTTGCATAGATTGTAGTCGTTGTTTAATAACTTCCTGCCGTGTATCTATGTTCGTTTGTAATTGCTCTATATGTTTCTTTTTTTCAGTAATAACTTGCTGTGTGTTGCTAATTTCTTTTTTTGTATCGTTTAATTCAGCTTCGTTTTTATTAATAGAAGTAGTTAATTCGTCGATTTTCTTTTGTAATTCCAGGATTTCTTTTTCTATTTGTTCTTTCTCAGCTGATTTATTTTGTAAGTCATTTTGTTTGCCTTCTAATTCGGATTGAATATTAGATAATTTATTCTCATTCGTTTCAGCGTATACGGGTGAAAGTAACGGGGAAACGAAAATCGTTCCAGCTGCTAAAACACTAAATGCTGCAAATTTCTTTTTCATGGTTGTCTTGCTCCTTTCCCTATGAATGTTATATATCATAAGAAGAAGAGTGTCTATCGTTGTAATCATAATGTAAAGAAAATTTTATAATTTTGCTAAGTTTTGTCGGAATTTAGTATCTTTTCGTAGTGTTTGTCATAAATTTAAAATTCTTGAATGTATAGAAAAAGATATCAATTTCTATATTTTTTTTAAAAAAACATGGGAAATGATGGAATTCTCCGTAATGAAACAGTATTTTAAAAACCTATCAATCACTAGTAAGGAATCGATTTCATGTGAGGTTTTCTGACATGAAGTTTGTTTTTGTCAAGAAAATTATTTGCATTCGTGCAAACTTATTTTGTTGTCAGATTTTAAATTTTGATTTATGATTTTCAACAGGGACAAAATGTAGTGAATTGTCGAATAATATGTAATACTCTTAATTTCAAGTTTTATAGAGATAGAATGAGAGATAGAGTGACACATCGAAGAGGGGGTTACCACAAGTATGAAAAGAATAGGACTTGCATGGCAAATTTTAATAGGACTTGCGCTTGGTATTGCAGTTGGGGCGATTTTCTTTGGCAATCAGGAAGTGGTGAAGTACTTACAACCAATTGGTGATATTTTCATCCGATTAATTAAGATGATTGTTGTACCGATTGTTGTAGCGAGTATTGTTGTTGGGGTTGCTGGTGTTGGCGATATTAAAAAGTTAGGTCGACTAGGCGGAAAAACAATTATTTACTTTGAAATTATTACAACGATTGCAATTGCTGTCGGTCTATTAATAGCAAACATTTTCCAACCTGGAAAAGGCGTTGATATGGATAAGTTAACAAAAACAGATATTTCTAAATATACACATACGACAGAGCAAGTACAAAGTCATTCGTTCGCAGATACGTTTGTAAATATTGTTCCGACGAACATTATGAAATCATTAGCTGAAGGTGATATGCTTGCTATTATCTTCTTCTCAGTATTATTTGGTTTAGGTGTAGCAGCAATTGGTGAGCGTGGCAAACCAGTTCTACAATTTTTCCAAGGTGTAGCAGATGCAATGTTTTATGTAACGAACCAAGTTATGAAGTTTGCACCATTTGGTGTATTCGCATTAATTGGTGTTACAGTTTCTACATTCGGATTAGCTTCATTAATTCCATTAGGAAAATTACTCATTGTAGTATACGGAGCAATGATCTTCTTCGTTGTAGTTGTATTAGGACTTACAGCGAAAATATTCGGTATTAACATTTTCCAATTCTTTAAAATTTTAAAAGACGAGCTGATCTTAGCGTACTCTACAGCAAGTTCAGAAACGGTTTTACCGAAAATTATGGAGAAAATGGAGAAATTCGGTTGTCCGAAAGCAATTACATCTTTCGTTATTCCAACGGGTTATTCATTTAACTTAGATGGATCAACTTTATATCAAGCAATTGCGGCAATTTTCTTAGCGCAAATGTACGGTATTGAATTATCCATTACACAACAAATTACGTTATTACTTGTATTAATGGTTACATCAAAAGGTATCGCGGGTGTACCGGGCGTATCATTCGTTGTATTATTAGCAACACTTGGTACAGTAGGTATTCCAGCTGAAGGTTTAGCGTTTATTGCAGGTATTGACCGTATTCTAGATATGGCTCGTACAGCAGTTAACGTTGTAGGTAACTCTTTAGCGGCTGTAGTTATGTCTAAGTGGGAAGGTCAATATGACGCTGAAAAAGGACAAGCCTATTTAAAAGAGATATCTGAAAAGGGTCAAGCAGCTTAATTATAATATGAAAAAGCTCTCACATAATATGTGGGGGCTTTTCTATATATAGAAGAGGAGCGGACGTAATGAAACGTAAATATGGTGACGGTTCTTCGTGGAAGCGACTAATAGAGAAGGATTATAGGGTTAAGCAAGTAGAGGATGGAATGTTAGGAATACTGGACATAAAAAAAGTGAGGGAACCTAGTCATAAAGAATACAATGGTAAACAGCTTTGCATTGCAGGTGATGGGTATACATGGATGCAATATTTTATAAACGGGAAAAACTTTGCAATTACAGCTATGTTAGACAATCAAAAACAATTAGTACAATATTATATCGACGTGACGAAAGAATATAAAATAGACGAGCGTGGTTTACCTTATTTTGATGATTTATATTTAGATGTAGTATTGTTACCGAACGGTGAGATCTATGTACTGGATGAAGACGAGTTAGAGGATGCCTATAAAATTGGTGATGTTACAAAAGAAGAATATGAGTTAGCATGGAATACAACAAAATGGATTATCGCGACGATAAAAAATAGAAAATTTTATTGGATCTCAATATTGGATAAAGAAATCGAAAAGTTAAAATGATTGGTTTATTCATATTTTTGTATAATTACCAAAAAAATCTATACAAAAAATAATTGACTTTTGTTTTGTAAGCGAGTAAAGTTAGGAAAGAAATTATTATTAAAAAATAAATATGAAACCTTCTTATAAAGAGAGGCGGAGGGACTGGCCCTACGATGCCTCGGCAGCGGACTCGATTTCAGAGTGCTGTGCCAAATCCAGCAAGCATGTGCTTGAAAGATGAGAAGAGTGTTTCTTATAGATGTATAAGACCTCTTCTCATCGGAAGAGGTCTTTTGTTGTTCATTAGAAAAGGTTTAAAACTAGGGAGAGATGATACTTTGAAAGAAACGAGAGGAAATGGTTTAGCGTTATTACCACTTGGAATATTTTTGGCGCTATTTATTGGTTCTGGAATTATTACAGGTGATTTCTATAAATTGCCGATACTTGTAGCAATTTCAATTGCCGTAGGAATTGCTTTAGTGATGAATCGTAAGGAAAGCTTTAATGTGAAAGTAGAACGATTTGCTAAAGGTGCAGGAAACCCTGATATTATGATTATGGTATTAATTTTTGTACTTGCAGGGGCGTTTTCTGAAACAGCAAAAGGAATGGGCGGAGTTGATTCCACTGTTAACTTAGCGTTATCTATTTTGCCACCAGGATTTATCGTTGCTGGAATTTTTGTTATAGGGGCATTTATTTCATTAGCGATGGGAACTTCAATGGGAACAATTGCAGCACTAGCACCGATTGCTGTAGGTATTAGTGGGCAAACTGATATCTCAATAGCACTTGCGATGGCTACTGTTGTGGGCGGAGCGATGTTTGGTGATAATTTATCATTTATTTCAGATACAACAATTGCTGCTGTTCGTTCACAAGGAACAGAAATGAAAGATAAGTTTAAAACGAACTTTTTAATTGTATTACCAGCCGCTATTATTACAATTGTACTATTAGTAATAATTACTTTAGGAAGTGATACACAAGTTAAAGCCCATAGTTTTGACTGGATAAAGATTTTACCGTATGCAGGAGTACTTATTACAGCACTACTTGGCTGGAATGTACTTATTGTGTTAACTGGTGGAACAATATTATCAGGTGCTATCGGCCTTATAGATGGAAGTTACACGTTAGAGAGTTTCTTTAAAAGTGTAACGACTGGAATGGGCGGTATGATGGAGCTAGTACTACTTGCTATATTAATCGGTGGTATGGTTGAACTTATCCAATATAATGGTGGCATTCAATATTTAATGAATCTTTTAACACGTAATATTCGTTCGAAAAAAGGAGCAGAGTTTGGTATTGCTGGCTTAGTGAGTATGACGAATATGTGTACAGCAAATAATACAATTTCTATCATTTTTACAGGTCCGCTTGCGAAAAATATTGCGGATCAGTATGAAATTGATCCCCGTAAATCAGCGAGTGTACTGGATCTTTTCTCTTGCTGTGTACAGGGGTTAATCCCATATGGTGCTCAAATGTTAACAGCGGCAGGATTTGCTGCGTTATCTCCGGTCGAATTGTTACCATATGCATTTTATCCAATTTTAGTTGGAGTATGTGGAATCATTTCTATATTAATTGGTTTCCCGAGATTTTCTAAAGTGGCGGAAAAAAAAGAGTATCATAAAACTGCATAACATAAAGAGACATTTATTATTAGCAGTTGAAAACGCTCGGAGAACATTCTCTGAGCGTTTTTTATTATTTATAAATCCTTTTTCAAATAGTAGTGTTTATAATCTCTTCCTACGTTATCGAGGATACCATACTCTTTATAACCATATTTTTTATAGAAATCTAATGCTTGAAAGCTTAAAGTGTCAACTTTTATAAAATCACAATTTCTTTCTAAAGCGATTTTTTCTACTTCTAATAACAGTTTAGTTCCATACCCTAATGCACGTATATCTTCATCGATGATAAAAGAGTGAATCTCTAACCAATTCCAACAGACTTCACCTAATATTCCCCCGCATATTTTACCATTTTCATCCTTAAGAAATAAATGAATCTCTAAGTATCTGTCTCTTAAATCAGATGGAAAGTGCTTTAAATTATATTCATAAAGCTGATTGTTTATATAGTTTTTAGCGGCGGTATTGATTTCTTTCGTAATGTGTAAATTCATGATATATCCCCTTTAATTTAAATGTAGCCTTCTGATTTATTTTAACATAATTTTCTTAATAATATATTTAATGTAATTTAATAAACGTTTGTATGTATTGCTAATTTTTTGGACGCGCAAGTTGAGATTTTCATCCGTTATTGAATAAGAATTTTTCTGTATCTATACGCATCGCATCCATGTTCGTTTTGCAAAAGGCTGAATGCAACTCAGTCTTAAGTCTGAGTCGAAAACAGTTCTTAAGCTCGTTATGAAAAAATGAAAAAATAGTTAAGATAAGAGTATCAAATCGAAGGGAGGCAAGCACAAGATGAAACAATTTCTAGCGTTTATCGCAGCCGGTATTTTGGCTTTAATTGCTCTTGGTAGTCTTGCTGGTATTGTAGGATTCGCCATTGGAGCAGGAGTTGTGTACTGGAGCTATAAATCATTTGTGCGAGCTAAATCATTCTTTGGAAAGTTAGCTTGGGGTATTGTTGGTTTAATCGGTTTGTCCATTGCACTTTCTCATTCCCCAGCATTAATCGGTATCGCAGCATTAGTAGTTTTATACTACGGATACCGTGAGTGGAAAAAAGGAAAAAATGTAGTTGTTGATTCTGCTCCAGAAAGTGCTAAACCATATAGCAACTTTGAAGATGAGTGGAACAAGTTAATGAAAAACTAATATAAAATAAATCAAATTATAAAGTAGAAGAGAGGAAGATTATAATGAAACAATCTTTATTCGGACGTGTACGCGATGCAATTTTAGCTGATTTTCATAATGTGTTAGATGAGAAAGAAAGAAAAAATCCAATTGCTATGTTAAACCAATATTTACGCGATAGTGAGCGTGAAATAACAAAAATTGAGAAGTTAATTCAGCGTCATAAAGCATTAAAATCTAACTTCGCTCGTGAGCTTGAGCAAGCACGTTATTTCGTTAATAAAAGATCAAAGCAAGCTATCATCGCACAAGAAGCAGGCGAATTGCAATTGCATGAACGTGCATTAGAAGAAGTAGCGTATTATGAAGGGCAAGTAACTCGCTTAGAAGAAATGTATGCTGGTGTTGTAGAGCAAATTGATGAGTTAGAGCGTCGTCTTTCAGAAATGAAAAATAAATTAAAAGAAATGAACGCAAAGCGTATGGAATTAATGGCACGTGAAAATATGGCGCATGCAAACCGCCGTATGAATACTGCTATGCATAAAATGGATGAAAATAATCCGTTCTTACGATTCGAAGAAATTGAAGATCACATTCGTGACATAGAGCTTCGTATAAATGAAGAGCATGAGCGTGATACATTTGATATGAAAATTGCAAAACTAGAGAGTGAAATGAAAGAGAAAAATGAAGTATCGTTAACGAAAGAAGTAACAAAATAATTGTAGTATATAATAAAACAGGCTTATGATATAGTGATAGGAGAAAAGGTGTTGGAAAGCAATGCCTTTTCTTCTATGTATATGTGACAAGGAGGGGGGAGCTGAAATGAAGAAGCAATTTTCAAAAACACAATTTATGGGGATGCTCCTCATCATATTTGGATTCGGTCTTTTTCTTGATATGATACTTGGACATTTTGAACCAGGTGGTCTAATATTTGCATTTATTATGATTATGTTTGGAAGACATTATCGAAAGAAGAACCGTTATGTAAGAGGGAATGTATTTTTATTTGTCGGTGGTATTGTCTTCTTATTCTTCTTATTTTCATCAGCGGCATTCGTACTTGTTGTGTTTGCTTGTTTAGCTTTAATTGGTTATCAACTTATTCAACAAGGACATCGGCAAAAAGCAATGAAAGTTGAAATTAAAGAAAAAGGATATATAAATGAAGAAAAACAAATATATCGTACAGAACCGTATATAAAAAATATGTTTGTAGGTAATGTACGAATGATGGATCATATTTATGAAATAGAGGATATTAACGTCCAATATGGTGCTTGTGACGTCGAGATTGATTTAACAACTGCTATGATTCCAGAGGGAGAAACAGTTATTGTGATTCGGGGCGTCATTGGTAATATTCGCTTATATGTACCATATGATATTGAATTGTCTTTAAATCATTCTGTTATTGTTGGGCGAGTGCTCCTGCCAGGACACGAAGAAACTGGATTTAACCGTAATGTTACGTTTAGAACAGAACAGTATAAAGAAGCCCCTCGTCGTATTAAAATTATTTCTTCGCTTGTCGTAGGCGATACGGAAGTGAGGAAAGTATAATGAAAAAACAAAGGAATATTTCGTGGATGTATATTCGTTATTCTATGTTGTCCTCTGTGAGTATCGCACTTATTTGTACAATTGTATATGTATGGAAAAGCGAGCAACAAGTTTATGATTTACTCTGGAAAGAATCCATTGCTTCTGTTCCAATTGGCTTGTTTATTATGAGTACGAGTCTTCTTATCGGAGGAATTGTAGGATATGCAATCGGTTATTATATAGAACAGCGTATACAAGGATTAAATACTTTTCTATTTGAAGTAGAGCGAGGGAATTTTCCGAGTGATGTTTCATTTACTGCGGACGATGAATTTCATGAAGTGGAACGAAAAGTAATTGGTCTTGCTCGGCGCTTAGAGGAGCAAGCTGGGCTATTTCAAAAAGTAACGAATGAACGAGCCCATTGGAATGAAGAGATGAGACAAGAAGCGATTTCTCAAGAAAGGCATCGATTAGCGAGAGAGCTGCACGATTCTGTAAGTCAGCAGCTTTTTGCAATGTCGATGATGATGTCAGCCATTAATGAGCAAGCAGCTGAAATTCCAGACACGACGAAAAAACAGTTGCAGCTTGTTGAGAATATGGTTGTAAATGCACAATCAGAAATGAGAGCATTGCTCCTTCATTTACGCCCAGTGCAGTTAGAAGGTAAGAAACTAACAGAGGGTATAGAAGAATTATTAACAGAACTGTCTAGAAAGCAACATATGAAAATTGAATGGTTAATTGAACCGATTCAATTAAAAAAAGGTGTAGAGGATCATTTATTCCGTATTGTACAAGAGGCGCTGTCTAATACTTTACGGCATGCGAAGGCAAAGAAAACCGAAGTACGCCTTCGGAAAATTGATCAATATGCGATTTTGAAAATTATTGATGACGGTGTTGGGTTTAAAGTTGGTGTTAATAAGGCTGGTTCATACGGTTTAAGGTCAATGCAAGAGCGAGTTCATGAAATTGGTGGTACATTAAAAGTTCTTAGTTTTCCGAATAAAGGTACGCAAATAGAAGTGAAAGTACCTATTATGATTGAGAGAGGGGGAGAATCATGATAAAAGTATTACTAGTTGATGATCATGAAATGGTTCGAATGGGTGTATCAGCATATTTATCAACGCAGCCAGATATTGAAGTAGTTGGAGAAGCTGAAAATGGAAGAAAAGGTTCAGAGTTAGCGTTGCAATTAAGACCGGATATTATTTTAATGGACCTTGTTATGGATGAGATGGATGGGGTTGAAGCGACACGTGCTATTATTCAAGAATGGCCAGAAGCGAAAATTGTAGTTGTCACGAGCTTTTTAGATGATGAAAAGTTATATCCTGTTATTGAGGCGGGGGCGACAAGTTATTTATTAAAAACATCAAGAGCGAGTGATATTGCAGATGCTGTAAGAGCTACTTATGATGGGGAAACGGTATTAGAGCCGAAAGTTACTGGCAAAATGATGTCTCGTATGCGTCAGAAGAAAGAACAACCTTTGCATGAGGAGCTAACAGAAAGAGAGTCTGAAATTTTGTTATTAATTGCAGAGGGGAAAAGTAATCAAGAGATTGCAGATGAGTTGTTTATTGCCCTTAAAACAGTAAAGACACATGTGAGTAATATATTAAATAAGCTAAATGTAAGTGACCGGACACAGGCGGTTATTTATGCGTTTAGACACCAATTGACGAAATAAGAAGGAAGCTTTGACTATATATGGTCAAAGCTTTTTATTGACGGTTATTAATGTAAGCGTTATCGTTAAGGTGTTAACAGTACATACAAAGGGGAGAGAGTGTATGTTAGTTCAAACGATATTTGGAATGGATGAAACGAAAAAATTAGGCAACTATGTGAATGCGTTGCAAGCACTTTGTGAACAATATGATATTGAAACAGATCGTATTGCAATTATTGAGGCAACAGAAGAATATTATTTATTTCTAGTGAAGCAAGAAGATTGCTATGATGTTGTAAAAGTAGAAACAGTAGATACAAATATTGATTACTATACGAAAGCTTATAAAGTAAGTAGCTTTAATCATACTTCTTATCAAATGTAAAAAACTCCCGAAATGGGAGTTTTTTTATGATACTTTCGATTCAGGTGAATGATCCGTTAATGGTACTGCTTTGGCGCCACTTAATTTTGCGATAGCAAAACCGATAATAGCCCCAACTAATGCTGGTACTAACCAGCCGATTCCTTCATTATATAATGGAATAAACTCGAAATAAGATGTGATAGATGAAACAGGAATATTCCCTTGTTTTAATCCATCAAATACGCTCACAACTGCAGAACCAATTAACGCACCTACATAAACAGAACGATATCCACCGAAATATTTATGAAGTAATGATAGTAATACGAGTACAATCGCAATTGGATATACAACAAGTAAAATAGGAACAGAGATTGCGATAATTTTTGTTAAACCTAAGTTGGCAACTAATAATCCTAATGTGCAAATGACACTTGCTAACGTTGTGTATGAAAATTTCGTTAATAATGTTGAGAAGTATTGACTGCATGCAGATACAAGTCCAATACATGTTGTTAAGCAAGCGAGTGTAACGATAAGAGATAATAGAATTAGACCATATGGACCGAGTAATTGTTGTACGATAACGGTAAGTAGCTGTCCGCCGTTTGTTGCGTATCCGAGAGAGACACTAGTTGTACCGAGCCAGCCAAGTGCACCATATACAAGTACGAGACCAGTAGCGGCAATAAGTCCTGCTTTTGCTGTTGCGATGGCAATTGATTTACGATCACTCACACCTTTTGAGCGAATTGCATTTACAACGATAATCCCAAATGCAAGTGCTGAAATGGTATCCATCGTTAAGTATCCTTCCATAAAACCTTTGAAAATTGGAGAAGTTTGATACTCTTGCATTGCTGGTCCAGATTGCCCGAGGGGTGTAAATACACTCTTAACGAATAATAAAAAAATAGAGAGTAATAAAATAGGTGTTAATATACTTCCGATACGATCGACGAGCTTAGAAGGGTTTAAACTAAGCCAAAATACGATAGCAAAGAAGATGACTGTGTATAAAAATAGCACTAGGCTGCTAGAGCGAATAGTTTCTGGTAAGAAAGAACTAATTCCCATTTCATAAGCGACATTAGCAACACGTGGGATGCCCATAGATGGACCGATTGCAATGTATACAACTACCGTAAAGAATATTCCGAATAATGGGTGTACATGACTTGCAAGTTGTTGCATTCCATTTCCTGATAGAGAAATAGCGATAACAGTAAGTAGTGGTAAGCCGACTCCTGTTAGTAAAAAACCAATCATTGCTGGCCAAAAGTTTTCACCAGCATTTTGTCCAAGCATTGGAGGGAAAATTAAATTTCCTGCTCCAAAAAATAAAGAAAATAGCATAAGACCTGTGAAAAAAACATGTTTTTTTGATACAGTGTTCATTGTTTTTTTCCTCCTTTTTTGTAAATTCATTGTAAGAACACAAAAAACTCGCCCCTTAAGAAAGGGACGAGTTATATTTACCCGCGATACCACCCTAATTTATACATGTAGAAATATATCTATATGTATACGGCTTTACAACGTACAACATGATACGTGTTCCTTGTAACGGGGGACGACCGGTAAGAACTTACTTTAGCATTCGGTTCTACTTCTCGGAGATGATTTTCGGTTACGAACTGAGCGTTGGCTTTCAGCAAAATACCAACTCTCTGGGGAACAGCTCTATAACATACTCGTTCTCGTCAATGAATTTTTATTCAAGTATTCTGACAACATTTTTACATGTTTTTTTTAGAAAGTCAACATATTTTTTGAGAAATACACTTTCCTGTAGAAATATAGCTGAGAATATAAGGGTTAATACTATTTGTAAAAATGCTGTAAAACATTATAGAGAATTGTAAAGTTTATGGAGAAAATCGATATTTATAGGAGTAAGGAAGGAATTGTTTGAATTTGCAGAGAATAATACAACAATCCACTTGCTGGAAAGAACAAACCAAAAGAGGTGACTGAAATGCTTGCGATGGGAGTATTATTTGGCATTATTGCTATAATTGGTTTTATGTGGTTATATTATTCGCGTTCGTTTAAACAAGCAGAAGTTTTACTCTTTCAAAAAGGTAGTTTGTTGACAAATCAGTCTAGATATTTAGTATGTCCGAAGTGTGGAAGTGCACAGGCCAGGAGTGGAGGATATCAAGAGTGTTGCAAAATTAGATTATGAAAGAAGGAAGCCTCACATTATTTTGTGAGGCTTCCTTCCTTACAATTTTTTCGCGCTCCAAATTGTCCAACGATCTCTTTCGATGATAGGAGAGACGTTTTGTAATGCCGTTTGGATATGATGTAGAAGCTGAGAAAGTTCATTATCTGTTAGTTCATATAGAATGGATCGGCCTGTTCGAGGAGATAAATCTTGTAGCAAAGCCTCTACAGAATCATGTACTTTTCGTACTTCCCATTGTGTTTGAATAGGGAGCGCTTGAAGAGGATATGTTTGTAATAATTGCTGTATAGTAGTGGTTTTTGGTCTTCTTTGCGCTTCTGTTTCAATGAGTTTTGGAAAGACCGAGAAAAAATATCCACGAAGGTGTTCAGGACTTCCTGGGATTATACAATCTTCAATGGTCCGGTCTTGTAAAATAAGTAGACCGTCTTTTTTTAATATACGAGAAGCCTCTCGTATAAATGTGGGAATATCATGCAAATGATGAATGACTGCACGAGAAATGACAAGGTCGAATGTTTCATTAGGGAATGAGATATTATGTGCATCACCGTGAATGAATGAAATGTTTGGGAAGGTATTACAATTTTCTTTTGCAGCTTGTAATATTTCTTTTGAAAAATCAAGCCCAACAACATTTTTGGCTCCCATAAGAGCAAGTTCTTTCGTATAAATGCCTCCACCACAACCTATATCAATTATTTGTTTGTTTTGTACATCTACAATATTGTTTATTGTTTCCTGCCATGAAATATGTGCGTTACGATTTGCATACGTATACTTATTATTTGCATCATGAAAATTAATGGACATTGTAAAATCCTCCCTTCAGTTTATAGTATAGCTCATTCTATATAATGTAACGTTTTTGTTTTATGCATGAGGATTATAAGGATTTCTTATTGGAAAAGGAGAATCGATTTGAAAGGGAAATATTTAATGTTTTTATGTGTTATTTTACTCGCGTCGTGTGGTCAATCCGAGCAAAAGAAAGAACCGAAACAAGTAGAGGAGACAGTGAATGAAATGAGAGAACCATTACAAGTAACTGTTATGCAAAAAGGTAAAGAAGAAAAAAATTTAAAGAAAATGGATGCGGAGTTGGTGGTGGATATTATAAACAAAGCGGAAAAACAAGAAGTAACGGGTAGTTTTGGTGAACCGGAATATGAAATACAAATTAGTAGTGATGGAAAAAAAGAAACATATTATGCATGGTTAAGAGGAGAAGATCGCCGAGGATGGATTCAATATAAGAAAGATATGTATATGCTTAACGAAAAAGATACGGAAAAGCTTTTGGCTATCTTTCCAAAGATTCCAGAACAAAAAGAAGATGAGATGCAGGTAGGTACTTTAACGGAAGTAACAAAAAAAGACATGCAGATTACTGCGTTTCATATTAAAGCAGGTGATCAAAAAATGAATTATACAGTACGTTATACGATTTCACAATCACTATATAATAAGTTAGCAAAGGAACAAGAATATTATTTGCAATTAATTTTCCCAGAAAAGGTCCAAAAATTAATTGGCGCAAAAGAGAGTGAGATAATTTCAGCTGAAAAAGTAAAGGAAGGGTATAAACAGTATGAGTTGAATGTTACTGTTCCGATAAAAGATGCTTCAGAATCACAATTAAAATCCCTAGAAACCTATTATGATAATCACGATTTACAAATATTAAATAGTAAGAAAGAAAAAGTAGGAGCATTTCAAAACATTATTCAAATTGTTAAAGAGTATGGTGAAAAAATGAATTTACAAAGATAAAGTGAAATTTTAATCAGCGGGGGCATCCCCCGCTGATTATTAGCACGACTCCTACCTAAATTCTTTGCTCCAGCCGAATTTTGAGGTGGGATTCTTACTGCCCGTAAATAGCGGGCAGTAAGAATCATAAAGTCTATATGGCCTTTCCTAGGAAATGATAATAGAGGGGAAAGATCCCCTCTATTATTTTGCTTTTGCAGATGGCTCATTCATTGATTTTCGTGTAATTAGAAAGGAAATCATAAGAGCAGAAAGAATAATAAGGGCTATAAATAAGTGATTTGGCAACCAATCTAATAATAATACGTAGCTGACGGTATAAAAAATAAGAGTTGAAGCTAAAAACGATAGAGCGCCTATCATAAGAGATTGTAATTTCATTTGTATTTACCTCCTTTTATTTTTATTTTTGGCTAAAAATGGATGGAATAAACATTATTTCTAACAATAGAAAAAAATATGTCATAATAGAGAAAAAGAATAAGTTTTGATGAGTGTATATGGCTCAATAAAGCGAGATAAAGGAGAGGAATATGAAAAATAATAAAAAAGGATTATGGGGAGTTATCGTTGCAATAGGGTTATTTTTACTATCTAAGTTAAAATGGGTATTTGCAATTTTTAAGTTAGCAAAATTTTCAACAGTATTTAGTATGTTTTTATCGCTTGGTGCATACGCAGTCATATATGGTTGGAAGTTTGGGGTAGCACTCGTATATTTATTGTTTGTACATGAGATGGGGCATTTATGGGCAGCGAGAAAGAAAGGGATACCAACATCGCCGGCAATCTTCATACCATTTATGGGAGCTCTTATTGGGATGAAAGAGATGCCGAAAAATGCAAAAGATGAAGCTTACATTGCATATATGGGACCTCTTTTCGGGTTGCTTTCATTTTTACCCGCGATCCCACTGTATATAATCACGAAAGAGCCGTTTTGGGCGCTTATTATTTTACTTGGAAGTATGATTAATTTCTTTAACTTAATTCCAGTTTCTCCATTAGATGGTGGACGAATAATTTCAGTTGTAAGCACGAAAATTTGGGGAGCAGGGCTAGTTTTACTACTCGGCTATTCTATTTACTTCAAAAGTATTTTAGGAGGATTTATTTTTATTATCGGCTGTATGGAACTATATAGAGTAATAAAGAGAGATGAGCCGATTAAGGAATTAGGATATAAAATCGATGGAATGAAAGAATATGCTGCTAGGCTTGAAGAGGAATTAAAAGAAACTGGTGCGGTGCATCGAACGATTTATATGATTCACCATGAAATGAATGTATTAAGACAAAGAGAACGTGAAAAAGAATTAAAAACAGGAGAACTTCAAAAGATTGAAGTGCTAGATTACCTTTTACCAAAATTTGAGCCACTTGATTATATCCCATATGAAGATGAAAAAGAAATGCATACAATTCATATAAGAGAAGCATTTGAAATGTCAGAAAGAAAATTAAATGAATGGGAAACAGAAAAGGAACAACAAGAAAATTATTATAAAGTCGATACGAAAACGAAATGGACAGTATTTGCTTGTTATATCGGATTAATGGCTATACTCGGTTATACAGCTTATGAAGGTTATGTTGTTTTACAAGAGCATTTACCAAGGAGAAGTTTGTAGAAAAATAGTGTCGAAATGAAAAGGAGGATTTAAACAGGAATTACATTTCTACGAGAGAATGTTACAAGTGTAACAGTACATTGTAATATTCATAGTAGAAAAGGGGTTCTGTATATGAAGAAATTGTTAAGTGTATTGGTAACTATTACTGTGATGGCAATAGCGAGCTATAGTCTTATGAAAGTACTATTATATTATGCGAATAAGTCTGCTGGAGTAAATACAGTAGCACAAATAGAAGAGGTGCAAGAGAAGAAGAAGACACTCGATTTTGTTCGTACGACACATGAAAGTTATAATAATTTCTTGAATTATGGCAAGGCAGAGAAATATACAGATGGGGATTGGAAACATTTTAAACAATGGTTTCAAGAGCAAGAAGCCTCTTTAAAAAATATACATAAAGAAATAAAAAATGAAAAAATAAAACGCGATGTGAATAGAAGTTATGAAATTGTAAAAAAAGGTGTGGAGCTTCAGAATATGGAGTATGTAATCTATGCTCATCGCGTATATCATGACTTGGATATACTTGTAAATAAATATAAAGGTGAGACGAATGTATGGGGGTATACCGAGTTTGGAGATGGGCAGAATATAAGAGTAATTGAACAAGCAATACAAACGAAGTAGTAGGCTAGCTAGAATTCTAGTTAGCTTTTTTTTGAGCACTATTAATGATGGCTAATTAAAATTTACTTAATATGTGCATTGTTCATATATTTTTCACAAAAACACCATGTTAATAGTGATTAAAATCACAATATGTATTATACAATTCAGTTAAACTAAAAACAGTTAAGGAAATAGAGGAGTGGGATACAATGTTAAGTGCAAAAACAATTGAAATCGTAAAGTCAACAGTACCGTTATTACAAGAAAAAGGCGTTGAGATTACAACGAGATTTTATCAAATTTTATTTTTGGAGCATCCGGAGTTATTGAATATTTTCAACCATACGAACCAGAAAAAAGGAAGACAACAACAAGCATTAGCAAATGCTGTTTATGCAGCTGCAATGTACATTGATAATTTAGAAGCTATTATTCCAGTTGTAAAACAAATCGGTCATAAGCATAGAAGTTTAGGTATTAAAGCAGAGCATTATCCAATAGTAGGTACATGCTTACTACGAGCGATTAAAGAGGTCGCAGGCGCACCTGATGAAGTTTTAAATGCATGGGGAGAAGCGTATGGCGTCATTGCTGATGCATTCATTAGCATTGAAGCGGGTATGTATGAAGAAGCTGCACATAAAGAAGGTGGATGGAAAGATTTCCGCAACTTTGTGATTGTTAAAAAAGTGAAGGAAAGCGACGTTATTACATCATTTTATTTAAAACCTGAAGATGGCGGGAAAGTTTCTTCATTCATCCCAGGACAATATGTAACGATTCAAATAAATATTAAAGGTGAGACATATACACATAATCGTCAATATAGCTTGTCTGATGCTCCAGGAAAAGAATATTATCGTATTAGTGTAAAGGAAGAAAAAGGTGTAGATACACCAGATGGTAAAGTATCTAATTACTTACATGATCATGTAGGGGAAGGAGATGTCTTACCAGTAAGTGCACCAGCGGGAGATTTCGTTTTAAATATGGATTCAACATTACCTGTTGTACTAATTAGTGGTGGGGTAGGTATTACACCGATGATGAGCATGTTAAATACGCTAATTGAACAAGAATCAAAGCGTAATGTATGCTTTGTTCATGCGGCGATAAATAGTAATACACATGCGATGAAAGAGCATGTTGAGACAGTAGAAAAAGAGTATGAACAAGTTAAAGCATATACTTGCTATTCTTCACCGACAGAGCAAGATGTGGAAATGAAGAATTTTGATAAAGAAGGATTCATTGAACGTGAATGGTTACAAACTATTATTCCAACAACTGAAGCAGAATTTTATTTTTGCGGTCCAGTACCATTTATGAAGCATATAAATGCTGCATTAATTGATTTGGGTGTTAAACAAGAGAACATTCATTATGAATTTTTCGGTCCCGCAGCAAGCTTACAATAGGTTAACGTTGCCAAGCAAAAAACGAGGTATTATTTTACCTCGTTTTTTGCTTGTTCTCTAAGTAAGCGATTTACTGTTTCGCGGCGTACACCTATGAGCTGACCAATTTCAGTTTGTGTTAATATTTCATAAATAGGGATGTCACCTAAATAAAAGGTGAACCACTCTTGTAAACGATGAAGGCGCTCTTTAGGAGAGACAGTTGTCAATTGATCGATACGCTGTTGCATCATTCTTAACTTCGATTGTAATTGTATAGCGATATTTTCATATGATGCAGGATTTGCCTGAAGTTTGTCGTACCATTCATTGCTAATTATAGGCTCCACTTCTGTTTTCATTAAAGCGATAGCTGTACCGTGATATTCCTTCGGTGAAATTAAAGAATGGTGAGGTATCGTTTCACCAGGAACGATAATATTAAATAAAAAAGGTGTTCCGTCTTCTTCTAACCGAATAACTTTTAATAAACCTGTTTTTATAAAATATAATGGACCGTCCTCACCTTGACGGAATAATACATCTCCCTTATGTAGAATCAATGTTAGCCCCCCATTAAAACATTTCTATTTCTTATATTTTAGCGTATATGTATAAAGACAATATGCTTTTTAAACAGCAATTTCATTGACGAAATGTATGCTATTACAGTAGTATACTATTTAGTGTGTAATAGTACTAGCAATGAATACGCTGTAGGGGGTTTAGTATATTGTTAGATGCGATGAAGATGACGGATATGAGAATTCCGGCGAATGCTATCATTCATGTGGAAGAGATGAAAGGTGGAGTCGTTTTATCCGTTGAAATAGACGGCCAAATTATTTATACGATGGCTTATGATGAAGAAACAGATAGTTATGCTGAATTATATGATCGAAACGATAAGAGGGCGTGCCAGGTACATGAAGACTTTATGGGATGGTCACTTCTTCACTAAAAAGATGTCAATATGACATCTTTTTTTATTGAATCGATAGATTGTACAAAGAAATGAAATATAAGGATAAAATTTGTAATAAATGATTTTGCATTGTTAGCGCTTTGTAACTGTAAGATAACTGTTTTTTCGCTATCATAAAGATAACAGTCATAGCTATAGGAGTGATCAACTTGAAGAAATTACATATTTCAAATTTTATGCTATTAAGTGTTTGTTTAGTTTTATTTGTTCTCCTAGGAGCCTTTTTATATTCATGTGTATAAGAAAAAACGCATTCTAGAAAGAACGCGTTATAAAAATGAAGTAATGATTAATCTAGTTCCAAGAATAATTAATGTGATACGTAATAAATTAATTACTGCATTACCGCTTAATTTTGTGTTAATATAAGCCCCGATTTTTCCGCCAATCCATGCACCAGGAATAAGAATTAATGCATAAGCCCAGCTGACATTTCCTAGAGAGATGTGAGTTAAAGAACTTACAATTGCTGAGAGAAATACGATAAACATTGAAGTTGCTACAGCAATGTGTGCTGGGAACGCAAAAAGGAGCATCATCGCTGGCACAAGTAAGGCACCACCACCGATTCCAAATAATCCGGATATAAATCCAACTATAAAGGCAATAAAGATAGCGAGAAATGGTGGAAATTGATAGTCTACAGTATTTCCTTCGTTATCTGTAAAAGATCGCTTAATTACAGTCATATTTGATAGGGAAAGAGGTTTCAATTTGTCTCGTAGTATAAGAAGAATGGAGACGAATATAAGAAAAATCCCAAAGTATAAAGAAAATGTATCTTGGTTTAAAAATTTGTTTGCCCATGATCCGATAATACCACCAGGGCCACTCCCGATAAATAAAATAAGTCCACTTTTATAATCTACCCGTTTATGTTTCATATAAGTAAGGGTAGAAGCCAGCCCTGTAAAAACGACTGTTACCATAGAAGTTCCTACTGCGAGTTGTGGTGATAAACTGTGTAATCCAATTAATAACGGAACGATAATAATTCCGCCTCCAAGTCCGACTAGGCTCCCGACTGTCCCGGCGATTAATCCGATGAAAAGTAACGTGATGTATTCCAAAATTGCCAACTCCTCTATATAACTTATCCATCAATCATTATACACGCTTTTTAATAAGAAATAGGCTTGTTCACAAAAAAGTCGTCTTCCTAGAAAAATAAGGAAGACGACTTTTGATTAAAAGATTAAGTGTAATAAGTAGTAAAATAATGCAGCTAAAGAAGCTGAAATAGGAAGTGTAATAACCCATGTAATTAACATGCGTTTTGCAGTTCCCCATTTTACACCTTTCACGCGATGTGAAGCACCAACTCCTAAAATAGAAGAAGAGATAACGTGCGTCGTACTAACCGGTAAGTGAATAAATGTTGCGCCGAAAATAACAAGTGATGATGATAAATCGGCAGCTACACCATTTACAGGACGAATTTTCATAATTTGTCCACCGACAGTTTTAATAATTTTCCAACCACCGACAGAAGTACCAAGACCCATTGCGATTGCACAAGATAATTGTACCCAGAAAGGGATATCGCCAGAAGTATGATAGTTATTGGCCATAAGAGCCATCGTAATGATTCCCATTGCTTTTTGTGCATCATTCGTACCGTGCGTATAAGCTTGCAATGCAGCGGTGAAAATCTGGAATATACGGAAGTTCTTGTTCGTTTTCGTTAAGTTAAAGTTTTTAAATACCACTTTAAAAATACTATATACGATGTAACCAATAACAAAAGCGATGATCGGTGAAATGATTAAAGCTTCAAGAATTTTTATAAACCCTTTATAGTTCAATGCGCTAATACCAGCAGCAGCAATTGCTGCACCAGCGATTGCGCCAATGATTGCATGCGAAGAACTACTTGGAATGCCATAGTACCAAGTGATCAAATTCCAGACTATTGCCGCAAGCAAAGCAGCTAAAATTACAAGAGAACCATTTTGCAAAGCAAACGGGTCAACAATATCTTTTGTAATCGTTTTTGCTACACCTGTAAATGTCATCGCACCTAAAAAGTTCATAATAGCTGCCATAACAATTGCATGTCTAGGCTTTAGAGCTTTCGTTGAAACAGCCGTTGCAATAGCGTTTGCTGTATCGTGAAATCCATTGATAAAGTCAAAAGCTAAAGCGCAAATGACTACTAAAACGGTCAGTATCAAGAGTGTATCCATGATCAAACTCCTTACGCGTTCTTCATAATGATTGTTTCTAATACGTTTGCAACGCTTTGACAGCTATCAGCTACTTCTTCAAGCTCTTCGTAAATCTCTTTAAATTGAATAATCTTAATCGGATCTTTCTCACGAGAGAATAAGTGCTTAATCGCATGACGGCGAATATCATCACATTGTGACTCGTAATCCTTAATCTTGATCGCATTTGTACGAATATCGACTAATTTCTTTTTAGAAAGTAGTTCAACAGAATTTGCAATCTCAATCGCACATTGATTAATTGCTTCAACGAATTTAATCATGTATTCATCAGCTTCTGTAATAGAATACATTTCGAATAGACTAGCACTGTGATCTAATCCGTCTAATACATCATCCATACTCATTGCAAGTTGTAGGATGTCTTCACGTTCAATAGGAGTAATAAACGCTTTGTTTAGCTCCATAATGATTTCGTGAATGAATGAGTCACCTTTTGACTCATACTCTTTCATGCGCATAGAAAACTCTTTTAAATCGCTAGCATTTTTAATTTTATACTCCACGAAAAACTGCGCGCCTTCTTTTAAATTTTCGGAAACGTTCATAAGCATTTCAGAAAATTTATCTTTTTTTGATTTAAAGACCATTATTGTTACCCCCACAAAAGTAATATATGTAAAATATATTGGCTAATCAATTCTAACAAAAAACTGTCGTTTTTTAAAACATTTTATCGAAAAGTTTACAAAAACTTAACATAACTCTCATTGTTGTATTAATAATATTAATACTCAACGATGAATATCTTACTTGTAGAATGTCCTTTTCTTGCAAAAAGTATGAATGTGAAAGAAAAGCTTTACACTATAGGAACGACTACGTTATTATAATAAATTTAAAAGGAGGTATATTCTTCCTTTTAAAAAGAAGAGTGTAAACAAATGAAGGAAGTGAACCAATGAAATTGAAGAACACTCACTTTAAAAAAACGCTTGAGTGGTTCAATAAGAGGAAGAAACTACGCAATTCATTAATTGTATTGGGGAGTTTACTTGCTACTCTATTTATTGTTGTAAATATAATAATTTCCATTCAAGATATATCTGAATTAAAACAAGCTGTTCCACAACCGACTTTAATTTATGATGCAAATAATGAAGTTGCGACTAAATTAGCTTCTTCTAAAACAGAAGGGGTCAAAAGGAAAGATATTCCTGATATTATGGTTCAAGCAATTGTTGCAGTAGAAGATAAGGAATTTTTTAGTCATCATGGTATTTACTATAGTGGAATTATAAGTGCTGTATTTAAGAACATTACAGCCGGTGAAGTTGTGGCAGGTGGTAGTACAATTACACAGCAACTTGCGAAAAATGTATTTTTAACGCAAGACCGTACATTCTCGCGTAAAATAAAGGAATACTTTCTAACGAAAAAAATAGAACGTACTTATACGAAAGATGAAATTGTTGAAATGTATATGAATCAAATTTATTTTGGTGAAGGTGCTTGGGGGATAAAAAGAGCAGCTAAATCTTATTTTGATAAAGAAGTAAAAGACTTAACGATTTCAGAAGCCGCAACGATTGCAGGATTAATTAAAGCGCCATCTGCGTATTCGCCGTATAAAAACTTTAATAAATCAATTGAAAGACGTAATGTCGTATTAGGTTTAATGAAGGAGCAAGGATATATTTCTGAAGAACAATATAATCAGGAGAAAGAATCAGGTCTTGTATTACGACGTGGTGTTGACGATAAATATAAGGGGAAATATTCTCAATACGTAGATTATATTGTTAGAGAAGCGATGGACAAGTATGAATTAACACAAAATGAAATTTTAGCAGGTGGCTATCGTATTTATACGGAACTTGACTCGAAAAAACAACAAGCGGTTGAAGATGTTGTGAATAATGATAGTTATTTTAAAGATAGTGGCTCAGATCAGCTTATGCAAACTGGAGTGGTCCTTATGAATCCAAAAACTGGCGGTGTTCCGGCTTTAGTTGGAGGCAGAGGTCCTTATCAATTTTTGCAGTTTAATCATGCAACACAATTAAAAAGACAGCCAGGTTCAACGTTAAAGCCTCTTGCAGTGTATGTACCAGCGTTAGAACAAGGATATGAAGTATACGATGTCTTAAAAGATGAACCGTTTAATATTAAAGAATATGCACCACAAAATAGTGATCATACGTTCCATGGTAATGTGACGATGTATGAAGCGGTGGCAAAGTCATATAATGTTTCAGCAGTTTGGCTATTAGAGAAAATTGGATTAGATAAAGGATTGAAATCTTTAGAGCGGTTTGGTATTCCATTAGAGCCTGAAGACCATACGTATCCGATTGCTTTAGGAGGTATGCATGTAGGGACTTCACCATTTGTAATGGCTCAAGCGTATAGCGCACTTGCAAATGATGGTGTCCAAGTAGAAGCTCATGCCATTAGAGAAATCCAAAATGCTGAAGGGGAAACAATTGGAAAATGGTATAAGAAAGAAACTCGTGTGACGAACGAGAAAGTTGCCCAAAAGATGACATACTTATTAAAAGGTGTTATTGAAAGGGGAACAGGTGAAAAAGCGAAAGTTAATAATATCGATACCGCAGGCAAGACAGGGACTACCCAGCTTGTAAATGGACCAAGCACTGGTGCGAAGGATTCGTGGTTTGTTGGATACACACCGGATTTAGTAGGTGCGATTTGGGTAGGGTATGATAAAACGGATAGTGAGCATTATGTGCCAGGAGGCAGCCAAATTACAACGACAATGTTCCGGGATATTATGAAGAAAGCGAATGGAAATCCAACTCAAAAGGCATTTCAGTTATCACTAATACCTGAGGCGGATTATACAAAACAATTAAAAACGATTGAGGAAGAAAAACGAAGGAAAGAAGAAGAGAAAAAACGAAAAGAAGAGGAACAACAAAGAAAAGAACAGCAAAATGAATGGATAGATAAAGTGAAAGAGTGGATTCCATTTTGGTAAAAAAAGAGGCGAATAACGAGTTCGCCTCTTTTTTATGAGAAATGAGCGGTTTTATCTCGGTTCAAAATGTGGCAACAGAAAAGAAGTTAGGTGAGAATCGAGCTGCCTATAAAAATTTGATGGGTTTAACTTAATAATCCGTGGGGATGGGAAAAGCGCCACGGATTAAAGCTTCAGTTTATTTATTTAGCGTAACATTGGTCCTATCGAAGGATTGAGAATCATACGTGACGGTTATTATTCCTTTACTAATAGGTTCATATGGCAATTCCTCTTCGAAATTTCCAGTATTTTCATTATGGATAGAGAGTGTTATTTCATCAACGTCTTTATTTTTATATTGATCTTTAATCGTTTCAGCGATTTGAAGTAGGTTTTCATAACTAGAAGCTTCTGTAATAAGCATTCCTTTTATAACTTTTTTTTCATTTTGTGTGGAAGAGGAATACGGGATGTTGTTTTGTTTTGTATACAGAAGTTCGTATGGAATTGTTTTTCTTTCTGCTTTTGAAACATTTGAATAGTTTAGAGTTAAAAGAAACCCTATACATAAAATTATGCATACCATAAGAACAAACCAAAAACGTGTCAGTGATATAATTCGCATTGTCATCCCTCTTTCATGTCTTTGTCTTCACTATTCATCATACAAAAAGAGGATTAAGCTAGAGTAAATTTGAAGTAAAGAAACGTAAAGAAGGAGCACTTATCCTCCAAAATAAGTGCTCCTTTTTATTAAAAGAAAGATTTAACATACAATCAAAATAATACAAATTACTATAAATCAAACATTCTTGGTCGTTCAAAAATAAAATGAAAACTAAAATTAGTAAATTCGGAAGACTGATAGTGTAGCTGTTGTGTCACCAGTGTTAGGGATGGAAATAGTATTTACTGTAGGTTGTACAGAGATTGTTGTACCAGCTGTTAAAGTAACAATTGTGGAGAAAGAAACCGCACTACCGATAACGTTAGTTGAAAAATTACGAGTAGGTGGTTGACCGTTGAATGAAATACCGAATCCAAATGGTGAAGAACCCGGGAAGGTTGTAGATGCTGAGAAACTAATATCGTATACTCCTGTTTCTAAAATAGTTAAAGTATCTGAAGTGTCATTAAAAATGAGATTATTTAGTTCGAAAACTTGATTAAATTGGATATTCGTTCCAGGTGATATAGTTTGTGGATTAGAATTTCCTATTGCTGCTATAGTTACAGGGAGTGGTTTGCCCGATGGTCCAGTAGCCCCACGAAGTCCTTGAGGTCCAGTAGCGCCGGTAGCGCCGGTAGCGCCAGTAACGCCAGTAACGCCACGAAGTCCTTGAGGTCCAGTAGCGCTGGTAGCGCCAGTAACGCCACGAAGTCCTTGAGGTCCAGTAGCGCCGGTAGCGCCAGTAACGCCACGAAGTCCTTGAGGTCCAGTAGCGCCGGTAGCGCCAGTAACGCCACGAAGTCCTTGAGGTCCAGTAGCGCCGGTAGCGCCAGTAACGCCACGAAGTCCTTGAGGTCCAGTAGCGCCGGTAGCGCCAGTAACGCCACGAAGTCCTTGAGGTCCAGTAGCGCCGGTAGCACCAGTAGCCCCACGAAGTCCTTGAGGTCCAGTAGCGCCGGTAGCGCCAGTAGCCCCACGAAGTCCTTGAGGTCCAGTAGCGCCAGTAGCCCCACGAAGTCCTTGAGGTCCAGTAGCGCCGGTAGCACCAGTAACGCCACGAAGTCCTTGAGGTCCAGTAGCGCCAGTAACGCCACGAAGTCCTTGAGGTCCAGTAGCGCCAGTAGCCCCACGAAGTCCTTGAGGTCCAGTAGCGCCGGTAGCACCAGTAGCACCTCCACCAAGGCAACCAGAGCCATATTTAACTAAAATGGTTTGGATTTCTATAATCAGCTTAATAAGTTTGTCTATAGTACAGCAATTAACTTTAAATAACTTAGCGATATACAGTAAAAAATTAAGCAGGCTTTGCAGTTCAACGTATAATGCTCCGCACGAGAAAGGTTTTGTTTTTAGAATAGTTAATAGGTGAGTAATAATAGAAGTTCCGATTTTTTCTTGTGCAGGTGATAAGTCTAAACATTTGAGGGATTTTTGTAGATTATCTAGGGTAGCTATAAGTTTATCAATATTACTTTGAGAAGGATTTTGGAATATATCTTTAATATTTTGTCCAAGAGCTTGAAGGATTTTAATAAATTCTTTAAGTTCAGATTTAGAGATGTTAATAAAACTACAAGCCCGGACTTCGCAACAATCGTTACCGAAGAATACTTTCCCTCTATTTTTATTGTTCATCTTTTCATTCCTTTCTTTTATAGAATAAATAGTCTCAATATAATAAAATGAAAATAAAACTAAATTCGTGATGGACAAACTACTATTTCAAAAAAAATAAGGGTTTTACCTACTTAGTAAGGGGAATTAAAGAGATTGAAAGATTTCTATCTAGCAAAAGGCTGATTAGTTAGGGTTAATAAGCAGTAGGAGATGCAAAAAACGCTGATTAAAGTTTCATTTTGTATAGTTTTTTAGGAAAATGATGAGTTAAACAAAAACAGTGGGGGCAGTTAAAAACTGCCCCCACTGTTTTTGTTTATCGACACTTTAACTATCTCTTTTGGGCAACGATGGGATAGATATTGTAAAAGTTGTCCCACTGTGATTACTAGTAACTTTTAATGTACCGTTATGATTTTGAATAATTTTCTTCGTTACTGACAAGCCCAGTCCTGTTCCTGAATCTTTTGTTGAGAAGAATGGATCAAAGATATATTCTTGAATAGCTGGAGGAACCCCAGTTCCGTTATCTGTGAAAGTAATCCGAACAAAGTTATCTAGGCGATAACTAGAGATTTGAATGGAAAGAGGTCTTTCGCCTCGAGCATCGATAGCATTTTGAAATAAATTTAAAAAAACTTGCACAAGTTCATGACGATCGATATTGACAAGTACACCATCTAATTCCGTAGAAAATTCATAGTCAATAGAAATATTGTGTAAAAAAACTTCACTAGCAAGTAGTTGTTGAATATATTCGCGTAAAAACGTATTGATGGGAAAAGGTTCTCTAGTAAATTCACGTGTTTTTGAAATGGCTAAAAATTTTGTGATAATACTATTTGCACGATCTAGTTCAGGAATGAGTAGACTTTTAAACAATTCTTTATTGGATGGAGAAACGTTATCTTGTAGAAATTGCAAGTATCCACGTACCGTTGTAAGGGGATTTCGTACTTCATGAGCAATCCCAGCTGCGATTCGTCCTGCTAATGAAAATTTTTCTGCATCACGTTCTGTGTTTAAATAATGGAAGACACTAATAACTCTAAAAATCTCTCCGTTATAATCCCGAATAATTCGATTGTTTAAAATACCATAGTTTTTGTCTAACACTTCTTCATTATATATTTCTGTTCCTGTTCTTAATGTTTCAATCGCTTTAATTTGTTCTTCTGGCAAGTTTAGTAATTGTTGAATTGGCTTTCCAATTATATCATTTCGTACTACACCAAAATCATCTGCTGCAGCTTGATTACATAAAGTTATATTTCCTTTACTATCAACAAAGGTGACATGATGTGAAAAAGCATCAAAAATATGAACAAAGTATGTTTCAAGTTGTTCAAATAAAAATAATGAATCGCAAGTAAGTTGAAAATCAGCCTTTTTATTCTCTTTTTGTATGTTTTGAATGGAGTGAGTCGTTCTCGTTTTCTTTATTTGTAAACCAATATGTGGATTTTTGTATGTGAAATGATGTGGTAATTGATTCACAAGCTCTTCATATAACCGCACTTTATTTTCTAGTTCTTCTATTCGTTTTTCATGAGATACAATATCATCGTTTGGAAGCATAAATAAATAACCCCTCAATTTAAAAATTCTTCCATTTAGTATATCATATTTTTATACGGATACTCTTAAAGAAGGGGCTACTTAATGAAATTGATTAGCTGAAATGTCCGGGAAGTGAGTAGAATGGATAGAAGGTGAAGTTAAAAAGGGAGGGATATATTTGCTTTTCATTGGAGTGACAGGGTGGGGAGATCATGATTCTTTATATATAAATCCCTATGAAAATAGAAATAAATTGCGAACTTATAGTGAACATTTTCCCATTGTGGAAGTAGATAGTTCATTTTATGCGATACAACCTGCGCGGAATTATACAAAATGGGCGATGGAAACGCCGAAAGATTTTTCTTTTATAGTAAAAGCCTATCAAGGAATGACAGGACATATGAAAGGGGAAATCCCTTTTTCTACGTTCGATGAGATGTTTGATGTGTATAAACAATCCATTCTTCCTTTAATAGAAACAAATAAATTAAAAATGATTTTATTTCAATATCCACCATGGTTTGATTGTAAAGTGAAAAATGTAGATTTACTTCGATACACGAAAGAAAAAATGGAAGATTTACCATGTGCAATAGAATTTCGAAATCAAACATGGTTTTATCCAGAAATGAGAGATAAGACGTTACAGTTTTTAGAAAAAGAAAACTGGATTCATACAATTTGCGATGAGCCTCAGGCTGGAATAGGATCAGTACCGCTTATATTAGATGCAACAAACTCGGACATGGCGTTAATACGTTTTCATGGCCGAAATGTTCATGGTTGGCTGGATAAAGGAGGAAATTGGAGATCGGTTCGCTGTTTATATCGTTATAATAGTAAAGAATTGGCGGAATGGGTAGAACGATTAGAGCGATTGAAAAAGAAGACGAAGGATATATTTGTATTGTTTAATAATAATTCGGGTGGAGATGCAGCGGATAATGCGAAACAGCTTATGAAAATGATGAACATTACATACGGTGAGCCGAAGCCTGAGCAATTAAATTTGTTTGAATGATGATAAACAAGAAAGGCACTGTACAAACAGGGGGAATGTACAGTGCCTTTCTATATGAAAAAGAGGGGTAACAATGTTACTGAGCGTTTGGTTGATTCATCAATTGTTGGCTTCATAATAAATGATAATGGTTATCATTATCATTGTCAATGGTTTTTCGGAAAATAAGTAAAAAAATTTTTATCCCGCTATTTGCGGCAGTAAAACCCCCACTGATTAAAGTTTCATTTTATATTTTAAATAGTAATAAAAAAAGAACAGCAATTACTGCTGTTCTTTTCCATTGATGATTTGTTGTAAATCAAAAGGAGTTATCGCTTGGATAAATTCCTTTGAGATAAGTGTTTGAACGAGAGTGCTTTCAGAAATTGTAGCACCTGTTTTCTTTTCATAAGATTTCTTTAATAAATCAAGTTTTTCAGCCGTTTCTTTCGGTAATTCAATTGTTAATGTGTTCATAATTTCTCCCCCTTACTATTAGAGTACCACTACAGTATAGGAGAGACAAGACAAGAAAAGAGAATATGAAACATAAAAAAGGTTACCAAATTTACAAATGGTAACCTTTTTATGTATAAGAGTTATTAAGCAATACCGATATACTTTAAAGTTTTGGATGGAGTACTGTGATCAAAGAAGTGTTGTAAAAATGCAATATCAACACCTGATTTGTATGCACAATAGCCCCAAGTTTTTCGAAGTGTATGTGAGCTAATCCCTTCTAATCCAACTTCTTTTGCAGCTTTGTTTAAAATGTACCATGCATGTTGTCTCGTAATAGACTTTGTTCCTTTTTGAGACTTTAATAATGGTTCATTACGTTTCCAAGTTTTACGTTCTTTCATGTAGTCTTCGATTGCGTGCTGTAAGTCTTCATTTACAGCAAACCATTTATGTTTCTTTACTTTTTCATTGTAAAATAAAATGGAATGGCGAACATTTTCGTCTTCATCGATTACATCACTAACTTTTAATTGTAAGATTTCACTTACTTTTAAGCCAGAATTTACAGCTAATACGAATAATAAGCCATCACGTTTCGAAGATTGTAAAAGTATATTTTTGATAGTTTCTAATTGTTTTTCATTTTGAATAGGTTGTCCTGCTTGTTTCATTTCACGCACTCTCCTCTTTTATATGTGTAAAGGAAAGGATTAACTTGTTTCTTACTATAAAGGGAGAGTGTGAATTTCATGTGAACTCCTAGTGAAATTAAGACAAATTATTTGACTTCTTTTACTTTTTGTAAATTAAAATAAAATACAACGCTATTAGTGGTATTATACACGCCGTATTCAGCGTGATGGAGATCTAAAATGTTTTTCACAATGGATAACCCAAGGCCAGTACCCCCAGTATGACGGCTACGAGAAGCGTCTAAACGGTAGAAGCGATCCCAAATTTTTTCAAGGCTTTCTTCTGGAATAGGATTACCTGTGTTTTCAATTTTGATTTTCACTGTATCTTCCGTTTCTATAACAGAGACGTGTATTTTTTCACCATCTGGAGTATATCGAATTGCATTGCTAAGTAAGTTTACAACGACTTGCTCAATACGGCTACGATTTGCTTTAACAAATAGAGAAGAGTCAGCATGGATGTCTACTTGTAAATGTTTTTCCTCCATGCTAAATAATAATTTTGTATAGACTTGTTGAATTAATTCACCAATCGAGAATGTCGACATTTCTAGTTTGTACGTACCTGATTCTAGTTTTGCTAATTCTAACATTTCAACAATGAGCCTGTTCATATTATCTGTCTCTTCCAAAATAACATTTGTATAATATGTCGTATCTTTACTTACGCCATCTTGAATACCTTCAGCGAAGCTACGAATAACACTAAGTGGTGTTTTTAATTCATGAGATACACCAGAAATGAATTCTTTTCTCGTTTTTTCCAATTGACGTTCGCGTTCAATATCTTGTTGTAATTTTGTATTGGCAACATTTAATCGGTCGATTCGATCTTTTAAATTTACAGAGAGTGTATTAATACCACTTGATAACCCGCCAATTTCATCGTCTGCCGTAACAGGTAACTTCTCGCTAAAATCAAAGTTTGCCATTTTTTTTGTAACACGATTTATCTTAATTAATGGTTTAACAATGATTTTTGAGTAGTAGAAGGATAACAAAATAATAACGAGAAACACGATAATTAAGGCATAGACATAATAATCTTTTAAAACGAGCATCGCTTCATTAACAGGTTGTAAAGATGCTATCACAAAAGCGTAATCCTTAATTTTTCCGTTTTCCATAATAGGCTTTACAAAGACACTGTTTTTTATATTTTCCCCACTATCTAAAATATACGTGTTTAATTGATTTGAATTAGAAGTACCTTGTCTAATAGTACTTGCAAAATATTCAACAGCTTGTAATGTTTCAAAATCATTTGCAAGGCGAACCTCAGATTTGGAAGGGATATGTAATTTAGATATCACACCGGTAAAACTGATCTGAGACGTAGTTTTATATCGATTTGTGAGTCTATTTTTAGAGGGGTTACCACTAATTGATTGAAAATCCGAATTGCCATTTTCATTTCGCCATCGATTATAATTAGTCGTCAGTTCTAGTGGCGTTATTATATTATCTTGTAAAAATCCCTCTACGTGAATCATGCCCTCTTTTTTTAAGCCTAAATTTTCGAATTTATTATATTCTTCGGGTGTTAAAAGATTATTAAGTGGGATGGAATAGGTTTTATTGTTATTAGGGTTAATTACCTCAATGTAGTAATTGTTTTCACTTTTAATAATGCCGTTAGAATCTAAAAATTGCATTTCAGCATTCGTTTTATCGTGAAATTCTTGTTTTAGCTTTCTGATTTCCTCAAAACTTTTGTCGCTTTTTTCATAATTATCTACGAATTTTTCAAAAGCCGTTTGAACGGTTTTTATTTTTTTATTAATATAAAACTTCTCTAAAAATAGAGATTGTCCAAGGAAAAAAAGGAGAAATATGATTGTAAATAAAGTTGATGTTAATAAAAATAGTTTAAAGACGATGCTTCTGTTCTTCACTGTTTCACCTCGTATGAAAAATACTGTAATACAAATGATTTCTTAATTATAACAAAGGTTACAAAAAAGTAGAGGAGATAAATCTGTCTCTCTCTAAAGTAGTTTTTTATAGAAAGTCACATAAAGAGAAGGTGCAGTGACTATAGAAGTATTTTAGCATAAAAAAGAACTCGCCAGACGTATGACGAGTTCTTTAGTGTACTATTGCTGAATTGCTGCATCTAAAGCGATTTCAATCATTTCGTTAAATGTAGTTTGACGCTCTTCAGATGTAGTTTCTTCACCAGTGAAGATATGGTCGCTTACTGTTAATACAGATAATGCATTTACACCATATTTAGCTGCTAATGTGTAAAGAGCAGTCGTCTCCATCTCTACTGCTAATACACCGTAATCTGCAAGTTTTTTAACCATGTCCATGCTCTCACGATAAAATACATCTGCTGTTAATACGTTACCAACACGAACGTGTAATCCTTTTTCTGTTCCAGCATCGTAGGCTTTCTTTAAAAGATCAAAGTTTGCAGCAGGAGCAAAATCAAAACCCGGGAATGTTAAGCGATTCATATTAGAATCTGTACAAGCCGTCATCGCAATAATAACGTCACGTACCTTAACATCTTTTTGAATTGCACCACATGTCCCAACACGAATTAAATTTTTCACTCCGTAGCTTTGAATTAATTCGTTTACATAAATAGAAATAGAAGGAACACCCATGCCTGTACCTTGAACAGATACACGCTTTCCTTTGTAAGTTCCAGTGAAACCTAACATGCCACGCACGTTATTATAACAAGTAACATCCTCTAAAAATGTTTCAGCAATATATTTTGCACGTAATGGATCACCAGGTAATAGAATAGATTCAGCAATTTCGCCTTGTTTTGCTTCAATATGTACACTCATGAAAAATCCTCCTTATAATGTATTGATAGAAATCAATATCATTTGCATTATACACTACGACTCCTTTCAATTAAAATCTTTTTTATTTGTAATATGTGCAAAAGAGGAGGATTTCATAAATCATAATCTAGAATATATATTTAAGAGGTTTTGCATGGATAAAGAAAATAAAAATGGTAGGTGATATTTTGAAAAATCTTGTCATTGGGCTTATTGCACTAGTACTTATTGTGGCAGGAGGATTTTACATAAAAAAATATCAAGAAACTGCAGAAACGACCGGAGATGTTCAAGAAGTGAAATGGGATGTGAAGAATAAAGAAGGAAATGAAAAAGTCGATATTTCGTTTCAATTGCTAAATAAAATGAATAATGAAGTTCGTGGTGTGAACGATCAAATTCGAGCAGTGATAGTGGATGGGAATTTGAAAAACATACAACAAACGAAGCCTATATTTGCTGGAAATGGATCGTATAAGCTATCTTCAGATGTAGCAAAAGGTGAAGAGCACACGATATTTTTGTATGAAGATGAAAACAAGTCCGTGGAATCATTTTCTAAGCAAGATTTTGGTGAAGAAAAAAAGGAGAAAAACAAGGACAAGAATAAAAAGAAACTACCTGTCGATACTGTACTCACAAAAAATATAGGAGAGCATCAAGTGTCTCTTTTATTTGGTGCATTACATCCGAATGAGGCAACGACATTAACATTTCAGTTTCAAGCGAAAAAGGGAGAAAAACTGAAATTAAATTCAGGGAGAGGTGAAGTCAACGCGCTGTATATCGTTGATGAAACGAGGGGACATTTTTTATATGCCATTCCTGTTGATACGGATGAGCAATTACAATATCGTATTACATTTCCAGAAGAAGGAACATATAAAATATGGGGGGATTTCTATATAAATGGTAAGAAGTATGAAAAGGAGTTTAGTATACAAGTGCAAAAACGAAAAAACAGCTAAGTACTTAGCTGTTTTTTCGTTTTCCTATTAATTTTGTTACAGAGAGCATTGTAATTGGTAAAGAATGATTCTTTCGAAATGCTAAATACTTTCCACTCCATGCAGGTTTGTATTTTTCTTTAAAATGTCGTAAACCGCTGAAGCTATATGTGTAACGAACGTTATTAAATATTGCAGCAGCAACTCGTTCAGACCAGAACGATTGCGTTGATAAACCGACATTTGAGAGTGGTGCCATACCAATATTAAAGGAATGGTATTCATTTTCTTTTGCCCAGTGGAATAAGTGGATAAAAATTGCATCCATAATTCCGCTAGGGGCATCTGGATAATAACGCATTAAATCAACAGATAATATGCCACTTTGATATACTGGCATAAAGGTTGTGAATGCAATGATTTTTCCTTCTGCATCAGATAATGTAGCGATAGGGGCACGACTAATATACTCACGATCGAAGTACCCAAGTGAAAATCCTTTCTCTTTTTTTCCGCCGAGCCAAGCATCAGAAACTTTCTTTAATTCCTCGTATAATTCGTCTGAGAATGGTGGCTGATGAATAGAGAATGTATAACCTTCTCGTTCAAAACGGTTGAAAGTGGCTCGCATACCAGCACGTTTCTTTCCTGTTATTGTAAACGTATTTAAATCAACGACAGCCTCTTCACCAAGTTTAAAGAAGTTGTAGCCAAAATCGTGGTATAAGCTCATCCATTTGCTTTCAATTTGATAGAATACGCAAATATACCCAAATCGATCAGCTTCAGTTAAAAATTCTTGCAACACAGTGCGGTAGGAGGATGGATCACCAATTGGATCACCTAGTACAACAAGACGTTTTCCAGTAATTGAAAAGAGAAGAAGTGCTTTTCCGTCACTACTGAAGAAGAACTGTTTATCTCCTAAAAAACCTAAATGACTAAGTACATTCCCGCCATGTTCATCTAAGAAGTTTTCTAACCTTTTATCATTAGCTGGTTGCCCGGGAAATTGACTACGGTAACGATTGGCAATTAGTGAGCCGATAAGTAAAAAAGTAGGAACGAAAAAGGCTGCTGCTAATGCACTTCGTTTAACTTGTGTAATATTTCGAACGACAAAATCAGGTTGGAACGCTTCTTTTGCACCCGCAAATAAAATACCTAAGTTTTTATATAAATATAGCGTAAGTAATAAGAAGATAAATACTTTTACGATATCAGAAAGTGAGACTTCCATTTTCTCGCGTATAAATCTTTTACGAAGCATATACAACACAGCAAGTACGATTAATAAAATAAAGGTTTCTTCAATGTCAATTCCTTTTAGGGTATTAAAGATTGCTGCTCCAATTAAAGAAACAATCGTCATATAGTAAGAACGCTTTGTTCCATAATATATGCCTCGCGAAAGAATCAGGAGGAGAATACCGAATGTTAATGATAAGCTAAAAGAAAATTGAATAAGGTGCTTTGGAGCTAAAATATGTAAGGCGTGAGCTCGATTTATACTAGTCGGTAAAATTGTTGATAGAATAACCATTAAGCCAGCGAATACTGTTAAAGCGGCGGATGCCCATGAACCTAATTTCCCTAAAAAATCACGTTGTAAAGTCCAAATTACACCAGTTGTTTCTAACGCAGGTGCAATAAATGGTTTATCTTCAATTTTTTTTATGGCAGCTCCTGTCATTTCAAAGGCTGCAAAAATGAGACCTAGGCAGAATGGTAAGATGTAATAGACAAGTCGGTATAATAACATAGCAGGTAGTAATACGCCTGTATCAACGCCGTATTGTCCTAGTCCAGTTAAGAAAACAAGGTCAAATGAACCAAGGCCACCAGGAACAAGACTTACGACACCAGCTAAAGCAGCAATTACGTAAACACCTAAAAACTTTTGAAATTCGATATCAATTCCAAACAATATTAAAATGACGTACATAACGATACCGGCAGATACCCACTCGACTAATGAAACTAATGAATATAAAACAGTTGGATTTTTCTCTTCTTCTTCTTCCTCTTGTCCGTCTAGCTGTTTTGTTTTTCTATTTTTAATTTTAGAAAACCCAATATATATAGGAACGAAAAGAGCAAAGAAGATAAGAACAGGCCATAACCACGGTTTTTCGTGCAGAATAAAACTAGTGTCTAATATTCCAATAAGGCCGAGGAATGACAGAATGGCTAATCCGTTAATAAAAGCGGTTGTCATCCAAGCAATACTTTTAATAAGTTTTCCATTATCTTTTATATGCGGACGATATAGCATTGTACGTACACCGGCACCAACAAGACCACCAAAACCGATAAATCCATTTAAAGTGTTGGCAATCCATGAGATGCGGAAGATCTTTTGTACAGGTATATCTGCTTTTAAGTAACGAAGCATAACAAAGTCATAAAAGAACATTGTTGAAACGGCAAATGCACCGAGTGTAATCGCTAAAAATACCCCACCAGTTGGAATGTTTTTAATTGTTTCAATTGCTTCTAAAAAAGAAATGCCTGCTAATTCTTTTTTAGCTTGAAAGAAAACAATTGTTAAGACAACAAATGGGAAGATTATTTTCCCGATTTGTAAGAAACGTTTCCATGAAAACGACATAAATACAACTCTCCTTGTGTAAGAAAACTGAGACAATAATATTATTATGACAAACTTCAAGAAAAATAAAAAGGTAAATTCCTGTATAGGGAAGCTATTTTTTATATAGGTTATATTTAAAAGAATATTTCGTTTATTAGAAAATTGAGTTAAGATAAGGTGAAAGAAGGAAGAGAGGGGAAGTAGATGATTATAATAGGTTATGCAGGATATGAGTTAGAAAAAGCAAAACCGAATACATCAGAAGATTTTTTTAATAGATCTGAAGTAACATATATATTAAATAATCAAGAGAAAACCTTTTCTGTCTTATATGTTCGATATTTTGAAGGAATTTTACAAGAAATTATCCCTTTTGAAGGAAATCCAGTTTATAAAGTAGAAGAACAAGACGTATATTTACGAGATATTGTAGCGATCGCTTGTTTAGTGAAGGATAAAGAGCTACGCGCGCAGAAGCGCTTGTATCTCAATGAAGTAACAGACTTTCAACGATACTTTGATGAGGGAACAGTGGTGAAAGTACAAGAAATATTAGCTGAATTACATAAAAATAAAAGAGTAGAAATAGCGTAAAACGGCAAAGGAGAGAGAAGCCATGTCTAATTTGATGGTTGAGAATCAAACAGAACAAGTTTCTATATTTTTAGAAGATGTAATTTCCTTGATAACTAATTATGTAAATTATCATACGTTACCTTCTTTATTGGAGGAGACACCAACAGGAAACGAGCAATACTATAAAGGGATATTAGCATCAATAAGAAGACTTCTTGTTTTTTGTGAAGAAGGACTTGATGCATGTTTTGTTTTGTTGAATAGCCAACCATTTCGAAAGACCGCAGCTGAAACAGTTTTATATAAGATTTACCATCAAGTAATTGCAGAGTTTTTTTCGCCAAAGAATGATCATTGGTATGAAAATAGTCGTTCTGCTTATACAGGGAAAAATTCTATTGTTTTTCAGCAAATCCCCCCTGAATCTATAGAACGAATGATGAAGGATTTAGAAGGGAAATTTCAATTGATGCGTGAAGAACTAGAATATTATGAGACAGATTACCAAACAAAAATGTTGCACAAATACTAATTAAGGAAAAGAAGCTAAGGATACTTAGCTTCTTTTCCTTTTGTCCAGTTATATAAGGGATTTTAATTGAATATAGTTAAAGTGGATAGCATCAAGGAGGTGTGACATGAGTCAGCAAGGTGTATTTACAGATTACTTTCATGAAGTAGAAAGCTGGTGTGAAAGTGTTCTTCAAGTATTAGATAGCCGTGCAATGGAAGTGTATGATGTCCATATGCTTGCTTATAAAATTCAAACGTTATTAGAGCGTATGAAAGAGCATGAATACGACACAGATGCCGAGTTTATGTATGAAATAAGTGATGATGTAGAACATATTCAACACCATTTACAGGAAGTATTTATGCAAGAAGGAGAGGAATATGAACTATGTGAAAGAGGGGATAGCGAACGAGCTGTTCCGATTGGGGGGCATACCCTTCCGCCATTACCTTATCCATATAATGCGCTAGAACCGTACATTTCACGAGAAATTATGATGTTACACCATGATAAACACCATCGTAGTTACGTGGAAGGATTAAATAAAGCAGAGAAGATGATGGAAGAAGCGAGAAAAACAAATCAATTTGATTTAATTAAGCATTGGGAAAGAGAAGCGGCTTTTCATGGATCAGGTCATTACTTACACACGATATTTTGGAATAACATGAAAAAAGATGGGGGTGGAAGTCCGAGAGGGGCTTTTTCACAACAAATTGAGCAAGATTTCGGAAGTTTTTTACGTTTTCAAAAGCATTTCACGGAAGCCGCTTCTAAAGTGGAAGGTTCAGGATGGGCAATTCTTGTATGGGTACCCCGTTCAGGAAGGTTAGAAATTTTGCAAAGCACGCTTCATCAATTGTTTACACAGTGGGATACGATACCACTCCTTGTACTGGATGTATGGGAACATGCGTATTATTTACAATATCAAAATCGAAAAGATGAATATATTAAAAATTGGTGGAATGTTGTAAATTGGCCAGATGTAGAAAAGAGATTTGAAAGTGCGAAGCAAATTGAATGGACACCGTATTAGACGCATATCTCATGCGTCTTTTTTAGTGGAGGTGGAAGGAAGATTTCGTTCATATTTTAAAAGGCCAAGCATACACTTGTACAAAAAGTGCCAAAAGGACGTGGGGGGAAATATGAGACGAATTTGTATAATAATTACGCTAATTATAATGTACGCAAGCGTTATGCCAATTCCTGCATATGCAAAAATGAACGGTGGTGTTAGTGCTCGTAACGCAGTCTTAATGGAACAACAATCCGGTCGTGTGCTATATGGGAAATTAGAACATGAGCCACAAAAAATTGCTAGTATAACAAAAATTATGACAGCATTGTTAGCTGCTGAATCAGGAAAAATGAAAGAGTTAGTATCGGTTAGTAATGAAGCGGTACGAGTAGAAGGATCGGCAATTTATTTAAAACCTGGACAAAAAGTTAAGTTAGAAGATTTAGTTTACGGATTAATGCTTAGATCTGGTAATGATGCAGCACAAGTAATTGCTGAAAATGTGGGAGGGAGTATAGAAGGATTTGTATATTTAATGAATGAAAAGGCGAGAGAAATCGGAATGAAAGATACGCATTTCTCAAACCCGCATGGCTTGGATGGGGATGGATCGCATTATTCGTCGGCTTATGACATGGCATTATTAACGAAATATGCAATGGGGAACGAGACCTTTAAGAAAATTTTTGGAACAAAAACGTATAAATCAGATTCTTGGGATTATCCGTGGAAAAATAAACATAAGCTTGTGACATCTTATTATGAATTTGCAACAGGGGGAAAGACAGGTTTTACGAAGAAAGCAGGACGGACGCTTGTCACAACAGCTTCAAAAGATGGACTAGATTTAATTGTCGTAACTTTGAGTGCTTCTAGTGACTGGGATGATCATATGAATTTGTTTGATAAAGGCTTTGAACGCTATAAGCAAGCGAAAGTTTTAGGACAAGGCGCACTCGCTGAAATAAATGAAAAGAAATATGCCAATCATGTTTATACGAAAAATAGTTTTTCTGTACCTTTAACTGAAGAGGAAAGAAAGAGCGTGTTATTGAAAGTTGAGCTCGATAAAAGTGCAAAACTTACGGATGGAGTAAAGATTGGGAAGACAGAAATTTATGTAGGGAACGAGAAAGTTGGAGAACGAAATTTGTTTTACAGTAAACGAAAGTTAGTAGCTACAACGGGAATGTATTGGAATAACGTAAAAGAAATCTTCTCTTACATGATAGGTGTTGGGATAGATGGTTAATCTCGTATGGGCAGCGATGGCAGTTATAGGGATTGTGTATGCCATGATAAATGGAACGATGGAAGAAGTGACCAAAGCAGTGTTTGAAGGGTCAAAAGATGCTGTAACGATTTGTATTGGACTTATTAGTGTTTTAGTATTTTGGCTCGGTTTAATGAAAATTGCTGAGGAAGCTGGATTGTTAAAGAAGTTAGTATCACTTTTTATGCCGATAGTAAAAAGATTATTTCCAGAAATACCGAAGGATCACCCGTCAATGGGATTCATTTTATCAAATATGATGGCGAACTTTTTTGGGTTAGGTAATGCAGCAACACCTTTAGGTATTAAAGCAATGGAACAACTGAAAGAGTTAAATGGTGGAAAGGATTCAGCAAGTCGTTCTATGGTGACGTTTCTAGCATTAAATACTTCAGCGATTACATTAATTCCGACTACTGTCATTTCGATTCGAATGACTTATGAATCAGCAAACCCTACTGAAATCGTTGGCGTAACATTTATAGCACAAGTGTTATCGATGATTGGAGCGATTTGGATTGACCGCTATTTTTACCGGAGAAGGAGTAGAAAGGGGCGGAAAAAATGAGTATTGTAAATACAATTTCATTATGGGTAATTCCTTGTGTAATTGGTTTTATCCTTTTGTATGGCACGATAAAGAAAGTTCCAACGTACGAATCGTTCGTTGAGGGCGGAAAAGAAGGGATTCAAATTGCGGTTTCCATTTTGCCGTTTATGGTTGGAATGCTTGTATCTATTTCTATTTTCCGGGCATCAGGTGCTTTAGATGCGATGATATCGGTAATGAAGCCGATGTTAGACTTTATTCATGTACCAGCCGAAATCGTTCCACTTGCACTTATACGTCCGATTTCGGGATCTGCTGGTTTAAGTATTACGACCGACTTAATCGCTACATATGGGCCAGACTCGTTTATTGGTAGGTTAGCTTCAACGATGCAAGGTAGCACAGATACGACTTTTTATATATTAACAGTATACTTTGGGGCTGTCGGTATTAGAAAAATGGGAGATGCATTAAAGGTAGGACTTTTTGCAGATTTAATCGGAATTATTTGTTCAATTGTGTTTGTTTCCCTATTGTTTCAGTAATGCTATTCATTTTTTGCGCTATTTAGCTTATAATACGTATACGACCACTATTAACGTGTAGTTTAATAGTGGTTTTTTTATGCGGTGTTTTTGACAAAATGATGAACTTTTATCGTGGACAACATGAAAAAGTGTAAACAATAATAAAGGGTGAAAACGTGATATGCCTTTAGACGTTTATCATCATTGCTATGTTGTTAAAGATAGGCGAAGTAAATGGCATAAAGCTTAGGCGGTTGCCAAGTCTTTCTAATGTAAGGTAAGATAAATTTGAGGTGAAAAAAAGAAATGGAACGATTACAAAAAGTGATTGCGCAAGCAGGTATTGCATCGAGAAGAAAGGCTGAGGAATTAATTCAGCAAGGGAAAGTGAAAGTTAATGGGAAAATAGTGAAGGAGTTAGGAACAAAAGTAACTCCTCAAGATAAAGTGGAAGTAAATAACATCCCTCTTGAAAAAGAAGAACCTGTTTATTTTTTACTATATAAACCAACTGGTGTAATTTCAAGTGTATCAGATGATAAAGGAAGAAATGTTGTAACAGACTTTTTCCCTGAAATTAGACAACGTTTATTCCCAATCGGACGCTTAGATTATGATACGTCTGGCGTATTATTGATGACAAATGATGGTGAATTTGCAAATGTATTAATGCATCCGAGATATAAAGTTGAAAAAACGTATGTTGCGAAAATTAAAGGGCCATTAACAGGTGAGAAAATTCGCATGTTAGAACGAGGTGTTGCATTAGAAGATGGGAAAACAGCACCAGCACAAGCGAAAATTATTTCTTGGGACAAGCGTAAAGAGATGGCAATTGTACAATTAACGATTCATGAAGGACGTAACCGTCAAGTACGCCGCATGTTTGAAGCGTTAGATTGTAAAGTAATGAAATTAAAACGTGAACGGTATGCCTTTTTAGAAGTGGGTAGTTTGCGTCCTGGCGATGCAAGAGAATTGACACCACATGAGGTGAAACAATTACGTGCATTGGCTTCTACAAAGCCTCGCTAATCTATATTGTGAAACTTTCACCAGTGGAATGCTCCGCTGGTGATTTATTAAAAAATACATATATTTATCACTCGTCGAAGAGAGGGGAGACAACATGAAAAAAAATCGCTTATTATTTCGTGTTATCATTTTGCTCATTTTAAGCGGTGCGGTAGGGTTTACGCTATATCAAGGATTTTTTACTGATAAAGAGAAAATGCAAATTGGAAAAGAAGCACCTAACTTTGTTGTAACTGATTTAGAAGGAAAGAATATTGAATTAAAAGATTTAAAGGGAAAAGGTGTATTTTTAAATTTTTGGGGAACTTGGTGTAAACCTTGTGAAAAAGAAATGCCTTATATGAATGAGTTATATCCGAAATATAAAGAAAAAGGCGTTGAAATTATTGCCTTAGATGCAGATGAAACGGATATCGCAGTGAAGAACTTTGTGCAACAATATGATTTGAAATTCCCAGTTGCAATTGATAAAGGGCAAAAAATCATAGGTACATATGGAGTGGGACCATTACCAACAACCTTTTTAATTGATAAAGAAGGCAAAGTAGTAGAGCAAATTATAGGTGAGCAAACGAAGGAACAATTGGAAGAGTACTTAAAGAAAATCACTCCATAATTAAGAAAGCCTTTACATAAGAGGTGCTTACGTATAGCGCCTTCGCTTTAAAAATTCTGAGTATTGCGGTAACTCTAGGCTGGAATATACAATAGTACATATAGATAAAAGGGCGGTGAGAGCTTTGAAAGAAATTAAGTGTGAATGTGGACATGTTAATCCGATAGGAACCATTTTTTGTGAAGCATGTGGGAAACCATTTGAAAGTAATGAAAATATAAAATTATTGGATATGAGATATGAGGGGAGTGCTCGGAGATCTCTCACACATACAAAAACGATAGTCGATAAAATTTGGAGTTTTTTCTCTTCTGTAAAAGTAGGTGTATGGTTAATCGTAATAACTTTAGCTTCATCGGCAATAGGAACTATCTTTCCCCAAGAAATGTACATAACTCCAGGAATCGAACCAGCTGAATATTATAAGACCGAGTATGGATTTTTAGGACAATTATACTATCAATTAGGATTTAATAATTTATATGGATCATGGTGGTACATGATTTTAATTGCTTCCATTGGTATTTCACTTGTTATATGTAGTTTAGACCGTGTCATTCCTCTTTATAAAGCTTTAAAAAAACAAGGGGTGAAAAGACACCCAAGTTTTTTGAAAAGACAGAGAGTGCACGGGACTGGTACGCCGCATGAAGGTGACTTAGAACGAGTTCAAATTAATTTAAAGAAACGTAATTATAATGTAAAAGTGGAAGACGGGAACGTTTTAGCGGAAAAGGGACGTTTTTCACGTTGGGGTCCATATGTAAACCATATTGGTCTTATTATCTTTCTATTCGGTGCAATGCTACGTTTTTTACCGAGTATGTATGTAGATGAAGCACTTTGGTTACGTGATGGTGAAACGAAAGAAATACCAGGAACAGATGGTCAATACTATTTGAAAAACGAAAAGTTTATCAAGGAAGTTTATGATAAGAGTAAGGATAAAGAAGTTTTTGATGAAGCAATTGATCGTGTTGGTGATAAAATGATTGCGAAAAACTTCCAAACAAATGCTGTATTATATAAAGCGGTAGGAGAAAATATAGCGGGTCAAAAACCAAAATTAGAAAAGGTAAAAGAAGCTGAAATTCGAGTGAATGAGCCACTGAAATTTGATCAATTTGCTGTTTATCAAGTGGATTACAAAGAAAGTGAATTTAAAAGCATGTCTTTCCATTTGCAAAACAAAGAAAATAATCAAAAGTTGGGACCGATTAAAGTAGATTTAGCGAATCCTACAGAAAAATATGATTTAGGAAATGGGTATTCTCTAGAACTATTAAGCTATTTTCCTGATTTTTATTTTGATGAGAATGGAAGGCCGAATACGAAAACAAAATTACCGAATAATCCTGCATTCGTCTTTAAAATGTTTACCCCGGAAACACCAGATGGTGAAGTTAGTTTCGTCGGTATTCAGCAAAACATAGAGCCTGACGGGAATAATAAATATAAAATGTCATTTGCAGGTGTGGAAATGCAAAATGCAACAGCTCTTACAGTAAGAAAAGATTTGACGCTTTGGATTCTCGGTATTGGAGGATTTATATTTATGGTTGGTGTGATTCAAGGTATGTATTGGAACCATCGCCGTATTTGGATACAACGTGTTAATGATGAATGGTGGGTTGCAGGCCATACGAATAAAAATTGGTTCGGCTTAAAGAAAGATATTGAAAGAGTACTAGAAGGAACAGCGATTCCACAACCACACGATAAAATGAATGAAAAAAATTAGTTAAGGTGGGGAAACGATATGGTACAAATAAGTAGTAATTTTCTGTTCGCGGCGTTTATCTTATATTTAATTGCAACTTTATTTTTTGGAGGAGCAATTAAAGAAAAAGGTAACAAGTGGGCAAATATAGGTATAACTATAACAATTTTGGGGTTTATTGCACAAATAGTATATTTTGTTACAAGATGGATCGCATCAGGACATGCACCGGTTAGTAACTTTTTTGAATTTGGTACATTTTTTGGCATGATGCTTGTGGGAGCTTTTATCATTATGTACTTTGTATATCGTGTAAGTATTATTGGTTTATTTGCTTTACCGGTAGCTCTTTTATTAATCGCTTATGCAAGTATGTTCCCGAGAGAAATTTCGCCGCTTATCCCATCTTTAAAGAGTAATTGGCTACATATTCATGTAACGACAGCGGCAGCGGGACAAGCAATATTAGCAATTAGTTTTATTACAGGCGTAATGTATTTACTGAAAAATGTAGATCAATCAACAAGAAGTAAGCGTACATTTTGGTTAGAGACAGTAGTTTTCACACTTGTTTGTACAGTTGGGTTTATTGGAATAACAACGGTATTTTCTAGTATGAAATACGAAGCGAAGTTTCAATGGATTGATAAAAATGAACAACAAGTTGAAATGAAGTATAATCTCCCTGCTTTAGTTGGACCGCATGAAGGGAAGTTAATGACAGAAAATAAATTAGAGCCAACAGTTGAAGTTCCAGCGATTGTAAATGCGAAAAAATTAAATACTGTTATTTGGTCAGTGTTAGTGGGAACGCTACTTTATATTGTATTAAGACTTGTTTTACGTAAGCGAGTGTCAGCGGCACTTCAGCCGTTAGTAAAGAATACGAATAGTGATTTATTAGATGAAATCGGATATCGTTCTATTGCGATAGGATTCCCGGTGTTTACATTAGGAGCATTAATCTTTGCAATGATCTGGGCTCAAATCGCTTGGACGCGCTTTTGGGGTTGGGATCCAAAAGAAGTTTGGGCGCTTATTACTTGGCTCTTTTATGCTGCGGTATTACATTTACGTTTATCTAAAGGATGGCATGGAGAAAAATCCGCCTGGCTTGCAGTGATTGGTTTTGCAATCATTATGTTTAACTTTATTGTAGTAAACTTAATTATCGCGGGTTTACATTCATATGCATAGAGAAATAAAATAGGAAAGTGTATGTCACTTTCCTATTTTATTTTTGTCAAATTTTCTTCTTTTTTGAGAAAAACATGACAAAGTAGCGGTTGATTCTGTAAAATGATGTCGAGGACCAAATATACTGTTCAAAAAAAATACATAGTTTTGGAAAAAAAATGAACAAACTTTATTATTCTTGTGAAGCATAATATGGGAAGTGGAACGTTAAAAAATGCTTAATTAAACGAGGATAGGTGCAACATTATATTGTAGAAGGGTAGGTGTAAACCGTTGTGGTAAAAGTACGCAGCGGGTAGAAATGGAAAATGAATCAAGAATTTTAATTGTAGACGATGAGGATCGTATTCGTCGTTTATTAAAGATGTATTTAGAAAGAGAGCAATACACAATTGAAGAAGCGGATAATGGTGATACAGCTTTAGAAATGGCGTTACAAAATGATTATGATTTAATCCTACTGGATATTATGATGCCTGGTAAAGATGGTATCGAAGTGTGTAAAGGGATTCGTGAGAAGAAAGCGACGCCAATTATTATGCTGACAGCAAAAGGTGAAGAAGTAAATAGGGTACAAGGGTTTGAAGTTGGAACTGATGATTATATTGTAAAGCCGTTTAGCCCGCGTGAAGTAGTACTTCGTGTGAAAGCGGTATTACGCCGCGCTGTACCAACGACATTCTTTACACAAGATACAACGACGAAAGATGTTACTGTTTTCCCTCATTTAACAATTGATAATGATGCGCACCGCGTTACAGCGGATGGTAATGAAGTAAACTTAACACCGAAAGAATATGAATTACTATTATTCTTAGCGAAATCCCCGGATAAAGTTTTTGACCGTGAGCAATTGTTAAAAGAAGTATGGCAATATGAGTTCTTCGGAGATTTACGTACAGTTGATACGCATGTAAAGCGTTTACGTGAAAAGTTAAGTAAACAATCACCAGATGCAGCGAAAATGATTGTTACCGTTTGGGGCGTAGGTTACAAGTTTGAGGTTGTGAACGACTGATGCTTTGGAGAAGTGTAGTAGGGAAGTTATGGATGACCATATTACTTCTCGTTTCGTTTGTTCTTGGATTTGTTGCTATTTTACTTTCACAGTTTTTTAGAACGTATTATGTTGATATGAGTGAAGCTAGGCTTCAGAAAGTTGCAACAAGTGTCACGGAATTAATTGAAGAAGGTGCCGATGTAAAAACGATTGAGGATATTGCTTACAAATTTTCTGATCCACTTTCAAGGATTATCATTGTAGAAGACGGTAAGGAAATTTCTTCTTCGCCGAAACAAGAAGGATTAGTTACTCTTACAATAGATGATTTGAAAAATGATAAAGAATTAGCAGCTGTTTTTACAGATAAAAAGGATATTAAGAATAATATTAGAAAAGCTTCTAATAGTAGGAAGAATAAAAATACTGAAAATGATATTATGATCGTCGGGAAGCCAGTACAGTCAAAAAATCAAAGTGCAGTGTTTGTATATGAATCATTGCAAGTTCCAATACAAGGTATGGAGAGAACGACTGATTTTATTTTCTTATCAGCCGGGATTGCGATTATTTTAACGACTTTCTTTGCATTTTTCTTATCTACTCGAATTACGGCACCACTTCGTAAAATGCGTGAGGTTGCATTTGAGGTAGCGCGCGGGAAATTTGATACGAAAGCCCCTATGGTGTCGCAGGACGAAATTGGTGAGCTTGCAACTGCTTTAAATCAAATGGGAAAACAGTTGAAGTTTAATATGAATGCCCTGCAGCAAGAAAAAGAGCAGTTAGCTAGCATTTTGAGTAGTATGGCAGATGGTGTTGTTACGTTAAATCAAGAAGGTGAAGTCGTTGTTATCAACCCACCGGCAGAACACTTCTTACAAGTTTGGCAAGAAGAAAAAGAAGTAGAGTTAATTAAAAAACTGCCTTCTGAACTTGTTGAACTATTCCATCTCGTTGTAAAAAGTGAGCAACAACAAGTTGTTGAAATTAATTTGCAAAAAGGTAACTACGTAGTTCTTATGACACCGCTTTACAATCAAACAAAAATTCGTGGAGCTGTAGCAGTATTGCGAGATATGACGGAGGAGCGTCGTCTTGAGAAAATGCGTCAAGACTTTATTGCGAATGTATCACATGAACTTCGTACACCGATGGTAATGCTTCAAGGATATAGTGAAGCAATTTTAGATGATATTGTGCAAACGAAAGAAGAAATTAATGAGTTTGTTCAAATTATTTATGATGAATCTGTTCGTTTAGGTAAACTTGTAAATGAGTTATTAGATTTAGCCCGTATGGAAAGTGGACATGTAGAGTTACATATAGGTGAAGTAGATATTCATCCATTTGTCGAAAAAATTGGCCGTAAATTCCAGGGGATTGCAAAGGATAAAGAAGTCCAATTAACAGTGGATTTCCAAAGTCCAATTGAACAATATCCGTTTGATGCAGACCGTATGGAACAGGTACTGACGAATTTAATTGATAATGCAATCCGTCATACAAATGCAGGTGGACATGTTACACTTGTAATTAATACGAAAAATAGTGGCCTTACTTTCGAAGTGCAAGATTCAGGTGCTGGTATTCCAGAAGAAGATATTCCGTTCTTGTTCGATCGATTCTATAAAGCTGATAAAGCGAGAACTCGCGGAAAAAAAATTGGAACAGGACTCGGGCTTGCGATTGCTAAAAATATTGTTCAAGGTCATGACGGGAAGATTTTTGTATCAAGTGTCGTTGGAGAAGGAACTACATTCTCTGTATATTTACCAAATCGTATAATTTAGATATATATGTTTTTTAAAAGTTGATTATGAATAAAAGCTTTACTGTTTTTTTATTTTTTTGTAAGTGCAATTAAATAAAGAATGGTAGAGTTTTTTTCTTTAATAATCAGAATGAAAATAAAAAGAGAGGTGTCATAATGAAATGAAACTTTATACAAAAACAGGTGATAAAGGGGAAACGAGTGTCATAGGTGGCCGAGTGGATAAAGATCATATACGTGTAGAAGCTTATGGAACAATTGATGAGGCAAATTCTCATATCGGATATGCCATGTCTAAATTACAAGAGGAATGTTTTCGTAACATTTATAACGAACTTGAAAATATTCAACATGAACTATTTGATTGTGGAGGGGATTTAGCAATAGTAGAGAAGAAAATCCCTTATAAAGTAACGATAGAGATGGTCGAGTATTTAGAGAGACGAATTGATTCGTATACAGAAGAAGCGCCGCCTTTAGAGCGTTTTATTTTACCAGGCGGTAGCGAGATATCGGCTGCACTACACATTGCACGTACAGTTATAAGAAGAGCAGAACGTTGTATAGTGTCATTGCAAAAAGAAGGAGAAACCAATGAAATTGTTCTAAAGTATGTAAATAGGTTATCTGATTATTTATTTGCGCTTGCTAGAGTAATAAATGCGCGTTTACAAGTGAAAGATGTGGAGTATAACCGCAGTGCACTTGTTTTTCGTAATAAAGAAGAGAAGGAAGTGGAGTAATACACTTTCTTTTTTTTGTATACTTTTTTCTGTAATATCCCACAATAGAGAAGGTATGACGGCTATTAGAAAACGGAGGATGTATATGAAAGCGTTAAAATGTGGCGTGGTGATATTGAGTGTATTATTTTTATCTCAATTACATGTTTACGCTGAAGGGAATCAGTGGATATGGCCTGTTGATGGGCAGATAAGTGATTATTTTGGGACAAGACATGGGAAACACTATGGTATTGATATAGCTGCGCCTATTGGAACGCCTGTTGCAGCTATTCAAAATGGTAAGGTGACAAAGTCTTATTTTTCAAGTAGTTATGGAAATGTTGTGTTTATTAAACATGGAGAATATGAGGCTGTTTATGCGCATTTAAATAAGAGATATGTAGTTCAAGGTGATAACATTTCAAAAGGAGAGCTAATTGGAGAGGTAGGGAATACAGGAGAATCGCGAGGAGCGCATTTACATTTAGAAGTGCATCAAGGGAGATGGACGATGGAGAAAAGGAATGCGATGAATCCGTTGCTTGTTTTAAATGAACAAAAAAATCAAGTTGTGTCATCATCACTATATATTGTACAAAAAGGTGATACTTTAGTTGGTATTGCCCGGAAATTTAGTATGACAGTTGAGGAAATTAAAGTGAGGAATGGATTGCGACAAGAGCAAATCTATCCGAACCAACAACTATACGTCAAGTAAAGGCAACGTCCCCAAAGCATAACTTTTGAATAAATTTATTTTTTTCTTATTTAAGATTGCGATAGTAAATGAAATTATATCGACGCAAATTTATATCGAACATAGCTATTATTATATCGACATTTCGACAAGAAATGTCGACTAACAATAAAATGCGACAGTAAGAGCAACCTATTCCTAACGAAAAACCGTCCCAAAAGATCTTTTGGGACGGCTTCTTTTACCAAAAAATAAAGACACATATAAATCCAGTAATAGCTAAGTAGCTATATAAGTAAAAGACTTTTGTTCTTGTTTTTTCTTTTGTCCGAAATAGTACGATAGTTGGTTCGATTAGACCAATTGTAAGACAAAGTAAACCAAGAAGCATAAAGCCAATTGAAAGAGAATACAGGGCGATTTGTGGTGCTTGAAATGGAATCATCCATTTTAATAAAAATGCAATAAGTGCAGTGTAACAAATGCAACCGATGTATTTATTCAATGGTGTATCAGAACGGAAACCAGGAAGTTTTTTGGAAAACGGACGGGAAACAACTTCCGTTTGTAAAGATGTATGTTCTTCAATTATTTTTTGAGCTTCTTTTCCTTTTTGGAAAAGGGATAAAATCCAGTTTCGCTCACCTTGGAAAATAAATTGAGAAGTTGTTAAATAGTGATCAACTTTTACCTTATTCCAACTCTTCCATGGATGACGCTCACACAATTTTAATTTACTTTCTGTTTTTTTATCATACTGATAAATACTTATGCCATCTTGGTCAAAAGTAGCGTAGTATGTCTCTCTTGAGAATGTGCCTAGATCAATTGGACAGTAGAAAAGTAATTCTTTTTTCAAATAAAAGTATTCTTTTCTTAAGTTCTTTTTCATTGCTTCTCGAATAGAGTGTCTTTTATCTTTCTTCATGACATTTCCTCCATAACTCAGAAAATGTTCTTATCTTAACAATTCAACATCTTATCACTTTTGACGACATATGACTAGGGGGATTCATAAGAGAAATACCGAATTATAAAAAATATGGGTTGTATTGTAAAATATAGTGATCGTTTCTTTAATTATATAAAATTAATAACTTATTTTTAGTAAGTTACACTTTTTTTGTTCACAATACGATCATGTTGTTGTATAATGAAGTGGAAAATAGAATATCGGTCTATCTTCGGGGCAGGGTGAAAATCCCGACCGGCGGTGATGAACATTTAATAATTTCGTTCTAAGCCCGCGAGCCGTTAAGGCAGGATTTGGTGTGATTCCAAAGCCGACAGTACAGTCTGGATGGGAGAAGATGGAGGTTCAAGCGTTCAAAAAAGATAAGTATTTGAACGTCTGTTTGATGTGCCTTAAAATTCTCCCTTTGTGTAAATCACAAAGGGTTTTTTCGTTCTATGAAAAAATAGGCATAGCAGAACCTTTCCACTTTCCATGAGAAGATCGATGGAAAAGGAGAGAGAAAGATGAAACAAAAAAACAGTGTAGTGCAGATGGTGAGTGTAGCGATGCTAAGTAGTATTGCGTATTTACTAATGATGTTGGATTTTCCATTCCCAGGGCTTCCGCCATTTTTAAAAATTGATTTTAGTGATGTGCCAGCTTTAATTGCGGCGATAATTTTTAGTCCAATTGCAGGTGTAATTGTAGAAGCGATAAAAAATATTTTGCATTACGGAATTCAAGGAAGTTTAACGGGAGTACCAGTAGGAGAAGTAGCAAACTTTATAGCGGGATGTTTATTTATTGGTCCAGCAGCATTCTTATTCCGAAAGTATCGCACAGTAAAAAGTTTAACGACAGGATTAATGCTAGGTACAATTACTATGACAGTTATTATGAGTGTGTTAAACTACTTTATTATTTTACCAGCGTACACTTGGTTTTTAAATTCACCAGCTATGTCTAGTGATATTATGCGACAAACTATTGTAACGGCGATATTACCGTTTAATGTAATTAAAGGAATTGTTGTAACAATTGTATTTGTAGCATTATTTTCACGCTTGAAAGTATGGGTATTTGCAAAAATGAAAAATGCTTAAAAATATTAAACCATTGGCAGCGTAACTGCTAATGGTTTTTTTGTTAGTGAGAATGAAAAAGAGTTCAAAAAATCCCCCTCATAAGTATGAGGGGGATTTTTTGAAGTTAATAAAAGACTATTCGAATTTTAAAGAGTCGCCATCAAATGATTCGTCAGCAACTTTAATTGAGTCAGTTGGACAACCTTCGAATGCATCCATCATATCTTCAATTAATACATCTGGAATTTCAACGATACCTTGGTTATCGTCTAATGTTACAAATGCAATGCCTTCATCATCATAGTCATAAATGTCTGGTGCAGCAGCACCACAAGCACCGCATGCAATACAAGTATCTTTGTCAACGATTGTATATTTTGCCATATTTTTTCCCTCCTGATAATATGTATGTGAAAAGTTCGCCAAAAAATTATAATCTTATTGTAAAACGGTTTTAAAAACTTTTCAACATAAAATTATAATGATAATGCTTATCAATTAGAGTGTCAACTTATTTTTGAATTATTTCATAAGATTTTCAAAATACTTAAATGTTATTTCGTTTGATACAATAGAATATATACAAGCATGTAGTGTGAATATGATAAGTTCAATGAATAGCAGTTAATGTGCAATCGTATTGAAAAAGGAATGAAGTTAGACTGAGAGGTGGAAGCGGTAATGCAGCTACAATATACTTTATTATATTGTTTAAAACAATTGAATGGTGAAAGAACCGTTTCTTCGATTTATTATTTATTAAAAGGAAAGAGATCGTCGCAAACATTACAAGATGGGAATATGTTTCAAATTTCTTTTTTGTTTGGGATTTATAAGTCATTAAATAGAGCTGATTATAATCAAGAAGTTGCAAAGTTGTTACAAACGGATTTAGTTCAAGGTATACATGATAATACATATGTGTTAACGACTGCTGGTAACGTGCAATTAAACAAATGGGAAGGTGACTTTGCCTTTCCGACATATTTAAATGGTTTACACTATGGTGAAATAGGTGAAACATTTTGGAAGAGATTATCATTGATCGTTCAAACCATTTCGAATTTACAACAGGCGAATACGAAATTTATTCCAATTCAACAGGATACAGAAATAATGATGTGGGTGAAACGTTTTCTCACTGGAATACCGTATATGAGAAGTGAATTGGCTAAAAGATTATGGAAGGAAATGCATACTCTTTTACAAAAAAATAATCCAGTAGAGGCGACAATCGTAATATATCGGTTAACTGGGTATAAACGTATTGGGTGTACTTTACAACAATTAGCGGAAATTACGAAACAAGATATATTTCGAGTGTATTTTTTATTTTGGGGTACAATTCATTTCCTTATTCAAGAAGTTCGCAATAAAGAAAATGAGTTTCCATTATTAGCTGAAATTATATCTTATCCAAATGAGAAAGCTGATTTATTTAGTTTATCAACAAAAAAAACATATAATCTTTGGAGACAAGGACGCTCTTTAGAAGAAATAGCAACAATTCGGAATTTGAAGGTTGCCACGATAGAAGACCATTTTGTAGAAATTGCTTTACGAGAAAAAGAATTTTCTATTGAAATGTTTATGGAAAAAGAAAAAATGGAAAAAGTAACAAAAGTAATTGAAGCATTACAAACACGTAAATTGCGTGTGTTGAAGCAAGCGGTTGGAGAGGAAATCTCTTATTTTGAAGTACGTCTTGTATTGGCACGGATGGAGGGTATAAATGAAGCTTGAGGAATATTTATATAAGTGGTTTGGATATTCTGAATTTCGTCCGGGGCAAAAAGGAGTTATTACGGACTTATTGGAAGGAAAAGATGTTGTAGCAATGCTTCCGACTGGAAGGGGAAAGTCAATGTGTTATCAACTTCCGGGGCTTCTGCAAGAGGGTACGGTGCTTGTTGTATCACCATTATTATCTTTAATGGAAGACCAAGTTACGCAATTAAAGTATGTCGTGAAAAATCGAGTTATTGCATTGAATAGTTTTCGGACGTTAATTGAAAAAAGAGAAGCAATGAAAAAGCTATCTTTTTATAAATTTGTTTTCGTATCGCCAGAGATGTTGCAGTCGGAACTTCTAATAAGAGAATTGAAAAAAATTCATATTTCATTATTTGTCGTAGATGAAGCGCATTGTATTTCACAATGGGGCTATGATTTTCGGCCAGATTATAAAAAATTAGATAAAGTAATTGAGAGTATCGGATCTCCGACAGTACTAGCATTAACAGCAACTGCGACAAAGGATGTACTGCGAGATATAGCGGAAAGTTTAAATCTAAAAAATATTGCTGAGCATGTGTACTCAATTGATCGTCCAAATATTGCGATGGAAGTGCAATTTGTGGAAACAATAGAAGAAAAAAAAGAGGCGCTTTTTGAGCATGTAATGTATTTGCAAGGGCCTGGTATTGTTTATTGTTCAAGTAGGGCCTGGACAGAGCGTTTAACCGAGTATTTAAGAGGAAAAGGAATTACAGGTGTAGCTTTTTATCATGGTGGTATGGAACATGAAGAGCGTATGTTAATTCAACAACAGTTTATGAATGACCAGTTGCAAATTGTAATATGTACAAGTGCTTTTGGGATGGGGGTAAATAAGGCGAATACAAGATATATTATTCATTTTCAATATCCGACAAATGTAGCTTCCTATTTACAAGAAATTGGAAGAGCCGGAAGAGATGGAGAATTGAGTATAGCCATTTTATTATGTAGTCCATTGGATCACGATTTGCCAATTTCAATCATTGAAGATGAATTACCAAGTAAATCGCAAATACAATTTTTATTTTCGTTACTACAAGAAAGAATGTTTCAAACGAAAGTATTACCATTAGAAGATGTAGAAGAAATTTGTTATAATGCAGCAAGATTTAATGAACAGTATTGGCGCTTTACACGTTATCATCTCGAACATCTTGGAATCATACAACAGCGGAATCTCATGTTAGAGAGCTTGTCAGATGAAATAATGCACAGATTAATAGCGGAAGTGGAAGTGAGAATGCGTAATAAATATAGTGAGTTAGAAAATATGAAGTCATGGATACAAGTTCAAGGATGTAGACGTGAATATTTATTACAACAATTCGGTTATAGAAAAGAAAAAGAGATAGAAAACTGTTGTGATTACTGTGGTATTACAAAAACGGATTATAAAAAAAGACGAGCGCAACAGTTAGTTTTCGACTATAATTGGGAAACAGAGTTACAAAAGCTTTTCGGCCTAAGAAAGATGGAGGAATGATGAACATTCAAAGGCATAATGTTGAAGATATGAGTCCGAGAGAAATAAGACTGAATCTCTACATAACACAACTAATCATTATTGGTATCGGTTGTTTACTAGCATATATATTATTTCAAGATAAAAGAGAAGTTTATAGTTTATGGAAATGGGAACCGGTTTCTATACTTTTAATAGGTAGCTTGTTAGCGATTTGTATTGTGTTATTAGATTATGTTGCAATGCGAGTGTTTCCAGAATCTTGGTTTGATGATGGTGGCATTAACGATAGAATGTTTCAAGGGATTTCTGTCATGCATTTACTCGTTATCACGTTTATTATTGGCTTTGCGGAAGAGTTTTTATTTAGAGGTGTAGTGCAGACTCATTTCGGAATTGTAATAGCGAGTTTAATTTTTGCTGTGTTACATATTCGGTATATAACGAAGCCTTTTTTGTTTTGTTTCGTCTGCTTTATTAGTTTTGTTTTTGGTTATGTATTCGAGTGGACAGGAAATTTGTTTATAACAATCTTTGCACACTTTCTTGTTGATTTTATAATGGGGCTCCAATTAAGAAAATAAATGGAAGGTGGTGGTGAACAACATGAGAAAACGAATTCCTGATTTTGAAGAGGAGTTAGAAGTTGAGCAAGTGGAAGAAGATGAAAGTTTACCGCCGCGTAGTGAAATTCATAGAAATAAAGAGAACAAACCAAAGTTTAAAATGAATCACATTTTCGTCCGAGTGTTAACATTTTTGTTCATATTGTTACCTATTAGTATCCTATGGTATACGGATAAGTATATACAGGTAAAAAGTGATAGTAATAATGCTGAGAAAAGTGCGTTTGAAGTAATTTTCTTTGATTCCGCTAAGACTGAATCAAAGAAGCAGTCTGAGAAAGTAGCAACTCATGTTGTGAAAGATGGAGAAACTTTAGAAAGTATAGCGAAGCAATATTTCTCAGATGAAGATGGGATAGAAATAATAAAAAAGTATAATGATTTACAAGAAGACGAAGTGAAGGTAGGACAAGAATTGAAAATTCCTATAAAAGATAAGTCCACGAAGTATGAGAGCTAGCTAAATGAGTGATATATAGCTCCACATAAAATTAAGGACTATACTTTACGAGGAGGGAGAGTAAAAAATATATGTCATGGATTATATTATTATGTACTCTCATATGCATTGGTTTTGTATGTCTTTTTGGAATGTATAAAGAAGCGATGCGTAATACAGTGTTGGAACATACTTTAGTGTTCGAAGAATTTCCGGAAAGTTTTCAAAAAGTTAAAGTTTTTTTTATTTCGGATATTCATAGAAGGATCATTTCTAGCTCGCTAATTGAACGAGTGAAAGGAAAAGCAGATATCGTAATTATTGGCGGTGATTTAGCTGAAAAAGGAGTACCTTTATCGCAAATCTCTTTAAATATTCAAAAGTTAAGAGAAATAGCCCCTGTATATTTTGTATGGGGAAATAATGACTATGAAATTGAATATCACGAATTAGATGCTTTATTAATAGAAAATAATGTGAAGGTATTAGATAATACAAGAGTTGTATTTGAGTCTGAATTAGGAGAGAAAATTTGCTTACTCGGTATCGATGATGTTGGATTAGAACGAGATCGTTTAGATTTAGCGTTGTCTGATTGTAAAGAAGAAGGTTTTCGCATTTTAATTAGTCACAACCCAGATATAATAAAGAAAATGTCTGGTAATGAACAAATTTCGCTCGTATTAAGTGGACATACACATGGAGGCCAGATTCGGTTGTTTCCATCTGAAAAGTATTTAAAGGGTGGCGTATATAAGCATTCTAATACGACTCTCTTTGTTAGTAATGGGTATGGAACAACATTGTTCCCTCTTCGTTTTCGGGCACCTTCCCAAACACATATCATTACGTTATGCGGAGGGAAATAATGCCGAATTCAAATGGAAAATATAATATAAAAGCTGTCTCAAATATACTCGGAATTCAACCGAGTACACTTCGCGCATGGGAAAGACGCTATCATATTATTGCCCCAAAGAGAAATCGTGCGGGGCATCGTTTATATACAGAAGAGCATATTCATATTTTGAAATGGTTAATGAACAAAGTTTCTGAGGGGATGATGATTGGACAAGCAGTTCAGTTATTAGAAGGGAATCGGTTGCAGAACAACGTTCAAAAAGAAAAAATTACTGATACAGAAGTTGTTTTAGTGGACGATATACTACAAGCTTTGTTAGAATTTGATGAAATTACAATTTCTGCATTATTAAACGAGGTTTTTAGTATATATTCAACGGAAAAGGTTGTTGCAAGCATCATTCTTCAAGTGGCAAACAAGTTGTTAACTTTAAAAAGTAATAATGAGATTACAATGTCGCAATTCAAATATGTTGTATCATTCTTACAAACACGTTTAGGAATGATCTATCATAATGCGTCGGTGTATTCTTCCGTTAACAAAGTTTTCGTTTTAGAAAATAATATATTAAAAGGATTTATTTTCGCGACGTATTTACGACTAAAAGGATATCAAACAATGTATATGGGGACAAGTTTAGATGAAGAAGGTATTTTACTAGCTATTGAACAATTACAACCTAAATATTTGTTTATATCTTTTGATGATGAACGAGAACTTGAAGAGGCAGTAGAGTTTATTGACTTGTTGCAAGAAAAAAATGAAAACATCTCTGGTGGTTTTATAGGAAGAAAAGGCATTGGAGATCAATTAAATCTTCAAAATATCCTAATTGGTAACACGAAAGAAGAATGGGATGGATGGTTAAAGATGTCGGAATAGTCGTTCGAAAAGAACCATCTATTTTCTATTTCATATAATAAAAATTAGATGCAATGGTTACGTAGGGAGGGTATGAGATGAGACTGGAACGTTTAAATTATAATAAGATTAAAATTTTCCTAACATTTGATGATTTATCTGAACGAGGATTAACGAAAGAAGATTTGTGGAGAAATGCACCGAAAGTACAGCAACTATTCCGTGATATGATGCAAGAAGCAAATACAGAATTAGGGTTTGAAGCGGATGGACCGATTGCTGTTGAAGTATTTTCTCTACAAGCTCAAGGTATGGTTGTAATTGTAACAAAAGAAAATCACGAAGTGGACACAGAAGATGAGTTCCGTGACGAGTTTATTGAAATGCAAGTGACTCTTGATGAAAGTGAACATATACTTTACGAGTTTGCTACATTAGATGATGTAATCAATTTGTCAAATCGCTTATATAACCTTGGTGTAACTGATGGGAAGTTGTATACGTGGGATGATCGTTTTTATCTTTGGATAGAAGAAGAAGAGCAATTTCAATTATTGAAGGCGGATTTTATAGCTATTTTAGCGGAGTACGGTAATCCGTCAACAGCAACAATTTACCGCGTAATGGAATATGGTAAAGAATTAATGGATTCTCAAGCGATTGAACAAATATACAATTACTTTGTGAAAAAACAAAACCTCAGCTAATGTAACGTAGCTTGAGGTTTTATTTTTATTCAGCTGAAAATCTAAAATCTATAAAACGAAGTGTAGGTAACAAGACTAGCCGATCTGTATGTTAAAATGTAATCAGTATTTCTTGATGAAATAATGGTTTTATCGAATGTATTTTGATGAAAATAAAAAATATTTAAATATTTAAGTATTTTACTTTTCTAAAAGCAATAAAAGGACTATAATAATAGTGAAAACGCTTGCAATACAAAATAGTTTGTATATATTTGTTAGCGTTTTCTATTGCATTCCAAATTTAACGGTGTATACTAGGCAATGAAGGTTTACTAAACAAGTGAAATTACAGGGGGTTTACTTACTATGGTAGCCGAAAAGGGAACTCAAACGAAAACACAACAACAAGGGGAACAACATTTTGAATTGTTAAATTCAACACAAATTGTAATTAATGAAGCATTAGAAAAATTGGGTTATCCAAACGAAGTATATGAATTATTGAAAGAACCAATTCGTATGATGACAGTGAAAATTCCAGTTCGTATGGATGACGGGACTGTTAAAATATTTACAGGATATCGTGCACAACATAATGATGCTGTTGGTCCAACGAAAGGTGGAATTCGCTTCCATCCAAACGTAACAGAAAATGAAGTGAAAGCACTTTCTATTTGGATGAGTTTAAAATGTGGTATTGTTGATTTACCATATGGTGGAGGTAAAGGTGGAATCATTTGTGACCCACGTGAGATGTCTTTCCGTGAATTAGAAAGATTAAGCCGCGGTTATGTACGAGCAATTAGCCAAATTGTTGGTCCGACAAAAGATATTCCGGCTCCAGATGTATTTACAAACTCACAAATTATGGCATGGATGATGGATGAGTATAGCCGTATCGATGAATTTAATTCACCAGGATTTATTACAGGTAAACCACTTGTATTAGGTGGATCACACGGACGTGAAACAGCGACTGCAAAAGGTGTAACAATTTGTATTCGTGAAGCTGCGAAAAAACGTGACATTGATATTAAAGGTGCACGCGTTGTTGTTCAAGGATTTGGTAATGCGGGTAGCTTCTTAGCTAAATTTATGCATGATGCAGGCGCGAAAGTAATTGCAATTTCAGATGCTTACGGTGCATTACATGATCCGAATGGATTAGATATTGACTACTTACTAGATCGTCGCGATAGCTTTGGTACTGTAACAAAACTATTTAATAATACAATTTCAAATACAGAACTGTTAGAACTTGATTGCGACATTTTAGTTCCTGCTGCAATTGAGAACCAAATTACAGAAGAAAATGCTGATAAGATTAAAGCGAAAATTGTGGTTGAAGCTGCAAATGGTCCAACTACATTAGAAGCAACAAAAATCTTAACAGATCGTGGTATCTTACTTGTTCCAGACGTATTAGCAAGTGCTGGTGGCGTTACGGTATCTTACTTTGAGTGGGTACAAAATAACCAAGGTTACTACTGGACTGAAGAAGAAGTAGAACAACGTTTAGAAAAAGTAATGGTAAAATCATTCGATTCAATTTATGAAACATCACAAGTTCGTAAAGTGAACATGCGCTTAGCTGCATACATGATTGGTGTTCGTAAAATGGCTGAGGCTAGTCGCTTCAGAGGTTGGGTATAATATATAATGTTTTGAGAAAACGTGATTTCCTTTCGAGGGAATCGCGTTTTTTTGTTGAAGTATTAAATGAGGTGTTGTATATGGGGAATGAAATAATGGAACGAGTAGACCAATTAGAAGAAAAGGTTAAGGTGTTAGAGGGTGAACTTGCAAGAGCTAAGAGAGCCCGAAAAACAAGTGTCGTTCGGGTGTTCGGCGAAGGATTATTATTTTTAATATTTGGTGCAGTTGTAGTTGGACCAATTATCGCGTTTATATTCACAATTATTACTTGGTTTGGTGAAAAATAGAATAAAAAATAAAAAAGAACGCTTGTTCTACACGAACAAACGTGCTATACTTTCCTTAGATAAGCAAAACGGAAATGATTTTAAGGAGAGATAAATGATGAAAATGACAGTAGACCAAAGATTTATGATGCCAGCAGATGTTGTAGAACGAGTGGAAGTATTACGAAACAAACAAAGCAAGCGTGGCACATTATTACAATCGGTAAATAAATTTTTCGGTTTAGATACGAAAGAAGATTGTATTTGGTTTTACGGTTTTTACGGAGTGGCTGTAAGTATTGTATTATTTATGGTATTCACATCAAATATTTTCGATGTTCCCTATAGAGCGTAACTATATTGGGTATGGAAATTCACGACCAGGAATTCCTCTTTCAAAAGTAAGATTTATTGTAAGTCATGACACGGGGAACCCTGGTAGCAATGCGATAGGAAATCGGGATTACTTTAATGAAATACAACCGAAAGCTTCAGCGCATACATTTATTGATGATAAAACAATATTAGAAATTGTCCCTATAAATGAAGTTGCGTACCATGTTCGATACAATGTGCCAACGGATAATGAGTTATTCGGTTATGATGCGAATAAGGCTGCAATTGGGGTTGAACTTTGCTATGGTGGCGACGTAAACTTTTGGGAGGCGTATACTCGTTTTACGTGGTATCACGCTTATTTATGTCAAAATTTCGGTTTAAATCCTAAAAAGGCTATTGTGTCACACAAAACGTTGGATCCTACTCGGAAAATCGATCCTGAGAATGTATTAGGGCAACAAGGAATTAAATTTCAGCAGTTTTTAGCAGATGTCTATCGGATGTATGTTTCGTTTAGATGACAAATATATGAAAAATGAATACAATAAAGATAGATGCCTACTGCTGTAAGTAGGTTTTTTCTTGTTTATATAAATAGAGCAGAGGTAGAAGACTAGGAGTGAACTAAGTATGCAAAAAGAAACAGTTATTATTATCGGAGGCGGTCCATGCGGATTAGCAGCGGCGATTTCGTTGCAAAAAGTGGGGTTAAATCCGTTAGTAATCGAAAAAGGAAACATTGTAAATGCAATTTATAATTATCCAACTCATCAAACATTTTTCTCCTCTAGTGAAAAATTAGAAATTGGTGAAGTTGCTTTTATTACAGAAAATCGTAAGCCATTTCGTAATCAGGCGCTTGCGTATTATCGTGAAGTAGTAAAGCGTAAATCTATACGTGTAAATGCATTTGAACGAGTGGAACAAGTTCAAAAAGATGGTGATGTTTTTAAAGTTGAAACGACGAAGCGTGATGGAAATAAAGAAATATATGTTGCGAAATACATTGTTGTCGCAACTGGATATTATGATAATCCGAATTATATGAATGTACCTGGTGAGAAACTTGAGAAAGTAGCTCATTACTTCAAAGAAGGACACCCTTATTTTGATCGAGATGTCGTTGTAATAGGTGGTAAAAATTCAAGTATAGATGCAGCGTTAGAGCTTGTTAAATCGGGTGCACGTGTAACAGTTCTATACCGTGGTGGGGAATACTCGCCAAGTATTAAGCCGTGGATTTTGCCGGAATTTGAGGCGTTAGTACGAAATGGGACAATTCAAATGCATTTCCATGCGCATGTAAAAGAAATTACTGAGCATACGTTGACGTATACAGTAGATGGTGAGGCAAATACAATTCAAAACGATTTTGTATTTGCTATGACGGGTTACCATCCAGACCACAGCTTCTTAACAAAAATGGGAGTTCGGATTGATGAAGAAACAGGGCGCCCGATTTATATAGAGGGTAGTATGGAAACAAACGCTGAAAATATTTTTATTGCAGGTGTAATTGCTGCGGGGAATAACGCAAATGAAATATTTATCGAGAACGGTAGATTCCATGGAGATGCGATTGCGCAAACCATTGCATCAAGAGAAGAATAAAAAGAAGCTGTCGAAATCTTCGACAGCTTCTTTTTAATCGTGCATAAACATATGTTGGATTGTTTCGTGAGAGTTTGTGTTTTCTAGTGCGACTAGTAATTTAATTCGCGCCTTTTGAGCGTTTAAACCGTAGGTGAAAACAATGCCCATATCTTTTAATTGTTTTCCGCCACCTTCATAAGAGTATACGTCTTGAACGATACCGTTAAAGCAGCGTGAAACTAATACAATTGGAATGCCCTTTTCTATTAATCGCCCTAGACTAGGAAGTGTTCTTGGAGGTAAATTACCTTGTCCAAGTGCTTCAATAACAATGCCGTCTACTGGTAGTGTTTCGATTGCTGATAATAATGTATCATCCATACCTGCGTATGCTTTTAGAACGACAACGTTTTTAGAAATCTGTCGTACTGTGCATGTTTCGTGATGCACTAAAGCATGATGGAAAACAACACCACGTTTTGTTACCATGCCAATTGGTCCGTACTGTGGACTTTGGAATGTCGCGACATTACTTGTGTGCGTTTTTGTTACATTTGTAGCACAATGTATTTCGTCATTTAATACGACTAGAATGCCTTTTTCAGCAGCTTCATTACTACTAGCAACTTTTACAGCTGATAAGAAATTATATAGACCATCGGCACCTAATTCATTACTAGAACGCATTGCCCCTGTCACAACGATTGGGATAGTTGCTTGAACTGTTAAATCAAGAAAATAAGCTGTCTCTTCTAATGTATCGGTACCATGCGTGATGACTACGCCGTGAATATCGTCTTGTTTTACTCTTTCGTCAATGATGACTTGCAATTGTAGCATTTCGCTAGGAGTCATGTGAGGAGATGGAAGATGGAACACATCTTCGACAATTAAATCAACATCGCCTTCTAAATCAGGAATGAATTTTAAAAGAGGATTCTTTTTACCTGGTTGTACGACCCCAGTTTCTTTATCTTCCTCCATTGCAATTGTTCCACCTGTGTGTAAAACTAGGATTCTTTTCAATGCTTATACCCCTTTCAAGTTGAAAAATACATTTAGAACATAACATGTTTTGAGTAAATTCGACAATGAAAATGTATAAAAGTATGCTTAGAAAATGACAATAAAATAAATTACCTTAAGTGTGCTCCGGTAAGTGGTTATTAGGTTAGGTTTTGTTTATGGAAATTTATGAGAGTGGATGTGTAAGTGTAGAGAGGGAAGGAGTGAGTTTTTTTGAAAAAAGTGGAGAAAATTATAATTCGTATATTACTGATTCAATTTATTTTTCTTTCTGTCGTCCAACTGCTTTTTATACATAAATCTTCAGTGAAATATTTATCGAAAATTGTTTATTACGAAGGTGTCGTCACGAAAAATAAGGCGGAAATCTTACAGGTGAATAAGTAGTTTTCATTTTCTTCTATGATGGATTATGCTACAATTATTGAGGATTTAATGACGTGAGGCAAATGAGAAGAAGCAGGGGGAAAATACCTGCTTTTCGTTTTGTTTTATAAGTGAAAAATGAGGTGTTACAATGGATAAACGAATTTCGATTGCTATAGATGGTCCAGCGGCTGCTGGGAAAAGTACAGTGGCAAAAGTTGTTGCAAAAAAACTTTCATATGTTTACATTGATACAGGCGCAATGTACCGTACTATTACATATGCAGCCCTTGAACAAAAAGTGGATATTGAAAATGAAGAAAAGTTAATGGAAGTTGTAAAAAATGTAAATATTGAATTTCAGCAAGGGGAAAATACACAACTTGTATTTTTAAATGGACAAGATGTTTCTGAAGTGATTCGTACGCCAGATGTGACGAATCGTGTATCTATTGTAGCAAAGCATCGTCTTGTTCGTGAAGAAATGGTACGTCGTCAACAAGGATTAGCTAAAAAAGGCGGCGTAGTAATGGATGGCCGTGATATTGGTACACATGTACTACCGGATGCTGAAGTGAAAATCTTTATGCTTGCTTCTGTAGAAGAAAGAGCGGAAAGAAGACATTTAGAAAATATGAATAAAGGTTTCGATTCTAATTTAGAGCAGTTAAGAGAAGAAATTGCTAGGCGTGATAAATTAGATTCAGAACGCGAAGTTTCTCCTTTGAAAAAAGCTGATGATGCATTGGAATTAGATACAACTTCTTTATCAATTGAAGAAGTTGTCCAAAAAATTATGGGTATTGTTTCAGGAGTATTTGCGAAATAAAGAAAGAGGACTATCCTCTTTCTTTTTTTTTTTTTTTGAAATGTAAAGGATAAGTGAATTATAAGTCTCTTTTCTTGACAAATGGGCTAATTTGTAAGAAGTTAGTTACATAGGGGAAAAAATGTCAGAATATATTCGCTATTATATTTCAAATCATACTTTCTTCAAGATGATTTTGCTGTATACTATTTATATAGATTTAATATAGTTTCTTGTGAACTGTATTGAAACAGAATATGTGATGATAAATTCTTAAACATGCAAATGAAAACATTTGTTTTCATTTCGTATATACATAAAAATGCTTTGTCAATTCTGTAGGGAGGTATTTCCATGGTAGAGAAAATGAATGAAGAAGTTATGAATTCAAAAGAATTACAAGTTGGTGACGTTGTTACAGGTTCTGTAACGAAAGTTGAAGAGAAACAAGTTCTTGTAAATGTTGGATACAAAACAGATGGCGTAATTCCGATTAGTGAATTAGCTAACGTTCATATTGAAAAAGCAAGCGATGTTGTAGAATTAGATCAAACACTTGAATTGAAAATTATTAAATTAGAAGATGATGATCTTGTTTTATCTAAGAGAGCTGTTGACGCAGAAAAAGCGTGGGTAGAATTACAAGAAAAATTTAATTCTGGTCATGTATTTGATGTTATTGTAAAAGATATCGTGAATGGTGGGTTAGTTGTGGACCTTGGTGTTCGTGGTTTTATCCCAGCTTCACTTGTAGAAGTACATTATGTAGAAGACTTTGCTGACTATAAAGGAAAAACATTAGCGGTGAAAATTGTTGAATTAGACCGTGAAAAAAATCGTGTTATTCTTTCACATAAAGCGGTAGTAGAACTAGAACTAGATTCTAAGAAAAAAGAAGCAATCTCTTCGTTAAAAGAAGGGGACATTGTTGAAGGAACAGTACAACGATTAACGGATTTTGGTGCTTTCGTTAACGTTGGTGGTGTGGACGGTTTAGTTCACATTTCACAAATTTCACACGAACGTGTAGAGCAACCTTCTGAGGTATTAGAGCAAGGTCAAAAGGTAAAGGTAAAAGTGTTATCTGTTGATGCTGATACGCAACGTATTTCTTTATCAATTAAAGCAGCTCAGCCAGGACCTTGGGAAAATGTTGCTGGCGAAATAAAAGCTGGAGATATTCGTGAGGGAGTAGTAAAACGCCTTGTTACATTCGGTGCGTTTGTTGAAATTTTACCTGGTGTTGAAGGGCTTGTACATGTATCTCAAATTGCAAATCGTCACGTGAAAAATCCAAATGAAGTATTGGAAATGGGACAAGAAGTAAAAGTGAAAGTACTTGAAGTCCATGTAGCAGAAAAACGTATTTCTTTAAGCATAAAAGAAACGCTTGAAGAAAATAATGTAACAGAAGATTATAGCCAATATGAGCCAAATGCTGATTCGGCTACTTTCCAGTTAAGTGATATTATTGGTGAACAACTGAAAAAATTAAAGAAATAAAGAGGGGTACAAGTGGTAAGGGCAAAACGTAAATTAGATCATATTGAATATGCTCTTTCTACTGGTCAGTCTCGTACGCATGGCTTTCATGATATTGATTTTGTGCATCAAAGCTTGCCAAATTCAAGTTATGACACTATAACATGTGAAACAAAAATCGGCGAACTTTCACTAAGTTCGCCGATTTTTATCAATGCGATGACTGGTGGTGGAGGAGAGCAAACATTACATATTAATGAGCAATTAGCATATGTAGCGAAACATCATAACCTTGCTATGGCTGTAGGTTCGCAAATGGCAGCTTTAAAAGATGAAAGTGAAGCGGCTTCGTATAAAGTTGTTAGGAAAGTAAATCCGAATGGGATTTTTTTCGCAAACTTAGGAAGTGAGGCAACTGTCGAACAGGCAGAGCGTGCCGTTGATATGATTGAAGCGAATGCACTGCAAATTCATTTAAATGTCATACAGGAGTTAACGATGCCAGAAGGAGACCGTGATTTTACTGGTGTACTTCAGCGGATTGAGAAAATAGTTTTAAAAAGTAAAGTACCTGTCATCGTAAAAGAAGTCGGTTTTGGAATGAGTAAGGAAACAGTACAACAGTTAGCGAATATAGGTATAACAGCAATTGATATTGGCGGACAAGGTGGTACGAATTTTGCTGCTGTTGAAAATGAAAGAAGACAGCGAATGCTTTCTTATTTTAATAACTGGGGCATACAAACAGCTACCTCGATTATTGAAGCAACCTCTACAAATAATAACCTCTCTTTTATTGCATCTGGGGGTATACAAACAGCACTTGACGTGGCGAAGGCAATCGCATTAGGGGCGAATACAACTGCGTTTGCTGGATACTTTTTACGTATTTTAATGCAAGATGGTGTTGAGAATTTAGTGGATGAAATTGATCTTTTACATACAGATTTAAAATTTATTATGACAGCTCTTGGCGTGAAGACGATAGAAGAGTTACAATCTGTACCTCTTGTTGTAAAAGGTGAAACGTACCATTGGTTAGCGCAGCGAGGGATTGACACTGTACATTATAGTAGGCGATAAAAAATCAACCATCCGGTTGATTTTTTTGCGTTTTATTTTCGTAAAATGAAGAGGGAGGGCGAGAAGTTATCATTCTATATAATTCTATAAATGGAAAAAAGAGAGAATTTACATTATAATAAAAGTATATATAAATATTTTATGGAAAAACATGATAAAAGTAAGAAGGTATTCTTCTCTATATAGCTGGTTAGCGATAAAACAAGATAAGAGATTGCTATTTAAGAGTCAAAAGAAACAAGGGAAAATTTACGATAATTTTGGGGATGAGGATGTTAATAAAAAAGGAGATAATGTATCTTCAAATAGTAAAAATTCAATAGGACGCATTACATATAATAGTGAATATTTTAACATCCATGCACGAAATATAAGAGAAGATACAGCGGTTTCTGGATATAATAAAAAGGTTGAAATTTCATTAACTTCAAATGTAAGAGAAGGAGATTCTAGTTCAACAACAGCGCAATCAGCAATTAAAACGGCAAATATTGCAATCGCAGTCGGGAATAAATTGTATAGGAATCCAACGGTGAATGCAGGAAGTGGAATAGAAGCACTAATTTTGCCAAGGGAATTAGGAGAAGACAAAAATCCATCGGAAGATTCGTATGTAATTTATTATTTGAATATACCAAATGAAGCGAGTTTAAGTAATGCTGAAGTAGTATTACTTTCTGATCAAGGAAATACCATTGTGAGTAGGGAAATTAAAGGAGAAAAAGAAGATATTGTAGGTGCGAAAAAAGAGGTTGAGCGAAAGTTAAATGAGATAGGAGAGATGGATTATGTACGTGTAGAGGTAAAGAGTAAAGATCCTTCTCTACATACGTATTATGTTATTACATATTCTAAAAAACCAACAGGTGTAGTTACGATTGATGCCTCGTTGAGTGATAGGGTTTATAATGCGAAAACAAAAGAATTATATTACGAGTAGAAATAAATAAAATAATTGTGTAAAAAGACGGTTTCGTACAATATCGAAACCGTCTTTTTGTATTGCCTATTTGAGGGCAGCTTGATTGGTGTGGACTAATAATCCCCCACTGAAGTTTCACTTTATTTAATGCTGATTCTGCTTTCGAGCTTGCTCTGGTGTATCAAGACTTGTTGCACCGGGATATTGAAGTGATTGGTCGCGATCAGATTCAACGCGGCGTGATTCTCTTAGCTTTCGTTCTTGGCGATCTTTACCCATTGTGAGTTACACCTCCTTATTAAAAGTTTTGCTGTTATGAGAAAAACTATGCACAAAGAAAAGGAGGATTAACTTTCATAAAAAGTTCCCATAATGGAAATCATAGGAGGTGAAATGATGGATGGGAGTACTTTTTATTTTGTTGCTTGGATAGGGTGGATTGTCGTGACCTTTTTTATGAAAAAGGAATCTATTCGTTGGAAGATAAGTGCTTGTATATTAATTTTTATTATTTGTTCTCCGTTAAATGTGACGATTGCTTCTTTCACAATATCGGTAAATGCCCTTTTGCTTTGTATTATTTCTTTTGTAGGTATCGCGTTATATTCTATTTGGAAAAAATTATATACCTTACTTTCGGCACTTATTATTGCAATGTTATATACAAGCTTTCATTTGTTAGAAGTATATGATCCAATTTGGATTGTGGTTGATAGGTTGTTGCTGTTAAGTGGTGCACTTGTGTATGCATCGGTTTTATTGCACGGGGATCGCATATTACGATTATGCTCCTTATATATAGGGATGTTACAAGGAGAATTATTGGTGACGCTGATTTTTCGTAAATTACATTTTCCTTATGAATACGGCAGTTTAGCTTTTTTAGATGTTGCTGCTGTTTCCACTTTATTTATGGCGATTTTACTTTGGATTACAAAGGCATCGGTATATATGGAACAATTTAAGAGGAAAACACGTAAAAGAAAGGCGAGGGTAATACATGACTGAATATACACCAGCTATTTTATGTGGCGTAATTGCAGGTACAATAACTAGGTTGTTAATGCTTCGTACCGATACGAGGCAATATCCGACGAGGCTTCACGGGAAAATTATTCATATCGCGATGGGATTAATTGCGGCTGCCTTAGGAGCAATTGCGATTCCGTCTGTTTTGAAAAAAGATTTCTCTGCAATTACATTTCTTACGTTAGCAGCGACGCAATTTCGTGATGTGCGCAATATGGAAAGAAATACGCTTCAACAATTAGATGGATATGAGCTCGTACCACGTGGTAATACATACATTGAAGGAATTGCATTAGTATTTGAAAGTCGTAACTACTTGGCGATGTTAACGTCGTTTGTAACAACGTTTGCGTATATAGGATTCGATTCATGGATTGCCGGGGTAATTACTGGTATAGTAAGTTTTTTCATTGCGAAAAAATTAATGTCAGGTAAAAGACTTCATGACCTTGTAGAAATAGAGCACGTTCCACTTCGTTTTGAAGGAGCGGGACTTTATATTGATAATATTTACATTATGAATATTGGATTGCCAGCAAGGCAAGAAGAAATTATGAAATATGGAATGGGATTTATTTTAAAACCGAAATCGATAGATGCGATGGTTACAATCTCAAACTTAGGACAACGGCAAGCTATTTTACATGATGTTTCGGTTGCTTTAGGAATATATAGAGATTCTGGAACGCCGGCACTTGTACCGTTAGCGAAGCGTGATTTAGAGGATGGGAGAGTTGGGATTTTTGTTCTGCCGCAAGATCAAGATGCAGAAAAAGCGATAGGGGTAATCGGAAATGTACCAACATTAGAGAGTGCTGTTCATATGTCATCAGAAGCTCCGAAAGGAAGGGGAGATAAGAGATGATGTTAGAAAGTGTTATTCTCGCAGTCATTACAACAACGCCAGAGAAATTTGCAGGTGGTGCCCCTTTATTTATTTGCGAGTCGACAGAGGAACTGGAATTTGTTGCAAATAATTTAGAGGCTATTTTAGATGGTATTGCACATCGCTTACAAGATAATGTATATATTATTGTGAAACATTAGTAACGTGTGGTATAATGTGAGGTGTTTTGATACGTTGAGAAATATTCTGGAATGCAAATCCCTTCTTGCACAAAGAAGGGTTTTTTACATAATAAACAGAAGCAAGTTGAAAGGATGAAAGTATATGCCGAAACCAGTAATAGCGATAGTAGGCCGCCCGAACGTAGGGAAATCTACTATTTTCAATAGAATTGTTGGAGAAAGAGTTTCAATCGTAGAAGATATACCAGGTATAACGCGAGACCGTATTTATAGTGCGGGAGAATGGTTAAATCATGAGTTTAACATTATTGATACAGGTGGAATTGATATTGGAGACGAGCCGTTCTTGACACAAATTCGTCAACAGGCGGAAGTAGCGATTGATGAAGCAGATGTTATCATTTTTATGACGAATGGTCGCGATGGTGTAACTGCAGCAGATGAAGAAGTTGCTAAAATTTTATACCGTTCTAAAAAACCAATTGTACTTGCGGTAAATAAGGTTGATAATCCAGACATGCGTAGTGATATTTATGATTTTTATGCATTAGGATTTGGCGAGCCATTCCCGATTTCAGGTACACACGGTTTAGGACTTGGTGATTTGTTAGATGAAGCTGCAAATCATTTTCCAAAGATTGAAGAAGAAGCGTATGACGATGAAACAATCCGTTTCTCTTTAATTGGACGTCCAAACGTAGGGAAATCATCACTTGTAAATGCACTTCTTGGTCAAGAACGTGTAATTGTAAGTAATATAGCGGGAACGACACGTGATGCTGTTGATACACCATATAGTAAAGATGATCAAGATTATGTAATCATCGATACAGCTGGTATGCGTAAAAAAGGGAAAGTATACGAAAGTACAGAAAAGTATAGTGTACTTCGTGCACTTAGAGCGATTGAACGTTCTGACGTTGTTTTAGTCGTTTTAGACGGAGAAGAAGGAATTATTGAGCAAGATAAAAAAATCGCTGGATATGCTCATGATTCAGGACGAGCTGTTATTATCGTTGTAAACAAATGGGATGCAGTGAAAAAAGATGAAAAAACAATGAAAGCATTTGAAGAAAACATCCGTGCTCATTTCCAATTTTTAGAGTATGCACCGATTGTATTCTTATCTGCGAAAACGAAAAAGCGTACACAAACGTTATTACCGGTTATCAATGAGGTAAATGAAAGCCATAGCATCCGTGTACAAACGAATGTATTAAATGATGTAATTATGGATGCGGTAGCGATGAATCCAACGCCGACACATAATGGTAGCCGTCTGAAAATCTTCTATGCGACACAAGTTGCGGTAAAACCACCAACATTTGTTATATTTGTAAACGATACAGAATTAATGCACTTTTCATATGAGCGCTTCTTAAAGAACCGTTTACGTGAAGCGTTCGGTTTTGTAGGAACGCCGATTCACATTATCGCTAGAGCAAGAGACTAATGGAGAGGATGTGATTTTATGACAAAAATCACAGTAATAGGAGCAGGTAGCTGGGGAACAGCGTTAGCGATGGTATTAGCTGACAATGGGCATGATGTACGTATTTGGGGAAACCGTCCTGAACTCATGAATGAAATTAATACGAAGCGTGAGAACAGTAGATATCTTCCAGGGATTACATTGCCAAGCACAATCGTAGCCTACTCTTCTTTAGAAGAAGCATTAGTAGATGTAAATACAGTACTGCTAGTAGTACCGACGAAAGCGTACCGAGACGTATTGCAAGAGATGAAAGAAATTGTTACAGAGCCAATTACTTGGATTCATGCAAGTAAAGGAATCGAACCAGGTACGTCAAAACGTATTTCGGAAGTGATTGAGGAAGAAATTCCAGAGAGCTTGATTAAGGATGTTGTTGTACTATCTGGGCCGAGTCACGCTGAAGAAGTTGGATTGCGTCAAGCGACAACTGTTACGTCTGCAGCAAAGCGTATGGAAGCGGCTGAGGGAGTACAAGATTTGTTTATGAATAGCTATTTCCGTGTATATACAAACCCAGATATCGTTGGAGTTGAACTTGGTGGTGCTTTAAAAAATATTATTGCACTAGCTGCGGGGATATCTGACGGGCTTGGATTAGGTGATAATGCGAAAGCGGCATTAATGACACGTGGTTTAACAGAGATTGCTCGTTTAGGAAGAAAAATGGGCGGAAATCCGTTAACATTTGCTGGTCTAACTGGTATGGGAGACTTAATTGTAACTTGTACAAGTGTGCATAGCCGAAATTGGCGCGCTGGAAATATGCTTGGAAAAGGGCACTCTTTAGAAGAAGTGCTAGAAAGTATGGGTATGGTTGTAGAAGGTGTAAGAACAACGAAAGCTGCTCATGAATTGGCAGAGAAAATGGAAGTTGAAATGCCGATTACAGCTGCTTTATATGACGTGCTGTTCAATGGGAATAATGTGAAAGACGCAGTAGGCTCATTGATGGGACGTGTTCGAAAACATGAAGTTGAAGCGATACCTGATTTGTTATAAAGAAAGCGGTAGAAGTACATTTCGTACTTCTACCGTTTTTTATTTTTTATGGGTCTTTTCACCAATTTTTCATCTCTGCATAGGATGAAGAGTAACTTGAGGAGAGGGTGAAAAGAATGGATAACAACATTTTTAATAACATTGAAAAAGAAGCGAAAGTGAACAAAGAAGATATTTTTAAATTAGCGTCGTCTGTTCAAAATGCGAACTTACGTGATGAGACAGTGCTTCGCCAATTGATTCATCAAGTTGCTCTAATGGCAGGACGCGAAGTGCCGAAAGAGCAAGAGGATCAAATTGTAAAAGCGATTATTAACAATAATATGCCGGCGGATTTTGGTTCGTTAAGTAAAATGTTTAAAAAATAAATTATGAGAAACAAAGAGTTTAGAGAATGCATATGATAGTTATGAAAGAATGGGAATAGAGCTGTTAAGGGCATATTTGGTCAACCGAAGCGCATCATTTCGTGCTTCGGTTTTATTATTTTAAATAAAAATCATCAATTCACGGAAAAATGATGATTTTTATTTGTTTAAAGATTTTAATTTGTTAAAATAGTATAAAAATAGATTGAAAGTAAAGGGGTGTATATATGTCGGAAGGACTTATGAAAATGTGGTTTGCTTTAGGGGCAATTGGATTTATGTTTCTTGCAGTAAGTTTTATTTTATTGAGTAGGCATAAAATGAAGAATAAATTTTTGAAAGGGATTACAGCTTTAGTAGCGTACACCCTCATGATTGTATCGGGAATTGTTATTTTCCTTGTTGTATTTAGTGGCCCTATTGAGCAATAAAGGATGTGTAGTCGGTAAATGTTACAAAAGCAACAGTCCATACTAGCATGAAAAGGTGATTGTCAGTGAAAAAAATCCATATTATTTTAATATTTTGTTGCATGAGCATTTTAACAGGGTGTATGTATCCAAGAGAAAATATGAAACAAAGTGCTATTCCTTATGAAGACCAGTTGCAAGTTGTACAAAAAGCCATTAATACATATAAGGAGCAAACGGATGGTTTATTACCAATTAAGACGCGTGATATGAGTACGCCGATTTATCAGAAGTATCCAATTGATTTTCAAAAAATTGCTCCAAGGTACATACAAGAGGCACCAGGGAATGCGTATGAAAGTGGTGGAGTATATCAATATGTATTAATAGATGTTGAAAAAAATCCGACAGTAAAGTTAATTGATGTGAGAATGGCGGAACAAATTCAAGAAGTGGCATTGAAGCTAAGAATGTATCGTGATGAACATCAATATCCACCTTTTAAAAAAGTGATCACAGATGGTGTTTATGAATTAGACTTCAAAAAACTAGGATATAAAGATGTACCACAAGTGACAAGTCCGTACTCAGGAAAAGGTCTCCCTCTTGTAATTAATGAAAAAGGAGAATTGTTTGTTGATTATAGAATCGACTTATATGAAGCGTTGAAAAAAAATGAAGGACAATTTAAAGAAGGTGAAGATATCCGGAGTATACTATCGAAGGATTCCCCGTTTGTTCCTGCATACTCTTTGCCGTATACAGTAAAAAATGGAGAACCAATTTTTTTAAAATCATAAGTCATGAACCTTTCTTTTAGTGAATAAGTTCTAGAAGAAAGGTTTTTTATGTTATACAACTTGCGATGCAAACAAAAGGTATTTTTAAATAGTCATATGAAATTGGACAAAATTATATGATATATTGTCCGAACTTCTAGAATACCATTATATTATATCAGATATTATAGGCAACATTAGAGAAGGTATTAGTTGACTATAAACGTGGAATTATTCCCAAAAATATTGAGGGAGGGAATCACTTGGAAAAGGTAGATATTTTTAAAGATATTGCGGAACGCACAGGCGGTGATATTTATTTTGGAGTTGTAGGAGCTGTTCGAACAGGGAAATCAACATTTATTAAAAAATTTATGGAACTTGTTGTTATTCCCAATATTGAAAATGAGTCAGACCGTCAAAGAGCGCAGGATGAACTGCCTCAAAGTGCTGCTGGTCGTACAATAATGACGACGGAACCGAAGTTTGTTCCAAACCAAGCGGTTTCTATCGAAGTAGATGAAGGTCTTGAAGTGAATATTCGATTAGTAGATTGTGTTGGATATACGGTTCCAGGAGCAAAAGGGTATGAAGATGAGAATGGTCCGCGCATGATTAATACTCCTTGGTATGAAGAGCCTATTCCATTCCATGAAGCTGCAGAAATCGGAACACGTAAAGTAATTCAAGAGCATTCAACAATTGGTGTCGTTATTACAACAGATGGAACAATTGGTGAAATTCCAAGAAGAGATTATATAGAGGCAGAAGAACGCGTTGTAAATGAGTTAAAAGAAGTAGGAAAGCCTTTCATTATGATTATCAATACTGTACAGCCATACCATCCAGATACGGAGCAGTTACGTCAAAGTTTATCAGAAGAATATGATATCCCAGTAATTGCGATGAGTGTAGAGAGTTTAAGAGAAACAGATGTGTATAACGTACTGCGAGAAGCATTATTCGAGTTCCCGGTTTTAGAAGTGAATGTAAACCTTCCAAGCTGGGTAATGGTGCTAAATGAAGGGCATTGGTTACGCCAAAGTTATCAGGAAGCGGTTCAAGAGACTGTAAAGGATATAAAACGTCTTCGTGATGTGGACCGTGTCGTTTGGCAGTTTAGTCAATATGAATTTATTGATCGAGCAAGTCTAGCTGGCATCGATATGGGGCAAGGTGTGGCAGAGATTGATTTATATGCGCCAGATGAATTGTATGATCAAATTTTAAAAGAAGTAGTAGGAGTAGAGATTCGAGGGAAAGATCATTTATTAAAGCTTATGCTCGATTTATCTCATGCGAAAACAGAATATGACCAAGTGGCGGATGCCTTGCGGATGGTAAAACAAACCGGATATGGAGTAGCAGCGCCTGCATTAGCTGATATGAGCTTAGATGAACCGGAAATTATTCGTCACGGCTCAAGGTTCGGTGTTAAATTAAAAGCGGTTGCGCCGTCTATTCATATGATTAAAGTGGATGTAGAATCAACATTTGAACCAATTATCGGTACTGAAAAACAAAGTGAAGAACTAGTTCGTTACTTGATGCAAGATTTTGAAGATGACCCGCTATCAATTTGGAATTCTGATATATTTGGGCGCTCTCTTAGCTCTATTGTTAGAGAAGGAATTCAAGCGAAGTTATCTCTAATGCCAGAAAACGCTCGTTATAAATTAAAAGAAACGCTAGAAAGAATTATTAATGAAGGATCTGGCGGATTAATTGCGATTATATTATAAGAAAAAAATCCCTCTAATTGTAGAGGGATTTTTTTCTTTTTGAGTACGTAATAGAAAAATAAACAGTCATTATCTAATATTTTGTTGTAAATTGTCAAGTTTCATCAGAATTTCACATTTTTAGAGTAACAATTTCCTTAAAAATATTGAATTATAAAGGAGAATCGTATAATATAGGCGTTGATAATGATTTATCTACATCTTTGTAGTATAGAATTTGTAAAAATTGCCTACAAATGAAAGTAAGACTCATTTTATGATCATTATACAGTCTTATCTTTGGGAGGAGGTGAATGGCATGAACAAGACAGATTTAATCAATGCTGTTGCAGAAGCAAGTTCCCTTTCTAAAAAGGACGCAACAAAAGCAGTGGACGCTGTTTTTGATTCTATCTTAGAAGCTTTAAAACAAGGTGATAAAGTACAACTAATCGGATTCGGTAACTTCGAAGTTCGTGAGCGTGCGGCTCGTAAAGGTCGTAACCCACAAACAGGTGAGGAGATTGAAATCGCTGCAAGTAAAGTACCTGCATTCAAACCTGGTAAAGCGTTAAAAGATGCGGTTAAATAATCCTTACATATTAACAGGGAAGAAGAGTTTCCTTTTTGGAAACTCTTCTTTTTGCTTTTAAAAACATAAATATGCTAGAATGTGTTCGTATCACTTTTAGGTTTTTCGGGAGGGCTAGCGGATGGCAAAAGTTAATTTAGAACAAATTGAACATGCAGTACGTCTTATTTTAGAGGCAATCGGAGATGACCCAAATCGCGAGGGAGTACTTGATACACCGAAACGTGTTGCGAAAATGTACGCAGAAGTATTCTCAGGAATGCATGAGGATCCGAAAGAGCATTTACACAAAGTATTCGGAGAAGACCACGAAGAGCTTGTGCTAGTAAAAGATATACCATTCTATTCGATGTGTGAGCATCATCTTGTTCCGTTTTATGGAGTTGCTCACGTTGCATATATTCCGCAAGGTGGAAAAGTAACGGGACTAAGTAAATTAGCTCGTACTGTAGACACAATTGCGCGTCGTCCGCAACTACAAGAACGTATTACATCAACAGTAGCTAACTCTATTATGGAAGTACTAGAGCCGCATGGTGTAATGGTAGTAGTAGAAGCAGAGCATATGTGTATGACGATGCGTGGTGTGAAAAAGCCTGGTGCGAAAACAGTAACGACTGCAGTGCGCGGCGTGTTAGAAAATGATGCAGCAGCACGTAGTGAAATTTTATCGTTTATTAAGACGAATTAAAGAAGAGCGGGAAACTGCTTTTCTTTTTTTTATATACAAAAAAATGATATAGTTTTAATGTTAAAGAGCAAGAATATAAAGGTTGAAAATTACTTCTGCCTTTTGTGTAAATGAATGTTTGTAGTTGTTAGAGACGAAGATAATTTGTATGAATAAAAGTTGAGGCTTTATTCGGTGGCAGTTTGGCAGAAGTAGCCAAGTTTTGATTATAGAAAATAGAATGTATGTGTTATAATAAATTTTATGAATTAGAAAACAAGGGTGATTTTTTGTGTGTGACATCTACGGAGGGTATGCGGGTATTAAAGAGAAATTGATGGAGAAATTACGCCATCCTTATTTTATAAACTATATTGAAGAACCATTTATTGATGAAGAAAAAATAGCGCTGTTATACGGTGCATTAAAAAGTGCAAATATACATAAAGAACAAATTGATCATTATGTCGTAACGATTATGCTTGTACAAATTGCTCTTGATACACATGAAAAAGTATCAAATAAAGCAAACGAAGAGACGAGTGGATTCCATAAGCGTCGTCAATTGACAGTTCTTGCAGGGGATTATTATAGTGGTCTATACTATTACTTATTGTCAATGAATTGTGATATTATCTTAATTCGTGCACTTGCTGAAGGAATTAAGGAGATTAATGAACATAAAATTATGCTATATCAAAAAGCACATGTGACGATTCAAGACATAATGGAAAGTGTAGTAATAATTGAATCTGCGCTTTTGCAAAAAACATGTGATCATTTTCAGTTATCTAATTGGAAACCATATATAACTTATGTGTTAGGAAAAAATCGTCTTCAAAAAGAGTGTCAATTGTATGCTGATAAACAAAATTCACCTGTTTTTCAAGCAGTCCAAAAAATCTCATTGGATAATGATAAAAATTTGGAAACAGTTATTAATGAATGGCTTATGGAAATGAGAAAGCAGGAAGAAAATTTTTTAGAGAATCATACAGAAGTTAATGAGATAATTTCTATGTTAAGAGATAAATCAAGGACATAAGCAACTTTACATTGGAAGAAGGTACGAGCATGCAACAATCAAAAGAAGAAAGAGTACATGACGTATTTGAGAAAATTTCTGATAAATACGATGTGATGAATTCTGTAATTAGTTTTCAAAGGCATAAGGCATGGCGCAAAGAAACGATGCGAATTATGGATGTGAAACCCGGGAGTAAGGCACTTGATGTATGCTGCGGGACGGCAGATTGGACAATTGCACTAGCGGGAGCTGTAGGTGAAGATGGGAAGGTTTACGGTTTAGACTTTAGCGAAAATATGCTAGCTGTCGGTAAACAAAAGGTAGAAGCTTTAGAATTAAAGCAAGTAGAACTTATACATGGAAATGCAATGGAACTTCCTTATGAAGATAATACGTTTGATTATGTAACAATTGGTTTTGGGTTACGTAACGTTCCGGATTACATGCAAGTATTAAAAGAAATGACGCGTGTAGTAAAGCCTGGTGGAAAAGTAATTTGCCTGGAAACATCTCAACCAACGATGATAGGTTTTCGTCAAGGGTATGTCTTATACTTTAAATATATCATGCCGTTATTTGGAAAGATGTTTGCGAAAAGTTATAAAGAATATTCATGGCTTCAGGAATCTGCTAGTACATTCCCAGGGATGAAAGAGTTAGCATGTATGTTTGAAGAAGCTGGGCTTAAGAATGTGCAAGTGAAACCATTTACTTTTGGTGTAGCAGCTATGCATTTAGGTATTAAACCAGAATCAAAATAGAAAAAAGAAAAAAGAAAAAAGAAAAAAGACGTTTTAGGTTAAGGTGAACAATATGAAGTTACAACTTATGTACTCTTTTTTACGATCGGATATTAATGTTATAGAAAAAGAATTGAAGAAGACAGTTGCTTCTGAGCAGCCGTTAGTAGAAGAAGCGGCATTACAGCTTATTGAAGCAGGCGGGAAGCGGATTCGCCCTGTTTTTGTTTTGCTTGCAGGGAAATTTGGGGATTATAAGTTAGATGCAATTAAGCATGTTGCGGTTGCATTAGAACTAATTCATATGGCTTCGCTTGTTCACGATGATGTCATTGATGCTGCGTTTTTACGACGCGGTAGCGCAACAGTGAATGCGAAATGGGGAGATCGTATTGCAATGTATACAGGAGACTACTTGTTTGCAAAGTCTCTTGAATGTATAACAAATATAGAAATTCCAGATGCACATCAAGCGTTGTCTCATACAATTTTAGAAGTTTGTAAAGGTGAAATCGAACAAATTAAAGATAAGTATAACTATGATCAAAATTTAAGAACGTATTTAAGAAGGATAAAACGAAAAACAGCATTGTTAATCGCCGCAAGTTGTCAGTTGGGAGCGATTGCTGCTGGTGCTAATCGTGATACTGTAAATCGTCTATTTTGGTACGGATATTTTGTTGGTATGTCTTATCAAATTATTGATGATATTTTAGATTTCGTATCGACAGAAGAGAAGCTTGGAAAGCCTGCTGGTGGTGATTTATTACAAGGTAACATTACATTACCTGTTTTGTATGCCATGGAAGATCCAGTTCTTCGTCAAAAAATTACATCTGTGCATGAAAATACAACAGCAAGTGAAATGAAAGAAATTATTGATGATATTAAAGCGAGCGAAGCTATTGATAAAGCATTTTCGTTTAGTGAACGTTATTTACATAAAGCATTAGAAATAATAAAACCACTCCCTCGTGGACAGGCGAAGTATGCGTTGCAAAATGTCGCAAAGTATATTGGAAAACGAAAATTTTAGTGTTTTGTCTAAAAAATAAAATAATCTCTCTATTTCAAAACTATTGCGCAATTGTGATAAGGGTGTTAATATGTGTGTGGGGATATACAATTACATACATAATTCAGAAGTGGAGAGATTTTTTATGGAAAAAACATTTCTAATGGTAAAACCAGACGGTGTACAACGTGCCTTCATTGGGGAAATTGTAGCTCGTTTTGAGAAAAAGGGCTTTCAATTAGTTGGTGCAAAATTAATGCAAGTTACTCCGGAAATTGCTGAACAACACTACGGTGAGCATAAAGAAAGACCTTTCTTTGGTGAATTAGTAGACTTTATTACATCTGGTCCTGTATTCGCAATGGTATGGCAAGGTGAAGGTGTAGTAGATACAGCACGCAATATGATGGGTAAAACACGACCACATGAAGCTGCTCCTGGAACAATTCGTGGAGATTTCGGTGTAACTGTTGCGAAAAACATTATCCACGGTTCGGATTCTTTAGAAAGTGCAGAACGCGAGATTGCTATTTTCTTTAAGGAAGAAGAATTAGTAGACTACTCAAAATTAATGAATCAATGGATTTACTAATTATTTTGAAATAATTTGTAAACGCTTTAATAACTGTGATAATAGTAAAAAGTGCGAGAAGAATAGGGGTATTCTTCTTGCACTTTTTTTATTTCGATCAGTTACGAAGTTAGGACTGTTATGATATATTGGTATGTAAAGTAAAAGGTCTACTATTATGAAAATAATCGAACAATTACAAGTAGTGAAAGCAAACATTCGATTTACTATATAATTTCTTTGTATTTTAAAGAGTGATGGAAGGTAATATAGCTGCTTTATGTAGCGGGATAAATACATATGCGAAAAGAGGAATAACGTATGCGATATATTACAGCTGGTGAATCCCATGGTCCGCAACTTACGACAATTTTAGAAGGTGTTCCGGCAGGGTTATCTTTAGTAGCGAATGATATAAATGAAGAATTAGCTAGAAGACAAAAAGGATATGGACGCGGTAGACGCATGCAAATTGAGAAAGACCAAGTGCAAATTGTAAGTGGTGTTAGGCATGGGAAGACGATGGGGTCACCGATTGCACTTGTTGTTGAAAATCGTGATTTTACACATTGGACAAAGGTTATGGGTGCAGAGCTGTTAACTGAGCAGGAAGAGAAAGAAATGAAAAGGCAAGTTACGAAACCTAGACCTGGACACGCAGATTTAAATGGTGCGATTAAATATGGTCATAGAGATATGAGGAATGTATTAGAGCGTTCTTCAGCACGTGAAACGACAGTTCGTGTTGCAGCTGGTGCAGTTGCAAAAAAAATATTAGCGGAATTAGGTATACAAGTAGCGGGACATGTTATCGAGATTGGTGGTGTACAGGCAGCAAATATTAAATATAACTCTATTGTGGAATTACAAAGTACTACAGAAGCATCTCCTGTACGTTGTTTAGATGAAGAGGCCGGTAAAAAGATGATGCAAGCAATTGATGATGCGAAGGCAAATGGTGATTCTATCGGTGGTATTGTTGAAGTAGTTGTAGAAGGAATGCCAATTGGAGTAGGTAGCTATGTACATTATGATAGAAAATTAGATGCAAAATTAGCAGCGGCAATTATGAGTATTAACGCTTTTAAAGGTGTTGAAATTGGAATTGGTTTTGAAGCAGCACATAGACCTGGAAGTGAAGTGCATGATGAAATCCTTTGGGATGAAGTGCAAGGTTACAGAAGAAAAACGAACAATGCAGGTGGATTAGAAGGTGGCATGACAACTGGTATGCCGGTTGTTGTGCGCGGTGTTATGAAACCGATACCGACATTATATAAACCGCTTCAAAGTGTTGATATTGATACGAAAGAACCTTTTACAGCGAGTATTGAACGTTCAGATAGTTGTGCAGTGCCAGCAGCTAGCGTTGTGGCTGAAGCTGTTGTGGCTTGGGAGCTCGCAACAGCTTTAATTGAACAATTTGGATTAGATCGTATCGATCTTATACGTGAAAATATTGAGAAACATAATGAATATGCGAGGGGATTTTAATGGAGAACATACATATTCAAACGAAATCAAAAGAATATGATGTACATGTTGGAAGGGAGGCGTTGTCACACTTAACAACGCTTATTCAAAAAATGAATCCTGCAGTATCTAACATAATGATCATTTCTGATGAAGCTGTTGCATCACTGCATTTACAGACAGTTGTTGATGCATTGCAAGTAGAGCAAAAAGTATTTTCGTTTGTTGTACCGAGTGGCGAAAAAGAGAAGTCTTTTGAAAATTTCTATGAGGCTCACACTTCGGCTCTTGAAAATAAATTAGATAGAAATTCTTTAATCATCGCACTTGGAGGCGGGATGATTGGAGATTTGGCTGGATTTGTTGCCGCGTCGTTTATGCGTGGTATTCGCTTTGTCCAAGTGCCAACGACTTTATTAGCTCACGATAGCGCAGTAGGCGGGAAAGTAGCAATTAACCATCCACTAGGAAAAAATATGATTGGAGCATTTCATCAGCCAGAAGCTGTTGTATATCATACGCCATTTTTACATTCACTTCCTGAAAAAGAGTGGCGATCAGGTTATGCAGAAGTGATAAAGCATGCTCTTATTGGTGATGTAGAGCTATATCATTGGTTAAAAGAAGAAGTGCAAACGTTAACGGATCTTCGTGATGAAAAGTTAATTCATATATTAACGAAGGCGATTCCTGTGAAAGCGAATATTGTGTCGCAAGATGAAACAGAAAAAGGTGTACGTGCCCATTTGAATTTTGGGCATACGTTAGGACATGCTCTTGAAAAAGAGTTAGGATATGGGAATATTACTCACGGTGATGGAGTAGCGGTTGGCATGCTATTTGCTATGTTTTTAAGTGAGCAAGTGTACAAAGTTGATCTTTCTTATGAAGAAATGAAGCAGTGGTTCTTGAAATACGGTTATCCAAAAATGCCAAGTGACTTGAATGTAGAACGTCTCGTTCAGTTGATGAAACAAGATAAAAAAGCAAATGCTGGAACAATTCATATGGTGCTTATGCAGGAATATGGGGGAGTGAATGTCGTATCTATTTCAGATGAGACTGTTCATATTGCGTTAGAAGCATTTCAAAAGGATATGGTGTAAAAAGTCATAGAACAGGTATGAAATGCATATTTAAAGGTATTCTCGTAATGGTGACGGTTATGATTAAAGATGACAGTAAGACATTATAAATCATATCAATGACTGGGGGAAGAAAAGTGAGAGTAAAAGAGCAATTGTTAACTTTGAGAGCATATGTACCTGGGAAAAATATTGAGGAAGTAAAAAGAGAATACGGATTATCAAAAATTGTAAAACTAGCATCGAATGAAAATCCGTTTGGCTGCTCTGCGCGTGTGACAGAAGTATTAACTTCGTTAGCTAATCAATATGCACTCTATCCGGACGGGGCGGCATTTGAGCTTCGTGAGAAAGTAGCAGAGCATTTAGGTGTAAAAGCGGAACAACTTTTATTTGGTAGTGGGCTAGATGAAGTCATTCAAATGATTAGTCGTGCTTTGCTACATAATGGAACAAATGTTGTAATGGCGAACCCTACGTTCTCGCAATACCATCACCATGCTGTTATTGAAGGAGCAGAAGTTCGTGAAGTACCACTTAAAGATGGCATTCACGATTTAGATGCAATGTTACAACAAGTAGATGAGAAAACGAAGATTGTATGGGTTTGTAATCCGAATAATCCGACAGGTACATATGTAGAAAAACAAAAATTACTTTCATTTTTAGAATCAGTTCCAAAGTCAGCGCTCGTTATTATGGACGAAGCATATTATGAATATGCTGGGGCAGAAGATTATCCGCAAACATTACCTCTTCTTGAAAAGTACGAAAATCTTATGGTGCTACGCACATTCTCAAAAGCATATGGATTAGCTGCTTTTCGTATTGGATATGCGATTGGTGATGCAAAGCTTATTGGGCAGCTAGAGGTAGCAAGACTACCATTTAACACATCAACTATCGCCCAAGCGGTAGCATTAGCGGCAATAGAGGATCAACAGTTTTTACAAGAGTGTGTGAAGAAAAATGCCAGAGGATTAAATCAATATTATGCATTTTGTAAGGAATATAACGTATTCTACTATCCATCTCAAACGAATTTCATTTTCTTGAAACTTGGTATACCTGGTAATGAAGCTTTCGAACGATTAATGAAAAAAGGATATATCGTTCGTTCTGGTGCAGCATTTGGTATGCATGATGGTATTCGTATTACTGTTGGATTAAAAGAAGAAAATGATGAGATTATTGAATTACTTACGGAACTTGTAAAAGAACAAGTGAAGAAAGAAGAAACGTATTCTTAAGAAATGGTGGAGGCTCCTGTTACAGGAGCCTTTTTCATTTGAACTGCAATAAGGGGAGTTGTTTGCACGTTCAAGAAAGAAAACGTTACAATAGAAGTAGACGTATAAGAAGAACTATTGTACATATAACTTATTTAAAATGTGAGGAGGATACAGTTTGAAACTAGTAGGACGAAAAAATAGTTTGAATGGGAAAATTGTTGTTCCAGGAGATAAATCTATTTCGCATCGCTCTGTTATGTTTGGAGCGATAGCGGAAGGGACGACGAAAGTATCAAATTTTTTATTAGGAGAAGATTGTTTAAGTACAATTGCATGTTTTCAAAAACTAGGTGTCCAGATTGAACAGTTTGGTAACGATGTCACGATTTACGGTAAAGGATTACATAATTTACAAGAACCGAAAGAAGTATTAGATGTGGGGAATTCAGGGACGACTATTCGTCTTATGCTTGGGATTTTAGCAAATACGCCGTTCCATAGTACGATAATTGGTGATGCATCAATTGGAAAACGTCCTATGAAACGTGTTACAGACCCGCTTAGTAAGATGAATGCTCAAATTGATGGTAGAGAAAACGGACAATATACACCTTTATCTATTCGCGGTGGTAAGGTAAAAGGTATGCATTACCATTCACCAGTAGCAAGCGCACAAGTGAAGTCAGCAGTTTTACTTGCGGGTTTGCAAGGGGAAGGGATTACTACGGTAACAGAGCCTATGCAATCTCGTGATCATACGGAAAGAATGTTGCGTGCATTCGGTTGTACCGTAGATGTTAATGGACGGACTGTTTCATTACAAGGTGGACAACAACTTAAAGGTGCAGACATAGAAGTTCCAGGAGATATTTCTTCGGCGGCATTTTTCTTAGTAGCTGGTGCAATTGTCCCAAATAGTAAGCTTGTATTGGAAAACGTTGGTTTAAATCCGACGAGAACAGGGGTTTTAGAGGTATTAACAAAGATGGGTGCACTTATTTCTATCGATCATATTAGAAATGAAGAGTTTGAACCGTGCGGGGATATTACGATTGAAACATCTAAACTAAAAGGAATAGAAATTGGTGGAACTCTTATTCCAAGATTAATTGATGAAATTCCTGTAATTGCTTTATTGGCAACGCAGGCAGAAGGAATTACTGTTATTAAAAACGCTGAGGAGTTAAAAGTAAAAGAAACAAATCGTATCGATACGGTTGTAGATGAATTAGGCAAATTAGGTGCGAAGATTGAAGCTACACCAGATGGTATGATTATATATGGTAAACAAAGTTTAAAAGGAAATACTGTTAATAGTCACGGCGATCATCGTATTGGGATGATGCTTGCAATCGCATCGTGTATTATAGATGGAGAAGTGAAAATAGAGAATAGTGATGCGGTCGCTGTATCGTATCCGGAATTTTTCGAACAATTAGCTGCGCTATGAGAGAAAGTATAGGAAGAGGTAGCTCACTCAAAAGGTTGCGTTCTTACACCTAGTTGCTTATGATAAATGAACAGAAGAGAATATTTTTTGAATTAAAGGAGACGTTTATGCAAAAGTTTGAACAGGCTGTTTCTTATATTGAAAACGGTGAAGCTGAAAAAGGATTACAATTATTAAAAGAACAACTACGAGTTGCTAATGATGAAGAGAAGTATGATATCGCTCGTTACTATCATACACTTGGGTTTATGGATGAGGCGTTAGCAATTACTGAAGACTTACGCTTGCTATATCCGGAAGAAAGTGAATTTACGGTATTTTTAGCAGAATTATATATTGATTTAGATAAAGAAGATGAAGCGATTGAAGTGCTTCATGATATTCCAGAAAACGATGATTTATATGTTCAATCGTTATTACTTGTAGCGGATTTATTCCAAATGCAAGGTTTTGATGATGTAGCAGAACAAAAACTATTAAAGGCGAAAGAAATGATGCCAGACGAACCTGTTATTACGTTTGGGTTAGCAGAATTATATAGTAGTAAAGGTGAAGAGCAAAAGGCGATCACTTATTATGAATCGTTACTAGCAGAACATAAAGTTATGGGTGGTGTTGTCATTGCGCTTCGTCTAGCAGAAACTTTAAGTGCTATTGGAAACTGGGAAGAGGCAATCTCTTACTATGAAGCGGGGTTAGAAGAGCAAAAAGATATTCACTCATTATTTGGATATGCCTTCACATTATACCAAGGAGAAGAATATCAAAGAGCAATTGGTGCTTGGCAAGAATTAAAAGAATTAGATCCTGAATACGCATCGTTATACATGTATTTAGCGAAAAGCTATGAAAAAGAAGGCATGCTTCAAGAAAGTTATGAAACACTTCAAGAAGGAATTAAAGTAGATGAGCTGTCTGTTCCTTTCTATGTAGAATTAGCGAATATTGCGGCGAAATTAGGTAAAATAGCGGAGGCAGAAGAAGTGCTTCAAAAAGCGCTGGAGCTAGATCCGGGACATTTAGGTGCGATATTAAAATATGCGTATATTTTAAAAGAACAAGAGAAATACGAAGAGCTAATTGCAGTTGTAGAGCGTGCAATTGACAGTGGAGAACCAGATACACAACTACTTTGGGATCTTGCATTTGCAAAAAAACAATTAGAAATGTATTCGGATGCATTAAAACACTATGAAAGTGCATATACTTCTTTTAAGAATCATCCAGATTTCTTGGAAGAGTACGGTTATTTCTTATTAGAAGAAGGAATGCGAAAAGAGGCGAAAGAAGTATTTACGCAGTTAATACAACTAGACCCGACACAAATTCATATTGAAGAATTGTTATATAATTTAGAGGATTTTTCATAAGTTGGAAGGAAACTGAATGCCGCTTCTTGAATCTAAAAAGAAAAGAGAAAGACAGAGGAGGGACTTAATCGCTATGAATACCCCTGTTTCTGTAAACGAGAAGAAGGATTTTGTAAAATGGTTTTTGAATAATTACCAACTGAAACAGCGTGAATGTGTATGGATTTTGAATTATTTAATGAGTCACGATCAATTAATGCATAAAGTCCACTTCGTAGAACATGCAAAATATTGTCCGCGTGGCTTAGTAATGTCAGCAAATTGTGTGAAAGACACACCGTTTCACTTTTTCAAACAAAATGTAATGACAACAGATGCAGAAAAATCGTTTCATGATATTCGTTTGAATCGAGATGAGGATATTTATATTCAGCTTAATTTTAAATCATCGTTCCAAAATGCAAACTATGTAGCTGTATTAGAAGAAAACCCATATTTGCCAAAGCATATTGAAGTGAATGAAAAAGATCGATTGCTTGCAGAACGATTTTTAGAAGAAAGTGTATTCTCATTTAGAAGAGAACGTCTTTTGAAACAAATTGATGAAGCTTTGGATAAGCAAGATAAGGAAGCATTTCATAGGTTAACAGCAGAGTTGAAAATTTTATAGAATTCATTTTGATTATGTAATCTTTACGAAATTCAGACTTTTTAAGAAAAACTACTTAATAATAGGTAGTTTTTCTTTTTTTACCTCTTTTAGTATGGTTTAATATATATAAAGTGAAAGTTCTGTTATTTCGAATGGAGGAGGGGAGAAAAGGTGAAATGGATTGTAAAAGATGTAGAACAGTTTGAGCAAGCGAGGGAGTATGTAGATACAGGGATTATACCCCTTTTGTCTATTTCGGCAGCAAAAGAGATGAAAATGGTTGTAGAGCAAGGTGAATTTATTGAGGCTTTGAGTATGGAGTTGGAAAGGGAGTATAAAGGAAGAGTGCTTTTACTGCCCGCATTTACGTATTTGGTAGAGAGCCAAAAGAATGAAAAAGACCGTTTGCAAGAATGGACAGATCATTTAAAAAGGCAAGGTTTTAAGCATATTGCCTATGTGACAAGTGACTTTTCATGGAAAGAAGATATGAGAGATGTGCAGGGTGATTTATTTTGGTTTCCATCGTTATCATTAGAGCAATTTAGTGACCAAGCGAAAAGGGAAGTTATTCGTGCACACATAAAAAATATTATGGAAATGTTGGAAGAAAGATGGATAAAATAATAATAAACAGAAAGTTCTTATTATTATGAGTAGTATGATATTGACCTATGCAAGAGGGTATTATATCATGATAGTGTCCTAGTTTTTATTTTTTATATAATTTTTTCACGAGGGGACAATTTCTGATAGAGGGGGGAAATTTTCGTGAGCGAGAAAGAACATCGTGTGTCAAGAAGACAGTTTTTAAATTACACACTTACAGGGGTAGGAGGCTTTATGGCGGCGGGTATTTTAATGCCGATGACGAGGTTTGCGCTTGATCCGGTGTTAAGAAAAGAAGTGGGAACAGATATGGTTGCTGTTGGACAAGTAAAGGATATTACAACAGAGCCGAAGCGCTTCGATTTTAAGGTGAAGCAGGTTGACGGATGGTACAAGTCTGAAGAGCCAAAATCTGCTTGGGTGCATAAAGATGAAAGCGGAGACATTGTTGCATTTTCTCCAGTGTGTAAACATTTAGGTTGCACAGTGAACTGGAATTCGGACAAAGCACATCCTAATCAATTCTTTTGCCCATGTCACGGGGGACGTTACACAAAAGATGGGATGAACATTAAAGGCACACCGCCTCTTGCTCCGCTTGATGTGTACGAGTCTAAAGTGAAAGATGGAACGCTGTATTTAGGAAAAGCGAAGCCAAGAGGGGGTGCAAAGTAGATGTTAAATAAAATTTATGATTGGGTGGACGAACGTTTAGATATTACACCGATATGGCGTGATATCGCTGATCATGAAGTACCTGAGCATGTTAACCCGGCACATCACTTTTCTGCATTCGTCTATTGCTTTGGAGGACTTACCTTTTTCGTTACAGTAATTCAAATTTTGTCCGGAATGTTTTTGACGATGTATTATGTGCCGGATATTAAAAATGCTTGGGAGTCGGTTTATTATTTACAAAATGAAGTAGCTTACGGGCAAATTGTTCGTGGTATGCATCACTGGGGTGCTAGTCTCGTAATTGTAATGATGTTTTTACATACACTCAGAGTTTTCTTCCAAGGTGCGTATAAAAAGCCTCGTGAGTTAAACTGGATTGTTGGTGTTCTTATTTTCTTTGTTATGTTAGGTCTTGGTTTTACCGGATATTTATTACCGTGGGATATGAAAGCGTTATTTGCTACGAAAGTAGGGATTCAAATTGCAGAGCAAACGCCGCTCATTGGTCCTTATATTAAAACATTACTCGCTGGTCATTCCGAAATCGTTGGCGCTCAAACATTAACTCGCTTCTTTGCTATTCACGTCTTCTTCTTACCAGCAGCACTTCTAGGTTTAATGGCCTTCCACTTCATCATGATTCGCAAACAAGGTATTTCCGGTCCGCTATAAGAGATTGCTAAATTAAAGGGGAAAGAACAAAAGGAGGGAGATTATGCATCGCGGCAAAGGGATGAAGTTTGTAGGAGATTCTCGGGTACCAGTAGCCCGGAAACCAAATATTCCAAAAGATTATTCTGAATATCCAGGGAAAACAGAAGCGTTTTGGCCGAATTTCTTGTTAAAAGAATGGATGGTTGGTGCAGTTTTTTTAGTCGGTTATTTATGTTTAACAGTGGCGCATCCGTCACCGCTTGAGAGAATGGCGGATCCTACAGATGCAGGATATATACCACTTCCAGATTGGTATTTCTTATTCTTGTATCAGTTATTAAAGTATTCGTATGCTTCAGGCTCATTTACTGTAATTGGTGCGTTTATTATGCCGGGGATTGCGTTTGGAGCGTTACTATTAGCTCCGTTTCTAGATCGAGGCCCAGAAAGAGCACCATTGAAGCGTCCTGTAGCAACGGGGTTTATGCTTTTAGCAATTGCATCGATTATTTTTTTAACTTGGGAATCTGTAGCACACCACGATTGGGAAGCTGCAAAAAAACAAGGAGCAATTGTAAAAACAGCACCAGTTGATAAAAATGATGACGGCTACAAGTTGATGCAAAAAAATACTTGTTTAACATGTCATGGTGACAATTTACAGGGCGGAGCGGCAGCACCGGCTTTACAAAACTTAACTTTAAAACCAGAAGAAATCGCTAAAATTGCGAAAGATGGAAAAGGTTCAATGCCTAAAGGTGTATTTAAAGGTACAGATGAGGAACTGAAAAAGCTTTCGGAATTCGTTGCAAAGTATAATAAAAAATAATAGAAAAGCTGACTACAAAATCTGTAGTCAGCTTTTTATTTTGCGTGCCCAGCTAAGCTGGGCACTGTTTGATGGTGAAAGGTTTAAATAGAATTCTACAAGGATTCAAAAATTATTATAGCCTATCTTCAATTGGACAGAAGTGGCTCGGTAAAATAGATTGGTACGTCTTAGAACGGCTTAACCTTTTTTGGAATAAGAAAAGAAATGTTCGAAAGAAACATGGTCGTATCAAGGACTTGATGAAGAAAATAACATACACACTCGTGAAAGTAGGAAGCTAGAACAAACTGAAAGCTAAAGAAGGAAGAGCATCGGAAAGCCGTATGAGGGAAAACCTCACGTACGGTTTGATGAGGGGAAGCTGAAACAGAAAAGGGATAGCAAAGCCATCTCTAAAGAAAATTTAATCTGTTTCAGTTTTCTACTCTACGATGACGGAAAGTTTGCTATATAATAGAGTAGAGTTCGATGAAAGAATTACTTTGTTTGAAAGGTGTTGGACATACAGATTGGCTTACTTGTATGCAATGTTAAGGCAACGTTCGGTACTATTATTTTTATTGGTTGTTAACATATTAGGTACAATTTACGGATTCATATGGTATGGAAATCAATTAAAAGAAACCTCACCTATATTTTGGCCGTTTGTACCAGATAGCCCTATGGCGACTCTCTTTTTTGTCTTTGTTTTAATTGCTTTCTTGATGAAGAAGAACTGGGGGTTAATAGAAGCGCTAGCGATAGTTACTTTAATAAAATATGGTGTTTGGGCTGTTGTTGTAAATGCAATTATGATTTATGTAAAAGGCCCTATTGGCCTTATGGGATATATGTTAATGTTATCTCATTTTGCGATGGCAGTGCAGGGAATGTTATATGCTCCGTTTTATCGGATAAAAAAATGGCACTTCACTGTAGCTGGCATATGGACATTACATAATGATGCAATTGATTATTTATTTTGGCAAATGCCGAGATATGGGATTATGCATTTATTTGTAGAGAAAATTGGTTATTTTACGTTTTGGTTAAGTATTGCTGTACTGTGTATTACATATTATTATTGCTTACGTGAGAACCGAAAACAGTTTTCTTTATGATGGTGAGAACATTTAGGGGGAGAAAATGAAGAAAAATAAGAGCGGTATAAACATATTGGATCGATTGATCACTTTAGTAGTTTCCTATAGCATAGCATTTTCTGTTTTCGCTCTCGCGACAACGGTAGTTATATATGGAAAATGGTTGTATTATTTTGAAATTGATTTTTTAAATATTCCAGATTTAGCGGATATGACGAAAGATGAAATTAAGAGAAACTATGATGTGCTTATTACATATTTATCGCCGTTTTATGAAGGTACATTACAATTGCCGACATTAGATATGTCCACAAATGGACGCATTCATTTTGTAGATGTTAAAAATATTGTAGTCAAGATTCAATATATAATGTATGGAACGATTGTAATTGCTGTATTAGGAGGAGCGTATTTATTAAAAAAGAAAAAGGAAAAGTTTTTACTTCACGGAGCGATTCTTACAATTATTTTTCCAATAGCTCTTACGTTACCAATTGCTATTAATTTTGAAAAGAGTTTCGTATTATTTCATAAGCTTTTATTTAGCAATGATTATTGGATGTTTGATATTGAAACAGATCCGGTTATTTTAATGTTACCGGAAGAATTCTTTATGCATGCTGCATGTATTATTTTATTATTGATTTTAGGTGGTAGCATGCTTTGTTACGGTGTGTATAAATATTTAGTGAAAAAGAAAAGGGTTTCAAAGAAAAAATTCTCTGTTTAAAGAGAATTTTTTTGTTTTCATAGAGATAATATATTTTTTGGTTTTGTTCTGTTCTATTCTTGTCCAATTCCACATATTTTGTACTAGTAGTTATAGGGGGGACCGGGATGAAGAGAACATTAATTGGACTGATAGCATTTCTAATTATAATGTTTCCAGTACGTATATATGCTGAAGAGTGGAGTGAACTAACTGGATTGCTAGATGACTCTTTGCAGTTAGTGAAGAAAAAAGAAGATGAAAAGGCAATACAAGTACTGTACCATTTCTCAGAGCAATTTCTATCAAAGGAGAATGAAAATAATTCAAAAGTAACTCCGGGACAAATTAGAGTCGTTTCTTTAGCATACGATAAGGCGAAACAATCTCTCGCGGAAGATTCAGATAGGCAAGTTAAAGTGGATAATATGTTAGCGTTACAACTTGCTGTTGATGCACAAGTATCTAAATATCAGCCACTTTGGATGGAAAGAGAAAGAAAGATAATGAATGCTTTTTCTCAAGTAGAAAAGGCGATGGAAAAAGACGATGATGGACAGTTCCAACAGACGCTAAATACATTTTTAAATGAATTTAATATTATTTATCCTAGTTTAATGATTGCTCTGCCAGAAAACGAAGCGCAGCGTGTAAATGCACATTTATCTTATTTGGATGAATTTCGTAACGTTATGTTAAAAACGAAAGGTGGACAAATGCAACTAGGGATTATTAAAGGTGATTTGCAAAAAATATTTCATACAGTAAAAAAAGATGAGATTGCTCCCTCTCTCATTTGGTTTATGACAATTACTGGAGGACTTATTTTGTTCACTTTAACGTATGTTGGATGGAGAAAGTATAAAGGGGAGAGAGAGAAGCGGAGAAGCAACTTGCATTCTAAAGATAGATAATACGCATAAATAAAGATACGGATTGTAAGGTTTATTTATTGACAACGGTGGAAGAAAAAAATAGAATGAGAAGTACTATAATTAAAACTTCAATGGAGGTTTATGATGTTTTATTTAATTTACTTCGCGATCATTTTGATCATACCGTTGTATGCACAGTCAAAAGTACGTAGTGCCTATAGCAAGTATTCACAAGTTTATTCAACATCAGGTATGACAGGAGCGGAAGTGGCTCGAAAAATTTTAGATGAAAATGGATTGTACAATGTAGCCGTAGAAGAAACGCCAGGTCATTTGTCAGATCATTATGACCCGCGTGTAAAGACGGTTAGATTATCGACAGATAACTATTATGGTCATTCAGTTGCTGGTACAGCTGTAGCAGCACATGAAGTAGGACACGCAATTCAAGATGCGAAAGATTATAACTTTATGCGTGTACGCCATTCGTTAGTGCCAGTTGCTAATTTTGGTTCAAACATGTCATGGGTTTTTGTCCTAATTGGTGTATTTGCACAAATGTCTGGTTTGTTGTTACTAGGGATTATTTTAATGGCAGCAGGTGTTATTTTCCAACTTGTTACATTACCAGTTGAGTTTGATGCATCAAAACGCGCAATGCAACAAATTGAAGCACTTGGTATCGTATCAACAGATGAGTACGGTCAAGCTCGTAAAGTATTAAATGCGGCAGCATTAACATATGTAGCAGCAGCTGCTGTAGCAGTATTTGAATTATTACGTCTCGTATTAATTTATACTGGTATGCAGCGTAGCGACGATTAAAGACTATCAATTTTGATAGTCTTTTTTTGTTTTGTGGATTGAATCTTATAATATGTTACAAATGGAAATAATAGAGAGAATATGGGGTATAGAACTAGTTAAAATAAAGATAAGTATGGAATGATGAAAGAAGGTGACGGACATAGAATATCCATATCATTTAGTTAAACAAGTGAAGGAGTGTAGTGCTATATACCAATTAGAAGGTTTTTTAAGTGGACAGGGCCCTAAAAACCCGAAATTAATGCTTGTTGGAGAAGCACCTGGTGAAACAGAAATTCATAATGGGATTCCATTTAGTGGGAGAGCGGGAAAACATTTAATGGAATTTTTAGAACGTATTCACGTTACAAGGGAAGAAGTATATATTACGAGTGCGGTCCGGAGTAGACCTTATAAATGGAGAGAGAAAAGGGAACAAAATGGCGAAATAATACAGAAGAAGTACAATAGAACACCGAATCAAGGTGAGATACTTGCCCATGCACCTTTGCTAGATTATGAACTGGAATTTATACAGCAGCCGGTTATTGTCACACTTGGTAATATTGCATTACAGCGTTTAGTTGGTAAAAATAATAAAATTACGGATGTTCATGGAGAATTGTTAAAGCAACCTGTGCAGCGATTGAAAGATAGCAGCAGTACAGAATTTATTTGGTCAGAAAAAGAATATCATATTTTTCCGACCTTTCATCCAGCTTCTATTTTCTATAATCGGAGTTTGTTGGAGCTTATTTATGAGGATTTGGAGAAACTTAAAAGATTTATAATAAAAAACTAGAAAAGCTACAGAGCTTTTCTAGCTGAATTTAATTATGTAACGGTTTTTTATTTTCATCTAATGTAAATCCTTCACCAACAACATCGTGTACATCACTTACAGCGACAAAGGCATGTGGATCTACTGAAATAATGATATTTTTTAATTTTACGATTTCATTTTTAGCAACAACACAATATAGTACATTACGTTCTATTTTTGTATAGGATCCAACTGCTTTTAAAAAGGTTGCTCCGCGCTCCATTTCTGATAAAATTTTTGAAGCAATTTCATCGTTTTTATCAGAAATAATAGTTGCTCCTTTTGCTGCATAAGCACCTTCTTGCATGAAATCAATAACCTTAGCCCCGATAAAAACAGCAACTAACGTATACATGCCCTCGCGATATGATAAATATGTAAGAATAGAGATAATGATAACGACCGCATCAAACATAAACATCGTTTTTCCCATACTCCAGCCAACATATTTGTGAGCTAGCCTTGCGATAATATCAACACCGCCAGTAGTCCCGCCGTATTTGAATATAATTCCAAGTCCTATGCCGATAAATGCCCCAGCGAATAAAGCAGCCAGTGTCATATCATTTTGCAAGTTTAAATGTAAGTTGAGAACCTCGTAGCGCTGAAACACCCAAAGGAATAAAGAGACGCTAAATGTACCGATTAATGTGTATAAAAATGTTGTTCGGCCGAGTAATTTCCAGCCAATGAAAAATAGAGGGACGTTTAAAATTAAGTTTGTATAGGAAGGATCAAGTGAAAATTTAAAATATAATAATAGCGTAATGCCGGTAAATCCACCCTCTGCAAGATGATTTTCAATATTGATATTCACAATACCGAAAGAAAAAATAGCGGAACCGATTAAAATAAAAATGATATTCCGAATCTTCAAATTTGATGTCATTTAGAAATCCCCCTAATTATGTAATGATTGCATTGCTCCTCTTAAACGATAGAACATAATAATAAGTTATTTCTAGTTGATAGTAAAAATAGAGAATGGTATAAGAGCTTAATTAGTTCAGCCTGATATTGTGCGGAAAAACTGCAAAAGAAAGTTTCACTTTATTATAGTCTATCCTAAAAAGAGTCGTAAATAGTGATATGAGGGAATAATATTTGTCAAATCGCGATGAATTGGCTAACATGAAAGAGGAAGGAATAAGAGGTGACTAGTATGGAAGCAAAAACGATGAAAGATATGCAGAAAGAAGTAGATGCATATATCGGTCAATTTAAAGAAGGTTATTTTAGTCCGCTTGCAATGATGGCTCGTTTAACTGAAGAAATGGGAGAGCTTGCAAGAGAGGTTAATCATTATTATGGTGAGAAACCAAAGAAAACGACTGAGAAAGAACGAAGTGTTGAGGAAGAGCTTGGAGATGTTTTATTTGTTATGATTTGTATGGCAAATAGTTTAAATATTGATTTAGAAACAGCGCATAACATTGTAATGAATAAATTTAATACACGTGATAAAGATCGTTGGACACGTATTGATGAGGGAGAGAAAGACGCATGAAAGAAATTAAAGTAATTATCGCTGGACCACGAGGACGCATGGGATATGAAGCAGTCCTTCTTATGGAAAGAACAGCGCATTTCAATTTAGTAGCAGCAATTGATTATAAGCATGGCGGAGAAAAAATTTCTGATTTACCGGGAATGCCAGCGCTAGATGCACCTATTTACGCGGATTTACATACTTGTTTAGATGAAGTAGAAGCAGATGTATTGTTAGATTTAACAACACCAGAAATTGGAAAGAAACATGTGACACTTGCAGTTGAACGTGGACTTCGATCAGTTATTGGTACAACTGGATTTACTGAAGAAGAACTAAAGCAATTAACAGAAAATGCAAAAGAAAAAGAAGTAGGAACAATTATCGCTCCAAATTTTGCGATTGGTGCAGTTCTTATGATGAAGTTCTCTCAAATGGCAGCGAAGTACTTCCAAGATGTTGAAGTAATTGAATTACACCATGATCAAAAATTAGACGCACCATCTGGTACAGCTGTAAAAACAGTAGAATTAATCCGTCAAAATCGTGTACCAAAAGAGCAAGGGCACCCTAATGAAACGGAACAATTAGAAGGGGCACGTGGTGCAAATGTAGACGGTATTCACATTCATAGCGTACGTCTACCAGGGCTTATTGCACACCAAGAAGTAATGTTCGGCGGAGATGGACAAATGTTAACAGTTCGTCATGATTCATTCAACCGTGCATCATTTATGTCAGGTGTAAAACTATCAATTGAAACAGTAATGAACCTTGATCATCTTGTGTACGGTTTAGAAAATATTATCGACTAAAGGGGAGACAACGGATGAAAATTGCCTTAATCGCACATGACAAAAAGAAAGATGATATGGTTTCGTTCGCATACGCATATAAACCAATTTTTGAAAAACATGAACTTTTTGCAACAGGAACGACAGGACTTCGTATTATGGAGGCAACTGGTTTAGTTGTAACAAGATATCAATCCGGTCCTCTTGGTGGCGATCAAGAAATTGGTGCAATGATTGCAAAAAATGAGATGGATATGGTGATTTTTTTCCGGGATCCACTAACAGCCCAGCCGCATGAACCAGATGTTAATGCGTTACTTCGTTTATGTGATGTATACGCCATCCCATTAGCAACAAATATGGCAAGTGCTGAAATGCTAATGCATGCATTAGAGCGGGGAGATTTAGATTACCGAAAGTTAAGAAAATGAGGGGAACAATTATGAGTGGATTACATATATTAGCGTTTGGTGCTCATGCCGATGATGTTGAAATCGGCATGGCAGGTACCATTGCAAAGTATACGAAGCAAGGATATGAAGTAGGCATTTGCGATTTAACAGAAGCTGATCTTTCTTCAAATGGAACGGTAGAACTAAGAAAAGAAGAAGCAAAGGCTGCAGCTCGTATTATGGGAGTAAAAACGAGAATTAATTTAGCAATGCCAGACCGTGGTTTGTATATGAAAGAAGAATATATACGTGAAATTGTAAAGATTATTCGTACATATAAACCAACACTAATTTTCGCACCATATTACGAAGATCGTCATCCAGACCATGCTAATTGCGCGAAACTTGTGGAAGAAGCTATCTTTTCAGCGGGAATTCGTAAATATATGCCTGAACTTCCGCCGCACCGTGTAGAGTCTTTTTATAATTATATGATTAATGGTTTTCATAAACCGAATTTTTGTATAGATATTAGTGAATACCTTTCTAAAAAGGTGGAAGCGTTAGAAGCGTATGAAAGTCAGTTTTCAACAGGGAGTGATGGTGTTAAGACGCCATTAACCGAAGGATACGTTGAAACTGTAATCGCTCGGGAGAAGATGTTTGGGAAAGAAGTTGGAGTGCTGTATGCCGAAGGATTTATGAGTAAGAAACCGGTTTTATTACATGCTGATTTAATAGGGGGATGTAAATGAAATTGAAGATAGGTATTACATGTTATCCTTCTGTAGGTGGTTCTGGGGTTGTTGGGACAGAGTTAGGAAAGCAATTGGCGGAACGCGGGCATGAAATTCATTTTATTACATCGGGTGTACCATTTCGGTTGAATAAAGTGTACCCGAACATTTATTTTCACGAAGTAACAGTAAATCAATATTCTGTTTTTCAATATCCACCTTACGATTTAGCATTAGCGAGTAAAATGGCAGAGGTTGCTCAAAGAGAAAACCTTGATATTTTACATGTGCATTATGCAATCCCGCATGCTATTTGTGCATATTTAGCAAAACAAATGATTGGGGAGCGTATTAAAATTGTTACGACCTTACATGGAACGGATATTACTGTATTAGGTTCCGACCCTTCGTTAAATAATTTAATTCGCTTTGGTATTGAACAATCTGATGTTGTTACAGCTGTGTCACATTCGTTAATTGAAGAAACAAATGAACTTGTAAAACCAGATAAAGAAATTGAGACGGTATACAATTTTGTAGATGAACGTGTTTATTTCAAACGTGATATGTCTCAATTAAAAAAAGAATATGGTATACGAGAAAATGAAAAAGTGTTGATTCATATTTCAAATTTCCGAAAGGTTAAGCGTGTACAGGATGTTGTGCAGTCATTTGCCAAAATTGTAAAGGAAGTAGATGCGAAATTGCTTCTTGTTGGTGATGGACCAGAGTTCTGTACTATTTTACAATTGGTGAAAAGTTTACATATTGAGGAACGTGTCTTATTCCTAGGAAAGCAAGATAATGTTGCAGAGCTTCTTGCGATGAGTGATTTAATGCTACTTTTATCAGAAAAGGAAAGTTTTGGTCTTGTTATATTAGAAGCGATGGCGTGTGGTGTGCCTAGTATCGGAACGAGGGTTGGGGGCATTCCAGAGGTCATTCAACATGGTGAAACAGGATATATATGTGAAGTTGGAGATACAGACGGAATCGCTAAGCAAGCAATTCAGCTACTAGAAAATGAAGAACTTCACCGTAATATGGGAGAGCGAGCGATGAAATCTGTATATGAGCAGTTTCGTTCGGAAAAAATCGTTTCACAGTATGAGGCGATTTATTATGACATACTAAGGGATGACAAGAATGGAAAGATTTAAAAAAGCTAGTTCAATTATTGAGATGTTAAAACAGCACGGACATGAGGCTTACTTCGTTGGTGGAAGTGTACGCGATCTTATTATCGATAGACCGATTGGAGATATCGATATCGCAACATCTGCTTTACCAGAAGAAGTAACGGCTATTTTCCCAAGACATGTTCCGGTTGGTCTTGAGCATGGAACTGTAATTGTTGTAGAAAATGGTGAACCGTATGAGGTAACTACTTTTCGAACAGAAAGCGAATATGAAGATTTTCGAAGACCTAGTAGTGTTCAATTTGTCCGTTCATTAGAAGAGGATTTAAAACGACGTGATTTCACGATGAATGCAATTGCAATGACAGAGGAAGGCGAAATGGTTGATTTATTTGCTGGGAAAGAAGCGATTCGTCTGAAGGAAATTACAACGGTTGGAGATGCTGCAGACCGTTTTCAAGAAGATGCACTGCGAATGATGCGTGGTATTCGGTTCGTAAGTACGTTAGGTTTCTCTTTGGAAATAAAGACGAAACAAGCAATTGAAACGTATGGGCATTTGCTCGAACATATAGCGATTGAAAGAATTACAGTTGAATTTGAAAAATTGTTGACCGGTACATATTGTGTGAATGGTCTTCAAGAGTTAGTAGAAACTAAGCTATTTTCTCATCTGCCATATTTGCAAATGTCAGAAGAAAGACTCTTGAAAGCTACGCAGTATAAATGGGATTCTTTCGAAACAGACGTTGAGGCGTGGGCATTTTTCCTATATTGTATCGGAGAAGAGCATCCATCTGTCTTTCTGCGTCAATGGAAGTTCTCGAATAAAAAGATTAAAGATATCGTAGCGGTTTTATTAGCAATTCGTTCTAGAAAGGAGAAGGAGTGGGATACAATCCTTCTTTATAAAACTGGGATTCGCATCGCTGAGATGGCGGAAAGAGTATATGAAGTGATAATAGAAAGTTATAATAGTGCGTCTGTTAAGCAAGTACAATCATTATTTCATGCATTGCCGATAAAAAATCGTCAAGAAATGAATGTGACTGGTAATGATTTATTAAGCTGGACAGATAAAAAGCCAGGTCCGTGGGTTGCCGAAATGCTTCAAAATATTGAAGAAGCAATCGTACAAGGAGATTTAGTTAATAAGAAAGAGGATATAAGGGAGTGGCTACAAAGATGCAATCTACTATAAGAAAGCAGTTATTACAAGTTTTTTCTGAAGCAGATGGTGCATTTGTATCTGGTCAAATACTTAGTGACAAACTTGGTTGTTCGAGAACCGCTGTATGGAAGCATATGGAGGACCTTCGTAATGAAGGGTATGAACTAGAAGCTGTACGCCGCTTAGGGTACCGAATTGCTAGTAAACCAGATAAAGTAACTGCGAATGAGATTCAATTAGGATTACAAACAGAGCGTATCGGTAGAACGGTTTATTTTGAAGAATCGGTTGAGTCTACTCAGCATATTGCAGCGAGACTTGCTTATGAAGGCGCAGAAGAGGGAACAATTGTCGTTGCTGAAGAACAAACAGCAGGTAGAGGACGTTTAAGTAGAAAATGGTATTCCCCAAAAGGAACAGGAATTTGGATGAGTATTATTTTGCGTCCCTCGATTCCAGTTCATCATGCACCACAGCTTACTTTATTAGCAGCGGTTAGCGTAGCGCAAGCAATTGAAAAATGTACCGGTGTAAACGTAGGGATTAAGTGGCCGAATGATATTTTAATTCAAGGTAAAAAAGCTGTCGGTATATTAACGGAGATGCAAGCTGATCCAGATAAAATTAATGCTGTTATTATGGGAATTGGCATTAATGCAAATCAGAAACAAGAACATTTTGATGAGGAAATTCAGCAAATTGCAACTTCATTAGCAATTGAATCGGGTAAGCCGATTGTTCGTGCGGAACTTATGCAACAAATTTTCTTGCAACTAGAGAAATTGTATGAAGAGTATTTAAAAAATGGCTTCTCTGTTATTAAAATTCTTTGGGAAAGTTACGCAGTAAGTATCGGAAAAGAAATTACAGCTCGAACGATGAAGGAAACTATTAATGGGCTAGCAAAAGGAATTACGGAGGATGGTGTATTGTTACTTGAGGATCATCAAGGACAAGTGCACCACATTCATTCTGCTGATATAGAAATTAAGTAAAAGAAGTTCCTATTTTGGAGCTTCTTTTTGTCATTTAGATACTAATAAATTTCACATACCGTAATAGGGATAAAAAATTATTTTTTCGAAAAAATGTAGCAATTCCTTTTCAGAGTTTGCTATAATTAGTTCGAATATGGGCAGTATCAAAGCGAACTGCACCATTATTTTACGCAGTATGAAAAAATAATAATTTGGATTCTGCCTTGATCCAATAATGGACTGGGACAGAGGGATGAATAATGCCGACTAACACACAACCCTTCTGCCCTTTTATGGCCAGAGGGGTTTTTTATATGATTTCGGCCATCTCCTCTCTCCTGCATAAAGGAGGAGTAGTTTTTGAAAACAAAAACAGATTTTTTGAAAATGAAAGAGCAAGGTGAGCCGATTACAATGCTAACGGCGTATGATTATCCATCTGCTAAATTAGCAGAAGAAGCTAAAGTCGATATGATTTTAGTGGGTGATTCTCTAGGAATGGTTGTACTTGGGTATGATTCAACAGTTCCAGTAACAGTAGAGGATATGATTCATCATACGAAAGCTGTACGCCGCGGAGCGAAAGAGACTTTTATTGTAACTGATATGCCATTTATGTCTTATCATGTCTCATTGCAAGATACGATGATTAATGCACGTCGCATTGTTCAAGAGAGCGGGGCACATGCATTAAAGGTAGAAGGTGCTGGAGAAGTTATATCAACTATTCACTACTTAACGAATGCGGGAATTCCCGTTGTGGCGCATTTAGGTTTAACTCCTCAATCTGTAGGAGTGCTAGGTGGGTATAAAGTACAAGGGAAAGATGCTGAAAGTGCAAAAAAATTAATAGAAGATGCAAAGAAATGTGAGGAAGCTGGTGCGATAGCACTTGTGCTAGAATGTGTGCCAATGCAATTAGCAGAACTTATTTCAGAGCAGTTAACAATTCCTACAATTGGAATTGGAGCAGGACAAAAAGTAGATGGGCAAGTTCTTGTATACCACGATCTTATCTCGTACGGCGTAAATCGTGTTCCGAAATTTGTGAAGCAATATACGTCTGTTCAAGAGGAGATTGTGCGAGGGATTTCGCAATACGTTACTGAAGTAAAGACAGGGCAATTTCCTGAAGAAAAACATTCATTTACAATGAAAGAGGAAGAGTGCTTAGCGTTATACGGAGGAAAACAATAATGAAAATCATAACTACAGTGCAAGAGATGCAGCAAATTACAAACGAACTGCATGCAAGTGGAAAAAGTATCGGTTTTGTTCCAACGATGGGGTATTTACACGAAGGGCATGCTACGTTACTACGTAAGGCAAGGGAAGAAAATGAAATTGTAGTTTTAAGTGTATTTGTAAATCCACTACAATTTGGACCAAATGAAGATTTAGATCGATACCCACGTGATATTGATAGAGATGAAAATGTAGCAAAAGAAAATGGTGTTGATTATTTATTTTATCCGAGTGTAGAAGAGATGTATCCAGCAGAACAAACGACAACAGTAGAAGTTGTGAAGCGTACCGACGTATTATGTGGCAAACAAAGACCTGGTCATTTCGCTGGTGTTGCGACTGTACTAATGAAACTATTTAATATTACATTGCCAACGCGTGCTTATTTCGGTATGAAAGATGCACAGCAAGTAGCTGTAATTGAAGGATTCGTAACTGATTTTAATATTCCCGTTACGATCGTACCAGTTGATATTGTAAGGGAAGAAGATGGATTAGCGAAAAGTTCTCGTAATGTGTATTTATCACTAGAAGAACGTGAAGAGGCTCCTCATTTATACGGCAGTCTATGTATAGCGAAAGAACGAATTGAGGCAGGCGAACGTAATCCGGAAATCATTATGAATCTTGTGAAAGAGCATATTGAGAAGTATACGAAAGGCACTGTAGATTATGCTGATTTATATGCATATCCTTCATTAAAAGCAATAAATAAAATTGAAGGAAGAATCATTTTAGCGATTGCAGTTAAGTTTGAAAATGTACGATTAATTGACAATATAACATTAATGGGGAAATAAGGGGGAGCATCTATGTTTCGCACAATGATGAGAGCGAAGTTACATCGTGCAACTGTAACAGAAGCAAATTTAAATTATGTAGGTAGTATTACAATTGATGAAGATTTAATGGATGCGGTAAATATTGTAGAAAATGAAAAAGTACAAATTGTAAATAATAACAATGGAGCTCGCTTAGAGACATATGTTATTAAAGGAGAGCGCGGTAGCGGTGTTGTGTGTTTAAATGGTGCAGCTGCAAGGCTTGTACAACCGGGTGATAAAGTTATTATTATTTGCTATGGTTTAGTGGCAGAAGAAAATATTCATAAACAAGAGCCGAAAATTGCAGTATTAGACGATGATAATCAAATTATTGAAATGTTAGGTGCTGAAAAAGCTGGCACGATATTATAAGTAGGAAGGCTATCTCTAATTAAGGAGATAGCTTTTTTGTGCATCTTTTCATTAAGATGAGGTAAAACGTGGTATAGTAACATTATATAATTTTTGTGTTTGATAGGTAAGAAATTGAGGTGTTACATATATGAGTAAGCGTTATGTCGTTGTTGATTTAGAGACGACAGGGAACTCCTGGAAGGATGGGAAGGATAAAATCACCCAAATTGCAGCTGTTGTAGTGGAAGATGGAGAGATATTAGAGATTTTTTCATCTTTTATTAATCCGAAGAGAGAGATTCCCCTATTTATTACAGAATTAACTGGGATTGATGAAAATCTTGTAAAACAAGCCCCGTTATTTCGAGATGTAGCCCCGATGATTGTTGAGCTATTACAAGGTGCGGCTTTTGTTGCACATAACGTTCACTTTGATTGGAATTTTTTAAATGAAGAATTAAGGCAGGCTGGATATACAGAAGTACATTGTCCTAAAATTGATACAGTTGAATTGGCGCAAATTCTTTTGCCAACAGCTGATAGTTATAAATTACGTGATCTAGCTAAGCAGCATGAACTAGAGCACGATCAACCACATCGTGCGGATAGTGATGCTCTTGCAACAGCGGAGTTGTTTTTACAATTTTTAAGTGAAATTGAAAAGTTACCACTTGTCACATTACAATCGCTTTATGAATTAAGTGATGTTTTCCAAAGTGATATAGCTGATGTACTTTCTGAAAATATTTTAAAGAAAATGATGCATGGTAAAGAAGAGGCAGAGGAGTGTGAGGTGTATCGAAATATTGCGCTTCGAAAGCGGAATTATTCTTTAAGCCTCAGTGAAACATACTCATCTAAATTTGATGCTTTCTTACATAAGACAATCGATAAACTTGAATTGAATATGCCAAAGTTTGAAAAAAGAGAAAGCCAACAAATTATGATGAAGGAAATATATACAGCGCTAAGAGATTCTAGGTTTTCACTGATTGAAGCAGGAACAGGTACGGGGAAGACGCTTGCATATTTACTTCCAAGTATTTATTTCGCAAAGAAAAAAGAAGAGCCTGTCATTATAAGTACACAAACTGTACAATTGCAACAACAAATACTAGAAAAAGAAATTCCTTTATTAAAGAAAATAATGCCATTTTCATTTGAAGTAGCTCTTCTGAAAGGAAGAAAGCATTACCTTTGTCTACACAAATTTGAATATGCTTTGCAAGAGGAAGAGAAAAATTATGATATGGCGCTCACAAAGGCAAAAATTTTAGTGTGGTTATTGCAAACGGAAACTGGCGATCGTGATGAATTGAATATTCCTGAGGGCGGCAAGTTACTTTGGAACCGTATTTGTAGTGATGTACATAGTCCAGGCGGGATGCAAAGTAACTGGTATAGTCGTTGTTTTTATCAAAGAGCAAAGAATAAAGCATTATTTGCAGATATCGTTATTACAAATCATGCGTTATTATTTCAAGATTTTTCAAGTGAAGAACCACTATTTGCTTCATGTGAACATATTATTTTTGATGAAGCTCATCATATCGAGGAAGCGGCGAGTAGAACATTAGGTGAACAGTTCTCATGCATGTATTTTCAATTAGCTTTATCTCGTCTTGGTACGCTAGAAACAGATGATGTACTTTCTAAAGTATATAAAATGATGAAAAAATCAGAGCAAGCATCGCGTTCGACTTTCCGTATGGTGAGTCATAGTTTGAAGGAATTGAAATTTGATGCGGATGAACTATTTCAAATGTTACGGACTTTCGTATTTAAACAAACAAAGCAGGAACAAGGGATGAGCAATATGCCACTCATTTATCGATATAACACGGAAGTAGAGAAAGGTAAGTTATGGGATAGCATTACCGAGTTAACAAATCGATTTGTGTATGATGTAAGAAAGTTATTGACTACACTTGAGAAGCAAGCTGAAATATTGCAAAGTAAATTAGAATGGGAGATGCATGTCGTTACAGGTGAATTTATGCATTTAATTGAGTTGTTGAGAAAGATGGCACAATCTTTACAATTACTCATTTTAGAAAAAAATTCATACGTGACATGGATGGAGACTGAAACGAAGGGAACGATTCATTCAACAGTTCTATATGCGCAGCCTGTTCATATTGGTGAAAGATTTGCTGATGAATTTTTAACCCAGAAAAAGAGTGTTATTTTCACATCAGCAACGTTAACAGTTAATGATTCATTCGACTATATAAAAGAGGAGCTAGGTTTACATGATTTTGCTCCCAATACATTAAAGGTTCCATCACCATTCCGTTTTGAAGAGCAAATGAAATTAATGGTTTCAACGGATGTACCTTTTATTAAGAAAGCAAGTAATGAAGAATATATTGAGTCTATATCGGCACATATTGCGAAAATAGCGAAAGCTACAAAAGGTAGAATGCTCGTTTTATTCACTTCGTATGAAATGTTGAAAGAAGCGTATACGAATTTGAAAAATGATGAGACATTAGAAGGATATTTATTATTAACGCAAAGTGTGAATAATAAGAGCCGAAGTCGTCTAATCCGCAAATTCCAGGAGTTCGACAAATCGATTTTGTTAGGAACAAGTAGTTTTTGGGAAGGGATAGATATACCTGGAGATGCCCTAAGCTGTCTTGTCATTGTCCGTCTGCCTTTTACCCCTCCTCATCAGCCGATGATGGAAGCAAAAGGAGAGTGGTTAAAAAATCAAGGAGAAGACGTATTCGATAAGTTGGCGCTCCCGCAAGCAATCTTGCGTTTCAAACAAGGGTTTGGTCGTCTTATTAGAACAAATACAGATACGGGAACTGTATTTGTATTAGATCGTCGTTTGACAAGTTCTTCCTATGGAAAACGATTTTTACAATCAATCCCAACTGTACCGCTCTATGAAGGACCGTTAGAAGAATTGTTAGTACAGTTAGAAGAATCGTCAAATGAATAAAATTGGAAGAAAAATACGCCTGAAGTACATTTAAACTTCAGGCGTAAAAAATGTGGGTAGGAGGAATTTTATTTTTCTTACTTCTTGTATACAAAATATATTGCTTTTCGATTTGAAACCTTTTTTTGCTGTACATGTCCTGCTATAATAGATGGGTGATGAAGCAGGGGTTGTAAAGAATGTACTCTTATTGTAACCGCATTGCGTTCTTCTATAATTAGAAATTTTTGTGTAACGGAGGAGTTTTTTCATGGATAAGAAAATCGAAGTCCTATCAACGACGCGTATTAAATATTCGTCTGACTTGTATAAAATTGTTGATGGTTTGAATCGTACGTTAAAAGAGCAGGACCTCATGTTCGGATTAGCATTAGACGAAAAAGATAAAGAAACAGCTGTATTTACGATTTACAGAACGTAGTGATACAATGAAAAAGTGGATCTTTACAATCATTATCGTTATCGTTGCTAGCGGAATATATGGGGCATATGTTTATAATAAAGCGATGGAAAAGAAAATTCCAAAAGAGTCAAAGTCTGTAGAAATTGCGAAAGAAAAGGCAAAGCTTACAAAGGTAAATACTGTTGATTATTATAATGGAAAATCTTCATATACAGTCGTACAAGGTACAGATGAAAAAGGAGAACAACTTATCGTTTGGGTGCCTGAGAAAAAAGGGGAAACTATAGTAAGGAAAAAGAGCGAAGGTATTTCTGAAAAAGATGCTTTACAAAGAACGATTGAACAAGTCGGAGATGAAAGTAAAGAACCCAAAAGTAAGCCGAAAGAAATTTTAAAAGCAAAATTAGGCTTTGAAAATAATATACCATTATGGGAAGTTACATATATTGATGATGACAATCGTTATAGTTACTACTATCTTGAATTTAAAGATGGGAACTTTTTAAGACGATACAGCATTGAAAAATAGATGTAGGGGGAACTACAAATGAAATTAGCAAAGCGAGTAGCTGCTTTAACACCATCTGCAACTTTAGAAATTACAGCAAAGGCACAAGCATTAAAAGCAGAAGGTCATGATGTAATTGGATTAGGAGCAGGAGAACCTGACTTTAATACGCCAAAACATATTATGGATGCTGCGCATAAAGCGATGTTAGAAGGACATACGAAATATACACCAACAGGTGGATTACAAGCGTTAAAACAAGAAATTGTGAAGAAGTTTACTCGTGATCAAGGAATTGCGTATGATCCATCTGAAATTATTGTATGTAATGGTGCCAAGCATGCATTATATACATTATTCCAAGTGTTACTTGATGAAGGAGATGAAGTTATCATCCCAACTCCTTATTGGGTAAGTTATCCTGAGCAAGTAAAGCTTGCTGGTGGTAAGCCAGTTTATGTAGAAGGTCTAGAAGGCAATGAGTACAAAATTACAGCAAAGCAGCTGCGTGAGGCAATTACAGAGAAAACGAAAGCTGTTATTATTAATTCACCGAGCAATCCAACAGGGATGATTTACAGCAAAGAAGAATTACAACAGCTTGGAGAAGTATGTTTAGAGCATGATATCTTAATCGTTTCAGATGAGATTTATGAAAAATTAATTTATGGTGACGCGGAATATACTTCAATTGCCCAGCTTTCTAATGTATTAAAAGAACAAACACTTATTATTAATGGTGTATCTAAATCACATTCTATGACAGGTTGGCGTATTGGATATGCAGCAGGAAATAAGCAGCTTATTAAAGCGATGACGAACTTAGCGAGTCATAGTACGTCAAACCCTACTTCAATTGCTCAATACGGTGCAATTGCTGCGTATGCAGGCTCACAAGAACCTGTAGAAACAATGCGTCAAGCGTTTGAAGAAAGATTGAACATTATTTATGATAAATTAATTCAAATTCCTGGTTTCACTTGCATTAAGCCACAAGGTGCTTTTTACTTATTCCCAAATGTAAAAGAAGCCGTAGCGTTAGCTGGGTATGATACAGTTGATGAGTGGGCAAAAGCATTATTAGAAGAAGAAAAGGTGGCTCTTGTTCCAGGTACAGGATTTGGTGCACCAAATAACGTTCGATTATCGTATGCGACATCTCTTGAGCAAGTTGAGAAAGCATTAGAACGAATTCATACGTTCATGAAAAGTAAAGTACAGGCTTAATCGTCTGTTTCTTGTAGTAAATGGCAAAAAACCTCCCTATATATAGGGAGGTTTTTTTGACGAATTGTGGCAAAAAGAAATGGCTAAAGGTGTGTTATACTAGAGAACGAGGTGTTTGGTGATGAAAAAGAAAATGATGTTACAATGGTTTGAACAGGGAAGCATAGCGATTCCTAAATTGCTTATGATGCATTATAAAAAGCTAGGTTTAAATGAGACGGAATTTATGGTAGTACTTCATGTACACACATTTTTAGAATCAGGTAATTCGTTCCCGACTCCTTCAGAGATTTCAGAACGGATGACGATAACAGAAATGAAATGCATGGAAGTGATTCAGACTTTAATCCAAAAAGGTTTTTTAGCACTAGAAGGTGGACGAAGATCTGAAGCGATGATGTGTGAAAGTTATTCTTTACAACCACTGTGGGAAAAAATATTGCACTTTTTAATGAATGAATCTATAGAGGAAGAGCAAAAAGAACAAAAGCAAATTCAAGTAAATTTATATACAGTATTTGAAAAAGAATTCGGAAGACCACTTTCGCCATTTGAATGTGAAACATTAGGGATGTGGGAAGATCAAGATCAACACCATCCGAATTTAATTCAAGCGGCTCTTCGTGAAGCTGTTATGAGTGGTAAACTTAATTTCCGGTATATTGATCGTATTTTGTTTGAGTGGAAAAAGAACGGAATTAAAACGGTAGATCAAGCGCAAAATCAAGGCCAGAAATTTAGAGCGAATCAACAACGCACACAGCAAACGACAAAACAAGAGACGAAATTTACTGGGAAAGTGCCTTTTTATAATTGGTTGGAGCAGTAGTGTAGGAGGAAAGATATGTTGAACAAAACGCAAATTCGTTATTGTTTAGATACAATGGCGGATATGTATCCAGAAGCGCATTGTGAATTAATTCATGATAATCCATTTGAACTTGTAATCGCAGTGGCATTATCTGCGCAATGTACAGATGCACTTGTGAATAAAGTGACGAAAAACTTATTTCAAAAATATAAAACACCAGAAGATTATTTAAGTGTGTCTTTAGAAGAATTACAACAAGATATACGTTCCATTGGATTGTTTAGAAATAAGGCGAAAAATATTCAAAAATTGTGCCGGATGTTACTAGATGATTATAACGGGAAAGTTCCAGAAGACCGTGATGAGCTGACGAAATTACCAGGAGTAGGGAGAAAGACAGCGAATGTAGTTGTTTCGGTAGCATTTGGGATTCCAGCGATTGCTGTTGATACGCATGTAGAGAGAGTGAGTAAACGGTTAGCAATTTGTAGATGGAAAGATTCTGTGTTAGAAGTGGAAAAGACATTGATGAAGAAGATTCCAATGGATGAGTGGGGAGTTACACACCACCGTATGATTTTCTTCGGACGTTATTACTGTAAGGCGCAGCGACCACAATGTGAAGAGTGTCGATTACTAGAAATATGTCGCGAAGGAAAGAAACGAATGAAGGGGAAATAAAGGATGGAGCGAGTTATAGAAATACCGAAAGAGTTTCGGTGCGTACCATTTTTTAAAGAGAGTGCAAATTCGATTACGTATCACACAGACCAATCTTTTGAAGAAATAATACAAAATACTTACTTTATATTTGATATTGAAAGAAAATATGAGCCATGGAATGAAATTGAAACAAGTATTCCAGCGGTGTTAAATATATGGAAAAGCAAGCATGAAGAAATTGCTATACTATTTCGGAACAGAAAAAAACAAGAAGCTGAGGGTCCGATGATTCTTTTTGCAGCGCACTTTCTATCGGTTATATATTGGTTAAATGAGCAGCCTGTTCATAGTTTGAATGAGATGCAAGTAAATACGAATAAATTGGAAGTACAACCTGTTAATTTTATGGAGCGATATTCATTTATTATAAAGAAACCGAGTAATTACCATTCGTATATTCAATTAGTACAGTTGTATATCGAAATAGAAAAGCTATATGTAAAGAAAATGATAACAAAAAAGAAGTCGATTTCTCATTAAGAGAAACCGACTTCTTTTTTTGTTTATTAAGACTCTGTTGTAACAACATTTCCGTCCGCGTGAGGTATATCTCCTCCGGTATTTTGTTGCTGTTGTTGCTCTTCAGCTTTTTTTCTAGCTTCTTCGTCAGCTTTTCTTTTAGCTTCTTCGTCAGCTTTTCTTTTAGCTTCTTCGTCGGCTTTTCTCTTAGCTTCTTCGTCAGCTTTCTTCTTAGCCTCTTCGTCAGCGGCTTTCTTTTGAGCTTCTTCTTGCTGTTTACGTTGTTGTTCTTGTTGCTGCTGTTGTTCTTGTTGTTTACGTTGTTGTTCTTGTTGTTGTTGCTGTTGCTGCTGTTCTTGCTGTTTACGCTGATCTTCATCAGCTTTTTTCTTAGCTTCTTCTTGTTTTAGTTTATCTTCATTGGCCTTTTTCAAGGCCTCTTCGTCAGCCTTCTTCTTAGCCTCTTCGTCAGCTTTTTTCGCATCTGGAGTTCCGCCAGGGGCAGTGAAGGATGCACCAACTGCAGGGCTTGTTCCAGTACCCTTTTTCGCTACTACAGAGAAACTGTAAGTAACACCTGGTTTAATACCACCAAGAGTAGCTGTCGTACCGCTTACTGATAAGCTACCACTAGAACCGTCAGTAGCTTTATAGCTTGCTGCGTATGCATCAACATCTGATGATGGTCCAGACCAGTTCAGTGTCACTGTGCTAGCGCCATCGAAAGCGACATTAAGGCCACTAGGTGGATCTACTTTAATTTCTTTAACTGCATCTTTTTTCGCACCTTTTACGTACAATTCTCCGTTTATTTCTTGAACAGAAGAAGGACGTTCGAAACGAGATTTATCTGTAGCGAATTTGCTCATCATTACTTGGAACATTTGTTGTGCAATTTTAGTATAACGATCGCTAATGTAATTTTCTGGACCATTCTTTTCGTAACCAGTCCACACAGCCATCGTATATTGTGGTGTATATCCAGCGAACCAGCTATCTCTGTTCGCATCAGCTGGGATGCCATATTTTTTTATATCTTTTGCATCAAAGTTTTGTGTTCCTGTTTTACCAGCAACGTCGAATCCAGAAACATATGCTGTTGGCCCTGTACCGCCAGAACCAGGTTTTACTACGTCACGAAGAACATCAGTAACCATGTAAGCTGTATGGTCGTGCATTGCACGTTGTTCTTTCGGTTTAAAGCTTTTCTTTTTCCCGTCTGGGAAGATGACTTCTTTTACGAAGTGAGGTTTATTATAAACACCGTCATTTCCAAATGCTGCATAAGCTCCAGCGACATCTAACGGAGAGCCTTCATTACTACCGATTGCAGTAGATTCATATGCTTTCCCATCTTTAAACGTCATTCCTAAACCTTCAGCAAACTCTTGTGCCTTAGGAATACCGACTGCTTGAGCTGTTTTTAAAGCCGGGATGTTTAATGACTTCTTCAATGCTTCACGAAGTGAAACGTCACCTTTAAAATTACCTGTAGCATTTTTAATCTTTGTGCCATCAGAGTAAGTATATTCAGAGTCATTTAATTGATGATAAGTAGACCATTGAAGGTTTTCAATTGCAGGACCATAGTCGAAAATTGGTTTCATTGTTGAACCAACTTGGCGTTTTAAATCAACTGCCATATTATGACCTTTGAAAGTAGACTTACTTTCTTTACGACCAGCGCCGATTGCTCGAACTTCTCCAGACTGAGTATCCATAAATACGAATGATCCTTGGAATTGATCGTTTGGATACTTGATGAGATTCCCATCCATAATTTTTTCAGCGTAATCCTGAGCATCTTGATCAAGTGTTGTATGAATCGTTAAACCGTCTGAACCGATATTTATATCAGGGTATTCTTTTTCAACTTCCTTTACAACAGCATCTATAAATGCCTGATACTTCATTTCAGTCACTTCTGAAGATGGAAGAAGTCCTTGTGTTACAGGGATTTGCATTGCATCATTCATTTCTTGTTTCGTTATATACCCGTGTCGGTTCATTAATGTTAATACGATATTACGACGTTTCGTTGCTCTATCAACGTTATCTGGTTTTGTTGGATCATAAATGTTAGGACCTTGGGGTAAACCAGCGAGCATTGCAGCTTCGTGTAGTTGTATGTCTTTTAAATCTTTGCCGTAATATTTTTTGGCAGCTGTGGAAATACCATAAGAGCGATTACCTAAGTTAATCTTATTTAAGTACATTTCTAAAATTTCATGTTTTGAGTACTGTTGCTCTAACTTATAAGATAAGTACCATTCCTGCACTTTTCTCTTTGCAGTTTTGTCCATCGTTAGAAAATAGTTTTTAACTACTTGCTGTGTAATCGTACTACCACCTTGTGATCCAAAACCACCAGTGACATTTTCCATGACTGCCATTCCAGTACGTCTAAAATCAATTCCATTATGATCGTAGAAACGAGCATCCTCAGTCGCAAGGAATGCACTTTCAATTACTTTTGGAATTTGATCGTATGTAACATGGGTTCGTTTTTCAGCACCGTATTCATAGAAGAAATTCCCGTTTTTATCAAGGAATTTTGTTGATAAAGGATTGACTAGCTTTGATTTGTCTAGTTTTGGAGCGTCCTTTACCATAACAAAGAAGGCCGAAACGCCAGCTACGAGACCGACGATACCAAGAAGTAGACAACCTATAAGAAATCTCTTGAAAAAGGAACCTTTTTTCTTTGGTTTTTCTTCTTTATTATTTGTTTCTTTCGTTTGATTTTTTACATGATTTCGTTCTGTACGAGAACGATAATTATCTGACATTATACTTTCTCCTACCTTTCATTCTCTCCCCCAAAAGTCGAAAAAAGAGCCTTAGTGATGACTCTATCACGAAAAATAAACCGTGTCTAGTACGCGGATATAATCAATTCGAGGGTGATAACCGCATGATAATAAAGACCCATGCTCTTCTATTTCTTGTTTTGTAATCGATTTACGTCCACCAGTATTTTGACGATTCCAAAATGCAATAATATGTTTTGCATCTAATAAATAAAATTCATCAAAAAGTGTAAATTTAATAATAACAAATGCAATTCCATTATGAGCGACTACTTGCTTCATATGTTCAATTTGATGAAGGTGGAAGTTTTGAAGTGGAAAACTGGTTTTATTTTTAGTTTCTTTCGCTTCAAAATCGATGTATTTCCCTTTGTATACACCGTTGTAATCTGTTGTAGAAGGTTGTTTGAAATACGCTTCTTTTACCACTGCAGCACTTCGAGCGGGGTAATCTACTTTTACAATTTGAAGAGGTGTAGGTTTTTTATGTACGCATGCAATATTATGGGTTAAGTAATATTGATTGGTTTCATTCAATTCCTCTTCAAGGGACATACCTCTATTACTGTAAGTATGTTTTTTTATTGGTGTTTTATGAGGTTGTGAAGCTTGATCGTACCTTTTTCCATTTGGGTAACGAATGGTCATATTTTGTCCACTCCCAACTTGATAAGAATTACTTACAAAGGTGATTATATCAAAAAATGAAAAAAGATGTGACCTTTTTCAAGAAAGGTATGGTGACTTACTCATGTTTCGATGGAATGATTACGAAAAAATTAAACAGACCCGTAATGATATTTTTTGTACAGAAGAGGAAAAAGCTATAGTTCTTACTATTAAGGAGAGCACGGATGTAGCTAACGTAGATAATATTTCACGTACACAATCTTACCAAGAATATTATTTGAGAAATAGAGAAATTAGATGGTCTTTTTTAGCGAGTATGGTTTCAAGGAATGGGGGATGGAACATGACAGATTTAGAAGGAGAATATTATTCTAATCTTTTATCTCAAACAGTTAAGAGACGATTATTTCTTTTGTATGAGAAAGCCAATTGGCTCATTTTCTTAGATGCATTTCCTCAACTATTACTGTATGAGGAAAGTAAAAAGAGATGTGCGCCGCTCTTCCATTTGTTACAATTTTTCAACATATCAATTTTTATGGAAAAAGAATGGGTCGCGTTTTGGGAGAAAAAAGATATAAATAGGCTTATGACGGCACTTATTATTAATGAACAAAATAAAATTCAAAAACCAGTAATTGAGAATGCATACTTTCAAAAACACGTATTTGATACTGCACTGTTCAAATTTCAAGAAATATTTCATGTTAGTGCAGTTATTTTTCCAACGGTGGAAGGGGGAATGTATGGATTTTCAGTTTATCAATTTGAAACGTTGCAAAAACGTATAGAACTGGGGAAGCAATTAGCTTGGTTACTATTTCATTCAAAGTATAAGTCTTCTTTTTATAAATTTGCAGTGCAAACTAGGCATACAGGGTCAAGAATGGATTATGAATGTAATATAAGGGGAATTAGAAAATCATGTACGCCGGCTCTTCGGGAAGTGTATTCTATTGTCACTCATGAAAAATTAATTGAAAAAGATTGGTTTAGTGAAGGGTTGGAAATAGATTCATTATTTTTACTTGAAAAACCTAAGGGGAAAATTAATATAACAGAATGGTATAGAAAGAAGAGGGAGCAAATACATACTCTTTCTATATTAAGTAGTTTTGTTAAAAGAATAGATGAGTTCATGATATAATAAAGAAGTCCCGCCTTCTTAAATGAAGGCGGGACTTCTTTATTAAAAGTAATATGCTCTACAACAAGTTACTTTCTAATCGGCTATTTGCCAGCAGTACGACTTTAACTTCAACACTTATCGAAAGCGAAGAGGTAAGGTAGACTAGAAAATAGTTGTTTGTAAAAGCCACTTTGGTTAAAGTGTCATTTTATCCCGCTATTTGCGGACAGTAAAACTCCCACCTCAAAATTTGGCTGGAGCAAAGAAGGTAGGTGGAAGCCCTGCTGTCCGTAAACACCCGATTGGTGCGGGCTGATAATCAGTGGGAGATGAACAAAACCCCACTGATTAAAGTTTCACTTTATGTAGCGGGGAAATTTGGACCATCAAGCTTTGGATTACCAGTCTCAGGTTTGTTTTGTTGTTTGTTTTGCTTTTTCTTTTTTTCGTTTTTATTTTTTGTCATCGTAATACACCTCCTTTTTGTATTGTTACCATTTCTAAAAATGGCATACTAAATGATTTCTTTGACGAATATCAACTAGTTTTGTCATGTGAGAAGGAGTAATTAATCAATCGGCGAAATTACATGACAAAGGAAAGGCAAAGAAGGGGGCGTTTTAAATATGGCGATGGTTCAGAAGGAAGATGTTATGAAAAAAATGGATCAAATGTTAAGTTCTCTCGATTTGCTGGAAATGAAGATTGGGATTAGAATGAATCATGCATTGAAGGATAAAGGTGAAAAAATATGCAATAAGATAGAAATAACAGAAATGCATATAGAACATATGGAAAATAAATTAGTGCATCACGAAGAAAAAGGGAGCTGGGTAAAGACATTTCAAAACGTCGTAGTGAGTGCATAATAAGGTGGGAACAAAATGGGACATGAAGCATTAATCCAGTCTTCGGAGAAGTTAATGCAGTATAATGATGAAGCGAATGTGAAAAAAAGAGAGATGGCTGAATATGATTTTTATAAGGATATGAAGCCATTTGTTGATATTGTAGATGCGGAGTTAGAGATGTGGAAAGAATTAGCTTATAGGTGGATAAAGGAAGAACAACCTAAGTATATACATGTACAACAAATTGATCAAGTGTATGATAATTTACAAACTAATGTGCTACAATGTTTTGTTAATAAGGGAAAAGGCAAACGTTTCTTTGAAACTCATCAAGCTATTTCGTATACTTTGCAAAATATCGTAGATCAATGTAAATAACAAGAGGGAAAACCCTCTTGTTTTTTTATGCCTCTGTCACTGTTGTAGGTTTTGTTGCACCGTTTATTTCTAACTCTCGTATTAATGTTCGGTAATCTGATATGCATACTTTTCCTTCAAGATAACAATGTCTTGCAAAGTCTAACAGTTCATTCGAATTTTCTGTGTAATACCCCTTTTTTTGAGAAAACGCTTGTTTTAAATCCCCTAATACCATGTTGATTCCTCCCCCATGAGAATCTTCTTCCTTATTATCATAGCATGGAAGGGTTTACTTTCTAATTTTTTTAAAAATTTAAACTTCCGACAAAAACAGACAGGTACTCCGTCACACATTTTATTTTATAGGTACATATTCTATATGTAGAAACTTATGCCAAGGAGGAGAGAATGCATGTTTCAACAACCTAATGTATATCAGCAAGCAAATCCATATGCACAGCAAAATATGTACCAATATAATGAGGATACATATTTGCGATATAATATGTATCCTTTCGAGCCTCATTATGGAAACCAAAATTATTATCAACCATTTGAAGTGTCTTTTGGGAATCAACCGCAGCAAGCGCATATGAATCAACCGCAACAAGCATATACGAATCAACCACAGCAAGCGCATATGAATCAACCGCAACAACCGCACATGAATCAGTCGCAACAAGCGTATATGAATCAACCGCAACAACCGCACATGGATCAGTCGCAACAACCGCATATGAATCAGCCGCAGCAAATGTATACGAATCAACCACAGCAAGCGTATATGAATTCACAAAACTACATGTCGCCAGCTCAATATGTAAATCAACAAGCTATGTTTTATCCACCAAAACAACCATATCCAACGATGAATAAACAAAAGCAACAGCAACAGCAACCAAGTCAGTTTTCTAGTTTTGTTTCACAATTTAAATCATCAGATGGTAACTACGATGTAAATAAAATGATGAACACAGCTGGACAAATGATGAACGCGATGAATCAAGTAACAGGGATTGTTAAGCAAGTCGGGGGCTTTTTTGGTAAATAATAGTAGGGGGTTGTCTATAATAGGTATTACGTATGAAATTGGATACTAGACAAATTTCCATGAAATAAATGGGTATATATAACAAGCGGCTTTAGCCCCTCGCTCATATTGTAAAGTGTAGTCAGATTTTTTTAATGAGAGAGGAGAGAAAAAACTATGCATCATTGTCATCCTTGCTTTGGAGGGCATAAGCCTGTAGGACCTATTTGTACGACAGCTCCTGTCATTCATCCAACGAAACAATGCGTAACACATTCTTTTTCAACAACGGTGGTGCCACACATTTTTCCAACCCATACAACGCATGTTCATCATCAACAAATTAAAAATCAAGGCTTCTTCCCACAAACAAACTCGAACGTAAACGTTGTAGATCCTGGTGATCCAGGATTTGGCGGTGGATCTGTTGGTGGATTTGGCGGTGGATGTGGACCATGCGGTCATGGCCATCATCACCATGGGCATCAAATATCACCATTTGGACCAGGACCGAATGTATCACCATATGGACCAGGACCGAACGTATCACCATTTGGACCAGGACCGAATGTATCACCATTTGGACCAAATATCGGACCAAACGTTGGTGGAATGTTTAAAAAGTAAATGATATGTTAGAACTAGCGAAATGCTAGTTCTTTTTTTGTAATTGGAGTGTTGATATGAAGGTTGTTGCTGTAACAGGATATAAGCCGTTTGAACTTGGAATATTTAAAAATGATCATCCAGGAGTAGAGTGTATAAAAAAGGCGCTGCGTCGTAAATTAACTGTTTTTGTAGAAGAAGGTTTGGAGTGGGTTATTATAAGTGGTCAGTTAGGAGTAGAGCTATGGGCTGCTGAAGTTGTTTTTGAAATTCAAGTAGAATATCCAAATTTAAAATTAGCTGTATTTACTCCTTTTTTAGAACAAGAGGAAAATTGGAAGGAAGATAACCGTGAATATTACGAATTTATTCTTTCACAAGCAGATCATATTGATAGTATTACGAAACGGAAGTACGAAAGCCCAGAGCAATTTAAATTAAAGAATCAATTTTTTATTGAAAAAAGCGATGCACTTTTAGCTGTATATGATGAAGAAAAGTCTGGGAGCCCTAAATATATTGTAGAAGCAGCTAAGAAAAAAGGAGAAATAGAAAATTATCACAGTTATTTCATTCTTTTTTCTGATTTACAAGATATAATGGAAGAGGAACAGTGGAATAATGCAGAGTAATATGTAATATAGTACTCGTATATTTGATTGACAAAAGGCGTTGTTTCTGAAAAAATTTAGTTAATGAAAGCTTTGGCAAAAATTTGAGGTGAAGAAAATGATTTCGGATAAAATTAAATTAACAGCGAAAGATATTTTAGAAAAAGAATTTAAAACAGGTATGAGAGGTTATCAACAAGAAGAAGTAGATAAGTTTCTTGATATGATTATTAAAGATTATGAAGCTTTTCATAAGGAATTTGATCAATTAAAACAACAAAATGCTCGTTTGAAACGTGAATTAGAAGAACAAAAAGTAGCGGCAACACAAGTTCCGCAACAACCGGTACAAACACCAGTTGCACAACCAGTGTATAACAATACGAATACGGATATTTTAAAACGTCTATCTAATTTAGAAAAAGCTGTATTTGGAAGTAAGTTATACGAATAAATTAAGGTAACAAAAAGGTTAAAGCATTTTACATAGAAAAAAACATTGCAAAATCTTTTTGTTTCCACTATACTAATGTTTGTCATAACGTTTGGGTAATCGCTGCAACGCCAACGTTGTAGAGGAAAGTCCATGCTCGCACGGCCTGAGATGGCTGTAGTGTTCGTGCCTAGCCAAGTCATAAGCTAGGGTATTCTGGCTGCAAGGCTGGTTTAACGGCAGGGAAAAAACCTAAGTCCTTTCGGATATGGTTTGACTACCTTTAAAGTGCCACAGTGACGAAGTCCTTGAAGAAATGATAGGAGTGGAACGAGGTAAACCCCACGAGCGAGAAACCCAAATAATGGTAGGGGAATCTTTTCCAAGGAAATGAACGACGGAAAAGGACAGGTTTTCGTAACCTGTAGATAGATGATTACCACCGGAGTACGAGGCGTGGGCCGTTTGCAGTACAAAGGAACAGAACATGGCTTACAGAACGTTATGAACCAACTATGAAATAACTCAGCTCTCCTTTGTTAGAGGAGGGCTTTTTATTTGTATGAAGTTATAAGTTGTGAGTTAAAATGGTAAGTGAGAATATTCTTCGTAATATGTGATAATTAATAGGACAACATGTTATTAATTATTGTTTGATTATACATAAGAGGTGAATGCAAATGGGAAAAGTTACTTTAATTGCAACAGCGGCAATGGGTATTGAAGCGTTAGTTGCCCGAGAAGTTCGCGATCTTGGTTATGAATGTGAAGTGGAAAACGGAAAGGTAACGTTTGAAGCGGATGAAAAAGCGATTTGTCGTACGAATTTATGGTTACGTACTGCAGACCGTGTGAAAATTAAAGTCGGCGAATTTAAAGCAACAACATTCGATGAGTTATTTGAAAAAACAAAAGCGTTAAACTGGGGAGATTATATTCCAGAGAACGGAGAATTTCCTGTTATTGGGAAATCTTTGAAATCAACATTATTTAGCGTTTCAGACTGCCAACGTATCGTTAAAAAGGCTGTTGTTGAGAAATTAAAAACAACGTATAGACGCACAACTTGGTTTGAAGAAGATGGACCGTTATTCCGTATTGAAATTGCAATGCTCAAGGATATTGCGACGTTAACAATCGATGCGAGTGGTGTAGGTCTTCATAAACGTGGATACCGTCTTGAGCAAGGTGAAGCGCCTTTAAAAGAAACATTAGCTGCGTCTTTAATTAAGTTAACAAACTGGAAGGCGGATCGTCCTTTCGTTGATCCTTTCTGTGGATCTGGTACAATTCCAATTGAAGCTGCATTAATTGGACAAAATATCGCACCAGGATTTAACCGAGGCTTTGCATCGGATGAATGGGGCTGGGTTGGTAAACAAAATTGGCGCGAAGCTCGTCAAGAAGCTGAAGATTTAGCTAATTATAATCAACCATTGCAAATCATTGGATCAGATATCGATCACCGTATGATAAGAGTTGCCCAAGATAACGCAGAAGAAGTTGGATTAGGGGATCTTATATCATTTAAACAAATGCAAGTAAAAGATTTCACGACAAAAGAGGAATATGGCTATGTTGTAACGAATCCTCCATACGGAGAACGTTTAAGTGAAAGAGCGCTTGTTGAAAAATTATATAAAGAAATGGGAGAGGTATTCCGCCCATTAGATACGTGGTCAATGTATTTATTAACAAGTTATGAAGCATTTGAGAAATGTTATGGGAAAGATGCATCGAAAAAGCGTAAACTGTTTAACGGATTTATCCGTACAGATTACTATCAATACTTCGGAAAGCGTCCACCGCGTAATTCATAGTATAAAACTCCTCCAGCACGCATATACTGGCTATTATGTAATGCGTAAAGGAGGAAGTGATATGGATAGTTTCCAATTATCGATGATTCAAAAAGCTATTCACCGTACGTATGATGAGCTCGGAAAAGAAGTGGATAGTCAAGGTGCAATTGTAGATGGAATACAAAAAGCGCAGGAAGAATATTTGTCAGCTCTTTCACATGAAACAGCGATTGATAAACGTTATTTAAGGTCATTAATATAGAAAAAAATTTTCCTTTTTCGAAAGGGAAATTTTTTTTCGTGTATTTCTATGTATTGTAACAGGGGAAAGTGGCTGCACACATGTGAGTAGCAGTTGCTATATCTTTTTATAGAAAAACTGTTTGGTTGGAGGCTAAGGATGTTTACTGAGAATAGGTTACCATTTGAAGTAGGAAAACAAGATAATTTTTATGATAAGTTGAATGAGTGGATTGGAGATGTGTTTTACGACATTCTTCCGGAAAAAGGCTTTGAAGAGCGTGATGAACAGATTTTTATGGCGTTTCAGTTAGAGCGCGCTTTCCAAGAGAAGAAAGTTATGTTTGCAGAAGCAGGTGTAGGAACAGGGAAAACAATTGTATATCTTCTATATGCAATTTGTTATGCACGTTATACAGGGAAGCCGGCTATTATCGCTTGTGCAGATGAAACGTTAATTGAGCAGCTTGTGAAAGAAGAAGGAGACATTGCTAAGTTATCTGAAGCATTAGGGCTATCTGTTGATGTTAGACTTGCGAAGTCAATGGATAATTATTTATGTTTACGTAAACTTGAAGATGTTATGAGTGGACGAGCTCCAGAAGTAATTGAAGATGTATATTACGAATTACCTCAGTTCGTATTTGATCATGGTACGATGCAGAACTTTACTCACTATGGTGATCGAAAAGAATTTCCACTGTTAAATGACGAGGAATGGTCAAAGGTAAACTGGGATTACTTCCAAGATTGCTTCACTTGTGATTCTCGTCATCGTTGTGGTCAAACTCTTTCGCGCGAGCATTATCGTAAAGCGGCAGATTTAATCATTTGTTCTCAAGATTTCTATATGGATCATATTTGGACGTACGAAGCTCGCAAACGTGAAGGGCAAATTCCGTTATTACCAGAAAGTAGTTGCGTTGTATTCGATGAAGGGCATCTTGTAGAATATGCAGCTCAAAAAGCTTTAACGTACCGTTTAAAACAAACGATGATGGAGCAACTTTTAACGAGATTATTACAAAATGATATTCGTGAAGAGTTCGCACATTTAGTAGAAGAAACAATTTGGCAAACTGAACAATTCTTTGGGGTACTACAAGAGAATAAAAAGGAAATTGAAGGTTCTGATCGTTTAGAAATTACTGTGACAGAAAAGGTAACTGCAGAAGCGAAAAGACTTTATGCGAAAATCGGTGAAGTCGGTGATGCATTAGTATTTGAAAGTGAAATGCATACAGTAAACACATACGATTTAAATATTGTTGATGAGCATTTAGATGTGTTAGAGCATTCACTTCGTCTTTTCATGCACGAGAAAAATGTAATTACGTGGGGTGAAGAAGGCGATGGTGCTTTCACGTTAGTTATTATGCCGCGTGCAGTTGAAGAAGTGTTACAAGAAAAAGTATTCTCGAAGAAGATTCCATATATTTTCTCTTCTGCGACATTATCTGACAATGATTCGTTCGCATTTACTGCAAATAGTCTAGGGGTAAAAGATTACTTATCATTCTCAGTTGCTTCGCCGTTTGATTATGAAGAGCAAATGACAGTAAACTTACTTCCGTATACGAAAGAAAATGAATGGGAAAGAAAGTGTCAATATACACTTGAAAATATACAAAAAACAAATGGACGTACACTCGTATTATTCCGTACAACGCAAGAACTTGCAGCGTTTAAAGAATATGTAAGTAAAGAGCAAATGTCAGTTCCGTTCCTATATGAAGGAGATCAAGAAATTAGTCAGCTCGTTTCTCGTTTCCAAAATGAAGAAGAGACTGTACTTTGTGCCGTTCATTTATGGGAAGGTTTAGACATTCCAGGTTCATCATTATCACATGTTATTATTTGGTCATTACCATTCCCTCCAAACGATCCTGTGTTTGAGGCGAAGCGTAAACATGTGAATGATCCATTCTGGGACGTAGATGTGCCTTATATGATTTTACGTCTTCGCCAAGGAATTGGACGTTTAATTCGTACAAGTGAAGATAAAGGTGCTATATCATTATTCTTATCAGATAATGAAGATGAAAAAGTGATAGAAGCAGTGAAGAAAGTACTTCCGGTAGAAGGAAAAGTACTTTAAGCGAAAAAATGTTGTAGGGAAAAGTTTGGCATTTGCCAAGCTTTTTTTCTATTAGAAAAGGAATTTATGTTTCAGTGTCGAAATAAGTTTGAGGTAGAAAAAGGAGGTTTTTTATACTATGACAGTTGCTACATATGAAGTGGAAAAACAATTTTTAACATATGTGAAGAAGATAGAGAATTACGGAGAGGCATTAAGTTTAATGTTTTGGGATTTAAGAACAGGTGCACCAAAGCAAGGAGTAGACCAGCGTTCAGAAGTAATTGGAATGCTTTCATCCGAAGTGTTTGCGATGTCGACTTCAGATGAGATGGGGAACTATTTAACTGAACTAGAATCTTTAATTGTTGAAAATAAACTTTCTGAAACGACAAAGAAAATGGTTGAAGAGTGTCGTAAAGAATATGATAGAAATAAGAAAATTCCACAAGCGGAATATGAAGCGTATGTGAAATTAGAAGCGAAAGCGGAAAGTGTATGGGAAGAAGCTCGCGAAAAATCTGACTTCGAAATGTTCCGTCCGTATTTAGAAAAAATTGTTGAATTCAAAAAAAAGTTTATTACATATTGGGGTTACGAAACGTACAAATATAACACGCTATTAGACATGTATGAGCCGGGAATCACAGTAGAAGTGTTAGATCATGTATTTGGTCAACTACGTGAACGTATCGTTCCGCTTGTGAAAGAAATTTCTGAGTCTAAAAAAGAATTAAAAACAAATGCTTTAGCTGAACATTTTTCAAAAGAAAAACAAAAGAATTTTACTTTAGAGTTATTAAAACAATTGAACTATAACTTTGAAGCGGGTCGTCTTGATGAAACGGTACATCCTTTTGAAATTACATTAAATAGAGGGGATGTTCGTATTACGACTCGTTACGATGAGAAAGACTTCCGTATGGCTGTTTTCGGTACGATTCATGAATGTGGTCATGCTGTATATGAACAAAATATTGCAGAGGAATTTGAAGGTACACCGCTATGTAGTGGAACTTCTATGGGTATTCATGAGTCACAATCATTATTCTTTGAGAACTTTATCGGTCGTAATAAATCATTCTGGAAGAAAAATTATGATTTATTAAAAGAGTATAGCGATGGTCAATTCAATGATATATCAGTAGACGAGTTTTATGATGCGATTAACGAATCGAAGCCATCGTTTATTCGTATAGAAGCAGATGAGCTTACATATCCGCTTCACGTCATGGTTCGTTATGAACTTGAGAAAGAATTATTTGATGGTACATTACAAGTGAAGGATTTGCCAGCGGCTTGGAATGATAAGATGGAAGCATATTTAGGAATTCGTCCGGAAAACGATGCACAAGGTGTATTGCAAGATGTTCACTGGGCTGGTGGTTCATTTGGATACTTCCCATCTTATGCGCTTGGTTATATGTATGCAGCGCAATTTAAACATAGGATGCTAAAGGATATTCCAAACTTTGATGCATTATTAGAAGAAGGAAACGTGACACCAATTCGTGAATGGTTAACAGAGAATATTCACCAATATGGCAAAACGAAAAAACCACTTGAAATTTTAAAAGATGTGACAGGTGAAGGTTTAAATGCAAACTACTTAGCAGATTATTTAGAAGCTAAATATAAAGAGATTTATGAGTTATAAAACAGGAGCTGCTTAATTGCAGCTTTTTTTTATGAGGGAGTGAGAGAAATGGGCTATATGTTTACAGTAATGTCGCAAGCGGAAGCAGAAGAAATTGCATATAACTGGCATTATGAAGGGGAGTATTCCTTTTATGATATAGAGGCAGATGAAGAAGATTTAGCTGAGTTTTTAGAGGATGAGAGTAGAGGGAATCATACATTTTCTGTGAAGGAAAATGGTACTTTCATTGGTTTCTTTAGTTTTAGTAACATAAATAATCAAACGGTTGATATAGGTCTTGGAATGAGACCTGATATAACTGGGAATGGATTTGGTCTACAGTTCGTAAAAGTTGGACTAGCTTTTAGTAAAGAAAAATACGGATGCAATTATATAACACTATCAGTAGCGACATTTAATGAAAGAGCGATTAACGTGTATAAAAGAGCAGGATTCGAAGCTGTTGGAACGTTTATACAGAAAACAAATGGTAGTTGTTTTGAGTTTTTGAAAATGAATTATATATGTAAAAATGATTAAAAAACAGAGAAGAGCTTCTGTTTTTTTATTTTGATGTAGAAATAAATGATGTTTGTTTTTGTACTTGTTGTAATTAGAAGTTTTGAAATTTTGGAAGAGGATGTGTATGATTGAAGTTTAGTAGCAAATAGCAAGTTTAGTAAGGAGAGGTAGTATGATTACAATTAAAACGAAAAATGAAATAGATTTGATGCATGAATCTGGGAAGTTACTAGCTTCTTGTCATAGAGAAATTGCAAAAATGATGAAACCAGGAATAACGACACAAGAAATTGATACGTTTGTTGAAGCGTATTTAGAAAAGCATGGTGCAACATCTGAACAGAAAGGTTACAACGGGTATCCATATGCGATATGTGCATCTGTAAACGATGAAATGTGTCACGGTTTCCCTAGTGATGTACCTTTACAGGAAGGAGATATTGTGACAATTGACATGGTAGTAAACTTAAATGGTGCGCTCTCGGATTCTGCATGGACGTATATAGTTGGAGATATTTCTGATGAAGCAAAAAGGTTATTGTTAGTAGCAGAGAGTGCTTTATATAAAGGGATTGAGCAAGCAATAAGTGGTAACCATGTTGGAGATATTGGATACGCAATTGAAAGTTATGTAGCCTCTGAAGGTTTTTCTGTCGCAAGAGACTTTACGGGACACGGGATCGGTAAAGAGATTCATGAAGAACCAGCGATTTTTCATTTTGGTAAACAAGGACAAGGGCCTGAGTTACAAGAAGGAATGGTAATTACAATTGAGCCCATAGTAAATGTAGGTATGCGATATTCTAAAGTAGATTTAAATGGGTGGACTGCAAGAACGATGGACGGTAAATTATCAGCTCAATATGAGCATACAATTGCGATTACAAAAGATGGTCCAATCATTTTAACGACGCTTAAATATGAAATGTAAGAGTTTGCAAAACTCGAACGAAAATAGTATTTTCATAAAATTCGTACGTGTTTTTTTAATAAATGCTTTCCAAAATTTAAAAAGTGCGTTATAATCCTTCTATAAAATAAATAGTTAGCTACACTCATATAATCGCGGGGATATGGCCTGCAAGTTTCTACCGAAGTACCGTAAATACTTTGACTATGAGTGAGGACGAATATATTTGCTTGTTTAGCATTCTTTTTTGCGAAACTCCAAAAGCGCGTCTCTCACTTGTAACGAGTGGTGGCGGCTTTTGGAGTTTTTTTATTGCATAAGAGGGGGAACAAACATGAAAGTATTACAAGAAAAGATTTTGAACGAAGGAAAGGTTTTATCTGGTGACGTATTAAAGGTAGATGCATTTTTAAATCATCAAATTGACCCAGTACTTATGCAAGAGATCGGAAAAGAATTTGCTAAACGTTTTAAAGAAGAGAACATTACAAAAATCGTGACGATTGAATCTTCAGGCATTGCACCAGCAGTTATGGCTGCATTAGAGCTTGGTGTAAAAGTAATCTTTGCAAGAAAACGTAAATCGTTAACGTTACAAGATAATATGTACGTTGCAAACGTATACTCATTTACGAAACAAGAAACGAATGAAATTTCATTATCTCGAAATCATATCGATGAAAATGATCGCGTTTTAATTATCGATGACTTTTTAGCAAACGGTCAGGCTGCTTTAGGTTTAATGAGTTTAGTAGAGCAATCTGGAGCAAGTATTGCAGGAATTGGTATTGTTATTGAAAAAGCATTTCAAGATGGAGGAAAGAAGCTTCGCGAACAAGGAGTTCGTGTTGAGTCACTAGCAGAAATTGCATCACTTGATAACGGCACAGTTACATTTGTACAGCAAGAAACTGCGGAGGTGAAATAAACGATGAAGCAACATCCATTTAAAATCGCATCGCTTGGTATGCAGCATATGCTTGCTATGTATGCTGGTGCAATTATTGTTCCTCTTATTGTCGGCGGGGGACTTGGTTTAAATCAACAAGAATTAACGTATTTAGTATCGATTGACTTATTAATGTGCGGCGTAGCAACGATTTTACAAGCATTATCAAATCGCTTTTTCGGTATTGGGCTTCCGGTTGTACTTGGTTGTACATTTACAGCGGTTGGACCGATGATTGCAATCGGAAAACAATACGGGGTGTCTTCTATTTATGGAGCGATTATTGCTGCTGGGTTATTCGTTGTTATTTTTGCGAAATTATTTGGAAAGCTTGTAAAGCTGTTTCCACCTGTCGTAACAGGATCTGTCGTTACCGTAATTGGAGTTACACTTGTTCCAGCAGCAATTAATGATATGGCTGGAGGAGTAGGAAGTAAAGATTTCGGTAGTCTTGAAAATTTAGCGTTAGCATTTGGTGTATTATTATTTATCATCATTATGTATCGTTTCTTTGACGGATTTATTCGTTCAATCTCTATTTTACTAGGTCTATTGTTCGGTACAATCGTTGCAGCATTTATGGGGAAAGTAAGTTTGCAAGCGGTTGGAGAAGCGGATTGGTTCCACGGTATTCAGCCATTTTACTTCGGTACACCAACATTTGAATTAACGCCAATTATTACGATGATTTTAGTTGCTTGCGTAGGGATTGTAGAAGCAACAGGTGTATATTTCGCATTATCTGATATTTGCAATAAAAAGATCGGTGAAAAAGAATTAACAAAAGGCTATCGCGCAGAAGGATTAGCGATGGTGTTAGGTGGTATTTTCAACGCGTTCCCATATACAACATACTCTCAAAACGTAGGACTTGTTCAATTAACTGGAGTAAGAAATCGCGTTATTATTTATACTTGTGGTGGTATGTTAATCGTTCTTGGATTCATTCCTAAAATCGCAGCTATTACAACTATTATCCCGAAATCAGTACTTGGCGGTGCAATGTTAGCGATGTTCGGTATGGTAATGGCATATGGTATTAAAATGTTAAGTAGCGTTGATTTTGGTAAACAAGAAAACTTATTAATCGTTGCATGTTCTGTAGGAATTGGGCTTGGGGTTACAGTTGTTCCTACATTATTCTCACAACTTCCTGAAAACATTCGTATTTTAACAGATAACGGAATTGTACTTGGAAGTGCGTCAGCAGTACTTTTAAATATCGTATTTAATATGGTGCCGCAACGTAAAGTGAAAGTAAAAGAAGAGCCAGTGTCTATGCAAAGTGCAGTAAGGGAAGCGTAAAAAAGCAAGGTCTCGTTACGAGACCTTGCTTTTCTTTTTAAGTGGCATCATTTTCCCGTACGTACCAAGACGCCAAATGTACTCAAGTGGCCCGTATTGATAACGTGATAGCCACCAGCGGCTAATAAAGATTTGTAACGTATAGAAACTAATGCAAAATAGAGGACCTACCCATAATGGAGCAAGATAATCATTTTTGAACAATAGTCCGAATACAAGTAACGTAACAATTGTATGCGAGATGTAATTTGTTAACGCCATTCGACCAACATATTGGAATGGTCGTAATAATGTTTGCCATTTTTCTTTCTGTAATAAACGCATAAGCGTGAAAATGTAGAAGATGAATAATGTTTTTCCGCTAAACATTGTAAAGCCCTGCATATAAATTGGTTCATAAGATGGTTTTGATAAGAAATAGCGGACCATGAAGAACCACATTGGCAATGTTAAAATGAACATAATAATTTGCCATTTTTTAAGCTTTGGATCTAACTCTTTCGTACGGCGGAAAATATCCTTTTTACCGGCATATAAACCAAGTAAAAATAGCCCAACTGTTTCTGGGAGCATGAATGCGTTTAGTCCAATTCCATCAGCATAAAATGCATGGAAACGATTTTGTATTTGTGACACCCAGTCTTCAAGTGGCATGATTGGTAAGGATAACCCAAGTTCATCCTTTGGCATGAAGGCAATACCAATACTAGCAATTAGCATAAGAAATTGAAAAATACTTAATAAAACGATTGCCCATATTAAAATAGTACGAGGCTCTCTCTTATAAAATAACAATAAGAAAAATCCAGCGATGGCATAACTATGTAAGATGTCTCCGTCCCATAAAAGAACGTAATGCAAGAAACCAAATAATAATAAAATGAGCAAGCGACGAACAAATAAAGTTTTTGGGCGATCCGTTTTCGCTTCAGCACGAGTCATAAAAATGTAAAAGCCTAGGCCGAATAAAAACGAAAAGATAGTATAAAACTTTGTTTGAATAAACATATCGTAAAATAGACGGATATAGCTATTTAGCCCCTCATAGACTCCTGAAAGATCACGTGAGTCGATCCCAGCGATAACAGGCCAGTTAACAAGAAAAATACCTAGTACAGCTATTCCTCTAATAATATCGATGGAATGTATCCTCTCGCCTTGTGAAATATTTTGTGTCATTATTTTCCTCCTTATTAAGTAATTCCCTTTTATCCCGCATTAACAAGCAGTAAGACTCCCACCTCAAAATTCAGTGAATACGAGGAAGTTAGGTGGGAGTCGGGCTGCTTGTAAAAGCCCGATTGGTTCAACTAATAATTAGTGGGGATGGGAAATATCCCCACTAATTACAGTTTCACTCTATTATACAAAATGTAAAGAGGAGGGTATATAGGTTATTTCCAATTTTTAAAACTGCTAAGATGTGTATTATGAGATATAATAAGAGTGCACAGCAAGTTTTAAACTTCTTTAAAACAGGCAGTAAAGCTCCTTTTCCCGAAGGAGCTTTCTTTTTTTAGAAATTTGTTGATAATGATTCTCTTTAATGATAAAATGTATTCAAAAGTGATAATCATTATCAAAAAAGGTTGGTGTGTTAATATGGTGTATGCACTTGTTGCAGGAACGATTGCTATATATGTTGGTGTTACAAAGTATGTTTTAAATGGAGTAGGAACAACAAAATGAATAATATTACATAAAATCCCTTTCATTTGTAAAAAGAATGAAAGGGATTTTTTATTTTTGATGTGAATATGCTGAAAATTTAGTATGATAATAAAGTGAAACTTTAATCAGCGGGGAGGTCTATCCCTCACTGATTACTAGCCCGCACGAAACGGGTTTTTACTGCCCACAAATAGCGGGATAAAGTATATACATCTTGGATAAAGGGGAACAAGGGGATGACAAACATAGTACAGACAAACGGTATGAAAAAACTTGTTTGTTTTTATGAAGAGTGGCAAAAAAACGGCGATGTAGAGAATAGTTTGAAGTTGTTTGAAGTGATTCAAAAATATAAACAAGAGCAGCTTATGCTAGCTTTTTGTGGTCATTTTTCTGCGGGGAAATCGACAATGATGAATCACCTATATAAAGCGCAATTATTACCGACAAGTCCGATTCCAACGAGTGCTAACGTTGTTAAAATTGAAAGAGGATCTGATCGTGTTGTTGTAACGATTAAGTCAGGAGAACAGTATGAATATGACGGCGCATATTCAGCAGAAGAATTAAAACAAATATGTAAAGACGGTGATGAAGTAATTGGTGTTCATATTTATCGAAATGATGCGCCAATTCCTGATGGGGTTATGTTAGTTGATACGCCCGGAATTGATTCTACGGATGATGCCCACCAATTAGCGACGGAATCAACACTGCATCTAGCAGATGTTATTTTCTATATGATGGATTATAACCATGTCCAATCAGAGGTTAACTTACAGTTTGTTAAAGAATTGAAACAACGTAATAAAACGGTTTATCTCGTTGTAAACCAAATAGATAAACATAAAGCAAATGAGTTATCGTTTGAAGAGTATAGAGATAGTGTAAAACAGTCTTTTTCTAACTGGGATATTGAAGTAGATGGTATTTTCTATACATCATTGCGAATGATGAATCATCCATACAATGAAATTCAAAGTTTAGAAGCATTAATCTTTTCTATCATGAAAGAAAAAGAGCAGTATGTAAGAAAGGGAATGGAGCGAGAAACAGAATATTTACTGCAAGAACATTGTTCGTTTATTCTTTCTGAAAATGAAAAACATCTCATGAAATATGAAGAAGAATTAACATCACCACTGTCACTTTCAGAGATAGTTGAAAAAAAGGAAGAGTTAACTGAAAATAAAAATCGGGTGGCTAGTAAAGAATCTGATGTGAGAAATGAATTTATAAAAGGTTTACAAGACATATTAGATAACGCGTATTTAATGCCATTTGAAATGAGAGAATTGGCAAATAAATATTTAGAAACGAAATTAACGAAGTTTAAAGTTGGCTTGTTATTTGCGAAAGGAAAGACGGAGCAAGAAAAACAGAGACGTGTAGATGCTTTTTATTCTGCTCTTCAAAAGACTGTTGAAACGCAACTTGATTTTCATGTGAAAGAATTTATTGTATCCTTCTTAAAAGAAGAAGGGTTATTTACAGAGGAAATAGGGAAAGACATATATGCGTTAGAAATTGCTTTCGGACCGGAAGTGTTGGCTGAAACAATTAAACAGGGGGCTGGATTTACCGGTGATTACTTACTTCTTTATACTGCTGACGTTGCAAATGAGTTAAAGAAAAGATACTTTATGAAATCACAGCAAATCTTTGGAAAAAGTACGGGTATATTGCAGAAGAAAGTGAAGATAGAGATTGCTCGTATTGAAGAAGAAATTGAAAAATACACGATGTTACAAACAGCAAAAGAAACAAAATTACAGTACATTAAGACGTATGAGGAATATGAGAGCTATTTAGGAGATATTTGGAATGAAAATGTTTCTATACCAGATGGATTGCAAATAGACGAAATATTACAAAGTAAAAAACAAGTTGTTAGTGAGAAGTTTAAACTACAAGAGCAAGAAATTGTAAATGATAACGTAGCGGCTAGTGCAGAAGAGATTAAAGGAACGAAAGCTTTAAATATTCAGCGTATATTAGAAAAAGTGAAGAAAGCCGAAACGATATTAGATCCATTGCCTACACTGAAACATCTACAGCAAGAAGTAGTTGGAAAAAGACAGCGTGTAGAAACGAAGCAATTTACAGTAGCGTTATTTGGAGCTTTTAGTGCTGGGAAATCATCATTTGCTAACGCATTGCTCGGTGAAAAGGTGCTTCCTGTATCGCCAAACCCAACGACAGCAACAATAAATCAAATTTTGCCAGTTACAGAAGATAAACAACATGGAACGGTAATTGTCCAGTTTAAATCAGAGCAAGCGCTGTTAGAAGATATGAAAGCTGTTTATAAAATGTTTCATTATGAAATTGCTACATTGGAAGAAGCGTTAACGAAAATTGATCAAATTATGAAATACCCTTCACCAAGCGGGAAGCAAAAAACAACATTTAGCTTTTTGCGAGCGGTACAAAAAGGATATGAGGCAGTTGCTAATCATTTAGGGGAACAATTACAAGTTACGTTAGAGGAGTTCTCTGATTATGTAGCTAATGAAGAAAAATCATGCTTTGTTGAGTATATGGAGCTTTATTATGATTGTGCTTTAACAAGGCAAGGAGTAGCTCTTGTAGATACACCAGGGGCGGATTCTATTAACGCGCGCCATACGGATGTTGCATTCCAGTATATTAAAAACGCAGATGCTATTTTATTCGTAACATACTATAATCATGTTTTCTCTCGTGCAGATCGTGAATTTTTAATTCAGCTCGGTCGTGTAAAGGATACATTTGCACTTGATAAAATGTTCTTCTTAATAAATGCTGCCGATTTAGCACAATCTGAAGAAGAACTTGAAATGGTAAAAGGTTATATTGCGGATCAGCTCCTGCAATACGGTATTAGAAATCCACGTTTATTTGCAATTTCAAGTTTATGTGCGCTTGAAGAAAAGCAAGGGAAAAGTATTGATAAAGAAAAGTATGGTATTTTACAAAACTCCGGGATTACTAAGTTTGAAGAATCATTTACGTCCTTTATGATGAGGGATTTAATGCTTGTATCTGTGCATGCTTTATATGGTGCATTGCAAGGAGCGAATCAGCTTCTTGTAAATATGATAAATGGCGCAAAGCAGGGAAATGATGAGAAAGAGAAGCAAACAAAAAAATATGAAGCAGAGCGTAATCAGCTACTTCATATTATTTCATCATATAGTGTACTTGCTGAAGAGCAAGCAATGCAAAATGAAGTGAAAGAATTGCTTTATTATGTACACCAACGTCTATTTTTACGCTATAACGATGTGTTTACTGAATTTATTAATCCGGCGTCGTTACGAACAGATGGGAATGTGAAAATGCAGTTGCAGCAATGTGTAATGGAATTAGTTTCATTTATTCAACATGATTTATTACAAGAAATGCGTGCGACATCATTACGTCTTGAAAAATGGATAGATGAAGCGATGAAGCGTGCAAAGGATGAAATTGTTGTGAATTGCAAAGTGGAAAATGAATCGATTTCTATGGGTGGAACAGTGGATTATGAATATAAAATTATTACACATAAAGAGCCGTTTCCTTCAATAGAAATAAAAGATTTTAAAAAGGCACTAGCACATTTTAAAAATGAGAAAAGCTTTTTTGAAAAAAATGATAAAGCTTTTATGCAAGAAGACGCTAAAGGAGTGTTAGAACCTTTCGTATCAAACTATGTAGTTGATGAAGAAGATTTATTCGTTCATCATTATAAGCAAGAGTGGGATGCAAAATGGAACCTATTCCAAAAAGTGATGCAGCAAGATGTTGAGAATTATTATGAAAGTATATTATTCGCTTTAGCTGAAACAATTGATGTATCACTATACGAACAAAGTAAAGAAGAGCTACAAAGGCAGTTAGTAGAAATTGAAAAAGAAATTTATATTAAATAGCTGTTATGAAAAAAAGATTCGTTCAATTTTCTTTTGTAGTACAGTATCTAAAGATTTTACAAACCCAGCAAATTCATCGGTAGAAATCATATGAGTAAGAACGAGGCGTCTGCCGTCTGGTGTTTCACCGCATAAGACGAATGAAGAAAATTCATATGTTTTGTTTTCTACTACTAATTTTGGGTAGGAATACGTGTCGCTTTTCTTCTTCTTTCCATCAATAGAGATGACGTTGCACTTTTTTTCATTGTTGTCCATGATGAATCCCTCCTTTCTATTATTTATGGTAGACAAGGAGGGATTAGAACAATAGAGAAAGGGGAATTTTTTATGGGCGTAGTAATAGAGTATATTTCGAAAGAAGCTATACCGAAACCTTTATTATTGCTTGCTGATCCAAGTGAGCAGCAAATTGATGCATATGCACAAAGAGGCTTAACATATGTAGCTAAGCAAGAGGAGAGTGTTATCGGTGTATATGTTCTTTTGGAAACAAGGCCGAAGACGATGGAAATTATGAACGTTGCGGTTGTAGAGCATTTGCAAGGAAAAGGGATTGGAAAGAAGCTATTAAGTCATGCCATAGAAACTGCTAAAGGATATGGTATGTCAAAACTTGAAGTTGGTACAGGCAATTCTAGTGTTTCACAACTTGCTTTATATCAAAAATGTGGATTTCGTATTTTTTCTATTGATTTTGATTACTTTTCAAAGCATTATGAAGAAGAGATTATTGAAAATGGGATTGTATGTCGTGATATGATTCGGCTTGCAATGGAATTGAATAAGAACGTATAACTTATTTAGGGGGAAGAGAAGATGGAAGTACATAAAGCAATTACAGCACATTCTCGTAAACAAAATGAAAGTGTAAAAGCATGTTTACAATTAGATGCGCAGCGTGAAGCAGCTATTGAAGCAGCCGTATCTCTTGCGTCAAAGGGGAAAGAATTTTCGGTTGATATCATTAATGTTGTAACAAAGCAAATTAATGATCTTGCAAAAAATGGTGTTACACTGCAGCGTAAACTTGTTACAAAAGATATGGTTATGGAGTATGTAGGTCGTTTGCAAGAGAAAGAAGGTCGTTAAAGATGGTTGTTACAGTCGAATGGTTACGTGAGCATATAGAAGATGAGAATGTCCGTATAATCGATTGTCGATTTGATTTAGCGAATCCTAATTGGGGTAGAGAGAAGTATGAGGAAGAACATATTCCTCATGCGTTATATTTTGATTTAAATTTAGATTTATCAAGTCCTGTAGCAGAACATGGTGGCCGCCATCCGTTGCCAAATATTGAGGAGTTTGCAGACAAGCTTTCACAGGCCGGAATTGATGAACATACGACAGTGATTGCGTATGACAGTCAAGCTGGTGCAATGGCTTCTCGTTTATGGTGGTTATTAAACTATGTAGGACATGAGAAAGTGTATATATTAGACGGTGGATTTCCAGCTTGGAAAGAGAATGGATTACACACAACGCCGAATATCCCAGTTATTGCACGAAAACCTTTTATACCGGAAATACAAGAAAATATGCTTGTAACGATGGAAGATGTGAGAGGGGAAATTCGTGCAGGTGCAAATATGACATTAATTGATTCTAGGGAACCAAAACGTTATGCTGGTGCGGAAGAGCTCGTTGATTCGAAGGCAGGGCATATTCCGACGGCAGTAAACTATTTTTGGAAAGATGGGATTTTAGAATCGGGACACTTTAAAAACGAAGAGGAACAGCAAGGGCGTTTCCAAAATCTTGATAAAGAGAAGGAAACAATCGTATATTGTGGTTCTGGTGTTACAGCGTGTCCGAACATAGTTGCATTAAAATTAGCTGGTTTTCAAAATGTTAAATTGTATACAGGTAGCTGGAGTGATTGGATTTCTTATCCAGAAAATCAAATTGCAAAAGAAGAAGATTAATCACTTGCATGCAAAAATAATTTGTATTAAAATAAGGTCACAAGCAAGAGATTGCTTCAAAAAAATTATATTTTACACATTGGAAACAATGTGATAATATAACGACAAGTAAATAATACATCCTGCGGTGTGCGTAACTTATTTATGTCTAAAACCGATGTTAGTTTTACGGAAGCTCAATATTTAGTGACCATTATCAAGCCTTCCTTGTGGAGGAAGATATACGGTAACTGTGAGGGCATCCACCTGCGAGTAGCGGGTTTTTGGACATTTACGAGAGACGGCACTTGCGGGGGTCTTATTTCAACTAATAGTATATAAAATTCCTACGGTGTACGTAGCTTGTGTATGTCTTAAACCAATAAGTATAATGCGGAAGTTCAATATTTAAATGTAGATAGCAGGCCATCTTTTTAAGAAGGAAGTTACAAACATTTGTGAGAACATCCACCTGTGAGAGCAGGTTTATGGACATCTATAGATAACGGCATATGTGGGACTATATAAAAAACCTTACGTTTTATACGTAAGGTTTTTTTGTTGAATAAATATACTCATGTTATCTCGATTTACCTGTAAAGTTCCCATAATAAATATAGCACTTGCGGTCTTCATCAATTTCTCTTGAATCGAGGGTGAATTCCAAATGTATTCCATCCCGTTGAATATATATAATATCTGAATGGAGAGAGGGTAAGATATCCTCGTAATTCCAAATATCTTTACTTTCTATCATAATTGAGCAGGTTTCCTTTAGCTCTCTAATTTCAAAACCTATGTGCGAGTATGTAGGATCTGAAGGGTCGTTGGAAAAAACTTCTTTTTGTATATATAACACTGCTGTCCCGTCTGGATCTACTGAAGTTGCAGTAACGATATATGTATTTCCATCTTTTATAAAATATTCACAAGTCATGCGCGCGACAATTTCAGAATTAGAAATATTTGCGTAGTTCCATAAAGCTGGATACCCGTTTGTTTCATCATTGAGCCGATATTCCAATCGCATTTTATCCCTCTTCTTCCTTTTTCTTCTACTTTATCATGACATCTTATATAATAGAAATATAATTTAAAAAGGGGAGTGCAAAGGTGACAAAAACGAAATGGCTAGTAGGTAGTGTCCTAACATCTTTAATGACGGGCACTTTATTTGGCTGCGCGCAAGATATTCCCCCCGAACCGAATGATAATAGTTGTTCTGATTGGGATTGGGATGATGAACTTGGTGTTTGGCAGTGTGATGATAGTAGTTCAGGTTATCGTGGACATTACTTTTATGGTGGTACATACTATCAAAATAAATCCACCTTCAAAAATTCATCAGAGTTTAAAACTTATCAATCTTCGGCCGAATTTAAAGGTGGAATTGGAAGCGGTTCAAAAGGTGGATTTGGAGGTTGAAATATGTCGCAATACATAAAGAAACGAAAAGAATTTTATTCGAATTATCCTCATTTCTGGTCGGATTTATATGAATGTGAGTATAGTTTGTTTCATGTTTTCCCGATAACAGAGCAAACGATGAAACAATTACAAGTAGCAACTGAACGAATGGGGAAAATATTTTTTAAGACTGCTAGACTTCTTCGGAATGTATCTAATGAACAGCTTCTTGAACTCGGTTTTCCAACTGCAAGCTTGCCTTTTATTAGACTGAAAGGGATGTATCCTGAATCTGTTATTTCACGATTTGATTTTGCTTTAACAGAGGATAATCGTATTAAAATGCTTGAGTTTAATAGTGATACTCCAACTTTTATTGTGGAATGCTTTCAAATGAATGGAAAAGTTTGTGAAGAATTAGGCTATGATGATCCAAATGCAAATCAAGAGCGCTTACTTTCTTCTGGTATTACAAAAGCCGTAATGGAGTTTACAAAAGGAATGGAAGATCCAAATGTTGTTTTCACAGCTCATCCTGAACATATAGAAGATTGGAATACGACTATGTATTTGAGTGGGCTATGCCATGTTGAAAATAAAGTGATGCCAATGACAGAACTTAGAATTACAGATGATGCTTTAGTAGATAGAGATGGTGTACCAATTGATGTTTTGTATCGCCAAACATATCCAATTGAAGACTTAATTGAAGATCAAGATCCCGAAACGGGGGATTTGGTGGGAGTAGAACTTTTGCAACTTGTAAAAGAAGGAAAGCTTTTTATTATAAATCCTTTGTCGGCCTTTTTACTTCAGCCGAAATCAATTCAATGTCTTATTTGGGGATTAGCAGAAGAAGGTGCTTTTTACACAAGTGAGGAACAAAAGTGGATTAAAGAATATATGCTTCCTACATATTTAGAGCCAGATTTATTTTTGGGGAAAAGTCCTTTCGTTCAAAAACCTTCGTTCGGTAGGGAAGGTGACACGATTACGATTCGTAATAAGGATACAAATATTATGATTCGAAATGCACATAAAACGTATAAATCGTCACTGCCTATATTTCAGAAATATACAGAGCTTCCAGTTGTATTTTTGGAAACTGAAAAAGGAATTGAGAAGCTGTCGTACGTGTTTGGGGCTTTTTTAATTGCTGGAAAAGCGAGCAGCATCGGTATACGTGCCGGAGAAAAAATTACGGGAAATGAATCGTATTATTTACCGGTAGGTATTAAGAAGGAGGAAAATAAATGATTAATTTTTTACTATATTTAGCAGTATCACTTGTACTTTTGTGTATCGGTCTTTTTCTTATGGAAGTGACAACGAAAGTTAAGGAATTTAAGTTAATGGCTCAAGGGAATAAAGCGGTAAGCTATGTACTTGGAGGAAGACTACTTGGTCTTGCTATCGTTTTATATTCAACGGCTGCTAATTCTATTTCAATTCTTGATATGGTTTCATGGGGAGCTGTTGGGATCTTAGCTCAAATTATTGTCTTTTATTTAGCGGAATGGCTTACACCACGTTTTAATATTAATAAAAGTCTTGAAGAAGATAATCAAGCAGTTGGTCTTTTCCTTATGTTTTTATCACTTTCCATCGGAATTGTAATTGCTGGTTGTGTAACGTATTAAAACCCTTACATTTTAACGTAAGGGTTTTATTTTTCATTTGCTAATTTTTTGCAATATGTGTTCAATTAATTTATGTAGCCGAACGCTGAGCAGGATGCGTATTAGTGTACTAAACTCGAGATAGTTATTGTAATAAGGACAAGTTTCCATACAAAGTGTTGACATCTATTTTAAATAAGAGTAACATTTTCTATGTAATTATAATAAGTCTCTGTTAGGTGAGGCTCCTGTATAGAGAAATGCTACTGCCCAAAAATGTCGAGAGACGCCAATGGGTCAACAGGAATGATCGAATTAAGGTTTTTCTTAACGTAGCTGGTAATGAACCTATGCTATACAGTGCTAAAACTCGGCGAGGGAGAGGTCCATAGATTTCTAATTGTATTATATTAGGAATCGCTTATTTGTGTATGCAATGACCTTTGCTCTCTTATGAGTAAGGGTCTTTTTTGTTAGCAAACTATGAGTAATTTCATAGTATAGATTATAACTAAAAAATTAAAGAGGAGGTGAGGAGCATGTCAAATTCTGACTCGGTTCCGTTACCCATATACTTCAAATCAAAAATATATGATGTAGGCAGGAAACGACTTGTTCCTCCCTCTATATTTATCATAATGTAGCGTTTATTCGAGTATTTAAGCGCTAGACACTTTCACAGTAAAGTGGATAAATTGAGAAACAAAGCGTTTCTTCCTATGTTGTAAAGGAGGAGACGATAATATGTTATATGTAAATAAAAGTGTGGGTAACACTTCGTATAAATTAAGTAAAAAAGCAATGAAAGAACAAACAATGCTTCAAAAAAATAAAGATTTATTAATTGAAATCGCAACAAGAGATGTAAAATCTGTATTTGCGTATTTTAAAACAACAAGAGACGGACTATCTATGAAAGAGGCACAAAAGCGTATTCAAGTATACGGACGAAATGAATTAACTTCAAAAAGAGCGCGTATTGCGGAAGTAATGATGAAGCTAAGTGGAATGATCCCAGGTCTTTCAAAACAAAATATGGGTGATGAATTACAATGTGAAACAGTTACTGTTTCTAGAGTAGCTGGCTGTAGCGTAACAGGGCTAAACAGTGAACTAAAAATGATGAAATTACCAGTACAAGAGCTTGTACCTGGAGATATGATTTTTCTTGCAGAGGGCGATACAGTGCCAGCAGATGTACGTATTATTTATGCAAATGATTTATTAGTAAATGAATCTATGCTGACAGGAAACGATGCTAGTATTGAGAAATTTGAAAGTTGCTATCATCTTGAACGTAAACGATTTATTCCATTAAAACGGATGAAAGACTATAATCCACTTGAACTTGAAAATGTATGTTTCAAAGGTACGTATATTGTTGACGGAAATGCAAAGGCTGTAGTTGTTTCGACAGGTAAAAATACGTATTCAGGAATACTTCATACTTGTTGCGGTAGAATGCCTTAATGTGTTAATGATGCTAAATATACAAAAACAATGTATAATAGACAAAGTTGAACAAAAACGTAGAATGGTAATCTATATATAACCTTACGTGATAACGTGAGGTTATTATTTTTTGTTAGTAGGAGAGGAATTATGAAAAAAGTATTATTAGTTGATGGTATGGCACTATTATTTCGTGCTTTTTACGCAACAAGTGTATATGGACAATTTATGAAACGACAAGATGGTACCCCGACGAATGGGATTCATGGTTATATGAAGCATTTATTAACAGCAACACAAGCAATCGAACCAACGCACATTGTAACGTGCTGGGATATGGGAAGTACGACATTTAGAACGGAATCTTTCTCGAATTATAAAGCAAATCGTGCAGCACCGCCGGAAGAATTAATTCCGCAATTTGATTTAGTGCAAGAAATGACTGCGAAATTATCTATGCCTGTAATCGGTATGAAAGGTTATGAAGCGGATGATTGTATCGGTACGCTTGCAAAACAATATTGCAATGAAGCGGAAGTTTATATTTTGACAGGTGATACAGATTTACTTCAACTTGTTGATACGAATGTTACAGTTATGCTTCTTCGTAAAGGAATTGGAAATTACGAGTATTACACACCGGAAAAAATCATGGAAGAGAAAGGTGTAGAACCTTGGCAAATTGTTCATGCGAAAGCTTTCATGGGAGATACAAGTGATAATTATCCGGGTGTAAAAGGTATTGGTGAAAAAACAGCGTATAAGCTGATTCAAGAATACGGGACAGTATCGGCAGTGCTAGAAAATATAGCATCATTAACGAAAGCGCAGCGCACAAAAATTGAAAGTGATTTAGAGAATTTAAATATCTCTTTACAATTAGCGCAAATTCATTGTGAAGTTCCAATTTCATGCTTATTAGAAGAAGGGTTACACACAATGGACGAAGAAAAACTACGCTTTGTTTGTAACGAAATGAATTGGGGAAGACCTGAAATATTAATTAATATGCTTTAAAGAGCATGGAAAGGTTGATCAAATATATTTTTGATTAACCTTTCTTTTTTTTGTTCACAAAGTTGTCAGAAAATAAACGGAATTTTCATCTGAAGTTCAAATGGAATTCACAACAATCAATTATTATAAGGACACACAGATAAATCCTTATCCCACATTAACGGGAGATAGGACTTCTATCTCAGTATTATAGCTGAATAAAGAGTGATGATGGAAGAGTAACTCCCTGTAAAAGCCCGATTGATGTAGGCTAATAATTAGTGAGGGTAAATCCTCTCATTGATTAAAGTTTCAAGTTATCTTTTATATAAACCATCCCCCAAGGAGGAAAATAAACATGCGAAAAAAAGTGAGAAAATCCTTTAAACAATTATTAATAGAAAATAAACAATCCCTACTAACTAATAAAGAGAATATGAAAGAAATTGAAGAACGGATTGAGAAACGACATGTAGCATATAGTGCTGCTAGCAATTGATAATTTTGTTTATGAAAAAAGCTTGTAGTTTGGATATTATCCGAACTACAAGCTTTTTCTTTTTTGATTAACGCCACCAAATCCAAGTCCAAAAGTAATTTCGTATATTTCGAGGAGTAATGCGTATGAAACGTTCACCGTCAAAGAAACAATTTAAATTTGGAAGTGTTTCATCTGGATTTTCTGGAATGAAGGTGACGATGTTTTCGTTACTTGTAATGGTTACTGTGATTGGTGGATCGGTAGGAGAGACTTGAAGTTGTAAAGAAACGTTTGCCTTGTTTTTAAATTCATTATTAATAGGTGGACTTATCACTTGTACTGTGAATAACACGATAATTGTTTCGTTCGGTTCCAAATTAGTAGCGACTAGGAAACCGATATTCGGATTCGCTAGTGGAGAGCGTTCCCCATTAATGAAGACCGTACCGTTCATAAATTGTAAACCTGCTGGAATGGTGTCTTGTAATGAAATATTTGAAAGTGAAATCTCGGAAGTATTCGTAATACGCACTGTATAATCAAAATATTGGTTTAAATAAGCTGAGCTAACGGAAGCGTTTTTAAGCACAGTTGCAGTTATAAATTGAACTGGTATGCGAACAATGTTCGAATTAACGATGAAAGTAATAATCGGATCCTGTGGTGTCAATTGGAAAGCAGCTGTAACTGTTGCGGAATTGATAATTGTACTGTTTGAAGGGATAGAAGTTACGAGAACTTTAAATGTTATAGTTGCTACTCCATCTGCCGATAAGGAACCAATGTTAATACCAGTGTCTGGTCGAATATTTGGAACCGGAGTACCGTTAATTGTTACACTGTTTTCTATAAATGTTGTACCAGCTGGAATCATATCTAAAACGGAAGTACTTACTGTAGGAATTGGGGAATGATTAAATACCTCTAATGTGAATGTAATAATATCTCCTATAACGACAGAAGATTTGTCAGCGTTTTTCTCAATGCGCACCATTGGATCAACGATCGTTGTTGTAACGGTATTTGTTTGCTGTGTAATTGTAATAGGTGGTTCATTCGGATCAATGGTAACAGTATAGGAAACAGAAGCGTCGTTATTGATAGCAGTTTGAAGAGTCGAAGAAGATATTGTTACTTGGAACGTAATGACAACAGATTCATTAGGAGCAAGGTTTCCTAATGGAATACCATTTTCAGGATTCGCATTAGGCTGATTGATCCCGTTAATCGTAACACTGCCAGTAATGAAAATTGTATCTACTGGTACGGTGTCTATGGCAAGAAGGTCTTCAATCGTTACATTACCGCTATTAGTAATTGTAATTGTATACGTTAAAGTTTGACTAGGTAATGCATTCGTGGCATTAACAGATTTTATGGCAACGACATTATCATTTTGGACAGTTGTTGTGACAGTATTTGTTGTAGTCGTATTTGTAACAGGTAAGTTATTTGGATTGACTATATAGTTAAAAGTAGTAATTGCTTTGTTGTTGAGTTCATTTGGTGTTGGAATAGAAGTTACAGTTACTTGGAATGAAGCGATGGCATCTCCACCTACAATTATAGTACCAATTGGTATGCCGCTTACTGGATTAACTCCCGGAACAGTTTCTCCGTTTACAATGACACTATTTTCTATAAACGTAGTACCTTGAGGAATAATATCTTGAATGACTACATCATCTGCTGAAACATTACCAGTTTGATTTAGTGTAATCGTATACGTTAACGTATCACCGACCGTTGCAAATGCAAGGTCAACAGTTTTATTGCTATTTAAATTCGCGTGATGAATTTCTGTTACGGCAGCTGATGAAATAATAGTTGCGGTAATAGGTGGCCTATCTGGTACCGTGTATTCATATTCAATTGTACTCGTGTTAGAGATTGGATTTGTTTGCGGAATGGAAGTAACCCGGACTTGGAATAGAATAGTTGCTGTCGTATTAGGCGGAATGTTATCAATTTGTATACCGCTAAGTGGATTGTCATTTGGACGAGCGGTGCCATTCACAATAACACTGTTCTCTATAAAGCTCGTATTTGCTGGGATGATATCAGTAACGATAATGTTTTCTACTTGTATATTCCCATTGTTTGTGATGGAAATTGTGTAAGGGATGATAGTTTGTAGGTCAGCATATTGGATAGGCGTTGTTTTTGTTGCAATTACATTAGCAGAAATAACTTCAGTGAAGGTAATATTACTAGTCGATATTTGTTCTTCACCATTAATTGTATAACGAGAAGTGGATTGATTTTGAATACGACCGCTAGCTGGAAGAGCTAATACAGTAACGGAAAACGTGACTGGGATAGAAACGTTAGGTGCAATCGTTCCTACAAGTATACCAGTACTTGGATTCGCGTTAAGCTGAGGAATATTATTTACTAAAACGCTACCGTCTATAAAGGTTGTTCCATCAGGTATGTTGTCTGTAAATACAACAGCAGTAGCATCTGTATTTCCTATATTCGTTAAAGTTGTTGTATAAGTTAAAATGTCGCCAATCGTTACAGAAGTCGAATTAACAGTTTTCAGTGAAACGATATCGGCATCATTAATTTGGACGAAAGTAGTATTGGAAGTAGTAGATTTTTGAATTGGTGCAAAGTCAGGATTGAAAATAAAGTCGTAGACGATGTTTGCAGTATTAGGCGTTGGATTTAAAGCTGGTAAATTCGTAACGGAAACTTGGAACGTTATTGTTGTCGATTGACCTGACGCAATATTAGGAATGAAAAAGCCGATATTCGGATCTGCTGCAGGAAGTACAGTGTTGTTAACTGTTGCACTTCCCGGAATAAATACTGTTCCATCTTCTATAGTATCTGTAAAAAAGATGGAGTTAGTTGTAGTAGATCCGTTATTTTGAATGAATACTGTATATTCAATGGTGTCATCAATGTTAGCTAATACTTTATTAGCAGATTTTGTAGCGATAAGAATAGCATCAATAAATTGTATATTTGTAGTATTGGAAGAGGTCGTTTCTGAAATTGGTGGTGCGCTTGGTTCCGGTTGATATTCATAGTGTATAACAGCGATATTATTAATAGTATTTTGTGCAGGTATAGAGACTACATTTACTTGGAACGTAACAATAATCGTATTATTTGGAAGGATAATACCAAGATTGATACCGGTAATTGGATTTTCGTTAGGTCTTGGTATGCCATCTACAAGGATGCTATTTGGAACGAATGTGGTGCCAGCAGCAATTGCGTCAATTAGGAGAGTATTTGTAATAGGTACTGTACCAGCGTTTGTAACGGCGACTGTATATGTGATGATTTGACCGATGCGTGTAATGGATCTATTGGCGGATTTAATTGCACTAACATTTGCCGTCCGCACTTCCGTGTTTACTGCATTTGATAACGATCTACGCTGAATAATCGGAGAGCTAGGGTCAATTTGGTATTCGTACGAAGTGTCTGAAATATTAATGACTGTATTGCCGGACGGTATATTTGTAAGTTGTACTTGGAATGAAATAGTGACTGTTTCATTTGGTTGTATCGTGCTGAGAGTTACTCCGTTTTCAGGATTCGCGCCAGGCTGAATCACATTATTTATTGATAAGCTATCTTCAATGAATATAGTACCTTCTGGAATGTTATCAATAAACACGGTATTGTTAGCTGGAATGGTTCCTATATTTTGTAGTGTATTTGTGTAGGTAATAATTTGCCCAATTGATACGAAAGTTACATCCGCGCTTTTAACAGAAATAATATTTGCATTTTGAAGTGATGTTGTAACAATGTTAGAATTTGCAGAGCGATTCACCGGTGGAGCTGTAGGAATACTTACATATTGGTAATTTGCAGAAGATTGATTTACAATTTCGGTTTCAGTAGGTGGATTGTTTGTTTGCACTTGAAATAGTATCGTTTTGGAACTGTTTGCTGGAATTGTTCCAAGTGGTATTCCGTTTTCTGGATTTACACCTGGCTGCAGGACACCGTTAATTGTGACACTATCGGAAACGAATGTAGTCCCAGCTGGAATAGAATCTGTAAAAATAATATTTATTGCGTCAACATTGCCGATATTTTTCACTTCAGAAATATAAAGTATAGTTCCGCCAATATCTACAGTTATTGGATTGGATGTTTTTGTAATTGTCAATTGTGCTTGCACGAAATTTGTAATGACAATATTACTTGTAGATGTTTCAGTAATAGGCGGCTGGCTTGGATCTGGTTGAATTGAATATGTTGTATTGGATTGATTTGTAATCGATTGTTGCGAGAATGAATCGTTAATAAGAATTTGAAACGAAATAAGGTGAGTAGCGTTTGCTACTAGGTTAGGCAAAGCAACCCCTACATTTGGATTTGCACCAAGTATAGCTGTTCCATTAAGTGTAAAACTATTTTCTACGAATGTAGTCCCTTCTGGAAGTGTATCTGAAAATATGAGATTAGTAGCTGGAATATTTCCGGTATTTTCTAGCGTTATCGTATAGGTCAAAATGTCACCGGTTGTTGCTTGTTGTGCATTGACAGCTTTTAAAGAAAGAACATTCGTATCCGAAATTTGTGTGAAAGCTGGATTAGACGTAATTGTTCGAGAGATGATAGGAGAGGTTGGATCGGCGATAAAAGTATAGTCAATACGGGCTATATTAGAAATTGGATTTACGTTTGGAATGGATTGAACGATAACCTGGAATGTGACGGTGACGATTTCTGACGGCGCAACGGAGTTTAATGGTATTCCTACGTTTGGATCGGCACCTGGAACTGAAACGCCATTAATGGTCACGCTATTCGGAATAAATGCAGTTCCTTCTGGGACCAAATCTGTTAAAGTAACTGTATTTGCAGTAGTATTTCCGTTATTTTGAACGACTACTGTGTAAGTGATTGTACCGTCGGTAGATTGTACGAGAGAATCTGTATTTTTAATTGCGGATAACGATGCATCAACGACAGCTGTATTAACCGTATTAGATGAGGATGTTGCTGTAACTGGAGGTTGATTTGGATCGACAATATACGTGTAACTTGTAATGGCTTGATTTATAATCGTCCCTTGCGGTGGAATAGAACTTGCAAGAAATTGGAACGTAATAGTAGCAGAATCACCTGGTGCGATAATACCAACTGGAATACCGAGAGTGGGACTTGCGTCTGGAAGTGAAATCCCGTTGAGTGTAACACTATTTGGAACGAATAATGCCCCTTCAGGAACTCCGTTAATGAGTAATACAGAATTTGCAGGGAAGTTTCCGGTATTCGTTAATGTTGCTGTATACGTAATTATATCTCCGATAGATACGATCGCTCGATTTGCTTCTAAAACAGTAGTAACGGTAGCGTTATTAATTTGTGTTGAAGCGCCATTAGAATTTATTGTGCTTGTAACAGGAGGAGCTGCCGGGTCAACAATAAACGCGTATTGAATAGATGCTACGTTTGTAATTGGGTTTGAAGGTGGAGTAGATGTAACTATGACTTGAAAAGTAACAGTTAAGGTACTACCCGCGCTAACGGTTCCGATATTAACTCCGTTATTTGGATTTGCCCCTGGAATGATACTTCCATTTACAGCAAAACTATTTTCAACAAAGGTCGTTCCAGCTGGAATAAGATCTGAGAAATTTAAATTCGTAGCGGTTGTATTGCCGCTGTTTTGAATCAAAACTGTATAAGTGATTGTGTCTCCGATATTCGCAAAGGCTGTATTAGCAGTTTTTACAGCTGAAAGTATTGCTGAATTAATAGAAGTAACGAAGACGTTCGTCTCCACATTGCCAGGCTGAGCCTGTAATGAATTGCCTACGTTATATTGGAAGTTAACAAATCCTAAGTTTTGGAGTTCAGGTGTGAAGGTTGTTGGATTGCTTATTATTTGGACTTGGAACATAATTGTTACGATTTGATTTGGAGTTATTGTATTTATGCCAACACCACTAATAATAGAAGCGGATGGTAATGAAGTGCCATCAACAATGACTGATCCTGCAACAAATTGTGTCCATGTCGGTATAGGGTCTGAGAAAACAACGTTGTTAGCAGAGATATTTCCTGTATTCGTAATAGTGGTTGTATACGTAATCGTATCACCGATCGTTGCAAAAGCTTTATCTCCTATTTTAATAGTGTTTAAAATAGCACTTTCAATTTTTGTTGTAATGCTATTAGAAGTAATATTTTTTGAAACTGGAGGATTTGCTGGATTAACGATATGTTGGAAGCTAACGCTAGCTTGGTTGGAAATTGGATTTATAGGCGGAATTTCATTGGCATTAATATGAAATGCTACGATGACAGATTCGTTTGGCGCGATATCACCAATTGGAACACCTGTAATTATATTTGCATTTGGGATGCTAATTCCGTTAAGTGTAAAACTATTAGGTTCAAAGGAAGTTCCGGCTGGAATAAGGTCGGTAAAAATAACATTCGTTGCACTAACATTTCCGCTATTTGTAATTGTAACGGAGTAGACGATATCTTGCCCGATATCTACCGTTTCCGCATTTGAATTTTTTTGTGCAGTAAGGATAGCACTATTAATTTGAGTTGTCGTTGTATTCGATTGATTGGAAGTTGTAATAGGTGACTGGCTAGGATCAACGACATAATGATATGTGGTAGAAGCAAAATTAGAAATTGGATTAAGTGTTGGAAGTGTAGTAACAGTTGCTTGGAATGTGACGATTGCCGCATTACCACCATTAATTGAACCTATATTTACACCAGTAGATAAATCAGCGTTTGGAATGGTTTGCCCATTAACTGTGAAACTGTTTGGAATGAAACTTAAATTGCTATCAAGTATATCGATAACGGTAACATCAGTAGCAGCCACATTCCCGGTATTAGGAAGGTTAAGTGTAAATGTTATTGTATTACCAACATCCGAAAAAGTAAGATTTGCTGTTTTTGTGCTAATAATATTTGCGTTGTTTATTTGAAGAAGTGTAGTGTTGGAGCTAGCTGTATTCGATACCGGCGGATTACCTGAATCAACAGTAAACTCATATGTCGTTGATGCTGTATTCGGTGCTGGATTAATAGGTGGAATGCTGTTCACTGTAACTTGAAAGACGATACTATATATTTCATTTGGTGGAAGTGCTGCAAGTAATACACCTGTATTTGGATCCGCATTAGGTTGTAAAATGCCATCGACAGTTAATGTGTTAGGAATAAATGTGAGTCCACTTGGTAATACATCTGTGAATACAATATTAGTTGCATCCGTATTGCCTACATTGGCAATAGAAGTAGTGTAAAAAGCAGTTTGCCCGACATCTGCAAAGGATACACTTTCATTTTTCGTCATAGATAATATAGCTTCTCTAATTTGTGTTGAAACAGGATTACTAATTGAAGTTTCTGCATCAGGCGGTGAGACTAATTGGTACGATGTCGATGAGAAATTTACAATTGGATTTTCAGTTGGTAATGAGGTCACGTTTACTTGGAAGGAAACATTTACTGTAGACCCAGCTGTTATAGGCCCAATATTTACACCGTTCGTTGGGTTCGCACCACTTTGAGGAATTCCATTGATAGAAAATGTGTTTGCAATAAAAGTAGTTCCGCTCGGCACGGTATCTGTGAATATAACATTTTGTGCGGAGGAATTTCCATTGTTTGTTAAAGTGACAGTATAAGTGAGTGTGTCTCCGATATGGCTAAATGCTTTATCAACTTGCTTTGATGAAAGAATGGTAGCTGTATTAATTGTAGTAAACGTTGTGTTTGAAGTAACATTTCTTGAAACAATTGGTGCATTTGGATCAGCGATAAATGTGTAAGAAGCAGTCGCGGAATTGGCAATAGGATTTTGGGCTGGTGTAGAAGTAGCGGTAACTTGAAATGCAATAGATATTGAGCTGTTAGGAGCAATTGATCCAATCGTTATACCTGTATTAGGATTAAGACCAATTTGTGTGATGCCATCTATTGTAACGCTATCAGTAATAAACGTTGTACCATCTGGAATAAGGTCAGTGAAAGTAATGTTAGTTGCATTTGTATTACCACTATTCTTTAAAATGGTCGTATAGGTAATGGCATCACCTAGTGTTACAAGCGTTTGATCGACTGATTTAATCATCGTTATCATGGCATCTAGTACAGGATTTGTAACAATATTCGTTGAAGTAGAAGTTGTAGTAGGAGTTCCGCTTGGATCAACAGTATAAGAATATAAAATTGTATCGTTACCCATAATCGAGCTTGAAGGGGGCACAGAAATAACATTTACTTGGAAAGTAACGGTTACTGTCGCGCCAGGAGCGATATTTGGTAAATTTACTCCAAGTGCTGGTTGCGCACCAGGTTGCTGAACTCCATTTACTGTAACTGAATTTGGTATGAATGTAGTGCTAGCTGGAATAGCGCTTGTGAATGTTATATTCGTTGCTGCTGTATTCCCTGTATTTGTAATAGTAGTGGTATACGTAATCGTATCTCCAACTGAAACTATAGATTTATCAGCACTTTTTTGGGTTGTTAAAATTGCACTATTAATAGTTGTCGAAACCGCATTAGATACATTCGTTTGTGATACGGCAGGTTGGCTAGGATCGACCACATGTGCAAATTGTACAGAACTAAAATTAGAAATTGGATTTATACTTGGAATGTTTGTAACAAGTACGTTGAGAGTAATAATGGCCGTTCCACCTGGATTTATATTTTCAATCTGTATCCCGCTAGCTGGATTTCCAATTTGCTGTGTACCAGAATCGCTTGTAAGAGTCCCGGAAATAAATGTCGTTCCATCAGGCAAAATATCCGTGAAAATTATATTTTGTGAAGTGACATTTCCAGGGTTATTTAATGTAATTGTATAAGAAATGGTATCGCCGATCTTTGCGAAATTTTTATCCGTAGATTTAACCGCTGCAATTTCCCCGGAATTTATTTGTGTCGAAACAGAATTGGATGTTGTACTTCGTGAAACGAGTGGTAAGTTAGGTCCTGTCATAAATTGATAATTAATAGAAGCACCGTTTACAACCGGTGAGTTTGGTCCCCCAGGCCCAATTGTGAAAATTGGATTTGGAATACTAACTACTTGCACGCGGAAGGTGACGTTTATAAAATCTCCTGCAATAATATCTCCAATTGGTATCCCATTCGCTGGATTTACTCCAGGTAATAAAACCCCACCTACTCGAACGCTATCTTCTATAAATACTGTATTATTTGGAATCGGATCTGTAAAAATGATATTAGTAGCAGTCGTGTTCCCTATATTTTCTAATAAAACAGTATACGTTAAAAATGAATTTCCAGGTGCTACGTCAGAAAAGATACGATCCACACTTTTCGTTGCTTGAATGATTGCTTCATTTATTTGAACTAAGACGGGGTTACTAGTAGCCGTTTCTGTAACAGGCGGCTCGGTAGGATCAATAATAATAGAGTATGTTGTACTAGATTGGTTCATCGTAGGGTTTGAAGCTGGTATTGAACCGACAATAGCTTGGAAGCTGATGGTTGTCGTTCCTCCAACTGGAATTGGGTCTAAAGGAACCCCGTTATCTGGCCTAAATCCGAGTTGTGGGGTGGTATTAATTTGTACGCTATCAGGAACGAATGAAAGTTCAGGTGGTAATATATCGATAAAAACAGGTGTGTTTGCAGTTGTATTTCCGTTATTAGTGAGAGTAGTTGTATACGTAATTGTATCGCCAACAGCAGCAAATGCACTACTCGCAGTTTTTGTTGCGATAACGGAAGCAGTATTTACTTGTGTAAAAGTTTTATTGGATTTAACTGTTCGTGAAACAGGTGGTTCATTAATATCTATAATAAAACTATATTGAAGCGATGATTTATTAGGGATTGGATTAGGATTTGGAAGCGTTGTAATGTTTACTTGAAAGCTGAGTATAACTGATGCATTTGAATTTATGTTACCGATATTGATACCATTTTGTGGATTTGCATTAGGAATGGTTGTTCCATTTACTGTAAAACTATTTGGAATAAACGTTGTGCCATCTGGAATTAAATCTGTAAAAATAACATTGTTTGCGGTAGTGTTACCGGAATTAGTAATGGTGGAAGTGAAAGTAAGTGTATCTCCAATAGTAGCGAATGTTGAATTGACAGTTTTATTTATAGATAGAGTAGCATCAATGATTGGAGTAACTGTTGTGTTTGTAATTGTACTACCAACAGCAGGTGATTGGTTTGGATTCACTGTATATTCATAATTTACAAGGGCGTTATTTGTTAATGTGCCACTAGGCGGTATCGCTAAAATTTGTGCTTGAAAAGAAATAAATACAGTATTACCTGGTGGAATATCTGCTAAGTGAATACCAAGTGATGGATCTAATCCTGGTTGTGGAACATTATTGATAGTTACGGAGTTTTGGATAAATGAAGCTCCTGCGCCAAGTCCATCCGTTAAAACATTTGCACTAGCAGGGATATTACCTGTGTTTGTAACTGCAATCGTATAGGTAACGATATCTCCAATTGCAGCTGTCGGTGTATTCACTGATTTAGTAGCGACGATCGTAGCGTTATTAATTTGAGTTGTTATTACGTTACTTAACGCATTGGCGGATGCTGGAGGTAAGTTAGGATTTACGAAATATTGGTACGTTGTATTACTTTGGTTCGGGATTGGATTTGGATTAGGGATGGAATTTACTATTACTTGAAATGAGATTGTTGTATTTGTATTGGGGTTTATTGGATCAATTGCTACGCCATTTGCTGGATTTATATTAGGGAGTGTAGTACCATTTACTGTTACACTATTTGGAATAAATGAAGTCCCACTTGGAATGGCATCTGTAAATACTATATTTGATGCAAGTGTATTCCCGCTATTTGTTAAAGTAGTCGTGTACGTAATAATATCATTTACGTTAGCAAACTGTTTATCTGCAGATTTTGTAGCGGCAATTGAGGCGTTATTAATAGTTGTCTGTACCGTGTTAGAAGCCACCATCTGCATTACAGCTGGTTTGGATGGATCGTACGTATATTGGAATGTTGTGCTTGATTGATTCGTAATCGGATTTACAGCAGGGATAGTTGGTACAAGAACCTGGAATGCAACGGTTCGTGATGAATTCGCTCCTATCGTACCGATAAAAATACCGTTAGCAGGATTTGCATTTGCTATAGGGACATTGTTAATCGTTACAGTATTAGGAATGAACAGGGTACCCGCTGGAATGATATCTGTAAACGTTACATTAGAAGCAGGGATATTCCCGTTATTTGTTAAAATAGTCGCATATAATATGACATCACCAACATCAGCGAAATTTGTGCTCGTTAGTTTTGTAGCAACAATATTAGCAGTATTAATTTGTGTAGTTACTATATTACTAGTAGCGTTTTTCACAACAACAGGTAAATTTGGATCAGCGATAAAGTTATATTGAAGTGAAGCGCTATTTTGAATTGGATTTGGTGAAGGTAGCCCATTTGCACTTATTTGAAAAACAATCGTTGTAAAACCACCTGCAGGAATGGAGCCGACTTGAAGGCCGGTACTTGGGTCTGCACCTAGCTGTAAAGCGCCACCTATAAAAATACTATTTGGTACGATAGTGGTGCCGGGAGGGATTATATCGGTAACAACAACATTGTTTGCTGTAGTATTCCCAAGGTTAGCTAAGGAAATTGTATATGTGATTGGTTGCCCGACATCGGCAATAGTTAAATCTACCTCTTTGACAATAACTACATTTGCTAAATTAATTTGTGTACTTACAGTATTACTTAAAGATGTTTCTATAATTGGTGGATCACCTGGATTTAGAACGAAACTATACTGTGTACTCGATGAATTAGTTGTTGGATTTTGGGCTGGTAAAGCAGTGACAGTTACTTGATAAGAAACGGTAATTAATCCGCTAGCAGGAATAGAAGGTAACAGGACACCGATATTTGGATCTGCATTGTTTTGCAAAACGCCATTAATAAGAAAAGTATTTGGAATAAAGGTAGTACCATCTGGATTTATATCTATGAAAGTAGGATTATCAGCAGAAACGCTTCCTGCATTCGTTAAAATAACGGTATAAGTTAATATATCTCCAACAGTAGCGAACGCTCGATCCACTGATTTTGCCGAAATTACATTTGCATCATTAACTTGGATAAATGTAGTGTTTGTAGTTGTGTTTGTACTTACAGGAGAAGCGTTTGGATCAACGATAAAGTTATAGGAGATGGAAGCGCTATTCAAAATAGGATTAGGATTTGGAATACTAGTTATTAATATTTGGAATGAAGCTGTAATTGTAGTATTAGCATTGATGCTACCAATATTGATGCTAGCTGGTGTTGCGCCCGGCTGAGTAACACCGTTAACTATAACACTGTTCGGTACAAAGGAAGTGCCATTCGCAATGGAATCGGATAGTAATACATTGTCCGCTGTAACATTTCCAGCGTTTGTAAGAGCAAAGGTGTAAGTTAATACATCTCCAACTTCCGCAAACGTTTGACTTACAGATTTATTAGCATGAAGATTTGCTAGTCTAATTGTTGATGTAACAGAATTAGAATTTGCTGTTTTTGAAGTTGGTGGCAGGCTTGGATTTACAGTGTAAATATAAGAGGAGAAAGCGTTATTAATGATAGGGTTTTGTGCAGTAATGTTAATGACTGTTACTTGGAAGGATAAGGTGAAAGTAGCTCCACCAGGAATTGTGCCGATAGGTAAAGCAACGAGAGAATCTACATTTTGCAAAACGCCGTTGAGCGTTACAGAACCTAATGTTAATATCGTTCCGTTTGGAAGTGGATCTGTTAGTTGAACGTTATTAGCGGGCGTATTTCCACTGTTTGTAATAAGGATTGTATAACTTATCGTTTCGCCAATTGTGGCAAATTGTTTATTTGTAGATTTTGTTAATGATAAATTCGCATTATTAATTTGAGTAGAAACGAGATTAGAAGAAATGTTTTTCGTAACGGGCGATTGGCTAGGGTTGACGGTGTACTGATAAGAAGCGCTTGATCCGTTAGATACGACATTTGACGCGGGTATTGTATTAACTACTACTTGAAATGAAACGTTTTTGGTTGTGCCAGTTGCGATGGATCCTATATTCACACCGTTAGCCGGATTTGCTCCAACTTGTGTCGTACCATCTATTGTTAAACTGTTTAGGACAAAAGTTGTTCCTGTAGGAATGACATCTGTAAAAATAACATTGTTCGCATTCGTATTACCTGTTCCTGTAAAGGCAACAGTGTAAGTCAGTGTATCGCCAATATCTGCATAGTTTTTATCTACTGCTTTTGTCATTGTTACAGTAGCATTATTCACTTGCGTGGAGACAATATTCGTCGTGTCAGTCCCGCTTACTGCCGGCTGGTTTGGTACAGGAATGTATTGATATGTTGTTGTACCACTATTTAATATTGGATTTGTTTGTGGGATAGAAGGAACGAATACTTGAAAGGAAATAGTAGTAGTAGAATTTGCAGCAATAGATCCAATTGATATACCATTAGCGGGATTTGCTCCCCCTTGAGTAACTCCGTTAACAGTTACACTCCCTGGAATGAAAGTAGTCCCGCTAGGAATCGGATCTGTATATATAACATTAGTTGCAGCGATATTTCCTATATTAGCTAAGGCAATACTGTAAGTTAACGTTTCACCAATATCGGTAAAAAGTTTGTTAACTGATTTTGTGCCATTAATATCTGCGAGGTTAATTTGTGTTCCTGCAGAGTTACTTGTTGCAAGACCGTTAAAAGTCGTTCCTCCGGCAATCGGTGTATATTGAAATGTAATATTAGCAGTGTTAGAGATAGGATTTTGACTTGGAAGAGAAACGACAGTCGCTTGGAAAGCTACTGTACGAGAAGAGCCATTATTAATTGTCCCCAGAGATATACCGGCGACCGGATTTGCGTTTGTTTGTGGTACGTTATCTATCGTTACGCTTCCAGGTATAAAGGAAGTACCGTTAGGGAGAACATCTGTAAAAGTAACGTTATTTGCAGGAAGAAGCCCGGTGTTAGGAACAGTAACTGTATAGGTTAGAATATCTCCAATTGTAGCGACACTTTTATTCACGCTTTTAGTTGCTTGTATATTAGGTGAGTTTATATTGATTTGTAAACCGACTGTATTTAACATATATGCATCCCCGTTAGTAGTTAAACGAATTGCGGCAGATACTTGGGAATTTGTTAAATAAGGAGAAATATCAATGGAAGTAATGTCCCATCCTTGTCTTCCAGCGGAGATATTTGTACTTGTAGAGGCACTCTGGTTTCGCGTTCCAAATGTACCAGTTGTATCTAAGTTCCCTGCAGCATTATTAATTTGAGAACCGAAGAAATTATTAACAGCATTATTTGGCCCAGATAATGCATTTAATGAACTGAAATTTGGTCCAAATAAAGCTTGATCCCCAGTTAAATCAGCATCCCCTTCAGTAGAACTTAAAAATAATCTCCCGCTTACAGGTCCCCCGGCAGGTGTTAAAAACCCTGAGACAGATACATCTGCACTACCGGTTTCTACAGAAACACGGTTACCAGCTACGTAAATTGTTAAATTTCTTGCGGGTAATGAACCGTTTTGATAAGCGACAATAAGCGTCCATCCTGCAGAATTAATGGCTCCATTAGAAGCGTCTAAAGGATCTACAAGTCCAGGAACAGAACCTGTTGTATAAGATCCAGATCCAGCAGCTTGAACGAGTGATGTTACATCCGCTGATCGTGTATAAAATCCAAATGTGACAGATCCAGAAACGAATGTTTGATTTGAAGCTGTAACAGCTGAAGGGGTAATCGAGTATGTTGACACAGGTGTTGTAAAAGAAACTGGGTTTCCTAATACACTCGTAATGTTTTGATCACGAGATAAATAGTTTCCACCCCAAACAAGTTCTGCGTAAAGAATAGTGCTACCAGCAGGGATATTTAAAAGAGCGGTAGAACTATTTTGTGTATAGTTTAACGTTGTACCAGCAGGAAAAGTAGGTACTTGTAAAGCAGTATTCGTAGTTACGAATGCACCAATTGCCCCGATTGTACCAGCACGGTTTAGATTACTAATTTTACTTAAGCCTAGTGTATTTCCTGTAATAGCGAGTGCGCCGTTAGTGGTGGTAGAAAATCGATTCGTAATGGGCATGTTGTCACCTCATTTACAATATAGTCTTGGTCAAAATAGGATATGTGTGTGAGTGATAAAGGGAAACATGTACAAGTTGATTCATGCAGAATGGTTCAAACGTCTAAAGAAGGAGATGGGGAATGATTGAAGTGGAGATTAGGGTGGAGCGTCTTAGGAAAGGGAGAATAGAGGATATTGTAGCATTATCTTCTCATATTGGCTGGGATTACAAGAGAGAGGAAATTGAGATGATTTTGAATACGGGTATAGTATATGGTGTAGTAAATGAGAGAGAAGAGCTTATTGCTAGCGCAGCAATTATACTATACGGGGAGAGATTAGCCTCAATTGGAATGGTAATTGTACATCCAGATTATAAAAGAAGAGGGATTGGAAAGATAATAACGGATTTATGTGTTAAAAGCGTATTAACTCAAACCCCCATTATGCTTATTGCCACGGATGAGGGAAAAATTTTATATGAAAAACTAGGATTCAGGGCTGTTAGTTATGTTTCTAAATACATATGTAACTCGTACAATGCGAACTACCATTGTGTAGGAAATGAAGAGTATATTGTGAATTATGAAGAACGTGATTTAGAAGAAATAATACAAATAGATAAAGATGCATTTGGAACAAATAGAGAAGAGTTTTTAAAGTATCGAATTATTCAAATTGAACAATGTATTGTTACAAAGGATGCACAACAAAATGTATTAGGTTACGGTTTAAGTATACAAACGCCAGAAAATAAAATAATAGGACCGGTCGTTGCTAAAAATGATGCGATGGCAATGAGAATGGTACATTATTTAGCAAGAGAGCATCATGGTAAATTAAGAATTGATGTACCAGAAGGAAAGAAAGGTTTCATGAAAGAATTAGAGATTACTGGTTTTCAAAAGGTTAATACCCCACCAATTATGATAAAAAATAGTGATCAATTTTTGAAAAGAAATGGAGAACTATACAGTATTGCAGCGCAAATTTTTGGATAAAAAAGAATCCTTTTGTGAAAAGGATTCTTTTTCGTTAATCACGATATTGGTCGTGAGTTGGCTGAAAGAGATCTTCCTCGATATCTCTCACCATAGAAAAATGATCAACATTATAATGACCGTGTAGAGTTTTATTATGATGACCAATAATTTGCTCTGCAGACAATACGTCAGAATCAGTTGTGGAATGACCATTTTTAATTAATGTAACGTCAAATCCTTGTACAGTAGCTGTTCTAACTGCGGTGTCAATGCAATGTTCTGTTTTACATCCACCTATAACAATATGATTAATTTTTTCTTCTTTTAAAAGTTCAAGTAAAGAAGTGCCATAGAATGAGTTTGTTGCTGCTTTATTAATAAGGATTGCAGACTGAGGTACTTTAATTTGATTATGTACTTCAAATCCTTCTCCGCTACCAGAAGCAACATCGATATCTCTTACGAAAACAGTAAGGGCATTTGCATCTATTGCTTTCTGTACGGCTGTATTTAGTGTAGATAATAGCTCGGTTTTACGAAAAACTTCATTTTCTTGTTCATTTCCATCCATTAATTCTTGCTGAGCATCGATAATTAATAGTGCTTGTTTCATTCGATATCCCCTTTAATATAAAATAAATTCCACTTTACATATTCTTTTATATTGTAAGGAACTCCTCTTTTTTCTAAGAAGTAGACGATAGATTTACAAAGTTGTCAAATAAATTTCATTCTCATAGAGTATAAAAACATGTATGATAAGAAGTGGAGAATTTTTGAGTAGGTGGGAATATCATGCAAACAGTAGAAGATTATCTTTCATTCTTACATACGAAAGGATTTAAATTATCAGAGGAAGCACAAGGATTTATTATGTTCGGACAAGGATATACTGCTGCATCTGATGGGATTGTGAACGTAGCAATAGAAGCGACGATTAAACATCAATTACAGTTTGATGGCAGTTATTTTGTCGCGTTATTAGAACGATTGAAAGAAGAAGAAATTACAGATAAAAAAAGCGCTAAGGCTTTTATGCGGAAGTTACAAGCGTAACTTCACGCAGCCTGCGCTTCTTTTTTTGTTTTGGAAGGTAATTCAACAAAAACCATACCTAGGAAAATACATAGACATCCAATAATAGCAGAAATAGAAAGCTGTTCATTTGCAACTAGAACGCCTGTTAATGCAGCAAAAACGGGCTCCATTGCGAAAATAATTGCTACTCTTGTTGGAGAAGTATGTTTTTGTGCCGATGTTTGAATGAAAAAAGCAATGGATGTCGCAAATAGGGAAGTTAGAAATAGAGCGAATAAAAAGGATTGATTCGTCCATAGTGAAACTGAAAATAATTTTTCCCAATCTTCAAACAAAAAAGCGCAAATAGAAGAAAATATACCGACAGCTAATACTTGAGAGGTGCTTAGTAATAAAGGTGATATTTTCTTAGAAAAGAAACCGTTAACAAGAATATGGGCAGCAAAAGCAACTGCACAACCGAGAACGAGTATATCTCCAATGTTTAATTGAAAAGAATCACCAGCCGTTAATAAGTATAAACCTGCTGTTGCTACAGCAATGCCAAGTACGATGAAAATGGTAGCTTTTTGTTTTAAAAAGATAAAAGACAAAATTGGTACCATAACGATACTAAGCCCTGTTAAGAAACCAGCTTTTGAAGAAGTTGTATAAAGTAAGCCGAATGTTTGTAATACATAGCCAACACATAAAAAGAATCCAACAATCAATCCAGCGAGACTACTCTGTTTTATATCTTGTTTTGAAGCTTTTTTTGAGAAAATCATTTGAACGAATAATAAAATAATTCCAGCGAATAAAAAGCGAATCCCATTAAAAGTAAATGGACCAACGAAAGACATAGCATTTTGGACGACAACAAACGTAGCTCCCCAAATAAAAGAGACAAATAATAAAGCAAGAGGAGCAATCCAATCCTTTTTCACACTCATACCCCCGTTAATTTTGTAAGATAGCTTTCCTAGCCAATTCATCAGCAACTTTATTTTGACTACTTGGAATCCACTTAATAAAAAAGAGATCGAAACTTTTTATGTACTGCAATGCTTCCTCTAATAGTGGTGCAAATATTTTATTTTTTGCGTATTCTTTTTCGACAGCTCGCTCGACAAGCTGCGAATCGGTACGAAAAGAGACAATGTTATAATTATGCTCCGTGCAATATTTTAATGCCGCAAGTAAAGCGTGGTATTCTGCTTCATGATTGGACATTGTCCCAAGGGGCAATGATAACTGTACAGCTGGTTGCACGCCTTTAATAAACACTCCTGCACCAGAAGGACCAGGATTTCCTTTTGATGCACCATCAATATATACTTCAATCAAAATGAGAAACCTCCAAATTATAAGATGATCCCCTACTTATATGTTTCTTTGAAGTAGGGGATAGAGTACTTTAGCCGATTGTAATACTATAACGACATGTAAATGTTTCATTCGCTTGTAAAGATTGAATTCCTTTTTTTTCCTTGAAATCTTTTGCCGGATTTACTTCATCAGCAATACCGTACCAAGGTTCAATACATAAGAAAGGTGCGTTTTCGCCTGGTGTCCATACGCCGACAAATGGGAATCCGTCAAATTCTACTTTTACAAATTTATTATGTTTATGAGAACGAATAGAGATTTCATCCGTATTCATATTTTCAAAAATAAGCGCATCATTTTTGAATAAATCGTATGTAAGTGGTAATTCATTCGTATTTTCAGCAATTAATTGCTTTTTACTTGAAAGATAAGGTCCTTCTAATACGCTTGTTTCTAAGCGTTCAGAACCATTAAATGCTAAATGATAATCAGTAAATGATTCGCCCTCTAATAAGGGGAAGTTGAAACCAGGATGTGCTCCGATTGAGAAGAACATCTCTTTTGAAGCAGGATTATTTACTTCATATGTTACATGGACGATTTGTCCGTCTAGCTCATAAGAAACGAGTAATTCGAATTCGTATGGGTATTTTTTTAATGTTTCTTCATTGCTAGTTACAATATAAGTGATTTTCGTTTCACTTTGTTCTTGTACAGAGAATGTAAGATCACGAGCAAAGCCGTGTTGTGTTAAAGAATACGGTTTACCATCCACGTAGTATGTATTATCTACTAATCGGCCGACAATTGGGAATAAAATTGGTGCGCGGCGCCCCCAATAAGTAGAATCGCCTTGCCACAAGTATTCAGTGTTATCTTCTTTTAAGCGAACGCTTTGTAATTCTGCACCTTTGTCAGAAATGGAAACGATCACTTTTTCATTTTGAATTGTTGCTGTCATGAAGTGAAACCTCCTAAAACTTTCATATGTTTTATTATACGTTTTCTAAAAGAAAAAAGGTAGTTAATGATAGGAATCTATTGACGAGAGAGTGTCTATTGCGTAAAATATAATCTTGTTGCTTAAAAAACGAATAACGTGGTTCGAAACCATCCCACGTAAAAAAACTAAGGAGATTTTGTCATGAATATAAGAACATTAGTCGGTAATGGTATTTTAGCGGCATTATATATTGCTGTTTCTATGCTTATTCAGCCATTTGGCTTTACGAGTGTACAGTTTCGTATTTCAGAGATGTTTAATCATCTCGTTGTATTCAATAAGAAAGCAATTTACGGGATTGTATTAGGTGTATTTTTAACGAATCTCTTTTTCTCACCTATGATCGCTTATGATTTAGTATTTGGAGTAGGGCAATCAATTCTTGCATTACTTGCAACTATTATTTCTATGCGCTTCATTAAAGGTGTTTGGGCTCGTATGATTTTTAATACAGTTATTTTTACAGTCACAATGTTTATGATTGCAATTGAACTTCATCTTGCGTTTGATCTGCCATTTTTATTGACATGGCTAACTTGTGCAGTTGGTGAATTTGTTGTAATGGCAATTGGTATGCCTGTAATGTACTGGATTAATAAGCGAGTGCAATTTGAAAGATTTATGCAATAGATGAAAGAGCTGTCCTTACTTAGGATGGCTCTTTTTGTATGTGATTAAATTGTATATAATACTGTGACTCTTGATAAAATATAATAAAATAAAGTGAAACTTTAATCAGTGGGGGGACCCCACTGATTATTAGCCCGCACCAATCGGGCATTTACGGACAGCCCGACTCCCGCCTAACTTCTTTGCTTTCGTTAAATTTTAAGGTGGGAGTCTTACTGACCGTTCATGCGGGATAAATATAAGAAGTCTTATAAAAGGGGAATCTAGTATGAAATATAAAATACATTGGTTGTATAAAACGAAGCGTGGTTTACAAACTGAATTAACAACAGATTATATGAACATAGAAGAAGTGCTTCAATTTGCGGAGGATTTTGAGAAAACAGGTAGGGTGAAAGAACTTTTATTTTTCGATGAAATGGACGCGGAATGGTCATTAAAAGAAATGAAAAAACTGAGTAAGCAAGTGGAGGAAGATCCGCAAGAAATTCAAGTTTATTTTGATGGTGGTTATGATGTACAGACGAAAGAATCTGGGGTTGGTATATGTGTATACTATAAAAAAGGAAATACAAATTACCGAATTCGTCGCAATGCATACATAGAAGGTATATATGATAATAACGAAGCAGAGTATGCAGCATTATTATACGGGATGAATACACTCGAGGAATTAGGAATTAAATATGAAGCAGTTACACTTCGTGGAGATTCTCAAGTTGTACTGCAGCAATTAGCTGGTGAATGGCCTTGCTATGATGAACATTTAAATCATTACTTAGATCAAATTGAACAAAAAGCGAAGCAAATGAAATTAAAGCTTATTTGTGAACCGATATCTAGAAAACAAAATAAAGAGGCACATCAATTAGCAGCGCAAGCATTAGAAGGGACGACAATTGATAGTCATAAAGAAATAACCGAATAGAGAGGTGCACACGTGAAGAAGAAGCAACTCATTACAGAGGTAAATGACTTATTAGAAACGTATTGCGGAGGGTGTTTCCTGCAAGAACATAATCGGAAAAATCATAGTAAATACTATGCCCATTCTTTTTGTATACGGCAATGTACGGTTGGAGAGAAGTTGAAAAAGTATGGGGAGCAATTGTCATAAAAAAACATCCAGAGAATTTTCTCTGGATGTTTTTTAGTGCTTCGCTTCGTGTAATTGATGCTCGCATTTACTTAATTTTTTTTCTTCATTCATTAGAAATGGCTCATCTAAATCCGTTGCAACGGATTTCATGATTTCAAGCTGAGAACGAGCCGATTCTACTGCAGTAGTGGCATGCTCTAATGTGTCTGGATCCATTGAAATTGTTGCAGAACCTACCATTTTTTGTGCAGTTTCTACACGGAATTTTACTTCTTCAAAATCATTTACATGTGACCCCATTGTTATTGCCTCCTTTGTATTTTGCGCATTTCACATAGTTTTTGCTCTGGAAAACGGAAATATACAAAGGAATAACAAAGGAGGTTACCAAGTAAGGTAACCTCCTGTCATATGTGGGATTAAAGTTTTGCTACGTTAGCAGCTTGAGGTCCACGGTTTCCTTCAGTAATGTCGAAAGATACTTCTTGACCTTCCTCTAAAGCTTTGTAGCCGTCGCTTTGAATAGCAGAGAAATGTACGAATACATCTTCAGAGCCTTCCATTTCGATAAATCCAAAACCTTTTTCATTGTTAAACCATTTTACTTTTCCTTGCATGTCACAATTCCTCCTAAAAACGATTCCTTTTTTCATTTAGTGAAATTCATTAAAAAATAATAAAAATAAAAAATGCTATATTATCGAATATTCTGCTAAATGATTAATTTAAATATACATGAATTGGTAGAATTTAGTCAAGTAAGCGTTTTTAAAATTTTGTATTTTGAATTAATTTTTCTCGAATTTTTAAAAAGGTATAGGACAAGCCGAGTATGTAATATTCTTAAGTGAATGCTGTACATAATGAGGTGAAAGAATGGATAAGTCTTATTTATTAGATAATGAAGGGATGAAAAATAGAGTCGACATACCAAATTGGGTTGCAAAAGAATTTCATGATTTTTCGAGTGTCGTGTTAGAACCAACCTTCCCGTGTTATTTCGGTTTAACAGCTTTGAAGAAGAATGAACTTCGTTATTCATTTCTCTCTCATAATGATTGGAGTCATTTGCCCAATACAATGTTAACTTTTTTGGAGCTAATGAAAGAGCGGCCGATTGTAAGAAGAGGATTTTTTCTTTTTGTGGAACCGGAATGTGAAGAAAAATCAATCGAATATTATCGAGATTATTTTTGGAAAGTACTACAATATTTGCATGAACAAGATAATCAATTATGGCCAAAGCAAATCCCGAAAAATCCAGACCATCATTTATGGGAATTTTCATTTGGTGGTGAACCAATATTTGCATTTGGGAATGCGCCAGCTTATAAACAGCGAAAGACTAGGCATTTAGGAAATTCTCTCGTTATTGGATTCCAGCCACGAACTATTTTCGATGGATTAGAAGGAGATCGTCCTAAAGGGTCGTATTCAAGACAAATGGTCCGTGAACGAGTTGAAAAGTGGGATCAGTTGCCGAAGCACCCTAACATTAGTCACTACGGCGATCCTAATCATCGTGAATGGAAACAATATTTCATAGGGGATGATATTGAGCCGATTAAAGGTAAATGTCCTTTTCATCATAGAGTAGAGAAATAAGAGCCATCAATTGGATGGCTCTTTTGCATATTTTGGATAAAAAAGGGTATTGTATTAGTGAATAATTTTTATGAAAGCTAGTCTATTTTCTTTATTTGCATCATTACTTAATAGTAAAAGAAGTAGAAAGGATAGAGTGATGTTTGGAGCAATTATACAACAAATAGTATTAGGTATTTCATTAGCTGCACCTGTAGGTCCGATTAATATTGAAATGTTAAAACGAGGAATTGAACGTGGATTTTGGCATGCGTGGATTGTTGGAATCGGAGGAATGACTGCTGATATTTTGTTTATGCTGCTTATTTATTTTGGTTTATCTTCTGTGTTTATGTATACATATGTACAAGCTTTTATGTATTGCGCTGGTTTTTTCTTGTTGTTTTATTTAGGGTTTCAAAGTGTAAAACAAGGAATTTCTCACTCTAATATGGAATATAAACAAGAAGAGATAGGTGGACTTAAACAATCTTTTATGGCAGGATTTCTAATTGCGATATCCAATCCATTAAATCTCGTTTTTTGGTTTGGTATATATGGAAGTACACTTAGCTCGTTGCTTACAAAGGTAACGAAACAAGAAGCTTTTTTGTACAGTCTTTGTATTATTGTTGGTATTATTTTGTGGAATTTAAATATTGCTTTTTCTGTACATTTTGGAAGAACTTTATTAAAGAAAAAAGCACTTGGCTATATTACAGCCGGAGCAGGTATTATTTTAGTAGGATATTCTATCCATTTTGCATACAAAGCTTTACAGTTGTTCATATAAGATTGAAGGGGAGATTTTTATGTATCGAACCACTATTGACGGAAAAGAAATTATCATCACTTTAGCACCAAAAATCCGAAAAGAAATTACTGATAGGAATCCACTATATGAAGCGGTATTTAAAAATGCAGCAAGGTTACTGCAAACGAAACAACCAACGTTTGCGGTAAATCATGAAGTATTTGGTCTCATTATTGGAGAAGTACAAAGAGGAGAAGTAACAGTGTTTGCAGTAGAACACATTATTCCGAAGCAAAATATATTTGGTCCGAACACTTTTTTCTCGACAATAGAACAGCAGGCAAATTTGTAAAGTGAATAGAATAAGAATGAAATAGAAAAAAATGGTCGTAACGATATGTTGCGGCTGTTTTTGTGGAAAAGGGGGAAGTAAGATGAAGAGAGTGGTGAAAGAGTTTTTTTTACAACATGATATTGTTATTATGTATAGTGTTCTATTAATTTTTATTATTATTTTAAAAATGCAATTTTTCACATGGATTGGTATGTTAGCGTGTATGTTTGGGATTGTTTTTTATACGTTTAACGAATATATGACACACCGTTTTTTATTCCATTTAAAGCCGCCTAAAAACGCATTTTTATTAAAAATGTTAAGAAGATTACATTATGATCATCACGTATATCCAGATGATTTAAAACTTTTATTTTTGCCTGTATGGTTTAGTATACCTAGCTTTACTATATATTTACTTATAACGTATGGTATTACAAAAAGTGTTACTGTTACACTTTCATTCGGAATCGGAATGATTATCATGCTCCTCGTTTATGAATGGAAACATTATATTGCACATAAACCGATTCGTCCCTTCACTAAGTTTGGAAGATGGCTAAAAAAACAGCACATATTACACCATTATAAAAATGAAAAGTTTTGGTTCGGAGTTTCAAATCCAGTATTCGATTTTATATTTGGAACACTTAAAGATGGAAAAGACGTTGAATTAAGTGAAACAGCTCGTAATTTAGAAAAGGAGACAAAGAAAGAAGTAGTGCGATAAGCACTACTTCTTTCTTCTATTTTAATGGGAATAAAAGTTTAATCGAATCAATCAAATTTTATGTTAAAAAAGTATATTGGGAATTTAAGAGAAAATGACGAAAAATGTCTATCGAAAAATCTTTGCAGGAATGTACGGATTGTCTAAAATGAAAATAAGTTTCTGAATATTTATAAAATTTAGTCTTTGTGTATGCAAGGGGAATTGTATTTTAAGTTAAGAGAGGGGACCAGAGAATGAAACGAGATGATACGTCAGCACGTAAGTTAAAAAATGAGGTGAATTATACAGAAGTTGTTCAGTCTGAAGAGTTTCAATTGTTATTAAATACGAAAAAGAAGTTTATCATTCCAATGAGTATTTTCTTTTTAAGTTTTTTTATAGCACTACCTATTTTAACATCGTATTCAAAGGTGCTTAATACACCGGCGTTTGGTGATGTGACATGGGCATGGGTATTTGCTTTTGCGCAATTTATTATGACATGGTCATTATGTATGATTTACAGCAAGAAAGCCGAATCCTTTGATGAAATTTCGCAAAAAATTCTGCAAGATATGCAAAAAGGGAGGGGCTGAATTTGAATACTACTGCGTTTGCACTATTTTTAATTATTGTCCTTGGTACGCTCGTCATAACCTATTTTGCATCAAAAAAAACGAAAAATGCGAGTGAATTTTATACGGCTGGAGGGGGATTAACTGGCTGGCAAAATGGTCTGGCTATTGCTGGGGATTACATGTCTGCTGCGTCATTTCTTGGTATAGCCGGAGCGATAGCGTTAACTGGGTTTGATGGGTTCTTTTATAGTATCGGCTTTTTAGTTGCTTATTTAGTTGTTCTATATCTTGTCGCAGAACCGCTTAGAAATTTAGGGAAGTACACGTTAGCGGATATGATTGCGGCACGTTTTGATGCGAAAAAAGTTCGTGGTATAGCAGCGCTTAATACGATGACGATTTCAATTTTTTATATGATTGCACAATTAGTTGGTGCGGGTGCACTTATTAAACTATTATTAGGTATTGAATATACAACATCTGTATTAATCGTAGGTACACTTATGACTGTGTATGTTATTTTTGGAGGAATGACAGCTACGAGCTGGGTTCAAATTGTAAAGGCTGTACTACTTATGGCAGGGACATTTATTATTTCTGTTATCGTTTTCTCCAAATTTAATTTCAGTGTGACTGAAATGTTCGCTCACATGAAAACAGCTACTCCATTAAAAGATTCGTTTTTAAATCCAGGAGTAAAGTATAAGGATGGTCTTGATACACTTTCTTTAAATTTAGGACTAGTCCTTGGTACAGCGGGATTACCACATATTCTTGTCCGCTTTTTTACAGTACGTGATGCAAAAACTGCACGTCAATCTGTTGTATATGCGACGTGGTTAATTGGCGCGTTTTATATTATGACAATTTTCTTAGGGTTTGGAGCAGCAGCGTTTGTAGGAAATGAGGCGATTATTAAAGCAAACCCTGCTGGTAATATGGCAGCACCTTTATTAGCAAAAGCATTAGGCGGAGATTTCTTATTTGCTTTCGTATCAGCAATTGCTTTTGCAACTATTTTAGCTGTAGTAGCAGGACTTGTGTTAACAGCAGCATCAGCATTCGCGCATGATTTTTATAATGAGATTATCCGTAAAGGAAAATCAACGGAAAAAGAGCAAGTGTCAATGGCTCGTTATGCGTCTATTGGAGTAGCGATAGTATCTATTATACTTGCTTTATTTGCTCAGACATTAAACGTAGCATTTTTAGTATCACTAGCATTTGCGGTTGCAGCGAGTGCAAATTTACCGGTTATATTATTTACAATCTATTGGAAGCGTTTTAATACAACAGGAGCAATTTCTGGTATGATTGTTGGTCTTGTATCAGCGATTGTTCTTGTAGCGTTAAGTCCAAATGTTTGGAACCCAGTAGCTGGAAAAGCTATTTTTGTTGGAGAAGCGATATTCCCATATACGACACCTGGAATTATTTCGATCCCACTCGGGTTTCTTGCAGCATATTTAGGAACTGTTTTCTCTAGTAAGAAAGAAGATGCAGCGAAATTTGATGAAATTCTTGTGAAATCTAATACTGGTCATGGTATTAGTGATGCATCTTCGCATTAAAAAAGAGGAGCTTTTCGAAATATAAGAAAAGCTCCTCTTTCTTTTGACATTTTCTTATAAATATTACTTAAATTTTGGTAGGATTTGTCTTGTGTTTGTGGAATGAAAATAGGCAGGGAGAAATTTAACTCATCATGGCACCAACGCAGCTTTGTGAAAAATAAGTTGTTATGGAAGGTGGAAGAAATGATGAAGACAAAACAAACCGATGAATTATTAGCAAAAGATGAGCAATATGTGTGGCACGGAATGCGTCCCTTTAGTCCAAGTAGTACAATGGTAGGGGCAAAAGCAGAAGGGTGCTGGGTTGAAGATATACAAGGAAAAAGATACTTAGATGGTATGAGTGGTCTTTGGTGTGTAAATAGCGGATATGGAAGAAAAGAGCTTGCAGAGGCAGCTTATAAGCAATTGCAAACATTATCATATTTTCCGATGTCACAATCACATGAACCAGCAATTAAGCTCGCTGAAAAGTTAAACGAGTGGCTTGGTGGAGAGTATGTTATTTTCTTCTCTAATAGTGGATCAGAAGCGAATGAAACCGCTTTTAAAATAGCAAGACAATATTATGCTCAAAAAGGTGAACCGCATCGTTACAAATTTATGTCACGTTATCGTGGTTATCACGGAAACACAATGGCAACGATGGCGGCAACTGGCCAAGCACAACGTAGATACCAATATGAGCCATTTGCTTCAGGTTTTTTACACGTAACGCCTCCAGATTGTTACCGCATGCCAGAAATGGAACCACAAAATATTTATGATGTAGAATGCGTAAAAGAAGTAGATCGTGTTATGACATGGGAATTAAGTGAAACGATAGCAGCATTTATTATGGAGCCAATTATTACAGGCGGAGGTATTTTAATGCCGCCACAAGACTATATGAAAGCTGTTCATGAAACGTGTCAAAAACACGGAGCACTACTTATAAGTGATGAAGTTATTTGTGGTTTCGGGCGTACAGGAAAAGCATTTGGGTTTATGAACTATGACGTTAAGCCTGATATCGTTACGATGGCAAAAGGTATTACGAGCGCATATTTACCATTATCAGCAACAGCTGTAAAAAAAGAAATTTATGAGGCATTTAAAGGAACAGGAGAATATGAATTCTTCCGCCATATTAATACATTTGGTGGAAATCCAGCGGCTTGTGCATTAGCGCTTAAAAACTTAGAGATTATGGAAAATGAAAATTTAATTGAGCGCTCTGCACAAATGGGTTCGCTTTTATTAAATCAATTAAAAGAAGAAATCGGAGAACATCCACTTGTTGGTAATATTAGAGGGAAAGGGCTATTAGTTGGAATCGAACTAGTAAATGATAAAGCGACGAAAGAACCAATTGATAATGACAAAATTGCAAGTGTTGTAAATGCTTGTAAAGAAAAAGGGCTCATTATTGGGCGTAACGGTATGACAACAGCAGGATATAATAATGTCTTAACATTGGCACCGCCGCTCGTTATATCAAGTGAAGAAATTGCTTTCGTTGTTGGTACGTTGAAGACGGCGATGGAGCGTATTTAATTAATTGAGCGAGCTGTAATATACAGCTCGCTTTTGTTTATTACGTGAAATAGGATAGCTTTTTAAAGGAAGGGATATTAATGGAGAAATATGACCCTAGTAAACATTATCACATCGGATATTATGAAGATGGATATGATTTAGAAGTGACAGCGTATAAAAAAATAAATGAACCAATTTGGGATGCCTATATTCCACACTATGAGGTAGATGATTTTTACAAAAAAGTGGAGGAAATGAAGCTAGGTGAATATATAGATGATTACGGCATTAAAGTCTATTCATTTCGTGATGATATCGATGATGAAGAAGCACGCTCCATTTTTGAAAAATGGTTAAAAACGAATGGAATTGTTTAAAGAGAAAATGAAAAAGGAGATTGCTATCTTTTAAGATAGCAATCTCCTTTTATTATAGTAAACTTATTTACTTGCTTTCATTGCTTTATCTTTTGCACCAAAAGTGTATTTTAACATTGGTGGTGTAATCATCGTTGTTAAAATAACTACGATAACGATTGCTGTAAAGTAATCTTGTGCTAATAGGCCAGAAGAAAGTCCTGTTCCTGCGATGATAAGTGCAACTTCACCACGAGAAACCATACCAGCACCGATAATTGCAGAAGACTTTGCATCAAATCCAGTGATTCGTGCACCGAATCCACAACCGATTAGTTTTGTGAATACAGCGATAACTGTTAATGCTAAGATGAACCAAATTTGATCGCCAATACCGTCAAATGTAATATTCATACCGATACTAACAAAGAATACTGGAACGAACATAGCGTAAGCAATTGGTTCTACTTTCTTTTCTACTTCATGTTTGTAGTTCGTTTGAGAAATAGCGATACCAGCTGCGAAAGCACCGATAATACCAGCAATTCCTAATAGTTCGCCGAAGTATGCGAATGAGAAACAGATGATAAGCGCAGCACTAACGATAGACTCAGATACGCGAAGCGGTGATAACCAACGCATGATTGCTGGAACACCCTTCCAACCAATTAAAATGATAGAAGCAAAGAATACTACTTTCTTCAAGATAATCATTGTTAAGTTAACGTCATCTGTGCCTAAGAAGCTCATTGCAAATGCTAATAAAATAACAACAAGAATGTCATCAAATACAGCGGCTCCAAGCATCGTCGTACTTTCACTTGTTTTCATTTTACCTAAATCACGAAGTGTTTGAACGGAAATACTAACACTTGTTGCACATAGAAGTAATCCTAAAAAGACAGCATTCCCTTGTTCCATACCGACAACAAGACCGGCAACGTAACCACCTACGAATGGAAGAACGATACCTCCAAGTGCAACAGCTAAAGAAGAATTACGATTTGCGTTTAATTCTTCTAAGTCTGTTTCAAGTCCTGCCATAAACATTAAAAGAATAACTCCGACATTACTTAATTGTGTTAGAAGCTCTGAATTTTCAATCCATCCGAATATAGCTGGACCGATAACGATACCAACAATTAATTTACCGAGTACAGAAGGTTGACCTAATCTAACACTAAGGTCACCAGCGAGCTTTGTACTTAATAAAATAAGTGCAATCTGAAAGAAAAATTCGAATTCCATTTGATCCTCTCCTCATCATTTTTTATTTTTATCATACGATTTCTCGGAATTTGCCTAATGATAATATGTAAAGATCCATTAAACAAAGGGTCTTATTACGAGTTCTTTTGAACTTGTAATTTGAACCTGTAATTAATATATAATAAAATTTATTAAAAATCAATGAAAAAATAGCAGATTTTCATGAGAGGATTCGTTTTAGAAACGGGGGATATAGATATATAATAGGAAGTAATAAAGTTTACATATAATGAATGGAGAAAGAAAAATGTTATTAAATCAACGTTTTACAATTGGGGAAATGGCGAAAATGCATAATATAGCGGAATCTACATTACGTTATTATGATGAAAAAGGGATTTTTCATCCGTCAATTGTTGACCCTCAAACGAATTATCGTTATTACACAATTGATCAGTTTTCACTATTAGATACGATTAAATTTTTACGCCAATTGAACATCCCGTTAAAGGAAATAAAGAAATATATTGATGAACGAAATCCATCTTATGCGCTGAATTTACTTGAAAAACAACAAGAAATGATGCTGAAAAAACAAAGAGAAATCGAGTATGCTTTGGCAAAAATGGAACATAAAATCCATTTAATGAAGAAAGCGACGAAATCTGAAGCAAATCAAATTATTTATAAAAAGATACCGAAACGAAAAATTACAGCAATTGCAGTTGCACCAAATACAACGGATGATATGTTTGAATATTATATCCATTCGTTGCAAAAAAATATGAAGCAAATTGATAATAGTTTATTTTCAGGTGATATCGGTGTAACAGTTTCAAAAAAAGCATTAATGCAAAATGAGTTTCAAGCATATAACAGTGTGTTTATTTTATTGGATTACATGCCTTTTGAAGCGCATACTTCAGATGAAATAAAAGAAGGGATATTTGCCTGTTCTTATCACCATGGACCATATGAAGAAACAGACGCAACGTATACGGAATTATTAAAGCACATTGATAACGAAGGATATGAAGTGTGCGGAGATGCACTGGAACTTGCATTAATTGATTGGTCCGTAACAGAAAATCCGAAGGAGCAAGTAACGGAAATTCAAATACCTGTTGTTAAAAAATAGGCTTATATATTTTTTGATTCTCTATTGACCTTCAAGTAACTTTAAGGTTTAAACTGTGAACAGAGCATTGAAAAAGGAGCATTTATATGATGGAAACAACAGAAAAATTAAGAGAAAAACCAATTAAAAGTTTATTTATTACGTATTTAATACCAGCTGTTCTTGGGATGGTATTAATGTCGGTTAATATTGTGATTGATGCAGTCATGATTAGTAGAGGAGTTGGAGCGAACGGTTTAGCCGGAGTAAACGTAGCTATTCCAGCCTTTTCAATTTTCTTCTCTATTTCATTATGGATTGGAATGGGCGGAGCAACGCTATATTCCATTGCACTAGGTGAAAATAAACTGGAAAGAGCAAGGTCTATCTTTACTCAATCTATGACAGTAGCAGTTGTTATCGTTGGCGTTTTAGCGGCTATTTGCTTATGGAGAATAGAAGATTTAGCATATTTATTTGGTGCGAATGAAGTGATTTTACCATACGCATTAGACTATTTACAGGTGTTATTAACATTTGGAATGATATACGTTTTAGAAAATATTTTAAGTACATTTATACGAAATGACGGAAATCCTAATTTAGCAATGGCAGGTCTTGTTGTAACGGCTGTATTAAATATAGTGTTCGACTATATTTTTATTTTCATCTTTGGATGGGGTGTAACTGGTGCTGCTTCAGCTACTATTCTTTCAGCGGCAATTGGTTTCCTTGTATTATTAACTCACTTCTTTAGAAAAAGTAGTATTTTAAAATGGACGAAATTCCATTTTGAATGGGATACGGTTAAACAAATTATGGTGATCGGTTTCCCAAGCTTTACAGCAGAAAGTACAGTTGCAATCGTAACGATCGGTTTTAACATTGCATTCGTTCAATATGCAGGAGAACTAGGTGTAGCTTCTTATGCGATGGTGAATAGTATTCATGCAATGACATTACTATTATTCTTCGGTGTTGGTGCAGCATTACAACCAATCGCTAGTTTCCATTACGGTGCAAACTTATCAGAAAGATTGCGTGAAGGATTACAGTTTGCTGTGAAAATTGCGCTTGTACTCGGAGGCATTGCGATTGTTGTCGGTTTATTCTTCGGGAAATATATTATAGGTTTATTTAATGTTCAATCGCCAGAACTATTGGAGTTAACGTTAACAGGTATTAGTTTATTCTTTATTCAATATGTATTTTTAGGATATAACATTGTGTATGGAGAGTATTTCCAATCAGTGCGACAAACGAAAAAATCAGTACTTATAATAATGAGCCGAGGTTTACTATTTGTTATCCCATTGTTATGGATTATGCCAAAAGTATTTGGTATAAACGGAATTTGGCTCGTTATGCCAGTAGCGGAAGTATTGACAGCAATTATCGTATTTACGATGAATCGTATGAAACATCCTGTTCCGTTAAACATGGCGAGAGAGAAAAAAGCAATATAGTGAAGAAAATCCCCTTGAACAAGTAAGGGGATTTTTTTTCATTCTTTTAAACTAATCGCAAAAGATCCATCTGTCTCCTGCACAGAAGCGAAAGCCACATTTTTAATATTTGTAACGCCTTTCTCCATTAACTCTGCATGTAACCACTTTTCATTTTTATGGATTAATTTTAAGTTATCGTATTGAATTTGTGAATCAACGATAAGAGCAATTGGTAAGCCTGCATACTTAACATTTATATTCAAATCTTTTGGAGTCAGAGGCACAAGTTCTCTTTTTGGTAAAATACTAATAGCTCCATTCGCTTCTAATATCGCATACTCAATTTCATGAACACTTGGATATCCTGCGACGCGAAGGTTAGAAAGCAATTCAGGGATCGGATATCTACTTTTTTGTAAGTTCTCAAAAATAATATCACCATGTTTAATTAAAATAATGGGGTGTCCGAGAATAAAACGATTTAGTTTGTTGAGTAGGCTTAATTTTGTAAGAAGCAAATGCAAACATGTAATAACGACCATACCGAGAAATGCTTGTAAAGCACCAGCGACTGGTATGGCTTGAAAAGCTAAATAAGATAAAAAGATAATAGCCCCAAAATCATGAGGAGTTAGTTGTGCTAATGCAGATTTACCAAGTAGCTTAAGTGATAGTAAAAATAAGATAAAAAAGAATGATACGTTACATAAAAAGAGAAGCAATAGGGACACTCCTTCGTGCGAAGTTGTACTTACTATTCCCGAAATTAATAGAAATATTACCTTTTGGAGGATAAATTAGGCTTAATTGGAATTCGTCTGTATACAAACGAATAAATGGATATTATGATGAAGGGAGTAAAGGGAATAGGGGTATATGGATATGAGAAAGAAGAAAATAATCAAGTATATTTTAGTTGTTATAATGATTTGCGCCGTATATGCGGGGTTTTTACAATATAACATTTATAAGCATGGGCATATGAATGCAATTGATGATGCGGATTATATAATTGTACTAGGATCGAAAGTAAATGGAACAAAACCTTCTTATTCATTGCAATATCGTATTGATAAAGCAGCTGAGTATTTAAAATTACATGATAAAACAATTGCTATTGTATCTGGAGGCCAAGGAAAAGGTGAAGATATTACAGAAGCATTAGCGATGAAACAAGGATTAATGAAACAAAATATTGCAGAAGACCGTATTATAATGGAAGATAAGTCGACGAGCACAGATGAAAATATTAAATTCTCAAAACCGTTAATTCCAGCCAATATGAAAAAAGGTATGATCGTAACAAACGATTTCCATATGTTTAGAGCGAAAAAAATAGCTGCAAAACAAGGTTTGCAATTAGAAGGGCTTCCGGCCAAAACACCGAAGCCAATTATCATTCCATCGAATGTACGAGAATATTTAGCGATTACACAATATTGGTTTATGAATCGAATATAGTTAAAGTAATCCCGCCCGAAATTTGAGGCGGGATTTATTTCGAGGGAAATCTTACAAAAATGTCATGTTCATGAAAGGTAAAGCGATAGTTTCTGGAAAGGTTTCCTGACATAATGAAGGTAACAAAAACTTTAGAGGTGATTCGGTTGAAAGGAAATAATATTTTATCTTCGCTATGTTACTTTAGTATCTTTTTTGCACCATTTTTACTACCAATTATCGTGTACTTCGTTGCGGAAGATGAAGTGAAATATCATGCGAAAAAAGCATTTTGGTCACATGTTTTCCCATATGCAATTTTATTTGGAGGGTTAGCTTTATCAGGAGTATACGGTTTAAGTTTCAATCAGTCTGAGAGCGTTGGAATTGGGATGGTTATAACGTATGCAGTGTTTATTCTTGTAGGGATTTACTACTTCATTTGGAATATTGTTAAAGGTATTAAAGTATTGAAAGCAGCTTAACGTTGTCGTTATGTGTGTAAAGTCGATATAATTTCATTTACCATATTAATATGTATTTAAAAAAGAGCAACTCACAAAGGAGTGCTCTTTTTTTGCTTATAAGTTGTGAATAATGAAAAAGATATGTTAATTTTTTATTATGAAGAGAAAAAAGGAGTGGTTTTTATGAATGAGATGATACATAAAATGGAGCAACACGTTTCAGTTCGTAAATATAAAGAAGAACCAATTTCAAAAGAGATAGTAGAAAGACTGGTGCAAGCTGCGCAGCATGCAGCTTCCTCACATTTTGTACAGGCGTATTCTCTTATATATGTAACAGATCAGGAACTAAAGGCTAAACTAGCTGAATTATCCGGGAATCGTCATGTGAAAGACTGCGCAGCATTCTTTGTATGCTGTGCGGATTTAAAACGTCTAGAAACTGCATGTGAGAAACATGGAACAGAAATTAAACATGAGGGAGTAGAGGACTTTATTGTAGCAACAGTAGATGCCTCATTATTTGCACAAAACTTAGCACTTGCAGCTGAATCATTAGGATACGGCATTTGTTATATTGGCGGAATTCGTAATAACCCGAAAGAAGTGAGTGAATTGCTTCATTTACCGGATAAAGTATATCCGGTATTCGGAATGACAGTGGGCGTACCAAATGAAGATCATGGAGTTAAGCCACGTTTACCGGTAGCGGCCATTCTTCATGAAAATGGATACGATGAAAAGAAATATGATGAATTATTAAACGAATATGATGAAACGATGAGTGCGTATTACAAAGAAAGATCGTCAAATCAAAAAAACGTAACATGGACGGAATCAATGAGCTCATTTATGTCCAAAGAGAAAAGAATGCATATGAAAGAGTTTTTAAATGAAAAAGGATTAAATAAGAAATAAGTAAAAAGGCAAACCTGGAATGCGGGTTTGTCTTTTTTGGAGGAGAAATGTATTTTTTTTCTATCATATACATAGAAATAAAAATTAATAATTTTTTACAAAAGTGATAGAAAATGAGAATGAAATGCCAATAGTAAGTAAAAGCAGCTGCTAAAGGGGAACTGAGGAAGGAAGATGTTTATGATTTTTAATTCTGAAGAGGATTTAATTATAGCTATGAAAAAACGTGATCAAGATGCTTTGAAAGAAGTCATTGATCAATATGGAAAATTAGTTTTATACATTATTCATAAATCATTAAGTACCCCTATTGAGAAACAATATGTAGATGATTGTTATAACGATGTATTTACTATCATTTGGTTTAATATCGACCAATTTGATATAGCAAAGGGAAACTTAAAATCTTGGATGATTGGTATTACTAAATTAAAGGCATTGGAATATAAAAAGAAAGTATATAGAGAGAACAAAATGGATAAAGACGCAGAAATAGATAAAGGTATCCATGATAGTTATGAAATAGAACAAGAAGAAGAGATTATGGAAATAGTGCAAGATTTAAATAAAAAGGGTTTTTCTTATTTTTTAATATATTCGTGATAGTAAGTGCAGGTCTTTGCTTTATAAAATATTTAATGTAAAAAGCGGCATAATAGCCGCTTTTTATCGTTTTATTTAGTACTCGATTTAAAATATTTGTCTTATGAAAGAACGATTATTGCTAATTGTAAACTGCCAATAAAGTTATTTGAGTTTTGATATAGAATGCCCCATCGCACTTGAAAATGCAGCAATAATTTCGTTTGAACCTATCTATTATTGTGCACTACCTAAAGCACCCTCTATAACAAGTTCAAACTTTCAATAAGAAGATAAACCCCCGTACAACTTAAAAGGATGTACGTAAATATTTTGAAAATCCGTTGATTAAGCCATTTGAAAATAATTTGACCTATATACAAACCTAGAAATACGATTGGAATAGCATAAAAACTTGATTCCCAAATTGTTTTGTTTGTGCCAGTAAAGAGTATTTGAGTTAGTAGACTAATGAAATATATAAATAGATAAAAAGCTAAAGTAGTTGCTCTCAACGTCTCTTTTTTCGTATCAGTTCCTGTAAAGTAAAGTAACAGGGGTGGTCCTGGCATACCGATACTGGTCGTTAAAAGCCCTGATAATCCACCAACTATAAAATCTCTAAATGGTGTTGATTTAACCTTAAAGTTGCATATTAGCATCAATGTTAATAGTAAGAGCAGGATGCTAATTGCTAATTTAAAAGCGTTTATATTAATGGAAATGAAGAGTAAAATACCAAAAGGTACACCAACTATACTTCCAATAGTTAACCTTTTCAGTAGAATAAAGTCAATGTCCATTCTTATTTTCCAAATGAGTGATATTGAAATAACTAATGATAAAATAATATTAATTTGTATAGCTTCTTGTGGTAAGAATAACATTAGTAAAAAAGGTGTTGCCATTATGGAAAAGCCAAAACCTGTACTTGTTTGCAAAACAGAAGCCACCAATATAATACATATGAAACTTAATGTAATCTCCAAAATAGCCCTCCTATTTAATCAAATACAATAAATATTTTAATACCATGAAAATCGAATTTAGCTATTTTGAGCCTATAGCATAAGTGCAATGTTTCACAATCTTATTTTTATTTTAACATAAAAACTTAGTTTCTTCTCAAATAGCATTCACGTATAGGGCCCATTAACGAATATGGTTGACATTTTCAAATAATTGTATTGTTACGCAGCGCTAATAAATGAGATCAAATAAAATTTGGTGAAGAATCTATTGATTATCAATAGATTCTTCACCAAACTCACCGCGATAAAACAAGAAAAGCCATATAAAACTAACAAAAATACAGCATATAGCTAACAGGCTACCAATAACTTGCGGAGAAAGAATTTCTAAAAGCCATCCTGTTATAAACATAGATAACTGAATAAGAGATCCATAAATGGAATAATGAAATGAAAAAACTTTACCAATCATGTTTTCTTCTGTATACATTTGTAGCAATGTCGTATCAAGTGGAACGATGATTCCTCCTGCTATACGCATACAGAGTAATGTAATGATACCGATAATAAGTTGATCGGATAGAACGAATCCGAGAAAGAAAATTCCTTGTAGTAAATAGGCCCAACCAAATGCTCTTTTCATTTTGTCTTCATTTTTAGATATATATAGGTTAACGAGAAGGCTACCAATCATAAGTCCAGCCCCTTGAACCGTATATAAAATTCCAATGTTAGAGTGGAAAATTCTTTCGGCATAGATTGTTAAGAGTAGTTGATAAGCACCTCCAATAATTCCCCATGAAATTCCGACGAGAATTAATGATAAAATAATTTTTCTTTGTAATATGTATGTATAACCATCTTTTATATCAGTAAAAAATGCTTTTTTCGTGCTAAAAGTGTCACGAGAAGGGATCTTTATTTTATAAATAATATAGGCTGAAATAAAGTATGATAGGCTATTAATAAAAAAGGCAATCTCGATACTTAAAGATTGTGCAATGAGCCCACCTAAAGAGGCTCCCATAATAGACATAAAACCATTGATTGTACTAGAAAGAGAGTTAGCGGTTACTAAATGCTTTTGATGTACGATATTTTTTAGGGTTGATTGCTTAGCAGGCTCGAATAAGCAAGAGAGTACCGCTAAACATATATTAGAAACGAAAATAATTTCAATTTTGTAGAATGCTAATAAATAAGTGAGGACGATAATTCCTCGTAAAATATCGGTAAAAATCATAATTTTCTTTTTTGAAAAACGGTCTACAATTCCGCCTATGAATGGGCTCAGAAGAAGTTGAGGTAACCCTTTGCTCATAAAGGTGAGTGCTAACATAAATGAAGATTCTGTTATGCTATAGACGAGTGTTAATAAAGCGACAGTATGAAACCAATCCCCAAGTACACTTAATGTTTGACCAAAAAATAGTCTTTTGAAGTTTGTATTTGTTTTAAGAAGCCTGTAATAAGAAATTGACATGAGAAATTAAACCTTATCTATAAGTGATGCCTGTACTTGTTTTTTCCATTCACTTAAATACATTTTCTCTGCTTTAGGTAGTCCAACAGGTAATTGTGCAATGAATTCTAAACTATTTCCATCAGGATCGTTAAAATATACGGAGGCGTGTGCTAATTCTGGAAAAACGATTGGCTCAATTGGCTCCATTCCAAAGTCTTTTCGCGCTGGAATTCCTTTCTGTTTGAGCCAGTGTATTGCGTTTTCTAAATCGTGTAAGCTTACTTGGAAAGCGATATGTCGTAAGGATGGATGATAATTGACTTTGTATTCTTTTCCTTCCCAAAGACCAATCCAACTTTCATTTTCTACAATCCAAAAGAAGGCGATATCGTTGTCTCTTTTATATAATTTTAACCCCAGTGATTCATAAAAAGGTATCGAAATTTCTAAATTACAGACAGGTAAATGTGCTTCATAAAGACCTTTAATCATTATAATCCTCCTTAGTAAAAATGTTTCTTATTCCATAGTAAACGATTTCTTGTTAGTTGAAATCACAAAAAAGATGGACATAAATTCATACGAAAGTATGAAAAAACAGCTCAAATATGAGCTGTTTTCGTATAGTTTTTAATTAACCTATTTCATTCATTTAGAGTTTAGCGAAAAGGATACGTATTATATTTAAAACCCTCCGCCGCCACCCCAACAGCTACATCCGATAATGATTAGAAGGATGAATAGCACGATGAGTAAAGCAAATCCACCGCCGAAACCAGCGCAACTACCACCAAAGCTCATGTTTTTTCCTCCTTTTTAGGAAATTAATCTATATAACTAATGGATTACTTTATAAGATATGTTTTTATTTAGAAAAGGAGCAAGTCTTACTTCTAATTAGACAAGAGCCTGTGATCGGATTTAAATGTGATATTTACTTTGTTTCATAGCGCTTTTTTTAAAATGGTAAAACAATATGGAAGTGTATACTAGGTGAATGTATTGCAAATGAAAGGGGTATGTAACTTACAATTACATTAAAATTTCTTTTCATAAATATAAAATTTGTAAAAAAATCCATTTTTTTATTTTTTTATGAGTGGAAATGTACTATAATTTTACAAGTAATATTATGGGAAAAGGGAGTTTTAGTATAGAGATGGAGATGGGACAATTACACAATAAAATAGAACACAAAAAGAAAGAGTTAATTCAACTTGTTGCTAGGCATGGATTAGATCATGATAAAGTTTTGTTATTTAGTCGAGATTTAGATATACTAATTAATAAGTTTATGAATATAAAAGACAAAGTATGTAAGTGATTAATCTTTAATTTTTTATATTAGGATTATTTACTGATAAAGGAGAGAACAGTTATTGGAACATTTACAAGAAGAGTTGTATAAACAAATAAAAGAAGAAAAAGGTGCAGTTACTATATTTTTAAAGAGCGGAGTAAGAATAGTAGGGGAAGTAGTTGGAGTAGATAGATTTACAGTATTAATATTAGTAGATGGAAAACAACAACTTATTTATAAGCAGGCAATATCAACAATTATGAAATAAGACACTCATTTTGAGTGTCTTATTTCATAATTAAATGGTTATTGTTTACATGCTTCAACGTCAATGCCAGCAGCTAGTAATTTTTTTTCTCCGTCTTGTTCAATGATTTTTTGTAATCTAGATAAGAAAGAGTCAAAATCTGTATGTTTACCAACTTGGAAAGTCATTTTATGCTCAATTGGTAGCCAAGTATCAATATCAGCTTCGTTATGCTGAATTTTTACTTCAAGTTTATCAAGTGCGTTAGCAACTTTTGCTTCATACGTTTCTTTCGCTTCGAACTCCATCCATAAATCGTATAATTCCACGCCGAGAGAACCTTCTAGTGTACGTTTAATATTTGAAATAGCCTTTTGCTCATTTTTTTGTTTTTGTAATTGTAATTCACGGCTATTCATCGTATCAAAGGCAGGAATATCACCAGCTTCTGCTTCGACAAGGTCATGAATAATAACCATTTTAAGTAATTTTTCTATATTTACTTTTTGATCCAAATAAGGCTCAACTAAGATAGCCATTAGGGACATACGCCACGTATGTTCAGCAACACTTTCTTGACGTCCGTTAGAAAGCCAACTATGTCGCATTTCATATTTTAGTTTTTCTGCTAATGCAATGACTTGTAAAATGTTATGTTCCATCGTGATCCTCCTCATATTTCCATACTATAATTCTAATATAGAAATGAAATGTGTCAATTTAATGAGTATATTGCGATAAATAGATGATACGCGTATAATGATTGTTATATGTGAAAACGCATTATTAAAATAAAAAAATGTTTTACGAAAACGAAAAAGGAAGGGTAGGAATATGGGAGACGAAAATCAAGGATTAGCTAGACCGCAAAGGAAAAAAAGGAAGTTTGATATTTCTAGCCCCTTTGGCATTGTAGTAGGTTTCGTTATTTTAATTGCAGCGATCATGCTTGGCGGTGGTGGAATAAAAGCTTTTAAAAATTTCTTAGATGTTTCATCTATTTTGATCGTTATAGGGGGAACAACAGCGACAATTATTGTGGCATATAGATTTGGAGAAATAAAAAAATATACGAAAAGTATTTTTACTGTTTTACATAGAAGAGAGGAAAATCTAGAACAGTTAACGGATTTGTTCGTTGATTTTTCAAAGAAGTCTAAAAAACATGGTTTACTCTCGTTAGAAGTTGATGGAGAGCAAGTAGACAATCCTTTTATTCAAAAGGGGATTCGTTTAATGTTAAGTGGATATGATGAAGCAGAATTAAAAGAAGTATTAATGAGAGATGTTGAAACAGAAGTATATGAGTTAAGAAAAGGAGCAACATTATTAGATAAGATTGGTGATTTCGCTCCAGCGTGGGGTATGATAGGAACTTTAATTGGTCTTATTATTATGCTTCAAAACTTGCAAGATACATCGCAAATTGGTACAGGAATGGCAGTTGCTATGTTGACGACATTGTATGGATCTGTTATTGCAAACATGATTGCAATACCGTTATCTGAAAAAGTGTATCGTGGCATTGAAGATTTGTATACAGAGAAGAAGTTTGTAATAGAAGCAATCACAGAGCTTTACCGAGGACAAATTCCTTCTAAGTTAAAGTTAAAACTTGATACATACGTATATGAAACGAAGATAAAAAAAGAAAAACGAGCAGCCTAATATTTCAAGGAGTGGTATGGTGATGATAAAACGACCGCAAAAAGGATCGCCTCGTTGGATGACGACTTTTACTGATTTAACGATGTTGTTATTGACTTTTTTTGTACTATTAGTTGCTACATCAAAACAAGATACAGTAAAATTATCGAAGATGCTTGAAAAGTTTAGTGATGCAGAACAAGTGGATGCGAAAGTAATGGAAGGTACAATACCAGATATTTCACATGAAAAAAATGACGAAAAAGCAGTTTCAAAAAAACGAATGGATGAATTGTATAAAAAGTTAAAAGCATATGTAGATAATAATGGTGTTAGTCAAGTGAATGTATATCGAGAAGATACAGGTGTTAGCATCGTTATAGTAGATAACTTAATATTCGATACAGGTGATGCGAATGTTAAGCCGGAAGCAAAAGAAGTAATTAGTCAATTAGTAGGGTTCTTTCAATCGGTACCAAACCCAATTGTTGTAGAAGGACATACAGATAGTAGACCGATTCATAATGAAAAATTTCCTTCCAACTGGGAATTATCTTCAGCACGAGCAGCTAATATGATTCACCACTTAATTGAAGTGTATAATGTAGATGATAAACGATTAGCAGCGGTAGGATATGCGGACACAAAACCAGTAGCATCAAATGATTCACCGCAAAATTGGGAGAAAAACCGGCGCGTTGTAATATATATTAAAGAATAATATATTTCCATTTTATTAATAAAATAATAAAAATACAGAAATTCTTTTAAAAAAATATTAAATTTTCTCGTTTTATTTTGTATAATGAGTGAGAATGATAAGGTGAAATATTAAGATATATTTATACATAGAGGGAGAGAACCAAAAAGAATGGCACATAAAATTTTAGTTGTAGACGATGCAATGTTTATGCGAACAATGATTAAAAACTTATTAAAAAGTAATTCAGAATTTGAAGTTATCGGTGAAGCAGAGAATGGGGTAGAAGCGATTCAAAAGTATAAAGAACTTCAACCTGATATTGTAACACTAGATATTACTATGCCAGAAATGGACGGACTTGAAGCATTAAAAGAAATTATGAAAATTGATTCGAGTGCAAAGGTTGTTATTTGTTCTGCAATGGGACAACAAGGTATGGTATTAGATGCAATTAAAGGCGGGGCAAAAGACTTTATTGTAAAGCCATTCCAAGCCGATCGTGTTATCGAAGCTTTAACAAAAGTAGCAAATAGCTAATATAGAAGGGGTGCCACAAAGAATCAAATCAATGATAGCGGATAGACGTGTGGCCCCCTTTTTTCTCGTTATAAAACACTAAATTGTTATACATAAATGAAATGTTTGTTAGACAGGTAGGGGATTAAAATGCAAACAGATCTATTAAATATATTTTTTGAAGAAGCAGAAGAACATTTACAGTCGCTAAATGAAAATGTGCTAAATTTAGAACAGAATCCTGCCGATATGGGTGTTGTAGGGGAAATATTCCGCTCAGCTCATACATTTAAAGGTATGTCTGCGAGTATGGAATTTGCAGAAATGGCAGATTTAACTCATAAGATGGAAAATGTTTTAGACGAAATCCGTCACGGAAATATGATGGTGAATGCTAATATTATTGATGTTATTTTTGAGTGCATTGATAATTTAGAAAAGATGGTTACAGATGTGCAGCAGGGCGGAATGGGTAATATTGATGTTGTATCTACAAAGCATAAATTAGAAGCATTATTAAATGGGAATGTAGAAGCTTCTATGGAACAAGTAGAGCAAAGTAGTATAAACAATGATGATACAGTTTCACATGAAGTATATATAACCGTCGAACAACAAGCCATTTTAAAAGCAGTACGTGCCATTATGTGTATTGAAGCATTACAAAATGTAGGGGATATACAAAAAACGGTTCCAAGCATTGAAGAAATCGAAGCGGATGCTTTTGGATTTGAGTTTACAGTATATATGGATACTGATCGTAGTGTTGAAGAATTGAAACAGGTGGTGCTTCACGTTTCTGAAATTGAGAAAGTAGAAGTGAAGCAAGGAAATATAGCTGAAGAAGGAATCGTACAATCTATTGCAGCAACGCAGCTGGATCCATCTCTAGAGGCACGAACTCCAACAGCTAGTACTACACCGGCTAAAAGTACTACAAAAACGAAAAATGCTAAAGTAGAGAATCGTTCTATTCGTGTTCAGTTAGAAAAAATCGAAAGATTAATGAATATGTTTGAAGAAAGTGTAATTGAGCGTGGACGAATTGATGAATTAGCAGAAACGATTCAAAATAAAGAGTTAATCGAGCATTTAAATCGATTAGGGGATATTTCAAAAGATATCCAAAATGTATTATTAAATATGCGTATGGTACCGATTGAAACGGTTTTCAATCGTTTTCCGCGTATGGTACGTATGTTAGCGAAAGATTTAGGTAAAAAAATCGATTTACAAATTAAAGGTGAAGATACTGAAGTTGATAAAATTGTTATTGACGAAATTGGTGATCCACTCGTTCATTTAATTCGTAATGCAATTGATCATGGTATTGAAACTGTCGAAAACCGACGTGATGCCGGGAAAAATGAGACAGGTACTATTAAATTAGAGGCGTTTCATAGTGGAAATCATGTCGTAATTCAAATTACTGATGATGGAAATGGTATTCATAAAGGAAAAGTATTAGAAAAAGCGATAAAAAATGGTGTTGTAACGGAATCAGAGGCAAATAAATTAACGGATCGTGAAGTGTTTGATCTTATCTTCCAACCGGGATTTAGTACAGCGGAAGTTGTATCTGACCTTTCTGGACGTGGGGTTGGATTAGATGTTGTTAAACATACGATTCATAGTTTAGGTGGGCATTTAATTATTGATTCTGAAGAAGGAAAAGGAAGTACATTCAGAATTGAACTTCCTTTAACATTGTCTATTATTCAATCAATGCTTGTTCAAACAAATGATAAGCGTTATGCCTTGCCTCTTGGCAATATTGCTGAAGCCATTCGAATTAAGAAAGAAGACATACAATCGTTACAAGGAAAAGACGTTTTAAACTATCGCAATCAAATTATTGAAGTGAAACATTTAAGTACTGTATTTGGTGAAAAAACAGTAGATGAGGCGTTCGCATCATATGATAGTCAAATGGTTCCTGTGTTAATTGTTCGTAATACACATCGTAGCTATGGACTTATCGTAAACACAATTATCGGTCAAAGAGAAATAGTTTTAAAGTCATTAGGTGATTTCTTTGCAGAGAGCTCTAACTATTTCTCTGGTGCGACAATTCTCGGTGATGGACGAGTGGTCCTCATTTTAAACCCAGAAGGTTTATAATAGGAATGAAGGAAGCTCCCCACTTGTATACAATTGGGGAGCTTTTTGGGTAGAACTAATAATATAAGTATATGAAAACCGTCGTTTACACATATTGTGGAAATAAATACATGTTCACAATTCGGATGATAAGTTTGGTAAAATATAACGAGTGTAATAGAGAGTTTAAATCATTTGATAGAAAAACAAAAATGAGGAGGCAGGAAAAATGCCTGAGCAACACACAAAAGGGGATACTGGCACAATTGTGCTAGAAAAAGAAAATGAACATTTAACGCCTCAAGAATGCGATATTCTTGGTGAGATTGCTAATATATCATTTGGTTCAGCTTCGACTGTATTATCAACAATTTTAAATAGGCAAGTAAGTATTACTGCTCCTCAAGTAGAATTGGTAGATTTATATGATACAAGTGATGTTGAAATTCCACATGTTGTATTAAATATCCATTTCACAAAAGGATTAGATATGGAAAATCTTCTTGTTCTTCAACAAGATGTTGCTTTATCTATTGCTGATTTAATGATGATGGGAACAGGTGAAGTTGAAGAGGGAAAAGAGCTTGGTGAATTAGAGCTAAGTGCAGTACAAGAAGCTATGAATCAAATGATGGGATTCGCAGCAACATCTATGTCAGAATTCTTCCAAGATACGGTAGACATGTCTCCGCCAACAATTAAAGTTGTGCAACTTACAGAAGAGATGGAGAAGATTTCTGGTATTAATGGGAATAATATGGTTGTTAAAGTATCGTTTGAATTAAAAATAGATAATCTTGTGAATTCTCAGCTTGTACAGGTTGTTTCAGTTGAACATGCGAAGCGAATGATAAATAAATTGTTACAATTATCTGGTGGTGTGGAAGAAGAAATAGATGAGCCGGCGGAAGTGCAGGAAACTGAGATTGTAGAAGAGCATGTAGAAAAAGAGCAATTAACACAAGAAGAGAAAGATGTGCTTGGTGAAATTGCGAATATTTCAATCGGTTCGGCTTCAACAGTACTATCGACGCTTTTAAATCAGCCTGTCACTATTAGTACACCAAATGTAGAGGCGATTAATGTTCGTCATTATGAAGGAGTACCGGTTCCGTTTGTTATTTTAAATGTCGATTTTGTTGAAGGACTAAAAAATGAGAATGTATTCGTATTTACGAAAGATGTTGCTTTAACAATGGTAGATTTAATGATGATGGGAACGGGTGAAATTGATCCGGAGAAAGAGCTAAGTGAATTAGAGTTAAGTGGCATTAAAGAAATTATGAACCAAATGATGGGGCATGCTGCAACAGCGATGTCAGAAATGTTTAAAGAAAAAATGGATATGACACCACCAGACGTTAAATTTGTTTCTTTAAAAGAAGAAATGGAATATTTGGGAGAGTCGATGGCAGTTGACGAACTCGTTCAAATTACTTTTAATCTTGAAATTGGTGATCTCCTTCAATCAAAGATGTATCAAATACTACCGATATCAGAAGCGAAAGAAATGGTTAGAAGACTTCTATATCCGATGGTGGAAGAGCAAGAAGAAATAGTTGAGGAAGTTGTTGAAGAGGAAGAAATTCCTGCACCAGTCGTACAGCCAATTGAATATAAAGAAGTCAAGCAAGTTGAGCCAGTATATATGGATACATCTATTCTACAAAATGTAGAAATGAATGTTAAATTTGTATTTGGAAGTACAGTGAGAACAATTCAAGATATTTTAAGTCTACAAGAAAATGAAGCGGTCGTACTTGATGAAGATATTGATGAACCGATTCAAATTTATGTGAACGATGTATTAGTGGCGTATGGAGAACTTGTAAATGTAGATGGGTTTTTCGGAGTAAAAATGACGAAATCGCTATAAGGCGTCAAAATAGGAGTTTGAACAAATAGATGAAAAACGTAAAGTTTTTTCTAGTTAGTTGGCTATTCTTACATATATGTATAATTTTACCATCGCAAGGGCAGGCAGAAGAAAAAAGTGTACAAGATCAAAATATAAGCGAAATGAATGACCAAGAGGGAAAAAATAAAGAAGTTCAGGAACAGCCAGAACAAGTGGAAATGCCCTCGGTTGAAGATGAAAAAAAAGCAGTAGAAAATGAGCAAGGGAAAGAAAAAAAAGAAGAAAGAACGATAGAAACAGACCGAGGGGTTATTACAGTTAATAAGCAGGAGCTAAAGGTTGGCGAAGAAGTGCGGATTGCTGTAGAATCAAATGAAAAAAACATTCAAAGTGTAAAAGGTATATTACAATTACAAAAAAATGGTGAGCAGTACAGACAAGAGAGAATAATATCTTTTGAGTATGAAGAAGAAACGAAGCGATGGATCGCTAATTATAAGGCCGGAATATATGATTTACAAGGTGATTGGAACCTTAGGCTTGTTGAAAGCTATAAAGAAGATGAGAAGGAAGAAGTAATAGAGAACGAATTAAATGTCCCGCTCATTCGTATAAACAATGAAGCACCAACTATAGATAAAGAATTGCCAAAGTTAGAGAAAGTTAGTATTGATGAGGCAAAAGGGAACTTAATTGAACGGAAAAAGGGAGAATCCGTTCATATACGAGTACAAACGGTAGATAAAGAATCGGTTGTTAAAGAAGTGCGCGTTATATTAAAAGGAAAAGAAGACGGTAACGATATTACTTTTTTATTAGACTATAATAAACGCGACATGGATTGGCAGAAAATATTTGAAATAACAGAAGCTTTACCTGTTGGGCCGCATCAACTTATTGTGGAAGTAACAGATGGGGCAGGTAACAAACTTGTGACAGAGAGTGAATATATCGTTTCTATCATCGAACAAAAAGTGAAAGATGATGAAAAGATAGAAGAGCAAGAGAATCAAAATGAAGTAGAAGATAAGAAAGAAATTGAGAAGCAGGAAGATCCGAAAATAGAGATGCCGCTTCCAGAAGAAAAACTTCCAGTTGTTCAAATTCCAAAGCAAGAAGAGAAAGTGAACTCTTATATAAAAGAGCCGTTGAAAGAAAAAGAGGTAATCAACTACGTTATAAAAGAGTCGTTAACAGACAACAAGGAAGTAAATAATGTGAAGGTTCATAAAGAGAAAAAAAGCGGAAATGACAATCAAGTCGTTTCTAAAAAGAAAGAGAAAATAGAAGAACAACAAGAAAAGAAAGAGGAAAAAAGTGAGCAGGGAGTACAGGCTTCTAATGTGTTTGCTGTTATGTCAGGATTATTTGTACTATTTTTAGTTTTAAAGAGTAATAAAGAGTGGGGCTAATAATTTGATAGTAGTGGAGGCGCTTAGATGGAAATTAAACGTACTACAATTGAAAATAAGACGCTACACCCATTAAAACAGCCTGCAGCTATTTCAGAACATGAAATTCAAAAAGAGCGAAAACGGAGTAATCTTGTGTTTACCGGGCGGTCCCAAATCATTTCGAAAAATAATGAAATAGGGATTCTACTTGCGAGTTTAGGTGATGGAAAGATTGTAAAAGATATGCTTTCTAAGGAAATGGATACGGTGTTGCAGTTGTTTTCAAAGCTACATATGTTGTCTGAGGAAGGAAAGCAATCGGAAAAAATATATGAACAAATTGTTAAAAGTTTGCAGGGGCTTATTAAACAAGCTCATATAAAGGGAGTTCCGTTATTAGACGGAACGTATGATTTCGCTGAAGTGCAGCTTTCGTTTGGAAGAAAAGTGCATATTCCGTTACTTGATGTAAGTGCGCTCATTTCTAGAGTGGAACAAGATACATCAGAAGGAAATACGAATTTAATGATAACAGTTATTACAGCTTACATGACAAAATTGTCTAACGAAACAATTTTAATTAGCGGTACGGATCGTATTTCTAAAGAACGTGATGTGAGTGTGTGGAGAGCACTTGCAGAAATGAATATGACGCAATTATCGCATGCGTTGAAACATACGATTCAAGAGCATAAATGGTCTGTTACAGCTCTATTTCTCTTTATATGGGTTATAGGTATTATATTGATTCGTATTATATAATAAAAAAAGGTCGTCATTTCAATTATGACGACCTTTTTCTATATTTTTTCGTAGAAGAATGTATCAAAACGCTGAAGGTTGTAGCGTTCGGGTGTTAAAATTTGTTCTGTGCTACCAACGAATAGTACGCCGCCTTTTCGTAAAGAACGACTAAACTTTTCATAAAGCTTTATTCTTGCTTCTTCTGTAAAGTAAATCATTACATTTCGACAAATAATTAAATCGTAGTTCGTATCAAATGTCTGCATTAATAAATCATGTTGTTTAAATGTAACTTGCTGTTTAATATTTTGATGCAATATATATGTATCATCTTCTTTTGTGAAATGACGTTGTTTTAAATCATTAGGTAATTCTTTCAAAGAGCGTTCTGTATATTGACCACGTTTTGCAGTTTCTAAAACATGAAAATCAAGATCCGTTGCTTGAATGTCATAACGAAACGGAGCTAGATGCTTCGATAATATTAAAGAAAGTGTATACGGTTCTTCACCGGCAGCGCAAGCAGCACTCCAAATTTTTAATTTACCGTTATTTTGTTCAAGTAGCTTTGGTAGAGCTTTCGTCTCTAACGTTTGCCAGCGCTCTTTATTTCTGAAAAACTCTGATACGTTAATTGTAATATAGTCAATAAAACTTAAAAATAACGTTTGATCGGTGCGTAAATTATTTAAAAAATTTGTGTAATTTTCAAAACCTTTTCTCGAAATGAAAGCGTCGATTCTTCGGCGCATTCTATCTTGCTTATAGGAAGCGATATCCATATTAAAGTGCTGTTTAAAACTTACGACAAATTGATTATAATCTTGTTCAGTTATCATATTTACAATAGGCACAATAACGATATTGTGCCTCCCCCTTTACATCATACGAATTTTTTGTTCAAAGCTTTTTTTCATCTGCTTTTCATGTAAGCCTGGTAAATCATAAATAACAGCATCAATTCCTGCTTCTTTTGCAACGTCAACGGGAATAACAGACGTATGTTTATCGCCGTTATAAAAACAGAGAACTAAATCGGTATCTTCGATAATTTGCTTTACAAAAAACATATAATCTGATCGATAAATGGAGTCGGAAGGATGATCAAAAGCAATATACTCTGCTCCGTGTTTTTTTAAATAATCAACGACTTCTTGAAATTCGTCTGTTAATACATGTAACGGTTGCAGTGTGTAAAGGCATAAATTTTGAGCGAGCCTTTCATTTTCAATGAAAAAACGAAGAACCTCATTTTCAATAGATTTATAACATAATATGTAAATTTTATGTTTGTGAGCATAGTCAATTAAAAATTTTTTTATTTCTTCCTGATCTAATGCTGTTAATTGATTTGAACCACAAAGAAAAATATTCATAGATTTGTGCCACCTCATGCTAAATTGTAACATATCTTCTATAAAAAATAACTGCAAAATATCATTGTACAGAGTATAATTATAAATAACTAGATTTTACGATTAAGTTTAGAAGGAAATAAAAAAATAAATAGGTGATATATATGCTGCGTTCTATCTCGCATAATCCAATTTTATCGCATATACCGCCTGCTACTCAAATGCCGAAAGAAGCAAATGTCAGGACAGGACTTGCTTTTTCGGATAATTTGCATGCAGATCCGAAAAACGATAAATTGTTAGAACAAATGGAAGCACTTGTTGATAACATTGGAGAAATTAAAGAGAAAATCGAATTAGAGTTAACGCTCGATAATGTAATGGAATACAAAAATACTGTAAAATCATTTTTGAATTTTTACGTTGATAACGTATTGCAGTATAAAGATGTTATGTCTCGTCATCCGCGTTACGGATATTCGCAGAAAATGACGATCGTAAAACAAGCTGAAATGGGATTAACTGAGTTAGAAGATGTTATGAATTTAATTAATACGAAAACAGGGCATTTAGAAATGTTAAATCAAATTGGAGAAATTCATGGTTTAATTGTAAATTTAGTCTTGTAAAGGAAAGGAAGCTATATGTACATACAATTATATGAAAAGCTCGTTATTATTCAAAAGGCATATGAAAATATTCAAACGCTTGGGGAACAAATATATGAGAATTTAAAAAATAAAAATGTAAATGCAGTTCAAAAGTTGCAAGTAGAGCAATTGCAGTACATAGAAGGTGTTAAAGGATTATCGCGATCTTTTGAGGAAATGGTTGTTCAGCTTTGTAAAGAAAAACAAGTTGAACCGTTGCGTATGCGTTCGCTATTTTCGTATTTTTCACAGGAAGAAAATGAAAAAATGGAAGAATTACAAAAAAGTTTAAATGAATTAGAAGAAAATGTAAAAATGATTCTTTTGAAAAATCAATATTACTTAAACGTACTATTAAAAACTACAGAAAGTATTGTGGATTCCGTTTCTGAATACAATTTGGAGAAAAACAATAATTCGCAAATCTTTATGAATGAACTATTGTAAAGGAGAAGTGAAGCATTATGAGATTATCTGATTATAATACGCCGTTATCTGGTATGCTAGCGGCCCAAATGGGATTACAAACGACAAAACAAAACTTATCTAACATTCATACGCCGGGTTATGTTCGTCAAATGGTAAATTACGGATCTGTTGGAGCAAGTAACGGTCATACGCCTGAACAGAGAATCGGTTATGGTGTACAAACATTAGGAGTTGACCGTATTACAGATGAAGTGAAAACGAAGCAATTTAATGATCAGTTGTCACAGTTCTCTTACTACGCATATATGAATTCTACTTTATCACGAGTAGAGTCTATGGTAGGAACGACAGGGAAAAATTCATTATCTAGTTTAATGGATGGATTCTTCAATGCTTTTCGTGAAGTTGCAAAAAATCCAGAACAACCAAACTACTACGATACATTAGTTTCTGAAACTGGGAAGTTCACAAGTCAGATAAATCGTCTTGCGAAAAACTTAGATACAGCAGAAGCACAGACGACAGAAGATATTGAAGCACATGTGAATGAATTTAATCGTCTTGGTGCTAGTTTAGCAGAGGCGAATAAAAAAATTGGGCAAGCAGGGACACAAGTACCTAATCAACTATTAGACGAACGTGATCGCATCGTTACAGAGATGTCTAAGTATGCCAATATTGAAGTATCTTATGAATCTATGAATCCTAATATCGCGAGTGTTAGAATGAATGGTGTTTTAACAGTAAATGGACAAGATACATATCCACTTCAATTAAATAAAGAAAAAGAACCAATGTCTGTTGCGATTTATGGATCGGATATTCCTTTAAATGGTGGAGCAATTCAATCAGCGATAGATACGAAAGCGAAGATTGCTAGTTATAAGAAAAACCTTGAAGAATTAATGAGTTCTGTAAAAGGTCAAGTGAATACAGTGATGGGAAAAGATTTCTTCGTTGGAGATCATGCGAAAGATATTCAGTTAAACCCTGAATTCGCAAAAGATGTTTCGAAAATGAAAATCTCCGCTGAAACAGCAAATAAACTAGCAGGAATTACAGATGGAGATTATAAAGAAGGTCTTTCTTATAAACAAGCATTAGACCAATTTATAGTTGGTGTAGCTTCTGATAAAAGTGCAGTGAATGCTTATCAAAATATTCATAAAGATTTATTAGAAGGTATTCAACAAGAAAAAATGAGTATTGAAGGCGTAAATATGGAAGAAGAAATGGTTAATTTAATGGCTTTCCAAAAATATTTTGTTGCAAACTCTAAAGCTATTACGACGATGAATGAAGTGTTTGATAGTTTGTTTTCGATTATTAGATAATGAGTAATAAAAGCGAACCCATCTTTCTTTTATGGTTGGAGAGAGGACCCGCGAAGGGTAGAGACGGTCAGTGCCTATTAGTGGCCCAATCGATGTGAGACCAGAGATATGAGATGGTTGAAGGGTAAGTTAGCTAAGAGGAAAGCCATGTTTAGTGAATGCATCGCCCTCGTGTTAAATAAAAATGACAAAGCTCTCTTTTATGAGGAAAGAGAGTATCCGTCGTAGTGTAGAAGCAGAGAGCCGTATATAGTTGTGGTTGCTTCCCCGCACCAATTCAAATATAGATAAAGGAGAAGGTAAAGATGAGAGTATCTACATTTCAAAATGCAAACTGGGCAAAGAATCAGATGATGGATTTGAATGTGCAACAGCAATATCATCGAAATCAAGTAACTTCAGGTAAGAAAAATCTTTTTATGAGCGAAGACCCACTTGCGGCAAGTAAATCATTTGCGATTCAGCATTCGTTAGCAAATATTGAACAAATGCAAAAAGATTTAGCGGATTCGAAAAATGTATTAACACAAACTGAAAATACATTACAGGGTGTTTTTAAATCTTTAACAAGAGCGGATCAATTAACAGTACAAGCGCTAAATGGGACGAATAGTGAAAAAGAATTGAAGGCAATCGGTGCAGAGATTGATCAAATTTTAAAACAAGTTGTATATTTAGCGAATACGAAAGAGCAAGGCCGTTATATTTTCGGTGGGGATAGTGCTGAACAAGCTCCATTTACAGAAGATGGTACGTATCAAGGTGGAAAAAATGATGTGAACTGGCAACTAAATGACGGTTATCAATTAAAAGCATTTCGTAACGGAGAAGAATTATTATCCCCAGTTATAAAAACGTTAAAACAGATGAGTGAAGCACTGAATAACGGTGATCAAAAAGCTTTGCAACCGTTATTAGGAGAAAATAAGAAAAACTTAGATAGCGTCATTAACCGTACAACTGAAGTTGGTTCAACTATGAACACAATGGAGACGTTTAAAACGATTTTAAGCGAGCAAAATTTAGCGCTTCAAGAAAATCGTAAAGAAATTGAAGATGTTGATTTAGCGGTAGCAATTTCTGACCTAGCGTATATTAATGCAACTTATGAAGCAACGCTTAAAGCAGTTAGTACGATGAGTAAAACGAGCATTTTAGATTACATGTAAACAATAAGGAGTGAGAAATATGGCAGGGACGTTAACAGGTATTGGTGGTAGACAACAGATTTGGAACCTCGGAAATAATATGATCGATACTTCTAACTTTGTAGAATTAGAAATGCAAGCGTTAGATATGAGAAAAACACCATATACTAATGAAAAGAACCAACTTTCACAAGATAAACTATTATATACAAGCTTAAAATCAGAATTTAGTTCTTTCACACAAACTTTTAAAAACTTAGCAGCTTTTAAAGGAAATGAGAAAAAGGTAACAACATCACAAGACGGTTATATTAATGTAAAAGCTGATGGTGGAGCGATTGCAGGAACTTTTAATATGACGATTACACAGCTTGCACAACGTCATCAAATAGCCTCTAATAAGATTGCTGATATAAATGCGAAGCTTCCTAAAGATGAAACATTACAACTAGGCGGTAAAGAACTAAAAGTAACAACTGATATGACATATAAAGATTTAATTAACAAAATTAATGACGGAGATTATGGTGTATCGGCTTATACACTTGGAGATAAAATCTTTATGTCCTCGAAAAAAGAAGGAACAGATGGAGAAATTAATTTTAAGGGGAACACATCTACACTGTTTCAAGATATTGGTTTAGCTAAGGCGGATGGGACAGCAGTCAATACAATTAATGAAGCGCAAAATGCCAAATATAGTATTAATGGTATTGAAACTGAAAGTTTTACCAATACAATTGAAGCTCTTCCGGGCGTGAAAATTGAATTGTTAAAAGTAACTGAGCCGAAAGCAGAAGGAACACCAGATGCAGGTACAACAACAGATCCAAAAGCAAAAGGTATAGATCTGAAGTTTACAGTAAGTGACTCAAACGTAACAGATGCATCGAATGTTATTAAAAAGATGGTGGCGGATTATAATAAAGCTGTTTCTACAGTAGATATTTTTGCTGGGAAAGGTGGAGCTTTCCAAGGTCAAGCTATTATGCAAAGTGTACGTCAAGCGATGAATAATGTCGTGACATTTTCTCAAGACGGTAATTATTTATTCTCATTTGGTATCCAATTAAAGCAAGACGGGACGATGGAAGTTAATGATGAACAATTAACAAAAGCGTTAAAAGACAAGCCGGATGCAGCGAAGCAATTTTTCTTTGGTTCTAACGGTTTAGGGAAGATGATGGAAGAACCACTTGATAAACTATTTGGTGATAAAGGTGTAGTCGGAGAGCGTGTAAAAAACATCGATTCACGTGTAAGTGATTTAGATAAAAAGATTAAAGATATTGAAACACAAAATCTGCAAAAACAAGATGAGATTGTGAAGAAGTATCAAAAGCTAGAAAGTACATTAGCGGCGCTAGATAGCCAACTAAAAACAATTAAAGCAATGACAAAACAAAAAAGTGATGATTAATGAAAGTTAAGGAAGTGATTGTATGCAAGCATGGCAACGTTATATGCAAAATGATATTATGACGAGTAATCCAATTAAAAATACAATTTTTATTTATGAAAGATGTATCGTTGAGTTTCGTAATTTAGAAGAACTTTTAAATACTTTTAAACTACAAGAAGGAGATGCGCTTCTTGAAAAATTAGAACGTATTTTTGAAGAGTTAAAGCTTCAATTAAATCCTGAGATTACTAAAGATTTATACGATAGTCTATTCGGTTTATACGATTGGATTAGCATTCAAATTCAGACGATGAAAGTAACGCGTGAAGCAAAAGACATGGATGCGATTGTACAAGTGTTACAAGATTTAATAGACGGTTACCGCGGAGCACTCGAAAATGAACAATGATATTTATCGAGCGTTTGTCGGCTGTTTTAATGAAATCGGTGAATTGCAAGTATCAGATGGGGAATTTGCTGAGAAGAGTGCAATGTTAAATCGCTGGATGATGACATTGGATGAAGAGACGCGCGCAGATGTTGCAGCGGAAGTGAGTCCATTAATAATTAAGGCAGCACAGCATATTCGAGATAAGCAAAAATTTTTGGAAGAAATGATTATGACAAATGATGGACGAATGAAAGCGAATTCGTTTTACGGTAAATTTTAATGGTAAATTACGGAAATGGATACCCCTTTTAAAAGGGGATCCATTCCATTGTTTGAATAAGGCGTTCCGCTGATTGAGGTTTCACTTTATGACTGTAATAAAAAGAATGGTAATAATCCAAACAATGAAAAATAAGATGTCTTTATTTTATAGAGAGAAGTGTATGGAAGCTCTTTTTTTATTGTTTATATATCAAAATGTTACATGGATTACTACGCGTATACAGTTTTTTATATTCTTTTTTATATTTTTGTATTTTTCTAAAGACAACAATGGAAAAATGGAATAAAATATGTAAGGGTACATAATAGATAATATTTTAATAAATAAATACATATAGGAAAATGAATAATAAAGTGAAACTTCCATCAGTGGATGATCATGCGCTAAACGAGCATGATGGAAAAGGAAGGGTGTGGAATATGCCAGATTTAGTTAGTGATGTAAGTCATTATATGAACTATTTAGTAACGAAGCGAAATACCGTTTCTAGTAATATTGCAAATGCGAATACACCTGGCTATAAAGCACAAGATGTAACATTTGCTGAGAAAATGAATATGAGCAGTGCATTATACAAAAAAAATGCTGCGGATTTAAAGAGTAATCCAGATTTATATCAAACGAATGTAATGCACTTACCGACAGCAAATATGAAAAATACATACGCAAAGATTCAAACGAAATCAATGCAAACGAATAAAGATGGAAACAGTGTTGATGTAACGACAGAAATGCTAGATTTAATGAAAACAAACCAATTATACGGTGTTTCAATTAATGCAATTAATACGCAATACGCTATTAACCAAGCAGCACGTGGACGTTAATAGTAAAAGGGGAGACAACGATGTTTCAGGCAATTAATGCAAGTGGCTCAGGGCTAACTACAGCGAGAAAATGGATGGAAGTTACTTCTAACAATATCGTAAATGCAAATACGACGGGAGCACCGGGCGCAGAGCCGTATCACCGCCGAAGTGTGGTGTTGGAATCAAATAATAGTTTTGCAAGCATGCTAGATGGAGCTCCTACTAACGGAGTGAAAATAAAAAGTATTGAAACGGATCGAAATGAAAATCTTGTGTATGATCCGACGCATCCGCATGCAAATGAAGAAGGATATGTACGTTATCCGAACATTGATGTGACAGCTGAGATGACGAATGTAATGGTTGCTCAAAAAATGTATGAAGCAAATACAAGCGTATTAAATGCGAACAAAAAAATGCTCGATAAAGATTTAGAAATCGGCCGAGGATAAGAGGGAAGAGGGGAAATATGAAAATTCAACCAATGTTAAATACACAGCCATTTGGAGCGATTCAGCCGATTGGCACACAGAAAACTTCAGAAACATCTGTAGTTGAAGGCAAAAAGTTTATTGATTTATTGGAAGATATGAATCAAACGCAAAATAATGCCCAAACAGCAGTATATGATTTACTGACAAAAGGGGTAGGAGAAACGCATGACGTTTTAATTCAGCAGAAGAAAGCTGAATCACAAATGAAAACAGCTGCTCTCGTACGCGATAATCTTATTGAAAATTATAAGTCACTAATTAATATGCAAATTTAGGAAAATGGACGGGTGTATTTAAATGGAAAAGATAAAAAATGTTTTCCAATCGCTGAAAACGTGGCATAAGTTAGTGATTGGTGCTGCGCTTTTAGCGATTGCAACAGGAGCACTTTTATACTTCACCTTGCCAGATAAATATGTTGTTGTATATCAAAATTTAAATGATACAGATAAGCAAGAGATTACAGCAGAATTATCGAAGCTAGGTGTTGATTACCAATTAGCAGCCGATGGTTCGATTCGAGTGCAAAAGAACGATGCTCCATGGGTTCGAAAAGAAATGAATGGAATGGGCTTGCCGTTTAATTCAAAAAGCGGTGAGGAAATTCTATTAGAAAGCTCACTCGGTTCAAGTGAACAAGATAAGAAAATGAAGCAGATTGTCGGCACGAAAAAGCAATTGGAGCAAGATATTGTACGAAACTTCGCGACAGTTGAAACGGCAAATGTGCAAATTACATTACCTGAAAAAGAAACAATTTTTGATGAGGAAAAAGCGAAAGGGACAGCGGCAATTACTGTTGGTGTGAAACGTGGACAACTATTAACAGCTGATCAAGTTGCGGGTATACAGCAAATGATTAGTGCGGCAGTTCCTGGCGTGAAAGCAGAAGAAGTAAGTGTTATTGATAGTAAAAAAGGTATCATCTCAAAAGGAACAGATGAAGCGCATTCTAACAGTTCCTCTTCTTATGAAAAAGAAGTAGAGATGCAGCATCAAATTGAAGGTAAATTAAAGCAAGATATTGACGCAACGTTAATGACGATGTTTAAATCAAATGAATATAAAGTGAATACGAAAGTGTCTGTAAACTACGATGAAGTTACACGTCAGTCAGAAAAATATGGCGATAAAGGTGTACTTCGCAGTAAACAAGAGCAAGAGGAAAGTTCTACTGCGCAAGAAGGAGCAGATACGAAGCAAGGTGCGGGTATTACAGCGAACGGTGAAGTGCCGAACTACGGTACGAACAATAATCAAAACGGTAAAGTTGTCTACGATAATAAAAATGGTAACAAAATTGAAAACTATGAAATAGATAAAACAGTTGAAACAATTAAGAAACATCCGGAATTAACAAAAACAAATGTTGTTGTATGGGTAGATAACGATACGTTAGTAAAACGAAAAATTGATATGACAACATTTAAAGAAGCGATTGGCACAGCAGCTGGGCTGCAAGCTGATCCGAATGGAAACTTTACAAACGGTCAAGTTAACGTTGTAACTGTTCAGTTCGACCAGCCGAAAGTTGAAAAAGAGAAAGAGCCAGAAAAAAGTGGTATGAACTGGTGGTTATTCGGTGGAATTACAGCTGGCTTGCTAGCACTAATTGGCCTAGTATGGTTCTTCTTAGCAAGACGTAAGAAAAAGAGAGAGGAAGAGGAATATGAAGAATACTTAGCAGAAGAAGAAATTGCTGCAAGTAATGAAAGTATCCTGGAAATTCCTGAAGAAAAAATAGTACCAGAGCCAAAGCCAGAACCGGTAGAACCATCAGAACCTACATTAGATGATCAAGTGCAGGAAGCTACGAAAGAGCATGTAGAAGGTACTGCAAAAGTAATTAAAAAATGGTTAAACGGACAGTAAGGGAGGAAAAACAATGTTAGATGAAATCTCCTCCAAAGAGAAAGCTGCCATCCTCATTCGTACATTAAACGAAGAGGTGGCAGCAAAAGTCATTGAATATATGACGGCTGAGGAAAAAGAAGTGTTACTTCGCGAAATCGCGAAGTTTCGTGTATATAAACCAGAAACGTTAGAAAATGTACTAGGGGAGTTTTTGTACGAACTAAATGTAAAAGAGTTGAATTTAGTAACTCCAGATAAAGAATACATTCGTCGTATATTTAAAAATATGCCAGAAGACGAGTTGGAAAAATTATTGGAAGACCTTTGGTATAACAAAGATAATCCATTTGAATTCTTAAATTCCCTTACAGATTTAGAGCCACTTCTTACAGTGCTTAATGATGAATCGCCACAAACGATAGCGATTATTGCTTCTTATATTAAGCCGCAACTTGCTTCTCAGTTAATTGAGAGATTACCAGATCATAAACGTGTAGAGACGGTAATGGGTATTGCAAAGCTTGAACAAGTAGATGGTGAATTAATTAATCAAATTGGTGAGTTATTAAAAGCAAAATTAAATAATATGGCATTTAGTGCTATTAATAAAACAGATGGATTGAAAACAATAGTGAACATTTTAAATAATGTTTCACGAGGTGTTGAAAAAACAGTCTTTCAAAAGCTGGATGAAGTCGATTATGAGTTATCTGAGAAAATTAAAGAAAATATGTTTGTCTTTGAAGACTTACTTGGTCTTGAGGATCTTGCGCTTCGCCGTGTATTAGAGGAAATTACAGATAACGGTGTTATCGCGAAAGCACTTAAAATTGCAAAAGAAGAAATTAAAGAGAAACTATTTACATGTATGTCTTCAAACCGTAGAGAGATGATTCTTGAAGAGTTAGATGGCTTAGGACCGCTTAAGATGACGGATGCTGAAAAAGCACAACAAACGATTACAGGTACGGTGAAAAAGTTAGAAAAAGAAGGAAGAATTATCGTTCAAAGAGGTGAAGATGATGTCCTTATTTAAAAACAGAATTCCGAAGAATTCTGTTTCTTTTTCTGAAGAAACGTATGAATTACAATTTCCGAAACCAGTATCAGTTCACATTGAAGAAGAGATACAAGTGGATCATGCAGAACTTCTTGCACAGCAAGATGCATTACATATTGAAATGAATCAGCTAAGGCAGCAGCAGCAAATGCTAGAACGAGAGCGTCAGCAGTTGTTGCAAGATAAAGAACAGTTTCAAATGCATATTCATGAACAAATGGAACAGATGGAAGCAGCGCGTATACAGTTTCAAAAAGAACAACAAGAAACAGCATACGAATGGACAGAGTTATTATGGAATCAATCTTTTCAGTTAGCAGAAAAAGTAGTGAATCAAGCGGTAGATTCGCGCTTATTAGACGTTTTGCCGATTTTAACAGGCATCGTGCAAACATTGCCTACTTCATTTGAAAAATTAATTATAACGGTTCATCCAGAAACATTTGAACGTATACAAGAAGAGAAAGAAAATACGAAAGAGTATTGGCTACTACAATTAGTAGAATGGAAGTATGATTTTTCTTTACAGTTTGGCGAATTTGTTCTGGAAGAAGAGAAAGAGTTTTTTGAGTTTAAATTTGCGCCTATATTTGCGAAGCTTCGTCACAGGTGGGAAGAAGAGAAGTTGTTTGAGGAGCAAAATGTATGAACAACGAGCTAATGAATGAACATAATAAATGGAATACATTTATTGAAACACCGTTTTATACGAAAGTTGGCAAAGTTCATAGTGTACAAGAGCAGTTTTTTGTAGCGAAAGGTCCGAAAGCAAAGATTGGAGATGTTTGTCTCGTTGGAGAACATAGTGTCTTATGTGAAGTAATTGCGATTGAAAAAGAAAATAATATGCTACTTCCATTTGGACAGACAGAAAAAGTATGTTACGGAGATGCAGTTACATTAATTGAAGAAGATGTTGTTGTACCTCGTGGTAATCATTTACTTGGGAAAGTGTTAAGTGCGAATGGTGAAGTGTTAAATGAGAACACTGAAAACATTCCACTACAAAAAATAAAATTAGATGCACCGCCGATTCATGCATTTGAGCGTGAAGAAATTACAGATGTATTTGAAACGGGAATTAAATCGATTGATTCCATGTTAACGATTGGGATTGGTCAAAAGATTGGTATTTTCGCAGGATCGGGTGTTGGTAAATCTACCTTGCTTGGAATGATTGCGAAAAACGCAAAAGCTGATATTAACGTTATTAGTTTAGTAGGAGAACGTGGCCGAGAAGTAAAAGACTTTATTCGAAAAGAATTAGGCGAAGAAGGTATGAAAAAAAGTGTCGTTGTTGTAGCAACGTCAGATGAAAGTCACCTTATGCAACTTCGTGCGGCTAAGCTTGCAACATCTATTGCTGAATATTTCCGTGACCAAGGTAATAACGTATTACTTATGATGGATTCTGTCACTCGTTTTGCTGATGCACGCCGAAGTGTTGATATTGCGGTAAAGGAATTACCGATCGGTGGTAAAACACTGTTAATGGAAAGTTATATGAAAAAGTTATTAGAACGATCAGGAAAAACGCAAAAAGGGTCAATAACAGGTATTTATACAGTGTTAGTTGATGGTGATGATTTAAATGGTCCTGTACCAGATTTAGCTCGTGGTATTTTAGATGGACATATTGTATTAAAACGTGAGCTCGCAACTCTTAGTCATTACCCTGCCATTTCGGTATTAGATTCGGTAAGTAGGATTATGGAAGAAATCGTATCGCCGAATCATTGGCAACTTGCAAATGAAATGAGAAAAATTCTATCTATTTATAAAGAGAATGAATTGTATTTTAAACTAGGAACAATTCAAGAGAATGAAGAAAATGCTTATATTTTTGAATGTAAAAATAAAGTAGAAGCTATAAATACGTTTTTAAAACAAGGTCGAACGGATAGTTTTCATTTTGAAGATGTTGTCCAAGCGATGCACCATATTGTATAGGACCTCGCCCTTGAGGTCTTATTTTTTTGATTTTAATATTTCACAGATTTTTTTGTAAAAAAACTATATAATAGAAAAAGGTAACGTTATAATAGGAAGGGGCTATGAAAACGGGTGGATAAGCAGCAGTACGACACGATTAAATTGCAGATTAATCAAGAGAAAGAACATATCTTGAAAGAAGTGTACGAACTAACAGCTGAAAAAAGAAAAATAGAACGAAAAAAAGAATATGATCTATATGTTGTGAAATCACGCAATAAGGTTGTACAAACGGGACAACGTATTATGGCTGGTATGCTTTCATCACATACATTTTCACCTGAAAGAATAGAAGAATGGAATCGAAAAATTAAAAAAACAGAAGGTTTTATTCAAAAAAATGAAAGCTTTTTAGAGCAAATAAAAGAAAAAGAACGTGTCATTGATGAAATGTATGAAGAAGATTGTAAGAAGCTTGCGAAAGTAAAAGAAAAGCTGGAAGAAAAAATGCTTCTTGATTTAAAAATGTGTATGAACGGATGAGGTGGATGTAGTGATACAGTTTGTATTACCGGTGCAGCAAAGTTTACCTCCGCAAAAAGAAAAAGGGCTAGAAGTACAATCGAAAAATGAAAATTCTTCATTCGATAATACAATGAGAATTGAAAATAAAAAACAGCCGAAAACGGAGAAAACGAAACGAGAAGAAGCACCAGAAGAAGAGAAGAAAGAATATATTCTCGCAAAAAAAACGGTAACGAAAGAAGAGCCGATTGTAAAGAAAGAAGAAAAGAAAGAGACAGAACAGTTATTGTTAGCTGTATCTGAGCAGATGGTTGCAATTGAGCAATTGCGTGTGCAGCCAGAATTGTTATATCAATACATACAAAAAATACAGGCGTTATATAAAGAATACGGAAATATTAAACTGAACGAATTGCCCGCAGCTGAATTACAGCAATTACAAGAGCTTTTTTCTAACATGAATATTAAAAATGCCATATGTTTAGAAGATACAATGCAAATGGCGCTAGTCAAGGTGACGATGCCAGAGCAGACGTTGCAAGTATTAAAAGTCGTAGAATCAGAAACTTGTAATATTGCAAAGAAACAAGAGGAGTCTAAGGAAGTAGAACTCCCGAAAGCAGAGAGCGATGATGTGAAGGTAGAGTTACCAAAAGTCGATCAGTTAAATGACTCAAGTTCGGCCGGAGCTGAGTTATTAAATAAAGCAACGGGTACTGACCAAATAGGAAAACAAAATAGTGGAGCTGAGAAGGTTACATTACCTGACTTAGGCAAGAAAATGGAAGCACAAGTAGAGGCTCTGCAAAAGTTTGTAGTGAAACAAGAACGTGTTTTATTCCAGCTAAATCCAGAGAAACTTGGTTCATTAACTGTATTTATGAAAAAGCATGGAGATCAAATTGAAGTCCATGTAGAAATGGAAAAACACGATGCGAAAAAGCGTGTTGAAATAATTTTTGACGAATTGAAGCTGAAATTAAAAGAAAAAGAAATTAATATTCAAATAAGTTATTCAGAAAAAGATGAACAACGTAAAGAACAGCGAGAACAAGAGCAAAGGCAAAAACAAAAATTAGCAAATACGAAACATGAAAAACAACAATCAAAAGAATTTGCGGGATTATTGGAGGAATAAAGCGTGCCAACAGTTGGATTAAATACAACGAGTACAAATCATATTCCGTTACAAGCAGGAGCGCAAAAAAGTAATGTACCTGTTAACGGTGTACAATCGCCAGTTCAACAAACAAATGGAGTTTCAGCAGGAGAGCAAAAGACTCCTGGTGTAATGGGGAAAGATGATTTTCTAAAATTGTTTTTATCAAGTTTTCAGCACCAAGATCCATTCAATGCGATGGATATGAATCAAATGATGAATCAGACAGCGCAGTTATCTCTTATGGAACAAGTGCAAAATATGACAAAAGCAGTTGATTCTTTAAGAACGACGATGTATTCGACAGCGCTTGATGGCGGAATGAAGTTTTTAGGGAAATACGTAAGAGGGATCGACGGTGACGGTAAAAAAGTAACTGGTCAAGTAGAGACAGTTCGCCTTGCGGAAAATAACGATGTACAGCTCGTTATTGATAATAAGATTGTATCTCTTCGCTTTGTTGAGAGGGTGTCTGATAAACCGATTGGAGAAACGAATCCAGAAGATGCAAAGAAAGACGATCAAAAAGTAACTGAAGAAGTAAAAACTACAAATTCATAAGGAGTGTACATACGTTATGATTAAAGCGTTATATACAAGTATTACAGGAATGAACGCAACACAAAATGCATTAAGTGTAACTTCAAATAATATTGCCAATGCACAAACGGTTGGTTATAAAAAACAAAAAGCAATGTTTGATGATTTACTATATAACAATTCAATCGGTGCAAAAGGTGACGGTAAATACGCAGGAACGAATCCGAAAAGTATCGGTAACGGTGTGAAAATGAGTGGTACGGTTACGGATTACAGTGATGGTACAATTACGTTAACAGGTGGCAAAACACAAGCTGCAATGGAAGGTAATGGTTTCTTCGTTGTAGGTGATTCAAAAGGCGGAAACATGGAATTTACGCGTAAAGGTACGTTTGGAATATCTTCAGATTATTATATTACGAACACAGAAGGTCAATACGTATTCGCATACCCTGCTAATGAGGCGACTGGTGAAGTTGATTTATCTGGTATTCCAGGCCCATTGCAAATTCCAATGGGGACGGCAATTGGTGGTATTCGAACATCGCAAGGGACAATTAAAGGGAATATTCCAACTGGTGAAAAACAAATTACGCAAGACTTACCTGTATACGATAATGCCGGTAATACATGGACAATGCGTGTAGAATTTACACAAACAAGCGAACACAATTATACATATAAAGTACAGATGCGTAATGACTCGAAAAAGGATACAAAGTTTGAGGATGTTCCAGGTGCAGGTGGTAATATGACATTTGATGCTGTTGGAAATCCAAATCCGAAAGAGCAAGGGGCCAATATTCCATTTGATGGTGGCTCTATAAAGTTAGACTTAAGTCATTTAACGAATCATCCGACAGATAAAACATTATCAGTAACAAACGTAGATGGTAGAGCGGCGGCGACTGTTAAAGATTGCTTTATTGCTGACGGTGGATATGTGATGGTAAAATATTCTGATGGAAGTATGAAATCTGCTGGTCAATTAGCTGTTGCGATGTTCCCGAATGAAGGCGGTTTGATGAAAACTGGAAATGGTAACTATACAGCGACGAATACAACTGGTATTTTAGCGTTAGGTGCATCTGGCCAAAACGGTGCAGGAAAAATACGTGGTGGTGCACAAGAAGGTGCAAACGTAGATTTATCTGTAGAATTCGTTGATTTAATGTTATACCAACGCGGATTCCAAGGAAATGCGAAAGTAATCAAAATTTCAGATGAAGTATTAAATGAAGTTGTAAACTTAATTCGATAATAAATCGTAAAGAAAAATTGTAACGTAGTAGAAAGGGTTTTATATTCGTATGACAAGACAAGAGCGAATTTTACAATTGCCTTTTTTCGAAAATAAACGTGAGCTTGCTGAGCAAGTGTTAAAAATAGAACGAGAAGAGCATGTATATTTACCAGATCAATTTGAAATCAAACAAGTGCCTCCATATTCGTTTGGTGAAAAACAAGCAATCATTGGCCGTATACACGAGTTTTATTTCGTAAGTATTGGTAGCGATAGTGTTTGGAAGTATCAACTGTTTAAAGATGAGATGAAGTGCCGTGAGTTTTTCGTTATGTTGCCGGATATTACGGATCAGCAGCTTGCTTTTTGGTTCAATAACATTGAGCTGTTGAAAGGGGCTTAAAAGCTTTCTTTTAAGGTGTTGAGAGAGGACCCAGCGATGTGTAAGTAGCGGTTAGTGCTTATGAGTGGCTCGGGCATTGTGAGAACAGAGATATGGAGTGGTTCTAGGTTAGTTGAAGAGGGGCGAGGACCTAGCTGAGTGTAGTAGAGGTCAAGTTGCCTATGAGCGGCTCGTACATTGTAAGACGAGAGGTGTGGAGTGGTTCTAAGGTAGTTGAAGAGGCCAAAAGCCAAGTGTTTAGGTGGTGCCTCTTCACTTTTGGGAGAGAGGATTTATCCGAGTCTAGAAGCATTGATTTGAAATAGATTTAGATTAATTAAGATATTGTACAATTAGACTAAGTTTATATAAAAGGAGAGGTGAGGAGGATGGCGCAGAATAAGTATCGCGTTACATTCATTTCGCCAAGTGAGGTTGAGCAACGTACTGTAATGGCGGCGAGTAGTTTACCTAATTTAATACGTCAAGTAGAGAGTATTATTGCAGATCCGAACGGTTATTTTGTAAATGATAAAAAAAATAATTGCTATTTTAAAGTTATTAAAGAAAATGTTACGTATATTCAATATGAATTACTATTTTCGGATAAGGAAATTCACATTGAAAAGTTAAAACATATAGCACCGGCGGTATTGAAACAATTATTTAAAAAAATAAACGATCCGGAATTATATGCACTTGCACTCCTTGATGTTGATATAGCGACGAAAGAATATGTGCTAGGAGAAATGGGTCCAGAGCTAAGAATGAGAGTGGAAACAGAGCTTTCAAAAAAATGGGAAGCGATGCCGACAGAAATTGTAGGAGCACAAGAAGTGTTATTAGAGGCACTTGCTTCGTTTATACAAGATTAAGTTTTACTGGTAGTATTTCTACTTTAAAACTGTGAGGATCACTCAACTATCTATATTTTTCATATAGGTAGTTGACTTTTTGGTTTTAATAAAGCTTAATAATTAAATATACGGAATTAATGAAAGGGGAGCGACACCTTTATGTCACAAGCACAAAGTATTTTATTAGAAAGTGGAACAAACGAATTAGAAATCGTAACTTATACTGTTGGTGAAAATTTATTTAGCATCAATGTAATGAAAGTGCGTGAAATTATTAATCCATTCCCTGTTACAACTGTGCCAGAATCTCATCATGCAGTTGAAGGTGTTGTTCAAGTACGTGGTGAAATTTTACCTGTTATTAACTTAGCAACGGCTCTTAATTTAAAATCTATAAAACCACTTGATCAAACGAAATTTATCATTTCAGAATTAAACCAAATGAAAGTTATTTTCCGTGTTGATGAAGTGCATCGTATTCAACGTATTTCATGGGAACAAATTGATGAGCCAGCTTCATTATCTATGGGACTAGAAGAAACGACGTCTGGAATTGTAAAGCTAGATGGGAAAATCATCTTATTATTAGATTATGAAAAAATTGTATGTGAAATTAGCGGTACTGGTTATGACAATAAATCACTTGCAGGATTAGAGCAAAAAACAGATCGAGCTGAAAAAGTTATTTATATTGCAGAAGATTCAGCGATGCTTCGTCAAATACTAGAAGAAACATTATCATCAGCTGGATATACGAAAATGAACTTCTTCAGCAATGGTGCAGAAGCATTAGCTCAAATTGAAAAATTAGCAAAAGAGCAAGGTGAAAAAATGTATGAACATATTCACCTGCTTATTACAGATATTGAAATGCCGAAAATGGATGGACACCATTTAACGAAAGTAATTAAAGATAGTGAAGTAATGAATCAATTACCAGTCATTATTTTCTCTTCATTAATTACAAATGAGTTGTTCCATAAAGGTGAGGCAGTTGGAGCGAATGCTCAAGTGAGTAAGCCTGATATTCAAGAGTTAATCGGGCTAGTTGATAAGTTAGTACTATAAAGCTTCTTTTAGTTGGAAGAGAGGAGCCAGCCATGTGTATAAAGACAGAAAGGTTGAGTGTTTCTGAGATATTTTTGTATTTCTGTAGCCACCGTGGTAATAATGGTCATTCTTTCGGTTAATTAGTTAGCGTTGTGTAAAACCCTCACCTTTACTATAAAGGTGAGGGTTTTCTTACATGATGTTCAATTATTTCATCTATAAGATTTCGTGGTGACGCAAGCTTTTTCGGTGAAAATATATTAGAAATACCATATAATATAATTAAGTAGAATTTTTCTGATATAATATTTTGCTTAGCTATTTTTTATTTTTTAATATTTGTTAAAAATCATTTTTTATTTCGATACTTTTTATACCTTTTTGTATGTTAATTATTTGACAGATAATTTCGAAATGTTATAATATGGATATGTGGAAATTTCTATTTTCTTAAAAGACATGGGAGTCAGATGAGAATTGTGAAAGGATGAGGGGGAGTGACACATATTATGTATCACCACACAGCAATCAATGTATTAAGTCTTTTACAAAACATGTCAAATAATAAAACGAACGAAATGAAATTAGAGGCGGAATTTAAAAAAATAGAGAAACAATTCCAAGTCAGGTATGAAGAGCTAATCGATTTATATAATAGAATGGTATTATTTCAAATAGATATAGAAAAAAATGGCGGTATGCGAGTATATGAAAAATCAGCGATTACTTGGTTGAAGTCTGAACTAGAACTATTGTATGAAGTGTATCAATTTTGTCAACGTCATGGCTTAAACATCGCAAATATTTCAAAATATGTTAGTAAAAATGAAATGAATCTTTTCCGAAAAACGGAAAGTCAATTGCAAAACACGTATTATAAATTAAAAAAACAAGAGATGCCGTTTGAAAATATTGAAAAGCAAAAGCCGGGGCGAAAACGTAAGTATACACCTGTAAAAGAGACAATTGTTGAGACAAAACAAGAAAGCAAGCAGGAAGTAAATGAAGACGTTCGAAATGAAGAAGATGAAAAAAGCCTCGTAACAGTTATGTCTGGCATCGTGGATAACTTTGAAACAATTAGTCAATGTAGTGAAAAGAGAGAACACGAATTGCATCAGTTCATGGAGGGAATCTATAAGCTTTCCAGTATGGCAGCAGAGCGTTCAAAAGATGAAAAGAATGCACGTGGTCTTGAAGGTGAATTACATTCATTACGAGCTGAAAATGAAAGATTAAAACGAGAGAAGGAAGAACTCGTTCATGATATTAAAGAGATGACGCATCATTTAATTCATTTTATTACGAGCTCTGATATCGATCAAATTCGTACATTGCCTTACTTCGTAAAAGAATGCAAACAAGATCTACATAAGCTAGGGTTATATAACGCTCAAGACGGAAAAATGAAAATTATGGTTGACCGTAGTGGACAAGTTATGACCGTAACACAATAAAAAAATTGGGTACAAAATAAAAGGGAGATACATAGTGTATATGTATTTCCCTTTTGTTTTGTATGGAATCGTTTCGGACAGAGGAAAAGTTACAATTAATTTTAGTAAATCAAAAATTTGTACAAAAGGAAGGAGCTAGGTCTTACTTTGTAGTATTGTCATCAGAAAAATACTAGGAATATGCGTATTGTCACTGTGAAAGGACTTAATACATAATGATTTTAAAGATAAACCGACTCTTCATCAAGATTTAACTGATTTAATTGAGGTGAATAAGTTGTATAATCGTACAGTTGTTATTACATTTCATCAACCAACTTTTAATACGGAGAATTGAAGAGTAAAGTAGGATTCCAAAGCATGGCCAAAAAGGTGGCTGTTATAAGTTATTTGCCTACCAAGATAATCAATATTTGTTTAAAATATAAGATTACTATTTTATTATACCGAGTAATTATTCACATTATATAATAATTACTTACTACATTATTAACATGGTTATCTTACAAAAATGTAAGGTTTTTTTAATTGACACTCGTACATACAAGTAACTATACTGGTTACACGATGTTGGTGAATATATTTAATAGTCGCTATCTATAAGTGTATGTCTGAGGATTCTTTTCGGAATAATAGTTCGATTTTAAATTTGTTATATGTAATATAGTGGTAATACATAATAAATCTGTTCTTTACTCTAGGTCGTATGATTTGAAAATTAACTATAAATGATATATTTACCAACTTGTAATAATTTTTTAGAGGTGCTAAATTTTGAAGAAAAAATTAATTGCTACAGGAATTCTTGCTGGAAGTCTACTATCCTACTCATCTAGTGCATTTGCAAATACTCATAAATTCTCAGATGTTCCTGCATGGGCTGACAAATCCGTTAATTATTTAGTTGATAAAAAAGTATTGAGTGGTTATCCAGATGGAACTTTTGGTTCAAGTGATACATTAGATAGGGCTTCTGCGGCAACAATTATGACAAAGGCCCTTGGTATACATATTGACTTAAATGCAAAACCATCTTTTACAGATTCACAAAACCACTGGGGAACGCCATACATTGCCGCAGCTGAAAAAGCAGGAATAATTAAAGGTGAAGGAAATGGAATATTTAATCCTTCTGGAAAAGTTACTCGTGCTGCTATGGCTACCATGCTAGTGAATGCATATAAATTACAAAATATAAGCACTAGCAATGGACAAAGTAAATTTGAAGATTTAAAAGGGCATTGGGGTGAAAAATTCGCCAATATTTTAATTGATTTAAAAATTTCAGTTGGTACAGATAATGGCTGGCAACCAAATAAATTCATAACACGTGCAGAAGCAGCACAACTTACTGCCAAAACAGATACCCTTCAATACAGTCCGAAAAACCCTTTAGAAAGTAAAACAATCATTATTGATCCTGGACATGGTGGTGCAGATCCCGGAAAGTCCACAAAAGGATTGCCTGAAAGTAAAATCGTATTAGACACTTCCTTACGCCTACAACAATTGCTCGAAAAACATACACCATTTACAGTTTTACTAACTCGTGAATCTGATACTAGACCTGGACATGACCAAAAAAGCTCTTTACAGGAACGTGTTAAATTTGCTAAGCAAAATGAGGGGGATATCTTTATAAGCATTCATGCAAATGCTTTTAATGGTAATGCAAAAGGGACAGAAACATACTACTATAAATCTTCTGAATCCGAAAAAACAAATCCTCATGTGGAAGAAAGTCGTGTGTTAGCGGAAAAAATTCAAACACGTTTAGTAGAGGCTCTTCAAACACGTGATAGAGGCGTTAAACATGGAGATCTTCATGTTATAAGAGAAAACGACATGCCAGCTGTGTTAACGGAACTGGCTTTTATAGATAATGGTATCGATTACAGTAAACTATCTACGGCAAACGGCAGACAGATTGCAGCAGAAGCCATTTATGAAGGGGTTTTAGATTATTATGAATGGAAAGGAAATAATGTATCTGAATATAGATTGTAATAGGTAAAAGAAAGTTTAGTAATTCTAGGAATATGAGATTTATAAATTGCTAAAGTATAGTTTTGTTATTTGAAATGTGTTTTAGTTTTATAGTGCATACTAGCACCGACTTATTAAGGATTATAAATAAGTCAGTGTTTAAGTTAGCGTACTTAATGAATACTATAGAAGTTATGAAGAAAAAAAGATAAATAGATAGGGGCATACACCTACATTCATTATTTTTACGTGAAATTTTAATTTGAAAATAGTTAAGTTATATGATTCAGATGGGCAGTATACAATTAGTTCAAAGAAAACATTCTTTGAACTAATTAGCTATTAAATCTACTTGTTACATAAATAGATCGTATAACAATAATTGATAGTGTTAAGGACATAGCTGTTCATATTTTTTTGTAATTCCTGTTATGGAATTGTTAAATATTTGCAGGTGTAATGTAAGGCTGCTTTATTTTGAAAGAAATCTTTTGAAATGGTCATAATATGAATAATAATTAGAAACAAATTTTTTAAAAATGATGAAAGACTTAAGAAGGTGAATATATTGCTTAAACATTCACATTTGCAATTTATCTTATTAACAATAGCTCTAATATTCTATATAAGCTTTTGTTTTATATTTTTATTTGTTTTTCCGAATCATTATTTTGTATCAGATTTTAATATCCGACTATCATCCTTAGTTGTTGAAACTACTGTATTTATCTCATTACTTTATTCTATATTATCCGGAAAAATTAAGTTAGGAGTATTCTGGGTTTGCATTACTATTGCAATAGGGTGTTTCTTGATAGGGAATTTTATATCCGCTTTTCAAGTACTTAATGTAGAATTGCCGATACAAAATTTTAATATCTCTGATGTGTTTTTGTTGTTTTTCTTATTCTTCTTTCTCTTTGCATTCTTTTATAAAATCATTATGGAATGTAACAAGTGGGAAAAAGCGTATTTAATTTGTGATTTATGTATTGTTGTTACTGCCATTTTTACATTAGAGTGGTACCTGTTTAATAAACCTTCTGCAAATATCTTATTCTTATCAATTGGAGATGTTTTTCTTTCATTTATTTTTCCGATTATAGATTTATTGCTTCTTTTACTAGGAATTAGCCTGATCTTTCGACCAGCTATTTTTAATGCGAAAAGTAAATTATTTATTTTTATTCTCGTATTAACTGGATTGGCTATTACGGACTACTTGTATTTTTACTTACAAGATGATTTGTCAGATCGTTCACTTTTATTATTAAGGTGTTTGTATAGAGTTTTCCTATTATTAATTGCTATTGCTGCTTCGATCTCAAAGAATGCATCTTCTAGAAGGAATTATTTCATTATCAATCCCACATTTGGGAAGAAACTTCTTGTTATATTTCCTTATCTTGCAGTTGCGGTATTAATTGGCTTTACTTTAAAAGAGCAAACTTCCTCGGCTACACTTATTACTGGGAATTGTATTGCATTTGTATTTGTGCTGATTCGTCATACTATCGTACGAATGCAAAACAGCGATTTAACCGAAATGTTAAAAGTGTTTAATAATCAATTAGAACAAAAAGTATCTCAAAGAACAGAAGATTTAATAAACAAATCCAATGACTTGGTCAAAAATCAAGAGAGATTTAAGTCATTATATGAGTATCATCCAGATCCTATTTTAACGATTAATTCAAATGGTACTGTGTTAAATATAAACCAGGCTGGAAGTATGTTATTAGGAAAAAACAGCGATGAATTAATAGGTAAAGAGTGCTTCTCAATTTTTTTAGATGAAGATAGATCTGAATTGGAAGCGGCTCTACAGGAAGGGAAACGATGCAGTTCGGCTTCGTTACAATTACGTGTGAAAAATAATAATGAGAAGGACATTCATTTTTGGTACGTCACCATTGTTCCTATTATGATAGAAGGGCAAACTTTTGGGAGTTATGTAATGGTAAAAGACATTACGAGAATGAAGCAACAACAAGATGAGATAAATTATCTAGCATTCCATGATACAGTGACGGGGATTGGAAATCGAATATTCTTCCAACAAGAATTAGAAAAATCCATTGGGCGTGCACGAAAAACGCAGGGTGAATTTGGACTCTTGTATATAGATTTAAATCGTTTTAAAACCATTAACGATACACTGGGACATTCAATTGGTGACAGTGTTTTAAAAGAAGTTGCTAAACGTTTTAGGACATGTCTGTCACCGGCTATTCCTCTAGCGAGAATAGGGGGAGATGAGTTTGCGATCATAGTCCATAACCACACAGAGCAACAGCTATTGGATTTGTGTGAAACTCTATTTCGTATAACTGAAGAACCATTTGTAGTTAATCAACATAGTTTTTATTTATCTCTTAGTATAGGAATAGCGGTGTATCCGTTTGGAGGAATAAATACTACTACACTTTTACAACATGCTGATATTGCTATGTATAGTGCAAAGGAAAAAGGTAATAATGCTGTTTGCATGTATGACGAGACATTATCAAAAAAAATAACAAGACGATTACGATTAGAACAGGATTTACCGAAGGCATTAGAAAATAATGAGTTGTTTTTATTATATCAACCACAAGTTGACAGTAAGACTGGTATGGTTATTGGTGCAGAGGCTTTAATTCGTTGGCAACATCCAGAACTGGGACTTATTTCTCCTTTTGAATTTATACCTATCGCGGAAGAAACATCGCAGATTATTTCAATTGGGAAATGGACGTTACAGGAAGCGTGTCGACAACTGAAAGAATGGCATTCTGCGGGCTATTCAAATCTAAAAATGGGGATAAATTTATCAGCTATAGAGTTTGAACAGAAGGACTTTGTTCAAACAATCATATCTACTATAGAAGAAGTAGGGGTACCTGCTAGTTCGATCGATTTAGAATTAACTGAGCGGATAGCAATGGTAGATGAAAAAGAAACGTTAGCGAAGTTAAAAGCATTAAAATCATATGGTGTACATTTATCAATTGACGATTTTGGCACAGGGTATTCTTCATTAGCATATCTCCCTTTGTATCCAATTGATACCTTAAAAATTCCAAGAGAATTTGTTAATAGGATCGGAAATTCTACTGATGGAAATGAAATTATTCATACCATTATTTCACTAGCGCATACTTTAAACATGAAAGTGATCGCAGAAGGGGTGGAAACGAAGGAACAATTAACAGTGTTACAACGTAACGCATGTTATCTAATTCAGGGCTATTACTACAGTAAACCTGTAAGTGAAGATGAATTCATCAAGTTTTTAAGCACAATGTCGCGTCACCTTTTCTAAGAAAACCACAATCTAGATTTGTTTTTTGTTGAAATTATAACAAATAGAGGACAGCAAAGTAACTGCCAAAATGTTTTAGCATTTAATTTGGCTTAATAGGAAATTCTAATGAGCAAAGACCTTATCTGATTTTAGTTTTAGAAAGGAGAGAAGCGGATGGATTCAATATGGCTAGAGTATGCTTGGGCATTGTTAATTTTAATCGGATTAGAAGGATTGTTATCGGCTGACAATGCCCTTGTACTAGCAGTTATAGCCAAGCATTTACCCGAAGAAGAGAAAAAAAGAGCTATAAATTACGGAATTATTATGGCCTTTGTTTTTCGATTCGCAGCCCTTTTTGCTATATCATTTATTGCAAATGTTTGGCAAATACAGGCGATAGGAGCAGCTTATCTTCTTTACTTAGGATTAAAGCATGTCATTCAGGCGCAATTCGGAAAAAATAATCAAAATATTAACAAGGAAGATGAAAAGGAAGCAGCAGGAAAAAGCTACTGGTTCACAGTAGGAAAGATTGCATTAGCTGACCTTGCCTTTGCGATTGATTCAATATTAGCCGCAGTCGCTCTTGCCCTCGGTCTTCCGGATTCTCCGCTTGACGATTTCGGAGGTATGGATGGAGGACAGTTCATTGTTGTACTTCTTGGAGGGATAGCTGGACTTATTTTAATTAAATTTGCGGCAACTTGGTTTGTACAATTACTGGAGAAACGTCCAGCACTAGAAACAACAGCATATGCAATTGTTGCCTGGGTCGGCGTCAAACTTGCTGTAATTACACTTGCCCATGAGGATATAGGTATTTTAGATCATGATTTTCCACACAGTACAACTTGGACTTTAATCTTCTACGGAGTATTAGTTGCCATCGCACTAATTGGTTGGTTTGCACCGGGAAGTAAGTCATCTCAGAATAATCCTAAAATGTAATACAAAGGTCAGAGCATTATGTGCTTTGTCCTTTGTAATGATAATTATATTGTGTATTTTTCGATTTAACGCTATAATTACAGTGTTAAAGATGGAATCGTGATATGACCTGTTATGAATCTATCATTTTATTTATGAATAAATGGACTGGTATTTTAGCAAGATGTGCTAATAAACTACTCCACCATGATGATAACGTGCCAAAAATGTGGTGCGTATATTTTCGTGGTGGAGTTTTTTTATTCTCAAAAAGGGGGAGTAACCATGAACGACAGCATGGTTCATATTACAATTAACGGCAAAGAGTATAATGCTGAGCCTGGTTCAACTATACTGGGCATTATTAATGAGAACGGAATTGAGCATCCACAAATTTGTTATGTGCCGGAAGTGAATCCTATTCAAACGTGTGATACTTGTATTGTAGAAGTTAACGGAAAGCTTGTGCGATCCTGTTCTACTGTAGTGACGAGCGGTATGAATATTGAGCTGTCCTCTACTAGTGCGAAGGCAGCACAACATGAGGCGATGGACCGTTTACTAGAAAATCATTTACTTTACTGTACGGTTTGTGACAACAATAACGGGAATTGTAAACTGCATAATACGGCAGAATTAATGGAAATTGAGCATCAAAAATATCCTTATGAGCCAAAAGTTGATACAGGCGAAGTTGATATGTCCCATCCATTTTATCGCTATGACCCGAATCAATGTATCGCGTGCGGTCAATGTGTAGAGGTATGTCAAAACTTACAAGTTAATGAAACGTTATCTATTGATTGGGAGGCAGAGCGCCCACGTGTTATTTGGGATGAAGGAGTAGATATTAACGATTCTTCATGTGTAAGCTGCGGTCAATGTGTAACGATTTGTCCTTGTAATGCTTTAATGGAGAAATCGATGCTTGGTGAAGCTGGATTTATGACTGGGCTGAAGCCGGATATTCTTGAACCTATGGTCGATCTTATTAAAGAGGTTGAACCTGGATATAGCGGTATTTTCGCTGTGTCAGAAGTAGAAGCTGCGATGCGTGACACTCGTACGAAGAAGACGAAAACAGTATGTACGTTTTGTGGTGTAGGTTGTTCATTTGAAGTGTGGACGAAGGGCCGTGAAATTTTAAAAGTGCAACCATCTTCTGAAGCACCAGTTAATGCGATTTCTACTTGTGTAAAAGGAAAGTTTGGTTGGGATTTCGTGAATTCCGAAAAACGAATTACGAAACCTTTAATTCGTAAAAATGGAGTGTTCGTGGAATCAACTTGGGAAGAAGCGCTTCATGTAGTGGCGAATAAATTGGGCTCTATTAAAGAAGAGTACGGTAAAGGTTCTATCGGCTTTATTTCTTCTTCTAAAATTACGAATGAAGACAACTATGTCATTCAAAAATTAGCTCGACAAGTGTTTGAAACGAACAACATTGATAACTGCTCACGCTATTGTCAATCGCCAGCAACAGATGGATTGTTCCGCACTATTGGAATGGGCGGAGATGCAGGAACGATTAAAGATATTGCGCAATCAGGTCTTGTTATAATCGTTGGTTGTAATCCAACAGAAGGTCATCCTGTGTTAGCGACTCGTGTGAAACGTGCGCATAAACTTCACGGTCAAAAACTAATTGTCGCAGATCTTCGTAAAACTGAAATGGCAGAGCGTTCGGATATCTTTATTAGTCCAAAGCAAGGAACAGACCAAGTATGGTTAATGGCTGTTACGAAATATATGATTGATCAAGGTTGGCACGATCAGCAGTTCATCGATGAGAATGTAAACTTCTTTGATGATTTCAAAGATAGTCTCGCGGAATATACGCTTGAATATGCAGAAGAGATTACAGGCATTTCAACAGAAACGCTCGTTAAAATGGCAGAAATGATTCGTGATGCAGACGGTACGTGTATTCTTTGGGGAATGGGCGTAACGCAAAATACAGGTGGTTCAGATACTTCCGCTGCGATTTCAAACTTACTTCTTGCAACAGGAAACTATCGCCGTTCAGGTGCTGGTGCATATCCGCTTCGAGGTCATAATAACGTACAAGGGGCTTGTGATATGGGAACACTTCCAGGCTGGCTTCCAGGATATCAGCACGTTACTGACGATGTAGAGCGTGCGAAATTTGAAATAGCTTACGGAGTAAAAATTGATAACAAACCAGGTCTTAATAACATTGAAATGCTTCACGCAATTGATGAAGGAAAAATGAAAGCTATGTATCTTGTTGGAGAAGATATGGCTCTTGTAGACTCGAACGCAAATCACGTACATGAAGTGTTATCAAGCCTTGAATTCTTTGTCGTTCAAGATGTGTTCTTTTCTAAAACAGCTCAATACGCTGATGTCGTATTACCGGCAGCGCCATCTCTTGAGAAAAAAGGTACTTTTACAAATACAGAGCGTCGTGTACAAAGATTATATCAAGTGCTTCCAACGCTAGGAGATGCGAAACCAGACTGGTGGATCGTGCAGGCAATTGCTAATAAATTAGGTGCAAATTGGAACTATGGTCATCCAAGTGAAATCTTTGCGGAAATGGCAAGCTTATCACCACTATTTGCACACGCAAACTATGAAGTGCTTGAAGGGTGGAACAGTTTCCACTGGGGAAGTTTTGATGGAACGAATACACCGCTTCTATTCAAAGATGGATTTAACTTCCCGGACAAAAAGGCTCGTTTTGCGATAGCTGATTGGGTACGTCCTGCTGAATTTCCAGCAGAATACGATCTTCACATTAATAACGGTCGTATGCTTGAACATTTCCATGAAGGGAACATGACAAATAAATCAACTGGTATTCAATCGAAAGTACCAGGTGTTTTCGTCGAAGTTTCTCCAGAATTGGCAAGGGAACGTGGAGTGAAAACTGGTTCGTTAGTACGTCTTGTTTCTCCATTCGGAGCACTTAAATTACGTGCACTCGTAACGGATCGTGTAAAAGCGAATGAGCTGTATTTACCGATGAACTCGACAGATAATGAAACGGCGATTAATTTCTTAACAGGTCCTGCGGTCGATCAACGTACGAATACGCCTGCATATAAACAAACGAAAGTGCGTATGGAAGTGTTACAAGTTGATGGCGAAAATCCGATGCCAAAAACGAACCCGCGTAATAAAAAGCGTCACCCTCAAAACGGTATTGAGGTAAATCGTAAGTGGGATCGTCCAGGATACGTACATTTAACGGATAAAGTGAAACTTTAATCAGTGGGGGTTTTCTTTATTACCCACTGATTATTAGTTGAACCAATCGGGCGTTTACGGGCAGTTGATCCCCCACCTAAATTCTTTGCTTTCGCTGAATTTTGAGGTAGGGTTCTTACTGCCCGTTAATGCGGGATAACTAAGGGGGAGAAAAGAATATGGCAGCACCTATTCAAGCGATCCAGAAGCAGGAGCTAACCGAGGAAGAACTTAAACAACAAAAACTCGAAGCTTTAAAAGAACTGCTAGCTAATAATGAAGATGCTTTAAATCAAATGTTTAATATAGTAGGTGAACTAAATGACATCGGGATGCTGGAAGCTGCAAATTCTATGCTGAAAGCGAAAGAACCAATCGCAAAAATCGTTCTAGGCCAAGTCACTCGTGAACCAGTTACAAATTTAATTAATAATATGATGGGCGCTGCAGGAGCTTTAACAGAACTTGATCCGGCACTTACGAAAAAGCTTATAGGTAGTGTATTAACAGGTATGGATGAAGGAAACCAGCATTTGCAAAGCAATAAAAAAGTAGGAATATTAGACCTTATGAAAGTACTGAAGGATCCAGATATTAATCGTGCTATCGGATTTGGTCTTCATTTCTTAAAAGGTATGGGTAAAGGGTTAAAAGAAGAATAGATAAGCAACAATAATAGTATTTCATATGTTGTTTACGTACTTGAGATAATTGTAAAAGGTGATCCATTTCGTCTCATTATTAAATAGTTTAGACGAAATGATCATTTTGTTAAAATAGTTGTGATGGAATAACTAGGAAGGAATGAGAGTATGTCAAAAATGGTACATGAATTTAATGATATGATCCGAAAGCTTCGAAAAGAGTTGTTCGGGAAAGGGCCGGAAAGAATTCATACTGTATTTACCGAGAACATGGCTATTGCAACACTTTATGGGAATTTAACACCTACTGAGAAATTTATTTCGGGAACTACGGATGGGGCGGAAATGGTTCATATGGCTCGAACGAAAATGATTCAAGAAGTGTATGTGGCTAATCCTCATGAACATTTAGAAGAACTTGTTGGTGCGAAGTTAGTTCATCTGTTTTCTGATATGAAAGTAGATGAAGATATTGCAGTTTCCGTGTTTGTTTTTGATAAAAATATAACGTGAGAGAAGGATGCTCATCGTGAAATCGATTCAGGTGGAACGGAAAATTTTCAAATATGAGCAAGGGGAATTTAAACATATAGAGGACAGCATTGTAACAGAGTTTCCTGTTACGGTTAAAATTAACGGCCAGGAATTTGTTACAATGGTTAGTACTCCAGAGTATATTGAAGACATGGTAATTGGTTTTTTAGCCTCTGAAGGCATTATCCGAAAGTATGAAGATATTGATGAAATATGGATGCAAGAAAAAGAAGGCTATGTACATGTAAAAACGACGAAAATCAATCCTTATTATCGTGACATACAAAACAAACGTTATATTACTTCGTGCTGTGGAATGAGTAGGCAAGGGTTTGTTTTTACGAACGATGCGCTGACTGCGAAAGAAATGAATGATATTCGCGTAAAGATCTCTGCCGAGGATTGTTTTCGGTTAATGAATGATATGCAGCAATCTGCGTCTACGTTTCAACATACAGGCGGCGTTCATAATGCAGCTTTATGTAATGTGAGTGGAATTGTTTTAAGCCGCATGGATATAGGAAGACATAACGCTTTAGACAAAATTTACGGCTATTGTTTAAAAAATAACATTTCGATTGGTGATAAAATTATTGTTTTTAGTGGACGTATCTCTTCTGAAATTCTATTAAAAGTTGCGAAAATTGGCTGTGAAGTAATATTGTCAAAATCAGCTCCAACTGAGTTAGCATTAGAACTAGCGGAGCAGTTAGGGATTACTACAATAGGCTTCATTCGTAATAAATCTTTAAATGTATATACGCATCCAGAGCGGATTATAAATATAAAATAAGTAGAAACGAGGCAATAATCATGAAATCTGTTACATTAGACAAATTAGATCGTCCTTTAAAGGATTTACGTATTTCTGTTACTGATCGCTGTAATTTTCGCTGTCGATATTGTATGCCAGAAGAAATATTTGGTCGGGATTATTCTTTTTTGTCTAATGATAAAATTTTATCTTTTGATGAAATTGAAAGGATTACACGTATTTTCGTTTCTTTAGGTGTAAGAAAGTTACGTATTACCGGAGGAGAGCCTTTACTTCGAAAAGACTTACCTGAACTCATACAGCGGTTAAACGAAATTGATGGAGTAGAGGATATCGGTTTAACGACAAATGGATCATTACTTAAAAAGTTTGCTCCAGATTTATATAAGGCGGGTTTATCTCGTGTAACAGTTAGTTTAGACTCGTTAAATGAAGAACGTTTCTCTTATTTAAATGGGAATAGAAGTAAAGTAAAAACGGTTCTTGCAGGAATACAGGCTGCGGCGGAAGCCGGAATGAAAATTAAAATGAACATGGTTGTTCAAAAAGGGAAAAATGAACAAGACATCGTTCAGATGGCAGAGTACTTTAAAGAGAATAAGCATATCCTTCGGTTCATTGAATATATGGATGTCGGAAATTTTAATGGCTGGGAATTAGGCGAAGTAGTTTCTAAGCAAGAAATAGTAGAGATGATTCATAAAGTGATGCCGCTTGAACGTATTGAGGCGAACTATCCTGGTGAAGTTGCGACACGTTATCGCTATAGCGGTAGTGATGAAGAAATAGGAATTATTTCATCTGTAACAGATTCGTTCTGTTCATCATGTACAAGAGCGCGTATTTCAGCAGAAGGAAAATTGTATACATGTTTGTTTGCGTCTAAAGGAAACAATCTTAAAGAATTACTTCGCTTTGGATATACGGATGAGGAGATTACTAATGTTATTCGTGACATTTGGAATAATCGTTCAGACCGTTATTCAGATGAACGGTTAAGCAATACGAATAAAAAAGCAATGCCGAAAATTGAAATGTCGCATATCGGTGGCTGAGAAGCTACTAAGAATGTAGATTCTCTTTGTTAACGTAAATAGTGGGAAATGTGCAAGTTTTGTACACTTTCTATGAGTATAGTAAAAATGATGATTGATATTTCTGTAAGAGATATGCAGAGAGATTAAGCAGCATTCAAAAATCCTTACGATGATAAGGGTTTTTGGTGCTGCTTTTTTTAGATGAGAAAAATGGAGGAATTGGTTATGGCATTTCATAAACCGGAACAAATTGCTGCGCTTGTGATTGAATCCGGTGTTCAAAAGGTAAGGCAACCGCTATCAGCTATGCTTATCCTTGGTTTTTTAGGAGGAGCATTCATTTCGATAGGATTTTTACTTAATATTCGTGTTCTCGGTAATGTACCGGAGCAATGGGGAAGTTTAGTCAATTTTATAGGAGGAGCGGTTTTTCCTATCGGACTGATGCTAGTTGTGTTAACAGGAGGAGAATTAATTACGGGAAATATGATGTCAATGTCTATGGCACTTTATGCACGGAAAATTTCATTGAAACATGTGTTACACAATTGGGCCTGGATTACTTTAACTAACTTTGTAGGTGCACTTTTCGTAGCGTATTGTTTCGGTCATCTTGGCGGGTTAACTGAGGGAGCGTATTTAAATAAAACGATAGCGATAGCTCAAGATAAGTTACATGAATCTTTTGGGAGAACGTTAATTTTAGCAATTGGCTGTAACTGGCTCGTTTGCCTTGCGATTTGGTTAGCATACGGAACGAACGATTTAATTGGGAAGATTGTTGGAATTTGGATTCCGATTATGGCATTTGTCGTAATTGGATTTCAACAAGTAGTAGCAAATATGTTTGTCATTTCAGCCGTGATTTTTGCGGGTCACCTTACGTGGATGGATCTTGCGAAAAACTTTGTGCCTGTCTTTATCGGAAATGTAATTGGCGGAGCGGGATTTGTTGGATTCGCTTATTTTTCTTGTTATCAGAAACAAAGTGCTATCGAAGAAGATGTATTGAAAAAATAACAGTATTTGAAAGGAAGGCACCTCATGATAGAGCGGTATTCACGACAACAGTTGTTCACTCCTATTGGAAAAGAAGGGCAAGAGAAGATTAGAAATAAGCATGTATTAATAATAGGGGCAGGTGCGTTAGGAAGTGCAAGTGCAGAGGCGTTTGTACGTGCAGGTATCGGGAAATTAACGATTATTGATCGCGATTACGTAGAATGGAGTAATTTACAGCGGCAACAACTTTACGCTGAACAAGATGCGATAGAAAAGTTGCCAAAAGCAATTGCAGCGCAGAATCGTCTCAAACAAATTAATTCAGACGTGCAAATTCAAGCGCTAGTAATGGATGCAAGAGTAGATAATATGGAAGCTTTATTAGGTGGTGTCGATATCATTATTGATGCAACAGATAATTTCGATATTCGGTTCGTGATTAATGAAATATCACAAAAACACAATATCCCTTGGATTTACGGTTCTTGTGTCGGAAGTTATGGCATGAGCTATACAATTATTCCGAAGAAAACACCGTGCTTACATTGTGTGTTGAAAAGTGTTCCTGTTACAGGGGCGACGTGTGACACAGTTGGAATTATTAGTCCAGCTGTTCAAATCGTTGCAGCGTACCAAGTGGCAGAAGCATTCAAAATTTTAGTAGAAGACTATGAAGCGGTTAGGAAAACATTTTTAATGTTTGATATATGGAGTAATCAACATCATTCTATCAAACTAGGAAAAATCAAAACGGAAGACTGTCCTTCGTGCGGAACAAATAGAACTTATCCTTATTTATCATACGAAAATCAAACGAAGACAGCTGTTTTATGTGGAAGAAATACAGTTCAAATTAGACCGGCGCATAATAGACATTACAACTTTGATGAGTTAGAAAAAGTATTAAAGAACCACGGGAAAGTTGATCGGAATCCGTATTTGCTCTCTTGCCAATTAGAAGAGTATCGCATCGTCATTTTTCATGATGGTCGTGTATTTATTCATGGCACGAATGAAATTCAAAAAGCGAAACAACTATACTATCGGTTATTAGGATAATAGAGAGGGATTGGTAATGATGGAAAGAAGAGTGCCAATTACAGTTGAAGAGGCTGTTCGTAAAGTGATGGAATTTGCTAATTGTGGTGTAAAAGAACTAGTACCACTGGAATTAGCATACGGACGGACGTTAGCAGACGATATAGTAGCGGATCACGATGTGCCTTCTTTCGACCGCTCGCCATATGATGGATATGCTATTAGAGCAGAAGATACTTCGCTTGCAAGTCGTGAGAATCCAATTGTATTTGAAGTCATCGGTGAAATTGGAGCAGGTTCCGTATTTCCTAAAGAAGTAGGAGCGTTTCAAGCTGTTCGAATTATGACAGGGACACAAATTCCGAAAGGATGTAACGCGGTCGTCATGCTAGAACTGACTCGTCATCGTCAATATGAGAATATCGGAAAATGCTATATGGAAGTGAAACGCTCATTTAAAGAAGGGGACAATATATCCTTTCAAGGTGAAGATGCACGTAAAGGAACCGTTCTCGCAAAAAGGGGTTGTTACATTAATCCAGGTATTTCTGCTCTTCTTGCTACATTCGGTTATAGCGAAGTGCCCGTCGCGAAAAAGCCTGTCATTGGACTGTTAGGGACTGGGAGTGAGCTTCTCGATGTTGATGAATCATTACAGCCCGGAAAAATTCGAAATAGTAATACGTATATGATATCGTCTCAAATTCGAAGAGCTGGTGGAAGAGTAAAATACTTTGGGAAGTTTAGCGACGATTTTAATACGTGCTACGAAGCAGTGAAAAGAGCGTTAAGCGAAGTGGATATGTTAATTACAACTGGTGGTGTTTCAGTAGGAGATTATGATTATTTTCCAGCTATATACGAAAAGTTAGGTGCGTCGGTTCTTTTTAATAAAGTAGCCATGCGGCCGGGAAGTGTCACGACTGTAGCGCAATTAAACGGAAAATTATTATGCGGATTATCAGGTAATCCATCTGCTTGTTACGTAGGCTTTGAATTATTCGTAAAACCTAGCATTCGTGCGTATATGTTTAGCGAAACACCACATGTAAAACGAGAAAAAGCAATGCTCGGAGAAGACTTTCTAAAACCTAATCCATTTACAAGATTTGTACGAGGTAAGCTGAAGTATAACGAAGGACAACTAATCGCTTATCCATCAGGATTTGATAAATCTAGTTCCGTCTCTTCATTAGCAGAATCAAACATTTTTATCGTATTACTAGGTGGTACGAGAGGATATGAGAAAGGGATGTTTGTGGACGTTCTTTTATTAGAAGATAACGAAGGTAGTGAATGGCCTTGGACATTCCGAAAAGTGGGGAGAGGTTTTGATGGGACAAGCACGATTTGAAATTGTAGATATTCCGATTGTAGTTCAAGAAGTAACGAATAAAGTAGCAAGACGAGAAGCAGGAGCCATTACAACTTTTATAGGAACGGTTAGAGAATTAACGAAAGGAAAACGAACGTTACATCTTGATTATGAAGCATATAAACCGATGGCAGTAAAAAAGCTTAATGAAATTGGAGAAGAAATTAAGAAACAGTGGCCAGATGCAAAAATAGCAATTACGCACCGAGTAGGAAGACTAGAAATAATGGATATCGCCGTTGTCATTGCAGTATCGTCGCCGCATCGTAAAGTAGCGTACGAAGCGAATGAATACGCAATTGAACGTATAAAGAGAATCGTCCCAATTTGGAAAAAAGAATTTTGGGAAGATGGAACGGAGTGGATTGGTGATCAACTTGAAAATACTCCCTATCCAGAAGGAAAACCAGAGAAAGAAGAATGAGAGAATGATAACAATTTTACTGTTTGCAAATTTACGAGAAGAAGTTGGTTTAGAGAGATTAGTAATAATAGAAAATCGAGAGATGAATGTTCAGCAATTGAAAAAATGGCTGAAAGATTACTTTCAATTACAGACGCTGGATACAGTTATGGTGGCAATTAATGAAGAATTTGTAACGGACGAAAATATTGTAAGAGCTGGAGATACTGTCGCGTTTATCCCGCCTGTAAGTGGAGGTTAATTTTTTCTATTCGAGTATCAAAATTTTCATACGTTAAGGAGGATCATTATGAGTGAATTTTCGCACTGGAATGAAGAGGGAAGAGCTAAAATGGTTGATATTTCTCAAAAGGACATTTCAACACGCACAGCTGTTGCGCAAAGTACAATTTCTTTATCAAATGAATTATTTGAAGCAATTCAAAGTGGTGGGTTGAAAAAAGGAGACCCGCTTCAAGTAGCACAAGTTGCTGGTATAATTGGTGCTAAAAAAACAGCGGATATAATCCCGATGTGTCACCCGATATTAATCCAAGGAACAGACTTTACGTTTCATTATGAAAAGAAAACTGATGGCTATGAATTAATCATACGAGCGACAGTAAAATGCAGTGGGAAAACAGGAGTAGAAATGGAAGCATTAACGGCCGTATCAATCGCCGCCCTTACTTTTTACGATATGTGTAAAGCTGTTGATAAAACGATGGTTATGAAAGAAACATATTTAGTTCAAAAAACGGGTGGGAAAAGCGGAGACTTTTTTCACAAGGTAAAATAATTAGAATGGAAGGAATGTATATGATGATTACTCACGAACAGATTATGAACGCGTTAAGCCATGTAGAAGATCCAGAGTTACACAAAAGTATTGTGGAACTAAATATGGTTAGAAATATAAAAATAGATGGCACAGAAGTTGGGCTAGAAATAGTTTTAACAATTCAAGGTTGTCCGCTGAAAGCAAAAATACAACAAGATATTGAAGACTCACTTAGAAACATTGGAGCGTCGAAGGTTTCCTTAACATTCGGTTCAATGACGCCAGAAGAACGAGCAGCATTAACAGCGTCTTTAAAGAAAGAGGCTAGAACAGAAACAGGAATGCCTAGTATGCTTCGACCTGATTCGGGTGTACGTTTTATTACTGTAACGAGCGGAAAAGGAGGAGTTGGTAAATCAACTGTGACGATTAACCTTGCTACTGCTTTAGCACGTATGGGGAAAAAGGTTGCAATTTTAGATGCAGATATATATGGATTTAGCATCCCGGCAATGATGGAAACGAATGAAAAACCAACAATGATCGATCAAACAGCAATTCCAGTCGTTAGTCACGGTGTTAAAATTATGTCGATGGGATTCTTCACAGAAGGAAACAACCCAGTTATGTGGCGCGGACCGATGTTAAACAAATGGATTCAAAACTTCCTTGCGAATACGCACTGGGGAGAATTAGACTATCTTCTTCTGGATTTACCACCTGGAACAGGAGACGTTGCGATAGATGTCGCTGCGATGATCCCACAAGCGAAGGAAATTATCGTTACAACTCCTCATAACGTAGCTTCATTTGTCGCGTCTAGAGTAGGAGTAATGGCAAAACATACGAAACACGATATTTTAGGTATCATTGAAAATATGGCATATTACGAAGAACAAGAGGGTTCAATAAACTATCTCTTCGGAAAAGGTGGCGGCGAAATGTTAGCAGAACAACTGCAAACAGAGGTAATCGCCCAAATACCTTTTGCAAAGCGTGAAGAAAATAAAGGCTCATGTGTATATGACGAAGACTCGATCGTTGGGGAGATATTTACTTCTTTAGCTGAGGATATTATTTATAATGAATAAACTAGTGTAAAAGTAAAAGGGAGATACATAAACGCTATGTATCTCCCTCTTACTTTTTTATGAATCATTCCAATAAATATGAAAGTATATTTAAGATTGTAGTAACTTAGAAACCATTTGCGGAATTTGATTTGCTTGTGAAACCATACTAAGCGCAACTTCAGTTAACAATTTAAACTTTAAAAAATCGCTCATTTCCTGCGCCATATCCGCATCTTCAATTCGAGATGCAGCATCTGTTAGGGCCATACTTTGGCTATTTAAATTTTCAATATTAAACTGTAAACGATTCATCATAGCCCCAAGATCAGCACGATGAAGTGATACATTTTGTAAAGCCTCTTCAATTTTACGAATCGCCGCCCTTGCTTCTTGCTCAGTTGAAATCTTGATGTCATGTTGTGTAGGGGAAGGGGGAATATGTTTCGTGATATCTACGGTATGGCCGATATCGTCTAATGTAACAGGATGGTTTTGACCATCAAATACGGATAAATCATTAAACTCAGTTGTCTCACCAATATAGCCAATTTGTTCTGTTAAAGATTGAAACTCTTTGTTCAGCGAATCACGGTTTTTATTTGAATTTGTACCGTTCGCAGATTGAACAGCTAAATCACGCATACGTTGCAAAATATTTGTAACAGTTTGAAGAGCAGCTCCCGATGTACGAAGCATCGATATCGCATCTTCATTATTACGAATCGCAACGCGCATACCACTCACTCTCGCATGCATACGAGTCACAATTGCAATGTTCGCCGGATTATCAGAAGCAGCATTTAACTTCTTACCAGTCGCCAAATGATCCATCGCAACATTCATACGCTTCTCATTCTCATACAACGACTGCCTAGCATTCATACTCAAAACATTCGTACCAATACGCATAATGGACACTCCTTATAGATTCATATATGGTCTTAAAGTCAATAAATGGCTATAAAAAGAAAAAGGGAATTATGCTTAGCTCCTATTATGTTTAAACATGAGAGGGGATAGAGATAGGAACTGACCGCTTCTACACATCGCGGATTCTCTCTTCCACCTAAAAAAAGATAGGTTTTACAAATAATTCATTTATATAGAAAAAATGAACCACTCCGCAAGCAGAGTGGTTCATTCATGAAACTAACTCAAATGGCTTATTGTAATAATTTAGAAACCATTTGAGGAGTTTGGTTTGCTTGAGAAAGCATGCTGATACCAGCTTCGTTCAAGATTTTGAACTTAGTCATTTCAGACATTTCTTTCGCCATGTCAGCGTCTTCGATTTGAGAAGCAGCTGAAGCCATAGAAGAAGATTGGCTCTTCAGGTTGTTTACGTTAAAGTCAAGACGGTTTAATGTAGCACCTAGAGTTGCACGGTTAGATGCAATGTCTTTTAGTGCTGTATCGATAGACGCGATTGCACCAGAAGCATCAGCTTTAAGATCTGAAGTTTCCAGTTTTGTTAATTTAGCAAATTCTTTACCTAATGCTTGTGCTGCAGCTTCTGCTCCAGTATCATCTGCTTTAGTATAGTCTGCAAGTTTTTCTTCAATTTTCTTTACATCGTCTGCAGACATGAAAGATTTAACCTTGTCAAATTCTTTCATAGTTTTAGTTACCTCTGGATCAAGTGCTGCTTTGTCAGTTCCTGTCTTTGTTCCAAGATTAGTAAATGCTAGTGTAGTTGCCTCATATGTTGCTTTGTTAACTTTATCAGTTCCGATAGATAAAGTATCAAGTTTTAATTCTTTAGTGGATACATTAGATAAGTTAATGTTAATTTGTTTACTTGTATCAGCGTTATCTAATGTTTGAATTGCGATTTCTGTATTTGAACCATCTAATAATTTTTTGTCATTGAACTCAGTGTTTGTAGAAATATAATTGATTTGCTCTTTTAATGCATCAAATTCTTTGTTTAATGCAGCTTGGTTTTCATTAGTATTTGTACCATTTGCAGATTGGTTTGCAAGGTCACGCATACGAAGTAAGATGTTAGATACTGAGTTCATTGCTGAATCAGCTGTACGGATTAATGAAATACCGTCTTGTGTGTTGTTAGCTGCAACTCCTAATCCGCTTTCACGAGCACGCATACGAGTTGCGATAGCAAGACCTGCTGCATCGTCAGAAGCGTTGTTGATACGTTTACCGCTTGATAAACGGTCCATAGCGTTACTCATTTTTGCTTGGTTTTGGCGCATGTACTCTTGAGTACGCATGCTGTTAATATTTGTATTGATTCTCATGTTAAGAACCCCCATTTTTTTATATTGACTTTTCTGCAAATTGAAAAACGGTAATATGCGAAAAAATCGATTTCGAGATTTATTGTAATCCTTGCTACAACGGGTGTCAACTAAAAATTCGAATTAATGAATATAAAAAAATAACAGTTTAACAATCTATTCATTTTTTTATTAAAATATTATTAAAAGGATTATTGCAAACTTTTTAAAAAAACTCTAATATTAGATTATCTTTGTTTACCGAAAAGGTGATATTATGGTAGTTGGAAATATAGTAAAAGAAGTTCTTGCATATAAAAAAGGACAATTTCAGGAGAAGTTAAGTAGTCCGCAAGCATTCGTTAGTAGCCGTTTTCAAGATCAATTGCAGAGTGAACCTGCGAAGGAGTCGAAAGTTGCTAAAGAGCCGGCAAAAGTAGAGGATATGAGTCAGCCGGTACAATCTACGAAAATAGAAACGGTTGTTAATAAACCGGAAGAATCTATTAATAGAGTAGAGGAAGCGAGTAAGCCTGAGGAGACGGAGAAAGCTGAAACGAAGAAAGTAGATGAAGTGCATGTCGCACAAAAAGAGTTTGAACGACGTTTCCCAGAAACGAAAAATGAGCCTGCTGATACGTGGGGATTAACGAAGAAGTATAATATTCAAAAAATACGTTCTTCCAATGAAGGTAAGTATGAGGATATTATTGATCGCGCTAGTCATACATACGGAATTCCGAAAACGTTAATTCAAAAAATGATTGAAGTGGAGTCTAATTTTAATCCGAAAACGGTGTCACATGCAGGGGCGATGGGGCTTATGCAACTTATGCCAGCGAATGTGAAAGAGATGGGTATAAAAAATCCATTTTCACCAGCTGAAAGTATTGAGGGCGGTGTGAAAGAGTTGAGCGGTTATTTAAAGAAAAATAACGGTGATCTCGTATTGGCGCTTGCTTCTTATAATGCTGGCCCTGGTAATGTGAGAAAGTACGGAGGCGTACCACCATTTAAAGAAACGCAAGGATATATTAAAAAAATATTAAATATCGACGTTTCAAAATAAGAAATTTCATATATAGAGAGAACATGAAATTTTCGTGAACATGATATGGGAGTTGGCTAGATTTGAAATTACAAGATGATATTCCGTTAACAATTTATTTTGAAATCGGAAATACGAAAAAGAAAATTGAAGATCTGCTTCATATTACGAAAGGTACATTGTATCGTCTTGAAAATTCAACGAAAAATACGGTGCGTCTTATGCTTGAGAATGAAGAGATTGGAACCGGAAAGATTTTGACGAAGAATGGGAAAATGTACGTTGAAATCGTTGAATTGAAAAGGTAGGGAAGGGGATTGTCATGAGTGGCGAAAAATTAAGCCAAGAGCAAATTGATGCCCTGCTGAAGGCGGTGAATGAAGGCGAGGAAATGCCAGCTTTCGCACAAGAAGCAGGGAAGCAAGATAAATTTCAAGAGTATGATTTTAATAGACCAGAGAAGTTTGGTGTTGAACATTTACGTAGTTTGCAGGCGATTGCGTCTACATTTGGAAAGCAGACGTCACAGACGTTGTCAGCTCGTATGCGTATTCCAATTGAACTAGAGCCTTCAACGGTTGAGCAAGTTCCATTTACGAGTGAGTATGTAGAGAAAATGCCGAAAGATTATTATTTATATTGCGTGATAGATCTCGGTTTACCAGAGCTTGGAGAAATTGTTATTGAGATTGATTTAGCGTTCGTTATATATATTCATGAATGCTGGCTTGGCGGAGATAGTAAGCGTAACTTTACGATGCGTAGACCGTTAACGGCGTTTGAATTTTTAACGCTTGATAATATATTCTTGCTTCTTTGTAAAAATTTAGAGCAATCATTTGAAAGCGTTGTTGCGATTGAACCGAAGTTTGTAACGACGGAGACAGATCCGAATGCGCTAAAGATTACTACAGCGAGCGATATTATTTCATTACTGAACGTAAATATGAAAACAGAGTTTTGGAATACGACGGTTCGTATTGGAATTCCGTTCTTATCTGTTGAAGAAATTATGGATAAGTTAACGTCTGAAAATATTGTCGAACATTCTTCGGATAAGCGTAAAAAGTATACGTCTGAAGTAGAAGTGAAAGTAAATCAAGTGTACAAACCTGTTCACGTTGCGATTGGTGAGCAAAAGATGACGATTGGTGAGATTGAGAAAATTGAAGAAGGCGATATTATTCCGCTTCATACGAAAGTTTCAGATCAACTACGTGGTTATGTAGATGGGAAACATAAATTTAATTGTTTTATCGGGAAAGATGGAACGCGTAAGGCGCTCCTATTTAAAAGTTTTATAGAGTAGGAGGATCCATATGAAGCATGAAGTATCTCCTGTGTCATTAATGGGATTAGAAGAATTTGCAGGGAAGCGAAATGAAGCAGGTAAAGCACATATTGATACCGTTTCGGATATTTCGATTGAACTTGGTGTAAAGCTTGGGAAGTCATCGATTCAGCTTGGCGATGTGAAACAATTAAAAGTTGGCGATGTTCTTGAAGTAGAGAAAAATTTAGGTCATAAAGTAGATGTATATTTAAGTGATATGAAGGTCGGTATTGGTGAAGCTATAGTAATGGACGAGAAGTTTGGCATTATTATTTCTGAAATTGAAGCTGACAAGAAACACGCGGCGCTTATGAAGGCGCAAAATCAAATGCAAGATAAAGAGTAGAGGAGGAGTCATATGTCGTATATGACGACCTTATTTCAAGTCGTTTTACTGTTTGGTGCGCTCGGCTATGGTGCATATTATATGACGAAAAAGACGCGCAAACAGCAGTTTTTTAAGCAAGGTGAAAATGGCCATATTCAAGTAAAAGACGGTGTATATTTAAATCATCAAACGAGTGCTTTTTTATTTGAAGTGGATGGCAAGCAAGTATTCACTGTTATTAGTAATAATGGTGTGCAGTCTGTGCAATTAACAGGAACAGGAAATCAGTTTCAACAAGCGCTAGAAGACGCGGTGAAGAGTGAAACGAAAAAAGTAGAGGATCCATCATGAGAATAAAGAAACAGTTATCGTTATTTGCCGTTATTTTCGCATTTTCTATTATTTTTTCATTTGTTTTTGTAAATCCAGCGTATGCAGCCCCGAACGGCTTTATTAATTTCGAAAATGGAAAAGAGTTTACGAGTAATTCAAGTGTACAACTATTCGCGCTCGTTACCCTTCTATCATTATCTTCTTCTATCGTTCTTTTATTTACGCATTTTACTTATTTTATGATTGTTCTTGGGATTACTCGTCAAGGGCTTGGGGTTATGAATTTACCACCGAACCAAGTGCTAGTTGGACTCGCATTATTTTTATCGCTGTTTACAATGCAGCCAGTGCTTGGTCAATTAAAGAGTGATGTGTGGGACCCGATGACGAAAGAAAAAATAACAGTAAGTCAAGCTGCGGAGACGACAGCTCCGATTATGAAAGATTATATGTCGAAGCATACGTATAAGCACGATTTGAAAATGATGCTGAAAGTGCGCGGAGAAGAGTTGCCGAAAGATTTAAAGGATCTTTCATTGTTTACGCTTGTGCCATCCTTTACGTTAACACAAATTCAAAAAGGTTTACTTACAGGGATGTTCATTTATTTAGCGTTTGTATTTATTGATTTAATTATTAGTACACTTTTAATGTACCTTGGGATGATGATGGTACCGCCGATGATTTTAAGTTTACCATTTAAAATACTCGTTTTCGTATATTTAGGTGGATATACAAAAATCGTCGATATTATGTTTAAAACAGTCGCCTGAAGCGTTTGATGCTATGTGATAGGAGTCATATAAATGAATACGTCACCAATTATAGATATTTTCCAAACCTTTTTTTATAAAGGGGTTATGATTTTAATGCCGATTGCCGTTGTAAGTATGATTGTCGTTATTATTATCGCCGTTATTATGGCGATGATGCAAATTCAAGAGCAAACGCTGACGTTTTTACCGAAAATGGCGAGTATTGTGCTCGTTATTATCATTTTAGGTCCGTGGATGTTTCAAGAGTTAACGATGCTTATTTTAGATTTATTTGATAAAATCCCATCGCTATTGCGTTCGTACTAAGATAGGTGAACTGAAATGAATATGGAATTATGGGCGGCGACGTTTTTTGCGTTTTGTCGCATTACTTCATTTTTATATTTTCTACCGTTTTTCTCAGGGCGATCAATTCCGGCGATGGCAAAGGTTACATTTGGACTCGCTCTATCGATTACAGTGGCAGATCAAGTGGATGTCTCTCACATAAAGACAGTTTGGGATGTAGCAGCTTATGCAGGAACGCAAATTGTAATTGGATTATCACTTTCAAAAATTGTAGAGATGCTGTGGAACATTCCGAAAATGGCAGGGCATATTTTAGACTTTGATATCGGTTTATCGCAGGCGAGTTTATTTGATGTAAATGCAGGGTCACAGTCTACTTTACTATCAACAATTTTTGATATATTTTTTCTTATTATTTTTATTTCACTGGGCGGCATTAACTATTTCGTTGCCACGATTTTAAAGTCGTTTCAATATACAGAGGCGATTTCAAAATTGTTGACGACTAGTTTTTTAGATAGTCTACTCGCAACGTTATTATTTGCAATTACATCAGCGGTTGAAATTGCTTTGCCACTTATGGGCAGTCTATTCATTATTAATTTCGTCCTTATTTTAATTGCAAAAAATGCACCACAATTAAACGTTTTTATGAATGCGTACGTAATTAAAATAACGTGTGGTATTTTGTTTATTGCGATGAGTGTACCGATGCTCGGTTATGTGTTTAAAAATATGACAGACGTATTACTGGAAGAGTATACGAAACTATTTAACTTTTTCTTAACGAAGTAGGGGGACGCGCATGGCAAAGGATAATAAAACAGAAAAGGCCACCCCGCAGAAGCGTAAAAAATCGCGTGAAGAAGGGAATATCGCCCGGAGTAAAGATTTAAATAATTTATTTTCCATTCTTGTATTAGCAGTTGTCGTTTACTTTTTCGGAGATTGGCTCGGTTATGAAATCGCACATTCCGTAGCGGTACTGTTTAATCAAATTGGAAAAAATACAGATTCGACCGAGTATTTTTATTTAATGGGCATATTACTTCTGAAAGTATCGGCTCCTATATTAATACTTGTATATGCTTTTCATTTGTTCAATTATATGATTCAAGTTGGTTTCTTATTTTCTTCTAAAGTACTTAAGCCGAAAGCATCACGTATTAATCCGAAAAACTATTTTACGAGATTGTTTAGTCGTAAAAGTTTAGTAGATATTTTGAAATCACTATTTTATATGGGATTAATCGGTTACGTTTCGTACGTTCTCTTTAAAAAGAATTTAGAGAAGATTGTTAGTATGATTGGATTTAACTGGACAGCGTCACTTACTGAAATTATTAGCCAAATTAAATTTATCTTTTTAGCCATTTTAATTATTTTAATCATTCTTTCTATTATTGATTTCATTTATCAAAAATGGGAGTACGAACAAGATATTAAGATGAAAAAAGAAGAAGTGAAAAGGGAGCATAAAGATAATGAAGGGGACCCGCAAGTAAAGGGGAAACGAAAAAACTTTATGCATGCCATCTTGCAAGGGACAATTGCGAAGAAGATGGATGGCGCAACGTTTATTGTGAACAACCCGACGCACATTTCAGTTGTGCTTCGTTACAATAAACAAGTTGATGCAGCGCCTATTGTCGTTGCAAAAGGGGAAGATGAGCTCGCATTATATATACGAACGCTTGCCCGTGAACAAGAAATACCAATGGTAGAGAACCGTCCGCTCGCTCGTTCTTTATATTATCAAGTCGAGGAAGATGAGACGATTCCAGAAGATTTATATGTAGCTGTAATTGAAGTTATGCGCTATTTAATTCAAACGAAAGAACTTGAAGTATAATAGCGCGTTTGGAGGGGATCTCTTTGTTTAAGATGGATTCTGCAAGAACCTATTTTTCTATCTTTTTAGCAGCGTCATTCGTTGTGGCGCTCTTAATTCCACTTCCACCATTTATACTTGATATCGTTATCGTTTTTCTACTAAGTATGTCAGTGCTTATTTATATGCGAGCTACAAGTATTAACGAGTGGGATGAATTAAAGTCATTTCCGACGATGTTGTTATTAATCGGGATTTTCCGCGTATCGATTAACGTTTCGACGACGCGAGCGATTTTAACAGACGGAAATGCGGGTCATGTTATTGAAGAGTTCGGCCAGTTCGTAATTGGCGGGAACTTATTAATTGGTATCGTTATTTTTATAGTATTAATCATATTCCAGTTTATCGTTGCAAACGGTGCGTCTCGTACAGCTGAAGTAGCAGCTCGTTTTACACTTGATTCTTTACCAGGGAAACAAATGTCTATCGATGCTGACTTGAATCAGCGTCTTATTACAGAAAAAGATGCACAGGCGAAACGAAAAAAATTAAATATGGAAACAGAGTTTTACGGAGCGATGGATGGTGCCGGAAAGTTCATTAAAGGGGACGTTATTTTCGGGATTGTCATTTTATTCGTAAACATTATTTTCGGCTTAATTGTTGGTATAATGCAGCAAGGAATGAGCTTTGCAGATGCGGCTATTCACTATACACTGTTAACTGTCGGTGACGGAATTGTAAACCAAATCGGTTCGTTAATGCTTGCGATTTCAACAGGTATTATCGTAACGCGTGTATTTGACGGTTCAGCAGATACAGTAACTGAAGGAATCTTTAAAGAGTTATTAGCGCATGAAGTTGTTGTATATGCACTCGGTGGTTTATTTATCGCAATGGGTGTTTTTACACCGCTACCATTTTTACCATTTGCTCTCGTTGGAGGCACGATTATTTTCTTAGGAGTTCGTAATAAAAAGCGAATAAAGAAAGAAAAAGAAGACGAGCTTCAAAAAGAATTAGAAATGATTCAAGGCGATGAAGAGCAACTGCAACAAGTGGAAGATTCATTCGGAGTTTTTACAGATAAATATCCAATTATTGTAGAGCTCGGTTTAGATTTAGCGGCACTTGTAAAGCAGAAAATTAACGGGGAAACAGCTCGTGATAAAGTTGTTCTAATGAGGAAATCAATTATTACCGACCTTGGTATTAACGTTCCTGGAATTAACTTTAAAGATAATACGAGTTTTAGACCGCGCGGACGTTACATTATTCGTATTAAAGGTGCGAAAGCTGCTGAAGGTGTTTTAAAATCAGGTTATTTACTAGCACTGAAAACACCGAACGTAATGGCTGATTTAGATGCAGAACCAGCGAAAGATCCAATTTTTGGTGAAGATGGATATTGGATTTTGGAGCATATGGTACAAGATGCACAAATGAAAGGGTATCAAGTGTTAGAGCCGCTTAGCATATTAATTACGCATTTAGATGTTGTCGTTAGACGTAACCTTCATGAGTTAATTCAGCGTCAACATGTAAAAGACTTGATTCACTCGCTTGAAACAGATAATGGCGTTTTATTAGAAGAAATTAAAAAGAAAGAAATCGATTTATCACTCGTTCAAAATGTTATTAAACAATTGCTAAAAGAAGGAATTTCAATCCGTGATTTACCAACGATTATTGAAGGTATTATTGACGGGAAAGAAATTTATCAAAACCATGTTGATGGTGTCACTGCATTTGTACGTGAATGTATTTCAAAAGTTATTTGTGAGAGTGCGAAAAATCCTGATGGGAAAATTTATGCAGCACTTTTCGCTGATTCGCTTGAGTTAGATGCAGATGTTGTTAATAATTCATACCAAGGTTATTTATTAAACTGGGATTTAGATTTAGAAACGCGTGTAGTAGAACAAGTACAGCGCGTTTTCAAACAAGCTCGTTTAATGGGACGAGAGCCAGTATTATTAACGCGTAGAAAAGATTTCAGGTTTGCGATTGTGAGACTTCTTGAACGTTATCAAATAGAAGCTAAAGTATTATGTATTAGTGAATTAGCACCAGAAATTGTTGTAGATCAAATTGCTTATATTGAATAGTAGGAGGTGAAGTAATGGAAAGTACAGAAAAAAAAGAAGCGTTAATGCGAATAAAAGCAGCTTCGAAAAATGAATTGTATCGAAAATTATTTGACCAATATGGTACAGATTATTACTACGTTGTCGATGAAAGTGTAAAACGAAATATCCCGTTTTTTTGGAAAAAGAATTATGAAATGTTAGTCGCTTTTCCTGAAGGTAAACAGGATGAAAATAGCGAAGGAACAACTCAATTTCATGAACAATTAATGGATGTTGTAGGTGAATCTTCAGAAGAAATCGTGAAGGTGAATGGAATTCAATCTGTCTTGCACAATTTAGAAAACGTAACGACTTCTATGTCATACGCAGCGATGCAAACAGGCAATAGTGAAGAATGGGCAAGAAAAAAAGAGAAACTATTACAACTGTTTGAAAAAGGTATTGTCGTTGTGAAACGTACGGAGGAGACGAAAGTAGCTAAAAAACAGCCTGTTGTGAAACAAGCTATTCCTGTAAAGAAAGAAGAAGTAGTTATAAAAAAAGAAAAACAGGAATCTGTACCATTTATTATTCAAAAAGTAATTCGGATGTTAGAACAAAACGATGTGGAACAATATTTCATTCATGCATATGCTGAAAAATTAAAAGTGAAGTTTGAGAATGCAACGATGATTACAGAAGAAGGAGTCATCGGATACATATTGGAAGATATGAGATCTCATTTCAATACTGAAAACGTCTTTGAAAAAGAGGTACAAACAATTGCATTAATCGGTCCAACTGGCGTTGGAAAAACGACGACACTTGCGAAAATGGCGTGGCAGTTTCATGCTAAGAGAAAAACAGTTGGTTTTATTACGACGGACCACTCTCGCATTGGAACAGTGCAGCAATTACAAGATTACGTAAAAACAATTGGGTCAGAAGTAATAGCTGTGCGAGATGAAGCAGCTATGACAAGGGCGCTCACTTATTTTAAAGAAGAAGCACGCGTCGATTATATATTAATAGATACAGCAGGGAAGAATTATCGTACGTCAGAAACGGTTGAAGAAATGATTGAAACGATGGGACAAGTAGAGCCAGATTATATTTGTTTAACATTATCAGCTTCTATGAAAAGTAAAGATATGATTGAAATCATTACGAACTTTAAAGATATTCATATTGATGGTATCGTGTTTACGAAATTTGATGAAACAGCGAGCAGCGGTGAATTGTTGAAAATTCCAGCTGTATCATCAGCTCCAATTGTATTAATGACAGACGGACAAGACGTGAAGCAACATATACATATCGCTACAGCTGAACATTTAGCAAAACAAATGTTACAAACATCGTAAGAAAAGAGGTGAAGAATAAGGCGCTTGCCTTATTCAAACGAGTATGAACGGTCTTTATATAGGCTCTATGGGTATGATGAATTACATGCAGCATATTAATGTTCATTCGAATAACGTCGCAAATGCCCAAACGACAGGATTTAAAGCAGAAAACATGACGTCTAAAGTATTTGATGTGCAAGACACATATCGCCGCGGAGACGGATCGGCGACAAATATCGGCTCGGTCGATTACGCTGTCGTACCAGCTGCGACGCATGTGAACTTAGTACAAGGAAATGTACAAATGACAAATAGTGCTACAGATTTCTTTTTAGACGACGGTGCGGCTGGCACATCATCATTTTTCGTTACATCTAAAAATGATGAAACATTTTTAACGAGAGACGGTAGTTTTACATTAAATAGTGATCGTTATTTACAAACATCTGCAGGTGCTTATGTTATGGATGTAAATAATGAACGTATTCGTATTCCTGAAAATGTTGATTTCTTCGTATCTAATAATGGAGAAATTTATAGAGAAATTAACGAAGGAACGCTGCAAGATCCAGATATTAAGAGAATAGTAATTGCACAATTGCAAACGAAAACAGTAGACGCAGAAGCGAACGCTCGCCTCATGCAACGTGAAAATAAAAGTTTTACACTAGCAGAAGGTAACCTCGCTGATTTACCGAATGGAACAGGGGCAGTACGTAATCATATGCTAGAAAATTCAAATGTGGATATGACGAAAGAAATGGCTGACCTTATGACGAATCAAAAAATGATTCAAGCATCGCAACGCATCATGACTTCGTTTGATAAAATTTATGAAAAAGAAGCGAATGAAATATTGAGATAAAGGACTTCCCATTAGTGGGAGTCTTTTTTTGTTGCTTTTATTTCAGTAACATCATAAAATGATAATGATTATCGATATCATTATCATTATTGTTATTCTTTAAAAAGAATGGACGTTGTGATTGTATCAGTCTTTGGTTAACTAGGTGAATTAAAATAAGGGTAATTAACTGTTACGATTTATTTAACCAATTATAACTAAAGGTAATTAAATATATCAGTAAGCCCTGCTAGTCAAGTGATTGGCTAGTAGTGAGGGTTAACTGCGGGCAATCCCTAAAGCTGATTGAACTACAACGTGGCTAGAAATAGCGAGCGTGAATGTCGCGAAAGCAGAAAAAATCAATCAGATCGTGCACGGTTAAATCCTAAACACTAGAATAATGGGTCTTCCGCATCGAATCGTCTAAGTCAAAATTGATAAGATGAACGTTCAACGACTATCTCGTATAACTGACGAGAGTACATCACAAGCCTATGGTGATGGAAAAATCCTCTATCTCTAAAGAGATAAACATATAGTCTGCGCTCATGTGAAAACATGAGAAGTTCATAAGAGAACTGGCTAAGGAATTGCGCCCTTAGTTGAACGAGATAAATTTAATTAAATCTATCAAACTTCATTGAATCTATCGAATGTATGTACTATTGCGGATTCAATGAGGTGAGAATAATAATGAAATTTTTACGAGTTAGTCAAGTATCAGAATTAACAGGTTTGCATCCGAGTAGTCTCAGGAGAATGCACCAAAGTGGTGAATTAGTGCCTGAAAAGATTACTGCTGGCAAAACACGCTATTATTCAGAAGAACAAATCATTCATTATCTAAAAGGTGAGCGACCGAATAACCGCATCATAATTGGCTATTGTAGAGTTAGTTCTTCGAGTCAAAAAAATGACCTAGAAAGACAAGTCGATAGAATGAAGCAATATCTCATCGCACGAGGTTATCAATTTGAAATTATTGAAGATATTGGCTCTGGGATCAATTATAAGAAAAAAGGCTTTAACAAGTTAATGGAACGCATTGAGAACAATGAGGTTGAAAAAGTTGTTATCATGCACAAAGATAGGCTTGTGAGGTTCGGTTATGAGTTGGTTGAAAAGATCTGTCAACTACACGGAACAGCGATTGAAGTAATTGACAATACTGCTAAAACAGAAGAACAGGAGGTCGTAGAAGACCTTGTTCAAATCATTACAGTATTTAGTTGTAAACTTCAAGGCAAGCGCTCTAAAAAGACTAAACAGATAATCAAGGAGTTGACTTCTGATGATATTGGCGAAGAAAGTCAGACTGATTCCAACGCCTGAACAAGAAAAAGTGCTGAGAAACCATGCTGGAGCTTCAAGATTCGCTTATAACTATTGTAAAAGAATGAGTGATAGATACTATAAGCTATTTGGAAAATCTGTTTCACAGTTAGCTTTACAGAAACGATTTACAAAGATCAAGAAGCGAAAGCGATATGAGTGGTTAAAAGACATCAACGCACAAGTTCCCAAACAGGCTTCAAAAGATTTTGACAAGGCGAGAAAAAATTCGTTCGAAAAGTACAAAAATGGCTATCACACTTCTTATAAAACCAAAAAGATTTAATCCAAGGATTTTATGCCAATTATGAAAGACTGATTATAGGAAAGAAAGTAGTTGATATTCAGTCCATTGGAGAAGTGAAAACAAGCCAACAACTACCAAGAAACAAAAAACCATCAAATCCAAGAGTTACATTTGATGGTCGTCACTGGTGGATTAGTGTAGGGTTCAAAGAAGAATTCGAACCGCAAGAACTAACCAATGAGTCGATTGGTGTGGATGTTGGTTTAAAAGAGTTATTTGTAGCTTCTAATGGTACGAAAGAACGAAATATAAACAAAGATGCTAAGGTTAAAAAACTTTTGAAAAGGAAAAAGTTAGCGCAAAGAGATATGTCTAGGAGATTTAAAAAAGGTGTGAAATTTCAATCTGCCGGATATGAAAAAGCTAAAACTGAGCACCTGCGGTTATCTAGGAAAATTACGAATATCCGAAATAACCATATCCATCAAGCAACAGCTAAATTGGTGAAAACCAAACCAATGAGGATTGTTGTGGAAGACTTACCTATCTCAAACCTGTTAAAAAACAAAAAACTATCGAAAGCATTTTCATTTCAAAAATTAAACTTCTTCTTTCAATGTTTATCATACAAGTGTGAGAAGTACGGCATTGAATATGTAAAAGCTGATAAATGGTTCGCTTCAAGCAAGATTTGCTCAAATTGTGGAGTTAAATACGACCATTCAGTTCAACCAGAAGGACAGTGGAGTTTAAAAATACGTGAGTGGTGTTGTGTTGGGTGCAATAGCCATCACGATAGGGATTTAAATGCTTCGATAAATTTATCAAGATGGGTAAAATAAATGCTTGATAATAGGAGGTAACGATACTACCTCGTGTGGAGTGTTATACCCCTCGTCCCTTCGGGGTTGCGAGAACACGATGAAGCACTAACTTGTGTAAATTTGATTGAATTGTATAGATTTAGTTAAGTTTATCGTATCGGGAAGGTGTGTACATATGTCTACAAAAAAACAGCTTTGCATTGGACTATGTTTGATTTCTAGAAAGAAAGAACAAGAGAGTATGTTTAATTCAGGGATAGATGAACAAGTAGAGTTAGCAAAACAAGCAGAAAAATCGAAGTTAGATTTTGTTTTTAAAGCTGACTATTTAGTAGCGCATCCCGATTTAATTGCTCGTAATAAGGGGAATGTAATTTTAGATCCGACATTATTGTTTACTGCTATTGCGTATGCAACAGAAAAGATTGGAGTCGTTACGACCGCTTCAACATCATTTTATCCACCATATATACTAGCGAGGCAACTACAATCTTTAAATTGGATTAGTAACGGCCGAGTAGGATGGAACATTGTCACATCAATTGATGGTGCTGAAAACTTTGGTGAGGCAGGGATGCCACCATCTGAGGAACGATACGCAAAAGCCGCAGAATGTACAGAGTTAGTAAGAAAACTTTGGAGGAGTCATCCTTATGAAGTTTTGAAAGAAGACAACGCAGATGTAATTAGAGAGATGGTACAGCCAATTGAGCATCGTGGTGAGCATTTTGAGGTGAAAGGTCCACTTAATATCCCGCAACATATTTCTGGGGAAATGCCTTTATTTCAAGCGGGTGCTTCAGAGTCTGGCCGGAATTTCGCTGCTTCTGTTGCGGATGCGATTTTTGCCGCAATGCCAGATGTAGAATCAGGAATCGAACTTCGTCAAGATTTAAGAAGAAGAGCAGAAAAGCATGGCCGAAAGCAAGATGATATACGTGTATTGCCTGGTTTATATTTCTTTATTGGTGATTCATATGAAGAAGCACTAGAAATGCACAGACAAGCTCATCAACATCTAACAAAAGAGAAGAGATACGCTTTACTCGAAATGGTTCTCGGATTAGATGTTAGAGGGATGCCATTAGAAAGTAAGGTTACTGAACATATGCTACCAAGTAGAAATCAAGCTGTACGTAGTAAAACGCATGCCGAATTATTACGGAATTTCATCATAAAAAATGAACCAACTGTTGAGCAAATACTAGAACGACCAGAAGTTGTTGGTTCTGCTCATTGGGTCGCTATAGGCACACCACAAGATGTTTGTAAGCAAATTATAGAAAGATTTGAAGCAGGGGCACTAGATGGATTTATTGCAATTCCAGGCGGTCCTCCAAAATCATTGGATTTATTCTTTAGTGAAGTCATTCCTTTATTCGTGAGAGCAGGTGTATTTAGAGAAGAGTATACAGGTTCAACCTTGCGTGAACATTTGGAGGGTAATATATCAAATGCTCTACAGTTGAAATAATTCATTATGCACAAAAAGCCTTTAAAAAGAAGGCTTTTTATTTCGAGTTAAAATTCAGAATTGTCAGTTGACTTGTGGAGGCTTCTTTTTTATATTAGTAGGTATAACAATAACTACTAATGGAAAATGAGATCGTCATTTTGAAATTAGAGCTATATAAATTGTGAGGGGTTACCGATGGATGAAATAATAAAGGAGTTACAAAAGTTAGGTTTTTCCCAGTATGAATGTAAAGCGTATATTGGACTATTAAAACATTATCCAGTAACAGGTTATGAAGTTAGTAAACAAACAGGAGTACCCCGTTCAATGATTTATGAAGTACTTGGCAAGTTGATGGATAAAGGAGCGGTGCATATCGTTCCTTCTGAACCAGTGAAATATGTACCAGTGCCAGCTACGGAATTAATGGATCGAATGCGAAAAGATTTTGAAAAGTCCTTTGAATTTTTAGACCGAAAATTAAATTGTTTAGAACAAGAGCGACAAATTGATGTAATTTCGCATATTCGCTCAAATGATCGTGTTTTGAAAGAAATATGCAATATAATTAATAGAGCAAAAGAAGAGTTATGGATTTCTGTATGGGAAAATCAAGTGCACGAGATTGAGCCGTTCATTCATCAAAAGGAAGCGGAAGGCGTACATATTTTTTCAATTTTATTTGGTGCTCCAGAAACAAAAATAGGAGCGACATTTCACCATAATTATATGACACCTCACGTCGTTGAAAAGAGAATGGGTGGTCATTTAACTGTTATCGCGCGTGATGGGGAAGAAGTATTAATTGCTAATTTTTCAAATGATAGCACTTCATGGGCCGTTACAACGTATGATCCAGCTTTAGTTCTCGTCGCTACAGAATATGTTCGGCACGACATTATGGTGGAGGAGATTACGAAGGAGTTTGGAGCTGATAAATTAGATACATTATGGCGTGAAAACATAGATTTAGTTCATGTCGTAACAGGAAAACGTACTATGGAAGAAATGGAGGGAGATAATGGTGAATAAAGCTCAAGCACATATGACACTGCAGAGCGATGATTCATTTCAGCAAGGTGTAAAGGATTGTTTACCAACTGTATTTGGATATTTGAGCATCGGTATAGCGGCTGGTGTTATTGCGAAAACAGCAGGTTTCTCGATCATAGAAATTGCTTTTATGTCCACATTAATTTACGCAGGTTCTGCTCAGTTTATATTAGCGGGTATGTATGCAGCGGGTGCCCCAGCCTCGGCAATTATTTTTACTGTGTTCTTTGTTAATTTACGTCACTTATTAATGAGTGCTGCACTCGCACCTTACTTCACCAAGATACCTCTTTTTAAAAATTTAATAATTGGTTCGCAAATTACAGATGAAACTTTCGGCGTTGCAGTGCAACAAGCAGCACAAAAAGGCCATTTAGGCGAGAAATGGATGATGGGACTTAATGTAACAGCATATTTAAATTGGATTTTAGCTACAGTTCTCGGAGGACTTTTTGGAGAGTGGATACCAGATCCTCATACGTACGGAATGGATTATGCGTTACCAGCGATGTTTATCGGATTATTTGTACTTCAGCTAATAAGTAGTAAACCGAAACTAGCCATTCATCTAAGTGTTGCAATTGTAGCAATTATTATCGCATACGTTTCACACTTATTTATGCCAGATAGTATAGCAGTTATTATCGCGACGCTGTTAGCTGCGACAATCGGGGTGGTGATTGAAAAATGGAAGTAAGATTGGACGTATTATTCCTTTTACTAGCAGCAGGAGCTGTCACACTCGTACCACGTATTTTACCTCTTCTCGTATTTAGTAAACTACAAATTCCAGACTGGGGTTTAAAATGGTTAAATTACATACCAATTGCGATATTAGCAGCACTTTTAGCACAAGTATTATTTATGCATAAGACAGTGCAGTGGGATTATATCATTGCGGCAATTCCTACATTTTTCGTAGCGATATATACTCGTAGTTTATTAGGAACAGTATTAACAGGAGTCATTGTAATTATTTTGTTACGTTTATTTTTCTAAAAAGGATTCAGCTCATATAATAGCGAAAGGTGTAATAACATGAAATATATAGGGGTGGTGTTATGATACTTTTAACGATAGGAGCAATATTGTTAACGTTGTTTATTTTTTTTATTATCGGTTTTATTACGTTTATGATGTTTGTTGATAAGGCGACACCTCAAATTTATTATACACCTTGTGAAACTATGACAATAAAATCTAAAGGTAAAAATAGAAGGAAGAAAAGTTGATGTTGGGCTTTTCTTCCTTCTATTTTTACATTCCCGAAAGAACTAACAACAATAATCCAAATAGAAAACTAATAAAGTGAAACTTTAATCAGTGGGGGGTTGTTTATCCCCCACTGATTATTAGCCTTCACCAATCGGGCGTTTACGGGCAGTTAATCTCTCACCTAACTTCTTTGCTTCAGCCGAATTTTGAGGTGGGAGTTTTACTGCCCGTTAATGCGGGATAAAAGAAAGAAAACCGATAGATATGGAAAAAACACGATTGTTTTTCCATTCGCGTGTGAAAACGATTAAACCTAAAACGCAAAGGAAAAACCAAATGGGTAGGAATATAAATTGACTAACTTTCTCAGGTAGTAATGAATAAAAATTTGTTAAATATAATATCCAATTCGCAAAGAATAGAGTGCATACGATAAATGATTGTAAGTGTGGTCGGTTTAGAAAAGTTCCTTTTTTAACCGTCATAAAAATGAGAGCTATTGCTGAAATGAAGGGAATTATTAGGAATATGCGTAAAAGTAATGTAAGTGACATATAAAACTCCTTTATCATATTGTTTGCGTAAGAAACGAATCTATTAGGTTGTATGCTTGCTTTGTAGAGTGCTCGTTATATTTTTCAGTGTACGGATTTAAAAATCCATGTTCACCGTGTAGTTGATTTATTTCTAATAAAGGATTATTTTGTTGCTGCAATGTTTGGATTAAAGAGGATACTGAAAAACTAGCTTCTTGTTCAGGGAAAATAAGTAATGTAGCACATGTAGGTTTAATGTGAACATAGTCACGTATACGGGAACCATAACATCCAATGATAAAATCTATTCTAGGATTGTTATTACATAGCCATGAGATGGTAGCTCCAACGCTAAAGCCAATAAGTCCAATATGTGTGTAACTATTGGAAAGGCAAGTAATGAATTCTTCAATTTGCTCTTTTCCATTATCAAATCCAATATGGTTCATAAAATGTTGATATGCTTTTTCTTCATCACTATAATGAAATGCACTTTGTAATTGTAGAAGGTTAGGACAGAATACATCTATATGAGATGTAGTGAAGTGGTCTATAACACGATGCATATGATCATTCACACCGTATATTTCATGAACAACAACGAGAGCTAGTTTTTTCTTCATAGTTACAATGTGCCTCTATGAAACTTATATTCTTTCTCAACAAGGCAGATGCGCAGGTGGAAATTTTCATACCATTGCTCACGGCCTCTTTTTTTCGCTTCTTTATGTAAGGCGTTCCTTTTCCAATTTTCAATTGCTTCAAGTGACTCCCAATAAGAAATTGTAATTCCGAGTCCGGAATTATCACGTGCACTTTCGACACCTAAAAATCCAGGTTGCTGTTTCGCAAGGTCTTCCATTTTTTCAGCAACGGTACTATAGTCTGTTGTATCATTTGATAGGTTAGAAGTGAATATAACTGCATAATAGGGCTTGTTTTTTTCTAAATCATATTTCATTATTTTCCCCCCTTAATGTATAGTGCGAATAATTAATTCATAGTTTGTATTTTAGCAGGTTAAAAAAAGAAGTAGAAGATTCTTATTTTTTTTAGGTGTTGTAAAACAGAGGATAGAAGGGATTTATATTAAGTAATCTAAAGTAAGAAAAATGCCACTTCAAAATCGAAGTGGCATTTTTTATATTTCCTCTAAGCTATTAACTGGAACCGTTAATTCGCGTTTTGGATTTGTTACTTCATATATGCGGGCGGTTTCGTTGCTTTCATCGACGTGTTGAATCATAACAGGCATGCCTTGAAAACTGACATTGGCTTCTTCAGATGACTCGGAAAGCTCTTTTGCGCGTTGTATATTCATTTATATTCCTCCCATCATTATTATCTTTGCAAGAAAGGAGGAATAATATACCATTTCGAGACATTTTTAAAGTTTTTGTATTATTTGTAATGTTTCTTTAATAAAAGAAGAAAAGATGGAATCCGGGTAGGATTGTATCTTTTGAGCGGCTTCTGTAGCTTCCTCCAGAGCCCTTTTTTTATCGTTAAGTTTTACATAACAAAGGGCACGATATGCACCTGCTGTTGTAAGCCACGCTTGATCAAGTGGATGGTTCATATAATCCGGCATGATATCACGTTGCAATGCTTGTAAAGCTTCCTCGTAACGTTTCAATCCGTATAAAGCTTTTCCTTTTTCAAGATAATACAATCCGTCGTCTTGAAAAAGTGGCTCATCTTTTAGTTTCTCTCGAAATTGTTCTAGATGTTTTAATGCGATTGTATATTCATTAGTAATCGTGTTGTAGTAGTAAGCTTTTAAAATATCAATAATCGCAATGGATAGAGTATCTTCTGTAAAAATGGCAAATTGCTCAGATTTTTTTATGTAATATAAATATTGTTCTTTATCAGCTGTAATGACTTTTTGGTAAGATAAAATCCGATAAAATTCGTCTGTTTTAAAATATACTTGATGCTTTTTTGAAAACTCGAGTGCCTCTAATATTGTTTTTTCACATGTTTCATAATCGCCGCATGCTAGTAAAATGATGGCTTCATATAAACATAACTCGATATGTATAATGAGATCCATTTCTAAATGTTTCTCTTCATAATCATTTCTAATACTAGCTATAAGTTGTAAACATTCACCATACTTTTTACGTGTGAATATCGTAAAGGATAATTTTAATTTTGTTTCCGTACTGTCCCGGTATAACGTATATTTTTCAAAAATAGAAGTAGCCTTTTCAACGTAATATTCAATGTTGTAATCTTTCATAATCGCCGCAGCTGTTACAAATTGTTTATATAAACGAGCGGTATTTAAAGTAGAAGGTAGCTCTTTTTGAACGATAGGTAGTAAAGTCTCATATACTTCATCACATTTATTTGCCTTTATTAGTTGTTCCATTTGTTGAATGATTTCTACAATTTCTACATCATCTTCTTCTAGTAAAAAACTCGTTTCGCATCCAAGTTTTTCAGCGATGTATTGTAATGTTTTCATGGAAGGTGTAGCTTTTCCATTTTCAATTTGACTTAACATACTTTTTGTCAGTTCTGAACCTGCTAATTCAGTTTGAGTAAGCTTTTTTTCTTTTCGTAACGTTTTAATTTTCTCGCCGAGAGTAGCCATCATATGCTCCTTTATAATCAAAAAGTTAAATATAATTAAACTTTTCGTTGTAAAAATTGGAAAGTTTTATATATAATAAGTTTAACACAATTTAACTTTTAAAGGGAGAGTGTCATAATGGGGGATGTAAGTATAGGTCAAAATGATTGGAAAATGAAGATTGCAACGAGAAATATTATTTTAATGATGATTGGAAAAATGACGTCCTTGTTAGGGGCGGGTATTTATACGTTTGCAATGGGATTATACGTATTAAAGACAACTGGTTCAGGAATGGGGTTTGCAACTACTCTTATTTGCGGATCAATACCAAGAATGATCTGTGGCCCAATTGCAGGTGCTGTAGCTGACCGTGTGAACCGAAGATGGCTTGTAATTGGCACTGATTTATTAAGTAGCTTAACAATGCTTATCATGTTTATTCTTGCTACTATATTTGGACCATCACTTCTGTTTATTTATGTATCAGCGGCATTATTATCAATTTGTGCAAGTTTTTATTCTGTTTCATTAACTTCGTCTATTCCTAATTTAGTAGATGAGGAGCGTATTCAAAAAGCGAGTGCTTTAAATCAGACGGCATCATCTTTATCGAATATTTTAGCGCCGATTATTGGAGGAGTTGTATTTGGTTTCTTTTCAATCAAAACATTTTTCCTGTTAAATAGTATTACATTCTTTTTAGCAGTTATTGTACAATTATTCATCGTATTTGATTTATATAAAAAAGAATTGGCCGAAAGTAAAGAGCATTTCTTGACGAGTATAAAAGAAGGTTTTTCATATGTGAAACGACAGCATGAAATATATGGTTTAATGAAAATTGCAGTAGGGGTAAACTTTTTTGCGAGTGCACTTTTCGTTTCGCTTCCATATATTATTATTAAAAATTTGCATTTATCCTCGAAGCAACTCGGTGTTGTAGAGGGAATGTTAGCAGTCGGGATGCTAATTGGTGCAATTGTTTTATCAGTACGTAAAGAAGTGAATAATCCGTTTCGCTCTGTTTATATTGGACTGTTTTTATTTGCGGGCTTGAGTTTATGCACAGTCTTTCCGTTATTAGTTATCATTCCGAAAGTAGCAAGTTTTATTTACTATATCACTTTTATGATTTTAACCGGTATATCAATGATGGTTGTAAATATCCCGATGCAAGTACATATGCAAAAGACGACAGATCCAAACTATTTAGGACGTGTATTCGGTCTACTTGAAACAATTTCTACTGCAATCGCACCGCTTGGAATGATTGTATATGGATTATTATTAGATATGTTACCGACTAGCATTGTTATGATGACATTAGGTGGAGGATTATTGTTAGTTGTATTAGTTGGAGTAAAGCAGCATATGGCGAAAAAACAAGTGGATGTATCGGTTTAAAAGAAAATTTTAACAATATAAAAATGACCATATTAGTATTTTAGTTTTTGAAACTCCTTTTCATGTATGTTACAGTAAAGTGAGCAGGCAAAGAAAAGGAGAAAACATCATGAGAAAATTAAGTTTTGTAATGCTTTTTCTGTTAGTCGTAATGACTGGATGTAGTAATTATGACACGTATATTGAAACAGGTATGCAATCATTGAAAAATGAAAAATATAGTGATGCGATTATGTGGTTTGAAAAAGCGGAAAAAGAGAAATCAGGAAATGAAGCGAAGGCATATAAAGAAGTCGCTCAGTTACTAGATCGTGGTGCGACAGCATTAAAAGACGGTAAGTATTTAGAAACGAAAGATATTGCAAATGAAGTGTTACAAAAGAAAAAAGATGATGCACTTGAAAAAGCTGTGACATCAAATGCAGAGAATATGCTTCAAAAAGCAAAAGATGTGGAAGAGAAAGTAAATGAAAGAGTAGCGAAACGAAAAAAGGTAAATGAAGAAGGAATCGATAAATTAATTAAAGCTGTTGATAGTATAGATGATGTAAAAGAAAAAGAGAAAAAAGTTTCAGAAGCATTAGATAAGGCTGAAGAGGCACAAGCAAAAATTGAGGATAAGAAAAACAAATAGAGTTATAGTTTAAAAGGCTGTCGTGTATAACGACAGCCTTTTAATTTTTTTCTGCAAAAGAAGTAATGCTGTGTAGTAAAAAAGAAATTATTTTAGAATTCCATCTGTCCTCATGATGAATGGTATAAATATTACGCTGAAATTCAAAATCAGGGATCGGTATATAGCATAGCTCATTTCGTTGTACTTCTTGCTCAATAGCAAGTTTTGAAATAAAGGCAACCCCATTACCATATTTTAAAATTTGTTTCATCGTTTCTAATGAATCTAGTTCAATTTCTGATTGGAATGTAATGTTATGTGCTAACGTCCATTGTGTAAGTAAATCTCTCGTTGTAGATGGGTTACGATGCAATAATATACGTTCTTTTTCGATATCTTGTAATGATACATTTGTTCTTTTAGAAAGGTGATGTTCTTTGGAAAAGGCAAGAACAAGTGTATCAGGCGTTACATTCATTTGTTTTAGAAGTGGTTCGTCAAACGGTGCCGCAGAAATTATCCCAAGATCAATTTCATGATTTTGTAGCATCGTTCGAATTTCAGGAGCTGTTTTTACTATGAGTGTTATTTTTATATTTGGAAATTCGCATTGAAATTGGTGAACAACTTCTGGTAAAAGATAAGTCGCGGGTACATAACTAGCACCAATTGTTATAGCGCCTTTATTAAAATCTTTAAACTCTTGTGTGACCCGCCTAGCTTCTTTCATAAGTGCATCTATTTTACAAGCATAATGATGCAACGCTTCACCAGCTTCTGTTAAGAAATACCTTCCGGAACGTAATTCAAATAAAGGCACACCAAGTTCCTCTTCTAAGCTTTTTATATGAAACGTAATAGTAGGTTGTTTAACGCCAAGTTTTTCTGCAACAATAGTAAGCTTTTTGTATTTCTTAATAAGCACTACAATTTCTAATTTTAAGAGATTCATGATAAGTTGGCCCCTTTTTCTTCTAACTATAGAAAAAATCTATAGAAATAAATAGTTTATTAGAGATTTTTTAATTTAATCTTTACAGTACATTAACATTCAGTATAAAACTTCCAGATAGAATGAAAGCAGGTTAAGAATGAGGGGAGAGAGGTGAAACGATGGATATTAAAATTCATGGATTAGAAAAGGCATTTGTGAAAACACAGGCGTTAAAGCCGTTACAGATTGTAATGAAAAAAGGGGAATTCACCACACTTTTAGGACCTTCAGGATGCGGGAAAACGACTTTACTTAGAATGATTGCAGGGCTTGAGGAACCGGATAAAGGTGAAATATATTTTGGAGATAAGTGCATGTATTCTTCTGCTAAAAAGATAAAAACATCTCCTCATGAACGGAATATCGGCATGGTATTTCAAGATTTTGCTTTATGGCCGCATATGACTGTATTTGAAAATGTTGCATTTGGTTTAAGGGCTACAAAGCAAACGAATCAATTAAGAGAAAAGGTAGAAGATGCGATAAAGCGAGTTCGTTTGCAAGGTATGGAGAAAAGATATCCGCATGAACTCTCAGGTGGACAGCAGCAACGTGTCGCATTTGCTAGAGCAATTGTAACGAAACCTCATTTTATTTTGTTCGATGAACCGTTAAGTGCACTCGATGCAATTTTGCGAGAAGAAATGCGATTAGAACTTATGGACATCGTTCATTCAATTGGTTTAACGGCATTGTATGTAACACATGATCAAACAGAAGCTATGTCAATGTCAGACCAAATTATTGTCATGAAGCAGGGTGAAGTATTACAAAAAGGAACACCAGAAGACATTTATGTGAAACCGTCTCATGAATTTGTTGCAAAATTTGTTGGTAAGGCAAATTGGCTTGTAGAGGGGAAAAAAATGATTCGTCCAGAGCATGTGAGCTGGACAAAAAATGACTTATGCGAAATGTATACAGGTGAAGTTCAGCACGTTACATATGTAGGAGAACGTTATGAAGTGAAAGTAAACATGGGGACACTCGGTGTATGGACAGCTTATCACAATAGTAAGCTAAGCGTTGGTAAACCGGTATCGTTATATGTACCAAAAAAATGTATTCATCATATAGGGGGAGAATCGTATGAAGAAATTCAGTTCGCTTAAGTCTTTATTTGTATGTACTTTACTATTTTCTGCTGTAGTAACAGGTTGTAGCTCAAAGACAGGCAGTGTAGATGCAAAAAATAAAAACGCTAATGAAAAAAAAATCGTTGTATATAGTGCAGGACCAAAAGGATTAGCAGAAAAAATTCAAAAGGACTTTGAAAAGAAAACAGGGATAAAAGTAGAAATGTTTCAAGGAACAACAGGTAAGATTTTAGCAAGAATGGAGGCTGAAAAGAAAAATCCAGTCGTTGACGTTGTCGTACTTGCTTCTTTACCAGCGATGGAAGGATTAAAAAAAGATGGGCAAACGTTAGCTTATAAAGAAGCAAAACAAGCTGATAAGCTTCGTTCTGAATGGTCGGATGATAAAGGACATTATTTTGGATATAGTGCTTCAGCATTAGGAATTGTGTATAACACAAAAAATGTGAAGACAGCACCTGAAGATTGGAGCGATATAACGAAAGGAGAATGGAAAGGGAAAGTGAATCTTCCAGATCCAGCACTTTCAGGTTCAGCTTTAGACTTTGTAACAGGATATGTGAAAAAGAATGGACAAGATGGATGGAATTTATTTGAACAGCTTAAGAAAAATGAAGTTACAGTAGCTGGGGCAAACCAAGAAGCGTTAGACCCAGTTGTAACAGGTGCGAAAGATATGGTAATTGCGGGTGTTGACTATATGACGTACAGTGCAAAAGCAAAGGGTGAACCGGTTGATATCGTATATCCAAAAAGCGGAACAGTCATTAGTCCACGTGCAGCAGGCATTATGAAGGATAGTAAAAATGTAGAAGGTGCAAAAGAGTTTATTGATTATTTATTATCAGATGATGTGCAAAAACAAGTTTCTAAAGCGTATTTGTTGCCCGGTAGAAAAGATATAAAAGCTGAAAATAGACCGAATGTAGAAGAGATTCCAGTATTAAATATTGATTGGAAAACAGTTGAGAAAGAACAAGATGAAATAGCAAAACAATTTAAGAAAGTATTTCAATAAGATGGTGATTACATGGTAAATCGATTCGTATCAGTAAGACAAGTTGGAATGACAGTAGCGTTGTTACTTGTGGCGATGTTAATCGTCATTCCGCTTTTTCTCATTTTATTTTCTAGTGTATATGAAAATAGCAGTTGGAATTTTTTAAAGCCTTTTGAAGTCATGCAGAGTGGTGGATTAGCTGGGATTTTTCTAAATTCGATGCTTCTAGGTGTACTCGTTGTAATAGGAGCTACAATATTTGCGTTTCCATTGGCGTTCATTATGAGCAAAACAGATGTAGGAAAGTATAGTAAGTTAGATATTGTTTTTATGATCCCATTTATGACCCCGCCCTATATCGGATCGATGGGATGGATTTTGTTCATGCAACCTAACGGTTATTTTGAACAATTTTTTCCGGCTTTAAAGCCGATTTCATCATCGTTTTTTAGTTTAGGCGGTATGGTTTTAATTATGAGTCTGCATTTATTCCCATTCCTTTACTTCATGTTGAAAAACACGTTACTTCAGATTGGGAGTAGTAAAGAAGAAGCGGCAGCAGTTCATGGTGGAAGTTTTTTCTATCGTTTAAGAAAAATAATACTACCGTTATTGTTATCAAGTTATGTAATGGGTGCTTTACTCATTTTCGTAAAGACGATTGCTGAATTTGGAACACCAGCTACATTCGGACGTAGAATAGGATTCCATGTGTTAACATCTGAGATTCATAAATTTATCTCTAGTTGGCCGATTGATTTTGGCAGTGCCACAGCACTATCTTCTTTATTACTTAGTGCGTGTATGCTCATTTGGTATATGCAAAATGTATTGAATCGAAAGTATACATATGCAATGGTTAGTGGAAAAGGTGTGAAATCTAAAAGGTATACTTTGTCTATATTTGCGCGCGTTATAGCATGGGTTTATGTAATTGGCTTACTAATAGTAGCAATTGGAATCCCATACTTTTCTATACTTATTGCTTCTTTGTCGAAGTTAAGAGGCGGTGGCTTACATTTTAATAACTTTACAACAAGCCATTATGAAGCATTATTTACAATTGGTTCTCCGGGATTAGAAGCTTTATGGAACAGTTTTCTTTTTTCACTCGTAACGGCGATTGTTGCTGTAATTATTGGCGTATTTTTGGCGCTTATGATTCGAAAGGGGAAAAAGTCCTCTGAAAAATGGCTTGATATGTGCGGCATGTTACCGAATATGGTACCAGGAATAGTGATGGTTGTAGGGCTTATTTTATTTTGGAATTCACCCTATATGCCTATGTCAATTTACAATACACCAGTCATGGTTATCGTAACGTATGTTGTTCTCTTTTTACCTTATACGGTGCAGTATGTAAAAGCATCGCTCGGACAAATTGATGATTCTCTTGTACAGGCAGGAAGTATTTTTTCCGGGAATTACATTTATATTTTTAGAAAAATAATATTGCCGCTTATTATTCCAGGAATTCTTGCTGGATGGGCGATGACATTTACGATTTCGATACGAGAGTTAGTAGCATCGCTTCTCGTACTACCTCCATCAGTAGAAACGTCAGCAACGTTTATTTTTGCTCAATTTGAACAAGGAGAAGTATCTATAGGAATGGCAATGGCTGTTGTTTCTGTGGGGCTTACAACAATGTGCTTATTACTTCTGCAACATATGGAGCAAAAACGAAAAGGGGTAGCATGATGAGGATGGAAGTATGGGGAGGAGCGGGAGAATACGGTCGTTCCTGCTATTTTGTAAAAAATAAAGAGACAAAAATAGTATTTGATTGTGGTATTAATCGATCATATGAGGATAGTTATCCCAAAATAGAAAGAGAAGTTGTTCCATTTTTGGATGCAGTATTTTTATCACATATTCATGAAGACCATACGATGGGTTTACCTTTATTGACGAAGTATGGATATAAGAAAAAAATTTGGACGACTCGTTATACGAAGGAGCAACTTCCAGCTTATTTTGAAAAATGGGGAAACTACAATCTTTCAAAAGGGTGGAATTTACCTTATAACGATCAAAATATTAAAGATTTAAATTATGTATGTATTGATGAGATTAGTAATCCAAATGAATGGATACAGATTACACCGACGTTGAGGTTTCAATGGGGGTATAGTGGGCATGTATTAGGAGCTGTTTGGTTTTTAGTGGATATGTGTAATACATACGTATTTTATTCTGGTGATTATTCAGCAGAATCTAATATACTACGAGCTAATTTACCTGAAAATTTGCGAAGCGATATAAAAATTGCAATTGTAGATGCCGCTTATCACACTGATGATGTTTCACAAAAGGAACGAGTAGACGAATTATGTGCAGAAATTGAACGAGTTGCTCAAAATAAAGGAACAGTATTACTACCACTGCCCTCACTTGGTAGGGCGCAAGATATAGTATTTTATTTATATGAACGATATAAAGAACTTCCAATTATAGTAGATAAAGAAATTTTGGCTGGATTTGAAGAGATGTTCATATATAAAGATTGGTTAAAAAATAAAGAAAAACTTGAACGGGTTGTGGAGGTTTTAAAAAGAAACATAATAGTTATGGATAATGACATTTGTATGCAAAATAGTTACGGAATAGTTGTAATGAGTGATGCGAATATGCAAACGAAACGAGCACAGTTGTATTATGAACAGCTTCGGCATGAAGAACGAAATTCCATTATCTTTACTGGACATATTGCTAAAGGGAGTTTTGCAGAAAAGGTGATGAAAGAATGTGTAAGTAGAGAATGTAGGGTAGAGCGAGTTCCATATAAGGTTCATCAAAGTATAAGTGACGTTAAGGCGATGTTAAATACATTATTACCAGAACATACGGTGTTAGTACACGCACTGAAAGAGGATACGGATCGATTACAGCAAAAGCTTAGTACAGCAGGATATGAAAATATATATTCACTTGCAATGGAACGTATAGAAGTAATTTAAAATGTAAAGGAGATCGGTATATGAAAAAAGTATTTGTATTCGTAAGTATTTTCTTTTGTTGTTTCCTTTATAACGTTAAGGAAGGTTTTGCTGCTAGTCCAATGAAACCTAGCTTTGAAGTGAAGTTATTATTAAAGCCAGAACAAGTATTAGGTTATAACAAAGAGATGAAGCAAGAGGTACTAGAACATTTCCAGGCTGGTACAAATTATGAAAGAATACAAGTGCAATTTTTAGATACGGCGAATAAAAGTTTAAGTAATGAAGGTTGGTTTGCGAGGATTCGAAAGAAAGAATTTAGTAAAGATTTTGAGCTAACATATAAAAAGAGATACCCGATTCAAAATGGTATGATTCAAGATGCATTAGAAGTAGCTAAGAAGGATGGATTTGATAGTAAAACTGATAACTATGAGGCAGAAATAGATTGGGGATTTGAGAAAAAAACGTTAAGTATTTCAAATAAGAAAAGTTACAGTGCTAAAGGGTATGGAGTACTTGATTTACCAAACGAACGAGCCGCTCAAAACATGTTAATAGAAAAGTTGCCAGGGAAAATGAACAAATGGTTGTATACGAATTGGGGAGAAGAAATGCTCAAGAATTCTCGTATTTACGGTCCTGTATTAATGAAACGGTATACAGGGGAGTTTGAAAATATAAAAACGAATATTGAAGTTTGGCCACTAAGTAATACAGGGAAAATAGAAGATGATTTCGTAATAGAAGTGTCGTTTAAAACAAATGAGGAAAGTATTGCAACAAAACAAAGAGAATTATTAATGAAGAGTTTAGAACAAAAAGGATGGTTGTTACCGAAAGATAGTTTGAAGACAGAGCTTATTTTTCAGTAAATAGGAAAGAAGGAATCTATGTGCCATGGATTCCTTCTTCTAATATATGAGCATTAAGCTAAATCAGCTGACACGAACATATCATTATTTTGAAGGTTTTTAGAGCGTAAACTATAAGCAACTACCTTCTTTTTATGTTGTTTTACTACATCAACATGCTCTTCATGACTATAAATATAAAATGTAAAATCTTTTTTGCCACGTTTTGCATTGATAATTAAAGGAGTGCCTTCATTGTGTGGTGGTGCATAATAGCGATCTAAAAATAATCCTTCGTTAAAATCATGAATAATTTTGGATTTCTTTTCGCCTTCTAAGTTATTTCCATTGATTGTAACAGTCACATTCTCTTCTTCAAGTTGTGGATGTGTTTCGTACTTGCTAATAATGGATTCAATAGCAGAGTTAGGAAGGCTAGAAACAATAATTTTAAATGCTCCAAATACAACTAACATTACAATAAACCAAGTCGTCATAGTATTTCATCCCCTTTATCCCACAGTAACGGTCCGTAAAATCCTGGTTGGTGCGGGCTAATAATCAGTGTGGGATAGATACCCCGTACTGACTAAAATTTCACTTTATCCTATTTAACAATATAACTCAGGTGGCAATAGTACATATGGTGAAGTTTTGTATAATTTGTGAAAAATATTCCATTTTTATGAACGAAATATTAGAAAAATCAATTTTGTTACAAAAAGTTGAAATCGAAGTATTTTAAAAGAAAAAGGTTTATAATAAAAATATAACTAATAACAACATTACTAATTATAAGGAAGTGTAACTATGAGTACTGTAACAATCGTATATGGTATTATTCTTTCTACAATTATTGTTTTATTTATTGTCGGGGTATCGCGTTATATTCATAAGTGGAAAGAAGGAGTTGCGAAATTAAATCACATTGAAGAAGAACTTAGTGATTTAATGTTACATCATGGTAAGTAAAAAGTTTATTTTTTAACTAAATAATGTGAAAAAAATCACAAAACATGCTCTCATCATGAAGGCATGTTTTTTTGTTATGTGAATGATAGGCACATTCATACATTTTTTCCATACGATACAGTGTAAAATCAGAAATGTTCGGAGCGGGAAAGAGGGATTGAATGAGTAGTTCAGGTTATGTTACAGATAATAAAAATTTAAAGAAAAGCTCAGGAACGCCAAATCTTTTCTTTGATTCGAGAAAAAATGTCTTTTTTAAAAGAGATGAGAAAAACGTTGCATATGAAGTTACCTCAACGCAGTTACCTGCGATGATAGGAGGGGCGTTTGTTGATTTATTTATGACGAAAGGGCATATGCGGGAACCACATTGGCATCCGAATGCGTGGGAATTAGATGTTGTTGTATCAGGAGAAGCAGTTACATCCATTTTAAATCCCGAAACGAATCAATTGCAAAATTATCATGTGAAAGCGGGACAAACTGTCTTTATTCCAATGGGATGGTGGCATTGGATTACAGCGGTAACAGAAGAAGTACAATTACATTTGTTCTTTAATAACGATCAGTTTGAAACAGCAGAGGGATCAGACATACTTAGATTAACACCGCCAGAAGTATTTCAAGCTGCATACGGTGTAAGTGCAGAAAAATTAGGAAAGGACCTTTCGCCAATTAAGGAGTCAGTTGTAATTGGTCCTCCTAACTCAAATCGACTAAATAGCGTTAAAGAAAGTGACGACTCAAATATAGTTGTTACGTTAAATGGACAAATAACATCATGTGAAATAGAGTAACTCTTTCTTTTTTTAGGAAGAGTTACTCTGTTTTGTATAATTTTGTATTTTTATTCGTTATAATTATTATATAGAAGGGAATTTATAGAGGGGGCATATTGTGAACATATTAAAGATTATAGGAATTGTTGCAGGAGTCATTATAGTAGCTGTTATAGCTTTCTTTGTTATTATGAAGTACTATTTGTCAAAAGAAGATCCTGATTACGTATTAAACTACATAAAAGAACATAAAGGTGATGAAACGTGTTCATTACTAATTAGAAAAAATGGGGAAGTATTAACATCTATAAATGAAAATGTAAAATTGCCATTAGCGAGTACGGCAAAAATCGTCATAGCAGTTGAATTTGCTAAGCAAGTGTCAGAAGGAAAAATAAGTCGAGATGAACAAATTTCATTGCAGGATTTAGAAAAATATTATGTTAAAAACACTGATGGTGGAGCGCATCCTGACTGGTTAGAAGATTCAAAAGTGAGAGAGTTAGTGCAAAATGGACAGATTGCTTTAGAAGAAGTGGCTAAAGGGATGATTCATTATAGTTCTAATGCGAATACAACATATTTGTTAGATAAGCTTGGAATAGAAAGAGTAAATGATAGTTTAAAAGAGTTAGAACTTACTAGTCATGACAAGTTCTCTTCGTATACTGCTTCACTATATATGAGAGGGTATGTAGAAAAAGAGCTTAATGAGCCAGAAAATCAATCGTTAGAAATGATACGTAACATGTCTAATGATGAATATAATAAACACGTGTTACAAATACATGAATGGATGAAAGATGAAAGTGAATGGAAGAAACGTGATATACCATTAAAAATAGATATGGAATTCCAGCGTATTTGGTCAGATCGATTAGTGAGTGCAAATGCTAAAGATTATTTGAGTTTAATGGAAAAGATAAATAGTAGAAATTATTTTCCAAAATCAATGCAAGATGAAATTGATAATGTTTTTAAAGGAACAGTTGAAAATAGTAAGTTGGAATATGCTGGTCAAAAAGGTGGTTCTACCGCATTCGTATTGACAAAAAGTTTGTATACTACAGATAAGAAAGGGAATAAGGTAGAAGTTGTAATTATGTTTAACGATATAGAAGATCAAGTTGCATATCAAAAGCTGAGAAATAATATAGATTATTTTATTCAAGATGCTATAACAGATGAAGAATTCAGAAGAAAGTTATAATGGAATAATTTTATTATGTAAACAAAAGAGCGCTTTTTAAAAGGCGCTCTTTTCTATTCATGATACAGGATTTCCTATTTACTGCATGGAATATAGATTGAAACTAAGAAAGGAAGCTGAATAATGACTACAGTATATTTCGTTCGCCACGCTCACTCTACATATACAAAGGAAGAAAGGGAACGTCCCTTATCTGAAGAAGGAGAGATTGATGCAGGTAATGTAACAAGTTTGTTAAAGGATAAAAACATTGATGTTGTTATTTCTAGCCCGTATAAAAGGGCGATTCAAACCGTGCAAGGAATTGCGAATACATATAATTTATCAATACAACTGGAAGAAGATTTACGGGAAAGGTTATTAAGTAAAGAGCCAGTAACAGATTTTAACGATGCTATTCAGAAGGTATGGGAAGACTGGACTTTTGCATACGAAGGCGGAGAATCAAATGATGTAGCGCAAAGACGCGCTGTAATATGTATGCAAAGTATATTAAAAAAATATAAAGGTAAGAATATTGTAATAGGTACTCATGGGAATATTATGGTATTACTAATGAATTATTTTGATTCGAAATATGGTTTTCAGTTTTGGAAAACCCTTCATATGCCTGATGTGTATAAATTAACTTTTGATAATAATTGTTTCAGTTCTGCTGAAAGAATACAGTCTACAGATTATCAGATAAATAATTTGTAAAAGTTTATCAAAAAAAGAGGAAAGGGAGAAGGTATTGTAGAAGTATGACTTTGTAACATAAAAAATATTGGTTAAAGGAGGCTGTTTACATGTTTGAGAAAGAGAAAGAAGGGCTTATTGAAGTTCACAACGTATATGAAATCGCACCAGCAGATGGAGCAATTATAGGTATGGCAACGGAAGAAGAAATGGAGATTGCTGCTGAACTAGAGTTACAGTACTATGCCCATTCTCGTTTATTAGAAGCAAATATTCAGTTAGACGGTTCCTCCTATAAAGAGTTACTTCAGGAGTTCCAGGAGTACGAAAGAAAATCAATGAACTTTTGGAGAGCAATACATAAACGTTTAGCTGTGCCATGGGCATGGGTACTACGTATTGATGTTGCGAACGGTCCTATATATGTAAGCAATGGGAGTTCGTATTATGAAGAAGTCGATGATGAAGAAGACTATGAATAGATAAGTAAGGAAGCAGCTTTAGTTGCTTCCTTTTTTTATTTACAATAAGTGAATGGCTTCAATGATAGCATCTGGACGATCGTTTTCTATCCCGTGACTAGCATGTTCAGCCAAAATGTATTGGCTGTTTATTGAGAGATTTAATTGTTCACGAATAAGTTCTTGCCACATATCTTCAAGTTGTGTAGCTTCTTCTTTTGGCATACCGCCCTCAATCAATTGAGCAATAGAATATTGAGGATCTCTACTGATAACAATTAATGGTATTTCTAATGTTTTATGTTGTTTTTTTATTGAGCGAGCACAATTTTTCCACTCGGACAGTTCAGAAGCTGTCGCTTTATATAATGAAGGAGAGGTAGAAAATTTGATATGCTGTTTTGTTGTATTGACGAGCATAGGTTTTAGTTCAGTATAAAGCGCGTCTGCATTCATGTTGGAGTAGGTATGATATTTTTGTAGCCACATATCATCAGAATCAGTTTGATCAGAAACCGGTAAATGCAGTTCATCTAATCGGTGTAAGTTCATGGAAGTAGAATCAACTAAAAGAAGTGCTTGCAGCCTATCTTCATGTAACATTGCAAAATGTTGTGCGCATAAACCTCCATAGGAATGACCGATTAAAATGATTGGCTCATAAATATCTAGTTCATGTAGTAACATATGTAGTTCTTTTACAACTTGCATTGTTGTACGTCGATTAGTTCCTAGCTCACTTTTTCCGTAACCTGGGCGATGATATGAAATGACTGTGAATTTTTGTGAAAGCTTTTCTATAATAGGAAGCCAATCATAAAATGAGCATCCCATTCCTGTTTGAATGACTACAGTTTGTTTACTACTACCTCTCATATATACTTCTACAGTTTGTCCAAATATCTCTACTGATCTATTAATAGTAATTCCCCCTAAGCTTGAAATACTTTTTGGCAAGTAAAGACGATACACCAGGCGCATATGCCGAAGAGTATAGATGTACTAAGTGAAAAGGAGTTTTTTAAACCGATATAAACAATAAATAATAGTAGTGCAGATGCAGGAAATCCATATAATACGCCTAAAGCGAATTGACTTAATTCTTGTTTACTCCCACCTTCGAAAGAAATCCAAAATAAACTAAGTAAACTAATAAGAGGAAGGGCTGCGATAAAGCCACCAAGCGTACTAAAATATTTGGCAAATTCGGTTACACCCCCAATAATGAGGGCGGAGACGATGACCTTAACGAGGAAATGCATATTTTGCCTCCTTAGCTAATAACGAAAAGGCTTTTTCTATTAGTTGTTGTTCTTCTTTTGATAACTGTGATTCTAATATTTTTATCTTTTCTTTATCTAGTAAAGTATGCTTTTCTAATACTTCAATGCCTTCTTTCGTTAAAGTAAGGTTTACAACCCTTTCATCGTGTTTGTTTCTTTCTTTTATAATAAATCCTTTTTGAATAAGGCGCTTTACGTGTTCAGATGCTGTGTTATGAGAGAGACTAAGCTCAGTAGCAACTTTTCCAATTGTTATATCTTTCTCACGAGAAACGATTTGTAAAATACGAATAGCTTGGTGAGAAAGGTTGTCTTCATATTCATATCGTAAGTGATAATAAATACTTTCCCAATGTTGATTAATGTCTTTCATAATGATAAATCCTCCTATTTTTATATCGTATAGTAAGATATATTCGTTGATTCAGAAGTAAAATCCTTTTATTTTCATTAAAAATGTTGAAAAAGTTTATTTTTATTGAAATATAAGGTAATCTATGTGTAAAGGTATACATTTAGCAAGAGAGAGGATGATAGCTGTGAATACATTTAAATGGATTAGTCATGAAAAGATGTATGTAGATCAAATACATGTTGAAAAATGTGGTCCTCTTTCAGTCGGCGTATATGGAGGAAATCAAGAGAGTGATGCATATGAAAGAGGAGATGCAGTGCTAGCTTGGTGGGATCCGAAATTAGAATTTGAATTTGTTATGATTTTTGATACACATCATAAAACGAAAAATATACATTATATAATAGAAGCGATTTCAGAAAGAGAAGAAAAACTAAAAGAGTTATTTTCATACCCAATCCATTTAGCTTTTCATCATACACATATGTATTTATTAGCGTTATTTACAGATGAGCTCTTTATCGAGAAATGTGACCAAGATGATGAGGAACTTGCATGTTTAATTTGTTTACGAAAAGGCGAGTTCTTATATTGGCTATCAGTTGGTGATTGCTTCGCGTATTTATTCCATTCAGAGCAAACGAAAAATGGAAAAGGTAGGCTAAATAAGCGTAAGAACTATGAGTATATAGGAAGAAAAAATGTTTTTGCAGCGAATACACCTTGTTTTACATCAGGGGTAAGGGGATTAGAAAAAGGTCAGAATCACATTGTAATGGCAACGGATGGTATTTTAGAGTGTGATAAACTAAAGTTTGATGATGATCAATCTTTAGTAGAAATATTACACGACGGATCTTGTTTACAGATTGAGCCTGTATTAACAAATGTACTTCAGTGGAAAGGTAGAGATTGTGCCACTATTATTGGATGGTCCATCGATACTGAAAATAGACAATGTGCCAATTAATAAATGAAAGAGAGTTCAAGGGTTTTTGTCCTTGAACTCTTTTTTGTTAAGCAATATGAATATGATACGTTTTTAACCATTCATTTACTTGTAGCATATACTCCATAGCACTTCTTGCTTCAAAATTGGTAATCCCTTTGTTACTTTGATCAGCAATTGCAAGTAATATGGAATGGTTAATGAGTGAGAAAACAGGATTGTTTTTATTACTGCACATATCAAGCGTTAAATTGCGGATTGTTTGTAAATAGTGTGGATCCTGTGAAGTAGGGTAAGCGCTTTTTCTTCTATTTCGCACATCATCAGGTAAAGCTGGTTTCAGCGCTCTACGTAAAATTCCCTTTTCGATATTATCAATACTTTTAATATTGAAAGGAACATTCCATAAATATTCAACTAGTCTATAATCGCAAAACGGTACACGAACTTCAAATCCTACAGCCATACTCATACGGTCTTTACGGTCGAGTAAGAACGGAAGGAATCGTGTTAAAAATAAATAAAACATTTGACGTTGTTTCGCGGATTTTTTACTTTCACCTTCAAGAGTAGGTACTTCAAGAGCAGCTTCATGGAATCGTTTATTAATATACTGCTCAGGATTACATTGAGTTGTTACGTCGTTTAATAATAGAGAAGATGTGTTTTTCCAGTTTGTTAACCACGGAAACTTATCTACATATAATAGTTCTTCTTGATGAAACCAAGGATATCCCCCGAATACTTCATCAGCAGATTCTCCAGATAAAGCTACGGTTGCATCTTTTTTCATTTCGCAAAATAGTAAATAAAGTGAAGTTTCCATTTCGCCAGCACTGGGTAAATCTTTCGCGTGAAGGGGAACGAATAAGTGATTTGCTAACTCTTCAGCATTCACAATAATGTCATGATGCGATGTCCCTACATGTTCAGAAACACGTTTTACCCAAGGAGCGTCTAAACCAGTTCGAGCAAATGTCAGTTCGAAATCTTTCGCGCTATTTAAAAAATCGATTGAATATGTGTGAAGTGTTTTGTGTTCCTCTGCAAATTCTTTACCCGCAAGTGCAGTAATACCGCTAGAGTCTAATCCGCCTGATAACATACAGACGAGAGGAACATCGGCAATTAATTGTCTTTTTACTGTATCTTGTAAAATAGATAAAATATGTGATGATGTATCATCAGTAGAATCTGTATGAATCTTACTTTCTAAATTCCAATACTTTTGAACTACTTTTTTATCACGTGTGAATGTTATAGAATGTCCAGCACGAACTTCTTGGATATGTTTAAAGACGCCACATCCTGGAGTTCGAAATAAGCCTAATCCAAATATTTCATTTATGCCGTCCGCATCAATTTCAGCAGGAACAGATGGATGAGCTAATAATGCCTTTATTTCAGATCCGAAAATAATACTGTCATTTCTTTCTGTATAAAAGAGTGGCTTTACGCCTAAATGATCACGTGCTAAAAACAGTTGTTGCTTCTGATCATCCCATAAGGCGAAAGCGAAAATTCCGTTTAAATGTTGTACGCAGTCTTCTTTCCATTCTAAATAAGCATGTAGTAATACTTCTGTATCTGAATGCGTTTCAAATGCATGCCCACATTTTTGAAGCTGCTCTCTCAGCTCACGAAAATTATAAATTTCTCCATTATAAGTAAGAGCATACGTATAATCACCAGCACGAAATGTCTTCGGCTGCGTCCCACCTTCTGGGTCAATAACAATTAAACGTCGGTGTGCAAAGGCCGCACGAGGAGAAAACCAAAATCCTTCAGCATCAGGACCGCGATGCTGAATACTATTCGCCATCTTTTCTAAAATAACATGTTCATTTGAAAGATCTTTCTTCCAATCTACCCAACCTGTAATTCCACACATACAAATCTCATCTCCTAATTTAAAATTATAAAAATAGATTAATTAAATGAAATGTACATCAGGTTAAAGAATGTCTGCATAAATAGTGTACTACACTAATTGAATTACAGACTTGAGAAAATTTTCTTCAAGCTTATATTTATATGAGACAATGGCTAAGGAAAAGTATTCCATTACATACAAAAAATAAAAAAGATGAGAGAAAATATTTTTTTAGACGTTATATAGGGTGTAAAAGCTTTTACAAAAAAATAAGGGGAATCGCTACATGAAATCAAATGAGAAAAATTTTATAAAAAGATTACAGCGGCAGAAGGAAGATGCGCTAGAATTTGTTGTCGATACATACTTACCGCTCATAAAGGGGATAACGCACAAAGTTCTTCTTCCGGTTCAAAATGATGGACTCATAGAGGAATGTGTAAACGATATATTTCTTTCCATTTGGAATAATGCAAATAAATTTCATGGAGAGCCGAATGATTTTAAAAAATGGATTGCAGCGATTGCAAAGTTTAAGGCGATTGATTATTACCGGAAAGCGACTAGAACAGTAGAAATTATTTCAGATGAGTTTCATATTAGTACAGAAAAATCGGCAGAAGATGAATTAATCGTTATGGAAGATAGGGAAGAGTTATTGAAGCTTATTAATCAATTAGAACCGTTAGATCAAAAGGTGTTCGTTATGAAATATCTCCTCGGCATGAAGACAGAGGAAATCGGTGACAAGTTAGGATTAACCAGGGCAGCGATCGATAATCGTGTGTACCGGGGAAAAAAGAAACTACAACAAAATGCTACGAATATTAGTTTTGGAGGTAGTGCAATATGAAAGACATTTATGAACTATTAAATGATATTGATATAGATGAAAAAGAACTTGAGACTTCTGAAATTGAAAAAGAAAAAGTGAAACGTAATTTAAAACGATCTATACGTACGAAGAAAAAGATGAAAACTTGGAAAAAAGGTGTCGCTGCTGCATCCATTTTAGTAGGATTATCAGTTGTAACACTCGGTATCGGATTTCCTACATATGCTGGAGGATTGCCAATTGTAGGTGACATATTCCGCTTTTTAGATAACGGTAGAACAGGATTATATGAAAATTATAAAGAGTTTTCGACTGAATTGAATATGACGAGAGAGAGTAAGGGGGTTAAAGTTACAATTAATGATGCTGTGTTCGATGGTAGAACAATTACAATCACATATTCTATTGAGAGTGAAAAAGATTTAGGAGAGAAACCGTTCCTATTTGGAAGTCCGCAAGTTATGGGCTTTAATGGCGGAGGAGGTAGTTCGAACGTTTCAAAAGTTGGAGAGGGAAAATATGTAGGTATGACTACGATGAGTGGTCATGGTAGTGAAAGGTTAGATGTTGCAAATGTTTGGTGGGATATAGAGGCAATTGAGTTGGATTATGAAGGTAATGTAATAAAGGGGAACTGGAATTTCGCGCTTAGTTTAAAAGCAATGGATAGTACGGAAGTAAAGGTTAATAGGGTTTCTGAAAATGAATTAATAAAAGTAAATATAGACAAAATGGAAGTAACCCCAATGTCATTTATCGTTTTTTTCAATCAAGAAGAATCTAAGGCATTAAGAAGTATATGGGATAGTGCGGATGTTGAGTTAGAAATAAAAGATGATTTAGGAAATCATTATGCTGGTGAAGGAAATGGCGGAAGTAGTACAGTAGCAGAGCCACATAAAAGTAGTTGGAGTGCTACATTCCAAAAGTTAAACGAAAATGCTACAAAACTTATCGTTACACCTCATGTGCATTTGCGAGTTCATACACCTGAAAATCATGGTGGAGTGGAGTATGTGAATGGGAAAGAGAAGAAAATAGAAGTGCCGAAAAAAGAAGCGAAGAGTAAAGATATAGTGTTAGATGATATTGTCATTGATTTAAAGAAATAAATAAAGAGCCTGCCTTAAATGAAGGCAGGCTCTTTTTGTTAAGAACTAGTAACGAGCAATGCATGCGGATGCTGCGTTTTATACTCATCTTTCCATGTAATGTTTAGTTGTTCCCACGTTTCACCGCTATCAGTGGATTGAAAGATGCCATTGTTATTTAAAGTGTAAAACGTATGTGGTTCGGCTGGATTTGTAGCAAACATCGAAATGACTGTACCAATTGCAGATGGTAGACCTTGCTGTACTTGCTGGAACGGAGTATCTTTCGTTTTTCGATAAATATAAGATTCATAAGGAATACGGTGATGAGCAAGGTTGGCACTTGGTGCGGCAGAAACGAGAATTGTATCGCAATCAGCTGGATCGATAGCCATGCTGTATAAATAATGATGCTCAAGTCCGTCACTACATGAGATCCAGCTGTTTCCACTGTTATAACTTTCAAGATATGCACGATCAGGTCCGCCCATAAATCCGTCACCACATGATGCATAAAGGCGATTTGGGGCTTCAGGGTGCATGAGTAATTGATGAGCATCGATAGGAGCACCGAATTTTTTATCAATCCATGTATGCCCTTTATCATTACTTTGAATAACAGCACCAGCTTCGATTGAAACATGGAGTGTATTTGGATTGTTGGGATCAACTGTAATCCAGCGTACGTGATGGGTAAAAGGTCTAGGCGGAAAAGCCCACGTATAGGAAGATAATAATGATTTCATATTTTTAAGTTCAGTCCACGTTTCACCACCATTTTCTGAACGGAATAAAGCACTCGGTTCTGTGCCGACATAAACGACGCCGTAGCCGTTAACTTGTTCATTTGAGCTTATCGTTATAGAAGTAATAGAAGAGTGTAAAATACCATCCTCTTTAGGGAAATCAAAGTAACGATATGAATCACCAATTGGTCTCCACGAATCCCCGCCATCGTCACTTAGCCATAAACCTCGTCCAAATGTGCCGCAATAAACACGATTTGTTTGGAATGGATCAACCACAATACAGGTAGGTTGCATATTTTGTAAATGATATGTGGTTTCATAGTTACCATATTGTTCTTTTACTACAACAAGTTCACGCTCCATGCAGAGAAATAGTCGTTTCAATTTTGTAACCCCCTTAAAAATTCTTTCATTAGTAAACAATATGAAAATAAAAAAGAAGTAGTCTTGTTTTTAGTTGAGAAAAAGGACTTGTTTGAAAAGTAGCGAAGTTTGTATACAGAGGAAGCGGGATAAAGTGAAACTTTAATCAGTGGGATATTGTTCATCTTCTACGGATTAGTAGCATTCACTATCGGGCGTTAATGGGGATAAAGATAGGGGATTTGTTTCATACTAACATACAGATATTGCACTTAAAGGAGTATTTGTATGGGACACTCACATGATCACGGTCATTCAAAAAATAAAAAAGCGTTATTAATTGCCTTCTTATTAACAACAAGCTTTATGATTGCTGAAGTTATTGGTGGATTTGTAACAAATAGCTTAGCACTATTGTCTGACGCAGGGCATATGTTAAGTGATGCAGTATCCTTAGCTTTAAGTTTACTTGCGTTCAAGCTTGGGGAAAAAACGGCAACGGCTGCGAAAACATATGGGTATAAGCGAGTCGAAATGTTAGCGGCATTATGTAATGGTGTCGTTCTTATTGTCATTTCAGTATATATTTTTATTGAAGCAATTCGTCGTTTTAAGGAACCAGTTGAAATCGCTAGTAATGGAATGCTCATTATTGCTGTGCTTGGTCTGCTTATTAATATTGTATCAGCTTGGATATTAATGAGAGGCGGAGATGTGAAAGGTAATTTAAATTTAAGAAGTGCGTTCTTACATGTACTAGGCGATTTATTAGGTTCAGTTGGGGCGATTATTGCTGCGTTACTTATTAAATTTTTTGGATGGACTGCTGCAGATGCGGTTGCTAGTATTCTTGTGTCTATTTTAGTCATTATAAGTGGATGGCGTGTAACACGTGATACAGTTCATATATTAATGGAAGGTGCACCGCAGCACATAGATGCTGAAGAGGTGAAAAATACATTATTAAATATTACTATTGTAAAAGAAGTTCATGATTTACATATATGGTCTGTAACATCAGATTTTCAAGTATTAACTTGCCATCTTATTATCGAAGGTAATGAAACGCAAAGCGTATTGAAAGAAGCAACGGATGTATTAAAGGGGAAATTTCATGTAGAACATGTCACCATTCAAGTTGAAATAGAAGGTGAATTTAACCATAATGAGACAACTTGCAAAGTATGAAAGAAAAAGGGTATGAAAAAGTGTCATAACATTTTTCGCGTGGCATACATATATATAATGTGGCCACAAATACTTTGTAAGGTAAATATTTCATAAGATTACTTTACTTATTAAGAATCATCTTTTATAATCAAAAGTGTTAATTGATAAAGATTATCATTTTCAATGATCGTAGAAAGGAGTTTTTTAAAAGATGAGTAGTCAACTCCGTTTTGCTGTTGAAAATCGTAAGAGACATTTAATTGATGAGTTAATTGGAGCAGGGGTGTTTAAGATTCGCGACCGACAATTATACGAGCTATCTTTAGAGGAATTGGAAAAAGAGTACGAGCATATTGAAGATTACGCAAATATTCAGGCATAGCATATAGATTATTAAAGAAGGAACTGGTTACACTTTTGTGTAACCAGCTTTATTATTTCATAGAAATTATTTTTTGTATTTCTTTCATTGGACGGAGCCAGTTTTGAGACATCATTTGTTCCATTCGTTTTTCATCCTGTTTTTGTAGTGCTTGAATTATAGAGTGATGTTCTTTAATAGATTGACTTGCAGGCACGAAGTTTTGGAAAAATAAATATTCAAGGCGTAAAATGTGAAGTTGCATATTTTCTAGAAAAGGTTCAATATATCGGTTTTTAGCAATAGAAGTAATTGTATTGTGAAATCGTATATCTAGTTCTAAAGCTTTTTTTGAATCTTTTTCATGTATAGATTGTTGAAAAGCATCATTTATCTCGGAAAGTAGTTTAATATCAGCGTCTGTAACTTTTTGAAGTGCTTGCTTTCCTATAATTGAGTGAAGACCAGCTATCGTCTCATAAATGATAGATACGTCGTCTAACTTAATAGGCGCGATTTTCGTTTTTTGCCCAGGTACCATTTCAACTAATCCAGAAAGCTCTAAAATTTGTAAAGCTTCTCTAACAGGTGTTCTGCTTACTCCTAGTGCTTCTGCCAATTCCCCATCATTTATTTTTTCATCAGGTCGTAAAACACCTTCTATAATCCAATCTTGCAGTTGATTTAAAACGAGTGACTTTGCTGAAACTCTTCCTGGTTTTTTATAATTTTGAGGGACAGGCATAGTGAATTCAATCCTTTCATTGTATATGTTTCTTTTTCGTATTAACAAGCTTTAATTTTGGTTTTCCTTTATCCGGTTTTTGGCTTAATATGAGCACCATTACAATTACACAAAAAGCACCTAATAACTGAAAAGATTGAAACGGTACGTGCAAAATAAGCACAGAAGAAATAATAGCTGCGAGTGGTTCTGTACAGCCAAATAATGTTGTTTCTTTAGGCGTAAGGTATCTTATGCTATCTAAGTATAAATAAAATGCGATGAGTGTCCCGAAAATGACGACAAATGTAATGAGCGGGAGGGTACTTAGTTTTACATATTTCATAGTTGATAATAAAATGAATTCGTTTGTGGAAATAAAGTGTAAAATCGTTACGCCAATCCCCCCAATGATCATCCCCCATCCAACGATAACGGATGAAGACCACTTTTCTAACAATTCTTTTGAATACAAACTATAAAATGCAAGAGATAGTCCAGATAAAACGCCCCAAATGATAGCAGGTGTAGATACAGCTAAGTTATGAACAGAACCGTTTGTTAATAGGAGAAAAGTCCCTACTAATGAGAGGGTAATTGAAATATAATCAATTTTTGATGGACGAACGCTCCATTTGAAAAGTAAGTATACAGTGATAAATATAGGGGCTAAATATTGTAACAAAGTTGCAACAGCAGCGTTTCCTTCTTTAATAGAAGCGAAGTACGTGTACTGTACAGCAAGCATGCCTAAAAGACCGAACAAAATTATCTTATTTGCATCAGACTTTTGTTTCCAAATTCCAAATATTTCTTTTTTGTTCGCTCCGAATGATGACATAATGAGCAAAATAGCACCGGATATAAGCAAACGGATTGTAACTAACCATTCAGTAGAAACGTTTTCATACTGAAAAAGTTGTTGCGCAGCTGTTCCGGATAAGCCCCATAAACAAGCACCGATTACAACCATAATAATTCCTTTTAAACGATTTGAATCCATAAAATATATAAGTCCTCCTTTTTAAAAAAATATATTGAATACAATATGCAATATATCACAGAATGGAATATCAATAAACTGAAATTTCTAATTTAAAATAAAATTGTTTATCCCGCATTAACGGGCAGTAAGACTCCCACCTTGAAATTCGGCGAATGCGAGGAAGTTAGGTGGGAGTCGTGCTGCTCGTAAAAGTCCAATTGGTGAGGCTAATAATCAGTGGAGGATGGAAAAACCCCCACTGATTCAATTTTCATTTTATTAAGAACGATCATCTTTTTATGAAATATAATCATAATCGCGACGCCAAAAAAATAAAGATAAGAGTAATTTGGTTTGTTAAAAATATGTGTATAAGGAGATACGTGATGAACTGGGTTACTCATAAACCATCGTTTGAATTTGAAAATTTTAGTCCTATTATTCGGTCACAATCTGCGTGGAGTGGGCATTTAGAGTTCGCATATGATTTAGTAAGATTTGAAGAACCAGCAACTTTAGTTGAGTTAGGTACGCATTTAGGTGCTTCATTTTTTAGTTTTTGCCAGGGGGTAAAAGATGGTGGGTTAGCCACAAAATGTTTTGCTGTAGATACTTGGGCTGGAGATGGGCATACAGGTCCATATGGAGAAGGGGTTTTTCAAATAGTAGAAAAAGTGGTGAGGGATAACTACCTGAATATAGGGAATTTAATTCGGTCTACTTTTGATGATGCTCTGGATGAGTTTCAAGATGAAACGATAAATCTTTTGCATATTGATGGCTATCATACGTATGAAGCTGTTTCTCATGATTATAAAACATGGTTACCTAAAGTTGCGAAAAACGGTATTGTATTATTTCATGATATTGAAGTTAAAAACGGTGATTTCGGTGTGTATAAGTTTTGGGATGAGGTCAAGGTGAAATACCCTCATTTTCAGTTTGGGCATTCATATGGACTCGGAGTTTTATTTCCGAAAGGTTGTAGCGATAAGTTTTCGGAAATACTTAAAAATAAAGAAGAGATACAAAATATGTATAAATAAAAGAGGGGCATGCATCGATTAAATGATGTATGCTCTTTTTTTATGTGGAAATATATTATTACATATGAGGTGAAAGCGGTAGTAAAAAGTTTTGTTGAGGCAAATATTAAAAAGGTTATTATGGGTTAATAATTAGTGGGGATGGATAAAACCCTCATTGATTAAAGTTTTATTTCATTAGGTGTTTTTATCTAAATAAATAAAAATACAACATTTTTTATATTTTTCATTGCGAAAAGCGCAATCTACTTTTACAATAGAAAGGGTTGTGAATATATTATACTGGAAAAATAAATCGAAATAATATGAAAATTTTGTTTTGTCTTCGCTAATTGTATACTACATACACGTAAGACTACATACATCATGTTATCGACTTGTAAGGAGAGAAAAAAATGAAAAGTGTAAGATTACCATCGATGCTAGAAATTATTATTCTTTTATGCCTATTTCTTGCTGTCGTCTTTTCCTTCCAAACGATTTTTGATCTCCCAATTCAATTAGCGCTATTTATTTCATGGTTTTTAGTTATTGCGCTTGGATTAAGATTAGGATTTCGTTATCAAGAATTGCAAGATGCAATTACGAAAGGGATTTCTAATGGATTAGAAGCAATTCTTATTTTAGTTGCAGTTGGGGCTTTAATTGGAACGTGGATTGCTGGTGGGGTTGTACCTACATTAATTTATTATGGATTAGAATTCATTCACCCTAGCATATTCTTATTGGCAACTTTAATTATTTGTTCAATCACTTCTATCGCGACAGGAACATCATGGGGAACAGTTGGAACTGCAGGTATTGCTATGATGGCGATAGGTGAAGGGCTTGGATTACCACTTCCGCTTGTTGCGGGTGCAGTCCTTTCAGGAGCTTATTTCGGAGACAAATTATCACCACTTTCTGATAGCACAGTTCTTGCAGCTTCTATGGCGAAAGTAGATGTTATTGCTCACGTTCGAGCTATGCTCGTATTAGACGTTCCAGCTTATATTATTACCAGCATTATGTTTACTGTTGCTGGATGGATGTATGGCGGGGATAATGTAGATTTAAATAGAGTTGAGTTTTTAAAAGAATCTTTATTAAAGCACTTTGATATTAAAATATGGATGCTTGTTCCAGCGGTAATTGTTATTGTGCTATTGGCGATGAAGAAACCATCTATGCCAACAATTGCTATGGGAGCTTTAATTGGTGCAATTTGGGCAACACTTTTCCAAGGAATGAACTTTGGAGAGGCAATTGGAACAGCATATAACGGATTCTCAATTCAATCTGGTGTCGAGTTTGTCGATAAGTTATTAAACCGTGGTGGAATTAATGGTATGCTTGGTTCAGTAGCTGTTATTATTTTCGGATTAGGTTTTGGTGGATTACTTGAAAAGTTAGGTGTTCTAAAGGTAATCGTATCGAAATTTGAGAAGAAATTAAATTCTGCAGGTAATGTAACATTGTCTACATTAATCGTTGCGTTTTTAGCTAACATATTTGGTTGTGCGATGTACGTATCACTTATTTTAACACCAAAAATTATGGAAGAAAGCTATGATAAATTAAAAATAGATCGCCGCGTATTAGCACGTAACTCAGAAGTAGGTGGAACTTTGACTTCTGGTATGGTTCCATGGTCTGATAATGGTATTTTTATGGCTGGTATTTTAGGTGTATCAACATTATCATACGTTCCATTTATGTGGCTAAGCTTCGTATCACTCATTTTAGCAGTTATTTATGGATATACAGGCAAGTTCATTTGGTATGTAGATGATGCGGATAAAGGAAAGCAAGCATCATAAAATAAAAAATCACCTTCTACAATATGTAGAAGGTGATTTTTTATTTTATAATAGGAGTTGAAGAAGTTATTTCGTCCTCATATTTAGCAATTTTTTGTTGTATCTTTTTTAAGTTTTTTTCAGTGTCTTGAATGAGCTGTAAGACATTGGTCTCCTGTTGTTTCATTAATTCCAACCGTTGAAGGATGGTAGATTCCCCCACCATAGACCATTCGATAAATTTTTTTATTTTTTGAATTGGCATACTGGTGTTTTTTAAACATAAAATCATCTCTAAATATTTCAGTGCTTCTTCATCAAAAACGCGATCTCCTTTTTCATTTCTTTTAAGAAAAGGGAACAGTCCTTGTTTATCGTAATAACGTATTTGAGAAATAGTTAAGTGGTGCATTTTGGCGACTTGCCCAATTGTATAATACATATCATTCATCCCTTTATTACCAAGGTATAATGCCGTCTTTATTTAGTATTTTACCATTATAGTTTGTTTCACTTAATGCATATTTAATAATAATTTTAGCACTTTCATTGGTCGTATGGCCACCTGGGGAATTTCCATTTAGGTCAGTAGTTGTAAAACCAGGGGTTACTCCGAAAATTGCTGGACCGTTAGTACCAAATTCTTTGCTAAATGCTAATGTTAAAGCATTAATAGCTGTTTTTGAAGAATTGTATCCTAATGTATTAATTGGGTGTGTTTCACCGCTAGCAAACATTGTTAGTGAGGCCATGTCAGTTGTTACATTTATAATTTTACTGTTGCTTGATTTCTTTAATAATGGTAAAAAGGCTTGCACCATTTGGAATGTTCCAAAAAAGTTAACTTCAAATCCTTGGCGTAAAGTTTCAATATTTAATTCACTAGGTAGCGTATGGAAGTCGAGTGCTATGCCTGCATTATTGATTAATAAATCTAAGTGGTCAGTCGTTTCATGGATTTTTTTGATTGCTTCTTGAATGGATTGAGCACTAGAAATGTCTACTTGAATATAGGAAACGTTTGAAACATTTAAAGATTCTACGGCTTGTTGTCCAAGTTGTTTATTACGAGCACCTAAAAATACGTGATAGTCTTTTTCTGCTAATTGACGAACCAATTCATATCCGATCCCTTTATTCGCACCTGTTATGAAAGCATATTTTTTCATTTTGAATTCCTCCAGTGTCATTATAGTAGGTTACAATGGAAAGGATACAGCCTAAACCTAAGTTTAGGTCAAGAGGAATTTATGAAAAAAATATTGAATATTTGTATATATGAGTGAGAATTCTTATCATTTGATTAAAAGTCTGTTAATATAAGAGATGTAGGTATTATATTTTCAAGGGGATGAAAAAATGGAGTACAGAATTGAAAGAGATACATTAGGAGAAATAAAAGTTCCAGCTGATAAATTATGGGCAGCACAAACGCAGCGTAGTAAGGAAAATTTTCCGATTGGAACAGAGCATATGCCGCTTGAAATTGTAAAAGCATTTGCGATTTTAAAGAAGAGTGCAGCGCTTAGTAATCAAAATTTAGGAAAGCTATCAGAAGAGAAGACGCAAGCAATTGTGGAAGCTGCTGATGAAGTTATCGCAGAAAAATGGAATGAACATTTTCCACTTGTCGTATGGCAAACGGGTAGTGGTACACAATCGAATATGAATGTAAATGAAGTAATTGCAAACCGCGGTAATCAAATTTTGAAAGAAAAGGGATCTGACGTACATATTCATCCGAATGATGACGTGAACATGTCTCAAAGTTCCAATGATACGTTCCCAACAGCACTTCATGTAGCGTGTGTAATTGCGGTAGAAAATCATGTATTGCCAGCTATTACGAAATTAAAAGAAACATTAGCAGAAAAAGTAACTGCATTTGAACATATTATTAAAATCGGTCGTACACACTTACAAGATGCAACACCGTTAACATTAGGACAAGAAATTAGCGGATGGCACCGTATGCTTGAAAAAACAGAGCGTATGATTGCAGAGAGCAATACATATATGAAAGAGCTTGCAATTGGTGGTACTGCAGTTGGAACAGGTATTAATGCTCATCCTAAATTTGGTGAGATGGTGTCAGAGGAAATTAGCCAATTTACAGGTAAGCAATTTATTTCTGCACCAAATAAGTTCCACGCATTAACGAGCCATGATGAAGTTGTATATACGCATGGTGCATTAAAGGCATTAGCAGCTGATTTAATGAAGATCGCTAACGATGTACGCTGGCTGGCAAGTGGTCCACGTAGTGGTCTAGGAGAAATTATTATTCCGGCAAATGAGCCAGGAAGCTCTATTATGCCAGGTAAAGTAAATCCAACGCAAAGTGAAGCGTTAACGATGGTTGTAGCGCAAGTGATGGGAAATGACGCAACAATCGGATTTGCTGCGAGCCAAGGTAATTTTGAGCTAAACGTATTTAAACCAGTTATTGCATATAACTTCTTACAATCCGCTCACTTATTAGCAGATGCAATTGTTTCATTTAATGATAATTGTGCAGTTGGCATTGAAGCGGATGAAGAAGTAATTAAAGAGAATGTGAATCGTTCATTAATGCTTGTTACTGCATTAAACCCGCATATAGGATATGAAAATGCAGCGAAAATTGCGAAGCATGCTCATAAAGAGGGGTTAACTTTAAAAGAAGCAGCATTGCAATCGGGCCTATTAACAGAAGAGCAATTTGATGAAATTGTAGATCCGAAAAAAATGATTGCTCCGAAAGAGTAATAGAAAAAGCCAAGGTTCTTAGTTTAGAATCTTGGCTTTTTTTGATATTTATTTTATGTTTCCGCCACTTGTACTACTGCAAGCTCCAAAAGATATTATTTGTTAGAAGACGTATTCATTACTTTCATATGTGGGCAGTTCTCTTTTAAGAGTGAAATGAATTTTTCTTCTTCTTGTGGTACGAAAGTTGTCACAGAGTCAAATAAATTATAATCAATTTCTAATTGCTGCCTAGTCCATTTTTCTGAACGGAGTGTTTTGCCAGAGTATTTAATGTGACGAATATCTTCAAATGGAATTTCAGTACGTAATATGAAACCGTGTTTTACAATAAGAGAAGATTCCGTTATGTTGTAGTGAGAGAAATAGAATGAAGAGAGATTCACGATGTTTAACAGCATCATAAGAGTGAAAAAAATAGAATTTTCGTTTTGGAAGAATAGCGAAATGAAAAAAATAATTATAAATAATGTAATAAAAATGACGTGAAATGGATTTTTTTTCGCTTTAAACTTCAAGTTAGTCACCTCGTTATTCGTGTAAAATTTTTTGATAGGATAAATTTAAATGAAGTTTTTAATAGTGGAGTGGCATAAAGTGACTAACAAGAATAGAAGTGTAGTGCTAGTCATAATTAGTTGTATGATGATTATGAATGGCTGCTCAAATAGATTCGCTGGGGATGGAAAGCGAAAACATGTATTTGTACAAGCGAGTAAAGTTTTAGTGGAAGTTGTTTATAAAATATATAAAGGGTAAAAAGGGTGTTTCTATATGTGGAAACACCTTTTTTGTAGTTAAAATTGAATACTGAAGTTTTGGAATGAGTGAATGTTGGTTCCATGTTGAACGAGGTTGTTATCACTTAAATATTGAATAGCGTATTTTACTTCTTTCAATATAGTAGGAGAAAGACCAAGTGTATGATGTGAACCGTAAATTTGTTTAATAGGAGAGAAGTTTGTAATTTTGTTTAGAGACTGAACTAAGTCTACAGGATTTGTCGATGGATAAAACGCAAAAATCGTGCCTTCATAAAGTAAATCTCCTGTGAATAAAAACGCAGTTTCATAATCGTATATACAAATATATCCTGGTGAGTGAACTGGAGTATGTATAATTTGAATTTTCCTATTTCCGATATCAATAATGTCTCCATCCTGTCGTAATTTTGTTGGTGTTCCTTGAAATGGATTGAATGTTTCAGGTTGAAATGTTTTAGGTGTAGGTTTAGTAATGTCACGAGCGATGTCGTGTCTAATTTGAGTAATAGGAAGTCCTTTTATGCCGTTAATGAGCCAATCTTCTTCTAAAGCATGTACATAGATTTCTTCATATTGTGAGTGACTACCGATATGATCCCAATGAACGTGTGTTGTGACAACTGTAATTGGTAAGTTTGTTAGTTGGTCCGTTATACGTTTCATCTTATCGATACCTAGTCCAGTATCGATAAGGAGTGCGGTGGTATCGCCTACAAGTAAGAAGGAATGTACTTTCTCCCAATGTCCATATTCACTAATCGCATATGTATTTCGAGCGATTTGTTTAACAGTAAACCAAGGGTCGTGCAGAATAGTCATGTTTTGTTTCACATCCTAAATTCATTTATTAAACACATTCGCTTTTCGTTGCTTTAAGTCCTTTTTTAATTTGTTTAATAGATTTTTTTATAAAAGTTTATAAAATGGGTAAACGGAACGTTGAAATGTTTGTTTGTGCTATGTTAAGATGGTGAAGTGGTAATAAACGTTATTGTGATTTGTTTGGTTTTTGAATAAACGTTTTGAAGGAGTGTTTAGTGTGAGTGATATTTCAGAGAAGTTTTGGGATGCATCGGTTGAGGAATTGAAGAAAGGGTATGTGTTTGAAGCGGAAGCAGAGGAATATATTTGTTTAGCTTGTGGAGAAGCGTTTATTAAGGGGGTTATTTATCAAGATAATCAAGTTTTGTATGAAGCAGAGAAGTTTGTGCAATTGCATGTGCAAAATGAACATACGTCTATGTTTGATTATTTATTAAATCTTGATAAGAAGTATACGGGTTTAACGGATTTGCAAAAGAAAATGGTTCAGTTTTTCCATATGGGGCTAAATGATAAAGAGATTGTAAAAGAGATGGATGGCGGAAGTACATCAACCATTCGTAATCATCGATTTACACTTCGAGAAAAAATGAAGCAAGCGAAAGTGTTTTTAGCGTTAATGGAACTGTCAGAAAAAAAATCAAAAGTACAAACGAAATTTGTACCCATTCATAGAACAGCAACGATGGTGGATGATCGCTACAATATTACGGAAGAAGAAAATGAGGAAGTATTAAAAGCACATTTTACAGAAGGATTAGATGGACCGCTTTCTAAATTTCCGAAGAAGCAAAAGCGTAAATTAATTATATTACGCCATTTAGTGACGAAGTTTGATAGTAATAAAAAGTACAATGAAAAAGAAGTAAATACTGTCATAGAAAGTGTATACCCGGATTTTGTAACTTTAAGAAGATATTTAATCGAATATGGGTTTTTAGATAGAACAGCTGATGGAAGCCAATATTGGGTGAAGTTATAATAATACGGAAAAGAAAATGAATGGAAGCACATCGTTATAACAACTATACAAAGAGATAGAAGTTGAAAAACAGATTTTTAGTAAAAGGAGAAATGAAATTTGAAACCACCTACAGATAACAATAAAGAAGGTGTAGAGTCACAGAAGTCAGAAACGGAACATAAGCCGATATGGAAATCGATGTCCATGTTTTTAGTGCCGTTACTTTTAAGTAATGTATTACAATCAGTTGGACAGTTATTTGGAATGGTAGTAGTAGGAAGATGGCTTGGCGTAAATGATCTAGCAGCTATATCGGCATTTTTCCCGTTATTTTTCCTACTCGTTTCATTTGTAATTGGAATTGGTTCTGGTAGTTCAATTTTAATTGGTCAGGCATTTGGTGCTAAAAATGAGGAGCGCTTAAAAGCTATCGTTGGTACGACGCTTACGTTTACTTTTATTATCGGAGTCGTGTTGGCGATAATAGGTAGTATTTTTGCGATGGATATTATGCGTCTTATGGGAACGCCAGAAAATATTATTGAAATAAGTGTGCATTACGCAAGAATTTTATTTATATCTATGCCAGTATTATTCTTATATTTTGCATATACAACATTTATGAGAGGTACAGGAGATTCAAAAACGCCATTTTACTTTTTAATCGTAAGTACAGCGCTAAATATGATTTTATTACCAATTCTTATTTTTGGCTGGTTAGGAGCTCCGAAATTAGATGTTTATGGAGCAGCATATGCTTCTGTTATATCTACAGTTATTACGTTTATTGTCATGCTAGTGTATTTAAAGAAGAAAAATCATCCACTGCAATTAGACGTTACAGTAAGAAAATATCTTCGTATGGACGGGGAGTTATTAAAATTATTGTTACGCCTCGGTATTCCAGCGAGTATTAATATGATATTAGTTTCATTATCAGAGATCGCGGTAATCGCATTTGTAAATCGGTACGGTTCAGATGCAACAGCGGCGTATGGCGTTGTGAACCAAGTTGCAAGTTATGTACAAATGCCAGCAGTTAGCCTCGGCATTACGGTATCAATTTTTGCAGCGCAATCAATTGGTGCGAACCAATTTGATCGATTGCAGAAAGTTGTTAAGGCAGGAATTATTATGAATTATATCATTGGTGGTGTATTAATATCTCTTATTTACTTGTTCTCAAGAGATATTTTAGCACTATTTTTAACAAGTCAAAATACAATTGACATTGCTCATAGTCTAATCATGATTACATTATGGAGCTACTTAATTTTCGGTCATGCACAAATTATTAGTGCGACAATGCGAGCAAGTGGTACTGTATTATGGCCAACTGTAATCAGTGTTGTATCAATTTGGCTTGTTGAAGTACCTGTGGCGTATTATCTTTCTTACCATACGAGCCTTGGAATAGAAGGGGTATGGATTGGGTATCCAGCTGCATTCATCGTCAGCTTAATATTACAGTATGCATATTATAAGCTTTCATGGCAGAAGAAACGAATTACACGATTAGTGAGTTAAAAGATGAAAATGTCCCTAAGTCATTATACTTAGGGACATTTTTTTATGAATACTTATAAATAACTTTTTAAAGTTATGTCAAAATGTTGTCTAATGAGTTCTCCATTATTCATATAAAACTCCCAAGCTGTATCTGGCTCACCGATAATTTCAAATGAACCTTCTGTAATATATAAAGCGCAATTATCCTCTAATGCAATACCTTCTATATTACCTTGGTGAGTTTGTAAAAACGTATGGAAGGCATTCATTCTATTTAATTGATTGTAATGGGGGCAAAATCTTTTGTTAACAATACCCCAGCCACTACTTTCTATATAACCGGAACCTTCATAATCTGAACGAATGCTAGATGTGAACCAGCACATAGCACCGGCACTATATCCTGCAATAAGTGTTCCACGTTTTAAAGCAAATAGTAACTTTTCATCTAGTTTATGTTCTTTCCATTGTTCAAGCATGTGAACGTAATTTCCACCGCCAAGGTAAATTAAATCGGCAGAATGAATCATCTCATCTATTTCATATTTAGTAGGTGTTTCGGTTGAAATGCGTAAAATTTGAACTTCACAATGTAATTGCTTTTCAAATGTTGCTAAAAATAACTTTATATATCCTTCATCATCACGACTAGCTGTAGGAATGAATAATACTTTTGGGTATTGTTTATTCGTTAATTCTATAAGTCGTTCATTAATATGCAAGTGATTTGGATCTTGTAAATCACCGCCACCAATGACAGCTAATTTCATAGTAAAGCACCACCTAATAATATTTGTTATGTAAAAATTCGATAGTGGGGAGTTACATTCCTTCTGTGATTTAATGAATAAGGGGAAATAAAGTGAACAATATATTGAAATAGCATAAGGAGTCGATAGCTGTGGATAGAAAGGAATTAGAAGCAGTTTATCCCGCTATTTGCGGGCGCCTCAAAATTCGATTGGAGCAAAGCAGTTAGGTGGGAGCCCTGCTGCCCGTAAACGCCCGATTGGTGTGGGCTAATAATCAATGGGGGATGAACAAAATCCCCATTGATTAAAGTTTCACTTTATTGATATATAATACTGGAAAATATTGTTTCAAAATATGGGGACAATATGTTTAAATGAATATAACGACGTACTAATGAATGTTGAAAGAGTATTTATATTTAAAAAGTACAGGGAATACCAAAAGTTTTACAAAAGTGTTTTTTACTTTTTATAGGAACTTATTTTATAATATAGTTAAATTATATCAATATAATTATTAGCGTAGACTAAAAAGAGGGAGCGTGAAAGAGTGGATTTTCGATTTGAGTTCGCAGCGAAGGTGAAAGAATATTTAGATGATGAAAAAGATGAAAAAATAATAAAAGATGGACACAGAGATATAATTTATAAATATTTATATCCGTTAGAGAGTGAAATTGGAATTTTTAAAAACCCTAACTTTACTTTTTTTGCATCAGGAAGACGTTCACATATAGTATTAGAAAATATTGAATTTAAAACAGAAGTAAACGTAGAAAGTAATATAATTGAAATTACAAAAATAGTGGATAATGTGGTGATTCCATTAGATACTATCGTAGCTAAAGATCGGGAATTATTTGCACTTGGGCGTAATGAGAAATTTAGTGTGCAAATATTAGAATATTATCTCTATGATACATTTGGAGAGAAGTTAGGTTTACAATGAATCGAACGTGGTACAGATAACTAATTAGTGGAGATTAGGATTCATTTAAGTATCAGTTAATATCATTTATGTTTGACCTTCTATATATTTTATACTACAATCTGTAGTGTGAAAGGGGCCATACGATGTTTACTCAAAACTACAAGTTAAATGAGCAAGGGTTAAATCACTTTTTCGGACCGCTTGAAGCGAAAATAATGGAAATTGTTTGGGCTACTGAGGGTATTACCATTAAAGATGTGCAACAGAGATTAAGTGAAGAATCCCCGGTGAATTTTAATACGGTAATGACAGTTATGAACAGATTAGTAGAGAAAGCACATTTAGAAAAGCATATTGTGAAAAGAAGTGGTATGTATCGTACTACACAAACGAAGGAAGAATTTTTATCTAATCAAACGAAGAAAATGACACAGGAATTAATGGGTGAATTTGGAGATCTTGTTGTGAACCATATGATAGATGAGTTAGAACAAGCTGATCCATCTTTAATAAAAAAATTAGAAGAGAAATTAAGTCGGCTAAAAAAAGAGGACCGATAAAATGAAGTGGCAAATGCGTAAAATCGTTTTGTTAGCAGTGACTATTAGTGTGCTTTTTTTAAGCATGTTAGTATACTACGTTACATACCCATTTCTTTTTCAAAATAAAGCATTTTTCCTTTCTCAATTTTGTTTATTTGAATTACAAAAACATATGAGGGAACTATCAATACTTCGTATAATGATAGCCGGATTACTGTTATTTACTGTAATCATTATGAGTAAAAGAATTTGGAAGCAATTTTTTTATAGTAAAAGATTGAAAAGAAATCTCGTGTCTATTACTAGAAAAGGAAAGCAAGTGTACGTATTATCAACGTTACAGATTACGGCATTTACAATTGGATTATTTCGACCGAAAATTGTCATTTCAGAAGGAATGTTTCAGGCATTTTCTGAGGAAGAAATTGATGCGATTGTATTACATGAGGAATATCATCAAAAAAATCGAGATCCATTAAAGTTATTTTTCTTTACATTGTTAGCTGAGGGAATGATGTATATTCCTATATTAAAAGGGATGTTGCAGCGTTATCATGTATATCAAGAGCTATCAGCAGATAAATATGCGATGCAAAAAATGAAATCTTCATTTGAGCTAGGTAGTGCATTATTAAAGTTAATTAAAATAAAGACGATGGAAAATCAATGTATTACAGCGTCGTTTGCGAAAACCGCAATTAATTTACGAATTGAGCAAGTGTTGAATGAGAAAGTTGTTAAGCTGAATATACCATTACATACAAATTCAGTATATGTAACGTTAGGGCTATTTTGTATGTCGATTGTACTTATTGTCGGAGAGTGCATATAGCCTCTTTTTTTAATAATTAACACTACACGTTGTAGTGTATTTAGGAGGGATAAAATGAATGCGGCGGATTTAACAATTTGGCTAGTAGTAGGGGCTGGGATACTTTCATTTATATCACCATGTTCTTTACCGCTATATCCATCTTATTTATCATATATTACAGGTGTGTCTATTCAAGATTTAAAAGAAAATCGTGGGATTATGCAAAAGTCAGCGATTATACATACAGTATTTTTTATGATCGGTTTCTCGGTTATATTTTATGCGTTAGGTTTATCGGTGAGTTGGATTGGGATTACTTTTTCATCTAATCAAAGATTGATTCAGCAAATTGGTGGGGTTTTTATTGTTTTGATGGGGTTATTTATGACTGGATTGTTTCAGCCTAAATGGCTTATGGCAGAGAAAAAAGTGCAGTATAGAAGTAAATCGACAGGATATATTCGCTCAGTTTTGGTCGGCATGACATATGCAGCAGGATGGACACCGTGTGTTGGTCCGATATTTTCTGCAGTGCTTATGCTCGGGGCGACCAATCCTGAAAGTGCGCTTCTTTATATTACGGCATATACTCTTGGCTTTGCAGTTCCGTTTTTCGTGATGGCATTTTTTATTGGAAAGGTAAAATGGATTGTTACTTATGCCAATGTCATGATGAAAATCGGCGGTGGAATGATGATTTTAACAGGGGTTTTATTATATACAAATCAAATGACGAAAATTACAGCGTTCTTTATTCGTCTATTCGGCGGATTTACGGGATTTTAGAAATGAGGAGGAAAAAAAGTGAAGAAACTAATTGCTATTATACTAGCTGGGGCACTAATTTGGGCAGGAGTTAACTTTTATAATACTAAGAAAGAAGAAAAAGAAAGAAAAGCGAAACAAGCGGAGTTACAAGAGAAGGAAGTATTACCACAAGTGGGATTTAAAGCGCCGAACATAACATTAAAAGGATTGGACGGGAAGCTTTATTCGTTAAATGATGCAAAGGGAAAACCATATGTTATTAATTTTTGGGCATCATGGTGTGGTCCATGTGAAATGGAGGCTCCTGATCTAGTTCGTTTGTATGATAAATATAAGGAGGATGTTGAAATCTTTGCGGTAAATGCAACAATCGGGGATCCAGTACAAGAAGCGAGCGCATTTGCAGATCGTCACGGATTTAAATTTCCTGTTCTATTAGATATGGACGGAGTAGCTGGAATAGATTATAAAGTATTTTCTTTACCAACAACATTTTTTGTTAATAAAGATGGAATTATTGTAGATCATGCACGAGGTGTATTACCTCCAGATCAATTAGAAGAGAAGTTTAAGAAAATAATTGAGAATTAAGAGGGGATTTCATAGTGATGGAGTGGATGGTGAGGTTACAACCCGTTTCTCTTATAATAGGAAGTTTATTTGGATTTACTTTAATGAAACTAAGGATGAAAAAGCAAAATATTAAATATGAAAAAATGATGGATGCAGTAACGAATGGCTTTCTTATCATTGTATTAGTATGGAAATTCGCACCGGCAATTTTAAATCCGGTATGGGCCATTGGGGCGCCAATGCCAGCATTATTAGCTGTAGGAAGTATTCAGCATATTATAGTAGGGTGCGTAATTGCGAGTATATATATTGTTTGGAAAAGTAAAAAAGAGCAATTTTCTCTTCGGATTTTACTTGATACATTACCTTTTGGATTTTGCGTGAGTATAATCTTTTATTTTATATTCCATCAAGAAGTAGGTGCACAAACGACACTGCCGTGGGGGATGAAAATATATGAATCAAAATTTTTGTATCATCCTATTTTCATGTATGAGATTATACTCGCACTCGGTATAATTGGCTCGTTATGGATTAAAAATGAAAGATTAGGAAATGGAAAGAATATAAGCTTTTTTCTAATTTGCGAGGGAATTGCTCATATCATTATTTCACTTATTAGTGAACAAAATTCAGTTCTATTTGGTCTTTCAATACAGCAAATACTCAGTTTTTGTGTTATTAGTCTAGGGATTTTGTTAGTACCAAAAAAATAAAAGTAGCCATGCACGGAGAGCATGGCTACTTTTGTATCATCATATGAATTAAAAAATCGGCGGAGTAACAGAAAATAAAACAATCGCATTTTTCTCGAATTGATTTACCCATTTATGTTTTAAATAAGCTGGTATTTTTACGCTATCACCAGTTTCTAATGTGTATTCTTCTTCATTTAAGTGCAATGTGATTTTTCCGTCTAATACAAATGCTAATTCTTCACCTTTATGTTCTAGAACATTTTCTGATGAAGCAGTATTTGGTGGGATAGTCATAATTGCTGTTGCTAAATTTCCTGTGAAATCAGGTGATAACAATTCATATGATAAATTATCGATAATCATTTTTTTTCTTTTATGAGAACGTACAATTAAATCGTCTGTATTATTTTCTTCAAGTAAAAAACTAAATGTTGGAACATCAAGAGCTTTTGCAAGTACCTTTAATGTTTGAATAGAAGGGTTAGCAGAACCACGTTCAATTTGACTAAGCATTGATGGTGTGATTTCGGCCATCTTTGCTAATTCTTTACTAGTTAATCCTTTTTCTTTTCTTTGTTTTTCAATCTTTTTACCAATATCTATATTTTCCATAATAAATGCTCCTTAATAATTATTAAATTATATTTAAATAAATTAAATTAAAATTAACTAAAATGAATTATTTATGTTAAACTATATTAAAATTAATTTAATTATAATTTATTATATGGCTATCTACAAGGATATGAGGAGGAAGAGGAATGAAGGAGATAGAGGCATTAAAAGAGCAATATCCACTAGTAAATAACTTAATCGCAACAGAAGAAGTATTTTGGGTAAACCCGAATATGGAAAAGTATGAAACAGCAATAAAAAATTCGCCACTTAATGAAGAACATGTAAAAGACGCGGAAGAGAGATTAAAGCGTTTTGCACCATATATTGCGAAAGTATTTCCTGAAACGAAAGAAACAGGCGGTATTATAGAATCACCTTTAGTGAAAATCTCTTCTATGAAACAATCTTTAGAGAAAAATTACGAGCAGCCTATTTTAGGAGAATTATTATTAAAGTGTGATAGTCATCTTCCGATATCAGGATCAATAAAGGCAAGAGGCGGCATTTATGAAGTGTTGAAACATGCAGAGCAATTAGCATTGCAGCATGGAATGTTAACAGAGAAAGATGATTATTCAATTTTAGATAGTGATAGATTTAGAGGTTTCTTTGCGAAGTATTCAATTGCAGTAGGTTCTACTGGGAATTTAGGGCTTAGCATCGGTATTATGAGTGCGAAATTAGGTTTCAATGTGACAGTCCATATGTCAGCAGACGCAAAACAATGGAAAAAAGATTTATTAAGAAGTAAAGGTGTAAACGTTATTGAATATGAAGCTGATTATAGTAAAGCAGTAGAAGAAGGAAGACTGCAAGCAGATGCAGATCCTAGCTGTTATTTTGTTGATGATGAAAACTCACATGATTTATTTTTAGGATACGCAGTAGCAGCGTCACGTTTACAAAAACAATTAGAAGAGTTAGAAATTGTAGTAGATGAAGAGCACCCTTTATTCGTTTATCTTCCGTGCGGGGTAGGTGGCGGGCCTGGCGGAGTAGCATTTGGTTTAAAGTTATTGTACAAAGACAATATGCACTGTTTCTTTGCGGAGCCTACGCACTCTCCGTGTATGTTACTCGGTTTAATGACAGGGCTTCACGATAAAATTGCCGTTCAAGATATCGGGATTGACAATGTAACTGATGCGGATGGGCTTGCAGTAGGAAGACCATCTGGATTTGTCGGTAAAACGATGGAACCATTTTTGAGTGGAAATTATACAGTAAGTGATGAAGAGTTATATAGATTATTAAAAGAACTGGCTGATACTGAAAATATTTATTTAGAGCCTTCTGCATTAGCGGGTATGATAGGGCCGTTGAATGTATGTAAAGCTGAAAATGAGTATTTACAAAAACAACAGTTAACAGAGAAGGTGAAGAAAGGTACTCATATTGTGTGGGGAACTGGTGGGAGTATGGTTCCGGAAGACGTGATGAATGGGTATTATAAGAAAGGTTTGGAATTAACGTGTAAATAAAAATGAGGCTATTTACAGCCTCATTTTTTTCATGTACATAAAATTCTTTGTTATTTTCGCACTAGTTCTTTATAGTATAGATATAAAGGATTGCTAATATCGAATAAAAATAACAAAAAGCTTTATTTTACATAATAAGAGGATGTGTATACGATGTCATTACAGACTAAATATATAGCGGGTATTTCGCTTGGGGTTATGGGCGTAGGTTTTGCGGCTTCCATCCCTTTTCAAGGAACGGTAGCTGGGGAGATTATTCAAGGGGGATTTGAAGCTGGGTTAGTTGGTGGACTTGCGGATTGGTTTGCGGTTACAGCTTTATTCCGTCATCCGTTGGGAATTCCAATTCCACATACAGCATTATTACCGAAAAATCGTAAGCGGGTAACAAAGGGTCTCGTTTCTACGTTAGAAAATGAATGGCTGACGAAAGAAAGTATTACAAGTAAAGTAAAAGAAATGCAGCTAGCACAAACGGTACTGCAAATTGCTGAGAAAGAGTTACAGTCTGACGCTGTGAAAAAAGGGATTGTAACAATTGCTGAGAAAGCGATTCTTCAAATAGATACGGAAAAATTAGCAGTTATTATTGAAAAAGAATTAAAAACGTATTTGCATACAATTAATACAAGTAACATATTACAAGTTCTCGTGGATCAATTAGTAGTGCAAGAATATGATGAAAAAACACTTGATTACATATTAGTAAAAGTGAAAGATTGGACAGCTCAAGATGAAGCACGTTATCAGCTCGGAAGCTTAGGCATGAAGGCGATGGAAAACATAAAAGTAGATGGATTCCTACAGTTTACTTTGAAATCGTTTATGAATATTGTTGATGAGGATAAAATCGGCGGCATTTTGCAGAAGTTTATCATTAGCAATATTAACAGCTTACAAGATGCAGATAATAGCACAAGGCAACTTATATTAGCGAAAATTCGTCAAGAGATTATAAATGTAAAAGAAAATGAATCTTTATTACAGGAATTAGAGAAGTGGAAAGAAAAATGGATTGCAAATTGGGATGCTACTGACAAAATAAAAGAGATGCTAGAGCAAGTACAGAGTAGGGCAGTTACTTTTGTGAAGAATGAAGAATTTGCTGATAAATATGTTGTTCCATTCTTACAAACACAAATGAATAAAATAAAAGAAGACGAATTGACTGTTCAAAAAATAGAAGATTGGTTACAAAAACAAGTTGTTACTATTGTTGAAAAGAATCATTCGAAAATTGGAAAGCTTGTGCAAGAAAACCTTGATAAGTTAGATGATAAAACATTAATCGAAATGATTGAAAATAATGTCGGTAAAGATTTGCAGTGGATTCGTGTGAACGGGGCTGTTTGTGGTTTTATGATTGGATTAATTTTAGAAGGAATAAAAGCGATTATATGAGAAAAACCTTCCACAATTGTGGAAGGTTTCTTATTTTTCGATAACGCTCATATTTAAATTATAAGCTTTCTCAATATTTAATTTGTACGTTCCATTTCCTGTTTTTATCGAGTTTTTATACCAATGTTCTTGCCCATTTAATTCTGGATTTTCTTCTGAAGAATTATTTTCTTTTTTCGCTAAATCATCTACTTGTTCCCAAGGTGTGTTTCCGTGAGTTTCTTTTTGATTTGTTACGGCTGTTAAAGAAACATCACTTTCTTTAGTTAAATGAACAGATACGTTTGAACTGTTTTGTACAAACCAATTATTTTGTAATTGACCTGGATAAAGAGATAGTTCGTTATTCGAAGCGCGGATCTCTACATTTTTATTTTGCGGAAGAACGAGTGTTTGTTTCACCTGTGGTGCGAAGTTAAAAAACGTATGCTGAACCGGTAATGGTTTTAACGTTATATACATCGTTTCTCCAGCCGTTTGAACTGAAAGGAAATCATCTCTTTTTAAATTAGGTTTTTCATTTGTTTTTGTCGTCATTTCATATGTTCCAAAAAGATGAATTTGATTTGTATTATCTCCCTCTATCGTTAGAGGGTGATGCCCCGCATCCACTACGATTTTTTTGATAGATTCAGGTATATCAAGTTGTCCGTCTGGAATATTACTCGTTTGTCTAGTTGTGTTAATAGAATGACGAACTTCTTCTAGCAATCCAGTTGATAATAAGCAGTAAAAAGCAATTCCAACACTTCCTAAAACTCCGATAAAGAAAATACTAAAAATATCATATTTAATAAATGAATGTTCCTTCTTAGAAAATAGAAGGTATAGTAAAATTTCAGCGCCAAGTATGATAAGTAAAACAGGCCACCAGGCTGTTAATGTATCTAATGCTTGAACTCCTTTTACGACTGAAAATAGTAAAAAGCAACCTAATGTAATAATGGAGAGCCCCATTGAGAAGGTTCCAACGCGCCATGTTCTCATTCGTTTGTACCACCTTTGTTTTCTTTATTTCCAAGTAACAATTTAAAGCCGCCACCAATTAAAAGGAGAGCAACGATAGATGTTTGGAAATAGCGATAATATAGTTCGCTAAGATGAATATTAAATATAGTTGCAAAATAGTCATTCAAAATAGGAAGGACTGTTTGATCTAATAAATAATAACCACCGAGTGTAATTAACCCAATACCGATCCATCTTTGATGATTGATAAAATAGTCAATGATAGGTTCGTCATTTACACGTTCTTTTCCGTATTTTGCAGTTTGCTGTAACGCATCAAAAAAGCTATAGAACCAAATGATTGGTACTAAAAATAAAAACGCAGAAAGTCTTAATAAGTCGAGCAAATAAATAGATAGTAAAAAGGCTGCCATAAGCTGAAGACCACGGCGCTGTAAGCCTAAATACATATGTCCTGCTCCAGGAAACATTGCTAAAATGGAAGCGAATGTTTTATTTTTCTTTCCTTGTTCTCGGTGCTCTTCAAATTCTTCAAAAATAGTACGATCCACTAATTGCTCGCCGCGTTCTTTTTTCTGTAGTTGTTGAACAACATCGAAGAAATTATAAATCCATAAAACAGGTAATGTAATAAGAAAGATAAGGAAACTTCCTTGAGATGTTAAGAGTGCAACGAATATAATCATACTTCCGATTCCTGTGCAAGCGACTAAAAATGTAAGTCCGCGTTGCATAAGTCCTAATTGAAAATGACCAAGCCCAGGAATGATTGATAGAAGAATGATATAAAATCGTTCGCTTTCTTTAGAGGACTCTGTAAATTCTCCGGCTGCTTGTTTTTTCGATTGATTAATAATAGTGATAACTAAATCTAATAAATTGATCGCCCATAACACGACTAGTAAAAATAGAGAAAGAAAAGCAATATCACGCGCTCCTAATGCTATTGTACAAAATGCTGCAAGGATAAATAGAAATAAAGCCCCGCCGCTATATAAAATAAATCGTCCAAATTTCTTTAAATATAAATGTCCAAGCCCAGGAATTAGCCCTAACACAAGTGCTAAAAAGGGATTTTTATTCATGCTTTGAACCTCCGTCCTTTTTTGATGTGTCTACCGATTTGTTTACAATTTGTTGTGAGATAGAAGACTCGTTATGTTTTGAAGATTTCTCGAAATTTGATGTCGCTGTGAAAATATACTGGAATAAACCACTTACCATAAAAATAATTGTAGCCGCAGTCGCAATTATGTAGTGAATAATTGTGCGCTTTAGTGAGTTTGTTTTTATATTTTCATTAGATTGTAGTGTTTCAAAATTAATTTGCGTCATAACTTCGTTCGTAAATGAATCATCATTTATCATTGGAAGGTTTTCATGTTGTTCATCAATACTTTCCATATAAAGTGCTAAACAATGATCACATTCATAAAGATGTTCTTCCATAGATTCACGTTCATTGTTTGATATAACATCTAATGTATAATTGCGCCAATCTTCTTTTGAATAATGCATCATAGAAACTCTTCCTCCTTCCAATGTTTTTTAATCCATTTTCTTGCCCGATACAGTTTCATTTCGACTGTTTTCACTTCAATATTTTCTTGCAAAGCAATTTCTTGATAACTTTTTTCTTCTAAGTAATGTGCGAGAACGACGTCACGGTAATTGTCGGGAAGTTCTCGCAGTTTTTGAGCAATGAGTAATTTTTGCTCTTTCGTCAATAATAAAGCCTCAATATTATGAGAGGATTTTATATTTTCCGCAGTTTCTTTACATAAGGAGAGTTCTTCGTTTTCTCTAGCTTTTTTTCTCTTATAATCAATAGCGTGATTGGTGGCAATACGTGCCATCCACGTTTTTAATCCGCGAAATTGATAATTTGGGAGAGAGGCGTGAATTTTTACGAATACTTCTTGTGTAACATCTTTAGCATCTTCTTCATGTCTTAAAATAGAAAAGATAACTTGAAAAATATAATGACGATATGTTTGTACAAGGATACGAAAAGCATGTTCGCTTCCTTGTTGTGCTTTTTCAACTAATTGTTTTTCCTCAATCGGTCTCTCCCTCCTTTTTGACGCATTCTATTATATAGACGTAAGAAATGATAAGTCACCCTACACATGTTATAAAAAAAGAATAATATATTTTTAGCAGGAGGGCTATATGAAAAAGGTGTGAAAAAATGGTAAAGAGAAGTATATAATGAGCAAGAAGGAAATGTTACACAGAGAAAGGATGTGAATGTTAGTAGGGGAAGGTCCATACTAACAAACATGAAAATTAAAATATTAATAGCGGACGATAATTCTTTTATTAGAGAAGGCATGAAAATTATTTTAAATACATACGAAGAGTTTGAAGTATTAGATACTGTAAATGATGGGAAAGAGGCTGTAGCGTATTGTAAAAAGTATGAAGTTGATATCGCGCTTTTAGATGTTCGTATGCCAAACATGAACGGGGTAGAGGCGACGAAGTTAATTTGTGAAGAGACAAAAACGAAGCCTCTCATTTTAACGACGTTTGATGATGATGAATATATTTTGGATGCAGTAAAAAACGGAGCGAAAGGTTATTTGTTAAAAAATAATGATCCTGAGCGTATTCGTGATGCGATAAAAGGAGTTTATAACGGTCAAACTGTTATGCAAGATGTAGTGCTTGATAAAATTAAGTCTAATTTAATGGAAAGTAAAGAGGAAGAATCTAAAATTGATAAGAGTCTTTTTACAGAAAGAGAGCTTAGTATTATCGCATTAATTGCGAAAGGTTTCTCAAATAAAGAAATTTCGAAGCAACTTTTCATATCTGAAGGAACGATTGCAAATTATATTACATCAGTTTTAGGGAAAACTGGACTAGAACATCGCACACAAATTGCGATTTATTACTTAACAGGGAAAGTAGATTAATGTTATGGAATTTTGGTTAACTGTAAGTAAACTTATTGTCTTTTTATATATAGTGTTTAGCTACATTCATTTAAATGTTACGAACTTACCGTGGATTATACTTACTTTGCTTTTATATCTTTCTGTCAATGTGTTGATCTCTATATTTAAAAAAGATACGTACAAAAACATATTAACTTGTGTGTCAATTGGCGTAGTTATGTTATTTACATGGAAGGTTCATCCATTTTTTATTTTGTTTTTACCTTTGAACTTATATGAAATTGCAAATTATTACATAAAAAAGAAATGGTTAATCTTTTTCATTATGATTCTTCCTATTATTTTTATAGGTGAAGGTATTCAAATGACGTATGGACTTATTAGTGCATTTTGTTTTTTTTCCTTAACGATAGCTCACCGCTATATAGCACGATTATTAAAACTAGAAATGCAAAATGATAAAATGAGAAAAGACATACAAAGACTTACGAAAAGCTTAAATGAAAATAAAGATTACATAAGGCAATCTGAATACACATTTAAATTAGAGGAAAGAAATCGACTATCTCAAGAAATTCATGATAAAATCGGTCACTCAATGACAGGTGCACTAATTCAAATGGAAGCAGCGAAGAGATTAATGGAAATAGATAAAGTGAAATCTGCTGAGTTATTACAAAATGCAATTCATATTTCAAAAGATGGAATTGAAAGCATTCGGATTACATTAAAAAATATGAAGCCACCAACTGAGCAAATTGGTATTCATCGTATGAAATTATTCATAGAGGAATTTGCCGGTAAGCATGATATAAATATTCCTTTCGTATATAAAGGGAATTTAGATATGATTTCACCGATTCAGTGGAAGATTATTGGTGAAAATGTTACGGAGGCATTAACAAACGCGATGAAATATGCTGATGCGACAGTCATTTCAATAGATATTCATGTACTGAACAAGATGGTGAAAGTACAAGTGAAGGATAATGGTAAAGGGGCAGCTCTTGTTAAGAAAGGCCTCGGTATTATGGGAATGGAGGAGCGAACAGCATCAGTAAACGGGAAAATTATTGTAGATGGAACAAGTGGTTTTTCAGTAACAATGTTATTGCCGATATAAGAGGATGAGACGAGGATGAATCATCTCATATGAAAAAAGTGAATAATCTCATGTGAAAAGGGTGAACTTCTGCACTGAGCAGGTTCATTCTTTTTGTTTATAATAAAAGCAGAGAAACCGAAATAGGGGTGAAATGATGAATACATTGGAAATTAAAAATTTAACGAAAAAATTTGGTGACTTCATCGCAGTAGATAATATGTCTTTATCTATTAAAGAAGGAGAGATATTTGGCTTTTTAGGATCAAATGGTGCTGGTAAAAGTACAACGATTAATATGATTGCTGGTTTGTTAAGAAGTAATGAAGGTGAAATTAGCATATTAGGAAAAAATATAAAGAAACATAATCGATTTGCGAAAATGAATATCGGTATCGTTCCGCAAGATATTGCGATTTATGAAGAGTTAACTGCCTATGAAAATGTGAAATTCTTTGCTGGATTGTATGGATTACGAGGAGCCGAGCTAAAAGCGAGAGTAGAGGAAGCACTTCAATTTGTAGGCCTTAGTGATAAACATAAAAGTTATCCGAAAAACTTTTCTGGCGGGATGAAACGAAGACTGAATATCGCTTGTGCAATCGCTCATAGACCGAAGTTAATTATTATGGATGAACCGACAGTTGGAATTGATCCGCAGTCAAGGAACTACATTCTTCAGTCTGTCCGAAAATTAAATGAAATGGGAAGTACGATTATTTATACGAGTCACTACATGGAAGAAGTAGAAGAGATTTGTACGAAAATAGCAATTGTCGATCACGGTAAAGTAATTGCAGAAGGAACGAAAGAACAGTTAAAAGCAATTATTACAGATACGAAAGATATTTGGATTGAAGTAAAGTCAGTAGAAAATTTAGATGTAGAAAATTTAAAAGAGATAAATGGTGTGAAAGCTGTTCAAATTGAAGAGAACGTAATCAAGGTAAACTCGGATGCAGGATTAAATAATTTAAATAAAATTATTCAGCATTTCATTAATCATGACATTGAAATTCGTTCGTTAGAGGAGCAGGCTCCAAACTTAGAAACAGTATTTCTTACGTTAACTGGAAGAAACTTACGAGATAAATAAAGGTAAATGAAGAAAAGGTAAAGGGAGGTTCATCAATTGAACATCTTTAACATTGCAGTGATGCACATTAAAAGAGATTTCAGGGACGTAAGAACTTTAGTTTTTATGTTAGCATTTCCGATTGTACTTATGCTTGTGTTAGGAACAGCGTTAACGAATGCATTTAATAGCGATAGTCAATCGTTTAAGGATATACAAGTGCTATATAAAGATGAAGCAAGTAGCACGTTTTCTCAATCATTTGAAGCATTTACGAAAGAAGTCGATAAATCAGGTATTCATTTTAAAAAAGCTTCCGAAGGTATAGATGGGAAAGAAGAAGTGAAGCAAAATAAATATGCTGCTTATGTAGAGTTAAATAAAGATGGTGCAAAATTTTATGGAAGTGACAAAAGTAGTATTGAGGGAAGTATTGTGGAAGGCATGCTTACAACATTTGTTGATAAGTACAACGTAGTGGCCGAAGTTGCAAAAGTAGATCCGAGTAAGGTTAGCGCAGTTATTTCAAACGGAAATCATAATGATTATATTAAAGAAACATCTTTACAAGCTGCTAAAAAACCAGGTTCTATGGATTACTATGCGGTTGTAATGACGACGATGATTGCACTGTACGCTGCAATGGGGGCGAGTTTTTTAATTCGAGGAGAACGAATACGTAAAACAGGAGATCGTTTAATTGCAGCACCTATAAGTAAGGCTGAAATTTTCATTGGGAAAGTGCTCGGTAGTCTTGTAGCGAATGCACTTTGTCTATTACTTGTCGTTTTATTTAGTAAATTTGTTTTTCAAGCGAATTGGGGCGACCATATTGGAATCATATTTATTATTTTACTAACAGAAGTCTTTTTAGCAATTAGCTTCGGTTTAGGAATCGGATATATTACAAAAACAGGTGAGGCATCTAGAGCGATTATTATGGTTGTTGTGCAATTAGCGTCTATTTTTGGTGGTGCGTATTTCGTAGTGGAAGAAAATTCCGTTACGAATTTATCACCATTAACGTGGGCAAACACAGCTATTATGAAAATTATTTATGCAAATGATGTAGGAGCGGCACTGCCGGTAATATCTTTAAATCTTGGGATTTCAGCAATCTTCTTATTAATTGCGATTATTGCATTACGTAGACGGGAGGGGCTATAGTATGAAAGATATTTTATGGCTCATACAAAAAACGTTATCTGTGCTTCTGAAAAATAAAAAGGGGTTACTCATTATTATTAGCTTGCCGATAATAGGAACGCTCATTTCCTTTTCGATATATGGGAATGTAGGGCAAGGAACGTTAAATATTGGGGTTATAAATAAAGAAAATCAACCTATCGCAAATGATACAGTGAAATTTTTAGAAGGACTCAATCATGTAAATGTTAGTAAAATTAAGGAATCTGAAGTGGAAGATAAACTCACTTCAAAAAAACTTGATGGTGTTATTACATTACAGTCTGGTTTTTCTGAAAGTGTTCGAGAAGGGAAACCGAGTCATATTGAGATTTCATCGATTAAAGGCGATCAAGTAACAGGATTTATAAAATCGTATTTATATAACTATGTTGATAACATCGCTGCAATTAGTAAAGTGGCAGGGGCCGATCAAAGTACGTTTAATAGTATGTACGCGGGTTATCAAAAAAGTTCATTTAAAGTAAAGTCTGAGACACTTGAAGATACTTCAAAAAATAAAGATATGACAAATCAAACGATGGGTTATCTTATTATGTTTATGTTATTTTCAGCAGTGAACTTATCAGGATTTATTTTAAAAGAAAAAGAGAACAGAACGTATTTTAGATTATTATCAACGCCGATTGACGGAAAGAAATTTATATTATCTAATGTCGCAGTAAATATGATGATATTAACAGTACAAATTGTAATTGCAGTATTCTTTATGACGAATGTTTTTCACACAACTATAAATATGCCTTTCATAGTTATGATTGGTGTGCTTATGATATTCGCTTTAATTGCAATTGGTTTATCATTAGTCATTGTGTCTTTTTCAAAAAGTTCAACTGCTTCAAATGCAATGCAAAATATAGTAATAGTACCAACATGTTTACTTGCTGGATGTTATTTCCCGTACGACATTATGCCGAAAGCAGTACAAAAAGTAGCTGATTTCCTTCCGCAGCGTTGGTTACTAGATACGATTTCAAAACTACAGCAAGGCATTCCATTTTCTGAGTTGTATTTAAATATTTTAATTTTATTCGCTTTCGCGATAGCATTCTTCTTAATTGCTATTTATAAGTTTGGAAGAAATAATGATGCGAGGAACTTCATTTAATGAAAAGGTGTGGCGCAATGCCACACCTTTTTTGTATTCGTAATTTAAAGTATCTTTTGTAATATAGGAATGCTTTTGTAGAGCACTTCGTTATGTGAAGCATGCACAACATATTTATTTCCTTCTAGAAGAAAAACGCTATGTAGAACAGCGTTACCGTCACCATGTTTTGTAAGTATATCACCGACGACTTTTCCGTCTGTCCATTCTAGTTTTGAATGTGAAGGGACGACTTGTAAATATTGAATCGTTTCTACTCCATCTCCTGCAATAAGTGTAGTTTTAATATTTCTTTTCTGTATAATAAATCTATTTTCATTTAATGTATCGAGGAAAGGGTTTTTCATTTGCATCTTACTATAAGGAAGAAATGTAATAGAAGAGCCTGATCTTATAAATAAATAATTTCCATAATCTTTACAAGGAATAACATCTTGTAATCCTGGAAAGTAACGGTGTATCGCTTCGACTTTATTCATTTTATACAAGGTACTTAAGTAGTGTATGTACTGTTCCATATAGGAACGAACAATATTTATTTTAGAAGATGCATGTACTGGGAGACTACCTCCAGTCCAATAACTATAATTGGGGGGAGATCCAGCGTTTGGTGTACAAAGTATAATAAGTTGCTCCACATCATTTTCATATTCTTCACTTTGAACGTAAGAACGTGCAAGAAGTCCACCCATACTATGACAAACTAAATTTAGTTTATCGCACCCTGTAAATTCTTTAACATAGGCAATTGTTTTTAATAAATATTTTTGAGTGGAAAAAGCAATACGCTGACGCCAGTCATAAAAACAGATAAACAAGTTTTTATTTCGTTCATAGCCGATACTTTCTAACATCATAATGAATGGTTCATAAATAAACGAAGAAAGCCCAAAGTTCCAATTACCGGTACCAGGAATAATAATATTACTCATTGAACCGAAAAGACCTGGGATAAAAATAATAGGAGTTTTTGCTCTTTTCATAGTCTGCTCTCCTTTAAGTTTTTAACATCCGACAAAAAGTAAGAAATACATTTTGTATGAAAACATACTTTAATGAAACACTACGAAATAGTAAGTAATATGAGTGGAAGGAAATCAAAATGATTAAAAAAATATTGCGAGTCACTTCTATTATTATTGCTATTTTCGTTGTTATTTTAATTTGGATGCATATTGACGTTACGCTCGGAAGGAAAATGGAAGCCGGGAAAAATATGCCGACAGAGTATGCGCCTCATTATAGTGACTTTCAATTATATGTGGAAGGGAAGTCGTTTTATAAACAGTTGTTTACTGATATAAGAGAAGCGAAGCGATCTATTTACACTTATTTTTATATTTTATCGGATGATAAAAGTAGCCATACTTTTTTAAACTTATTAAAGGAGAAGGCGAAAGAAGGAATAAACGTATATTTATCGGTTGATTTAATTAATGATTTATCATTTGAAAGAAAGATGAAAAATGAATTGCGGGAAAGTGGTGTTCATTTTACATATAGTAGAAAACCGGAATTGCCATTTGGATTTTATTCACTTCACCATCGTAATCATCGTCGTATTACGACGATTGATGGGGAGATTGGCTATACGGGTGGCTTTAATATGGGGGATGAGTACTTAGGGAAAGATAAGCGATTTGGATATTGGCGTGACTATCATGTGCGGCTTAGAGGAGAAGGAGCAAAAGATTTAGAAGAGCAATTCGCTTTAGATTGGAAACGAGATACGAAAGAACATATAAAAAGAAGTACGAATAAAGCGAGTAAAGGGAATACATTACATACGATGGTTAGCTACAATGGACATCACGTCGCTGAAAAATATATAAAGTTAATAAAACAAGCGAAACATTCAATTGTAATTACAACACCTTATTTTATAGCGAAAAATAAAGAATTAATGAATGCTTTAATTGGAGCGCAAAAACGTGGTGTTACAGTAAAAATACTATGGTCATATAAACCAGATATTCCTCTTATTAAAGAGGCAGCGTATCCTTATATTCGTCAAGCTGTTAATAACGGGATTACGGTATATGGTTATAAAAAAGGTATGTTTCATGGAAAGTTAATGCTGATTGATAATGAACTAACTGTTATCGGTACAACAAACTTTACTGCACGTAGTTTCTATATTAATGATGAGATGAATTTGTATATTCATGGTGGATCTATCGTATCAGAAGTGAATGCGGCGTTAACACAAGATTTTCATGATTCGAAAGAAATGACGAAAGAGTTTTTTGATAACTTATCTTTTTGGGAGCGTTTTAAGGAGAGGTTGGCGGGATTAGTTGATTTTTATTTATAATAATTAAGGAAGAAAGGGTGTCTATAAAGGACACCCTTTTTTGATGGGAATAACTATTTTTCATGCACAAGCATCGAAACATCATCATTAATCAACGTCCCAACATGTTCACCTAAACAAATTCTTTTCATAACACCAGGCTCATCAAAGTTAAAGACGTGTGCCGGTAAATTATAATCTCGAGCAAGCAATAAAGCTGCTTGATCCATTACTTGTATGTTTTGCCTAACAATATCGTTATAGTTCAGTTTACTGTACATTTTCGCTGATTTGTTATGTTTCGGATCACTTGTAAAGACACCGTCTACTCCTTGTTTTGCGACTAAAATGGCGTCGCTATTCATTTCAATGGCTCTTTGTACACTTGGGTAATCTGTTGTAACGAATGGTTGCCCGTTACCACCACCGAATATGACAACATAACCGTTATCTAAATGATGTACTGCACGTAGGCGAATATATGGTTCAGCTACTGCATTAAAAGGGATGGAAGTCATAACGCGTACTTCTCTATCTGTTTTACTTGTTAAAACGCCACGAAGCATTAAGCTGTTAATAATCGTACCTAGCGTACCGATATTATCAGCTTCTACACGATCAATTCCCCATTCTTCAGCTAGATGACCTCTGAAAATGTTACCGCCGCCGATGACAATGGATACTTCGATATCTAGGTCAATAATGGATATTATTTCGTTTGCGATATGTTCTAATCGTTTGGAGTTAAAGCTATTTCCAGATTGATCAGCAAGTGCGCCGCCACTTAGTTTAATTAGGACGCGTTTATATGGTTTCATAACAATTCCCCCTATATAGATTGCAATAAAAAAGGAACAAAGGCGAATGCCTTTGTTCCTTCGTAAGAAAATGAAATAGAAAAGAAATAGATATGATGAACTTCTTCACGTGATTTTTCATAACATCCACTCCTTTTCATCCCCATTTATTTAGAATACGTATATCTTTTAGATTATACGAAATAATCTGATGTTTTATCAAGGTTATTTTATTTCTTTTTTATAAAAAAGTGTCAATGAATATTATAAGAAATAAATTTGAATTTTTTGTGACGAACTTGTAGGTTTTTGTATGATTTTGTAGGTTCGCCTATATGATGTGTGAGTAAGCTTTTATAAATACGAAATGAAAGCGTTCGCATAAAAGGGGATGAACATAAATGAAAAAATTCGGATTGGCAACACAAATTTTTGTCGCACTTGTTTTAGGGATTGTAGTAGGGGCAATCTTTTATGGCAATAAAACGGCGATTTCTTATATCACACCAGTTGGGGATATATTTATTCATTTAATTAAAATGATTGTAGTACCGATTGTTATTTCAGCATTAATTGTTGCGGTAGCTGGTGTAGGTGATATGAAAAAGCTTGGGAAACTGGGCGGTAAGACAATTCTTTATTTCGAAATTATTACGACGATTGCTATTTTAATGGGATTACTTGCAGCAAATATATTCCAACCAGGTACTGGCGTTGATATGAGTAATTTACAGCAAAGTGATATTTCTTCTTATAAACAAACAGCAGATGCAACAGAGAAGAAAGGCTTTGCAGAAACGATTGTTCATATTGTACCGAAAAATATATTTGAGTCTATTACACAAGGTGACTTATTACCGATTATATTCTTCTCAGTACTATTCGGTTTAGGAGTTGCAGCAATCGGAGAAAAAGGAAAGCCTGTTTTTAACTTTTTTGAAGGTGTGCTCGAAGCGATGTTCTGGGTTACAAATCAAGTGATGAAATTCGCACCATTTGGTGTATTCGCATTAATTGCTGTTACGGTTGCAAAATTTGGTGTAGCAACACTACTTCCTTTAGGAAAACTAGTGCTAGCTGTATACGTAACTGTTATACTATTCGTTGTGATTGTATTAGGTATTAATGCGCGAATGGTTGGAGTAAATATTTTTACATTAATGAAAATTTTAAAAGAAGAACTTATTCTTTCATTTACGACAGCAAGTTCAGAAGCTGTTTTACCTAATATAATGAGAAAAATGGAAGAGTTCGGTTGTCCAAAGGCAGTTGCCTCTTTCGTAATTCCGACAGGTTATACATTTAACTTGACTGGATCAGCTATTTATCAAGCGTTAGCGGCATTGTTTGTTGCACAAATGTACGGTGTACACATGTCACTGACGGAGCAAATAACGCTATTATTCGTTCTCATGTTAACATCCAAAGGTATGGCGGGAGTTCCGGGTGCATCATTCGTTGTTGTATTAGCGACGTTAGGATCAATGGGCTTACCGCTAGAAGGCATCGCATTAATTGCGGGAATTGACCGCATTTTAGATATGATTCGCTCAGCTGTCAATGTATTAGGAAATGCATTAGCTGCCATTGTTATGTCGAAGTGGGAAGGCGAATTCGATGATGAGAAAGCAAAACAATATGTAGAAACGGTCAAACAAACAAAAGCAGCGTAAGAGATTGTTAAGGAGTGAGTAATCATGGCAACATTAACTGAAGTTAAAAATGGAGTACGAATTGAAAAAGATTTTTTAGGTGAAAAAGAAGTACCAAATTATGCGTACTACGGTGTACAAACAATGCGTGCAGTAGAGAATTTCCCGATTACAGGATACAAAGTTCATGAAGGTTTAATTAAAGCGTTAGCAATTGTAAAAAAAGCGGCAGCACTTGCTAATGCAGATGTAGGAAGATTGGAATTGAAAAAGGGTGGTGCTATCGCAGAAGCATCACAAGAAATCCTTGAGGGGAAATGGCATGATCATTTCATCGTTGATCCAATTCAAGGTGGTGCAGGAACTTCAATGAATATGAACGCAAATGAAGTCATTGCCAATCGTGCCCTTGAATTATTAGGAATGGAAAAGGGAGACTATGATTATATTAGTCCAAACAGTCATGTAAATATGGCACAATCAACAAACGATGCATTCCCAACAGCGATTCATATTGCAACATTAAATGCATTAGAAGGCTTATTACAAACAATGGGTTATATGCATGATGTATTTGAATTAAAAGCAGAACAGTTCGATCATGTTATTAAAATGGGTCGTACACATTTACAAGATGCTGTGCCAATTCGTCTTGGACAAGAATTTAAAGCATACTCCCGCGTACTTGAACGTGACATGAAACGTATCAAGCAATCACGTCAACATTTATATGAAGTAAATATGGGAGCAACTGCAGTTGGTACAGGCTTAAATGCAGATCCAGAATATATTGAAGCAGTTGTAAAACATTTAGCTACAATTAGTGAACTACCACTTGTTGGTGCAGAAGATTTAGTAGATGCAACTCAAAATACGGATGCGTACACTGAAGTATCTGCAGCACTTAAAGTATGTATGATGAACATGTCTAAAATTGCGAACGACCTTCGTCTAATGGCATCAGGTCCACGCGTTGGATTAGCGGAAATTATGCTACCAGCTCGTCAACCAGGTTCATCTATTATGCCAGGGAAAGTAAACCCTGTTATGCCAGAAGTAATTAATCAAATTGCGTTCCAAGTAATTGGTAACGACCATACAATTTGCCTTGCTTCAGAAGCAGGACAATTAGAATTAAATGTTATGGAACCAGTACTTGTTTTCAACTTACTTCAATCTATTAGCATTATGAATAACGGTTTCCGTGCCTTTACAGATAATTGCTTAAAAGGAATTGAAGCGAATGAAGATCGCTTAAAAGAGTACGTTGAGAAGAGTGTAGGAATTATTACAGCCGTGAACCCTCATATCGGCTATGAAGCAGCAGCTCGCGTTGCGAAAGAAGCAATTGCGACAGGGCAATCCGTTCGAGAACTATGTGTGAAAAATGGTGTATTGTCACAAGAAGAATTAGAGTTAATTCTAGATCCATTCGAAATGACACACCCAGGGATTGCAGGAGCAACTCTTTTAAAGAAAAATTAAAAGAAGAGGGGGACAATCCCCTCTTTTTTGTTTACAATATAGAAATGCTATATATGAATAGAGGTAGGGATGTTATGAGTAAGTTTACAGTGGCTTCTAATGGTGCATTAGAAACAACATTAAGAGGAGCAGAAGTATTATCAACACCACTTTTAAATAAAGGGGTAGCTTTCACACAAGAGGAAAGAGAAGAGTTAGGTTTAAAAGGGTTATTACCGCCAGCGGTTTTAACGTTAGAAGAACAAGCACGCCGAGCATATGAACAATTTAGTTCTCAGCCGGATGATTTATTAAAGAATGTATACTTAACAGCGTTACATGATCGAAATGAAGTGTTATTTTATCGTATTTTAACAGAGCATTTACGTGAAATGTTACCGATTGTATATACACCAACTGTAGGTGTAGCAATTCAAAGATATAGTCATGAATACCGTAAACCACGTGGCATTTATTTATCAATTAACGATCCATCAGGTATTGAAGATGCATTTGCAAATATCGGTGCAACAGCTGAAAACATTGATTTAGTCGTTGTAACGGATGGAGAAGGTATATTAGGAATTGGTGATTGGGGTGTTGGTGGAATTAACATCGCAATCGGGAAATTGGCTGTATATACGGCCGCAGTTGGAATCGATCCTAGCCGTGTATTACCGGTAATTTTAGATGTAGGTACAAATCGTGAGGAATTATTAAACAATCCATTTTATATTGGAAATCGTCACCCTCGTATAACAGGTGAAGCTTACGATGAATTTATTGATACGTTTGTTCAAGCGGTAAATAAACAATTCCCGAAAGCACTTCTACATTGGGAAGACTTCAGTTCTCGTAATGCACGAAAAATTTTAGATAAATATCGTCATGACGTTTGTACGTTTAATGATGATATTCAAGGTACAGGGGCAGTTTCACTTGCTGCTGTATTATCGGCAGTAAAAGCTTCTGGTGTACCGTTAAGTGAACACCGTGTAGTTGTGTTTGGTGCTGGTACGGCTGGAATCGGTATCGCAGATCAAGTAAGAGATGCAATGGTTCGTGTCGGCTTATCAGACGAAGAATCACATAATCGTTTCTGGTGTATTGACCGTAATGGGTTGGTTACAGATAATATGGAAGATCTTCTTGATTTCCAAATTCCATATGCAAGAAAAGAAGCTGAAGTAAGTGATTGGAAACAAAATGATGCTATCGGACTTGCTGAAGTTGTGAAACATGTAAAACCGACAATTTTAATTGGTACATCTACTGTTGCAGGCGCATTTAAAGAGGAAATTATTAAAGAAATGGCTTCTCATGTAGAAAGACCAATCATTTTACCAATGTCGAATCCAACGCCACTTGCTGAAGCGAAACCAGCAGATTTAATCGAGTGGACAGAAGGAAAAGCATTAGTTGCAACAGGAAGTCCGTTTGAACCGGTTACATATAACGGTGTAACGTATGTGATTGGACAGTCAAATAACGCACTTATTTTCCCAGGACTAGGTCTTGGTACAATTGTTGTTCGTGCAAGCGTCATGACGGATGGAATGTTCGCAGCAGCAGCAGAAGCAGTTGCAAGTATGGTAGATACAAGTCAGCCAGGAGCGCCTATTTTGCCAGAAGTTGAAGAGTTACGTAATATCTCTGAACTGGTTGCGATTGAAGTAGCGAAAGTCGCAGTTGCAGAAGGTGTTGCTAGAGAGAACTTAAGTGATGACGATATTAAGATTGCAGTAAAAGAAGCAATATGGGAACCGGAGTATCGCCAAATAAAAGCGGTAGAAAAGGTTAGAATATAGAAATAAAGCCCGTTTATAATTATAAGCGGGCTTTCACTTTTACAATTGAAAAAAAGCATAGGAAGTGGCACCTTTGAATTGGAATCAATTATGGAAGAAAGATATGTATCTTTTAATTATATTAATGGTTGTTGTTCCGATTGCTGGAGAGCTGAATTTTCATCCTTTTAATGATATGTTTCGTGTTAGTTTCGGGACACCGCTTTTCTTCTTTTTATTACTATTTTTAAGAAGAGTGCCAGCAGCAGCTGCAGGTATTCTTGTAGGTATATCTGTAGTCTTATTTCGTGTATGTCTTGACTGGGTATTGCAAGGTTCATTCCATATGACAGAATCATTTTATTTGCGTTATCCTGTGTTCTTTTATTATTTTATTTATGGAAGTCTTTTTTCGCTTTGTAGGGTGAATAAGTTTCATCAGAAGCCAATTGTGATAGGATGTCTTGGAATTACAATTGAAATTATCGCAAGTATGTCTGAACTTGCGTTTTATCATATGTTAGTGCTGGGGACAACGATAACAGTTTCTGAAGTGAATAAACTAATTATTATTGCTATTTTTCGTAGTTTCTTTGCGCTTGGTTTTTTAAATATGATGAACTTGTATGAAACAAAATTAAAAGAATCACAAGTGCGAAAAGAAAATGAAAAAATGTTGCTGCATCTTTCTAACTTATATGTGGAATCTGTTCATTTGAAAAAAACGTTACAAAATGCGGAGTTAATTACACAAACAGCGTATCAATTATATCGGAATTTACAAGCGAACGATGATTCGAGTAGTAAAACAGCATTGAAAATAGCGGGAGAAGTACATGAAATAAAAAAGGATAATCAAAGAATTTTTGCAGGATTATCTAAACTGTTATTAGATAAAAATGTGGCTGAGTATGTAGAAGGACATGAGCTTGCGGAAATGATTGTGAGAATAAATGAGAAGTACGCTGAAATGTTGGGAAAAGATATACGTTTTTCTAAACATATAGAAGGTGAGCATGCAGAATATCATGTGTATACGGTCTTATCAATTTTTAATAATTTAGTTGCAAATGCAGTTGAAGCAATTGCGGATAATGGCGTTATTATTATTAAGTTATATAAACTTGATAACCATATATTCTTTGAAGTAATTGATGATGGACCTGGTATTGCACAAAAATATAAGAAATTAGTATTTAAGCCTGGATTTACTTCAAAGTATGATCAAACGGGAACACCATCAACAGGAATTGGACTTTCTTACATAAACGAAATGGTAACAGAGCTCGGAGGAGAAGTGAGATTAGAAGACCGAGAAACTGGCGGAGGGTGTAAGTTTGTCGTTTGTTTACCGGAGTGCAGTTTAAAGCGGGAAGGAGAATGAAGTTGTTTTATTATATCGTAGATGATGATGAAGTTTTCCGCTCCATGCTTTCACAAATTATTGAAGATGGAGATCTTGGGGAAGTAATTGGAGAGTCGGAAGATGGAGATTTTATTGAAGCAGATCAACTAAATTTTAAAAAAGTAGATATTTTATTTATTGATTTATTAATGCCAATGCGAGATGGGATTGAAACAGTTCGCCATATTGCATCCTCTTTTTCAGGGAAAATCATCATGATTTCTCAAGTTGAATCGAAACAGCTTATTGGTGAGGCGTATACACTTGGTGTTGAATATTATATTACGAAACCATTAAATAAAATTGAGGTTATATCTGTTGTACGTAAAGTAATGGAACGTATTCGTTTAGAGCGCTCTATACATGATATTCAAAAATCATTGAATAACGTTTTTAAGTGGGAACAGCCGCAAGTTCGAAATGAGCCAATGCAGGAAGGAAAAAGAATAGCAGATTCAGGGCGCTATTTATTATCAGAACTCGGTATTGCGGGAGAGAATGGAAGTAAAGATTTACTTAGTATGTTGGAATATTTATATGGACAAGAAAAAGAGCAAACGTTTGAATTTGGATTTCCTGCGCTAAAAGATATCTTTCACCATATAACTATAAGAAAATTAGAGAATATAGCTTCAGATGCAGATATAGATAAGGAGAGAAAAGCATCTGAACAAAGGGTACGTAGAGCGATTTATCAATCGTTGAATCACTTAGCTTCCCTTGGATTAACAGACTTTTCAAATCCGAAATTTGAAAGCTATGCTCCGAAATTTTTTGATTTCACTGTAGTTAGAAAACGAATGACAGAAATGACAAAGGATGAAGTAGCAACTTCTGGCCATATACGAATTAATACGAAGAAATTTATTCAAGTGTTGTATTTTGAGGCGAAAAGGTTGATGGAGATAGAGTGAAAAAAGGTGCTTATATACAAGCATCTTTTTTTATTAAATCTACATTTTATATTTTCTCTTGGAGCATGTAAAATGTTAGTTAAGAGAAACTGGTTTTAAAGTAAGGAAGTGTCAAAACAATGGGTTTTACATTAAATAAATCGATTATTAAAGAAGTATGCGGAGAAACCTCATATAAAAGAGGCGAAGCTTATTATAAATCAAATAAAGTAATAATAAATCATTATGATGAAAATAAAGAAATTTGCGAAGCGACGGTAAAAGGGAACGAAGATTTTCATGTTACAGTAGAAAAAGCTAAAAAAGGTGATGTTGTTGCGAAATGTAGTTGTCCTTCGTTAGCGTCTTTTCAAACATACTGTCAACATGTTGCGGCAGTATTGATACAAATAAATTATAATCAGCAAACCGGTGGAATGGTGCCTATTAGTAGCGGGAATATGAGTGGAAATGATCAATTAACAAGCGGGATGTTTCATTTATTTGCAGAAAAACCATTAAGACCAAAAAGTAAACAACACCGTTTTGATACACGTGAAATACTTCATGTTGAATTTATATGTACGCCAGTAGTTACGAAAAATGGTGGGGCACTGCTAGGTATTCAGTTTAAACTCGCCAAGATGTATTTTGTAAATCATATTAGAGAATTTCTTTCCAATGTGGAGAAAAGAGAGTCCTATAATTGTTCGAATAAATTTACATATACACCGGATGTACATAGCTTTAAGCAAGAAACGGATGCGATTATTCAGCAGCTCATTAAAATTTATCATAATGAAAAAATGTATGAGGATACACTGGAAGTACATGCAAAACAAGATGATAGTATGATTTTAATACCGCCAGCTTCATGGAAGGATATGCTTTCTTTACTTTCTAAAGTTGAGTTTGTGGGACTTAATCAAGATGGAAAATCTTTTCACGGTTTACAAATTTCAAAAGGGCTACTTCCTTTACATTTTGAGTTTAATAAAGGGAGTAACGGTGGGTTTACACTTTATATTGACGGCTTACAACAAGTAGAAGTAATGGATACGTATAGTTATGCTCTATTTGGAGGGAAACTGTATCAGTTGAATGCTGAGGATTGTAAGCGACTTATCGAATTACAAAAAATGATGAATCGTTCTAGTAGTAACCAATTGTATATTCCAGCAGATAAGATGGAGCACTTTGTAGCAAAAGTTGTACCAGGGTTAATGAAGCTAGGAACTGTGCGAATAGATGAGGTAGTATCAGATCGTGTTGAAACACCCGCATTAAAAGCAAAATTGTATTTAGATCGAGTGAAAAATCGTTTGTTAGCAGGTCTCGAATTTCATTATGGAAACGTCGTGATTAATCCGTTAGAAGAGGATGGGCAGCCATCTGTTTTTAATCGTGATGAGAAAAAGGAAAAAGAGATTTTAGACATTATGAGTGAAAGTGCCTTTGCGAAAACGGAAGGCGGTTATTTTATGCATAATGAAGAAGCTGAGTATAACTTTTTATATCATGCTGTTCCACCGTTAAAAGGTTTAGTTGATATTTATGCGACGTCAGCCATCAAATTACGAATTCATAAGGGAGACACAGCTCCTCTTATAAGAGTTAGAAGGAAAGAGAGAATTGATTGGTTATCATTTCGCTTTGATATAAAAGGTATTCCAGAGGCAGAAATTAAAGGGGTATTAGTGGCACTTGAAGAGAAACGAAAATATTATCGTTTAGCAAGTGGTGCTCTACTATCACTTGAGAGTAAAGAGTTTAATGATATTAATCAGTTTATAAAAGAATCTAGTATTCGAAAAGGATTTTTAAAGGGCGAAGAAATAGATGTCCCTCTTATTCGTAGTGTGAAATGGATGAATTCACTGCAAGAAGGAAACGTATTAAGTTTAGATGAGTCTGTTCAAGAATTGGTAGAGAACATTCAAAACCCTAAAAAGCTGAAGTTTGCGGTGCCAAGTGGTTTAGATGCGATAATGAGAGAGTATCAAACATACGGATTCCAGTGGATGAAAACACTTGCCTATTATCGTTTTGGCGGCATTTTAGCTGATGATATGGGACTGGGGAAAACGTTGCAAAGTATTGCTTTTACAGACTCTGTTTTGCCGGAAATTCGAGAGAAGAAACTGCCTATATTAGTTGTTTCTCCGTCGTCCCTCGTTTACAACTGGCTTAGTGAGTTGAAAAAATTCGCTCCACATATTAGAGCAGTTATTGCCGATGGAAATCAAGCAGAGCGCCGAAAAATTTTAAAAGATATAACGAAATTTGATGTTGTCATTACGTCATATCCTCTACTGAGAAGAGATATAAGGTTATATGAGCAGCCATTTCATACGCTATTTCTTGATGAAGCACAAGCGTTTAAAAATCATACGACGCAAACTGCAAGAGCGGTAAAAACAGTGCAGGCGGAGTACCGTTTTGGATTAACAGGAACACCTGTAGAAAATTCATTAGAAGAGCTATGGTCTATCTTCCACGTCGTCTTCCCAGAATTATTACCGGGAAGAAAAGAGTTCGGTGATTTAAGACGTGAAGATATTGCGAAGCGGGTAAAACCTTTCGTGTTAAGAAGGTTAAAGGGTGATGTATTACACGAACTCCCAGAAAAAATTGAGCACTTGCAATCATCAGAACTTTTACCAGATCAAAAGAGGCTTTACGCAGCTTATTTAGCAAAGTTAAGAGAAGAAACGTTAAAACATTTGGATAAAGATACGTTACGTAAAAATAAAATTCGGGTTTTAGCTGGTTTAACGAGACTACGGCAAATTTGTTGTCATCCTGCTTTGTTTGTTGATGACTATAAAGGTAGTTCAGCTAAATTTGATCAGCTGCTAGAAATTTTGGAGGAATGCAGAAGTACAGGGAAGAGAATTCTTATCTTTTCCCAATTTACGAAGATGCTTTCGATAATCGGACGTGAATTAAATCGTCAAGCAGTTCCATACTTTTATTTAGACGGGAGTACACCAGCGCAAGAACGTGTAGAGCTATGCAATCGGTTTAACGAAGGAGAAGGGGATCTATTTCTTATTTCGTTAAAAGCTGGTGGCACAGGACTAAATTTAACAGGTGCAGATACAGTTATATTGTACGACTTGTGGTGGAATCCAGCTGTTGAACAACAAGCTGCGGATAGAGCGTATCGAATGGGACAAAAAAATACAGTGCAAGTGATTAAGTTAGTAGCACATGGAACAATTGAAGAAAAAATGCACGAGTTACAAGAGAGTAAGAAAAATTTAATCGCTGAAATTATCGAGCCGGGAGAAGAGAAGTTATCTTCTATTACGGAGGAAGAAATCCGCGATATTCTTATGATTTAATATGCAAAAAGCTATGCTTTCATAGAGATGAAAGCATAGCTTTTTTGTTGTAATAATTATATTTTGTTTTGTACAAAGTAAAGAGATAAAGTGAAACTTTAAATAGTGGGAGTTGTTCGTCTCCCACTATTTATTTTATTTCTTTGTACCTTTACTTTTGTATGGTTTTGCAGCTTTCTTTTTCGCACTTGATTGCCAACGGTTCCATCCTTTACTTCCTGTACCTTGTCCTACACCTTTTTTCGGTTTTGCTTTCGTTTTACTCATATGATCACTCCGTTATATAAAAAATCTGATTTGATAATAGCCAATGTTTTAGAAAAATACTATCGATAAATGACTATGCTTGCTTTAAATAAAAACAAACTGCTTGAATGCTATAGTATATCATGAAATTGCGAGTAAACTGAAAGGAATTATAAAGAAAATGAAAATAATAAGAAATACTGCGGATTCTATATTTCGAACAATCACACTAGTTGTTGTATATATGTTAGTTTCAATTAGTGAAATGTTTTTTGGATTGAAGAGACAAAGGAAATAAAAATGTTATATTAAGAACAGTCGGTAAAGGCATAAAATAAAGAATTGAAAAATATTTTAAAACTTTTTGTTGACTTTATCGATTTTTTGTATAGAATAATCATTAATAAAATGTTTCAGAGATGTGACAATAAAACGACTATGAAAGGACGAGTAGTAGTAGGATGTAGTTTAAGCGAGTCAGGGACGGTGTGAGCCTGATACGAAGCCTATTATGAAGAACCTCCTGGAGTCGCTAACCGAAATCCTTTATAGGAAAGTAGACTTAGCCGGGAACTTCGCCGTTACAAGAAGAACAGTATCGAGATTTTTTAATCTCCGTATTGTATAAGTGAGCAACCTCTGTTGCTAATTTGGGTGGTACCGCGGAACCAAAGTCTTTCGTCCCAGTTTTTTGGGAAAGAAGGGCTTTTTTTGTTGGCTTCTTTTCACAACATCCAAACATTTTAGGAGGAAACCACCATGTATCAATCATTAATGACAGTAAGAGAGACTCAAATCGCAATTAAGGAAGTTAAAACATTTTTTGAGGATCAATTAGCAAAACGACTTGAACTATTCCGCGTATCTGCACCATTATTCGTAACGAAGAAATCAGGATTAAACGATCACTTAAACGGTGTAGAACGTCCAATTGAATTTGATATGTTACATTCAGGAGAAGAATTAGAAATTGTACATTCACTAGCGAAGTGGAAAAGATTCGCATTACATGAATACGGATATGAAGCTGGTGAAGGTTTATATACAAACATGAACGCGATTCGTCGTGATGAAGAACTTGATGCAACGCATTCCATTTATGTTGACCAATGGGATTGGGAAAAAATCGTTCAAAAAGAATGGCGTACTATCGATTACTTACAAAAAACAGTACAAACAATTTATGGAATATTCAAAGAATTGGAAGATCACTTATTTGAAAAGTATCCGTTCCTTGGAAAGTATTTACCAGAAGAAATTGTTTTCATTACTTCTCAAGAACTGGAAGATAAATATCCAGAATTAACACCGAAAGATCGTGAACATGCAATTGCGAAAGAACACGGTGCAGTCTTTATTATTGGAATTGGTGATGCACTCCGTTCAGGTGAAAAGCACGATGGACGCGCGTCCGATTATGATGATTGGAAATTAAACGGTGACATTTTATTCTGGCACCCAGTACTACAAGCTTCGTTCGAATTATCATCAATGGGAATTCGTGTTGATAGTAAAGCACTTGATGAGCAATTAACGAAAACTGGTGAAGACTTCAAACGTGAGTATGATTTCCATAAAGGTATTTTAGAAGACGTACTACCATTAACAATTGGTGGTGGTATCGGCCAATCAAGAATGTGTATGTACTTCTTACGTAAAGCACATATCGGTGAAGTTCAATCTTCTGTATGGCCTGATGATTTACGTGAAGCTTGTAAGAAAGAAAACATTCATTTGTTTTAATATAAGTGAGAGGGAGAATGGCTCGAAAATAGAGTTACTCTCCCTTTTTTATTGTGTAAACTGGTGGTTTACAGTGAGTGTTACTAATAGTTTCTTTCTTTTTTATCTCCTTTTATGTAATAATTTGTTAAAGGAGGGGGCGTTATGAACTTGGGAGAACAATTAAAAAAATTACGAGAGTCAAAGGGTTTTTCGCAAGAGGATGTTGCAAAGAAAATTGGGGTAACTAGGCAAGCTGTGTATAAGTGGGAAAATGATAAAAGTTACCCTGACATTAATAATTTAATTTTATTGAGCGAAATGTACAACGTTACGCTCGATGAATTAATAAAAGGGAATCAAAACTTTAAAGAGAAAATACATATTGATGAAGAAGATGAGGATTTTGAGAAAGAGAATGAGTTTGGTTTTTATATTGGATTTGGTTTGCTAATTATGAGTGCTTTCATTGATTACGAAGGAATTCAAGAGATTTTATTAGGGGCTGCGCTATTCATGATGGTCTTTTATTCCGACGTGAAGAAAGTTATTTTGCATGAATTTCGCTCGTTATTTAAAGGGAAAGATATATATGATAAGAAGTGAGAAGAGTCCGTTATATTTCCTAGGAAAAGGTATTACGAATAATCTAATTGTTTTATAATGATTTTTAGATATAGGTAATATGTTAAAAAGCTGTTTGTATAGAGTCTTGAAATCTATGTGTAAAATGATAATAAAGTTATTTAATTTTAAAAGCTCAAACGAGTATAGCCCCGTTCTAAAGTTAGGACGGGGTTGAAAATCTAAGTTTTATTGAATAAGAATTTTCTTCAAATATTTTTACTTCAGTAATGTATATTTCAGTAAAGGCCTTTTATAAAACGTCACTTACTTATTTGTTACTGAGTTGTTCCGCCAAACCGATTAGAATTCCTTCGGTTCCACGAATGTAGCAGAGTCGATACGAGTTCTCATACTGAACTACTTCTCCAACGAGCTGAGCACCATGCTTAGTAAGTCTGGATACCATTTCGTCAATGTCCTCGACGGTGAACATGACGCGCAGATAACCGAGGGCGTTTACAGGAGCTGTCCGGTGATCTGCTATAGTAGGTGGGGTGAGAAATCGCGAAAGTTCAATTCGGCTGTGACCATCTGGCGTAACCATCATAGCAATCTCTACGCACTGAGAACCGAGTCTAGTTACGCGACCAGCCCATTCACCTTCGACAGTAGCTCGCCCTTCGAGTTTTAATCCAATCTCCTTGAAGAAAGAGATTGCGTTATCAAGAGATTCTACAACGATGCTGACATTGTCCATTCTTAGTAATCTGTTGTTGGCCATAGTCTTTATCTCCTTATGTGTAAAAATTTATCCCGCTATTTGCGGGCAATAAGACTCCCACCTCAAAATTCGGCGAATGCGAGGAAGTTAGGTGGGAGATAACTGCCCGATTGTTGAATAGAATGACTTGCTTCCGTTTTTTAACAATTTTATTGTTCTTCAAACGACTTTATTTTAAACTAAATAACCTTTTTCTCACTTTCCACTATGCAAACAGCTTTCTATTTATATAGGAAGGAAATAGATTCATATAATTTGTTGTAAGTTTTACTGGTGGAAATTAAATCATTTGCACTAAAGGTTCAATTTTCGCCATAAATGATTGATGAAGTGCTTCAACACCCGTTACTAAATGAAGACGGTCAATAACGACAGATACTTTAATTTCTGATGTACTTACCATTTTAATATGAATATCTTCTTCTTTTAAAGTAGTGAACATATTCGCAGCAACTCCTGGGTTAGATACCATACCAGATCCTACAATTGATACTTTTGCTAAATGATTTTCATGTTCTACAGATTCGTAGTGAAGTGCTTCTTGATTTTGTTCCAATACTTCTAATGTTTCTCTTAAATCATTAGAATGGATTGAGAATGAGAGGTGAACAGTTCCTTCATTTGTAATACTTTGAATAATAATATCCACATTAATATGTGCTGCTGCTAATGTAGAGAAAACTGTTGAAAGTGCACCTTGTTCTAATCCTTTAATTGTGACGCGTGTAATATTATCCTCAAATGCAATACCTTTAACGATTGATTGTTGTTCCATGTTACATTCTCCCCTTACAATTGTTCCGTTTTCTTGTTCCATACTTGAGCGAACTTCTAAAATTACATTATGATTTTTAGCAAATTCAACAGCGCGTGGGTGTAATACGCCAGCACCGAGGTTGGCAAGCTCTAACATTTCGTCATAAGAAATTTCATCTAATTTATAAGCATCTTGTACAACTCGTGGATCAGTCGTATATACGCCGGTCACATCCGTATAAATATCACATTTTTTTGCTTTTAGTGCAGCAGCTAATGCGACAGCAGTCGTATCAGAGCCACCGCGGCCAAGTGTGGTAATTTCATTTTCTTCACTTACTCCTTGGAAACCAGCTACTATAACAATCGTGCCTTCAGTAAGGTGAGACTGAATACGAGTAGTGTTAATGTCAATAATCCGTGCACTACTATGTACAGATTCTGTCGTAATACCAGCTTGCCATCCTGTTAATGAAATTGCGTTATAACCTTTTGTTTGTAGTGCCATTGTTAATAATGAAATGGTTACTTGTTCTCCTGTAGATAGGAGCATATCCATTTCACGTTTACTTGGATTTTCAGTAATAGCGTTAGCAAGTGCTACAAGTTTATCCGTACTTTTTCCCATTGCTGAAACGACAGAGACAATACTATGTCCTCGTTCATATTCTTCAATAATTAAATTTGCTACATGTTGAATGCGTTCGACGCTTCCGACAGAAGTACCGCCAAATTTTTGTACAATCGTTTCCATTACGAATTCCTTCTTTCGTCCATTTTTAAGAATAGGTTAGGACATATACAAATCCCAATATTCCTGTAGTTACCAGAGAGAAAAACAAAAAACACCATCTCAAATAAGTGAGGATGGTGCTGTTACAGGAAAAGGGAAACAGAAAACGGAGCTAATAAAAAAACCGCCAAAAAAGGAATATCATAAAAATGATATCTCTTTTTTGTAGATAGCTCTTCATACGTACACGTCTGTACATATGACAGTTCTGTTTCTATTCGAAAACAGCCCCAATTGATAAATGCAGAGAAATTTATCAATTTCGGCAACACTTCCTTTCCTCTAAAATCATAGACATCTCTGTGTCTCCTTTAGAATACTTATAAGCGTTGCAACCTCTATCTCACGTTTTAGGCGAGAGTGTATGATTTATGAAGTTGTTGGTAACATTTGTTTTATAATAATTTAAATTTTTCAGGGAATCAAGTGTTTTTTGTATTTTTTTGAAATTCTATCTTTTTATTAAATTAGTTTGTGAAAAATGTAGCAAAATCGATTCATTGCATGTACATTGAAAATATAGCGCATGGGAGGTGGAAGGATGGGGAAGAAAAAGCCTATTTATGTAGCCACAGAAATGAACACAACAATGGAGAAACTATGGGCATATACACAAGAGCCTGATATACATACAGAGTGGGATGCTCGTTTTACTGAGATTTCGTATTTAGAAAAAAAAGAGGGAGAACCACAGAAGTTTTTATATAAAACAAAGATCGGATTTGGACTTGAAATAGCCGGAGAAGGGGAATCGATAGGTGAAATAAGAAAAGAAACTGGAGAAAGCATTTCCTCTTTAAAATTTTGGACAGACAATCAATTATCACTTATACAAATAGGGCGTGGTTATTGGAAGTATACACCGAATGAAGAACATATTCATTTTGAAACGCAATATGATTATGATACGAGATTTGGTCGTATAGGAAATGTGATAGATTTATATGTTTTTCGTCCACTATTAGGTTGGGCGACAGCATGGAGTTTTGATGCTTTAAAATTATGGTTAGAAAAGGGACTTCATCCTAAGTTGCTAATTAGAAGAACGATGACGTATTGGCTAGTTTGCTTTTTATTTGCTTTCGTATGGTTATATCAAGGGATTGTACCGAAATTGATGTTTACTCATTCAGAAGAAGTAAAGATGCTTTCAGCACTAATCGGATCGAATGAAAGTAGTATTTTTATACTTAAAATAGTTGGATTTTTAGAAATAATATGGGGTGTTATGTGGCTATTGCCACTTCAAAAGCGAAAACTATTTATATTGCATATTATATTGTTGATAGTTTTAACATTAGCGGCAGGATCGACGAATATCGCTAGTTTTACGCAACCGTTTAATCCGATTACATTAAATTTTCTTCTAATAGGGTTATCGATTGTCGGTTATATAAATAGCACGAATTTGCCAAGCGCAAAAAATTGCAAGAGGACGAGAAAGGGATAAGTATATGGTTAATATTTATGAAAGATTATTAGGGGATTCTTATAAAAGGCTTCATCCAAAATTGCAGGAACGATATGCGATAACAAAGGAAAATAGCTTTATTGGGGAAGGGGAAATGGATGAAATTTATGGAGGATCTTTTTTCGTTAAATTAATATTAAAAATTACATCGAAGTTTCGAATGTTTTTCTCTGAGCGAGGGCAAAAAGTTCCGTTTGTGATACATAATACCGCTGAGCGAGATGAACATGGAAATGAGTTTGTACGGTGGAATCGTACTTTTTATTTTCATAATAAGAAAAGATATTTTAACGCTGTTATGCAGTTGGATGAAGAGAATAATGAAATTGTAGATTATTTTGGTGAGCCACATTTACTCGTTTCTACATTGAATTTTTATATTGATGAAAAAGGCGGGATGCATATTTCTTCAAAGAAACAATGGTTTTTTATGTTTGGAAGAAAAATCCCGTTACCAAAATTTTTATATGGAGAGGCAAAAATTGTTGAAAGTTATGATGATGCACTGCAATGTTTTCGAATTCATGTACAAGTACGGAATCCGTTAATTGGTTCGTTATTTTCATATAAGGGAACATTTGTGGAAAGGGAATAAACGATATGAAAAATATACTATTTGGGCTTGCTTGCTATATTATTTTTCTAATATGTGAGTGGTCAAATGTAAACCCAGTTGAAGCAATTATTTTATTATCTATTTTGTTATTTATACCGATGTCTTTTTGTATTATTGACAAGAAAAAAAGAAATGGATCGTATGCATTATTTTATAAATTTGTATCGTTTTTATATCCAATCGCAGCAATCAGTGCAATGCTAGCTTTCGTAACAAATCACTATTTCTTTGCGCTACTTTGGTTTGCATATACAGGAATCGTTGCGTTATTTGGTGTAAGTAGATTGTTAGAAAGAGGATGGAAACCGATAGAAGAGACGGCTATCGATAGTGCGTTTATTTATTTGTTTTTAGGTGGTTTTTGGTTTTTTGCTTCAGTAGCAAAGGTTTCAATTATGCACTTTAGTTCTGACATTGTTTTACTTACAGCGGCACACTTTCATTACTCGGCATTTCTATTGCCGTTATCAGCTGGTTTACTTGGAAGGAAAAGAGAAAAGAGAAGTAAAGTGTATGATGCTATTATGTTTATCATAGTCATTTCACCTATGACAGTTGCGATAGGAATTACATACTCAAGGATATTTGAATTTTTTGCAGTGTTCATATATTTATGTGCGATTTATGGATATGGAGTTTACGTGTGGAGAACGAAATTCAATGCTATAAGTGCAAAGATTCTCCTTACTCTTTCATCCAGTACACTTATGGTAACAATAATGTTTTCACTCATATATTCATACGGAAATTTCAAACAAGTAATGACGATTACAATTGCACAAATGGTCTGGATTCACGGTGTTGTAAATGGAATTGGAGTAGCGTTACCAGCATTTTTTGGCTGGATGATTGAAAAGAGTACTCCGAATTATAAATATTACGGGAAACCAATGAGCAGGTTAAGAGGAAATGCGACAGTTGGTGAAGTATTTTTACATAACAGAAATTTAATAGATAGCAAGGAATACAAAGGTTTAGTTGATAAAATGAATGATTTTCATAGTGAGGCATTTGACGTGGCGAAGATTCCTTTAAGTATTATTCGTTTCTATGAAAATACAAAAGAGTATGAGTTACAATCGCATATTAAATGGACTCGTTGGTTCCGCCCGGTTGCATTTTGTTATGAGAAAATGAGTAAGCGTGTAGGACAAATACATTTAGGAATGGGCGGCAAGTGGGAAACGATGCATGGCTCTATCATTGGGATAATAGATGAGAAGGATGGAAGAGAAAATGTAAGGGCTTGGCTAAGAAAAAATGAAGCAGGGGAGACAATTTTTGTAGCTCTTTATTCAAAGCATACATACAAGAAAGATAAATATATGAATATCGCATTACCGTTACCATATTCAAATATGACTGGTATTTTGAAGTTATGCAATGATGATAATGCTTTAATCATTACAAGTAAGTTAAGAGAGAATGGCAGGGGAGATGAGGGGATTTATTTACATACTCGTTTCTTTACAATACGTTTACCATTAGCAGAGACTTTTATTATTAAAGAGAGCAAGGATCAAATATTAGAAGCTAATCATAGAATGTGGATATTTGGAGTTAAGTTTTTAGAAATTGATTATGAGATTAAGAAAATAGAGGGAAAGTAAGAAAAGCTTGGAGAGATTCCAAGCTTTTTTATGTATGGGTAATTGTCATAGCAACTTGTTTATTCAAGTCTCGGTCCCAAACACGCTGAATTTCAAACGTACCTTTTTCAAAAAATAATGGGAATCTCTCTTTAAACCAATCTTGCATAGGAAGATTGAGTGCTGTATCAATTGGCACCCATAATAATTCGCCTTCAGGAGGATTCAAAAGGAGTTCACCTTCAAATGAATCTGTCCAATAGTTAAATACCATATATCGAACATTTTCTTTCGGATTTACGTATTCATCTAATCCCTTAAAAGTTAAATTTGAAACAAGTAATCCAGTTTCTTCTTTTACTTCTCTTATAGCGGCTTGAACGATACTTTCTGGGAAATCTACTTTTCCGCCCGGAGCGATGTAACCAGGGAAGCCTAGATGATCGGGGCGTTGTATTAGTAATACTTCATTATTATGCTGAATCATACACATTGTATAAATACGGTGTTCTATATCTTTCCAATTCTTGCTCATACGAATCTCTCCTTTTATAAAATCTTATAGTTTTTTACTATAGTTATTTATGACAAAAAATACAATAATAATACAAAATTATACAAAATGCAATTGACTATTACTAATTTTCAGAACTATAATTATTCTGTTACATAAAACATTGTACTTGAGAGGGGAATATATTCTATGAAAAATAGAATAATCGCAGCAGGAGTAATTGCAGCTAGTATATTATCTTATTCATCTAGTAGTTTTGCACAAACAAAAACGTTTCCAGATGTCCCAGCTAAACATTGGGCAGAAGATTCTATTTACTATTTAGTAGAGAAAGGTGCAGTTAAAGGTAATGATAAAGGAATGTTCGAGCCTGGAAAAGAAATCACTCGTGCAGAAGCAGCTACAATGATGGCTCGAATTTTAAACTTACCAATCGATAATAATGCTAAACCATCTTTCGGTGATTCTCAAAACGAATGGTATACTCCATTCATCGCAGCTGTAGAAAAAGCTGGCGTTGTTAAAGGTAAAGGCCCAGGCGTATTTGATCCAACTGGGAAAATTGACCGAGTTTCAATGGCATCGATGCTTGTTGAAGCATATAAATTAGATGCAAAAGTAAAACAACCGTTACAAACAAAATTTGCAGATTTAAATGATAGTTGGGGAAAAGATAAAGCCAACATTTTAGTAGAATTAAATATTTCACAAGGTATAACTAAAACAGCTTGGTTACCTAATAAAACTGTAACGAAAGCAGAAGCAGCGCAGTTTATTGCAAAGGCTGATTCACTTAAAGTAGGTAATCCTTTAGTAGAACAGATGATTATTATTGATCCAGGTCATGGAGGAACAGATCCTGGGAAAGCAACACAAGGGTTACATGAAAGTGATATTGTATTAGATACATCTAAAAGATTACAAAGTTTACTAGAGAAACATACTCCATTCCGTGTGTTGTTAACGCGTGAAACAGATATTCGTCTTGGTGAAAAGCAAGGTGAAGACCTTAAAAATCGTGTGGATTTCGCGAAAGAACATAATGGAGATGTTTTTGTAAGCATCCATGCAAATGCTTCTAAAAATCATGATGGATATGGAACAGAAACTTTTTATTATAAAGGGTCTGAAAAGAAAGAAGTAAATGAGCGTGAAAAAGATAGTTATATGTTAGCCGATAAAATACAAAAGAGATTAGTTAAAGCTCTAGATACAAGAGATCGTGGTGTGAGAGAAGGAGATCTTTATGTATTAAGAGAAAATGAGATGCCGGCAGTGCTAACGGAGCTAGCATTTTTAGATAACAGCGCAGATTATGAGAAGTTAGCCTCAGAATCTGGAAGACAAATAGCTGCTGAGGCAATTTATGCGGGGATTTTAGATTATTATGAGTGGAAGGGTTTTGATGTTTCAAAATCTCGTTTAACGAAATAACAATGTTGATTGCTAAGCCCATCGTCTATATAGAGATGGGCTTTTTATGTAAGTTTCTGTAATTTTTTATCGGAATAAAAAGATATATCGTATTATGCTGATTATGAATAAAATAATGCTAGATTAGTTTATTTTTATCACGTATACTTTTACTGTTGACTAATTAAGAGTTTGTTAGTTTAATAGGGAAAATTATACGATAAAGGGAGGCAAGTTAACACGGGACAAGCATATATATAACGTGTTAAAAAATTTATGAAAAAAGTTATTTCTAATGTGTTAGCAGTGACAGTCGCACTTCAAGTAGTGATGGCTCCAGCAACTTCGTTTGCAGCTACAAAAGAATTTCCAGACGTTCCGAAAAATCATTGGTCACTTGAAGCGATTACTGATTTAACGTCAAAAGGGGTTATTGCAGGGTACGATAATGGTAAATTTGGCTTTGGAGATGTTGTGACTCGTGAGCAAGTAGCAGCATTAATGTATCGCGCATTAAAACCAGAAGCAAAAAGCGATTATAAAAATCCATACTCTGATATTAGTGCAGGAACGACAATGTTCCCAAAAGAAATTTTGGCATTAACAGATATGGGGATTTTCATAGGTGATGGTAAAGGGACGTTTAGACCGAAAGAATCATTAACCCGTGCTGAAATGTCTGTTATTTTGCAAAGAGCATTTAAATTAGAAGTAAAAGCACCACATACATTTAATGATATAGATGCAACACACTGGTGGGCAAAAGATGCAATTAGTGCATTGCAATCCAATGGTGTATCGGTAGGGAATGGGCTTGGGGGATTTGATCCATCAGGTGTATTAACACGTGAAAGCTATGCACAACTATTATATAAAGCGATGAAAATTAAAAATGATGTTCCCGTTGAACAGCCATCATATATCAATCTAGATGTAACGTTACCATCTAATGTAACAGCGCAAGAGATTGAAGATTTTATTGGGGAATTTCATTCTGACAGTCCCCTTATTGGAAATGGACAAGATTTTATTAAAGCACAAAATGAGTATGGTGTGAACGCTTTATATTTAGCAGCACATGCGATCTTAGAATCTGGGTACGGAAAATCAGAAATTGCATATCGTAAACATAATTTATTTGGGCTAAAGGCATTTGATTGGGATCCATTCGCAAATGCAAAATATTTAACGTCTTACGGGCAAAGTATTTCGTACAATGCTGATTATGTAAGAAAGAACTACTTAGAGAAAGGTGCTCCTCATTTCAATGGTTACACATTACCTGATATGAATGAAAAATATGCAACAGATAAAGCATGGGCTGGAAAAATTGCTAATATTATGGAACGTATTAAGCCTTTCAATAACAAAGATTATCAAAATGTAAAACGATTACCGAAAAACCCTAATACATTAAATGTAGATGCATTAGACGAAACAATTCCATATAAAGATTATGCAAAAGACGCAAAAACTACTGTTCAGTCGGTAGGATCTTACTATCAAGTTCCATTCCCGTTTAACAACCCAATTAAGAGTGTACCAAACGTTACACAAAATGAAGTTGGAAAATTAGAAAATGGTACAAAAGTAAACGTATATCGTGAAGATCCAAATGGCTGGGTAGAATTCTCACTTGAAAATGCTCCAGAAAAATATTGGACATTGAAGAAGAACTTAAAATTATAAAGTGGAAAGGTGTTTTCATATATGAAAACACCTTTTTTATTTATATTCAACACGTAATATTTGTAGATTCATTATGATTTTCTTTTTTATATTTCTACCAATAATTTAACAGTTTCATATATAATTAAAGTTATTAAAGATTGAATTTTCTGTGTTTATCTTCGGGTATTAACTTAATTTGAAAAGAGGAGAGAGATATGCAAGGAGAAATACCAACAGAGAAAAATTTAGGTTATGTCGGTAAATTGTTATTGCCAGTTAAAGTGTCACCGCACTTTAAGTTTTTATGGATTGGACAATTACTTTCGACTTTAGGTAGTTCGATAACGATGGTTATTCTGCCAGTCGTTGTGTATTCATTAACTGGTTCAACAGTTGTAATGGGAATGACTATGGCAATATACATGCTTCCTAATATTCTTGCGTTACCGTTTGCTGGATTAGTCGTGGATCGAATTGACCGGGTGAAATTGATGTTATTTACAGATATAATTCGCTGTATATTAATGCTCTTATTTGCAACACTTATATTTATGGACATTTTAACAATTCCACTTTTATATGTACTTGTTGCATTATATGGACTTATGGAAGGGATATTTCAGCCGGCATATTCAGCTGTAAGAGCGAAAGTATTTGTACCGGAAATTCGAAATGCAGCTAATGCATTAACGCAAATGAGTAATCAAGGAATACGATTAATTGGCCCAGCACTTGGTGGGTTAATAGTATCAGTTACATCTGCAGGGATAGGCTTCGGACTAGATGCAGCAACGTATTTGTTATCATTTTTATGTTTATTATTTTTAAAAGAAATTAAGTTTAAAAAAGTAAAACCCATTGAAAAGAGTAAGATCGATTACAAACAAGAGTTTATGGAAGGTATTTTAGTTTTAAAAAGTCATCCGTGGTTGTGGATTACCATTCTAGTCTTTTCTTTCGTTAATATTTGTTATGCAGGCGTTATCGTTGTATTAATTCCATGGTTGTTTAATGTTCATCATCATTTTGAAGCTTACGTGTATGGTTTAGGTATGGCTGCTTCTGGTGCTGGAGCTGTAATTGCAGCACTAATTTTTGGTGGGAGGCAGCGGTGGCATAAGAGAGGATTACTTGCGTATGGTGGTGTTTTAATTAGTGGAATGGCGTTATTAATTATGCCTTTCGTTTCTTGGGCACCCGCCTTAATTGGATTAATGGCAATTGAAGGATTCGGTATTATGATATTTGGGCTTATTTGGGAAACAAGTTTACAAGAGCTTGTACCAGAAGAAGCTTTTGGAAGAGTGGCAAGTCTTGATATGTTAGGCTCATTTGCTTTATTACCATTAGGGTATGTGGTGGTAGGCTGGTTAGCTACTGTAATAGGTGGAAAGATAACAATTATAATGCTAGCTATTTTAGTACTCATAACTATTGGAATGGCATTGTCTGTACCAAGTATTCGGCGGTTCGATTGATTATGTAGGCAAAAAGGGGGGATGGTATATGACTATAGAAAACCTACATGATTTAGTAGTACATGAGTTGGGATGTAAATACGTTTTGGGAGAAAAGGTATTTGAAGCAAGGAATTTCACGGTGTATATTGCTACTCCTATAGAAAATAAAATGACATATAATCGATTCATCTTAATTAAGCATTTGTCTAATGAAGAGCCTTCAGTACATGTTTGGGACAAGAAAATCTGTGTAGACGCTACAAAAATACATATTGCAAAAGAAGTGACAGAAGCAATTCAATCGGGTTTTGTAAATAAAGAGTAAGCCCTAATCAAATTAGGACTTACTCTTCATTAAACACAAATGTTTGCTTCATTTTTTTACTCTCATGTACTGGATGACCGTTGTAAGAGAAATTCTTTTCTTCCCAAGTAATGACAACTTTAAAATTATGGCTATTAAAGTCTAATGGGAATACCATGTAGTCAAAGCTTGTATGACTTTTTGAAACGTTGTTATTAGATGAAGTAGGATTAAAGGTAGCTTTAGATGTAGGTGTGTTATCAAGTATTTCCACCGATACATTTGCAACATCATTACCAATATTTTTTAAGAGTAAACTATACGTATCATATACACCTTGTTTTGGCTGCACGGCTTGCTTGTTTGAGTTATGAGATTTGTCAATTTCGATATACCACTGTTTAGACTTTGACGCAATTGGTAGTGATTGAAATGTGTATGCACTAGCTTGTATTGGTAGTGCTAAGCAGATTAGTGCAAAGAGAGAAAATATTTTTCGTTTCATCTTTAGAGAGCTCCCATTCTTTAAAGGATTTATTTGTTATTATCTTCTCTTTTTAAGATAATATACCATGTAGTTTAGGGGAGGGTATATTGAAAGAATTAGTAAGTATGGGAAGCGGCATGTTTCTACAACTGTTATTTTTGTATATATTTATTTCTGTTGTTTTATTGGAACTCAATCCATGGTATGCGGTAGTGGTTTATGTGGCTATTGCTATAATCAGTCTTCTGCTAGGAATATACTCGATTGCTTTCCCTATGAAGAGTAGCTTGAATACTATTTTTCTAATACTACCAGATGGAATTATAATAACATTATTTTCAATATTAATTATTGGATTTACAGTGTTTGCTTACTTTTTACGAGAAGGAGATATTCCGGCTGTAATTCGTTTGTAGTATAAGTGAATCGATAGAGCTCCTATCTTTTCGTTATTAATCTTCCCAAGTATGTCACACGCACATTTAAAAAAACAAGGAAACTGTGTAGAGATTTTTCGGCATAGTTTCCTTATTTTGTTTTTTTGATTAATAATAAATGCTTGCTAAAGGATACGAAAAAGCATATCAGGGGGATTAATTTATTAATATAAAGTAGCGTCCAACTTATAAAAGATAGATATAGGTGGAGGGGTACGAGTATTAGTTAAACGAGATATTAATATGAAAATATTACCAATAAATATGTTAAAATAACATTGTCATATAACAAGGGGGATTCGTTTGATGGAAAAAGAGCATCTTGCTAAAGTAGATTTAACGAAAAAAATTGAATCAAAATCTAAGTACAATAAGAAACTTGAAAAATATCAAATGCGCTTATTGGCACTACAGCAAATATTAAAAGAAGAGAAAATAGCCGTTATGATGGTTATGGAAGGTTGGGATGCGGCAGGTAAAGGCGGAGCGATTAAGCGAGTAACTGAACATCTTGATCCGCGTGGATTCCAAGTAAATCCAATTGGGGCGCCTGCTCCTCATGAAAAACGGTATCATTATTTACAACGTTTTTGGCGGAAACTTCCTCAATATGGGCAAATTACTATATTCGACCGTTCATGGTATGGACGTGTATTAGTTGAACGTGTTGAAGGCTTTGCTACAAACGAAGAGTGGACGAGAGCGTATGATGAAATTAATGATTTCGAAAAACTATTAACAGATGATCATTACATAATAGGAAAGTTTTTCTATCATGTTAGTAAAGATGAGCAGTTAAAGAGATTTACAGAAAGAGAGAACAACCCTCTTAAAAGGTGGAAAATTACAGATGAAGACTGGCGAAATCGTGAAAAATGGGATGAGTATGTCGAAGCAATAGAAGACATGTTTGAAAATACAAATAAGCCGAATGCAAAATGGCATATTATCGCGAGTAATGATAAATTATACGCCCGTCTGAAAACATTGAAAGTAATTATTTCATTAATTGAGGATTATTTCTTAGAGCATAATATAGAATTACCTTCTTATTATAATGAAATAAAAGAAGGGAAGAAAAAGAAAATTGGATCTGTGCAAGATGCAGGAGTCAAATAGTAAAAAGGTTTGTATAGGAAATATGAAGGGAAGCTGTCTTGTAATTTGGTTTTACCAAATTACAAGACAGCTTTTTTAGTTAGAAACATTTTACAATTTACAGAATAAGGTATATAATCAACAATCATATTAATATTGTTAATATGATTGTTGATTATATACTGTGTGGGGGTCTTATTTTGAAGGGAAGAGATGTTGTTTTAGGTTTATTAATGGAAAAAGAATTGTCTGGTTATGACATTAAAATTGTGTTTGAGGATGTATTTACTTACTTTTTTGATGGAAGCTTTGGAATGATTTATCCAACGTTACGACAATTGGAAAAGGAGGGGAAAATTAAAAAAGAAATTGTCATGCAAGAAGGGAAACCGAATAAGAAAATGTACTTTATTACAGATGAAGGGCGTGAAGAGTTTTATAAATACATGCAAACGGATGTAGAGAAAGACGTTTTACGTTCAGATTTTTTAATGAGGATGTATTTTGGTAATTATAGTGATGATAGGGCGATAAAAAAATGGATTGAAGACGAAATTGAAAGGAAAGAAGCGTACATTGCGGATCTTCGTTTGAAATATGAAAAATGGAGAGAAGGTATTACTTTCGTTGAAGAAATTTCGCTCGATGTAGGTATTGCATCATATAGTGCACAAGTAGAGATGTTGAAGAGGAAGTTACAGCAATTAGAAGCAAAAGAAAACAATAAAACGGAAGAATGAAAAACACGTTCACAATAAATAAAGGGGTAGATTAACATGGAGCAGTCAAAGGGTATTAAGATTGTCTTTTTAATGTGCTTAGGTATTTTTCTTTGTATGATTGATACAACGATTATGAATATAGCTTTACCAGCAATACAATCGAGTGTAAATACTTCATTAGAGAAGATGTCTTGGGTATTAAATGTTTATACAATGACGATTGCAGTACTCGCAATCCCGCTAGGACGGATAGCTGATATTTTTGGGAAAGCAAAGGTGTATATTCTCGGTTTAATTATTTTTGGTGGTGGATCAGTGCTTTGTGCTTTTGCTAATACAGGTGACTTCCTTATTTTTTCTCGTTTTATACAAAGTGTTGGAGCAGCAATTTTATTTCCGACAAGTATGGTAATTGGTGTATCAGCTATGCCGTTAGCAAAGAGGCATGTTGCACTTGCTATTTTAGGAGTAACGCAAGGATTGTCAGCTGCACTTGGTCCGGTAATAGGCGGAATTATTACGCAAAATGTAGGGTGGAGATGGGTGTTCTTCGTCAATGTTCCGATTTGTATTCTTGGAATCATTTTATGCTGTATTATGTTACAAGTAAAAAATGAAGAACGTATTATTTCAAAAATTGATTGGATTGGACTCATATTAAGTAGTTTAGCGATTTTTTCTTTTACTCTCGTATTAGTGAAAGGCAATACGTGGGGATGGCAAAGTAATATCGCTTGGTCTTGTTATGCAATTAGCACTATTTCTCTTATTCTATTTGTTTTAGTGGAACGAAAGATTCATAATCCGATGGTGAATTTAAAATTATTTAAAGATCGAATGTTTGTAGGGGCATCTATCGTTGTTATATTAAGTAATTTATTTTTAATTGGAGTAACTGTATTACTTCCAACATTCTTGACAAAAATACAATACCGAACGGAAATTGAAGCTGCTTTTTTAGTGACACCTATTTCAGCGATGATATTTTTTGTCTCACCAGTTGCAGCAACTTTAATTAAAAAATTTGGAAAAGTAACTATTATTTTGTCAGGGTTTCTTGTTATGGGCCTATCCTACTATTGGTTGCAAATGATTGACGTCAATTCAACAAATATAGAAATTATTATTCCGTGTATGATATTAGGTGTTGGATATGGTTTAGTAGTGGGACCAATTACAGTTTTAAGTGCATCTTCGTTTGAAGGAGAATTATTAACTGCTTCTCAAAGTGTTGTATCAATGTTGCGGCAAGTAGGGATTGTATTAGCGGTTGCAATATTTGTATCTAATTTAACTCACAACTTATCTTTAAATAAAGAGAATGTATATCGTTATGCAGAAGAAAAAGTGCGTAATATTCATGTGAATAGTGCTCAGCAAGCTGAGATATTACAGGTAACAAAAGAAAAAATAGAGAAACAAAGTATAGAAACAAATGTAGAAAAGAAACAAAATGAAACATTGGTGGGATTAAGTAAAGAGAAAAAAGACGAACTAATTCACCAAAAAGTGGATGAAGTATTAAGTGGTGTTCCAGTAGAATATAGAGATATAAAAAGAGAAGAAATTACGAATCAAGTAACAAAAGAAGTTGAAAAACAAGAGGAGAGTATAAAGAAAGAAGTACTTGTATTTTCAAAAGATGTAAGTCGGTATGCCAAAAATAAGATGGCTATGAGTTTTACTGATTTATATAAAGCGAGTGTTCCAGTTATTTTAATTTGTGCTTTAGTAAGTTTGTTATTTTGGGAAGGGAAAGCTTTAAGTAACAGAAGAGACAAACGAATAGCAGGGGAAGTGTAAAGAAAAACAGGCTATAATTAGCCTGTTTTTCTTTACACTAGTATGGAAGATCTGGGTTTAGTTCATTAAACTTATTACTACAATGTCTTTTATTATTAAAACCAGCAAAATCAATTCCGACGTAATTTAAAATTGAAGTGTTATTTTCAATTTCATCAATATGTTCTAAATTTCTTAAATAACTGGGAGATGACAATTGAAAAATAGTATGATTTGATATTAAGATTGTTAAAAAGAGAATGTGTAAAGGAGTTAATATGAGATTTCTAATTAAATATAAAGATTTGAAAAGTAAGGAGGAAAAAAATAAAACCTTAAATGTACTTGATACATTTTTAAACGAACACTTAATTGATAAATATCATGGACAAACCTTCGATACAATTCTGGTCAGATTTATTAATAATTCACCTGTAACACGGAAATTAAAAAATAAATCTCTTTATAAAATAATAGCTGAGATTGAATTAATAGAGGACTTTAAAAGTAGTAATAAATTAAATTTTGAGGAATTTCAAATAGCGTTATTAAAAATAGAAGAAGCAATAAAAAAAGTTCGGCATATTAGGTTGAAAGAACCTTTAGATTATAAAGAGAATGAGCTTTTAAATGATTATTATAAAGCAATTGAAAAAGCACCGAAAAATTTGGAAGAGCTAAAGGATTATGCTCGAGAAGAAGAAAAAAAGAAATTTTATAATAATGCAAAACGAAGTGATTGTTTAATCTATAAGTATAAAACTAATCCAACGGAATTGAACAGAAATATAGTTGGTATTCGGATATATGACCAACTTGAAAATGGAATATTAGCACCTTTTGATTATATCTATTCGGAGTTATTTAGTAATTTGCTGAGGCGTGCCGAGGTGAAACTTCCAAATTACAGTGAAATATACGTTAATATTGGCGAAACAATAGAAGATGCAAAACAAGAAATATCATTAGAAACATGGCATAAATACACATATGCTACATTGAATATATCTAAGTATACATGTAGCGACAAATATGAAAAATCTCAAATGCTTTTTGAGAGTGTATGTGATGGAATGAGACTAATTGCAGAGTTTGATCATTTAGAAAAAGAGAAAATAGAAAAAGTAATTAATTATATAAAAAATAATGGAGAAGATATTGATTTAGTTTATGCAGAAAAGGAGAATAAAAACTACAGGGTTGAAGTTATTTATAAAGTTCCTAAAGATTTTAGCGATAAAGCAGAATATAGACTTAAAGTAACAGATTTAAAATCAGGGAATATAGAAATTGTTCATATTGACTTTATTGATACATATTGGGCACCCTATAGCTTTGGGGAAATATTAATAAAAAAAGAAGAAATTATTATTAAAGGCAGAGAAAGTTTCAGAGCAGAAATCTCGAGAAAACGAGATAAATTACCTTCAGAATATAGTTTTAAAATTTCAGAGATTTTTTAAGTCTATTTATTTTAGAAATACCTTCATTTCTAAAATAAGGAATGAGGGCATATTTGTATTTAAATGAGACGAATCAAAGAGAAGTAATAACTACCATAATTATTGAATATGAAACAATAATTATAGTACATTAACAATGAGAATTCATTATATAAAGTAGGTGAAAAAAATGATAGATACAGCAGATGCTTTAATAAGTAAGCGTATGTATACAGAAGAAGAGCAACAAAAATTATATAAACGAACGTTAATAATCGTAAGTATTTCACAAATGTTTGGCGGAGCGGGATTAGCTGCTGGTATTACAGTAGGTGCACTTCTTGCACAGCAAATGCTTGGGACGGATGCGTATGCAGGATTACCGGCTGCTATGTTTACAATGGGATCTGCGGTAGCCGCTTTCTTTGTTGGGAAGTTATCGCAAAAATATGGTCGCCGAATAGGACTTGCAACAGGGTTTATAGTAGGGGGACTAGGGGCTATTGGAGTTGTATTGGCTGCGTTAACAAATAGTATTATTCTATTACTAGTTTCTTTACTCATATATGGTGCGGGTACAGCGACGAATCTACAAGCTCGTTATGCTGGTACCGATTTAGCAGATAAGAAACAACGAGCAACTGCTATTAGTATTACGATGGTTATGACGACTTTTGGTGCGGTAGCTGGTCCAAATTTAGTAGGCGTAATGGGAGATTTTGCCCATTCAATTGGAATTCCTAACCTTGCTGGTCCGTTCATATTATCAGCAGCGGCATTTATACTTGCGGGTCTTGTACTTTTTGTTATGCTTCGTCCAGATCCGTTAATTATTGCTAACATAATAGAAACATATAAACAAGAACATACATATAAAGGGCAACCAGTAACAGAAGAAATGATAGAAAATAAACGTGGTGTTACTGTTGGAGCAATCGTAATGATACTTACTCAAATAGTGATGGTTGCGATTATGACGATGACGCCAGTTCATATGGGGCATCATGGTCATGGTTTAAGTGCAATAGGGCTTGTAATTGGTTTTCATGTAGGTGCAATGTATCTTCCGTCTCTCGTTACAGGAATGTTAATTGATAAAATCGGCCGAACTACGATGAGTATAGCTGGTGGAGTAATTTTACTAGCGGCGGGTGTCATAGCTGCGATAGCGCCGAGTGATTCTTTACTATTATTAATTGTTGCTCTGTCTTTACTTGGGTTAGGGTGGAACCTCGGTTTAATAAGTGGTACAGCTCAAATTGTTGATGCAACTATACCTTCTACACGTGCAAAAACACAAGGGAAAATAGATGTATTTGTTGCGTTAGCTGGAGCTTCTGGTGGAGCGATGTCAGGTATGGTAGTAGCTAATTCAAGTTATGCGACATTATCATTAGCGGGAGGGGCTGTAGCCTTACTGCTTATTCCAGTTGTGATATGGTCTCGGACAGGTAAATAAAATTCAGATAAAAGAAGCGGCGTTCAAAGGGAGATAATCAATCTTTGAATGCCGCTTTTTTGTGATCAACTAATAGTCTAACTGGAATCGTTGATATAATTTCATTTACCGTAATGTTAGTTGTATAAAAGGAAATTTCAGTTTAAATCCCACTCCACAATAAGTCCTAAATGCATACATCCATCGCCAAATCCCTACAGTAAAAGTGTATCTCCATTATTTAATTTTCCTTCTTTTCTAAATCGTTATTAGATAATATTTGATCTGGAACATAAGTACCAATTGCAGTAATACGAGATTGAGAATTCATAAGAACATCTCCTAACTTATTTTTTATAATCTGATACTAATATTAGATCGTAAAAATATTGATAAAGATTTTCTGTTTAATAAAATTAATATATTTTAATAAACGGAAAGGGATTTGAGGAGTGATATCCAAATAATATACGGAAAGCTTCTAAATTTGATAATGAAGGGGTTTGAGATTCTTGAAAAGAATCGTATATGTATTGTCTCTTGTTTTAATTTGTAGCTTTACTTATTTTATTTTACCAGAGAAATCTTATGCTTGTGATTGTACTAAAGCATCACCAGAAGAGAGGTTACAACAAAATGATGTAGTGTTTGAAGGTAAGGTATTAGAAGTTCAAGAGAAGGACGGAAGAATGAAAACATTATTTGAAGTGAAGAAAATTTGGAAAGGGACAAGTTCTTCGCAAATTATTATATATACAAGCAGTAGTAGTAGTTGTGCATTTCGTTTTGCAGAGGGAGGAGAGTACGTAGTCTTTTCTTCTTATAGGGGAGAGGAAAAGTTAGAGACATCTATCTGCAGTGGAACGAAGAGATTAGATGAGGCAGAGATTGAGAAAAATGCTTTAAGTCATATTGCAAAAGAGTCTGTTCCGACGAAGAAAGTGGATTTAAAAGATGAAATGGTAAGCGGTTTAAGTTGGTGGCAAGTAACTATCATTTCTATAGGTGTGTTATTGTTAATTGCTGTTGTTATTTTTATTGTGAGAAGAACTCGCAAAAAATGACGATTAAAGTAAAAATATAAAGATTTTCTTTCTGTTTCTATGGGTGGTTTAATCTTGTGAAAGCGAATTACTTATGCTACACTTTATGTAACTTAAAATGAACGGAGGGGCTTCCTTTGATCTTAATCAGATTACGTCTCAATACTTTGTGCCAATAATTGAATAGCGCTCAAAGGCTCTGTCTGTGTACAGAGTGAACGGGATTGGTCTGCCTATTTTAAAGGAACCCTTTATTAAGCTTATATGTGAAAAAGAGGGAGGGACGAATACGCCCTCTTTTTGTTTTGCCTTTATAAATAGAATGGGATAGTATAGGTGAACACTTGTTGGATACGTATACTATCTTGGGACTTTTTGACCATGTATAGGACGAAAGCACTGCTTTCTTCTATTTCTTTGGTGAACCCTTATCCGTTTACGAAAACACAGGCAGTGACCTGTGTTTTTTATTTTGCGTAATCGAAATGGAGGAATAAATATATGGAAGAATTATTACAAAGAGCAATATTAGTTGGAGTGAATTTAGGTAAGGAAGCTGATTTTGCATATTCGATGGAAGAGTTAGCAAATCTTACGGAAGCTTGTGATGTGGAAGTAATCGGTCAAGTGACGCAAAATTTACAACGAGTAAATCCGTCGCATTATATTGGAAAAGGGAAGATTGAAGAAGTAGCAGCGTATGTGAAAGAAGCAGATGCAAATATGGTCATCTTTAATGACGAATTATCTCCTTCACAAATTCGAAATTTAGAAGAGGATTTAGATTGTAAAGTAATTGATCGTACCATTTTAATTTTAGATATCTTTGCGCAACGTGCGAAAACGAAAGAAGCGCAGTTGCAAGTAGAAGTGGCCCATCTTCAGTACATGATGCCTCGTTTAATCGGTCTTCGTGAATCTTTAGGAAGACAAAGCGGGGGAGTTGGCACGAAAAATAAAGGTGTCGGTGAGAAGAAGTTGGAATTAGATCGTCGTAAAATTGAAGAACAAATTGCGGCTCTAAATAAAGAATTAGAAGCACTTGTTGCACAGCGCCAAACGCAGCGTAAACAACGTAAGAAAAATGAAATTCCAGTTGTGTCGTTAGTAGGATATACGAATGCAGGCAAATCAACGATAATGAATACAATGCTTGAAATTTTTAATGGTACTGTAGAGAAACAAGTATTTGAAAAAGATATGTTATTTGCGACGTTAGAGACATCTGTACGAAATATTGATTTGCCGGATAATAAATCATTTTTATTAACGGATACTGTTGGATTTGTAAGTAAGTTACCGCATCATCTTGTGAAAGCATTCCGTTCAACGCTAGAGGAAGTGGCGGAAGCAGATTTACTTATTCACGTTGTAGATTACTCAAATCCCAATTATGAGCAATTAATTGATATTACAAATGAAACGTTAAAGAAAATTGGCGTGGAAAATATCCCGACGATTTATGCATATAACAAATCAGATTTGGTAGATGTTGAAATTCCGAAAGTGCAAGAAGATCGCGTTTATCTATCTGCGAAGAAACATGTTGGAATTGAAGAGCTTGTAGAAGTAGTTCGTTCACACATTTATAAAGAGTATACGAAGTGTGAAATGTTAATTCCGTATGATCAAGGGCAGGTAGTTTCGTATTTCAACAATCATGCACACGTTTTATCTACGAGTTATGAAAACGAAGGTACGAAAATGGCACTAGAATGTAAGACGAGTGATTATGAGAAATATAAGCGTTTTTCTATTTAATAAAAAAAGGCGATCCTAATATGTTTTAGGGTCGTCTTTTTCTTCATAATTGCAAGCCTTCCCGTCGTCCTAACTTAGTATAAAAGAAAGTACAGAGAGTTCATATGAATAAATCTGATAAAACAGATAGGGAAAATTTAATATTTATGAAGTGATATTTCTGGAAAAAGAAATGAAACCAGTATAGAATAGAAATGTTTCAAAACTCAGAATTTATTCTGATTAAAGTCTAAATTTATTACACTAACTGTAATAAATATATATTTTGTACAGGAAGGAGAAATACACATATGCAGGCAGTTTCACAAAAAAATACAGTAGAAACACCGACAATATATCGAATATTATTTGCGATTAGTTTCGGACATTTTTTGAATGATTCGATGCAAGCAGTTGTGCCAGCGTTGTTTCCTATTTTGGAAAAAACGATGAATTTATCCTATATGCAAGTAGGGTGGATTGCGTTTGCGTTAAATATGACGTCATCGATTATGCAGCCGGTTTTTGGGATGTATTCAGATAAGAAGCCGTCACCATTTTTATTACCGCTTGGTATGTTTTCGAGTATGCTTGGGATGATTGGACTCGCATTTGCACCGAACTTTATAGTTGTTATTATTTCTGTTTTATTTATTGGATTAGGTTCCGCGGTCTTTCATCCGGAGGGCGCTCGTGTTGCTTACATGGCAGCCGGTGCAAAACGAGGTTTAGCACAAGCGATTTATCAAGTGGGGGGAAATACAGGGAATTCTCTAGCACCTATTTTTACAGCATTAATTTTCGTTCCGCTCGGTCAAATTGGTTCTTTAGGTTTTACAGCCTTTGCAGCAGTAGGAATTGTATTACTAATTTTCGTATCAAATTGGTATAAAAATGAATTAGCCACTGGTGCTGTAAGAAGGAAAAAGAGGGCTGCACTTGAGGCTGAAAATGCGATTGTAAGTACGCACATTAAATTTGTTATTATACTTCTTGTTTTTCTAACATTCGTACGTTCTTGGTACGGTGCTGGTATCGGGAATTTCTATCAATTTTATTTAATAGAGCATTACGGTTTATCTATAAAAAATGCACAGTATTTCGTCTTCGCTTTTATGATTGCTGGTGTATTAGGTACTTTCTTTGGTGGTCCGCTAGCGGATCGATTCGGTAAGAAAAAGATTATTGTCTTTTCGATGCTCGGTTCAGCGCCGCTTGCACTATTGTTACCTCACGTTTCTCTTATGTGGGTTGTACCGTTATTTTTATGCATTGGATTTATTAGCTCTAGTAGTTTTAGTGTAATCGTTGTATATGCACAAGAACTTGTTCCAGGGAAAGTTGGAATGGTGTCAGGATTAATTGTCGGTCTTGCGTTTGGTCTTGGAGCATTAGGTGCTGTAGTCCTTGGGAAATTAGCTGATATGTATAGTCTTCAGTTTATTATGCTATTATGTAGTGGTTTACCATTAATTGGACTTACTTCATTGTTACTGCCAAATGATAAGAAAACGATAGAATAGGGGATGCGCTATGAAATTATGTGAAAACGTTACAGAATTAATAGGAGATACACCTGTTGTCCGATTATCTAAATTTATTCCAGAGGACGCAGCGGATGTGTATGTAAAACTGGAAATGTTTAATCCGTCACGCAGTGTGAAAGATCGTGCTGCCTATAACTTAATTCATATTGCCGAGGAACACGGTCTCATTAAGCCAGGTGATACAATTATTGAACCGACAAGTGGAAATACAGGAATTGGCTTAGCGATGAATGCAGCTGCTAAAGGATATAAAGCTATTTTAATTATGCCCGATAATATGTCCAAAGAGCGTATTAATTTATTGAAAGCATACGGCGCAGAAGTAGTTTTAACACCAGCAGAACAAAGAATGCCAGGAGCAATTGCGAAGGCGGTAGAGTTACAAAAAGAAATTCCAAATAGTTTTATTCCGCAGCAATTTGAAAACCCAGCAAATCCGAATATTCATCGTTATACGACTGCACTTGAAATTTATGAACAAATGGATGGAGAACTTGATGCATTTGTAGCAACCGCAGGAACAGGTGGAACAATTACAGGGACCGGTGAAACGTTAAAAGAGAAACTACCAAACTTATATATTGCCGTAGTAGAACCGAAAGGATCACCAGTGTTATCTGGTGGTGTTCCAGGCCCTCATAAACTAGTCGGAACAAGCCCAGGGTTTATTCCGAAAAACTTAAATACAGAAGTGTATAACGAAATTATGCAAATTGCAGATGAAGAGGCATTAACTACAATGAGGAACTTGGCAAGACAAGAAGGATTACTAGTAGGGCCATCTTCAGGAGCTTCTGTTTACGCTGCGATTATGATAGCGAAGCGTTTAGGTGCTGGTAAAAAGGTTTTATGTATTGCACCTGATACAGGGGAGCGCTATTTAAGTATGGGGCTATTTGAATAAAAGTGATAGAAGCACCTTAATAGTAAGGATGAAAATCCGCTATTAAGGTGTTTCTTTTAGAAAAATAGATAATGGGTGAGTGGGGAGAATGACAATAAAGCTATTGAAACCAACATACGAATATAGCGAACAAATTATGGAGTATAGGCAGGCATTTTTACATGCAGGAGAACAACCACACGGCAGTAGCTCTTTACAAAATTTTGATTCTCTAGATGAATGGTTTGAAAAAGTGAGTATACAAGAAGTAGGAGAAAACTTACGAGCAAATCGAGTGCCATCTAGTCAGTTTTTAAGTTTTGAAAAAGGAGAACTTATCGGTTTTGTGAATATTAGACATCGATTAAATCCAGAATTATTGCTAGAAAGCGGTCATATTGGTTATAGTGTCCATCCAAATAAACGTCGCCAAGGTTATGCAACTGAGCAACTGCAACTTTCATTAGTTGAGGCGCAAAAATTAGAATTAAAGAAAGTATTAATAACTTGCGATAAATCAAATATCAGTTCGGCTAAAACAATACAAAAGGTTGGCGGTGTATTAGAAAATGAAGTAGTTTCTTCTAATTCTGGCGAAATTGTGCAGCGTTATTGGGTAGAAATTTGATTAAGTGAATTTTGAAAAACTGAAAGTGGTAAAGGGAATACAAGATGTAAAATTGAAATAGATAAATATAAAAAAAGAGAAGGGTATAGTTATAGGGGGGGAAATGAGATGGGATTAAAAGAGAAAGCGATAGAAATATCGGAGATTTATAGGCGAAATCCGAAAGTCGAAGCTATTATTTTAGCAGGCTCTGTAGCGAGAAAATTAGAAGATGAACATTCGGATATCGAATTACATATTTTATGGTCAGCATCACCTGAGGATAAAGACCGTCAAAAGCCAATCGAAACTATAGGTGGCACTATTTTGTCATATCATCCATACGAGGAAGAAGAATGGTCGGAAACGTATTTGACGAAAGAAGGAATTAAACTAGAGATTAGTAACTTTTTAACATTGACAGTAGAAAAAATTATTTCAGAAGTTATAGAGCAGTATGATACAAATTATGAGAAACAATGTATTGTATCATCGGTTCATGATGGTGTGAGTTTGTATGGAGAAGTAAAAGTACATGCTCTAAAAGATAGAGTTGAAGCATATCCAGAAGAACTGGCGAAAAGGATGATTTCAGAAAAACTTTGGTTTAGTAATCGTTGGCATAATCGAGAGGCGCTTTTAAAACGGAAAGATTGGCTTATGCTTTATGATGTTATTTGTGAAGTACAAAGGGATTTATTCGGTGTTTTATTCGGTTTGAATAGAATGTACGTGCACCATCCTGCATTTAAATGGATGGCTTATAATGTAGAGCGTATGAATATTAAACCTGAAAATCTATATGAGCGTATGGCGAATACGCTGATAGGGGAACCAGAGTATAGTGTACAGGAGTTAGAAGTGTTGATCGAAGAGGTATTACATTTAGTAGAACAATATGCCCCAAAATTAAATATTGCTGAACAACAAAAGCGCATTCAATATGCGAAGTAAAAAAACAAGAGATATAACAACGCGTTACATCTCTTGTTTTTTTATTTTACTAACTTTCCTAATACAGGTAATCGTTGAATCCTATCACCGAGAATATGCGAAGCAAGTCCACTTGTTAATACGAATAAAAGATAAACAAGTCCTCCTGCTGCGGCGCATATAAACACAATGATCAGTGATTCTACATAAGATTGTCCAGGAATAATCCAGCTTATAATTGCTCTTAATACGATCACAACAGCAGACATTGCTGCGGAGTAAATCGTAATAAGAAATACTGTTTTTGCTGTTTCGCCAATTTTAAATTTCGCAAACTTAACGATGCAGTACAACATAATAATATTTGAAACGAGATATCCAAGAATTGTTCCAAGTACAGCACCATGTCCACCGAATAAATGTAAGAGCGGTGTGTTCACCACAATTTTAACGAGAATACCGGCTGAGAATGCAATCATTGTTTTTCTTTGATAATCAATTCCTTGTAATATAGCGGCTGAAACTGTGAAAATTGCACTTAATACAGCAGAAGGTGCAAATGAAATTAAATATTGTGATCCACCAAGTGCAATTTCAGGATTTACATAAACCATGCGGAATGCATCGTAAGCGATACTAGCAAGACCGAATGCGGCTGGGATAGTGAAGAATAACAACACTTGAAATATCTTTGAAATTTGTCCTTGTAATTCATCTAGCTTCCCGCTTGTAAATGATTTCGTTATAGCCGGAATAATTGTTAATGAGAATCCAGTTGCAAGTGAAGCCGGAATCATAATTAACTTTTGGGCATAGTTCGTTATATAAGCGAAAACTGCATTCGCGGTTTCTAAAGGTTCTCCCATTGCTCTAAGGACATCAGCTACGGTATATTGATCTACTAACGTATAGAGCGGGATTGCAATGCCTACAAATACAATTGGAATTGCATAACGTAGTAATTCCATATAAATACTTCTTAACGGAATGTTTGATGATCTCGTTTTCAGCTCACCTTCAGGAGGTTTTAATCCATTATATTTTTTCCAGTACATCATTAAAATAGAGACGCTTGCAAGTGCCCCGATAACAGCACCAAATGTAGCAACTGCAACAGAAGAAGCTACTGAACCTCCTAATAGTTTTGAGACGATAAAACTACCAACTAAAATGAAAACGACACGTGCGATTTGTTCTACGACTTGAGAAACAGCACTTGGTTTCATATGTTGAAAACCTTGGAAATAACCACGTGTAACACTCATAGCTGGTACGATAATAAGCGCGAAGCTTAATGCTCGCATTGTAAGTGTTACGTCTGCGATAAATTGTGGATCTGGTGTTTTCGAGCGAATAATAAATTGTGATATGTACGGTGCTCCAATAAATAAAGTTAAAAATCCTAAAAAGCCCATAAACATCATTAATTTTACGCTCGAGTTATACAATTTTTTACTTGTACTATAATCACCAAGTGCATTATGTTTTGCAACAAATTTTGAGACGGCAATAGGAATACCAGCTGTTGAAAAGCTTAATAAAATACCGTACCAAGAGTATGCGTATCCATATAAAGCGACCCCTTGCGTTCCAACTAATAATTGAAAGGGGAAAAAGTATATAAAACCTAAAATTCGTGAAATCATTGTTGCACCACTTAATAAAGCGGTACCTTTTAAAACTTTTGAAGTAGACAAAATTCTTTCCTCCTACTCGTGTTGTCTTGCATTTATCGTATACTACTATAAACCTGCTAGAGAAGTTAATACAGTATAAACCATAAATGTTCTAATACTATTCATACAAAAGTCATATTTTGAATTTTTAAATAGAATGTAATGCATAAAATTTCAAAATATAAGTTGACACTATTTTTAATGTATGATAAAAATGATAGTAATCAATTCGGAAAATAATATTTGGGCAATGAAAGGGTATAGTAGTGAATATCTCCCTATTTCAGAGAGCTGATGGTTGGTGTGAATCAGTATATAGATTATTCATGAAGTTCGTCCTGGAGCATCTTTCATAAATCTCATGTTTTGAGGAAATGAAAGACGGTAGTTTATACCGTTATCAAATAAAGTGGTGAAGATTGTTTCACAACTAGGGTGGTACCGCGATATTTATCGTCCCTACGTATTTACGTAGGGACGTTTTTTATTTAGGTCCTAATTTTGGTGTGGCTTCATAACTAGGGTGGTACCGCGATATTTTATCGTCCCTACGTATTTGCGTAGGGACGTTTTTTATTTAGGTCCTAACTTTGGTGTATCTTCACAACTAGGGTGGTACCGCGATATTTTTGTCGTCCCTACGTATTTACGTAGGGACGTTTTTTATTAGGGAGGAAGTGAACGTATTAGAAAAGAGTATGGATAGAACAATATAAATACCGGATTGTAAAACAGAAAAAGATAAAGAGAGGAGATTAACAAATGAATTCACAGCAATGGACATCGAAATTAGGTTTCGTATTAGCTGCAGCAGGTTCAGCGATTGGTCTTGGAGCGATTTGGAAGTTCCCGTATATGGCCGGAATTGGAGGAGGCGGCGCGTTCTTCCTTATTTTCATCGGTTTCACATTATTAATTGGTTTACCGCTATTATTAGCTGAATTCGTTATCGGAAGAAGTACACAAAAAGAGGCCGTTGATGCATATAGAGAAATCGCACCAAAAACATTATGGCCATGGTTAGGGAAGTTAGGGATTGTAACATGTTTCATATTACTTTCTTTCTACAGTGTTGTAGGAGGATGGATTATATTATACTTATGGAATGCAATTACAGGTAGACTATGGGAAGGAAATGGAGCATACGAAGCTACGTTTGGTGAAATCATTTCCAATCCGTATTTAGCAGTTGGATCACAGCTATTATTCATCCTTATTACTATTTTTATCGTAAGTAAAGGTGTACAAAATGGTGTTGAAAAAGTAAATAAATATTTCATGCCAGCATTATTCGTTTTATTCTTTGTATTAATTGTTCGTGCACTTACGTTAGATGGTGCTGGAGAAGGAGTTCGATTCTTCTTACAACCTGATTTCTCAAACGTAACATCAGAAATCATTTTATATGCAATGGGGCAATCGTTCTTTTCGTTATCTGTCGGGGTAGCCGTTATGGTAACGTATAGTTCGTACTTACCGAAAGAAGAAAGCTTACCACGTTCAGCATTTTCTATCGTAGCTTTAACGCTTGTGATTACATTACTTGCAGGGCTTGCAATTTTCCCAGTAGTGTTCGCATTTGGGATGGAACCATCTCAAGGACCAGGGCTATTATTTATCGTACTGCCAGCTATTTTCAGTAAAATGGCGTTCGGGAAGTTATTCTTCATTGTTTTCTTATTACTATTCTTCTTTGCTACTATTACATCAGCAATTTCGATGTTAGAAATTAGTGTTGCGTCTTTAACAACTAAAGGTAAAAGTAAAGGGAAACGTGAAAAAATGGCATTAATTGTTGGCTTGTTAATCTTTGTTGTAGGGGTTCCATCAGCCTTATCATTCGGTTTGTTAAGTGATGTGAAACCATTTGGGAAAACAATTTTTGATTTAGCAGACTATGCGGTTAGTAACATATTAATGCCGCTTGGTGTTTTATTAGTTTCTATCTTTGTTCCGTTGAAAATGAAGAAAGATGTATTAATGAAAGAGCTTGGTGTAAGTAAAAATAAAGGCTATAAACTATTCGTATTATGGTTATTCTTACTTCGCTATATTGCACCAATTGCGATTATTATCGTATTCCTAAATGTGCTTGGAATTATATAAAAGAAAGGTAGCGTATCGAGATATGATACGCTACCTTTTTATCCCGTATTAACGGGCAGTAAGACCCCCGCCTCAAAACTCAGCGAAAGCGAAGAATTTAGGTGGGGGATCAACTGCCCGTAAAAGCCCGATTGGTTCAACTAATAATCAGTGGGGGCTGGACAAAGCCCCCACTGATTAAAGTTTCACTTTATTTTGCTCTTTTTTGTAATTCGTTTACTGTTACGAACTGATAGCCCTTTTTAGATAAAGAGTCTAAAATACCTTCAATAGTTTGCAGATTTTCATTAGATTCATCGTACATAGGGTGCAATAAAATGATAGAACCTGGTTTTACATTTTTACTAACATATTCAATTTTATCAGCTGTAGATGTATAAAAAGTATCAGGTTCAAGGTCCCATGTGATTGTTTCGATATTGTTTTTATTTAAATAATAGGGCAGACCAATTAGCTTTTTACCGTTAGGTGGTCTAAAATCAATTTTATCTGTATATCCTGTTTGACGGATTATCGAGTTCGTTTTTTCTATTTCTTCTTTAATAAAAGAAGGAGTTTTGAAAACCATTCTGTTATGAGAGTATGTATGGTTTCCAATTTGGTGTCCAGATTGTACGATATCTTCTCCTAACGATAGGTTTTTCTCTAGTTCATTTCCGATTAAAAAGAAAGTAGCTTTTGCATTGTATCGATCTAGTAGCGGTAATATTTGTTTTACATTGTTAGTAGGACCATCATCAAAAGTTAAAGCAATCACTTTTTCATTTGTTTCTACTCGGTTTGTTAAACCTTCAAACAATTGAAAACTTCTTGTGTTCATCAATTTGTATGTTCCGAATAATGCTACAGTAATAATGAATAATGTAACGATTGTAATGATTATATTCTTTTTCATAACGCAACCTCACTATACTTTTGGATGGGACTAAAAAGTATTATATCAAACTAAGTAACTTCGTGCTTTAAAAAGGATGTGGATGCAAGGGGAAGAAATTTATCATATAATAAAATGCAAAAGGTATATTAGGAGGTGTTTATATGGCGATTATAATTCAATTGCCAGACACTGCAGCGTCTCATGCAAAGCCAAGTATGGAAATGGCGATACTTTGCGTGGGGTAGACAAGTAATATACAATCGCCTAAATGAGCTCGTATCATTTTTTATATTTGGCTTTGCACCTTATTGAAATGAACCATAAAAAATAAGGGGCGAGCAGAAATGAAATACGTTAAAGCTGCGACGGTTTTACCAGAAAGTTTAATTGCTGAAATTCAAAAGTATATACAAGGTGAAACAATTTACATTCCAAAACAAGAAACAAAACATTATAAATGGGGTACACAATCTGGAGGAAGAAAACAACTAGATGAAAGAAACAAAGCTATTAAAGAAGCGTTTAAAAGTGGAATTTCCATTCATCAACTTGCGGAGGAGCATTTTCTTTCCGGAGAAACGATTAAAAAGATTGTGTATTCTAAATGAAAATAAAAGAGTCTAGTTCAATTATTAAATTGAACTAGACTCTTTTTGTTTTGTATCTATTGGATATGAATGGGCAAGATAATAGAAAAAATGTGCCGGCTTTTTACTAAATAGAATATAGAGCATTTGAGTGAAAAGCAGAAAGGTGAGCATATATGAATCATCTAGGACAAATAACGATAGAACTATTTTTTGGTTTTTTTGTGCTATTGATTGCTACTAAAATATTAGGGAAGACACAAATATCTCAGTTAACGCCATTTGATTTTATTTCTGCCATAGTTCTCGGAGAATTAGTAGGAAATACTATATATGATCCGGAAATAAAAGTATGGTCTATTTTATATGCAGTACTTGTATGGGTAGTGTTAATTTATACAATAGAAGTGATAACGCAAAAATTTAGGGGGACGAGAAGTTTTTTTGAAGGCTCTCCGTCAATCATTATCCGTAATGGATATATTGACCGGGAACAACTAAGTTCAAATCATTTGGATATTAATCAACTACAACAAATGCTAAGACAACAAAAAGATATATTTTCAATCCGAGAAGTTGAATATATGATTTTGGAACCTAATGGAAACATAAGTGTTCTGAAGAAAAGCAAATATGAATCTCCTACTATAAATGATTTAAGTTTAAAACATAAACCTGTATACTTACCGATTTCATTAATTAGTGATGGAAAAGTAGTGAAAGATAATTTGAGGGAAGCAGGTTTTGATGAAGGATGGCTTTATAAACAAATAAAGCAAAAAGGGATTACTAAATTTGAAGATGTATTATATGCAGAATGGAAAACAGATGATGGTTTCTTTTGTCAGGAAATGCCTCGGTAGAACATAGTCAGAGTATGTAATGTTCATTTCTAAGTTATCTTTTACATATCAAAAAGCTGAATCATTGTATACAATAAGACTAGATCAACAATTTGTATGGAGTGATAAAGATGGAAGCTTTTATTAGAAGTGATCAATATAATTTTATAAAGTCACAAGCTTATATTTTAGCAAATGGGCACGCAACGGCAAATGATAGAGGTGTAATTCAAGCATTAAAATCACTTGCGATTGAAAAAATAATACATGTATTTGAAAATTTAACAGATGAACAGAAAGAGTTAATTGATACGGTATTAACAGTTCAAAATAGAGAAGATGCAGAATCGTTTTTACTGAAAATAAATCCGTATGTCATTCCGTTTCAGGAAGTTACAGCGCAAACATTAAAAAAATTATTTCCTAAAGCGAAAAAATTAAAACTTCCTGATATGGAAGAACTGGACATGAAAGAATTATCTTATTTAAGCTGGATTGATAAAGGGTCAAGCAGGAAATTTATTATAGCGAAAAATGATAAAAATAAGTTTGTTGGTCTGCAAGGAACGTTCCAAAGTTTAAATAAAAAGAGCATTTGTTCATTATGTCATGGACATGAAGAAGTAGGGATGTTTTTAGTTGAAATTAAAGGTAATATACCAGGAACTTTCGTGAAAAAGGGAAACTATATTTGCAAAGATGGTGTAGCTTGTAATCAGAATATGAAATCACTTGATAAATTGAACGATTTTATTGAACGATTGAAGAAATAAAGAAGGAACCTCTAGTATTTAAACTAGAGGTTTTTATTTTTTGAAGAAGTAATAATAGGCTTCTTTTGTAGCTGTAAATTTATAAAAAAAGTCGGGTCATTTATAATGAAATTAGATAAAAATATCTATTTGGATACAGTTGCTCATATACAAGGAGGTAAAACATGAATTACATTTCACCGAAAAAAGAAATGTTAAAAGCGAAACGGTGGCCTAAAGATACGATAGCGGCAGGTCGTGGTCATACCGTTGCTCTTAAATTGGATGGCACGGTGGTAGCAGTGGGGCGAAATAAAGAAGGAGAATGCAATGTAAGCAGCTGGTGTGATATTGAAGCAGTCGCAGCGGGTAATGTTCATATGGCGACGAACACGGGTAATGCACATACAATCGGTCTTGCATGTGACAGTACTGTGGTAGCGGTGGGTTGGAATAAGCATGAACAATGTGATGTGAATGATTGGCATAATGTTGTAGCGGTTGCGGCAGGGTGGCGTCGTACCATTGGCCTTAAACCGGATGGCACAGTAATAGCAGTGGGGCGAAATAAAGAAGGAGAATGTAATATAAGTAGCTGGAGAGATATTGTGGCGGTCACGGCGGGTGACTGGCATACAGTCGGTCTTAAAATAGACGGCACAGTGACGACTGTGGGTAATAATCGATATGGCCAATGCAATGTAAGTGGATGGCGTGGTATGGTGGAGTTGGCGACAGGTTATCTTCATACTGTTGGTTTGAAATCGGATGGCAAAGTGATGGCAGTGGGTAATAATAAACTTGGTCAATGTGATGTAGGCAGCTGGAAAGATATTATGGCAATAGCAGCTGGTACGAATCATACAATCGGACTTAAATCAGACGGTACCGTGGTGGCAGTCGGCTGGAATGAGTATGGTCAATGTAATGTAAGCGATTGGCGTGATATTGTAGCGATAGCGGCGGGTTGTGCGCATACGGTCGGTCTGAAATTAGATGGCACGGTGGTAGCAGTAGGTGATAATACATACGGTCAATGCGATGTAGGTAGTTGGCGCAGTATCCAATTGCCCGGTAAATAGTTTTTAATAACTATTTGTTGATAGATAATTTACAATAAATCACCAGTAATATTATTCTATTTTATGAGTAATTATGGAATAGGATATGTAGATAAGAATCCCTTTTTAAAAGAGGTTCTTATTCTTTTTCCGTAAAATGAGTGTCTAAATGGAATTTTTGAACAAACTTTATTTCAAAGCTACAGTAGAAAGTATAAATTACAAATAAAGCATAGGAGAGCTGAAGAAATGCTTAAAAAGTTTTTGCTTTCTTTACCGGATGTTTTACTTGTATGCATTGTTATCTACATAACATACACAACTACTCTTAGTTTTGTACAGATGTTAGTAATTTCAATTGCAATCGGAATCGTCGGTGGTTTTGTTATAAGAATTTGTAAGGATGTATTCACGTATATAAGGTGGACAATTAAACAGAGGAAATCTTGAATACGTTGTATTGCTATTAGGAGGAGAGGAAATGACTAAGAAAAAAAGTAGAGTGAAAAATGAAATAGCACTTTGGACATTAACAGCGGTTGTTCTCATCATTGTATGGTACTTTTTTCAAAGATAAAAATGCATCGTACTTAAAAGGTACGATGCATTTTTATTATTATTTTTGCCAATTTTCTTTTATAAAGTCTTCACGGCCAGATTCTTTTTGCTCAGTAGCATATTTCTCTGGATTCTTTTTATAGAAATGCTGGTGGTATTCCTCTGCTTCATAAAAAGGTGCAGCTGAGCGAATTTCAGTCACAATAGGACCTTTAAACATACCGCTTTCTGCTAGAGTTTGCTTTGATTTTTCTGCAAGCTCTTTTTGTGTTTCATTATGATAAAAAATTGCTGTGCGGTAAGATGGACCACGATCGAAAAATTGTCCGCCGTCATCAGTTGGATCAATTTGTGGCCAATATAAATCTAGTAATTTTTGATAAGGAAAAATAGAAGGATCGAATGTAATTTGTACAACTTCTAAATGTCCAGATGTTCCAGTTTTTACTTGTTCGTATGTTGGGTTTTCTACATGACCACCTGCATAGCCGGAAAGTACTTTTTGAATACCGGGAAGCTCATCAAATGGTTTTACCATGCACCAAAAACAACCGCCTGCGAAGGTTGCCAGTTCGTATGCTTTTTCAGACATTGCTGTAATCCTCCTAAATATATATGTTTTATACAGTATTATATAAAATATTTTATTGCGCAATAAAAAAGATTTAGAAGTGAATAAAAATTGAAATATATTTCTTTATAAAGTCTTTAAAATTCCTTCAAAGTTTCTTTTTTTCTGAGTGTTATGATGTAAATCGAAGTGAATATGTGAGGTGATAGGCAATGAATCCACGTATGAAAATTAATAGTTTACAACAAAAAATGAAAGAGAGACTAATATGAAAAAGGAATTTATACAAAGTGATTTAAGAAATATATTGATTGCGGCATGCTTACTATTAGGGTTAGTTATTTTCGGATATTTTTTAATTAATAATTACCCAGGTACAAATGAAAAAAAGAAGTTAAGAGACGTAACATCTACTTCAGAATCAATTACATCTCTTACGAATTCAAATGCCAAAAAAAGGGTTACAAAAACTTTTAATATTACGGCGAAAGTAGCAAGTGTAGATTTGGGAAATGGGAAAAAGGTAGATGCATGGACCTTTGATGGAACATCACCGGGTACTCAAATTCGAGTTAAACAAGGTGAACGTATTGTTGTAAATTTGAAAAATGAATTACCAGAACCGGTTACAATCCATTGGCACGGATTAGATGTTCCTGCGGCGGTAGATGGTGTTCCAGGTGTTACGCAAAATGCTATAAAACCAGGTGAAACATATACATACGCATTTAATGCTGATCAGGTGGGGACATATTGGTATCATTCACATCAAAAAAGTGCAATACAAACGGAACGGGGACTATTTGGAACCATTGTTATTGAACCGAATAAACCAGCTGTAAAATATGAAAAGGATTATACAGTGGCGATCCATGAATGGAAAACAGGAGCCATAAAAACCCGTAAGCATAATGGCGAACAAGATAAAGATTGGGATAGCTATCCTAGCAATCATATTCGAAATGAAAAGGCGCAAACTTTAGAAGGACCGTTAATGATGCCAAGTAATGATCAACTCAAAGATTTATCTGATGGAGATGATTACGATGTATTTACATTAAATGATACAAGTGAGGGACTACGATTGGATGCAAAACCAGGTGAAACAGTACGCCTTCGCTTAATTAATGCTGGGAATAATACGCATTTAATGACATTAGTTGGGGCGCCATTTCAAATTATTGCATTAGATGGTCGTGACATAAAAGGTGGGGACGAGCTAGATAAAGCAATTCTTCCGATGGGAGCTGCACAACGTTATGACCTTGTTTTTAAAATGCCAGAAACAACGAGTGTAAAACTTATTAATGTTGATCCATCTAAGAAAATGAATCGAATGTTAACGACGACTATTGGGAACGGTTCTTTGCCGAAAAAACCTGTTGATATAAAGAGTTATCCATGGTTTGACTTTACGAAATATGGAGAAAAAGAAGTTGGCAAGTTTACGATAGATTCAAAGTTTACAAAAGTCTATGATATGGATTTGGCAGAAGGTGTGAAAGATGTAAATGGACAAGAAAAATGGGTGTATACGATTAATGGAAAGACATCACCTGACATTCCACCAATTAAAGTAGAGAAAGGGGATAAAGTTAAGATTCGATTTAAAAATAAGGGGGAAGAAATTCATCCAATGCATTTGCATGGACACACATTCCAGGTTATTTCTAAAAATGGTAAACCAATGGAGGGAAGTCCGATTTACTTAGATACAGTTAATGTTTTTCCGGGAGAAGAATATGAAATTGCTCTAGAGGCAAATAATAGTGGACTATGGATGGTTCATTGTCATCATCTCGTTCATGCGGAAAAAGGAATGCATACGATGATGAATTATGAGGGGGTAACTACTCCGTTTTCTACAGGAGATCACGCGGGTAATCATCCAGAATAATAATACGGAGGTTTTCATGCTTTATAGAATGATAGTATTTATTGTAATAAGTACAAGTATATTTTTATTTTCTCATAGTAGTGTATTTGCTCATACAAGTGTTGTAGGAGCCACCCCTAAAGAGGGTGAGGTTCTTACAGTACAACCGGAACAGATTATTCTTGAATTTAGTGAACCAGTTGCGGGAAATGTAGTTAATATTGAATTGCTAGATGCAAGTGCAAAGAGAGTGCAAGTATCAAAGGTTGAAATATTAGATAACCCAGCAAAAATAAAAGTGAAAATACCAAACTTAAATAATGGTACTTACACAGTAAGGTGGTCTATGATTTCTGCAGACGGACATCCGAGTGAGGGAGGCTATCCCTTTTCAATTGGAGAAGAAGTACAAACTAATGTAGTGGTAGAGGAAAATGCGAGTGGGAGTGGCTCAGTATTTTCAGATGTTATGATAGTAACACTACGCTATATTGTAGAGGGAATGATTTTAATTGGAGCAGGAGTAAAGTGGCTCGATATGTTTGTAAAGCGTTATAGATTACCTTCCATATTGCAAAGAATGAAGAATATGAAAAAGATTTTTTTCTCTATACTTGTAATAGGATTAATAGCCGAATTAATAGTGTATAAGTCAATTATTCCGAAGGAGAGTTTACTTATTCATTCGCCATTTTCAGTTATTATTATGATTCAACTGCTATTATTGGTTCTTATGTCTTTGCGGCATATGGGGAACGAATGGTATGCGCTAATTTGGGGATTTCTTGTTGCGAGTTTTTCTTTCACAGGTCATGTATGGATTACTAATCCAAATTGGGCAGCAGTTATAATTAGAATGGTCCACGTAATGAGTATTGCAGTGTGGCTAGGAGCACTTATTTATTTAGCTCTTGTTATAGCGTGGACAACATTATACAAAATTACATTTGATCAAAAGAGTTTCCGTAAGCATTTTAGCATTATTGCTGGTACTTCATTTATTCTAGCATTTCTTTCTGGGGAATTAATTGTGTTTTTACAGAAGAGGAATTGGGTACTTTTTAATTTTAATTCAATATGGACGAACCTTTTAAATATAAAGATTCTTACTGTATGTATAATTACAATTGTAGCATGGAGACAAACGAAAACATGGGGTAACGATATCGGAACAGTTAATCGCCGTTTATTGCTCTTAGAAATTGTTCTAGCTATACTCGTATTATTAGCTGGTATTTGGATGAGTCAAGTTTCGTTTCCGGTGAATTCTGTAACTAGCTAAAATTATAATGTTCATAGGAGTTCTGTAATGTCAATCCGTATTAGATTGCTGTTGTCGTATGTTGCGATGGTAATTATTCCAATCGTTTTTTGCGGTATAGCAGTTATGTTAATTAGTGTTACTTTATTTGGTGATATTCGTATTGCAAAAGCAATCATTGGTCTTGATCAAAATAGTCATTCTCTCATTGATAAAGAGCAGGAGGGAGCTATTCGTACAAAAGAAGATGAAGATGATATTTTTAGTAGGTTGAAAATTCTTTCATCGTATGCTCCAGATAAATTGGAGGATATAAATTTTTTAAAGGAAACTGATAAAGAATTAAATGATAATCAAGCAGGATTACTAATTCGAAAAAATGATGAGCTTAAATATTCATCCCCATATTTTAAAATCTCTTCGTTTGATAAATACCTACCCGCATTTGAAACGGAAGGACAAAGAAAGGGAATGGATGTGAAAATAGAGGGTAATTCTTTTTACTATAAGCAATTTGATTACTACGATGAAGAGAAGGATAAGGTTAGTATTTTTGTATTTGAGTATGTAAATCCTTTAGAAGAAATGATTAGAGAATTTTTCCCGTATTTCGTATTCTCTTTAATACTTGGGTTAATTATTACGAATGGAATATTAACATATTTTATATCACGGAGTATTATTAAACCATTGCATTCATTAAAGCAGGCAACGGAAAGAATTCAAAAGGGTGATTTAGATTTTCAAGTAAAGCCACTTGCGAAAGATGAAATAGGTGAATTAAGTTTATCGTTTGAAGAGATGCGTGGCAGGTTGAAGGAATCGGTCGAGTTGCAAATGCAATATGAAAAGAATCGTAAAGAGTTGCTTTCAAATATTTCTCATGATTTACGGACGCCAATAACGGCTATTAAAGGTTATGTACAAGGAATTAAAGAAGGTATCGCTCGAACTCCAGAACAATTAGATAAATATTTAACGATTATTTATCATAAAGTGTTTGATATGGATCAATTAATTGACGAGCTTTTTCTCTTTTCAAAACTTGATTTGAAAGAGGAACCGTTTCAATTTGAAGAGGTTGAAATTAATCAATACTTATCTGATTGTATAGAAGAACTACAGCTTGAATTGCAAGATAAGGGAATTGCAGTGAGTTGGGATGCTCAAAAGGATACTTCCATTTTGGTAAAAGGTGATCGTGAAAAATTACGTCGTGTTATTACAAATATCATTTGGAATAGTGTGAAGTATATGGATAAAGAAGAAGGATATATAGGAATTCGCATGACCGAATCTATTGATTATGTAACGATTTACATAAAAGATAATGGGATAGGAATAGAGGAGAAGGCGATGCCTTATATATTTGAAAGATTTTATCGTGCAGATCATTCTAGAAATTCTAAAACGGGTGGAAGCGGACTTGGTTTGTCAATTGCACATCAGATTATCACACAACATGGTGGTGATATTTGGGTAGAAAGCAAAAAAGGTAAAGGAACGACGCTGGCATTTACATTACAAAAAATCAATTAGAAAAAGGAGAGCATCTTGAAAAGAATTTTAATTATTGAAGATGAAGCTATTATAGCAGAGTTAGAAAAGGATTATTTAGAGGTTGCGGGGTATACAGTAGATATTGATTACTCTGGCGAAAAAGGTTTACAAAGAGTTCTTCTGGAGGATTATGACTTGTTAATTTTAGACATAATGTTACCGGGAATAGATGGATATGAAATTTGTAAACAAGTTCGATTGAAAAAGGACATACCAATACTTATGGTGTCCGCAAAACAAGAGGAAATCGATAAAATTAAAGGGTTAGGTTTTGGAGCAGATGATTATATTATAAAACCATTTAGCCCAAGTGAAATGGTGGCGCGTGTAAACGCTCATCTAGCCCGTTATGATCGTTTAACAGGGAAGCGAGAACAAATAAAAGATGAAATTCGTATTCGAGGATTGCTTATTGATAAATCGGCACGACGTGTATTTATAAATGGAACTGAGGTCATGTTAACAGGAAAAGAATTTGATTTATTAACTTGTATGGCGGAACATCCAAACCAAGTATTTAGTAAAGATCGTCTCTTTGAAACTGTCTGGGGGATGGATGTAATTGGTGATGCAGCAACGGTTGCTGTACATGTGAAAAATATTCGTCAAAAAATTGAACTCGATCCATTTGATAAATCATACATTGAAACAATTTGGGGAGTAGGATATCGTTTTACACACTAATAAAAAAGTCAGCATTTTTGCTGGCTTTTTTATTGTAAATGAATTTACAAACAAGATCCTCCGCTAACATCAATCAATTGTCCAGTAACCCAGCGACTATCAGGAGAAGCGAGAAATGCAGCAGTGTCGGCAATGTCTTCTACTTCACCTAATCGATTGAAAGCTGAAATGTTAGTAGCATATTGTTTCATCATTGGATCGCTCAAGAGTTCCGCATTCATATCTGTTTTAATGAAGCCTGGAAGTATTGCATTTACAGTAATACCTCGTGCGCCAAGTTGTTTTGCTAGAGTGAAAGTCATTGTGTTAATTGCACCTTTCGTCATACTATATGCAACGAAATCAGGTAAAGAAATGCGAGTTGCGGCTGATGAGATATTAACAATCCGGCTATTGTCACGTAAACGCGGTAGAGCTTGTTGGATGATGAAGAATGGTGCTTTTGCATTTACTGAAACGATTCTATCAAAAAATTGTTCAGTCGTTTCTTCAATAAAAGCACCAGGTCCAATTCCAGCGTTGTTTATTAAAATATCAAATTCCGTTCCACCAGTTCGCTTTTGCAATTCAGTATCTAAAGAATTATATAGGTTTTCTACACCGTGTAAAGATTCAAGATTTGCACCGATAGAAAAAGCTGATCCGCCATTTGATTGAATTTCATGAACAGTTTCTTCAGCATCTTCTTTTCGGTTACCATAATGAACAGCAACTAATGCACCATCGTTTGCTAAACGTTTTGCGATAGCACGTCCGATTCCTCGGCTTGCTCCAGTAACTAATGCTATTTTACCTTTTAACATAGTTCCCTCATCTCCTCATGAAATTTTTATATGTTTTAAGTTGTTTTTCTTTATGTAGAAAAGCAAACATACTTAAGTAATATATGAGTACGTGTAAGAAGTTCATTCCAATTTTGTTTTGAGAAAAATAAACAACCTTTTAGTGTATGAATTGAACTTTAAAAATGAATTTTTAAAAAAATGTTGACAATGAAAAGAACAAAGTCCTATAATACGTTTAACAAATAAAAGTCAATTATGAATTTTCAGACTTTATATTATATATATGCAAAGAAGAGGAAAGTAGATGATTATGATCGTTTCAGAGAGCTACTTCAAGGCTGCGAGAGTAGTAAGCATCGAATCATTGAATATCACCTCGGAGCATCGCTTGCGAAAGGGAAACTGAGTAGAGGGCGGCGGTATCGTCTCCGGTAAAAGGACGGGGGTCTGGTTGGACCTACAAAGCTTATATTTCGTGAGAAGTGTAAGGAAGCTGAGTGGTAACGCGAAACTCTCGCCTCAGCAATCAAAGCTACTATTAAGTAGTAGTTGATTGCTGAGGTGAGAGTTTTTATTTTAAAAAATAGATTAAGTAAGAGAAAAAATGTGTAAGAAGGGATTTGACAAGATGAGAAGTGACATGATTAAAAAAGGTTTTGATAAAGCTCCGCATCGTAGTTTATTAAAAGCAACTGGTTTGAAAGATGAGGATTTTGATAAACCGTTTATTGCGATTTGTAATTCTTTTATTGAAATTATTCCAGGGCATAAGCACTTGAACGAGTTTGGGAAACTTGTTAAAGAAGCAGTACGTGCAGCAGGCATGGTTCCATTTGAATTTAATACAATTGGAGTAGATGACGGTATTGCGATGGGTCATATCGGTATGCGTTATTCGCTTCCGAGTCGTGAAATCATTGCAGATTCAGTAGAAACAGTTGTAAATGCACACTGGTTTGATGGAATGATTTGTATTCCAAACTGTGACAAAATTACACCAGGTATGATGATGGCTGCACTTCGAATAAACATTCCAACTGTTTTCGTTTCAGGTGGTCCGATGGCAGCGGGGAAAACATCTAAAGGGGAAGTTGTCGATTTAAGTTCTGTTTTTGAAGGGGTAGGAGCCTATCAATCTGGGAAAATTTCAGAAGAAGAATTAAAGGATATTGAAGATCATGGCTGTCCATCTTGTGGTTCTTGTTCCGGTATGTTTACAGCGAACTCTATGAACTGTTTATGTGAAGTGTTAGGTTTAGCTCTTCCTGGTAACGGGAGTATTTTAGCGATTGATCCAAGACGTGAGGAGTTAATTAAACAAGCAGCAGAAAAATTAAAAATTTTAATTGAAAGAGATATTAAACCACGCGACATTGTAACAGAAGAAGCAATTGATGATGCGTTTGCACTTGATATGGCAATGGGTGGATCGACGAATACAGTATTACACACGTTAGCACTCGCACAAGAGGCGGGGTTAGATTACGATATGAACCGCATTGATGCAGTTTCAAGGCGTGTACCGCATTTATGTAAAGTAAGTCCAGCTTCTAATTGGCATATGGAAGATATCGATCGCGCAGGCGGGATTAGTGCAATTTTGAAAGAGATGAGCCGAAAAGAAGGGGTACTTCACCTTGATCGTATAACTGCTACTGGGCAAACATTAAGAGAAAACATTGCTCATGCAGAGATTCAAGATAAGGAAGTTATTCATTCTCTAGAAAATCCTCATAGTGAAGAAGGAGGATTACGTATATTAAAAGGAAACCTTGCGAAAGACGGAGCGGTTATTAAAAGCGGAGCAACAGAAGTAAAACGATTTGAAGGACCTTGCGTTATCTTTAATTCACAAGATGAGGCGCTTGCCGGCATTATGCTTGGGAAAGTTAAGAAAGGAGATGTAGTTGTTATTCGCTATGAAGGACCAAGAGGCGGACCTGGTATGCCGGAAATGTTAGCACCAACATCAGCAATTGCTGGTATGGGATTAGGAGCAGATGTTGCACTTTTAACTGATGGTCGCTTCTCTGGTGCTTCACGTGGTATTTCAGTAGGGCACATTTCACCAGAAGCAGCAGCTGGCGGAACGATTGCACTTCTTGAACAAGGAGATATTGTATGTATTGATGTTGAGGAACGCTTGTTAGAAGTGAGAGTTAGTGATGAGGAATTAGAGAAGCGTAAAAAAGGGTGGAAACGACCAGAACCAAAAGTGAAAACTGGGTGGCTTGGACGTTATGCACAAATGGTAACATCGGCGAATACAGGTGCAGTTCTGAAAATCCCGAATTTTGATTGAGCCAATATAAAAAGAGATAAGGATGATATAAAATGGTGCAAAATGTAAAGGAGAGAGTGAAAATTGAAGATATCTTAATGGCTCATAATTGCATGAAAGATATCGTTATTAAAACACCGTTACAACGAGATTCAGTTTTATCTGAGAAATATGAATGTGACGTATATGTTAAGCGAGAAGATTTACAAGTTATTCGTTCTTTCAAAATTCGTGGTGCGTATAATTTAATTCAAAGTTTACCGAAAGAAAAGTTACAAAATGGTGTTGTTTGTGCAAGTGCTGGTAATCATGCACAAGGAGTTGCTTATACGTGTAATTTATTGAAGATTCCGTCAAAAATTTTCATGCCGACAACGACACCTAAGCAAAAAGTATCACAAGTTGAATTTTTCGGTGGTGATTTCGCAGACATTGTATTAGTTGGTGATACATTTGATAGTTCTTTCCAAGAGGCGCAGCGCTATTGTGTAGAAAATAGGATGACATTTGTACATCCGTTTGATGATCCGTATGTCGTTGCTGGTCAAGGAACAGTCGCTGTTGAAATTATGCATGATATGGAGAAACCAGTTGATTATATATTTACAGCAATTGGCGGTGGTGGATTAGCATCTGGTATTGGTACATATGTAAAGGGGGTTAGTCCTACTACAAAGGTAATCGGTGTAGAACCGATGGGAGCTGCATCTATGAAAGAAGCTTTTCTTCAAAATGAAAATGTTGCATTAGAAAAGATTGATAGTTTTGTTGATGGAGCAGCTGTTAAGAAGGTAGGAAAGTTAACTTTTGAAACATGTAAAGATGTAATTGATGATATTGTTTTAGTACCGGAGGGAAAGGTTTGTACAACGATTTTAGAACTGTATAAGAAAAATGCGATTGTAGCAGAGCCAGCTGGTGCGCTTTCTATTGCGGCACTTGATCTATACAGAGATGAAATAAAGGGAAAAACAGTTGTATGCACGTTAAGTGGTGGAAATAATGATATTGATAGAATGCAAGAAATGAAAGAACGATCCCTTATTCATGAAGGATTAAAGCACTATTTCATCATTGAATTTCCGCAACGTTCAGGAGCACTACGAGAGTTTCTTGATAAAGGATTAGGACCGGAAGATGATATTACTCGCTTTGAGTATATTAAGAAACATAATAAAGAAAATGGTCCAGCTTTAGTGGGGGTAGAATTAAAGCATAAGGAAGACTATGAAGCTTTAATTACTCGTTTTCAAGAAAATAACATTCAATTCGTGGAGCTTAATAAAAATCCTGTGCTGTTTGATTTACTTATTTAATAAAAGAAAAGAGTTAACATACAATTCTACTTGAAATAAAAAAGATAGATACAGGAGGGAAATCCTGCTTGTTCTATCTTTTTTATTCTTTGAAAGTTAAACGAAATACGCTCCATATTCAAGAAGGATAAAGCTAGTTAACCAAAAAAGTATTGCAATACGAATGATTACATACATTGTAAATTCAAAGGGAGTAAGTTTTCTCTCTCGCCTTATTTTTCTTAGAAGTCTAACAGAAAAAAATGAACATAAAAGCAGGATCGCTATAGATATTTTATACACGTTTTCTAACAGACTTATATTTTCTAATAAGTTTTTCAGCATATTCATCACCTATCCCGTAATGTATGTTACAGAGAAATGAATTTCGTGCTGTTTAGTTGCGTTTGTTTATTATTTTCCCAGTATCATCAATTTCTACATCAGTTGAAACCGTTTGTAAATATTGCAGTGCTTTTTTCTTTTCTTCTTCATTTACAGGAGAAACTTGGTTGTTGCGAATGATGTAAGGATTGAATGACATTTGGACATCCTTACCTTTAAAGGTTAAAGTTAATACACCTGTTTCGGCACTCTTTCCATTTACATAATTCGGGAATAAAAAGTTTCCTAACGAGTATGCGATAGGAACTTTATTGTAATACTCAAATCCTTGTAACCAATGCGGGTGACTTCCAACGATTGCATCAGCACCCGCCTCTACCATTTTTGGAACATATTGTTTCTGGTATTCTATTGGACGATTAGATTTTTCGACGCCCCAATGCATATAGACGATTACATAATCAGCATCTTTCTTTTGCTCTTGAATCGTTTTTGTTACAAGATCTAGGTCATATCCGTTTGCAACGCCGGGTTTATTGTCACCAGCTACCCAATTAAAGTTGGGCATAAAGCGTACAAAGGAAAGAAATTTAAACTTTTTTCCTTTTACAGTTAGTTCACGAGCAGTATAAGCATCTTCAGCATTTTTTCCGGCTCCAGTGTAAGGTAGTTTTAATTTTTCGACGTGAGAAATGGTGTCTAGTAGTCCATCTTGCCCATAATCAAGCGTATGGTTATTGCCAATGTTCACGATGTCATATCCGGTGTTTTTAATGGCTTGTAGTGTGGATGGATCACTTTTAATCCAAAATTGTTGCCCAGGTACTCTTTTTTCTCTCGTTGTAAATGCTGACTCTAAATTAACAAAAGAAATATCAGCTTTCGTTATTTCTTCTTTTACGTGTTGGAATGGATAATCAGCCCCATTTTTTTCGATTACGGGACGTAATTGCCAATCGAACATTGTATCACCAGAGAAGGTGAGTGTGATTTCAGGGTCTTCGGTTTTCTTTTCGCTTTTTGAAGCTGTTTTACTAGATTTGTTTTGCATATCAGGTTTGTCTTTCGCTTTTGAAATAAAAGAGTAGTTGATTAATAAAACAATTGGTGTAATGAAAAAGGCTATTAACAGAAATCGTTTTAGTAAAGTTTTCATAAATACCTTCCCTTTTGAGTTTATCCCGCAATTAGATTAACAATGAATCTACTAAAGGCAATCGGTCTTTGTATAGTTACAAAAAAATAGCGGGTTATGTAGTGAAAAACGTTTGTTAATATTCACAATATTACGTTAACATATAGGTAACCTGTAAATCAATGTATAAACCAAAATATAGAAATAAAGAATTCGAAGGGTGAAGAATGAGAAATGGTTATATTAGGAGCAGTTGTAAATGGGATTTGTATTATATTTGGTACTTTACTTGGTAAATTATTTAGTGCGATTCCAGAAAGTATGAAGGGAACAATTATGCATGCAATTGGTTTAGCGGTTACTGTACTTGGACTTCAAATGGCATTAAAAAGTGAAAATTTTCTTGTTGTCATACTAAGTTTAGTTATTGGTACGGTAATCGGAGAATGGCTACAATTAGAAGAAAGGTTAAAACTGTTAGGGGATTGGCTAGAAAATAAAGTTGGATCGAAAGGGAAAGGGAGCATATCAGAAGGCTTTGTAACAGCCACGCTTATTTTTGCAATCGGAGCGATGGGGATACTTGGTGCATTGGACAGTGGGATTCGCGGAAATCATGATATTTTATTTACAAAGGCGATTATCGATGGATTCATTTCTATTATATTAACGACAACTCTAGGAATTGGAGTGGTATTTTCAGCAATTCCAGTGATTTTATATGAGGGAGGTATTGCAGTTTTTGCAACACAAATTAATAGTTTTGTACCAGAGAAATTAATGAATCAATTTATAGTTGAAATGACAGCAACTGGTGGTATTATGATTTTTGCAATTGGATTAAACTTACTTGGATTCATTAAAATTAAAGTAGCAAATTTACTTCCAGGGATATTAGTAGTTGGAATAATTGTTTCAATTATATATATTTACGGCTTGATATCAAGTTATTAGGGGGAAGGGATGTATATGGAGGAATTTCAATTTACAAAACGTGCACATAAAATATTGGAGATTGCAACGCGAGAGGTTGAGTGTAATAAAGGTATTATTCATCCTATGCATCTATTTATAGGAGCTTGTAAGGAAGGTAATGGAGTTTGCGCGGAGTTACATATGTATTTATTTCACACGGTGGGTATGGATTTTTTAGCAAAGGTATCGCTACTTCAACAATATTATGCAAATGAAATAGAATACATAAATGTTGGGGAGTTTAAAGTTTCAAATAAGACGATAGAAGTTTTACAAGTAGCAAAGAAACGGATGGACCGTTTTCAGCAAGTATTAATAAATGAAGGGCATGTTTTATATGCACTGTTTCAAGTTGATACAGTTATTGAAAAGGTTATAAGTAAAAACGTGCAAAAAGAGCTGCTGAGTATTACATCTGAGTCAAGAGACTTAACCGTTGATTTAAAAAGATTTAATCCTATTTATAATAATTTAAATTTTAATGTTAGAAGAGCTGTCTTTTCTGATTTTGAAAAGTTGGCACGTTTTGTTAAGGATGAATTTGGTGAACGTTGGTTAAAATCTTTAGATTATGGATTTCGGACATATAAAGAGGAGTTGCCTATTTTTATTGCTGAGCAGGAAGGAGCAATCATTGGTTTCGCTTGTTACGATGTTGTGAGAGGAAAAAAAGGGTTGTTTGGCCCGATGGGTACAGCGAAACATAATCGTGTGAACGGTGTTGGGAAGACGTTATTGAATCATTGTTTATATAACATGAAGAAAAGCGGATATGAGTATGCAATTATAGGACAAGCAGGTCCGATTGAGTTTTATGAGAGGTGCTGTAATGCACGTTTAATACCCATAGGAGATAATTAACTCTATCCCTTTGCAAAGAATGCAAAGGGATAGAGTTTTATTATGTATAAATCAAATTACTAAACTTTTTCCAGGAAACGGTGTAGAATGGGTATCTAATGAAAGAAGGTGTGAAAATGGCCAGCTGGAAACGAAATTTAATGATTTGTTGGCTAGGTTGTTTTACCACTGCAGCCGGTATGAGTTTAGTAATTCCTTTTTTATCTTTTTATATTGAGGAATTAGGGGTGACCGGCACTTCTAGTATTGCACAGTGGTCGGGACTTGCATTTGGTGTAACATTTTTAATGGGTGCGATTGTATCACCGATATGGGGAAAGCTGGGTGATATACATGGACGGAAATTGATGCTTATACGTGCTAGCCTTGGTATGGCGATAATTATGACGCTTATGGGGTTTGTGACAGATGTGTATCAATTAGTCGCACTTCGGTTTTTAATGGGATCGGTATCAGGTTTCCTTTCTACAGCGATGACACTTATTGCTGCAGAAACTCCGCAAGAACATTCAGGTTGGGCAATTTCTACAATCTCAACTGGAGGCGTGAGCGGTTCGTTACTTGGGCCGATACTCGGAGGTTATTTGTCAGAGTTAATCGGAATGCGCCATGTTTTTCTAGTTACAGGAGCTTTCTTATTCCTGTCCTTTCTTATCGTCTTTTTCTTCTTACATGAGGAGAAACATTCTGCTAAAGAAAAAAAGGCACAGCCGAAAAAAGTATGGACGATGGTCCCTGCAAAACATTTAATAATAAGTTTATTTGTAGCAACGTTTATTATTCAGCTTGCAAATATGTCGATTCAACCTATTATTACGTTGTATGTAAAGCATTTGGCAGGACCAGGAACAGATCATATTGAAATGCTTGCAGGTGCAGTCATGTCTGCGACAGGATTAGCAGTTATTTTAGCAGCTCCTAAGCTAGGAAGATTATCAGATCATATTGGACCTCAAAAAACGTTAGTTGTAGCGTTGTTTGCTGCAGGAATTATTTTTATTCCGCAAGCATTTGTAACCTCAGCTTGGCAACTATTAATTCTTCGCTTTTTATTAGGTATTGCACAAGCAGGACTATTACCTTCCGTACAAACTCTACTAAAACAACATACGCCAACCCATGTAACGGGACGAATATTTGGATATAATCAATCATTTCAGTTTTTAGGAAATATGATTGGGCCAGTACTTGGTGGACAAATTGCAGCTCATGCAGGCTTCCAATATGTTTTCTTCTCTACATCATCACTATTATTTATTGCGTGCATTTGGGTTTATTTTCATAGTAAGAACGAAGAGGTATCAGAGAAACGACATTTGGAAGTTAGTTAACTATGTGAATGAAAAACAGAAAAAGGATGAAGCAATATTGCTTCATCCTTTTTCATTAAAATTGAAGGCAAAGATAACTTAATGTACCAAGCTCGTAGCTACGGTGAATGACCGTACCGTCGTTCTCACCACTACCCATCGCGATAAATAGAGGAACAAAATGTTCCGCTCTTGGTACAGCTAATTGTGCATGAGGAGCATTTCTTTCCCAGTTAAACAATGCATCTTTATCGCTAGTATGCATATGATTTATAATCCAATCATCAAATTCAATCGCCCATTGTTCCGGAGTTGTTTCATTCCATTTTAATGCTCGTAAATTATGAACAGTAACTCCGCTGCCGATTACTAAAATATCTTCTTGTCCAAGTCCTTTTAGTGCTTCTCCAATTTCAAATTGTTCTTTTGCAGGAAGGAATGGATTTACTGATATTTGTACGACAGGAATATTGGCTTCTGGGTACATACGATGCAGGAGTGTCCATGAGCCATGATCTAAACCTCTCGTCATATTATGATGGACTGGAATGCCTTTGTTTTTAAATTTTGTTTCTAGCATAGACGCAATGCTAGAAGAGCCTTTCGCATGATATTTGATTTCGTATAACTCAGGAGGAAAACCTCCAAAGTCATAAATTGTTTCATATACTTCATCTGAAGAGGAGATCGTTAATACTTCACTTTCCCAGTGAGCGGTAAAAATAACAATAGCTTTCGGTTTATATGTTTCTCCAAGTGTCTTTAAAAAGCGTGTATAGTCTGTATCTTGAATAGCAAGCATAGGTGATCCATGTGCTAAAAATAGTGAGGGCATCATGATTAAAACCTCCTAAAAATATATTAATTACTTTATGTAAGTAACTATATAATTTTATTTTAAATTCGTCAAGATAATAGTTTAATATGTAATCGGAAAAATAGATCATTTGTCATAATGAAAGCAATTGCATATAATACATAATAAGAATAATGAATGTTTATTCATTATAAAAAAAGATATACATAATAGATTTGGAGGCTGTCGGAATGAGCATACAGGAAAATTTCGTTACGGCATTGGATAAATCGGAAATTTACTTGCGTAAATGGTTACCAGAAGGAAATCCGCGGGGAATTGTTCAAATTGCACATGGTATGACAGAACATGCAGGTGTTTATACAGAATTTATTGATGCTTTATTAGAAGCAGGATATGGTGTTTATGCTCATGATCATAAAGGGCATGGAAAAACAGTGAAAAGGGAAGAAGACTATGGTCATTTTGAACCAAATGTAGGTTGGAATCAGGCTGTGTCTGATGTTATCTTTGTTTCGGAAATGATAAAAGAAGAGCAGACATGCCCGTTATTTTTACTTGGACATAGTATGGGTTCTTTTTTATCAAGACGTGCTGTACAACTTAAAGGTGAATTATATGATGGATTCCTTATTTCAGGAACTGGTGGAAATCCAGGGCTTTTAGGAAGTATCGGTCATAAAGTAGCGACAATTGAGATGAAACTTCGCGGAAAGAAAACGAAAAGTCCGATGCTGAACTTCTTATCTTTCGGAAACTTCAACTCACACTTTAAGCCAAATCGTACGAAATTTGATTGGTTATCTTCAGATATTCATCAAGTTGATAAGTATATTGCGGATACGTTATGTGGATTCATTTGCACGACTAGTTTTTACCGAGAATTGTTTCATGGAGTTCTAGAAGTAAATAAAATAGAAGAATACAAGAAGACACCAAAAAATCTTCCAATACATATATTCTCTGGTGATTGTGATCCTGTTGGGGATATGGGGAAAGGTGTAAAAGAAGTATACGAAAACTATAAAAAATGTGGTGTGAAAGATGTAACACTTCGTTTATATGAAAATGGTAGACATGAAATGTTCCATGAAGTGAATAGAGAAGATGTATTTCAAGATTTGATTTCATGGTTAGATGAGCATATTGTATAAGAAGAAACCTCACTTCATGCTGAAGTGAGGTTTTTTGAAAAATTGGAGGATTGATTATGAGTGAATTTGTAAATAAAGAATATGTAGAAATAGATTTTCAAGATGTCTGGATAAAAGAAGAGGAATTGAAAAATTGTACCTTCATAAAATGCCGTTTTAGAGGGATAGATGCATCAGAAGTTTTTACTAAAAATTGTAATTTCATAGAATGTGATTTTACTGGTACTCTTTTTAATGCTTCTATCCATCAAGGAACTACGTTTGCTAATTGTAGGTTTTTTGGTGCGAATTTATTTGTATCTAAGTTTGAAGAATGTAAAATGACTGGTTCGGATTTCGAAGAGGCGAATTTAGACGGAATAACAATTATATCAGGCGATTGGTCATATACGAATTTAAGGTTTGCAAACTTAAGTAAACAAATGTTAAAGGGTATTCGTTTAATTGAAGCTGACCTATATGAATGTAATTTAGAAAAAGCAGATTTGCGTGAAGCGGATTTAACGGGCGCACAATTAGGTAAGGTGAAACTTAGTGGGGCGGATTTAAGAGGAGCTGTAGTTGATAGATTTGATTTTAAAGCTTTTGATTTAAAAAACGTGAAATTAGATATAGCGCAGGCGGTTGCAGTTGCGAGATGTTATGGAGCAAAGGTGAATTAAATCATTTGTAACACCGTTCAATATATTGAACGGTGTTACAAATAGTAATGATTTTTAAAAATTGCCTTTTACCGCTTTTATAATATGATGTGTGAAATTGCTAATGTCAGGAGATGCTGAATATGGATAGCATAAAGATTAAACAACTATATGAAGCATTAAGAAAATCTTGGTCAATAGAAACGAGTTCTAAGTGGACGAGCGAAAGCCCAGCAAAGGGACAATGTGGTGTAACGGCCCTTATTGTCCAAGAATTGTGCGGGGGAGAGATAATAAAGACGAAGATAGGTGAAGTATGGCATTTCTACAATAAAGTAGATGGGAAAAGGTATGATTTTACTAGGACCCAATTTCATGAAACATTAAACTATATGGACATGAAGTCGAGCCGTGAAGAAGCATTTGCAGATACAAATGAAAAACAATATAGCATTTTGAAGGAAAAGACAACGAAAGAATTAAAATTATCTTTTGACTCTTAATCTTCAATAAGTTACTATAATGGTGGTAACTAATTAAAGGGGACTTCATAGAGTTGAAAGGGGAAATACTTTTGAAAACAACTTATGTAAACGCTACAATTGCAACGATGAATGAACAAAATGAAGTGATAGAAAATGGATATATCATTGTAGAAAATGATCAAATTATAGATGTAAATAGCGGAGAATTCGCTAACGATTTTGAAGTAGATGAAGTAATTGACATGAAAGGAAAGTGGGTTTTACCAGGGCTTGTCAATACACATACACATGTTGTTATGAGCCTTTTGAGAGGTATCGGAGATGATATGTTATTGCAGCCATGGCTTGAGACGAGAATTTGGCCACTTGAAAGTCAGTTTACGCCAGAGCTTGCGGTCGCTAGCACGGAATTAGGATTACTTGAAATGGTGAAAAGTGGTACAACATCATTCTCTGATATGTTTAATCCTATTGGAGTAGACCAAGATGCAATTATGGAAACGGTATCAAGGAGTGGAATGCGTGCTGCTGTTTCAAGAACTTTATTTAGCTTCGGAACGAAAGACGATGAAAAGAAAGCAATTGAAGAAGCTGAGAAATATGTGAAGCGTTACTATAACGAAAGTGGTATGTTAACTACGATGGTTGCACCGCATAGTCCATATACATGTTCCACAGAACTGTTAGAAGAGTGTGCTCGTATTGCAGTAGAAAATCAAACGATGGTTCATATTCATCTTTCTGAAACAGAGCGTGAAGTACGTGATATTGAAGCACAGTATGGGAAGCGTCCAGTAGAATATGCAGCAAGTTGCGGATTGTTTAAACGCCCAACAGTTATTGCGCACGGTGTAGTATTAAATGAAAATGAGCGTGCATTTTTAGCAGAACATGATGTTCGAGTAGCTCATAACCCAAATAGTAATTTAAAACTAGGTTCTGGTATAGCGAATGTAAAAGCGATGCTAGAAGCAGGAATAAAAGTAGGAATTGCAACAGATAGTGTGGCGTCTAACAACAATTTAGATATGTTTGAAGAAATGCGCATTGCAACATTATTACAAAAAGGTATTCATCAAGATGCAACAGCGTTACCAGTTGAAACAGCTCTTACACTTGCGACTAAAGGAGCTGCTGAAGTAATCGGGATGAAACAAACGGGCTCACTTGAGGTTGGAAAGTGTGCTGATTTTATTACGATTGACCCATCTAATAAGCCGCATTTACAACCGGCAGATGAAGTGTTATCACATCTTGTGTATGCAGCTAGTGGAAAAGATATAAGCGATGTAATTATTAATGGTAAACGTGTCGTTTGGAATGGTGAATGTAAAACATTAGATGAAGAGCGTATTATATTTGAAGCAAGTCGTTATAAACGAGGTTTACAAAGATAGGTAATTATATATCAGTTGAGAAAGCTATCCTTTTTTAAAAGGATAGCTTTTTTCTTGAACGAATAAATATTCAAAAGAATGTCGCATCTTTCTGTTAGTATTTCTGCTATAATATATAACGCTTTATAATATTTTATACTTAAGGAGAACAACTCATGAAGCGAAAAAAGAGCCATTTAATAGTAATGGCACTTGTTACAACTTTATTATTAGCAGCTTGTAATAATAAAGCGAATAAAAGTGACACAGAGGCAAAAAAACAAGTATTAAATGTAACGGTATCAGAAGAAATTCCTTCTCTTGATACTACAAAAACGATGGATGGTACATCAGCGCACGTTATGCAAAACATATTTGAAGGGTTATATGTATTAGATGATCAAGATCAGCCTATTCCAGCAGTAGCAAAATCGTTTGAAAGAAGTGAAGATGGTAAAAAATATACATTTGATTTGCGTAAAGATGCAAAATGGTCAAATGGAGACAGTGTAACAGCCAATGATTTTATGTTTGCGTGGAGACGGGCGGTAAGTCATGAAACAGCGTCTCAATATGCGTATATGCTCTTTTACGTGAAAAATGCGAAAGAGATAAATAAGGGAACAATGCCTCTTGATGAACTTGGGGTTAAAGTTATAAATGATTATAAGTTAGAAGTGGAACTAGAACAGCCAATTCCGTATTTTTTACAGTTGTTAGCGTTACCTATATACTTACCACAGCACGAATCATTTTTAAAAGAACAAGGAGAGAATTATGCATTGGAACCTAGTAATCTCATATATAACGGTCCATTTGTATTAGAGAAGTGGAAGCATGAACAAGAATTTCAATTAAAGAAAAATGATATATATTGGGATAAAAAGAAAGTGAAATTAGAAGAAATAAACTTTCAAATTGTGAAGGATACAGTGACAGCAGTAAATTTATATGAAGCTGGCGATTTGGATCGAGTACCAATTAATTCTCAATTTGTAGACAAGTATAAAGGGAATAAGCAATTGCATATGTCGAGCGATCCTGGAATTGCTATGCTACGTTTTAATGAAAAAAATAATGCGTTAGCAAATAAGAAAGTACGTCAATCTATTTCATTAGCGTTAAATAAGAAGGATTTTGTTGCTCACTTTATTAATAACGGGGCAAAACCTGCAAGTGGACTTGTACCAGTTGGTCATGTAAATGAAGAGACTGGTAAAGATTTTAGAAAAGAAAACGGAGATCTTTCTCCATATGATTTGCAAAATGCGAAAAAGATTTGGGAAGAAGCGAAAAAAGAAGTTGGAGTAGAACAAATAAAACTCGAGTTTTTAACGTTTGAACAAGATAACGCAAAACGTATGGCGGAATATATAAAAGGTGACTTAGAGAAGAATTTGCATGGATTAACGATACAAATTAAACAACAGCCATTTAAGCAAAAATTACAATTAGAACAAACAGGTGATTACGATATATCTATGGTAAATTGGGGACCAGATTATAAAGATCCAATTAGTTATTTAGAGCTATTTACGACAAGTAATCCAAATAATAAAATGAATTATTCTAATCCTCATTACGATGAGCTAATAAAAAAAGCTAAAAATGATCTTATACTAGATCAAAAGAAAAGATGGGAAGCGTTGCGAGAAGCTGAGCAGGTCATATTAGAGGACGCTGCGGTAGCACCGCTTTATCATATTGGTTCCGCTTATGTACAAAAGGATTATGTAAAAGGAATTGAAAAGCATCAATTTGGTGGCGTTTATACTTATAAGAATGCTTATATCGATAATAAGTAAAACTATTAATCAAAAAAGAAACCTTACTTTTAAAAGTGAGGTTTCTTTTTTTGGAATTATATCTATTAAACGGATTTTAATAAAGAATAAAAATTCGTATCATATGGGATATCATCTTGATACATATAGTTTTTTAGAATCCCTTCTTTTTCAAATCCTAATTTTAATAGCACTTTATTTGAAGCTTCGTTTTCAAGAAATACAATTGCCCCGATACGTTTTAAATGGAGCGTATGGAAGCCATAAGATATAATTTCAGAAACTGCCTCAGTAGCATATCCATTTCCCCAGTGTTCAGGCAAAAAGGCATAACTTATATTTGCTCGTTTATGTTCAGAAGACCAATCATGAAAACCAATTGTTCCAATGAGCCCTTTCTTGTCTTTTAATTCGATTCCCCATTTAATGCCGCTTCTTGCGTTGTACCCCAACTTAAAATTAGTAAGGATTTGTTTTACTTGATCCAAATTTTTCAATGGTTTTTGACCATAATGGCGCAGGACATCGGTATTAGAAAAGCACTGTAATATACTCGGTGCATCTTCGTCGGTAAGTTCTCGTAAAATGAGTCGGTTGGTTTTTAATATAGGAAACATATTTTCACTCCATTTCTTATGAAACTAGAATGTATTTGTTATTATATAATTTAATCTGAAAATAAAGATTATTCAAGAGGAAAGTATGGTTTTGATTTGTGATAAAATTGATTGTGGAATATATTTCAAAAAGAGGTTTGTATATGGAGAAAAACTCAATTTTAATTGTAGATGATGATCGAGATATTATTCGATTCGTTAATGAAAATTTAAAACAAGAAGGTTTTAGTGTTTTTAGTGCTGACAACGGAGAAGAGGCGTTAGAGGTATTGAATAATAATGATGTTCAACTTGCTATCCTTGATGTTATGATGCCTCAAATGGATGGGATTGAATTGTGTAGAAGGATAAGAGAGAAATATAGTTTACCAATTATGTTTTTAAGCGCGAAATCAGCGGACGTAGATAAAGTCGTTGGATTTAGTACTGGGGCAGATGATTATATTGTGAAACCGTTCAGTACAATTGAATTTATAGCAAGAGTGAAAGCTCAATTAAGAAGGTATACATACTTCAATCAAAATGCTGTTCAAGTAATAGAAAAGAAAATAAACATTAGAGGTTTAGAAATAGATGAAGTGTCGAGAACAGTGATGTTATATGGAGAAACAATCAATCTTACGAAAACTGAATATGATATTTTGTACTTAATGGCCGCTGCAATGAATCGTGTGTTTACTATTGAAGAAATATATGAAAGCGTTTGGAAAGAAAGGGCCTATGAAAGTAATAATACAGTAATGGTTCATATTGCAAGATTAAGAAATAAAATTGAAGAGAATCCAAAAGAGCCGAAGTTTATTCAAAATGTTTGGGGAGTCGGATATAAAATTGAAGATTAAATCATTACAAGGCATGAGAGCTAAGTTTTTTATCGCATTCATATGTAGCATTTTGTTAGCAACTGTAAGTATAATAGCGTTTCAAATTGTAATTGGAAATATATATAGTCATGTTACTGCGTTAGAGGAAAAATATTCATTTTTATATTTAATAGTTTTTTTAATTTTTACTACAATATACTTTGCATTCATGACAAAAACAATGATGAAAAGATTATCTGAAATTAACAAGAGTCTGAAGGAAATAAGTAATGGTAATTTTGAAATACATATACTTATTTCAAAAAATGACGAGATTGGTGAATTAGCAGCGAATGTTAATAGAATGGCCAAAAGTTTAAAAGAGTCTATCGAGAATGAAAAAAAATCGCAAGAAATGAAAAATGAAATGATTAGTAATATTTCTCATGACTTACGAACACCTGTAACATCCCTAATAGGTTACGCGGACCTGTTAGGAAATCAGCTTCATTCAAATAGAGAAGAATGTGAACAGTATGTAAGTATATTAAAGCGAAAAAGTTATGAATTAAAAAATCAAGTAGATGGTTTATTAGAATATTGTCAAATAAATTATAGAGAGATCGAATTACATAAAAGTGTAATAAATATGAAAGCGTTCATTGAACAAATCATGATTGATTTTTTACCACAACTAGATGATGCTGATATGAGCTTTTGTATTAAAGGTGATAAGGTGTTACATGTGGAAATGGATGTAGCGGTTATGGTGAGGCTATTCGAAAATGTAATTAGTAATAGTATTATGTACGGGCAAGACGGAAAGGAGCTTTTAATTCAAGTTTCTAAAAGAGATATGAATGTTGAAATAGAAATTAAAAATTTTGGACAATGCATTCCGAATGAGAACCTTCCTTACGTTTTTGAAAAGTTTTATCGTGGTGAAAAATCACGTAGCTCTCATACGGGTGGAAAAGGAATGGGGCTTGCAATTGCGAGAAGTATAGCGGAACTTCATAAAGGAGATATCACTGTACGTAGTAACGATAAAGAAACGGTTTTCACTATCGTTTTACCGCAGTATAAAGAAATGTAAGAAAGTCGTAAGTATTTCTTTCATATGTCGTAATTTTTACTTCGTATCATGGGGAACAAAGATAGGAGAGTAGGGATACAGCATGTGGAAGAGATTTTTATTAGCGATTATAGTTGCTTTTTTAATTATAAGTTGGAGTTTAGTTTATTTAGGTAATGGCGTTACATCAGTCTTTGTTTGGTGGATTATACAGGCCTTTAGTGTAATTTCAGTTTTTCTCTTAATAGGCTCAGCAGTAATGTTTGTTTGGAAAGGCATTTTTAGAAAGCGGATAGATGGAATGCTACTATTAATAGTTCTGTTTTCTACCATTGGAGCTTGGCCCGTGGGATGGTTCGCTAACATTGGGAGAATTGCATACCCAGTAGATGTACAGTCTATGAGTCCTAAAGTAGTCGTTCGTTTTCCTTTGAATGAACGAGCATTGATAGGTTGGGGCGGCGATAAATTAGAAACGAACTATCACGTTATAAAACCAAATGAACGATGGGCATACGATATTCTCATTCCACCAGCTGAAGTGAAAAGTAGTAAGTTAGAGGATTATGGAATATATGGAGCGAAAGTAATGGCACCAGCTTCTGGGACAGTTGTATCAATTAAAAATGATGAAATAGATTTAGTTCCGGGATCGGATGATTTTCAATCGATGGCGGGAAATCATATTTATTTACGACTGGATGAAACAGGTACATTTTTGTTTCTTGCCCATTTAAAGAAAGGATCAATTAAAGTGAGGGAAGGCGAACGTGTAAATGAAGGGGAGGTTCTTGCCCAAGTCGGTAACTCAGGAAGTTCAAGTGAACCACATTTACATATCCATCATCAAAGGCAGGATCCATCCAAGGTGAGTATGTTTTTCACGGAAGGCTTACCACTTTATTTTCGAACTGAAAAAGGTGCGATAATGCCGGAAAGAGGGACATACATAAGTGGTAAGTAGAAGGAAATCATTTCATACAAAAAGGGTATTCCAAATCAAATTTGGAATACCCTTTTTTATTAACCTACAAATGTTTGATACAGTAAGAAAATATTTAAAACGATAATAAGTGCAGCGATTAACCACGCGATAAATGTTGTAATGCGATGGTTGACGAGTGCACCCATAATCTTCTTATTACTTGTAAACATAATAAGTGGTACTAATGCAAAGGCAATACCGAAAGATAAGACAACTTGACTCATAACGAGAGCGTAAGTTGGATTTACACCTAAAGCGATAATAACGAGAGGCGGAATCATTGTTATAAATCGGCGTAAGTATAACGGAATATGCATTCGAATGAATCCTTGCATAATAATATCACCAGACATCGTACCAACAGAAGAACTAGATAAACCTGCTGATAAAAGTCCAATCCCAAATAATGCAGCCGATACAGGACCGACTAAATTACTGAACTGGTTAAAAGCAACATCAAGGTCTTCAACGTGCAAGCCGTTTTTAAAGAATAGTGCAGCTGCTACAATTAACATACTTGCATTAATTGCTCCAGCGATAACCATTGCAATAATAATATCGATGAATTCGAAGCGGAAAATCTTTTTCTTTTGTTCATCATTTGTTCCGACTACACGGCGCTGCGTTAAGGCCGAATGTAAATATATCGCGTGCGGCATTACTGTCGCACCTAAAATTCCAGCTGCTAAAAGGATGCTATCTACACCTTGGAATTTTGGAGTGAAAAGTCCTGAGAGTAGAGGGCTTAATTCCGGTTTTGCGTAAAAGACTTGGATACCAAAAGCGATAACAACGATAAAAATCATACCTGTTATAATAGCTTCTAATGGACGAAAGCCTCTGCGTTGAAATTCAAGAATAATAAATGATCCAACTGCTGTAATTAAAGCAGCTGGTAACATCGGAATTCCAAATAGTAAGTATAAGCCAAGTGCTGCCCCAATAAATTCAGCTAAATCTGTAGCCATAATAACGAGTTCCCCTTGTATCCATAAACCGATGGAAACTGGTTTGGGGAAGTTTTCGCGAGCTACTTCAGGAAGATTTCTCCCAGTAGCGATTCCTAATTTAGCTGATAAAGTTTGAATTAATACAGCCATTAAATTAGAAGCGAGTATTACCCAAAGCAATAAATACCCATATTGTGATCCAGCTGCGATATTTGTAGCGAAGTTCCCAGGATCAATATAAGCAACTGATGCGATAAAAGCAGGTCCTAAGAATGGTAACAGTCTTTTAAAGCCTTTTGTTTGTCCACTTAACGCTAAATGGGCTGATTGAACTGTTGTACTTTGAGAAGGGACTTGTTCATCTTTTGTTATATCTTTATTCATAGTAGTATTCCCCTTTGAAATCTTAACTTGATTAAAGTTTCACTTTATTTTTACTCATTATTTCAATACATTTAGATATATGATGTGGCAATTTCATTTGAACATAAAAGTTTCCTTAATGCAAATTATATGACTGTGTGCAATGAATGGTGTGACGATGCAAAAATATTTTGGGAGTTTATGGTTGTTGAATAAGGGAGAAGATAATAAATTATAGGGTTGTTTTTGAAATTTATGTGAACATACAGCCTATATTACAGCATATTAATTGATGGAAATGAAATTGTATGATATATAATATATTGGGATTACAACCTAACCGTAGTGTTTTGTTCTGTAATCTTGTTTTTATTTTTGTTAACTTATAGAAAAAATTGTAAATAGAAGAAAATAGGCTAAGTACAATTTAGTATGTATTTTCTTATTATATATGTTTTGATATGAACGTTAACTTATACATGATTTTAAAATTTAGATAGGTGGTAGAAATACATTGGCAACTACAAAACCATATAGAGTATTACTGTATTACATGTACACAACAATTGAAAATCCAGAAGAATTTGCTGAACAGCATTTAGAATTTTGTAAATCACTTGAGTTAAAAGGAAGAATTCTTGTAGCGACAGAAGGAATTAACGGAACTTGTTCTGGAACTGTTGAGCAAACAGAAAAATACGTGGAAGCGATGAATAATGATCCACGTTTTGCTGGAATCGTATTTAAAATTGATGAGGCAGATGAACATGCATTCAAGAAAATGCACGTACGTCCTCGTTCAGAGTTAGTTACACTTCGTCTAGAAGACGACATTAACCCGAAAGAAATTACTGGGAAGTATTTAGAACCAAAAGATTTTTATGAGGCAATGAAACAAGAAGATACAGTTATCATTGATGCACGAAATGATTATGAATTTGATTTAGGACACTTCAAAGGTGCGATTAAACCAGATATTGAATCATTCCGTGAATTACCAGATTGGATTAGAGAAAATAAAGAAACACTTGAGGGTAAAAAGATTTTAACGTACTGTACAGGTGGAATTCGTTGTGAGAAATTCTCAGGTTGGTTAGTTCGTGAAGGTTATGAAGATGTAAGCCAGCTTCATGGCGGAATTGTAACGTACGGAAAAGATCCAGAAGTACAAGGTGAACTTTGGGATGGTCAATGTTACGTATTTGATGAGCGTATCGCTGTACCAGTAAACCAAAAAGAACATGTTATCGTTGGTAAAGATCACTTTACAGGTGAACCTTGTGAGCGCTATGTAAACTGTGCAAACCCTGAATGTAACAAGAAAATTTTATGTTCTGAAGAAAGTGAAGCAAAACATTTACGTGCATGTTCTCATGAATGTCGTGTACACCCACGTAATCGTTATATCGTGCAACACGAATTAACAGAAGAGCAAGTAGCTGCTACATTAGAAAAAATCGAAGCAGGTAAGTAAGCATAATAGAAAACAGATGGTAGCATCGTGCTGCCATCTGTTTTTTAGTTACTTTGTACTATCCTTCTCTTTCACAGCAGAAAGTACAGTTTGTTTTACCCATGCTTTTCTTCGTTTATGTTGTACACTCCATTGGTATAAACTTTGTATACCTAAAATAAGTGAAATGACTATGCCACTAATCGCTATTAATAGAGCAAAAAATTCAAAAGGCGATGATATTTTGTTTGAATCGGTGTTTCTTAAAAGATCAATCATAGTAAACCCTAACATTTGGCCTACAACAGAATAGAGCGTTAAAATTAATAATAAGAGGCTATCTTTTTTTGAAGCAACATTTTCTTGATATTTAAATAAACTATCGAGATTTTGTTTCGCGTTCGTGTACAGTACTTCAATGTTAAAAAGTTTTCTTAGACGAAAGAAAATATCTTCACTTTGTGATTGGGATACTAATTCTAAAGAAAAATAATTAGCTGTAAACGAATTTATTGAATAAATTAATTTCTCAATCTCATTTGTATCTTGCTCAATATTTAATTCAGCATAGGCGTTTGCCATCTTTAATAAAACAACTTTATGAAATAAATTTAATAATAAAGCGTAATAAAACTCCCCGTACATTTGGCTAGCAAGTTTAGTGACTGCTTGTTCACCTTCATTTGTAATACATGTGAAAATATGTTCTTCCATAATAAAGTAACGGTTAGGAGCCCATCTTTGATAAGAATGTTTTGTTAAATAATCGTGAATATAAGGAACATTATTTGCACTAATATATGGCTTACCATCATCTGATAATCCGGAAAGACTGGAAGCTCGATATACATCGATTATATGAAGGTCTGACTCTTTGTTTATGGATAATAGAGTTTGTACATACATTCGCTGGTCTTCAAAGAAAGGGAATGTTTGAAAGTAAGAACTCCGCAATCTCTTGTTCTCAAAGAAGTCTGTTAAACCATGAAATAAATCACCGAATATAAGTTTTTCTACTTGTGAATATTTTTTTCCATCACATTCAATACAAATAGTCTCAGTCGTATCACTTTTAGTTTCAAGTACACGGAAGCGAGCCGCGAATTCAATCGCTTCTGATAATGTCATGTTAGGAGCGGTTTTTATTTCTGTCCGAATTGTTAAGAACCCAAGCTCATAAGGACAAAGTGTTACATCAATAGAATGTATCTTGAATGGAACGGAAATAAGGTTAGTTGTTAAATGTCCATTTAAATTAAGGTCTTTAGAATAGCGCTGTAATCCTTTTTGATGTTCTGAATGAGGAAAGAGAATTTTATTTGTAAAGGAAAGATAGTATGCTTCCATATTTTGATGTGAAACTTGAAATTTCCCGTAATATGTATTTTCATCTTCAAGATGATCGAGTCGAAAAGGTCGAAAATCATTTTTTTGTAAGAAAGGGAACATATTTTGTTCATATCCAGTTTTAAACGAAAACGGGAATATAAATTGAAATATAGCTGTTGTTACATCTTTTTCCTCGATTGTTTGTATTGCCTCCATTTACATTGTTTCCTTTCCGTATAAGCTATAGAAACAACATGCCCAATTTTTCTTGAAAATAACCTCTCTTGTTCATTAGATTAAGAATGAAAATTCAGCTTATTTAACAAAGGACATGTATAATGTTATGTATACTAAAATTAGTATAATTGTGTTAGAAAAAGGGGGATGTTGTATGCGTATTTTAGTATTAGGAGCTGGGGGCGTTGGCGGATTTTTCGGTGGCCGATTAGTAGAAAAGGGAGAAGATGTTACATTTCTCGTTCGCAGCAAAAGAAAACAGCAATTAGAAGAAAAAGGCCTTGTTATTCGTAGTGTTAATGGAGATTTTTCATTTCAACCGAAATTGGTAACGAAAGAAGATAGAACGACTCCATTTGATGTGATTTTATTTTCAACAAAAGCGTATCATTTACACGAGGCGACCATAGATTTAAAGCCGTTTGTAGGTAAAAATACTGTAATAATCCCATTGTTAAATGGTATCGCTCATTTATCACTATTACAAAAGGAATTCGGTGAAGAGAAAGTAATTGGCGGTCTATGCTTTATCGAGACGACATTAAACAATCAGGGAGAAATTGTACAAACGAGTGCTGCCAACAGACTTGTATTTGGAGAAATTAAGTCTCAAGATTCTGAGAGAATCAATCATATTTCCAAAGCATTTGCAGGTACGAAATCTAGTTTTGTTTTAAGTGAAAATATTACGCAAGATATGTGGCATAAATATTTATTTATTACTGTAATGTCAGGTGTGACAACATTAATGCGTGCACCAATAGGACCGATTCGCGAAAGCGAAGGTGGACGCGATTTTATCCAAAACTTATTTGAAGAATCTGTGCAAATCATGAGGGCATTAGGAGCTCCGGTAAAGGAGAACATTGTTGAGGAACATATGAAAACAATTGATAAAATTTCGTATGATATGAAGTCATCGATGCAGCGTGATATGGAAAAAGGTTCGTCCATTGAAGCGAAGTACTTACAAGGATATTTACTGGATTTAGCAGAGCAATTTTCTAAAGAAGCACCATTATTAGGAGCAGTATATCAAAATTTAAAAGTGTATGAAGAAATGGTCTTTAACAAATCGGCAATAGAATTGGATGTATGAAAAAATAAAAAAGAAAGCAATATATAAATGTATTGCTTTCTTTTTTATTTTTTATGACAAATTATTTATTTCTTTTAACTCTTTCTGTCAAGTTTATTTCTTGTTCGCGTTTCCCATACAACTGATTAATTTCATTTGCTAATGCATCTAAATAGGAATCGGAAAAAATAGGCTTCTTTTCTTTAGACATACGGGTCTCCTTTGTGGATTTTTAGTATTCATTATGTATATTTTTCGGTGGATTATGCGCAATCGTTTTAATTTTTTTCTTTTTTAAAATTTTTGTTTACTTTTTGAAAATAAAGGAGTATTATAATCCACAGTTTCAATTTTCTAAATCGCTGAAGCCGCATGGTGCGGGGGACCCGTTCTTATGGATTAGTACATAATCCAATGGGGTGAATCCTTGAAAAAGGTAGGGCTACTCATAGGCCCGAATCCGACAGCTAACCTCGTAAGCGTTATATTGAGAAGGAAGGTGGAGCTTGTGCGACAAAAAAAATAATGTCTACAAGTCTATTTCGTTATGGCTTGTAGACATTTTTTGTTTTCTGAAGAAATAGTTTATCCGCTGTAATTAGCAGAAAAATTCGTGCAAAATTATTGGAGAGTGGACAGCGTTGGTTTCATCTATCAAAAGGTTTTTAATTGGAAGGCCGTTAAAATCAACTGAGTTAGGAGAGCAAAAACTTAATAAAACAAAGGCGCTAGCCATTTTATCTTCTGACGCATTGTCATCGGTCGCATACGGACCAGAGCAAATATTAATTGCACTAGCAGGCCTTGGAGCGGTAGCTTATTGGTATTCCATTCCGATTGCAATTGGGGTATTAGTATTATTGACAGCTCTTATTTTATCTTATCGACAAATTATTTTTGCTTACCCTCATGGCGGCGGAGCATATGTTGTATCAAAAGAGAATTTAGGGATGAATCCAGGCTTAATAGCAGGAGGATCTTTATTAGTTGATTACATTTTAACGGTTGCAGTAAGTGTATCTGCGGGTACAGATGCGCTCACATCTGCTTTTCCTAGCTTACATGCACATAATGTAATCATTGCGATTATATTTGTCATATTGATTACCATCTTAAATTTAAGAGGCGTAACGGAATCAGCTTCCGTTTTAGCATATCCTGTTTATTTATTCGTTTTAGCACTATTTATATTAATTGGTGTAGGGATATACAATATTTTAACGGGACACGTTTCGCAGGCTTTGCATTCGCCAATTGGAACGCCAGTTGCAGGAATTAGTTTGTTCTTACTGTTACGAGCATTTGCTTCAGGAAGCTCTGCTTTAACGGGTGTTGAGGCGATATCTAACGCAATTCCAAACTTTAAAGATCCTGCACCTAACAATGCAGCGAAAACATTGCTTGCAATGGGTGCATTACTTGCAGTTTTATTTTCTGGAATTGTCTTTTTAGCTTATTATTACGGAATTAATCCAAGTAAGGAAGTAACAGTCGTTTCACAAATTGCTGAACAAACTTTTGGACGTAATTTCATGTACTATTTCATACAAGGTACAACAGCTTTAATATTAATTCTTGCGGCTAACACAGGTTATTCTGCATTTCCACTATTAGCGGTTAATCTTGCAAAAGATAAGTTCATACCGAGAATGTTTACGATTAGAGGAGACCGCCTAGGTTATTCAAACGGTATTATTATACTTGGGATTTCTTCGATTATTTTAATTGTAGCTTTTCAGGGGAAAACAGAACACTTGATTCCGCTATATGCAGTAGGGGTATTTATTCCGTTTACACTTTCTCAAACTGGAATGGTACTAAAATGGCTTCGTGAAAAGCCTGAAGGATGGGCTTTAAGATTAACGGTTAATTTAATTGGTGCAGTCATTAGTTTTATCGTTATGAGCATGTTCTTTTTAACTAAGTTCGCACAAGTTTGGTCAATCCTTATTTTCTTACCTTTCATTATCTTCTTGTTCCATCGAATTAAGAAGCATTATGATGCAGTGGGCGATCAATTAAGTTTAAAAACTTGTGAACCACTTGTTCCGATTGAAGGGAATGTAATTGTCGTTCCTGTAGCAGGTATGACTCATGTAGTAGAAAATTCACTGAACTATGCTAAGGCTCTTTCTGCAGATCAAGTTATCGCTGTATATGTTGCTTTTGACAGAGAAGAGGAAAAGAAATTTGAAGAGAAATGGGAGAAGTGGCAACCTGAAGTAAGGCTTGTTACATTACATTCTCATTATAGAAGCATTATTCAGCCGCTTACAAAATTTATTGACACAGTGCAATATAAAGCGAGTGAATCAAATTACCGAGTTACGGTCGTTATACCACAGTTTATTCCGAAAAAAGGTTGGCATAACATTCTTCATAATCAGTCTAGTTTACTCATTCGTGCGTATTTACTCTATAAAAGAAATGTTGTTATTACGACAGTACCGTATCATTTGAAAAAGTAAGGGAATTTTTAAAGGATAACTTCACGAAAGTGAAGTTATCCTTTTTGTGTATATGCTATGCATAATTGCATATGGATTTAAAAAATATATTAGTATAATTTTAATGGTTATGAATATGTAGTGTTTCCTGTTGTGGTATATAGATAGTTTAATCGAGAAAGTGAATTGAATTTTATTTTGGGATAAGGACATGAGAGCTTGAAAATAAAGGGAATTAAAATACTTCTTTACGTTATATAAATAGCTGTGTTTAAATGACCTTACAGTACAAAACTTACATGAAAACAAAACGAAATTTCATACTTTCACACGTTAATTAGTTTAAAATGAATAATATTTTCATGTAATATATTCACTGTGTGAATGTGGAAATCGCAATAAAATAGAAAATTTATACAGTTTTATTCATACTAAGCACATTTGAAAAGTTATGAATTGTTTTATAACAATAAGTAAGTACTGTAGAAATAAAGTTTGAGAGAGGTGGTTCGTACATGACTCACGGTGAGAACGTTCTCTATTTTTAACCATCTCAAATCATTTGCAAGAAAATAGAATACTAAAATGCGATAGTAATAGTTGCTAATACATAGGAGGAGTTAAAGTGAAAAAGACTTTAATTACAGGGTTATTGGTTACAGCAGTATCTACGAGTTGCTTCGTTCCTGTAAGCGCTTACGCTAAGGAGGGGCAAACAGAAGTGAAAACAGTATATGCGCAAAATGTAATTGCTCCAAATACATTATCCAATTCAATTAGAATGTTAGGATCACAGTCACCGCTTATACAAGCATACGGATTAGTTATTTTGCAACAGCCAGACATTAAGGTAAATGCGATGAGTAGTTTGACGAATCATCAAAAATTTGCAAAGGCGAATGTACGAGAGTGGATTGATGAATATAATCCGAAGCTAATCGACTTAAATCAAGAGATGATGAGATACAGCACTAGATTTAATAGCTATTATAGTAAGCTCTATGAACTAGCAGGAAAAGTAAATGAAGATGAACAGGCAAAAGCAGATTTTACAAACGCATATGGAAAATTACAATTGCAGGTCCAAAGCATTCAAGAGAGTATGGAGCAAGATTTATTAGAGTTAAATCGATTTAAAACGGTATTAGACAAAGATAGTAATAACTTATCAATTAAAGCTGATGAAGCAATAAAAACACTGCAAGGATCAAGTGGAGATATTGTGAAATTAAGAGAAGACATAAAAAGAATTCAAGGGGAAATTCAAGCGGAATTAACGACTATTTTGAATAGACCTCAAGAAATTATTAAAGGTTCTATTAATATTGGTAAACAAGTATTTACAATTACAAATCAAACTGCACAAACGAAAACAATTGATTTCGTTTCTATCGGTACTTTAAGTAATGAAATTGTAAATGCTGCAGATAGCCAAACGAGAGAAGCAGCTCTTCGTATTCAGCAAAAACAAAAAGAGCTACTACCACTTATTCAAAAGTTATCACAAACTGAATCAGAGGCGACTCAAATCACATTCGTTGAAGATCAAGTAAGTAGCTTTACGGAACTGATTGATCGCCAAATCGCAACTTTAGAAACGTTATTAACGGATTGGAAAGTTTTAAATAATAATATGATCCAAATTCAAACGAATATTGAAGAAGGCACGTATACAGACAGTAGTTTACTTCAAAAACATTTCAATCAACTTAAAAAAGTAAGTGATGAAATGAATAAGCAAACAAATCAATTTGAAGATTACATTACAAACGTTGAAGTACATTAAACAGAAAAATAATTAGCGATATAGGGAGAGAAGAAAAATGACAAAAAAACCTTATAAAGTAATGGCTCTATCAGCACTTATGGCAGTATTTGCAGCAGGGAATATTATGCCGGCCCATACGTATGCAGCTGAAAGTACAGTGAAACAAGCTCCAGTTCATGCTGTAGCAAAAGCTTATAATGACTATGAGGAATACTCATTAGGACCAGAAGGCCTAAAAGATGCAATGGAAAGAACGGGTTCAAACGCTTTAGTAATGGATCTGTACGCTTTAACAATTATTAAACAAGGTAATGTTAACTTTGGTAATGTATCGTCTGTTGATGCGGCTTTAAAAGGGAAAGTGATTCAGCACCAGGATACAGCTAGAGGAAATGCGAAGCAATGGTTAGATGTATTAAAACCACAGCTTATTTCAACGAATCAAAATATTATTAATTACAATACGAAATTCCAAAACTATTATGATACTTTAGTCGCTGCGGTAGATGCAAAAGATAAAGCGACTCTTACGAAAGGTTTAACTAGATTATCAAGTAGTATTAATGAAAATAAAGCGCAAGTAGATCAGTTAGTAGAAGACTTGAAAAAATTCCGAAACAAAATGACGTCCGATACGCAAAACTTCAAAGGTGATGCAAATCAAATTACATCTATATTAGCTAGTCAAGATGCAGGAATCCCGCTTCTGCAAAATCAAATTACAACGTACAATGAAGCGATTAGTAAATATAATGCAATTATTATCGGTTCATCAGTTGCGACAGCTCTAGGGCCAATTGCAATTATCGGTGGTGCAGTAGTTATTGCTACAGGTGCAGGAACGCCGCTAGGAGTCGCGTTAATTGCAGGTGGTGCAGCAGCTGTAGGTGGTGGAACAGCTGGAATCGTATTAGCGAAGAAAGAGCTTGATAATGCACAGGCAGAAATTCAAAAGATAACAGGACAAGTTACAACTGCCCAATTAGAAGTGGCAGGACTAACGAACATTAAAACACAAACTGAGTATTTAACAAACACAATTGATACAGCAATTACAGCGTTGCAAAATATTTCAAACCAATGGTATACAATGGGATCGAAATATAATTCATTACTTCAAAATGTAGACTCTATTAGTCCAAACGACCTTGTTTTCATTAAGGAAGACTTGAATATAGCTAAAGATAGCTGGAAAAACATTAAAGACTATGCAGAAAAGATTTATGCTGAAGATATTAAAGTAGTAGATACGAAAAAAGCATAATTGAATAAGAATCGTAAGAGCGTTAAGTATTAATGAATGAGTTGAAGCTCCTGTTCAGTTGTGAGCAGGAGCTTTTGATATCCTTATAAAGAGAATAGGTGAAAAGTATGGAGAAAAGATTTTATAAGAAATGCATTTTAACGATAATGATTGCTGGAGTGGCAACGAGTAATGCATTTCCTTTACATCCTTTCGCAGCAGAACAAAACATAAAAACATTACAAGAGAGTGCAAAAAATTATTCTCTCGGACCAGCAGGGCTCCAAGATGTAATGGCGCAAACGACATCGAGCATATTCGCAATGGATTCATATGCAAAATTAATTCAAAATCAACAAGAGACTGATTTGAGTAAAATAAGTTCAATTAATGGTAATTTAAGAGGGAATATGATTCAGCATCAAAAAGATGCAAAAATTAATGCGGCGTATTGGTTAAATAATATGAAGCCTCAAATTATGAAAACGGATCAAAATATTATTGATTACAACAATACTTTTCAAGCGTACTATAGTGACATGCTATTAGCGATTGATCAAAAAGATAGCGTAAAGTTAAAAGCAGATTTAGAAAAGTTGTATGCGGACATTTTAAAGAATCAAAATGAGGTAGATGTATTATTAGGGAATTTGAAAGCTTTTCGCGATAGAATGGCGAAAGACACAAATAGTTTTAAAGAGGATACAAATCAATTAACAGCGATTTTGGCAAGTACGAATGCTGGTATTCCAGCATTAGAGCAACAAATAAATACATATAATGATTCGATTAAAAAGAGTAATGATATGGTTATCGCTGGTGGTGTACTTTGCGTAGCGCTAATAACATGTCTTGCTGGCGGACCGATGATTGCGATTGCGAAAAAAGATATTGCAAATGCAGAACGAGAAATAGCCAGTTTAAAGAATAGAATTTCAGGAGCACAAGCAGAAGTGGCAATTTTGACAGATGTGAAAAATAAAACGACTAATATGACAGAAACAATTGATGCAGCAATTACAGCACTGCAAAACATATCAAATCAGTGGTATACGGTAGGTGCGAAATATAATAATTTACTACAAAACGTAAAAGGAATCAGTCCTGAAGAATTTACCTTTATAAAAGAAGATTTAAATACAGCGAAAGATAGCTGGAAGGATGTAAAAGATTATACAGAAAAATTACATGAAGGCGTGGCGAAATAAACAGCGGAGTAGTTCCACTGTTTATTTTTTTATCCCGTTTTTTGTGAGAGCCGATCTTGTAATTTTACCCATAAGTTTGCCGTGCATTTTATCAATGTAACTTTAGGATAATGTTTGGTCAAATTGATACTAATAAACTCGATAAACTCCTGATCACGCTTTTTATATTTAATATTTTAAGTAAAAAAGCTATACTATAGGCAAAACTAAAAATTGGAAAGGAAATACTAGAACATGGAAAATTATTTGTTATTTATCCTTACAGCAATCCTAATCATAATAATGCCTGGTCCCGGTTTTGCCTTAGTTACAAAAAACACTATCTCGCATGGTAAAAATGGTGGGATAAAGACCGTCTTAGGAACGGTATCTGGAATGATGATTCATACAATAATGGCTACACTAGGACTTTCTGCTATCCTAATGAAATTTGCTATGCTATTTACATTAATAAAATATGCTGGGGCTTTTTATTTAATTTACTTAGCTGTAAAGTCAATTAAAAGTGCCTTTTCTAAAAAAGAAGATATGTCAGGTTCAGTGGGAATGAACTCTAAGGATATTGGAACGATTAAAAGTTTTAGACAAGGATTTACCACGGCAATCTTAAATCCAAAAACTGCTGTATTTTTCCTTAGTTTTCTACCCCAATTTATTGTGAACAATCAAAGTCATCTCTTCCAATTTCTTTTGTTAGGACTCACATTTACGACTTTGACAGCAATATGGTATTTACTTTATATCTCACTAATACGTCAATTAAGAACTTTTTTAAGAAAAGAAAAAGTGAACCGTACAATAGAAGGTATTACTGGCGCAGTATTGTTAGTATTTGGAGTTAGGTTATTTTTCCAAAAATAAATATGTATATGAAAAGAGAAATAATCAATGGTGGTTATTTCTCTTATTCACTTATTCTAAAACTATCATTATAGATTTCTAGAGGTGAGATGATTTTTTGTTGGGTATTTATGTTACTATCACTGTAAAAATTGTGAAGAAATGTACTTAAACTAACGGGGCAGGATAGTTGAATAAGAATAAAAATATTTTTATAAGTTAAATTTATTGAATATCATAAAATATTTATAATTAAACTTTTTTCTAAATCAACACTCGATGGCGAGGTGGTGTTACCTCAAATATAATTATTTTATTTGAAGATTTCATTTTAATTTTTTCAAATCTTTTCATAGGTTGATATACAAAGACGTGTAGTGATAAGCCTATAACTGCAGTAATGTTTAAAATAATACTTATAATCATTAAAGACCATTCTATAACTGGAGAAAAGTATCCGTCCGTACTTAATGTAGAAGAACTTACATCTAGTATTAAAATAACTATTAGTATAAAGGTAAGTTTTTAACCAATTTGAATCCCCCCCTTTTAAGAGAAATATCTTTATATTATTATATTTAAAAAATAAATTATATAATTAATTATAAGATAGTTATCTATGAGAATTTAACTTGTTTTTTCGTTTTGGGGTGTTAAAAAATTCTTAAGTTGATGGGCATGGGATAGCACACCATGCCTATGAACTTAAGAACAGAAACTTACGCTTGAACATAATATCAAATTTAGATGAGCAAAGCTATTTCAAGTGAATAGAATCCACTCTTTAAGAATACATAAAATATATACATACAAGCTTAGTCTGATCACTACATCATTAGTGAAAGTAGGATTCTATAGATTTTGGAGGAAGAGATATGAAAAAAAAGGTTCTCCTGTTTACAGATTTGGGGATTGATGATGCGTTTGCTATACTGTACACTTTTTTTCGTAAAGACATTCAACTTGTAGGAATTGTAGCCGATTATGGAAATGTATCCAGAGAAAATGCAATAAGAAATATTAACTATTTGAAGTACATTGCGGGAAGAGAAGAGATACCCGTATTCCTTGGTGCTTCTGTACCGTTGACAGGTATATTGATTCAGTATTTCCCTGAGGTACATGGAAAAGTCGGATTAGGACCTATCATTCCCCCTGAAATTTCATATCCAGTGTATCCTTTAAATGATATTTATCAAATTATAGAATCAAATTTAGAAGATCTTACAATTATCAATTTAGGAAGACTTTCTTCGCTAGCTACGACTTTTGTGTTGAATTTAGAAACAATGCGAAACGTAAGAGAATGTATTTGCATGGGGGGAGCTTTTTTCTATCCAGGTAACGTAACTGCTGTGGCTGAAGCTAACTTTTACTCAGACCCTTATGCAGCAAACTTAATTCTGCAGCATGCAAAGAACTTGACAATTATTCCTTTAAATGTGACTCAACATGCGATTGTTACACCCGAAATGGTCCAGCAAATCGATGCATTTCATCGGAATACACAGGATCTTGCAGGACTCATCATCAAACCTATGTTAGACTATTATTATAAATTCTACTCTAAGTCTAATCCTGGTATAAGTGGAAGCCCTATGCATGATTTTGTAACAGTGTGGTATTTGCTGAATCAAGAGGCTGTTGGCCTTTCAAGAGTACCCATTAAAGTAATTCCTGATCAAGGAGAAGGATTTGGTCAAAGTATTGCAGACTTTCGTTTTGCTACTAATCCAGGCTATAAAACGCATAATGTAGCTTTTCAGCTTGATTATAAAAGATTCAAGAAGGATATTATGGAAACGTTTTTAAAGAAGAGAGTGTAACAGACTTTATTAACTTCAGATAATAGGGATTATGTGAATGAAATGCCACTTCACTTAACGTACAGGAATTCGACTTTTTTAGGTTAAAATTCGCTTAGCATATAAAACTTCCAAAATGTTGGCTGTATCCCATCACTATCAAGCTAACAAAACAAAATCCCCCTAAAATGAAAAAATCCGCTGACTTCTCAAAGTAATTAACTGTAGTGAAAGAAAATTTTTATTTTGGGGGTACATTAAAACTTTAGCTTGACGGGCAGGGGGTCTCGTCACATGCTTATCAAGCTAAGAAATTAGTTGTTCTCCAAAACGAAAAAATTAACTAAATCCCCATAAATAACTATAGGAAGATAAAAACACTGTAGCTTTCGAATAAAGTTTGATCAAAATTATGTAGTTGTTTGGTGATAATAAAATTGTTTCATTTATAATAAAATCATTTAAAAATTAATAGAGTTATTCAATTTATTCTGACGGTAATAATAAAGTAATTAAAAAGTGAAAATATTTGTTTGGAAAATACGGTTACTCATTTGCGATATTTACGTACCATGAAACAACTAATTACACTGTCTATAACTGAAATTCTCTTTGATTTCGAATGCTTTACAAACAAAAAAATAGCACGAATGTTCGTATTAAGGTATAATTATAAGTATCTTAAAATCAAAGGAGGTCTTGCCTTATGAGTCAAAGAATTTCCTACTATGATGTTGCACCTGATGGCATGAAAATTATGATGGATATGGAGAAGTACACTAAGAAATCTACAATTAATCGAATTACTAGAGAACTTATAAAGATTAGAGTCTCTCAAATTAACGGTTGTGCTTTCTGCATGGATATGCATACATCAGATGCCCGTAAGATAGGTGAAACCGAACAACGAATTTATTGCTTGAATGCTTGGAATGAATGTGATTTTTATACACCTGAAGAGAAAGTTGCTCTTGAACTATCTGAGCATATTACTCTAATTCCCACTAAAAGAGTTCCTGAAGACCTATATAAGCGAGTACGTGAACACTATGACGAGAAACAATATGTTGACCTTGTTCTGGTAATTAATCAAATCAACAGTTGGAATAGAATTTCTATTGCAATGGGAAATACAGCAACTAAAAAATAATTGCTCTCAACGAACGGTAAATAAGAATAAAATTAAAGATGTTTAAAAATCACAATACAATTGTTTCATTTTTCTTTATTACGCAGTTATCATAAACTGTAACATAACCAAATTTTTGAAATTTATTGGTTCATCCTTTATAGCTTTTATAATAATATTATCTTGAAACACGAAGGGACTGAACTATGCGCAGATATCAATATCTTGACCCCAAAATAAAAACATAATGGAGGTAAAAATATTGATTACAGAACTACAAACCGAAAGATTAGTTTTAAGAAAAATGAAAGTATCAGACTCAGCTAGCATGTTTACAATTTGGGCGGATCCAGAAGTTACAAAATTTATGAATATCAATAGTTTTACTGATGAAAGCCAAGCGGTAGATATGATTGAAATGCTTGATAAGTTATCTCGGGAAAACAGAGCTATTCGTTATTCAATAATTGAATTAGAATCAAATGAAATTATCGGTTCTTGTGGTTATAATTCATTTGATTTCAAAAACGCCAAAGCAGAAATTGGTTACGATATTAGTAAAGCTTTTTGGGGTAAGGGGTATGCGCCAGAAGCCATTCTCTCTTTAATGGATTATGCGTTTAGTACTTTAGAATTCAATAGAATAGAAGCAAAAGTTGAATCTGAAAACATCAATTCAATAAAAGTCTTACAAAAGTTAAACTTTACATTCGAAGGGACGATGAGAAAGTGTGAAAAATCTAATGAAAAGTTTATTGATCTAAGTATTTATTCAAAATTAATAACAGATTAACTTATATTACTTAGCCTACATTCCTTAAAATGTAGACTATTAAATACCCTCGAAGCATCCTTAATTGCTATTAATTGAAAGTGAGGGCTACGGCTCTCTTTTTTAATTCACAATTTCTAGTACAATTGAAATAATTAAGAAACGTATAGAGTAATCCGTCCGATCTTAACCACTGAAGAAAAATTAACAGAGGAAGAGATCATGAACTTTGCTGTTGAAATGAGGGAAAAGAAATAGAAGGACACAACTATATAATAAGAAAAATCTAGAAGATACGTAATATTTAAAAATGAACCGTCTCATAAAGAACATGTAGTAATTTCTACGTGTTCTTTTTTAATAAAAATGAAAGTAAACTGTTAAATAAAAATTTACTTTCAATGTCATATAAGAAGAACAAAAAATAAGTCGTCTTTTGCTCTTAACAGGGTCTTACCAGCAGCATCCGTTACTTTAGAAACACTCCTATGAGATATAATTATTGATGGTACTTTTTAGGTGATATACTGGAGGTAGATTACTCATCTAATGATGAAGGGAGGTTTACGCGTATGGAAGTAACATTTACAGTAAGTAAATGGGATGAAAAGCCAGTCAATGACACTAGAAAAGATTTCCCTATTAATATTGCCCATGTCGAATATGATATTGACGGTGAATTAAAAGGAAAAGCTTTTGTTGAATATTTATTATATTATTTAGAATCAACTATAGATGATGGTCACTTGGCTACTGCTAAAATTTCTGGATTTTTACATTTCGAAGGAATTTATAAGGGAAAACGAGGGACATTTATAGCTATAGAGCAAGGGATATTTGATAAAGGAAATCTAGATTCCCCTGCAACAATCATCAAAGCTACTGGTGAATTAGAAAGCCTGAAAGGGTCCTATAATTATAAGTTTACAGGTCAAACCAGTAAAATGATTCTAGACTTTGAATTCTAACAAAATATCTTATAATTTAGCAAAAAGGGCATCCACTGTAATACCAGGAATGTCCTTTTTTAAACTAAATTATACCGAAAAACAAGACTCGAAATTTTCAATGGGAGGAAATGATATGAGGATCACGATACAAGAATATGTGGTCAATGAAATAGATTCAGGACCATATGGAATAACCGTAGGAAAAGACGGAGCATTGTGGTTTACGGAACAGAAAGGGAATCGAATTGGTAGAATAAATGCTACTGGTGAAATAAATTCTTTTCCCATTCCGACAGCAAATGCAGGAGCTATGTCAATTATCTCGGACCAGACCGGTGACTTATGGTTTACGGAATATAACTCAAGCAAGATCGGTAAAATGTCGATGAACGGTCTTTTTGAAGAATATGTACTCCCTACAACGAACGCTGCACCTTTTGGCATAACGGAAGGCCCAGATGGAGCAATATGGTTTACAGAAATGAATAATGGTAGGATCGGAAGAATAACAAAGTCAGGGGAAATCACCGAGTTTGAATTGCCTAACTCCAAATCATTTCCCTCTTTTATTACTCTGGGATCAGACGGTGCATTATGGTTTACACAGAATCAGAACAATAGGATTGGGAGAATAACCACTAAAGGTGAGGTCAAAGAATATCCAATCCCAACACCCAACTCCGGGCCAGTTGGAATTGCGAGCGGCCCAGATGGAGCAATATGGTTTGTGCAAATCATAGGCAATAAAATTGGTAGAATTACGTTCGAAGGTGAGATCAAAGAATTTGTTATACCGACGCCGAACGCTCGTCCTCATGCCATAATACCTGGGAAGAACAGAGATCTTTGGTTCACAGAATGGGGAGGTAACCAAATCAGCCGTATTACAGTTGAAGGAGTTATTACGGAATATACGATACCTACAAATAATGCAGAGCCACATGGTATCACGTTTTGTCCGGATGGCGATCTTTGGTTCGCTGAAGAGTGTAATCAAATTGGACGTCTAACAATCATTACGTAATAGGGATATCGTCCATCGCTATCAAGCTCAGAAAAGTAAATATCCCATCACCATCAAGTTAAGAATTTGGTTGCTCCCCAAAACGAAAAAATGTGCTTTTTTGTTACAAGTAGCACAAAATTTCGTTCTGGGGGTATTATAAAATTTTAGCTTGATGGCGATGGGGTCTCGCCATCAAAACGTGAATTTCGCACGCTAAGGAATTTCTATATTAAAAAACTTGGCTTTACCGTACGTTAAGGAAGTTCCATAAACGATATTTAATGTTTGTTATTGTTACTACAGAAAGAACAAAAAGAATGAATTAAATATGAATCGATTTATCCCGCTATTTGCGGGCAGTAAGACTCCCACCTCAAAATTCGGCGAATACGAGGGAGTTAGGTGGGAGTCGGACTGCCCGTAAAAGCCCGATTGGTGAGGGCTAATAATCAGTGGGGGATGAACAAAACCCCCACTGATTAAAGTTTCACTTTATCTGATTCAAGATCATTTGTATCGAGTGTATGAAGCTAAAAAATAAAAGTTTCATTGTAAATACTAAGTGTAGTAGAAGTTCAGTTAGAGAAAATTCGGTAGTCGAATTTTTTTGCATAAAGCTGTATAATGCTTGTAACGAAAAGGAAATACAGGAAAGGATATGTAATGAGTTACTATGGATAAGGATAAACAACAATTAAGCGTTGAAGTTGCAAGATTATATTATCAATCAGATTATAGTCAGCAAGAAATTGCTAACAAATTAAATATCTCAAGACCGACAATCTCTAGATTATTAAAGTACGCGAAAGAAAAAGGATTTGTTCAAATTAGTATAGCAGATCCATTTGCTGATTTAGATAACGTCGGGAACTTACTTAAAGAAAAGTACAACTTGTTAGAGGCGCATGTTGTATTTTCTCCAGTGCCAGAATATGCAACGATTACTGAGTATATTAGTAAATATGCAGCTGAGTATATGGAAAAGACAGTGAAAACTGGTGATATCGTTGGTGTAAGCTGGGGAATGACGATGTATGAAATCGCTAGAAAAATCGTACCGCAACATGTGAAAGGTGTAGAGGTTGTCCAGTTAAAAGGTGGCATTAGTCACTCAAGTGTAAATACATATGCGAATGAAACGATCGCGTTATTTGCAGATGCTTTTCAAACGACGCCAAGAAATCTACCTCTTCCAGTTATATTTGATAATGCGGTGACAAAAGAATTAGTGGAGCAAGATAGACATATTCATCACATTATTGAAATGGGGAAACAAGCAAATATTGCAATTTTCACTGTTGGAACAGTGCGTGATGAAGCGTTATTATTCCGATTAGGATATTTAGATAAGGATGAAACGAACATTTTGAAAGAACAAGCTGTCGGTGACATTTGTTCACGTTTCTTTGATGGAGACGGAAATATTAGTAGCGAAGAAATTAATAAGCGTACAATTGGAATTGAGTTAGAAGAGTTAAAGTTAAAGAAACGTTCTATTTTAGTTGCAGGTGGTAATAGAAAAATAAAAGCAATTGACGGTGCGTTACGTGGCGGGTATGCAAATGTACTAATTATAGATCAGCATACAGCGAAAGAATTGTTACATTATCAAAAAGGTTAGAAATAAAAGGCTTTCTCAAAATATTAATTTTGAGAAAGCCTTTTATTTTTAGTATGAATAAATCAATGTGTAGTACCTTGTAAAGTATTTGTAAGGAACGCTCTTTGATTGATCTCCTTTTTCAAAAATTAGTGAGTTAGCCATAATATCTCTATCTACAAAACTCCAGCCATCTTGCTCCATCATATCGATAAAAGGTTCCATTTTTCCGCGCTTTACTAAGTAGGGGTATTGATTATCTATCGGTTCTACTTCCACCATTTCTTTATCTTGAATAACCATCTTAGACATAGCTAAAGCAAATGGAACTGGGTTTCCTTCTTGGAAAATAGCATCTCTTTTATAAAAAATAAATATGGATAGTGAGGTGCATACTAGCAATGTGAATATAAAGAATTTTGACTTAAACAAGTGATTCACATCCTTTATTTACAAGCTTATACTACTTTCAATGTATTACTAGAAATCCCCTTCTGAAAAAGAATGAACAAAAGTTCAAAAGTGTATTTACATTTGTTCAACTAAGGGTTAGAATGAAGTTGTTAAAAGATATGAGGAGTGAAGATAATGAACATTGCAAAGTTAATTGATCATACAATTTTAAAACCAAATTCTACAAAAGAAGATGTTATGAAAGTAATCGAAGAGGCAAAGCAATACAAATTTGCTTCAGTTTGTATTAATCCTACATGGGTAAAGCTAGCTGCTGAAGAATTAGCTGGACATGATGTAGACGTTTGTACTGTAATCGGTTTCCCATTAGGAGCAAGCACTACTGAAACAAAAGCATTCGAAACAAAAGATGCTATCGCAAAAGGTGCAACTGAAGTTGATATGGTAATCAACGTAGGTGCTTTAAAAGATGGCGACAATGAGTTCGTTGAAAAAGACATTTATGAAGTAGTACAAGCAGCAAAAGGAAAAGCTCTTGTAAAAGTAATCATTGAAACTTGCCTTCTAACAGATGAAGAAAAAGTTCGTGCTTGTGAATTATCAGTAAAAGCTGGCGCTGATTTCGTAAAAACTTCAACTGGATTCTCAACTGGCGGAGCGACTGCAGAAGATATCGCATTAATGCGTAAAACAGTTGGACCAAACGTTGGCGTGAAAGCATCTGGCGGCGTTCGTACACGTGAAGATGCAGACAAAATGGTAGAGGCTGGAGCTTCTCGCGTTGGAGCAAGTGCTAGTGTTGCAATCGTATTAAATGATGCAAAAGGTGCTACAGATAATTACTAATTAATAAAGTGTGAAAAGCAATAGATACACGTTTAAAGTAAAGTGTATCTATTGCTTTAACAATTGAAAAGAATGTAAGCGGATACGAATGGGAGGAGACGGCTTATGAAATACTTAATCGGTGTTTTAGGCCTCGTATTGATTTTAGGTATCGCTTGGCTTGCTAGTAATGATAGAAAGAAAGTCAAATATCGCCCAATCATAACGATGGTTATATTACAATTCATTTTGGGGTTTTTATTATTAAATACAAGCGTAGGGAATATATTAATTAGCGGAATAGCAGATGGTTTTGGAGAATTATTAAAATATGCCGCTGATGGTGTGAATTTCGTATTTGGTGGATTAGTAAATCAAAAAGAGTTTTCATTCTTTTTAAGTGTATTAATGCCAATCGTATTTATATCAGCTTTAATAGGTATTTTGCAACACATTAAAGTATTACCTATTATTGTGAAATCTATCGGTCTAGTATTAAGTAAAGTAAATGGGATGGGGAAACTCGAATCATATAACGCGGTAGCTTCTGCGATTTTAGGACAATCTGAAGTGTTTATTTCAGTTAAGAAACAACTAGGATTATTGCCAGAGAAAAGAATGTATACATTATGTGCATCTGCAATGTCTACAGTATCTATGTCTATCGTTGGATCATATATGGTGTTATTAAAACCGCAATATGTTGTAACCGCTTTAGTGCTTAACTTATTCGGTGGCTTCATTATTGCTTCTATCATTAACCCGTATGAAGTTACTGAAGAAGAAGATATGTTAGAAGTACAAGAAGAAGAGAAAAAGACATTCTTTGAAGTATTAGGGGAATACATTATAGATGGATTTAAAGTTGCGATTACAGTGGCAGCTATGTTAATTGGTTTCGTTGCTCTTATCGCATTCATTAATGCAGTATTTAAAGGTGTAATCGGTATCTCATTCCAAGAAATTCTTGGTTATGTATTTGCACCATTTGCATTTATTATGGGTGTTCCATGGCATGAAGCAGTTAACGCAGGGAATATTATGGCGACAAAACTTGTATCAAATGAATTTGTTGCGATGACAGATTTAGCACAAGGAAACTTTAATTTCTCAGATAGAACGACAGCGATTATATCTGTATTCTTAGTTTCATTTGCAAACTTCTCTTCAATCGGGATTATTGCAGGGGCAGTTAAGAGCTTAAATGAAAAACAAGGGAATGTAGTCGCAAGATTCGGTTTGAAATTACTTTTCGGTGCAACATTAGTAAGTTTCTTATCAGCAACAATCGTTGGCTTATTATTTTAACAGATTCATATAATATAAAAAGGAATGGTGATTGTAATGAGAATGGTAGATATTATTGCGAAAAAACGTGATGGAAAAGAATTAACAACTGAAGAAATTAATTTCTTTATTAACGGTTATACAGACGGAAGTATTCCTGACTATCAAGCGAGTGCACTTGCAATGGCAATTTTCTTTAAAGATATGACGGATCGTGAACGTGCAGATTTAACGATGGCAATGGTTGAGTCTGGAGAAACAATTGACTTATCAGCAATTGAAGGCATTAAAGTAGATAAGCATTCAACTGGCGGTGTTGGTGATACAACAACATTAGTATTAGGACCATTAGTCGCTGCTTTAGATGTACCAGTAGCAAAAATGTCTGGTCGTGGTTTAGGACATACGGGCGGGACAATTGATAAATTAGAAGCGGTAGAAGGATTCCACGTTGAAATTACGAAAGAACAGTTCATTGATATTGTAAACCGTGACAAAGTGGCTGTTATCGGACAGACAGGAAACTTAACACCTGCTGATAAAAAGATTTATGCATTACGTGATGTAACAGGAACAGTAAATTCAATTCCTCTAATTGCAAGTTCAATTATGAGTAAAAAAATTGCAGCTGGTGCTGATGCAATCGTACTTGATGTAAAAACAGGTGCTGGTGCATTTATGAAAACCGAAGAAGATGCAAAAGAATTAGCTCATGCAATGGTACGTATCGGAAATAATGTTGGACGTCAAACGATGGCAGTAATTTCAGATATGTCACAACCTCTTGGTTTTGCGATTGGTAACGCTCTAGAAGTGAAGGAAGCAATTGATACTTTAAAAGGCGAAGGTCCAGAAGATTTAACAGAATTAGTACTTGTATTAGGAAGCCAAATGGTCGTACTTGCGAAAAAAGCAAATACATTAGAAGAAGCTCGTGAAATGCTAATTGAAGTTATGGAAAACGGAAAAGCAACTGAGAAATTTAAAGAGTTCTTAAGCAACCAAGGCGGAGACAGCTCAATTGTAGACAATCCAGAAAAAATGCCACAAGCGAAGTATGTAATTGATGTACCTGCAAAAACTTCAGGTGTTATTTCTAACATTGTTGCAGATGAAATCGGTATCGCAGCTATGTTATTAGGTGCAGGTCGTGCGACAAAAGAAGATGAAATCGATTTAGCGGTAGGATTAATGTTACGTAAAAAAGTTGGTGATGCAGTAAAAGAAGGCGAGCCATTCGTAACGATTTATGCAAATCGTGAAAATGTAGAAGATGTAAAAGCTAAAATTTATGAAAACATTTCTATCGCTGAAACAGCAGTGGCTCCTAAATTAGTTCATACAGTTATTACTGACTAATCATAATTACATTTACTTTGAGGAGGAAATAATATGGATAAGAAAAAATATATCGAAGAAGCAAATAAGATGTTGTCAAAAGCATATATTCCGTATTCTAAATTTCCTGTTGGTGCAGCATTAGTTACGAAAGAAGGTAAAATCTATACTGGTTGTAATATAGAAAATGCTTCTTACGGTTTATGTAACTGTGCAGAAAGAACAGCGATCTTTAAAGCCGTATCAGAAGGTGAGCGCGATTTTAGTTACTTAGTCATTACAGGCGAAACAGACGGACCGATTTCACCATGTGGTGCTTGTAGACAAGTTATTGCTGAATTTTGTGATCCGAAAATGCCTGTATTACTAACGAATGTAAAAGGTGATGAAAAAGAAGTGACTGTAGAGCAGTTACTGCCTGGTGCCTTTTCAATTGAAGATTTAAAATAAGTTAAAAGGCCATTCCGCAATGAATAGTTGTGGAATGGCCTTTTTTATTTCAAATAATAGAATGTAATAATCTGTTCATATTCCGTTCATAAACTTTGCGTAAAATGATTGCAGTGAATATGGAAAGTGACGATATAAATTGTCGTTCTACAGCAGGAGGAATATGATGAAGAAATTATATAATGCAGCATTCATTTACTTAATTATTGGTTTATTATCAGGTGTATTTGCAAGAGAGTATACGAAAGCGCAAGGAATTAAAGGATCCACTATGTTGCAATTAGTGCATACACACGTATTAGTGCTCGGCTTCGTATTCTTTTTGATCGCTTTAGCTCTATTTAAAGTATTTAATGTCCGTGAAACAAAAAGTTTTCGTGCGTGGTTTGTTGTTTATAACATAGGACTTATTTTTACAATCGCTACAATGGTATTTAGAGGTATTCTACAAGTGAATGGAACTGACTTTAATGGTTTAAGCCATATGGCTGGATTAGGTCATATCATTATAAGTGTTGGGCTCGTTTGGTTTATGATTTTGCTCAAAAAATCTTTTAAATAGATAGGAGTGGAGAGTATGAGTTTAGCACTTTTATCAAGTATAGTAGCGGTTTGTATGGCCGTTGGAGTTATGTTTCTTCGCTTTAAGTCAGCGAAAAAACCGGTAACGAAAAAGAAAATTATATTACCGCCAATTTTTATGAGCACTGGTGCAATGATGTACTTCTTACCAGAGTTTCGATTAACGTCTTTAGAAATAGTAGAGGCAATTAGCGTAGGACTTATTTTCTCTATATTTCTTATTAAAACATCTAAGTTCGAAATAAGAGGCGAAGACATATATATGAAACCATCAAAAGCGTTCATATTTATTTTAGTTGGTTTATTAGCTGTCCGGGTAGCATTGAAATCATATTTAAGTCAGTCGATTGATTTAACCCAATTAAGTGGAATGTTTTTCTTACTCGCTTTTGCGATGATCGTATCGTGGAGAATTGCGATGTATCGCTCGTTTACTAAATTAGAAAAGACAATAAAAAGAGCTGGAATTTCTATATAGGAATTTCAGCTCTTTTTATGTTTTATACGATTGTTTTTTTAGCTTTGATTTCATTTGCTTAATTTTAAACGGATTTGAGCATCTTGTAATGCAACTGGTGTAACGTTAAGACCATTTTGATCAACGATTTTTGTGTTTAATAAAATGGAATCTAAGCTCCCGCGAAATGTTTTTGTATAGTTTTGACGCAACATTTGTTGTTCTTGTTTTTCATCAACTGTTAATCCAGATGTTCTTTCTTTTTTTGATAATTCGTTAATACGGAATAAAATGTTTTTCATTTGTTTTCACCTCTAGTTAGATTTAATTACATTAGTTACTTACTAATGTATAGTTATTTTAACCTATCTTTTAATAAGTGTCAATGCCTATAAACATTCCTTGTTTTGTAAGTGTATGGGGTGATAAAGAATGAAAACACTACAAATACTTGAAATAGAAAAGATGTTAATATACAATACCTAAGTAGGGTATATAGGGTATTGTTTTACTTTATGAGAGTAATAAGCAAAAAGGAGTATGTAATAATGAATTCAGTAATTTCAAGGAAAGAAACAATCATATCATATAGCATTGCAATTCTATTTATATTAGCGATGGTTACAGCTGGTGTACTATTAGATGATCCAGAAGTAATTTTGCCGGAAATAGCTGCGATGGCAATAGCTTTATGGGTATATCGTGAGCCGGGATGGCTAAGACAACCAGAAAAAATCTTTATTGCGCCGTCAATAACAGCTGTTATTGGTTTTGCAGTGAATCAAATGGATATTTCCTATATAGGAAAAGTTAGCTTAACACTTATATTAATGATGTTGTTTTTACGTGTTATTCAATCCAATTTAGCACCATCTATTGCGACAGGTTTATTACCATTAGTAACAAATGCGACGGAATGGTCATTTGTTATCTCAGTCTTCGTTTTGACATTTATTTTAATGATTGGTGTTCTTATTTTTAAATTGAATAACGGTATTGAGAGAAAAGTTAAAATCCAATATAAATATATGGTTGTATTTCTATTTTTAAATTTTGTATGGATCAGTTTATGTTGGATAACTGGTTATGAACAATTAGCGGTTATTCCGCCAATTCTAGTCGTTGTGTATGAATCACTTCAAAAACCGATGTACAATGAAAAAATGGCATTTAAACAAATACTAGTATTAACTACATCAGCAACTGTTGGAACGTTATTGTACTTTGCGATTGATTCATGGATTGTAGTTACTTTATTAAATATGATATTAATGCTAATTTTATTAAAAATCGTTGGAGTACGTATTCCAGCAGCTTATGCATTTCCATTACTTCCGCTCGTATTTCCTGATGAAATGATAAAAATGTTACCTGTAGGCTCATTCATTGCGGGGGTATTCTTATTTGGGGTAGTACTACTGTATAAAAAGTGGGAGATGAAGAAAAAGGGAACGCAAATGTAGAGAAGAAAATACAATCCCTAGTTAGCATAATAAATAGACACCCGCGGGTGTCTATTTTCATTAAATGAAATTTAGCTTAACTCATTTAAGCAATTCACAAGTTCTGTTGTTTTAGAAAAGAATGGTGAATGATCAGCTTCCAAAGTAATTATTTTTGTGCAAGTAGTTTCTGTATGCATTCGGCGCTGAAAATCAATCGGAATCGCTCTATCTAGAGTTGTTTCGATATAAATACGATTTACAGTTTCAAAGTTCTCTTCTGATATTTTTAGCTCTTTTTGGAACGGTCCTAGTGGTTGAGGACGCATTTGATTAAAAGATGCTCCTTTAATAGAACCGTCTTCTGTAGCATTTAAAAATGTTTGTTCAATCAACTCTGGTATAAGTTCTGCGGTCATGTCATTCTCATTTATAGAGAATTGTGGGCCAGCTTCTCCGTCTAACTTACTACCAAGACTTTCTCCATTTTGTGGCAAGAATGCACAAAGATATACTAATTTATCGATTTTATTTGGTATAAGCTCAGCGGTTTGAGTGATCACAATTCCCCCCATACTATGTCCAACAAGAATAACTTTTTCATTTTGTTGATTTATAATAGTTGTTACTGCATTAACATAGGAATCTAATGTTATATTTTGTGATGGAGTTGTATCTTTCCCACTTCCAGGTAAGTCTAGTGTAATAACTGTATGTCCGAAAGCCTCTAGTTGAGGTTTTACTAAATCCCATGCCCATTCACCTTGCCATGCTCCATGTACTAAAACGTAAGTACTCATTTAATCAACACTCCTCTAATGTTTATATGTTTATTTTTTCGTAATATTGATGATGTATAATTAGTGTATATGAAGTGGGTTGATAAATATAATGAAGCTTATTTATAGATGATATAAATAACTTTTATATAAGGAGAACAGAATGAACGTTTTTGATTTTAAAGTTTTTAAATACGTGGCTCGTTTGAACAGCATTAGTTTAGCAGCTAAGGAGTTACATATGACACAGCCGGCTATAACTCATATCGTAAACAAATTAGAGAAACGATATGCTATAACATTATTTGATCGCTCTAGACAAGGAACTGTTTTAACTGAAAATGGAAAAGAATTTTTAGTTTGTGTAGATCGACTTCTAATGGAGTATGAAAACCTTGAAGAAACAGCTTTACAATTAAAAAATAATAACTTGTATAAGATTGTATTAGCTACATATCCTTCAGTTACTGTATATTGTTTGGCGGAGTGTATCGAACTAGGTAATTTTGATCAAAGTCAGTATGTGCTTGCAGTTCGAGAAGGAAGCTATCAAGAAGTGTTAGATTGGCTGTCTTCTGGAAGTGCAGATTTTTCTATTTCTATAAAAGAAAATTTAATACCAGGATTTCATTATGATGTAATTGGTGAAGATCCGTATGTTATGGTTTCTTCTAAGTCAGTTCCATCTGGTCTTACAATGAAAGAGTTGAAAAATTATCCTTTTATAATGCCGCTCTCTGGTTGTAAAGAAGTACTTGAACCATATTTGACGAAAAATGAAATAGTAGTTAATAAAGTGATGGAATCAGAGACCATTAGTTCAGCATTAGCACTTGCCTTACAGGTTAACGGTATAACAATTGTTCCAGTATCAGGACTACATAAGCAAATTATTCATGAATTCATTGTGCAACCGATAGAAATTAAAATCGCACGACAACTTATTATGCAATGGTCACCTAAAAAAGAAAATGACTCACTGTTTCTGGCGTTTGTTACGAATTTACTAAGCCAACTACAACAAAAGAAAAAATGAATAAAATGATACAAAAGGTAAGCTCATTTCACTGAAGCTTACCTTTTGTGTGTATTACCAATATAGGACAGTATCATAAAGCCCGATTAATATAAGGAGAACACCGGCTATACGCTGAATGTTTTTTCCTATTTTTCGGCTCTTTTTCAGTAAAGTCCCATTTAATCCAAGGTAGGAGATGATGAACATAAGTACAACGATAGGTAGAGCAGTTCCTATCGAAAAGAATGTCGGAAACAAGTATCCATAATTAGATGAGAAAGATAAAGGGATTAACGTTCCGAAAAATAGAACGAACATAGTCGGACAGAAGGCTAAGGAAAAAAAGAATCCAAGTAAAAATGAGCCAACCTCATTTTGTTTTCGTATAAATTTGATTGAGAAGAAACTTCTTCCTTTTATAATACCTGCCAACATTAGCCCCATTAAAATTAATAAAGGTCCAATTATTTTTCGTAACCATGGGAAATACAAAGTTAATATTTGCTGAATCTCTTTTCCTAAGAACCATACTAATAGTCCAAGTGTCGTAAAAGCTATTATTTTTCCTAAAATGAATAACAATATATGTTTCCATGCATGTCCCTTTTGTAAAGATTGATTGCCATAAAGTGAAACTTTAATCAGTGGGGGTTTTGTTCATCCCCCACTGATTATTAGTTGAACCAATCGGGCATTTACGGGCAGTTGATATCCCACCTAACTTCTTTGTACTATCCGAATTTTGAGGTGGGAGTTTTACTGCCCGTTAATGCGGGATAAAGTGTAATAGCGCTAATGTTTCCTGTTAATTGGCAAGGAGCAAGGGTACCTACAATGCCTAATAAAAACGCAAATAAAAGAGGAATTGATTTCGTAGCATTCGCGATATCCATTAAAGGAGACATGAGTTGATAACTCCACTCGCTAACTGTTGAAAACACGTTATATTCACCTTTCTAACTAGTTATATTGTAATGTTCCATTTTTAGTAATCTGCTTCCACGTTTTACCGTCATCCATAGAAAGAAAGACATTTGCTTTCATTGTAGCAAAAACTATTTCAGCTGACTTTTGAGGATTTTGTGATATGTACATAATTGTATCTTTAGAATCTAAAGATGGAATCTGTAAGTTTGTTTCTTCATTTGTAGCAATTGATTTCTTCGTAATCAGTTGCTCAGTTTGCTTATTAATAGAGGTATAGATAATGTCTTCATTACTTAATGTAACTGCGGTCGATTCAACTGGTTTAGAAAATAGTTCAAATGTATTTCCATAATCTGTAGACAAATATACACCGTCTTTAGCACTTACCGCGACTACACTAGATTGATCTGGATGTGCTGAAAAGGAATGGATTGTACTTGAAAGACCGTTTAATTTACTATTTTTCCAATCTTGTCCGTTGTTCGTACTGAAATAAAAACCTTGTTGTAATTTAGAATTTGGACGCTCATTGTATAAATAAATTGCTTCCGTATTATATCCGACAGCAAGGTTATGAAAATCAGATTCTCCATAAAACGCTAGCTTTTCGAGGGTATTACCGCCATCAGAACTTTTCATTAGCCCTAAAGGATTTTTTAAATTTGCACCTGGTTCAGGATGACCGCTGGCAACGAATCCATTCTTTGTTGCCTGAAATCCCATGTAATCATGTAGCTCAGTCGTAGTTTCAAACCATTTACCATCTTGATAAACTTTTATACCACTGTGAGTTGCGATAGAAACCCCAGGCATATTTCCCGCGTAGCCAATTCCATGAATGTGCTCGATTTTTCCAGAGGTAATTTCTTTATAGAAGTTTTGCGGAATCGTATTTGCTGTTTCTTTATTTTTTGGCTGAGATTGCACCGTTTCTTTTTTAGCTGGTGCTGTTTCAGCATTGCTAGAACATCCTGAAATTATGAATAAAGAAGTAATTGCTAACCCTGTTGCTACATAATGTTTCACTTTTGTAGACTCCTTTCCATATATATGAGATTTTAAGTATATGGAATAAATGTCAAGAAATTGTGGAGTGGTATGCATAATTTAGAGTGGAAGGGGCCCTAGTAATGAAGATTTTCTTTTCTCTATGAGCACTATTAATTGACGAAAAATTATAACAATAATAGAATGAATTATATTGGATAATCAGTTTCAAAATTATACATAGAATGCTAGGGGGATTATTATGAAATCAACATTTTTTGCTCAAAATAGAGAACGATTAGTAAACACATTACCGGATGAATCTATTACTATTTTATTTGCTGGGCAAGCACCTCATATGTCAGCCGATGCACATTATAAATTTGTGCCGAATCGAAATTTTTACTATTTAACGGGAATCGATGAGCCAAATGTTATTTTCATGTTGAAAAAGTTTGGAAATAGTGTGGAAGAAACTCTTTTCATTGAAAAATCAGATCCAGTAATGGAAAAATGGGACGGTAAAACAGTTTCTAAAGAAGATGCAGAACAAATTTCAGGCATAAAAAAAGTTGTATATATAGAAAGCTTTGAGAAGACAATGGCAAATACACTTTTCACAGAAAATGTGAAGCATCTGTATTTAGATTTAGAGCGTCGTGAGTGGAAGGGTACGGAGACGAAAACGTTAGCGTTTGCTAAATATGTAAGAGAACAGTATCCACACGTTTTAATTGGTAATGTATATCCGCATATTTGTGAATTACGAGTGTTTAAAACGGAAGAAGAAATTGAAATCATTAAAGAAGCGATTGCTGTAACTAAAGAGGGTATTTATAACGTGCTGAAGCATGCAAAAGCAGATGTGATGGAATATGAATTAGAAGCTCATTTTGATTTTACGCTTAAATCATCTGGAATTAAACATCATGCATTCAATACAATTTTGGCGAGTGGTAAAAATGCTACAGTCCTTCATTATGAAGATAATGATGCACAAATTCAAAATGGTGATTTAGTGCTGCTCGATTTAGGTGCTCAAAAAGATTACTACAACGCTGATATTAGTTACACATTCCCAGCTAGTGGAACATTCTCTAGTCGCCAAAAACAAATATATAATATAGTGTTAAAAGCATTGAAAGAAACAACTGAGCTTATTAAGCCAGGATTAAAGTTTACTGCATTAAATGAGCATACAAAAAAGGTACTGGCAGAAGAGTGTAAAGCAATTGGTTTAATTCAAGAAGATGAAGAGTTATCAAAATACTATTATCATGGCGTCAGCCATTTCCTTGGTTTAGATACTCACGATGTAGGAACATACAAAGATAGAGTGTTAGAAGAAGGTATGGTTATAACAATCGAACCTGGTCTTTATATTGAAGAAGAATCAATTGGAATTCGTATTGAGGATGATATCCTTGTAACAAAAGATGGGTATGAAAACTTGTCAAAAGATATCATTAGAGAAGTTGAAGAGATTGAAGAGTTTATGAGTGAAAATAATGTGAATGTAAAAGAAGATGAAGTTGTTACGAAATAATTATTAGAAGAGGCGCTCAATTTTGGGCGTCTTTTTATTTAGGCCATTTTAAACCTCCATATTTTCTTGAAAATTGTCTTCTATAATAATCTTGAAAAAGAAAAAGGAGGGATTTTCAATGAAGAGATTTATATTAACAGCAGTTACAGTCTCCGTAATATCTTTAATTGCTGCATGTTCTGCGACCACAAATACAACAAATGATCATAAAAATATGGACGATAAAAAAACAACACAGACTGAAACGGCTACAAAACCATTGAAAGTTGTAAAAGGGCCAGAAGTTACTTTAGTAGCGAAAGAAGAAAAGCAAAAGCTAAGTAACGGTGTTATTGTTCCAGTCTGGACATTTAATGGCTCATCCCCAGGTCCAGAAATCAGAGTGGAAAAAGGTGAAAAGGTTAAAGTGACATTAAAAAATGAATTATCTGCACCAGTATCTATTCATTGGCATGGGTATCCTGTCCCAAATAACATGGATGGAATTCCAGGTGTGACGCAAGATGCGGTTGAACCTGGAAAGAGTTTTACCTATGAATTTGAAGCGAACGTACCAGGAACATATTGGTATCATTCGCATCAAGATTCTGTGAATCAACTAGATAGAGGTTTATATGGTGCTCTCATTGTAGAAGATACTAATGAAAAATATGATAAAGATTACACATTAATGTTGGATGAATGGGTTACAGATAAAGAAGAAATTAATAAGCAGTTAAAAGAAATGACAAAAGGGCCAACAGGTAATAAATCTAAGGGTAATGAAAATACGAAAAAGAATGATGATATGAAAGGCATGGATCATTCCGGTATGGACAGTGATAAAAAAGACTCTAGTAATATGGCAGGAATGAACCATGGAAATATGAAGATGGAAGGTCATGATATGAGTATGTATGACTTATTCACAATCAATGGTAAAAGCGGAGATTTAGTAGAGCTGTTAAAAGTGAATGAAGGGGATAAAGTTCGTCTTCGACTCGTTAATGCTGGTTATCTATCACATGATATACATGTTCACGGTCATGATATAAAAGTAATTGCGACAGATGGTCAACCAATTAACGATCCAAAAGTTATAAAAGACAAAGTAATTTCAATCGCACCGGGTGAACGTTATGATATTGAATTTACAGCTAACAATCCTGGGAAATGGTACGTTGAAGACCATTCAGAAAGTAAAGGTGCAAAAGGAATGAAAGCTATTATTGAATATGATGGCAGCAAAGTGATGAAAGACAAAGCAGATGAAAAAGAAAAATTACCGAAATTAGATATGACGAAATATGGTGCTAAAAAATTAGGTAGTTTCACGTTAAATCAACAGTATATTGCCACATATAATATGGACTTGAATACACAAATGAATGGAAATGAAATGGTATATACAATTAACGGAAAGGTATTCCCAGATATTGACCCAATTTCAGTGAAAAAGGGTGACTTAGTAAAAGTAAAATTAGTAAATCGCTCTAAAGCGGACGATCATCCGATGCATTTACACGGTCATTTCTTCCAGGTGTTAAGTAAAGATGGAAAACCGGTAGAAGGTTCTCCAATTGTTAAAGACACTTTGAACTTAAAACCAGGAGAAGAATATGAAGTAGCCTTTGTAGCAGACAATCCGGGTGAATGGATGTTCCACTGTCATGATTTACACCATGCTTCAGCGGGGATGGTAACAGAAGTGAAATATACAGATTATAAATCTGATTATGTTCCAAACCCTAACATTCCTAATAAGCCAGAATAATATGAAGCAGTTATCCTATGGATAGCTGCTTATTCATTTTCGTTGCAAGTGTTAATGCATATGTTGATCGTGTCCGGATGAAGATGGGGGAGTATGATCGGGGAATGTCACGAACACGGCAACGATAATTACCACACTAATTGAAAGTAATAATAAAAAACGCCGTTGGATAAAAGTAGAAAAGGTTTCTGATAAAAGTTGAATTATACATGACATAGTTATTGTTATCGTAAGTAAAAGACTAATGAACAGTATACTGTGGGCTTGTTGAGCGTTTAACATTTCTGTAATCATTGCTCCCATCATACTTGCCATTAATCCAGAGAACAGTCCTTCTAAAGCAGTATATAGGTGAAACCGTAGACCGACTAAAAAACCGATAAACCCACTAATCAAAATAGCAAGCAAAGTAGAATATAGTAATTCTCCTTTGAAGAGAATCCCTAAATAAAAACCTATACTTAAACCGATACACATACTAAAAGACATAATAAATACCATATACTCCATTAGGGTACCCTTACGTTTAGAAATATATGATGTAATAATAATCGAGATACAACAAAGTGTTAAGGCAGTTAACGTATAAGCGAACATCATGATACCTCCCTGTCCTATCATTCACTTCATCATATGTTCAAATGGAGAGTACTTATGCTAATATATATCTGCAAATTATCTGCACAATTTAAAAAAGGTAAGTTCAATATAATTTTCAAATAATGATGGTTCTCTTAGTGGACGATGCTTCATAAAGAATTGTTGTATTTTTATTTTGAGAGAATATATGTAAGCAAGTAGTAGTGAATGGAAAAGATGTTCGATTTTTGAGCGTCTTTTTTGTCTATAAGCATGAGAAAGAAAGTGTTATATAATGAGTTTCTATTGTGAAGCCATAAAGAATAAGCGTATAATATTATAGGTCTCCCATTTGTGAGGCAAACCGCGAATGATAAATAAGATGGTTGTTTTATCATCGCTTCTAAACATATAGACAATGAAAGTAACACTGGAATACAGATAGGGAGTTAGAAGATGAAATTAATTATTGCCGAGAAACCAGATCAAGGTTTGGCTCTTGTTTCACAGTTTAAATATCGCCGGAAAGATGGGTATTTAGAAGTAGAAGCAAATGAGTTATTTCCAAATGGAGCGTACTGTACATGGGCAATTGGTCATTTGACGCAGTTATGTAATCCAGAACATTATCACGCTGAGTGGAAGAAATGGTCACTTAATACATTGCCGATGATTCCAGAGCGTTTTCAATTTGAGGTAACAAAGTCAAAGTATAAGCAATTTAACGTTGTGAAACAGCTGTTACATAATCCACAGGTAACAGAAATTATTCACGCGGGTGATGCTGGGCGTGAAGGGGAATTGATCGTAAGAAACATTATTAATCTTTGCAACGTGCAAAAGCCAATGAAGCGTCTTTGGATTTCATCTTTAACGAAGCAAGCTATTTATCAAGGATTTAAAAACTTACTAGATGAAGCAGATACGATTAATACGTATTACGAAGCATATACAAGATCTTGCGCTGACTGGGTCGTTGGTATGAATGCATCGCGTGTCTTTAGTATTTTGCTAAAGAAAAAAGGAATGAATGATGTGTTTTCCGCTGGTCGTGTACAAACACCAACATTAGCACTCATTGTAAAGCGTGAAAAAGAAATAGAGAACTTTAAGTCAGAGCCGTTTTGGGAAGTGTTCGCAACCTTTAATATAGAAGGAAAGAAATATGAGGGGAAATGGGAGAAAGATAATGAGTCCCGCTTAAATGACCCTGATTTGGCAAATAAAATTGCAGCGTTTTGTCAAAACAAACCGGCTGTAGTAAAAGAAATGAAAACGGAGCGTAAAGAGTTTCAGCCGCCGTTTTTATTTAATTTATCAGCACTGCAAGCGACAGCGAATAAAGCCTTTAAATTTTCACCAAAAAAGACACTTGATATAACGCAAGCACTATATCAAAAAGGGATTGTCTCTTACCCTCGTTCGGATTCTAACTATGTAACACAAGGAGAGGCAGCGACGTTCCCTGATATTTTACAGAAGTTAAGTCAGTTTGATGAATATAAAGGTTTATTGCCAGCACCAATTGAATCGATTATGAATAATAAGCGTTATGTGAATGAAAAGAAAGTTACAGATCACTACGCAATTATACCGACAGAGCAAGTTACAAATCCAAGCAAACTATCAGGTGATGAAAAGAAAATTTACGATATGATCGTAAGAAGGCTGATTGCGGCGCATTATGAAGTAGCAATCTTTGATTACACAACGATTACAACTCTTGTAGACGAACGTGCTGCGTTCATTTCGAAAGGAAAACAGCAAATTCAAGAAGGTTGGCGTAAAGTTATTTTCCAAGACGATAAAGATGACGAAACGATTCTTCCAATTGTAGCTGAAGGTGAACAAGGAAAAGTTGTAAAGGTGAAAGTGAAAGAAGGAAAAACACAGCCACCGAAACGTTATACAGAAGGACAACTCATTACGTTAATGAAAACGGCCGGTAAGTATTTAGAAAATGAAGAGCTTGAGAAAGTATTGAAGAAAACAGAAGGTTTAGGTACTGAGGCCACTCGTGCTGGTATTATTACAATGCTGAAAGACCGTAAATATATAGATGTACAGAAAAACCAAGTGTACGCAACCGATAAAGGGAAAGTATTAATTACAGCAATCGGTGATAAAATACTGGCTTCACCAGAAATGACAGCAAAATGGGAGCAACGCCTTGCGGAAATTGGAGAAGGTACAGCTTCACCAGCGACATTTATGGAGCAAACGAAAAAGCTATCAGCTAAAATTATTGAAGATGCGGTAGAAATGTCGGAGAAATGGGATTTCACCGGATTACATGTTGAATCGATTGAGCGAAAAGGATCGAAATTTACAACAGGTAAAAAGGTCGGGAACTGTAAAAAATGCGATGGCGATGTTATTGATAAGTCGACGTTTTACGGTTGTTCTAACTACAATACAACACAATGTGACTTTACCATCTCGAAGAAGATTTTAAGCAAAGCTATTTCGCAAAAAAACATGACGAAACTATTAAAAGGTGAGAAGACCGATTTAATTAAAGGCTTTAAAAAAGGCGAGAAAACGTTTGATGCGAAGTTAGAGTGGAAAGATAATAAGATTAATTTTGTGTTTGAGAATTAAGTGGTTTCAACAAATGAAAAAGCTCTTTCCCGAGTAAAATGTGCTGTATTAGGTTTGAAAATATAGATAGAAAAGAAAAAGCATGACAATTTAAAATGTACCCTATAGAATAGACACTGAAAAAAAGTCTATTCTATAGGGTATTTCTTGTATAATGAGAGAAAATTGGAATCGGAGAAGGTTTAAAATGACAAAAAAGCTATTTACAGAAAGAGACATTCAAATTCTATCAAATAACCCATATATAAAATCTGTAAGTCAGAAAGGTATCACTTATACAGATGAATTTAAGCGTATTTTTATTGAGGAGAATGCGAAAGGAAAACTACCCCGAAATATTTTTGAAGAATGTGGTTTTGATATAGATATGATTGGAATGAAACGAATTATGTCATCAGGAAGTAGATGGCGTGCTGCTTACAGAAAAAATGGTGTATTTGGTTTACGAGATACACGCACCGAAAACGCGGGAAGAACTCTTGAGAGAGAGCTTACGTTAGAAGAGAAGTATGCTCGTTTAGAAGCCGAACGGAACTTACTAAAGGCAGAAAATGAATTGTTAAAAAAGATCAAACTTATGGAAGGGAGGATGAGAAGGAAATAACGTTATCACCTAGTCAGAAATATATCCTGATTTGTTCTGTCATCATAAAATATAACTTAAGAAATATGGTGAGTTACTTGTGTAAAGTAGCTGGTGTATCCCGTTCGGGATACTATAATTATTTTTCCATTTCATCTCAAGAACAACGGAAACAAAAGAACGATCAAGATGAAATCGTGAAAGAAATCATATTAAAAGCACTTCGATTTAGAAATCGAAAGAAAGGGGCTCGTCAAATAAAAATGACATTGGCGGGTCATTTTCAAGTTGTCTACAATTTAAAGCGTATCCGTAGAATCATGAAGAAATATGAGATTGTCTGTCCGATTCGGAAAGCAAACCCTTATAAAAGAATGCTGAAAGCTTCAAAAGAACATCGAGTAGTGCCGAATCAATTAAATCGAGAATTTAAACAAAACACCCCAGGAAAAACACTTCTTACAGATATCACTTATTTAGTTTACGTTACGGTAAGAATAAAAGAGCTTATTTATCTACAATTTTAGATAGCTCAACCAATGAAATTTTAGCTTACCATGTTTCAGAACAGATGACATTAGACCTCGTAACAACAACTCTTCATAAACTAAAACGGAATAAGAGGATTCGATTGACTAACGGTGCATATATTCATTCAGATCAAGGAGCCCACTACACAAGCCCTACCTACCAAAAATTAGTCAAAAAGCTAAAGCTCGGACAATCTATGTCAAGAAGAGGAAACTGTTGGGATAACGCTCCACAGGAATCATTTTTTGGTCATCTGAAAGATGAAGCACATATAAAACCTTGCGAGTCTTTTACTGAGTTGAAACAAGAGATTAAGAAATATATGACGTACTATAATCACTATAGATATCAATGGAATTTAAAAAAGATGACTCCTGTTGGATACAGAAATCATCTCCTTGATGTTGCCTAACTTTTTTCAAAATGTCCTTTACAAAGGGTACAGATTAATTTTATGTCATGCTTTTTTATTTTATAATTACAGAGTTTTGTATACTAGCACTAAAATTTATTTGAAATAATTGTTTGAAAAGATGGTATGAAATAGTGTTAAGTAGCAATAAAGTTTTTTAAAATATAAAAAAGTTGTTTAAAGATCCTTCTTTAACTAAACGGCAGGTTAGTTTTAATACAATGTTTGTTTTATCATTTAACCAAAGTGATAGAAGGTCAAAGAAAAGGCAGTAATAAAGAAGTGCCATTCCTAATGTGGACTGGCACTTGGTAAGGTGTAAAATTCATTATTTGATTTCGGCTGAGGAATTTGATTCATCTATTTTTCCTGTACTTTATTATGATTCCTTAGACAGCCTTTTCTGTTTTAAATACCCATTGTTGGAGAGGTGGTTGATAATACGGTAGCATCCACCCTAAAATTTTGCCGATAAAATAGGCGGCAATTAGTGTGCCGATTCCGATTGAGCCTAATGATTGAATGAAAACTATACAGATTGCACCAGCCACACAAATGTTTATTAAATCGCTCAAAATTTTTGCTTTACCGAATTTTAAATTAAATTTTTCACTAATTGCATAAGTTAACGCATCATACGGCATTAATGGCAGTTTCGCTGTTGTATAGCCCATTAAACCGACCGCTATAACAAATAAACTAACAATCAAATATACACTTCGAGCAAGGAGAGTTTCAGGTGCAGGGAAAAGTTGTACAAGGAAGAGCGTTGCATCCATGAAAAAACCAAATAAAAACGAAATAATGAATTGACTCACAAATTCATTTAACTCCATTCGTTTACTTAATATCACTTGAATAATAATGTATAAAACATTTGCAAGCGCCATTGTCACACCAACCGATAAACCAATCGTTAGCGTACTTGCATATGCTAATGATGACACAGGCGATACACCAAATCCTGCTTGAATCGACATGCTAATGCCAATCGACATAAAAAATAACCCGAGCACGTATAAGATGATGCGCTTCAAGGTTCTACTCCAATGATTCATAGTATCTCTCACTTTCTAGTTAATATTAGCAATATAAAGACTATAGCTATAGAATTAAATATAACGCTAAATTCGACATATGAAAAATATATATATGATAAACTAATTATATCAAAAAACATATGACGGAGAGATACAATGGATTTCAGGCAATTATATTACTTTAAAGAAATTGTGAAACAAGGAAGCATTTCTAAGGCAGCAGAAGTGCTCCATATCGCGCAGCCCCCACTTAGCCAATTATTAAAAAAGCTTGAAACTGATCTTGGCACAACTTTAATTCATCGATATCGTCAAAAATGGGAGCTTACAGCAACAGGTGAAATACTATACCAATATGCCAATCAAATGTTAATGCAAATTCAAGATGTAAAGCAGAAAATTCAAGAAATTGAACAAGGTATAGGCGGAACAGTAAGTATCGGTGTATCGTCTACATGTTCGAATATGCTCATTGACTATGTTAGTACGTTTAGAACACAATACCCTAATGTCAAAATAAAAATAGTAACTGGAAATTCAGAAGAATTATTAAAAAGATTAGAACAAAGAGAAATTGATGTTGCCTTACTTTTACGATTGGGCAATAGTGAACAATATGAGATGAAAATATTAAAAAAACAACCAACCGCTGTGATTATTCCATCAAGTTGGGCAACATCGTTTTCATCACAGTATGTGACGATTGAACAGATTGCCCAGTTTCCATTCATTATGCTAGGAGCAATGGAAGGACTCTCCTTCAATGAAGACCTTTTCAAAGTATTTGATGAACATCAAGTCAAGCCAAATATCATTATCGAGTGTAAAGATATAAGGATGGTTGTAGCACTTGTTAGTAGAGGACTAGGATTATCCGTTATTCCAAGAATGGATTACACATCATCATTTTTAGAACATACAACGCTTTTTGAATTGAAACAATTTGATTTTCAGTTAGAGCCTGTAATAGTAAAATTAAAAGACCAAAGAATTTCCAAAGTAGCATCTCAATTTTGGGAAATGGTTGATTAGGAGATATGAACAAAGCAAAAATAGCCTTCAATCAAGTAATAAAGACATCTTACGAAAAATTGAGCCGGGATAAAAAGTTCTTTACTAATTTGAAAAACGCAGTAATTACATTACTTATTAGTAAAGAGCTTTTTATATAAGGACATAAGTGGTTTCAACAAATGAAAAAGCTCTTTCCCGAGTAAAATGTTCTGTATTAGGTTTAAAAATATAGATATAAAAGAAAAAGCATGACAATTTTATGTCATGCTTTTTTATTTTATAATTACAGAGTTTTGTATACTAGCACTAAAATTTATTTGAAATAATTGTTTGAAAAGGTGTTATTAAATTGGACGTTTATATCATTTCTTTTATATAAAGGAAAAATAAGAAATTAGAAAATAAAAACAAGCAATGAAGAGAACAGCTGAAAGTAGCTTACACCGATGTTTATAAAAAGTTATAGAGCATTTCTTTGAATGAGGAATGCTTTTTGTTTTTGCTTGGAATAAAAATATACAACAAAAATATTATATAAAATAATAAAATTTTATTGTAAAACAATAAAATATATAATAAAATCAAAATCAGAATAAATAAGTGAGGTGCTTTTTATGGAAAAGGTAACAGCGTTGTTTTTAAAATTAGAGGAGGTATAACTATGGACATTAACAATTTAATTATTGAAAATATTGATAAGCCTCATGAGCTGGAGAGAATGTATAGAAAAGACCCGAAAGCTTTTAAAAAATCATTCTCACAAGCATGGGATGAAAACCCTGATTCTCAGGTGCTAGCTACTTGGTATGAAAGATTGCATTTCAAGGAGACGGCAAATAAAGAAAAAATATCGCTGTTTCAAAAAGGTTTCTTATTCATGGGCATGTTAGCTATTCTAGCTGGGATAAGCACTAGAATCATTTTCCACTTTGTCGAGCAGGAAGCAATTGCTCCAATTAACCTGGCTTTTGGTATAATTCCCTTTATCGCTGCCTATTTTGTTTACAATAATACTCCGGAAAAAAGTATTATTTATTTCCTTGCATCGTTATTCCTGATTTCCGGGTTGTATCTTAATATGTTGCCATTAAATTATAAAGACAGCAGTATCCTTGCTTATTTACATCTTCCTATATTGTTATGGGTCTTATTGGGACTTGCGTTTACGGGAAATGAATATTCAAAAGGCAGTACGAGATTAGCTTATATTAAATTTAATTTAGAATATTGTCTTCTCTACGCGAGCATGGCAGTGAGCGGAATGATACTAGCAGTATTCACTATGCGATTATTTAGCTTTGTTGACTTGGATATAGGAGAATTCTATTTTAGTAATGTTGTTTTATTTGGAGCTGCCGCTCTCGCTGTAGTGGCTGCATACTTAGTATCATTGAATCTTAAACTTGCTAAAAATATTACACCATACATATCTAAAATTTTTAGTCCTCTCGTCCTGATCACATTGTTGATCTATCTTATAACGGTTATATGGGTCGGGAAAAATCCGTTCTTGGACCGCAATTTCCTAATGGCCTTCAACGGAATACTCCTTGGTGTACTGGCTGTTACTATATTTTCTATCGTTGAGAGTGATTCAGATGAGAAAAAGAGCATTTCAGATTATATAAATTTTGCCTTAATTGTTCTGGCGCTTATTATTGACACTGTCGCTTTGTCAGCTATCGTATTCAGACTTTCTTCTTTCGGGATTACACCTAATAGACTTGCTGTTTTAGGCGTAAACATACTGATTTGGGCGAATCTCATTTGGATTATGTTTTCCTATATGCGTTTTCTACAAAATAAATCAGGACCGACAGCTATCCAAGATGCTGTTACGAAGTATTTGCCAATCTACGGACTTTGGGCAGCTTTCGTTATATTTACTTTTCCTATAATGTTTAATTAGAAAGACTTTGTTAATGTAACGATAAATTAATTTTCTATAACGTATAAAATCCTTAAAGCCGATAATTATCGTTACTTCTATAATTTCTCGACAAAAAAAACGTCCCAAAGTAGGACGCTTTTTTATGTGTATTGCTGCTTTTTCTTGATAAGCAATAACACTTGTGAAACACAAGTCAGAACGGGCAACTCAATTAACGGCCCAATAACGAGTGCAAGTGCAATAAGAGGCTCGTCTGGAAAAGCTGTTACAGCAATAGCGAGTGCAACAGGCGAGTTTCTCGCTAATGTTGTTAAGCTGAGGCTGGCAGTGTCTTCATAGGATAAATGCATCATACGTCCTACAAACTGTCCTAGTATAAAGTTAATCATGAAGAACAGTAATACTGGTATAAGTAACAATAAAACAACATTCATATTTTGTAATAAGTACTTACCTTGTGAGGCGAACATCGCTACTATTGCTAAACTTAAAAATACAATTTGCGCAGAGCTGAAAAACGGAATGAGTTTATTCTCGAGTGTTTCAGCTTTTTTCATTTTATTCATAATGAATTTTGTAGCGTGTGCAAGTACAAATGGTAAGACGATTACGATAACAATGCTTTCCACTAAAACAGAAAACGCTACAGTCTTCATGACACCAGCAAATAAAAATAAATAAATGGGAAGGAGTAGTACTTGCAATATTAAATTTACAGGTAAAATTGCAGTAGAAAGTGCTACATTTCCTTTTGCTATTTCAGTAAAGATTAAGTACCAATCTGTACATGGAGTAACCATTAACATAATAAATCCAACCCAAAGTGCCGGGTGATCTGAAAGAAATAGTGCTCCTAACCCCCAAGCGAGTAAAGGTGTCCATAAAAAATTAATGGTGAGGCTCGTTCCAGCGAATTTTAAATTACGGAATCCATTTTTTATTTCTTTCAATGGGATGCTGAGGAATAATCCATAAAGCATGAAAAATAAGAAGGGAACAATAAATTTTTCCGAATACATATGTATCATATTAAATTGTCCTAATATAACCCCGAATATAACAGCTGCAAGAATGATAAAGGTTTGAATCTTTTCTAAAGTACTCATTAATAAATCCTCTCTATAGATGAATTTCTCTCTCTAGTTGTATTATACAAGGGATTTCACTTATGTGTTTTCGAATTTATCATTTTGAATGAGGAAATATATTTCTTTATTATTTTTAATCCGAGATATTTTTATTTTTGAGAAGTTACTTGACTAAAGTAAGCGTGTGTATTACAATCACTTACATAAGGTAATTAAATAACAAAAGTTTTGAGTTACTTAGGTTAAGGTATCTATTGGAACTTTTTATTAGAATAAGAATTTTTATGATGATGAATAATGAATATGATAAGAAAGTTTAGGTGAAGAAAATGGGATTATTTAGCTCGTTATTTGGTAAAAAAGAAGAAAATACAAAAGTAGAGGAGAATAAAACTATGTCAAAAGTATTATTTGTAAAAGCGAACGATCGTCCAGCGGAGCAAGCGATTAGTTCAAAAATGTATGAAACATTTGTAAGTGCTTATAAGGAAGTAAATCCGAATACAGAAATTACGGAGTTAGATTTATTCGCATTAGATCTTCCGTATTACGGAAATATCGCTATTTCAGGTGGATATAAACGTAGTCAAGGAATGGAGATAACAGCTGAAGAAGAGAAGGCAGTTGCTACAGTGGATAAGTACTTAAACCAGTTTTTAGAAGCTGAAAAAGTAGTATTTGCATTCCCATTATGGAACTTTACAGTACCAGCACCATTAATCACGTATATTTCATATCTTTCTCAAGCGGGAAAAACGTTTAAATATACAGCGAACGGTCCAGAAGGTTTAGTTGGTGATAAGAAAGTAGTTGTTTTAGGTGCTCGTGGTTCAGATTACTCTTCTGAACAAATGGCTCCTATGGAAATGGCTGTTAATTACGTTACAAACGTACTTGGGTTCTGGGGAATTGCAAATCCAGAGACAGTTGTAATTGAAGGACACAATCAATATCCAGATCGTTCACAGCAAATTGTTGAAGAAGGTTTAGATAACGTTAAGAAAGTAGCGGCGAAATTTTAATTAATGATAGTAAATGTAAAACCAACATGGATGACCATGTTGGTTTTTTAGTCTAGTTTCCATGTTAAAAAATGTATATTCATAAAATAAATGAAAAGTTTGAAAATAGTATTGCAAAATATTATATAACAAACTATAATGAGTTCAAGAATAGTTGATACTTAAATTAAATATTCAGAAAATTCAATTAGTTAAAATTGGAAATGAGATAAGAAATTTTGAATGGGGGTTATATTATGGCGAATAAAGTACCGTTTTCGTTCATAGTAGTTATCGGATTAATGTTATTTGCACTATTTTTTGGAGCAGGGAATTTAATATTCCCAGCAATGCTTGGTCAATCAGCTGGTGAGAATGTATGGATTGCTAACGCTGGATTTTTAGTAACAGGAGTAGGTTTACCATTACTAGGTGTATTAGCATTTGGGATTTCAGGTAAAGAAGATTTACAGTCATTAGCAAGCCGAGTGCATCCAGTATTCGGAATTGTATTTACGACAGTTTTATACTTAGCAATCGGTCCGTTATTCGCTATTCCTAGAACAGGAAGCGTTTCTTATGAAATTGGTATTAAGCCTTTCGTGCCAGAAGGCTTAAGTTCTACAGCGCTAATTCTTTTTACAATTGTATTCTTTAGCATCACTTGTTTTTTTTCGCTAAATCCTGCGAAAATTGTCGATATTGTTGGAAAAATCTTGACGCCAATTAAATTAACGTTTATTGGAATTTTGGTAGTCTTTGCTTTTATTCATCCAATGGGAGAAATGCAAGCACCTGCAGAGGCTTATACATCACATGCATTCTTTAAAGGGTTCCAAGAAGGATACTTAACAATGGATACGTTAGCATCATTCGTATTTGGTATTATCATTATCAATGCTATTAAAGAAAAGGGCGCAAAAACAAAAAAAGAAATTATGATTGTTTGTGCAAAAGCAACATTGATCGCTGCATCTATTTTAGCAATAATTTATTCAGCACTTTCATTTATGGGAGCTTCAAGTGTTGCAAAACTTGGTCACTTAGATAACGGTGGTGCAGTGTTAGCAAAAGTTTCAAGCTATTATTTTGGTTCATATGGCGGAGTTATATTAGGTATAATGGTTATAGCAGCGTGTTTAACAACTAGTGTTGGACTTGTCTCAGCGTGTTCTTCATTTTTCCATAAGCTATTCCCAAGTATTCCATATAAAACGATTGCAATTATGTTATCAGTTTTCAGTGCAGTTGTTGCAAATGTAGGTTTAACACAATTAATCTCAATTTCAGTTCCTGTATTAACAGCGATTTATCCATTAGCAATCGTATTAATTTTCCTAACGTTCCTTCACCCATTGTTCAATGGAAGAGCTGAAGTGTATCAGGGAAGTTTATTAGTAACATTTATTGTAAGTATGTTTGATGGATTAAGTGCTGCTGGTGTGAAATTAGCAGTAGTGAGCGATATTCTTACTAAGTTACTTCCAATGCATGAGGTTGGATTAGGCTGGGTGTTACCAGCAGTAATTGGTGGATTAATTGGATACGGCATTAGCGTTGTGAAAATGAAAAATGGAGTTCGCCCAGCAGCTAGTGCGAATAAGAAAATAAGTTAAATGAAAAAAGTTATAGAATTTGATTCTATAACTTTTTTTGTTACTATTGATAAGAATAGAAAAAATAAAGTAATAGGGGAAATAAAATGAAAAAAACAATTGACCATATCGGGATCGCAGTTCGTGATATAGATAGTACGATACAGTTTTATGAAAAGGTTTTATCAGGAACTTTAATAGATCGATACGTAAGTGAAGCACCTGGTGTTGAAAGCGAAGTAGCTATTCTTGAAGTTGATGGTGATAGAATCGAATTACTTGCGCCAACGAATAATTCGACTTCTCCAATAGCACGATTTATAAAGCAAAAAGGGAAAGGTGTCCATCATGTTGCGTATCGTGTAGACGATTTAGATGTAGCTTTAGAAGAATTAAAGGAACAAGGGATTCGAACGTTAGAACATACGCTTCGAATTAATAAACATGGTAGACGATTAATTTATCTTAACCCAGCGGATACAGAGGGAACAATCATTGAGTACTGTGATTATCCGGAAGAGAAGTAAAGGAAGTTTATCCTTGAGAAAAGGTGTTACGTAATAACGTAACACCTTTATAATGTGAGCTTTTAATTTTTAGTTTTTTAATCATCCCCTTTGTAGAGGAAGAGTGCAGCAGCGAAAAGATCCGCCAGATTTTATAATTTCTCCAAAGTCGATTTCAATAACCTCATAACCTCTAAGTCTCAGCTCTTTATTTGTTGTAGTATTAATGGGTAAACTAATCATCTTTTTATTGCCTAAAGATAATACATTGGTTGCTAAAGTAAATTGCTCTTTTTTAGATACTTCTATTAAATTATAACGATCTGATAACATTTTTAATGTACTATTACTAAATGCATGTGGATATATTAAGGCTTCTTCCTTTGAAATGATATTAAAAACACAATCTAAATGTAAAAAATCTTTGGAAAAAGGAACAGGAATTATTTTATAGTGTGTGAGCAACTGTTGAAGTTTTATTACAGAGTTAAATAACGTTCGATTGCTTACGCCAATATATACAATATCTTGATCGATAATGACGTCGCCGCCTTCTATATGACTATTAATACAATCTATATAAGTAATATCTTTTTCTAATAATATTTTCTTGAAAATTTGCTCTTCTCCTTTACGAACTTCATTTTTCATGTTAGAAATGAAAACAGTTTCCCCTACAGTAAAACCGATATCTCTCGTGAAAACTTGTTCGGGAAAGCGTACTTCAGGAGGTAGCATTAAAGTGTGTATTCTATTTTCTTTAAGTATATCAATAAATTTTGAGTATTGTTCTCTCGCTAGATTTACATTAAAGCCTAAATTGATAAAATATTTTTGGGTCTTGTTTATACCGCTAGAAATATTCATATATAATGGTTCGCATAGTACAACTTTTTTTAACGTACTATATTCACTTGAGCAATATGACTTTAAAATACTCATTCTAATAATCCTCCAATATAGGTGATTTTTAAATTGTTATACGATGATTGAAGCTTAAAATATTTTTGGATACAGAAGATAAAACGTAATAAAATATGAACTTAAAAAAGATTGAGCTTATAATAATTAAAGTGATTATTATAAGTTGTTATTTTTCTGTATTTTCAGTTTTTTATAACGACGGGTGTATCATTGCTCTAGAAAAAACGTAAAATAATTATAGGAACTCAGAATAATCTAGTATCTTTATAGATGAATTGTTTATCTGTTCCAAATCTGTATAACAAACCGCGATAGTGTAATTTTGCTCTAACCGATTTAGGCAGAAATAGAATTGACTAAAATCGGAATTAGTGTTCCGTAAGGTTATTTTATTTTGGGACCAATCGTCCATATTGAAGCCAAAACTATCTAATGGATATAGAAGTCCTTTTCCAATTGCTTTAACAAATGATTCTTTTAGAGTCCAAATATCAAAGAAAAACGATAACTGTCTATCGTGAGGAATATACTGAAAATAGTCAATTTCTTCTTGAGTAAAGCATAGTTCGGTTACGGAAAGATCTATAGGTTGAATTTTTTCAATGTCTACACCAATTCGTCCAGTTGAAGCAAGTCCACATATAATCCATTCTTCAGAATGAGATAAATTAAAATCCCCCTTCCAACCATGATATTTATTTAAAAAAGGGCGGCCTGTTCGATCTCTTTTAATAGAGATAGTATCTGCAGGTATGAGCAATAATCTTTGCAAACGTTTTCTGATGCATAGATGAGCTAATAATGTTCTTTGTTGATCTTCTAATTTATGAAATCTTAAAATTCTTTCCCTTTCATTTTTAGGTAATTCTGTGAGTTTCAGCTCTATGTCTTTGTAGGGTAGTAAAATTCCTAATTTAACTGCAATAATTTCTAAGTAACTATCAATTTTTTTCATAATGACCTCACTAACAATATAAATAATAGTCTCAAGAGAATTTAAATGTATAATTAATTTTATTATTTATCAACTACCATTAAATTATAGAGAGCGATATAAGATTTATTGAGAAATCATGTGAATTATATTAAGTGTTATTGTATAGCTATTTTGAAGAAATGAACAAACTTATGTTTTATTTTTTTTTTGAAGTCAATTCAATTATTAAAAAAGTTTCTCAAGGTTTGTTATGTATTTTAGATTGCTTTGAAAATTAAATGAAGTTACAATTAATCCTGTTTAATAGTTGGAAAAATCAGAAAAATAAAAGGGGATTGGGTAAGTGATAATTTCTGGAGAAATAAAAGAATTTATAAAGAATTATGATGATAAATTACCATTCTCAGGTGCGATTTTAATTCAAAATAAAAAAAAGATCTTTGAAGATGGATTTGGATATGCGAATAGAAGTGAACAAATTTTTAATACATCACGTACTCGGTTTGGTATGGCTTCTGGGTGTAAAATTTTCACTGCAGTGGCAATATGTCAATTAGTTGAAAAGGGTGTTTTAACTTTTGATACCTGTTTGAAAGAGTGTTTAGAAGACTCATTCCCACATTTTTATGAAGGCATTACAATTCATCATTTATTAACTCATACTTCGGGCATACCAGATTATTTTGATGAAGAAGAAATGGATGATTTTGAAGATTTATGGAAGGATACCCCAATGTATTCTATTAAATCTCCTGCAGATTTTCTGCCTATGTTTCAAAATTATCATATGAAGTTTAATCCTGGAAGTAAATTTTCTTATAGTAATGCAGGTTATATTTTACTTGGGTTGATTGTAGAAAAATTGACAGGGATGAAGTTTGCAGAATATGTAAAAGAGAATATATTTCAGGTTTGTGGCATGTCAGATTCAGGATATTTCCGGATGGATCAACTGCCGGAACGAACTGCACTTGGATATATAGATAATAAAGATGATAACACTTGGAGAACTAATATCTATTCGGTCCCTATAGTTGGTGGGCCAGATGGAGGGGCTTTTACAACAGTTTTAGATTTAGGAGAATTTTGGAATGGATTATTTAATGGGAAACTCCTAAATAAAGAGTACACTAATCAGTTGTTAACTCCTTATGTGAAAAATAATAGTTTACATTATGGATATGGTGTTTGGATTTCAATGGAAAATGATGAGGTTCTCAAATATTTTGTATTTGGATTTGATCCAGGTGTGAGGGTTCATTCATCTGTAAATGCAAAGTCTAAGATGCAATTCCATATTATGTCTAATGTGGAACGAAATGTAGTTCCTCTTAAAAGTGGGATTGATAAATTAATTTCTGAAAAAAAGATTTAGTTTTTGAGATTCATGGATGTTTTTTGATACCTACAAAATAAAAAAGGATATGAATATTTAACTAAGAGTTAATATGCTTATAAAAACTGTTGGATTGTTCGCTTTAAATGATTAATTAGAGTATAAATTTTGAGAGCCTAAGGGTGTTTGTTAAGGATTTAAATGAAGGATTCCTGATATAAATCAACAGCATTAATTTCTATATAAAGGAGTTAATAATATGATTAGAGGAACTACCGATTTAGGGGAAAGTCAAAAGAAAGAGTTAGAGAAGCATCGTTTTTCGAAAGAAATCAACTTGGAAATTCGCGAATTACAAAAAACCAACAATTGGTATAATTTTTTTGCCATAGGATTGGATTGGGGTATTGTGTCCTTAGTAATTGCATTGAATTATTTTATCCCTACTATGTGGATGTATTTGATTAGTATTGTTATCATTGGTAGCCGTATGCGTGGCCTTGATATTATGATGCATGAGTCAAGTCATCGTATGCTTTTTAAAAATCGTAAATTAAATAAGTGGGTTGCATGTTTCTTTGCTGCTTATCCGATAATGATTTCTTATAAAGCATATTGTAAGAGTCACATGAATCACCACAGGTATTTATGGAGTGAGATAGACCCTGATAAGCAAAGGTATCAAATTGTTGGGTTAGATAAACCGACTAAAAATAAAATGGAATTTTTTATTCAGCATTGCTTAAAGCCTTTGTTCTTAGTACATGTGCCGAATTATTTGATTGGAATGATCAAAGTAACAGCATATGCAAAAGAGGAACCTAGATTTGATCAAATAATCAGGACTCTATATTGGGGCGCTATCATTATTTGTTCAATTGTTTTCGGTTTCTGGCAAGAGTTGATTTTATTTTGGGTAGTTCCGTTTTTAACAACTTTTCAAATGTTAAAATATTGGGCTGAAATGGCCGAACATGCAGGACTAGAATCGGAAAATGAGATATTTGCATCAAGAAATTCTTTTGGGAATTTTTTTGAGCGTTTTCTCATTCATCCTCATAGAAACTCATACCATTTGGTACATCACTTGTTCCCTGCTGTTCCACACTTTAATATAAAGAAGGCTCATCTTATTTTAATGAAAGATGAAGAATATCAAAAAGCGCATCATTGTACAGGGTTCTTTTTTTCCACTGCACCAGGATTCTCTTCTGTAATAGATGATATACAAGGACGGATACCATTTTGGAATAAAGTGAAAGGGAAATAGATCATTATACATGTTGTGCTACATAGGCTGTATGGAAATTTAATGGTTTACCAAAGATAATTCCTGATTGCACCCTAAAATATAAATGGGAGCTAGATTAATAAAAAAAATTAGGAGATGTTAGGTGGCTAATTAAGTTCTATAGAGCCTTTTAAAATTTAGTAAATAATTTTGATTCATAGGAAAGGAGAGTATATGAATAACACGATGCTTTTTTGTTTTCCTTATGCTGGTGGATCCGGTTCGATATATAGTAAGTGGAAAAATTACTTACATCCTAGTATTGAATTGAAACCAATTCAATACGCAGGAAGGGGTAAAAGATTTCAAGAAGATTGTTATGATGATATGAATCACGCGATTAATGATATATTCGAATGTATATATAGAGTTGTAGGTAATTGCGATTACGCGTTTTTTGGTCACAGTATGGGCGGGCTTATCGCTTATGAACTTTGTAAGGAAATAGAAAGTAGAAATCTTAATGCTCCTGTGCATATTTTTCTATCAGGTGTAAAGCCCCCAAATTTTATTAGAGAACAAAAAGTGTCTAACTTACCAGAAAAAGAATTTAAAGATGTGATATTAAATTTAAATGGTACTCCAAAAGAAATTCTTAATAATCAGCAGTTAATGGATATATTTATCCCAATTTTAAGATCTGACTTTAAATTGATAGAAGAATATAAATTCAGTAATGAATTGTACAAGTTAAATACGTGTATTACTGCAATGTACGGTAAGCTGGATGATGTTACTGAGGAATACATGAAAAAATGGTGTGAGTTTACTTCGAGAGATACTGTTGTTTATGGCTATCCAGGAGATCACTTTTTTATTAATGAAAATTACATTGATATTATAAATCTTATTAATTCAACATTGGTTGGGAGAGGAGATTATTATGAGCAATGATGTTTATAATGCAGATTTGTTAACTAAAGAGGAGAAGTTTTGGTTGGATCAACTATCAACGGATTTAGAAATGAGTAGTTTTGTAAATTTTAATAAAAAAGTTGGTGTGAAAAATCAGGAAGAAAAAATATTTACATATAGGTTATCAGAAAACATATCACATAAAATTAGTGAGATAAGTAATCATTCTGAATATGGAATGCTTATCATTTTGATTGCTAGTGTGAAATATTTGCTCTCAATATACACGGATAGTAAAGATATTTCTATTGGAACGCCAGTAATTCAATCAAAATCTGGCACAGCATATTATGATCATCTTTTGATTATAAGAAGTAATGTCCATAGTAATATGGCATTTAAAGAGCTTCTATTAAAAGTACAACAAAACATTACAGAGGCAAATAAAAATCAGAAAGTATCGCATAAGCGATTAGCAAAACTTTTAGGAGATGAGAATGCAAATTCTAATAAACTGAATCCTCGTACAGTCATACAGTTTGAAAATATTCAACATAATATTTCTAATCATTATACAAATGCAGATACCGTCTTTAATTTTACATGGCATGGAGATAAACTAGAGTGTTGTATCACTTGTAAAGAAAGTGTAGGAGACTTGATTGAAAGAGTTATAAATCAATTGACTCATTTGTTAAAAGCAGTAGTAGCTAATCCGAGTATAAGGCTCTCTGAAATTGATATTTTATCCAATGAGAGAAATCGTATTCTAAATGAGTTTAACAACACAAAAACAGGTTTTCCTAAGGATCAATCTGTTGTTGACTTGTTTGAATTTCAAGTAGCTAAAAGTCCCCATAAGCTAGCAGTCTTTTACCAAAATCAAAATTTAACTTACGAGGAATTAAATATAAGAGCAAATCATATAGCACATAAATTAGTTGAATTAGGAGCTAAAAAAGATTCTGTAATAGGAATTATGTTAGATAGATCGCTCGAACTTCCAATTGGTATATTAGGTGTTTTAAAGGCAGGAGCTGCATATTTACCCATTGATCCAAACTATCCAAATGAACGAATTAATTATCTTCTAAGTAATTCTAATGTAGATATCATATTGAAGTACAGCAATAATGAATTTAATTTTATAAATGAAAACACTAGATTTATTGATATAGATACAACTTTGAGAGACGGTACACCTATAGAAATGAGTGGGAATTTAGAATTGAAAATCCCATTAGAGAGCTTAATGTATGTTCTTTATACATCTGGAAGCACTGGTGACCCTAAAGGAGTTATGGTGAAAAGAAATTCATTTATGAATTTGCTCAACTGGTATACCAATGAATTTGATATGAATCCAACCGATAATGTATTATTAATTGCCCCAATTAGTTTCGATACAGCGCATAAAAATTTATTTGCTCCATTGATAAAAGGGGGGCGATTGCACCTTTTTGAGTCAGGTATGTATGATTACAATAAAATGTCTGATTATATAAATATTCATAAAATCACGAGCGTTAATTGTACCCCAAGTGGTTTTTATCCATTGGTTGATTATAATGAGAGAACTAATTTTAGCAGGTTAATCACGTTGAAGCGTATTTTTTTAGGTGGTGAATCAATAAATTGTAAAAAACTCAAACCTTTAGTTAAATCAATAAATTTCAAGAGCGAAATTATAAATACGTATGGTCCCACGGAATGCACGGATTTAGCCGCTTTCTATAGAATTAGTAATCAAGAGATAGAACAATTGAAGGTGATTCCAATCGGGAAGCCTCTTAATAATGTCGAAATATACATTGTTGATCAAGAAATGAATCTTGTACCTATTGGTGTAACAGGAGAACTGTGTATTGCTGGGGTTGGATTGGCACGTGGGTATTATAATGCTCCAGATTTAACGAGAGAAAAATTTGTAGAGTTTCCGAAAATTACCGAAAAAAAAGTTTATAAAACAGGAGATATGGCAAGGTGGATGCCTGATGGGAATATTGAATTTATTGGAAGGAAAGATAATCTTACGAAAATAAGGGGGTTTCGGGTAGAAGTTGGGGAGATAGAGACTGGTCTTATGAAGCATCCAGATGTAGATGAGGTTGTTGTTGTTGCAATCGAAGATACTTTCGGTACGAAAGTATTAAGTGCTTATTTTGTTGCCAATGTGAATATAACAAACTCAGAATTAAGAAATTTCCTTATTAAAAGTTTGCCGAATTTCATGGTGCCAACCTACTTCACTCAACTGAAAAAAATGCCACTCAATCAAAACGGGAAAATTGATCGTAAAGCATTGCCAGTGTCCAACTTGGATCCAGTATCAGACTTCGACTATGTTGCACCAGAAGGCGAATTGGAAAAAAAGGTTGCACATATATGGAGAGATGTTCTTAATATTCAAAAGATAGGAGTGTATGATAATTTTTTTGAGTTAGGTGGGCATTCTTTAAATGCTGCTTCGATTATATTGAAAGTTAACCAAGAATTTGACGTGAATATACACTTAAGTGAAATGTTTAAAAAGCCAACTATAAAAGAATTTACAACTCTAATACTGGATGGGGAACAACATAAAAGTTCAATTATATTACCTGTTGAAGCAAGAGAATACTATCCTGTTTCATCACAGCAAAAAAGGCTATTTATTATGTGGCAACTTAATCGTGATTCAGTAGCTTATAATTTACCGTCGGGGACAATCATAGAGGGTGATCTCGAATATGATATGTTGGTGAGAGCTTTCCAACATCTTGTTGATCGTCATGAATCTTTACGTACATCGTTTTCATTCATCAATGGACAAGTGGTGCAGTATGTACATCCTAAATTAAAGGTTATTGTTGATATCGTTGAAGCATCGGAAGAAGAATTAATGGAGTATGTACATGGGTTTGCTACACCTTTTAATCTGGGACAACCTCCTCTATTTAGAATCAAAGTTATTAAAATCAGAGAAAATAAGCATTTGCTGTTAACTGATGCTCACCATATTGTCTTTGATGGTATATCGATGGACATAATTATGGAGGAATTTTATGATAGTTATTTAAATAAAGATTTGCCTCCGATTAAATTACAATATAGAGACTATGCAGTATGGCAGGCAGAATTTTTTCAGACTGATGATTTTAAGAGTAAAGAAAAGTATTGGCTAAACATATTTAAAGATGAACCTCCATTACTGGAGTTAAATACAGATTATCCACGACACCCGGTGCAACTTTATGATAGTGATTATGTACCAATTATGGCGGGATACGATTTGACAAAGCGTTTGAAAAAGATAGCGAAGGAGAATGGGACAACCCTATATACGGTGCTACTTGCTGCTTTAAATGTATTGTTTTTAAAATATACGGGTCAAGAAGATATTACGATTGGTACCCCTACAGCTGGCCGATCTCGTCCAGGTTTGGAACGGACTATTGGTATGTTTGTGAATACGGTAGTAATAAGAAATTTCCCATGTCGTAAAAAAACATTTCTGAATTTTCTGGATGAAGTGAAGGATAATACAATAAAAGCCATTGATCATGAGGAATATCCGTTTGAATTGTTAGTAAATCAAGTAGATGCTTATCGAAATACAGGGAGAAATCCAATATTTGATATTATGTTTTCTTTGGATAATGATGAGTATTTCTTTAAGGATAAAGGGGAATTAACTTTCCGAAAATTCCCATTTGAAAGTAGTATGACTCAATTTGATATGTTCATTCATGTATTAGAAATTAATGAAGATATGCATTTTAAGTGGAAGTATCGTAAGGATATATTCAAGAAGGATACAGTACAAAGATTAGCAGAACATTTTATTTATCTACTTGATGAGATTACCGAAAAGATGGATATACCATTACAAGATATCCAGATGATGTCTGAATCAGAGATGAAAACCGTTCTTTATGAATTTAATAATACGACGGATGAATATTCGTATCAAATGACGGTGCATGAGATATTTGAGCAGAAAGTGAAAGAAGGTCCATCAGAAAATGCCATCGTGTATAAAGAAATGACACTAACGTACTCTGAGCTGGATGCAAGGGCAAATCAACTGGCCCGCACTTTAAGAAAAAAGGGAGTGCAAAGAAATAGCGTTGTTGGACTTATTGCAGAGCCTTCCTTAGAAATGGTCATAGGAGTTCTCAGTGTGCTAAAAGCAGGAGGGGCATTTTTACCGATTGATCCCACTCTTCCAATAAGCAGGATAAAATATTTTTTGAGAGACAGTGATTGTCAGTTGGTTCTGGCCCGAAATAATATGAAGGAACGCTTTACTTTTGAACAGGAAGTAATTAGGTTGGATGATGAAATAAACTGTAAAGAAGATGGTTGTTATCTTGAAAACATAAACCAGCCCGACGATTTGGCATATGTAATTTATACCTCTGGAACAACCGGTAACCCTAAAGGGGTTATGGTCGAACACAAGAATATTGTGAATCAGTTGATAGGACTCATTCGGAAATTAAAATTTAATCAAGAAATGAATCATTTATTGCTAGCAAAAATCACATTCGATGTTTCTGTTCAACAAATCCTTCTCCCGATTCTCTCTGGGGGTAGGTTATATATTCCTGAGGAAGAGCTAATCGCTGGGCCAAGAAATATGTGGAACTTTATTGAGAAAAACAAAATTAATGTCTTGGGCGCTGTACCTACCCATTTGAAAGTTTTAATAGATAATATTGTCATAAGTCAACCTCTTAACTATGTTCTTGTAGCCGGTGAGGTCTTTACAAAGAGTCTTTATGATCAATTAAAGAGTACTGTTAATGCTGAGATGATTATTAATCTGTATGGTCCAACCGAGACGACGATTTTTTCAACATACTATATTTGTCGTGAAAATGAAGAGGGTTCGAGCATACCAATAGGTAAGCCTCTAAGTAACTATAGGGCATATATTTTAAATCAAGATTATTATCCTGTACCTATTGGTGTGACTGGGGAGTTATATATTGCTGGGGCAGGTGTAGGAAGGGGATATATCAATAAGTCAGATTTGACAGATGAAAAATTTATGTCCAATCCATTTATTCCAGGTGAGAAAATGTATAAAACGGGAGACCTTACAAGGTGGCTCCCTAATGGGGACATTGAGTATATTGGAAGGATTGACCATCAGGTAAAGGTTAAGGGAGTCCGAGTAGAGCCAGATGAAATAAAAAACCACATTTTAAATCATGAATATATTGATAATGCAATTGTTGTTGCGAAACAAAATCAAAGTAATGAAAGCTATTTGTGTGCGTATCTAATTACAAACCAAGAGGTTACCAGTACAGAATTAAGGGAGTATTTGAGGAATAAGTTACCTGAATATATGATTCCGTCACATTTTGTGCAATTAGAGAGTATGCCTGTAACGAATAACGACAAAGTCGACGTAAGAGCCTTGCAAGAAAGGGATGATGAGAATTATATATCGTTAGGTACTACTTATATAGCACCTGGAACGAATCTAGAAAAAATGATAGCGGAGATCTGGAAACAGGTACTTGGGGTAAATCAGGTCGGTATTTATGATCATTTCTTCGAACTTGGTGGGAATTCACTGAATATTATTCAAATAAATGAACGGTTGAAAAATGATTTGAACATCGACATAACTGTAATGATGCTATTTAGATATCCTACAATTTATTCTCTATCCCAGCAATTAAAGATGACCGCTGAGAGCAGGGTACAGGAAAAAATGAATTCAAATAGAGTTCAGGTAATAAAGGAATCGAAAAATAGGTTAAAACAAAGACGTCAAAGAAAGAGGGATTCGAATGAATGATAGTGCACAGGAACCGATAAGAAATGGTATAGAGATTGCTATTATTGGAATGTCTTGCAGATTTCCTGGTGGAGATACTATAAATGAATTCTGGGAAAATTTGAAGAATGGTGTAGAATCGGTAACTTTCTTCACAGATAAGGAGTTACAGAAAGGAGGAATTGATCTAGAAACGATCCAAAATCCCAATTATATAAAGGCTGGTGGGGCTATTACAGGAACAGAATGGTTCGACAATAAATTATTTAATTACTCACCTAGGGAATTAGAGGTAATGGATCCACAGCTGAAAATTTTGCACGAGTGTGCTTGGGAAGCATTAGAGAGTAGTGCTTACTTTTCGGATACCTTTAATGGTTTAATTGGTACTTATATTGGAGCATCTACAAACTTATATTGGTTAGAAGCGGTATATGATGGAGCGAAAGATTTTATAAAAGAAGCAGAATTTTTAAATGGTTCTCAATTTTTCGGCACCAGATTATCACATAAATTAAATTTGAAAGGTCCTAGTTATACAGTTCAAACTGCATGTTCCTCTTCATTGGTTGCTGTGCACTTGGCATGTCAAGCTCTATTAAGTGGAGATTGTGACATTGCTTTGGCTGGAGGGGTTTCACTTACATTACCTGAGAAAAGAGGGTATTTATACAAGGATGGCATGATTCTTTCACCAGATGGACACTGTAGACCTTTTGATGATAATGCTAGGGGAACGGTCAATGGAAATGGAGCGGGAATTGTTGTTTTGAAGCGTATGGAGGATGCGATTGCTGATGGAGATTTCATCCATGCTGTTGTGAAAGGATCCGCAATAAATAATGATGGCGCTGATAAGGTTAGTTTTAATGCGCCAAGTGTAGAAGGACAAGCTGCTGTTATTAGAGCAGCTCATCACATGGCCGAGGTAGAATCTGAAAGTATATCATATGTAGAGGCTCATGGTACTGGAACAATGCTAGGTGACCCGATTGAGGTTGAAGCCTTGAAGTTGGCATTTAATACAGAGAAGAATAATTTTTGTGGTATTGGATCGGTTAAAGGGAATATTGGTCATCTTGATAACGCTGCAGGTATAGCAGGTTTGATAAAAACTGTAGTTGCTTTGGAGAATCGCATGATTCCACCAAGCATTAACTACGAGAAAGCAAATGAAAAAATTAATTTTGGTAATAGTCCATTTTATGTACAGGATACATTGGCGGAATGGAAGAACCAAGAGTTTCCTTTAAGAGCAGGAGTAAGTTCATTTGGTATGGGAGGAACAAATGCCCATGTTGTACTTGAGGAACCTCCCCAAAGAGAAGCTTCTGAGCGGAGTAGGAGATATCAATTACTTTCTTTTTCTGCACAAACGAAAAAATCTCTTGAAGAGCAAACTAAAAAGTTAGCTGAATATTTAAATCATAACAATAATGTGAATTTGGCTGATGTAGCTTATACACTTTTAAATGGAAGGAAAAATTTAAAATATCGAAGAGCATTAGTGGTTTCGGATATAGAGGAAGCGAAGCGAGAATTTTTTATTCAAAATTCTGCTAAGGTTCAAACTAACATTTGTGATGGCGGTAGTAAGCAAATAATTTTCATGTTTCCCGGGCAGGGTGCGCAATATGTAAATATGGGATTGGATTTATATAAAGAAGAGAAGAGATTTCGAGATGAAGTGAATCTTTGTTGTGAGATTTTAGAAGAGATTAGTGGGATTGATTGGAAGGAAGTCTTATATCCAAAGGACCTGGAAGCTAGAATGAGAGATGATATAAATCAAACATCTAATACACAGCCTGCAATATTTATTTTTGAATACTCATTAGCAAAAACACTAATGGAATGGGGCATCTATCCGGACGGCATGATTGGACATAGTATAGGGGAATATGTGGCTGCTTGTTTGGCGGGAGTGTTTTCATTAAAGCAAGCGCTTCAGTTGGTGTATGAGCGGGCGACCTTAATGCAACAATTACCTAAAGGCAGCATGATAAGTGTAATGGCTTCGGAAAATGAAATTTTACCACTAATGAATCAAGATGTATCTATTGCCGCAGTGAATAGTCCAATATCATGCGTAATCTCAGGTTCTGATGAGGCAATCTATACTTTTGAGGGGGAATTGATTAGGAAAGGTTTTCAGTTTAAAAAACTTACAACTTCCCATGCCTTTCATTCATCCATGATGGACTCAATTTTAGATACCTATGGAAAGAAGTTAAAAGAAATTAATTTCCAGGACATTAAAATACCATTTATATCCAATTCTACAGGAGAATGGATTACGGAAGAACAAGCAAAAAGTGCAGATTATTGGGTGAATCATCTGCGACATGTAGTGGAATTTTCTGAGGGCATTAAGCATCTACTATCGGGTACGGAAAGTATTTTTGTGGAGGTTGGACCAGGTAGAACATTAAGTAGTTTTGTTAGACAACATACTCAAGGAGAATCAAAATGCCCAATTATTAATACTGTAAGGCATCCTAAAGAAAAAATTTTTGATGACAATTACTTGCTTCAAAATATTGGTAAGTTGCATATTCATGGCGTGAAGATTAACTGGTCCAAGTATTTTTCGCAAGAAAGAAGATATCGTGTTCCACTCCCTACGTATCCTTTTGAACGGCAGTTCTTTAGCCTTTCTAAGGATATTGAAATGGAAGAGAGTTCCCCTTTATCGCAAAGTGACTATGTAGAAGAGCTAAAGAGGAATGTTGTTCCGAAAGATGATAAACAGCGGAAAATTATAGAATCATATAAGAGAGTTACGGGAGTAAAACAAGTTAGTATCCATGATGATTTCTTTGAATTAGGAGGTAGCTCATTAACGGCTATCAATGTTGTTTCGAGCTTACAGAAGGATTTTGATATTTCTATTAATCATTTATTTGAATACCCTAGAGTCTCTGATCTAGCGCAGCATATGACATATAAAAAGGAGAAGACCATTCCAGATGCATTAGCAACTTATCTGATTGCTAGAGGAGAAAGGCATCGGTTAATGGAGGAGAAGATAAGAGGCGACATAGCGATACGAAGTTTATATGATGATAGAAACAAAAAGTATTACGAAATCAACCTTTCTTGCCAAACCGGTTATAAGGAAGTTCTATTGACAGGAAGCACGGGATATTTGGGCGTTTACTTATTACATGATTTATTAACTGAATTAGATTGCAATGTACATTTGATTGTAAGAAGTGACAATTGTATAAAAGCAGAAAATCGCATTAAAGAAAAAGTTTGCTCTTATTTTGGAACATCTTTTTATGATAAGTATAAGAAAAGAATTTTTGTATATAGTGGCGACCTGACAAAAAAATATATGGGCTTAGATTTGCCGAACTATCAATATTTGAGTGAAACAATCCAATGTATTATACATTCAGCAGGCAGTGTTAGTCATTATGGGAAATATGAAAAATCCTATGAAGCAAACGTTCTAGCTACGAGAAATGTAATTGATTTTTCGCTTAAGGGAGTAAAGAAAGATGTGAATCATATTTCTACATTGGCTGTAGCTTCTGGTGTAGTAAAGAATAACGAAGATATATTGTATACGGAGTATGATAATGATTTAGGGCAAATTATTGAAAATCCTTATCCAAAGACAAAGTTAGAAGCTGAAAAGATTGTACTGGAAACGAGAGATAAGGGAATAAATGTAAATGTTTTTCGGGTGGGAAACATTGGTTTTGATTCTAAAACAGGAAGGTTTCAAGAAAACATAGAGCAGAATGCATTATACTCAATGATGAAATCATATATAAGAATTGGATTGGTTCCAGAAATGGAAAGAGATATAGATTTTGCATGTGTGAATGATGTTAGTCAGGCAATTATTAAGTTGTTTAATAAAAAAGAATTAATGAATGAGACTCATCACATTTTCAATCCTAACTATGTAAGCTTATCAGCTCTTTTAACAACGTATGGATTAGACATAGATGTAAAAGAAACTTCAATTGATAAATTTATAGATTATATCTTTGATGAAAAGCAATTTAATCAATATGCATCAGATATATATAATTTACAGCTGCATTGTATAGGAGATGAATTGAAAACATTTAATGATGTCGAACAAACATTATTCCATATAATGGGGGATAAAACGAATATGCTGTTAAGAAAAACGGGTTTTGTATGGAATAATATTACGGATGAAATGACGAAAAAAATGATTAGATATGGTCAAAAAGTTAATTATTTCGAAAAACATTAAATATAAAGGGGTGATAATTTGAAGTATAGAGAATATTTTTCACTAACTCATCCTCAACAAAGGATTTGGTATATGGAGAAAATTAATCCTCATCAGCCATTGCATAATATTGGGGGAACAGTAAAGATACAAGGAGAAGTGGATTTTGTTTGTCTTGAGAAAGCAATTAATTATTTTATAAAAAAAAATGATGGAATCAGGCATCGATTTGTAGAATCGGATGAGAAGGTTCATCAATATGTGGAGGAATATCATAAATATCAAGTTCGATATACTATTTTTAATAGTCAGAAGGATTTAGATGCCTGGGTTCAGCAGGAAGCTGCAAAACCTTTCGATATCAATGAACAAGACTTATTTGATTTTGCTTTGTTCAAGTTACAAGATACTAAAGAAGGGGGATATTTCGTTAAGGTCCATCATATAATTTCTGATGGTTGGTCTATGAATCTTTTAACTGAACAGATTTGTAATGCATACACTCAAATTTTGAAAGGTGAAAAAATAACAGATCAGCTTAATAGTACCTATATGTATTGCCTTGAGAAGGAAGAATCCTATTTAACTTCAAAAAGATTTATGAAGGATAAAAATTTTTGGAATGAGAAGTTTAGTAAGCTCCCAATTGTGAAGCGGAAGAACGAAGTAGATTGTGCAAAGGCAAATAGAAAAACATATTCTTTAACAAATAATCAATCGGATGAAATTAAACAATTTGCTACTGGCATAAATGTTTCTGTGTACGCATTCTTTGTTGCCCTATATTATATTTACTTAAATAAAGTAAATGGGCAGGATGATTTAATTATTGGAATGCCTGTACTTAATCGAGCGGGGAAAAATGAAAAAAATATTGTGGGGATGTTAACAAGTACTATGCCATTTCGTCATACTGTTGATAGTGAAATGACAGTCTTAGATTTTATAAAAGGCATTAATCGTGAATTGGTTCGCTGTTATTATCATCAAAAATATCCATATGATGTATTGGTGAAAGATTTGGAATTAAAGAAAAAGGGATACGGTGATTTATTTGATACATGTATTAACTATTACAATACAAAACTTCCTACTGAAATTAATGGTACACCAATAGAAAATGAAGAATTTTACAATAGGAATCAGATTTATTCAATTCAATTGATTATTCGAGAATGGTCTAGATTAGGAGGATTTAATCTAGATATAGATTATAAGGATCATATGTATACAGAAAAGCAAATTGAACAAATGTATCTTGGAATCAGTCATTTACTGAATCAGATGTTGGAGTCGCCTAATAAAAAGTTGATGGAATTAGAAATTTTACCAGAAGATATGTGGAATAAATTGATATACGAATTTAATGCAACGAATAGGGAGTATCCAAAGGACAAGACAATCCATCAGCTTTTTGAAGAACAAGTAGAAAGGACACCAGATAGAGTTGCGATTTGCCTGGAAGATAAGGAACTTACGTATCGTGAATTGAATGATAGATCTAATCAATTAGCGAGGTATATATTAAAGAAAAATGTAACAAAAGGTACAGTAATAGGAATATCAACTACGCATTCTCTAGAAACAATTATTGGAATTTTAGGAATTTTAAAAGCAGGAGCGGTATATTTACCTATTGATCCACAATATCCATCTGAACGGGTCAATTATATGCTGCAAGATTCAGATATCAATATTCTGTTCACTAATTTTGATATTTCGCATCAATGGGATCTTTCTTTGTATGCGGTTGAGGTTATCCATATAAATGCAGCTCATATTTATATGGGAGATACTTCTAATATTAAAAATAGAAGTGAGCCGACTGACCTTGCTTACATCATATATACATCGGGTTCTACGGGAAACCCTAAAGGTACAATGATTGAACAGAAAGGATTGGTTAATTATATTTCCTGGGCAAATCAAGTATATGTAGGCGCAAGTGAAAATGAAGTTTTCCCATTGTATTCATCTCTTGCTTTTGATCTTACTGTTACAACTATATTTACCCCATTAATTAGTGGTAATCAGATTATTATTTATCCTGCTGATGCAAACGAATATGTATTATATAGAATATTTAAAGAAAAAAAAGCAAGTATTATTAAATTAACTCCATCTCACCTGTTTTTATTGAAAGATTCAGACTTTGTTGGGTGTTCAATTAAAAAAATTATTGTTGGTGGAGAAAATTTAACAGTAGACCTTGCCGCAAACATACAGAAAAAATTAGGTAGAGAAACAAAAATATATAATGAATATGGGCCCACAGAAACAGTTGTAGGATGTATGATTCATCAATTCGATATTGAAAAAGATAAAGGGGTATCTGTTCCTATTGGTGTACCTGCACAAAATATGAAAATATATGTGTTGGACTCCGAACTTCGCCCAGTACCAATGGGAGTTGTTGGAGAAATTTATATTTCTGGGGAAGGTGTTGCAAGAGGATATTTTAACAATCAGGATTTAACAAGAGAGAGATTTATTGTAAATCCATATTCGGAAAAAGAGCAGATGTATAAATCGGGTGATTTAGCTAGATTTATTGAAGGAGATAAGATTGAGTATTTGGGAAGGAAAGATGATCAAGTAAAAGTTCGTGGGTTCCGCATAGAACTAAAAGAAATCGAAATAAACTTGCAAAAATATCCGAGCATTAAGGAAGTGGTAGTGATTGATCAAGAGGATTATGATGGAAACCGCTATCTTTGTGCCTACTATACTGAGAATGCTAAGGTGAAGACATCCGAACTATTTAGATTCTTAAAAGAGATCTTACCAGTTTATATGATTCCTTCGTATTTTATTGTGTTGAAAGAAATACCGTTGACGTTTAACGGAAAGCTGGATAGAGAGGCCTTGCCGAAACCTGAAGTTAAAATAGAGAAAAAAACTGAAGGTGAGATAGAAAGTGATTTAGTAGGTATTATACGTGAAGTATTAAATGTTGAAAAAGTAAGTATAAGAGACAACTTCTATCATCTAGGCGGGGATTCCATTAAAGCAATTCAAATTTCTTCTAAGATACGTGAGAAAGGGATTAAAATAAAAACAAAGGATATTTTGGCTAATCCAGTTATTGAAGATATGATTTTATATTTAGAAATGACTAGCACAAAAGAGCAGAAGAGTAATCAACAATGTGTTGGTAGTATTGAAACGATACCATCTATCTCATGGTTTTTTTCGCAAGATTTGAACAATATAAACCATTATACACAGTCAGTGTTAGTCAAAGTAAAGGATGACGTTGAGGTTGGGATACTTGAATCGGCATTTAGCTTATTAGTTTGTCATCACGACGCTTTTCGCTTGAATTACCGGATGGAAACGAAGGAATTATTTTATAATCAAAATAATTACAATAAAAAAATAAAAATAGAATCATTAGATTTATCCGAATTATCAAAAATAGAGCAAAGTATTCGTATTGCTAGTATTGGAGAAATATTGAAATCGAGCTTTAATATTGAAAATGAAATTCTTCTTAAAGTTTGTATATTTGATTTGGGCGATTTTGGTAAAAGATTATTAATGACAGCTCATCATTTAGCTGTTGATGGTATATCTTGGCGAATTATTTTTGAAGATATAAATCAATTATATAAACAGATAGAAAATAAGCAGAAAACTTCTTTGCCGCCAAAAGATAATTCGGTACAGGATTGGGCAATTGAGTTAAAGAGAATGAGTAAAAAAATTCCAGAATCAGAAAAGCGATACTGGGAGCATGTATATCAATATGAAGAGAATTCATTTAATGATTTTGATTTAGGATTGGATCGTATGGAATTTTGCGAGAAAATGATTAAGAAGTTAACAGAAGAAGAAACTATGCAGCTGTTACAAAAAGCAAATGAAGCTTATCGAACAAAAGGTAATGAACTAATGATTATAGCGCTATCATTGGTAATGGCTAAGTATATTAAAACAAATGATGTGATTATTGAAATTGAAGGGCATGGGCGTGAAGAATTAAATGATGAAATTGATGTATCGCGAACTATTGGATGGTTTACGAGCCTATTTCCAATTCGGTTACAATTTGAGGATGTAGATATATCACAACAAATTAAACAATTAAAAGAGCAATTGCGTAGCGTTCCAAGTAAAGGTCTAAATTATGGAGTTTTAAAGTATATTTCGAAGGAATTAAGTTCTGAATCTCGAAAGTATGTTCGTTTTAACTATTTAGGTGATTTTAATGCTACATTTTCCAATGGAATTTTTGAATTTGCGTATGAAAATTCCGGTCAAGATAACAGCAATAAAAATGAGATGGATTGTTTGCTAGATATCGTTGCGTATACAGTAGATAAAAAGTTGAATTTGTCGATTACGTATAGCAAAAACAAATTTAAACAAGAAACAATATCGCAATTTTTCATGGAGTATATGAATCAATTGAGAGATTTGATTCAACATTGTTGTCAGAGAAAACATGCTGAATTCACCCCATCTGATTTTGAAACGGCAAACCTCTCGAGTGAAGATCTTGAAAATATATTTAATATATGATATTAGAGAGGAGTCATTCAATCATGATGAGAGTAAAAATTGTTTTGATTACCCTTGTAATATTATTAAATGTACAGATGCTATTTGGGATTCAAATAGCAAATGCAGAGAATGATAGAATGTTTACGGAAAACGATAAAGAACAACTAGACTCGCTTATAAAAAAACAAATGCAAGAAGCCAAAATTCCTGGAATGTCAGTGATAGTAGTCAAAGGTGATCAAGCTGTATATAAAAAAAGTTTTGGCTATTCAAATCTTGAGACAAAGCAACGTGTAACGGAAAAAACATTATTTGAAATCGGTTCGAATAGTAAGGCGTTTACAGCTCTCGCAATATATCAACTTGTTCAAAAGGGGTTAATTGATTTAAAGGACCCTGTTAGCAAATATTTGCAGTGGTTTCAAATGATATATGAAGGTAATTATAAAGGACAACAACTTAATAAAAATGTTGAAATAACTCTTGAACAGCTTTTATATCATACGAGTGGGATCCCTTTTCATACCATTGGGGACATACCTATCTCAAATGACAATGATGCGTTGGAAAATACAGTTAGAGAAATATTAAATCAAAAATTGGAGACATATCCAGGAGAGCAATTCAATTATGCCAGTATTAACTACGATATTCTAGGATTAGTTATACAAAAAGTTACCAATCAATCTTTTGAACAATACGTTCAGAATAATATATTAAACCAATTTAATATGGGTAATACTTTTTTGTTTAGAAAAGATGTCGCTAAATATGATATGTCAAAGGGATATAAAATAGGTTTTTTAAAGCCTATAGAGTTTAATGCACCTATTTATCGAGGAAATACACCCGCAGGTTATTTTATCTCAAATAATGAAGACATGGAAAAGTGGCTTCGTATGCAGCTTGGGATATATGGACTAAGTGATGATCACCAAAAGGCAATTTATAGTACACATATACCAAACAGATCAGTTCCACCATCTGAGGATGGCTCTTCTTATGCCGGAGGGTGGCAAGTTTTTCAAAATGGTCCTGGTGAAATATCACATGCAGGAAGTAATCCGAATTTCTCCTCTTTCGTTGTATTTCATCCTCAAGAGAAGTTAGGAGTTGCGGTGATGGCTAACATGAACTCCGATTACACTCAAAATATTGGCCAGGCTATTATGGACACACTTGTGGGGGAGAGTGTGGTGACAAACGGTAAAGATACGTATAAGAGTATTGATGCCTTTTCTGTTACTGTACTTTTGTTTATGGTTCCTTTTTCAATTATTACTCTATACTTCATTTTCATAGTTATGATTCAGGTGTATAAGAAAAAAAGGAAGTTGGAAAAAAATAAATTTAAAAGTATTTGTATTCCCTTTATAACGTTTCTGTTTGCGTTCTTAGCTGGGTATGCCCTTTATAAAATTCCATTTGTATTTTTCGGGAGACTTTCTTGGGATTTTGTTAATGTTTGGTTACCTATCAGTATGAGTTTTGCGGTATGTGCTACTTTAATTAGTATTGTACTGTTCTGCCTATATTTATCTTTAATAACTGTTTTTCCTTTGCATAATAAGAAAAATTTTTTTCCGATTTTTGTGTTGAGTGTAACCAGTGGTTTTGGAAATGCGATGATTATTTTTATTATTAATGAAGCTTTAACTAGAAGTAATTATTCAAGCAACAATAGTTTGTTTTTATATTTTTTGCTAGGAATTATTACTTATGTATTAGCGCAAAAATTGGTACGGACGCAGTTGATTACCATTACAAATAATCTGATTTATGAAAAAAGAATCCAGTTAATTAACGGTATATTAAAAAATTCTTATGAAAAAATTGAAAAAATAGAGTCAGAAAGAATTCAAACCACCTTAAATAATGATACAGAAGCTATCAGTAATTATGCTGCCACCATAATTACTGGTTTGACTGATTCAATTACACTTTTATGTTGTTTGGTTTATTTGGGAGTAATTAATGTTTATGGACTGCTTGTTTCTATTGCAGTTATTTTGGTTGCAGCAGGTATGTATTATGTAGCTGGAAAATCAGCTAATAATCTTTGGGAACAAACAAGAAACATCCAAAACACTTTTTTTAGATATATAAACGATCTCATTGGCGGTTATAAAGAGTTAAGCATAGGAAAGTCAAAACGAGAAGAGTTTGGACAAGGGATGCAAGAGAGCTGTGAGGATTATAAGGATAAGCGGATTCAAGGTGGTCTTAAGTTTGCTAATGTTTTTATTATTGGTGAATTGCTGTTTGTTATGGTAATTGGGGCTGTTACATTTTTATTTCCGCTTTTATTTAAAGGGGTACAGAGTGAGTTTTTAAGAAGCTATGTTTTTGTTTTTCTTTATATGACAGGACCTCTACATAGTATACTCAATACTATCCCTAATGCGATTCAAATGAAAATTAGTTGGAAGAGAATAAATGATTTTTCAAGGTATTTAAAAACCGAAACTAATAAGACAGACGTAAACAGTACTTTGATACCTCAAAGTAAAATAAACATGGAGATTAAAGAGGTAGTATATCAATACGAAAGTGAACATGGAGAACCTTTTCAAGTTGGGCCAATTAATTTTGAACTTAAATCAGGAGAGGTTGTATTTATAACCGGTGGCAATGGTAGTGGTAAATCAACTCTTGCTAAACTAATTACAGGTTTGTATTCTGCAAATAGCGGAAACATATTTGTTAACAATCAAGAAATAAATCAGGAACAGTTAAGAGAGCTATATTCCGCAATATTTAGTGATTTTTATTTGTTTACAAAAGTCTATGGTATTGACTATAGCTCAAAGGAAGAAGAAATAAAAAAATATTTGAAAATATTACGTATCGATGAAAAAGTACAAATTCAAAATGGAGAATTTAGTACAACTAAACTTTCAACAGGACAACGAAAAAGACTAGCACTATTAATTAGCTATTTAGAGGATAAATCTATTTATCTATTTGATGAATGGGCGGCAGATCAAGACCCTGAATTTAGACATTTTTTCTATACAGAACTATTGGCTGAATTAAAGGAAAAAGGAAAAGCTATCATTGCTATTACTCATGATGATAGGTATTTTCATATCGCGGATAAAGTTATCAAGATGGAAAGAGGAGAAATTATAGAAAATATGAAGAAGCATAATTATTTAGATTCATTTGATTGTCTCAAGGAGGAGCTCAATGATGATAAAATTGGATAAACAAAATTTGGAAGATATTCTTGGTTTAACACCAATACAGGAAGGGTTGTTATTTCACTACTTAAAAAATCCTCAAAGTGATGAGTATTTTGAACAGATATGTTTGGGGATTTTAGGTAGAGTTGATGCAGGATTGTTTACGAAAGCTTGGGACGCGGTTGTCCAAACAAATGAGCAGTTACGTACACTATTTCGTTGGGAAAAAGTGAAAACTCCTGTTCAAATAGTATTGAAAGAACATACCCCTCATATTAAAATAATTGATCTTACACACAAGAGTGAAAGTGAAAAAATATTTTACTAGAAGAGATAAAAGTTAAAGATCGTGAAAAAAAGTTTAATCTTCGAGAAATACCATTCAGGGTTACTTTGTGCATATTAGCAGAAGAAAGACATGAAATGATTATAAGTAATCATCATATTATATATGATGGCTGGAGTAATGGAATTATTTTAAAAGAATTCCTAAACGCATATCGATGCCTTAGTGAATCAGAAACTTACAATCTGCCTACTAAAAAAAAATATAAAGATTTTATTAAATATATTCAAAAACAGGATAAAGAAGGGCAGAAAGTATTTTGGCAAGAGTATTTAAAAGGATTTAACTCGCAAAATAGATTGGAAGTAACAAAAAAGAAACATAAATCAATTCGAAAAGATCATCAGTATCGTATTCAATTTTCAAGGGATAAGTTGGAAGGATTTGCGAAGGGAAATGAAGTTACTCTTGCCGCCCTTGTTTATAGTTTATGGGGAATTGTGCTACAAAAGAATCATAATATCGATGACATTATTTTTGGCGCAACTATTTCGGGTAGAGCAGGAACATTTAATGGGATTGAAGAAATGGTAGGCCTATTTATAAATACAGTTCCATTAAGAGTTAAAAAGGATTCTGGCGAAACATCTATAGAACTTATCAAAAAGTTAAATAAGACATTGCAGGATTGGGAATTGTATGGGACATCATCTTTAGTAGATATAAAAAAATATAGTGAATTGGATACGGAAATCGACCTTTTTGATACTATTGTTGTTTTTGAAAACTACCCTTTAGATCAGACGATACTGACAAACAAAAATAGAATCGCTTTGAACTCATATTCCACCTTTGAAATGACTAATTATAGCTTATCTATTAGTATAAGTTTGCACAAAGATATTGAGATATGTTTCAGTTACAACGAACAATTATATGAATCATCTAAAATTGAGCGTTTAGCTCAGCATTTTACTATAATTGCAGAAGCAGTCATAAAAAATCCTCATAAAAAAATAGAAGAGATTGATATCGTATCTATTGAAGAGAAAAAACAAATCCTTTTGGAATTTAATAATACTCGTAAAACATATTCACATCAGTTGACGATTAGTCAGTTGTTTGAGCAACAAGCGATGAAAACCCCGGATAATGTTGCGATTGTATATAAAAATAGGACTATGACTTATGAAGAATTAAATGACATATCCAATAACTTATCAAATGAACTGCTTAGAAAAGGAGTGAAAAAGGGTGAGATTATTGGAATCATGACGGATCCATCAATTGAAATGCTAATAGGGATAATTGCTATTTTAAAAGTCGGAGCTGCATACTTGCCAATTGATCCAGAATATCCAGAGTCAAGGAAAATGTATATGATACAGGATAGTCAAACAAAGTTCATATTGACCAGTAAGGATGTAATTAATAAAAACGACTATGTAATTGGAAAATTCAACAATGATTGTATTTTTATATTGGATAATAGTAGAAAAATTTCGGGTGAGACTCTTCTACCAAAAGTAAACCTTAGTCCGAATGATTTATTTACGGTTTTGTATACTTCAGGTACTACAGGAAAACCTAAAGGTGTAATGATAGAAAATCGAAATGTTGTTAATCTTGTTCAGTGGTTTGGAAAAACATTTAATATAACGGAAAAAACAAATCTATTACAACTAACAAATTATGTGTTTGATCCGAGTATTGAGGATTTTTTCGGTACATTACTTTATGGAGCGACATTACATATAGCCGAAAAGAATTTAATTTTAAATAAGAAGCATTTTTGTGATTATGTTGATCAACATGAAATTCATATTATTAATTTCATACCGACTGTATTAAAAGAATTATTATGTCATGATCGCAAATTGCAGAGTTTACACACAGTTATTTCAGGTGGAGAAAGACTAGAAGAATCATTAAAAAATGCACTGATTGATAGAGGATATAAATTATATAATAATTATGGTCCAGCAGAAACGACAGTGGATGCTTTAAGTGTTGAATGTTCAGAAAATACCGTCTCTTTAGGACGGCCGATTTCAAATGTTAGATGTTATATATTAGATAAAGATAAAAATATTAGTCCAATAGGTGTTCCTGGTGAGTTGTATATTGCTGGAGACGGTGTAGGAAGAGGGTATTTGAATCTACCAGAATTTACAAATGAAAAGTTTATGAATGATCCCTTTAATCCAAATGATCGTATGTATAAAACAGGGGACTTAGGAAGATGGCTTCCAAACGGAGAAATCGAGTTTCTTGGAAGAGAGGATCATCAGGTGAAAATCAGAGGGTATCGGATTGAACTTTCAGAAATTCATAATTTAATATTAAAAAGGAACTACATTGAAGATGTTGCTGTAATTGATTGGGAAATTAATAATGGGAAAAAAGTTATCTGTGCATATATCGTTTCCCATGTTCAGGTTAACATGGAGGAACTTAAGGGATTTTTAGCAAAAGAATTACCAGATTATATGCTTCCGTCATACTATATTCAGCTAGAGAGTCTGCCCTTAACTTCCATAGGAAAGCTTGATCGAAGGAACTTACCGGCTCCTCAAATTCATACTTATAAAGGTTACGTTGCTCCAAAAAATAAAGTTCAAGAAGAACTAGTAGAGGTATGGTCTGCAGTATTGGGTCTACATCAGGGGGAGATTGGTATACATGATAACTTCTTCGAGTTGGGAGGAGACTCAATTTTAAGTATTCAAATAGTAGGTAAAGCGCTTCAAAAGGGTATAGAGATTACCGTGAGTCAGATGTTTGAGAACCAAACGATAGCAGAAATGGCGGATTGTATTGCAGATATTAAAGAAAGCTATAGTGAAGATCAAATAGAAGAACCTGAGACTGGAGAAGTGCTTCTTACACCGATTCAAAAGTGGTTTTTTGAGCAAGATTTGGAAAATTATCATCATTGGAATCAATCTGTGCTATTGGAAACACGAGCAGGTATAAATCCGAATTTGTTGCATGAAAGTTTTCGTATACTTACAAATTATCATGATAGTTTTAGGCTCCGTTATTATCAAAGGGCTGGAGAATGGATTCAAGTTTATTCAGAGTCCGATGAGAATGTGTTATTTGAATTACATGATTTTAATAATAGTCATATGCATGAAATTTTATCAAAATTGCAGTATGAATTAAACATTACAGATGGGCCATTAATTAAAGTTGCATATTTTGATTCTGGGGATCAGGAAAAAGGAAGGTTGTTTATAACAGTACATCATCTTGTAATAGACGGATATTCATGGCGACTTATGCTGGACACTCTACAGATGATATATGAACAGCTTACAAATAGTGGCTCTGTTCAACTTCCAGTGAAAGGCCTCTCTTTTAAAAAATGGTCTGAGCATCTCTATGAATATGCTTATTCCAATCAATTAAAAGATGAACTTGCTTTTTGGAAGAACAATGTCCCTTCTTCTGTAAATACTATACCTATTGACATGGAAGGGGGGAGAAATGATGAAAACTCTGCTCGTACACTTTCTTTTATGTTGACGGAGAAAGAAACAAAGTATTTACTGCATGACACGTATCAATTATTTAAAATGAGAATTGATGATATTCTGCTTTCCGCACTTTCTAGTACATTAGCAAATTGGAGTGGTGAAACACTAGTTGATTTGGAGGGCCATGGTAGGAATCCTTTGTTAAAAGAGTACGACACTTCAAGAACTGTAGGATGGTTTACTTGTGTATATCCTATTGTTATGGGCGACATTGAAAAAGAGAAGGGCATAGCAGAAATATTGAAGCAAGTAAAAGAGCGGTATCGTGCTATACCAAATGGTGGAATTGGTTATGAAATTTTATATTACTTAGCAGAGAAAGAGATGCGAGGGCAAATTTCGTCTAGGAAAAGGGGACAAATAAGCTTTAATTATTTAGGACAGTTCGAACAAGCAATTAAAAAACAGCAGTTATTTAATATAGCGGATGTGAATACAGGACCAACCCGTGATTTGAATGGAATTAGAAGTCACTTGCTTGAAATTGAATGTATGATCGTTGATAAAAAATTATGTGTAGAATGGAAATATAGTGCGAATAGTCATTTGGTTGAAACCATTCAAGGCTTGGCAAAGGACTTTGTCAACAATTTGAAGAATATAATTGACCACTGTCAAACAAAAGAAGGTACATATTTGACGCCTTCAGATTTCCCACTTGTCTCCATAGATCAAAAGAAAATTGATGAATGGATTGAGGTATATAAAAATATAGAAGATATATACATGCTTTCACCTGTACAACAAAGTATGGTTTTTCATCATATCTATTCACCAAAATCGTCAGTAACTGTGGAGCAAACAATATTTTCAATAAAATCAAAACTAGATATTGAGATATTTGAAAAGGCTTGGCAAAAACTTTTAGATAGACATGAAAGTTTAAGAACATCATATCATTGGGAAGGGCTAGAAGAAGCTGTACAGATTGTTCATAAAGATCTAAAAATTCCTTTTCAAGTTTTAGATTGGACAAATTTTTCGAAATCTGAAGGATTGCAAAAGTTAGAACAACTTATTGAGGAAGATCGTAAGAAGGGATTCGACCTTTCAAAACCACCACTTATGAGAATTTTGGTCATTAAGCAAGAAGAGTATGCCTATGATGTAGTATGGACGCATCATCACCTTCAGTTAGATGGTTGGTGTAATAGCATCCTCTTTAAGGAACTGGGTCAGTGTTATGAAGCATTATGTGTTGACGAAAAGATAACATTTGGACATGTATATTCATTTAAAGATTATATCGACTGGTTACGTAGGCAAGACAAGAAGAAAGCGGAACAATTTTGGAGAACCGAGTTAGATGGATTTAAAACACCTATACGATTCAATAATATTTTTCCTGCAAAAAATTCAAATCAGTTATCTGCTTTTGGAGATGTAGTATACGAAGTATCTGAAGACAAACAGCAGATAATTCAAGACTTTACTAGAAAGAATCGGATTACACTAAATACTATGATTCAGGGGGCTTGGGCAATTCTTTTAAATCGCTACTCCCAAGAAACAGATATTATTTTTGGGGTAACTTCATCAGGGCGTCCGGCTGAGTTAGAAGGTTCGGATTCAATAATTGGTTGCTTTATGAATACTCTTCCTTTTAGGGTAAAGATAAATAAAAATGTAAATTTGATTAAATGGCTTAAAGATGTACAACTGAAGCAGGTTGAAATGCGTCAATATGAATATACCTCACTCGTTGATATAAGAAGTTGGATTGATATGCCAAGAAGCTCTGCCTTATATGATTTGTATGAGAGTATTGTAATTGTTGAAAACTATCCATTCGATGTGAAATTGAAAGACGGAATTGGTTCATTACAAGTGAAATCAGTACGTATAGATGAACAAATGGATTATCCTTTGGTTGTTTATTGTAATCTACAACCAAAGCTTCAATTGAAGCTACTATTCAATAGTTCCTTTTTAAATGAAACAGAAGCAAATCAGATACTTTCACATTTAATCAATATTTTGTGGGAAATGCTTGTTAGCGAAGATGGTAAGTTAGAGAATATCTCAATGATTTCCGAAAAAGAACTTACACATATTTTAAGTGATAATAATTCTACTTCATTGGATTATCCTAAGAATCAATGTTTTCAGGATTTATTTACTGATCAAGTAAAATTAAATTTAAACAAACCTGCTGTTATACAGGGGAATGAAAGTTTATCTTACACAGAATTAGATATACTTTCAAACCAGTTAGCGCATAAGCTCATTAAATTAGGGGTAGGGCCTGAAATACCTGTGGGAGTGTATGTTGAACGTTCACCTAAAATGATTGTAGGAATTTTAGCTGTTTTAAAAGCTGGTGGAGCTTTTCTACCTATAGATATGGATTATCCTGGCGAAAGAATAAATTTGATGTTGAAAGATGCCCAAGTACCTATATTACTCACCCAAAATAATTTACAGTCGAAGATTAGAGATTATCAGGGGCATACCGTTTGTCTTGATATAGAATGGGATTCAGTGCGCGAAGAACCAAAAAACCAACCGAGTGTTAGAATTGAACCCCAGAATTTGGCATATATCATCTATACTTCGGGTTCTACTGGTCGACCAAAAGGTGTAATGATGTCTCATGAAGCAGTTGTAAGCCACTCCATTGATATTTGCAAACGTTATGAGCTGACACCGGAGGATCGTGTTCTTCAGTTTTCTTCGATAAGTTTTGATATTTCACTTGAACAGATTTTTACAACACTAGCTGCAGGAAGTTCTCTTGTTTTGCGTGATAAGAATATATGGACTCCTTATCAGTTTTCTCAGAAATGTGTTGAACTTGGACTCTCAGTTGTTAATCTGCCTACAAATTATTGGGGCGAAATTGTACAAGAATGGTATACAAGACCAGAAATAATTCCAGATAGTAACCTCAGACTCGTCATAGTTGGTGGGGAACAAATGCCAGCGGAGAAAGTAGGGATGTGGGAACAGTTACCTTTAGAAGATATTATTTTGTTAAATGCATATGGACCTGCTGAAACGGCGATGACAAGTACTTTATATGAAGTGTCTGGAAAAGGAACTAAAAGTGCCGACTTAAAAGTTATTCCCGTGGGAAAACCACTTGCTAACAGGCGCATTTATATCCTTGATGAGAACATGCACCCTTTGCCGATTGGAGTGAAGGGGGAAATATTCATAGGTGGCATACCTTTAGCTAGAGGTTATATTAACAATTCTAAGTTGACGAAGGATAAGTTTATTCGAGATCCGTATTATCATAATTATGGAAAAATGCTTTATAAAACAGGAGATATGGGGAAATTACTTTGCGATGGTAACATTGAGGTTCTGGGGCGGAAGGATGACCAAACAAAAATACGAGGGCATCGAATTGATATAGGAGAGATTGAAGTTGTTTTAAACAAATGTGATAACATAAAAAACTCTATAGTTGTCGTGAAGAATGGAGTAGCAAATGATAAGTATCTTGTTGCATTCTATGATTCCCTCTCACATGGTACAAATAATCAATGCAGTATAAGGGGTTTTTTGCGGAAAAAACTTCCTGAATATATGATTCCTTCTTATTTTATTCAACTAGGAAGCCTTCCGCTCAGTCCGAATGGAAAAATTGATCGGAAGTCCCTAGAAAATATGGAGATTAAAGTAGAGTTTGATGAAGAGTATCAAAAACCCTATAATACGATACAACAAAAACTTGTAAGTATTTGGAGAAAGATACTGGGAACTGATGGTGTAGGCATTAATCATCATTTCTTTGAAATTGGGGGACAATCATTAAAAGCAATAACACTTGTTTCTGAAATTCATAGGGAATTTGAAGTTGAACTTCCACTTGGAAATATATTTGCATTTCCTACTATTAAGGAATTGGCTGTAATCATTGAAGAAATGATGGGGAAAAAAGAAACATATGAAGCGATTCGTCTAGCACCACCACAGGAGTATTATGAAGTCTCTCCAGCACAAAAAAGTATGTATATTGTTAGTCAATTGAATGGTGCATCTACAAACTATAATATTACCGGAGCAGTATTTCTTGAAGGGGAAGTTAATATAGTACAGATAGAAAAGGCATTGCAAGCTTTAATTAATCGCCATGAAAGCTTGCGAACATCATTTAAACAAGTACAAGGGAAAATAGTTCAAAAAATCCATCAGAATCCTGAATGGAATATGCAACACTTGTATGCAGATGAACAAAATTTTGAGAGTGTTGTTGAAACATTTATTAGACCATTTGATTTAGAGAAAGGGCCCTTGTTCAGAGCAGCAATTGTGGAGGTGCTACCATCATCGAAATATTTGCTTGTTTATGATATGCACCATATTATATCCGATGGTTTATCAATGGGAATTTTAATTAGAGAGTTTGCATCTCTTTATCAAAAAAATAATTTGCCAGACGTAAGAATTCAATACAAAGATTTTTCAAACTGGCAAAACAAAATGATAGAATCCGGGAACTGGAAACTAAAAGAACTGTACTGGCTTGAAATATTTTCAAAAGAAATACCATTACTCAATTTACCAACTGATTATCCAAGATTAGATGAGCCAATGTTTGAAGGTGATGTAGTTCAATTTAATTTGGATGCATATTATACATCTAAATTAAATGAAATCTCAAGCCGAAAAGGAGCTACTCTGTACTCATTATTACTTTCGGCATTCAATATACTATTGTTTAAATATAGCGGACAAGAAGACATTATAATTGGAAGCCCGGTAGCAGGAAGACTGAATTCTGAATTAGAAAATGTGGTAGGTATGTTTGTTAATACACTTGCGCTCAGAAATTATCCTACTTCAGAGAAACGGTTTGAGGATTTTTTGAAAGAAGTTGCAAGCCACACACTTCAAGCTCTCGAACATCAGGAATATTCATTTGAGATGCTCGTTGATAAGCTACAATTGCGAAAAAATGTGAATCGTCATCCTCTGTTTGATGTGATGTTTGCTTTTGAAAATGTTGATGCAGTAAGGGCGGAAATAGGTGATTTTGAAATTAAACCGTACGAGTATACGAATCGTACATCTAAATTTGATTTAGAGCTGAAAGTAACTGAGCAGGATGGACAACTTCGTTTTATATTTGAATATAGTACAGGTTTGTTCCGTAAAGAAACGATAGAACGAATGGCGGAACATTTCGTTAAAATTATTGATACTATCATAGAGGACATTACTATTCCAATTGAGGAAATTGATCTAGTAACCATGAAAGAAAAAAATAGAATAGGTGTTTTTAATAATACTGATACTTTGTATCCAGAAGAAAAAACGATTAAACGTATATTTGAAGAACTGGTGGAAAAACATCCGAATCGTACTGCTGTAGTGTTTGGACAGAGAACAATAACTTATAAGGAATTAAATGATAAAGCAAATCAATTAGCTAAACACTTGATTAAGAAGGGGGCAGGAAGTGATACAGTAATCGCTTTATTAGCTGAGCCTTCTATTGAAATGATCATTGGACTATGGAGTATTATTAAAAGCGGGGCAATTTATTTACCTCTTGATCCGGAGTTTCCATTAGAACGAATAAATAGCATGATTGAAGACAGTGATACAATTCTTCTTTTGACCCAGTCTCACTTAGTAACTTCTAATGATTTTACTTGTGAGGTTATGGAATTGGAAGATAAGAGCTTATTTTTTGAATGTCCTTCAAATATAGAGGAAAGAAGTACAGTTGATAATCCAATATATATTATTTATACATCTGGTACCACTGGGCTCCCAAAAGGGGTACCGATTAAGAATCAAAGCTTGGTAAATTATATTTCATGGTTCACACGAGAAGCAAGTATAACGTATAGGGATAAAACACTACTATTATCTTCCTTTGCATTTGATTTAGGATATACAAGTTTGTATACAGCTTTATTAAATGGCTGTGAGTTACATTTAGTTCCAAAAGAACATTATATGCTCCCAGAAACCCTTATCACATATTTGAAAGAGAAAAAGATAAGTTATATAAAACTGACTCCTTCACTATTTAATTATTTAGTTAACCATCGTATGGTTGAAGATTATGAGAATTGCATGGCGCTAAGGTTAATCGTATTGGGCGGTGAAGAAGTGAAGTCAGCTGATATTAGTAAGTTTAATAGGGTGTATCCGCAAACTGTAATTATGAATCACTATGGACCTACAGAAACTACTATTGGCGCTCTATTTCACAAATTTAATGCTACTGATTTTGACCTTGTATCCAAGGGAACGGTTATTGGAAAACCAGTAGATAACACGAAAATATTCATTTTGGATAGAGGTCAAAAACTTGTTCCACTTGGAATGGCTGGTGAAATTTGTATTGGGGGAGTAGGAGTGACAGAAGGTTATTTGAATCAAATTGATTTAAATAGCGAAAAGTTTATTACGGTTTCACCTTTGGGACATGAAAAAATCAAACTCTATAGAACGGGAGACTTAGGGAGGCTCACATGCCATCAAGAAGTAGAATTTCTCGGAAGAATTGACAATCAATTAAAAATTCGAGGATATAGAGTGGAGTTAGAAGAAATAAATTCAGTACTGTTGCAACACGATATGATACTTGATGCAATTGTTGTTCCAAAAAAAGATAAAGAAAATAATAATATACTATGTGCTTATATTGTGTTGAAAGAGAATGAGAATGGGTGGGGAATAAGGGAATACCTTTCAAGTAAGATTCCTTACTACATGATGCCCTCTATCTTTATTAAGTTAGATAGAATTCCTTTGACTCCAAATGGTAAGCTAAATGTTAAAGCACTCCCAGAAATTAAGGATGAATTATTGATAAAAACTAATTATGAACTGCCTGAGGATCCAATTGAAAAAACTGTTGCACAAATGTGGGAAGAAACTCTTAATGTTAAGCAAATTAGTATGAATGACTCGTTTTTTGAAATGGGTGGAAATTCATTGTCGTTAATGCTTTTAATGGCAGAAATTCACAAAAAGTTTAGTGTAGATATATCGTTAAGAGAAGCGTTTAAAGCACCAACAGTAAGAGGTATAAGTAAGCATATAAAGAAAAGATCTGAAAGTAAGTATGTGTCATTACAACCTGTGGAAAAGTGCGAATATTACGACCTTTCTTCAGCTCAGAAAAGGATATATACACTACAACAGATGGAAGGGATTGGAACTAGTTACAATATGCCAAGAGCAACCTTACTAGAAGGTGAAATCAATCTGGATAAATTGGAAAAAGCTTTTTGTGAGATTGTAAAGAGACATGAGGCATTTCAAACATCTATTGAAGTAGTAGATGGTGTGCCCAAACAACGAATTCAGGGAGAAGTGGATATAGAAATTAGTTATTCTGTTTTAGATGAACATTTATGTTCTAATCCATCAAGTAAGCTGAATGTCGAACTGGAAAATATAATTGATGAATTTATTGAACCTTTTGATTTAAGTAAAGCCCCTTTAGTAAGAGTTAGGATCATTCGCTTAAGTAGTCATAAACATGTGCTCTTAACAGATATGCACCATTTGATTTCAGATGGATATTCAGTCAATATTTTACTGCAGGAGTTATCAGAATTATATCAAGGAAAACTGTTACAGGAAAACCCTATTCAATATAAAGAATTCGTTTATTGGCAGAATGAGTTTTTAAAGACAAGTGCTGCAAGTATACAAGAAAAATATTGGTTAGATGTACTTTCAGGGGATCTTCCAGTATTAGATATGCCTACGGATTTTCCTAGACCAATTATACAAAGCTTTGAAGGAAATAGTTTTATTTTTGAAGGAGGAAATGAATTAAAGCAACGTTTAGACAATTTATGTTTAGAAACAGATACGACATTATACATGATTTTGTCTGCAGCTTATAGTATTTTGTTATCAAAATGTTCCTCGCAGCACGATATAATTGTAGGAATGCCTATTTTAGGGCGGACACATTCTGATTTGAAAAATATCATTGGTATGTTTGCAAATACTATTGCAATTAGAAGTTTCCCTATTGAGAAAAAAAACTTTACGGAATTTTTGTCAGAGATTAAAGAACAGTTAATTAAAGCGTATGATAATCAAGATTACCAGTTTGATATGATTATTGATAAGTTAAAAATTAAGAGAGACTTAGGGAGAAACCCTATATTTTCTACAATGTTAGCTTTTCAAGAATCTCAAATCAATGAAAGTATAATGGGGAATTTGAAAATGACGCCTGTTCAATATAGAAATAAAATTTCGAAATTTGATTTAACCTTATTTGTAGAAAAAGGAAAAAAAGAGTTGTTTTTTGAATTTGAATATGCAAGTAGTTTGTATAGAATGGAAACTATAAAAAAATTAGCGGAGAATTTTTTAGGTATCTTAGACACGATTAGTTCAAATAAAGAAATAAAATTAGAAAATATTGAGATTGAAGGGTTAGTAATCGAGAATACAGAAATTGAAAATGTCAAATTTAATTTTTAAGATAGATAAGATATTGGTTATTGAGGCTATTCCTAATATGATACTTTAGGAATAGCCGTTTCATATAAATGCATTCTTTAAATATCTATAAAAAATAAAAGGATATATTGTATAGAAAAGGTTAGCTTCTAATTATAATTAAAACGATGATATAGAAGTGGCGATATAAAGGGAGTTCTCTATCATGGAGAGACTTAAAGAAGTGTTTCATTTTGTTTAGGATAGCGGTATCGTAGTTCATGATCTAGATAGTTATACGTTTTTACGAAAAGGTTTGGTAAGGAACAGTAATAGAGCGTTACGTAAGTGAGGTGCTAGGTGTGGAAGGAGAAGCAGCCATTCTTGAAGTGGATGGTGATAGAATTGAATTACTTACACCAACGAATACTATACCTTCTCCAATGGCACGATTTATAAATAAAAAGGTGTTACGTAATAACGTAACACCTTTTTATTTATGTATTTCACATTTTCTTCACAAATGATTCACGAGAACTTTTCTTCTTAGGAAACTTACATAAATATATTTTATGATATAATAACAATCGACTTTAAAAATGTAAGTTGTTTTAATTAAAGTAGCTGCTATTATATTGGAAGTTTAAAGGTGGGGAGAAAGAAAGCGTCATGTTGTATAAAAAAATACTTAATCAGGTTAATATTTCGTCAGGGAATCAAACTAGGAAGTATAAAGTAATGAAAGTGTAGCGAGAAAGAAGAAAGAAGTGAAATGATTGTGAAAGTAATACGAAGGTTAGGGGCATGGCTATTAATAGCGTGCGTGTTTATCATATTGATACCAAAAAGCGCATCTGCTCATGCGTATGTTGTGAAATCAAATCCTGCTGAAAATGAAACGTTAAAGAAAGCACCATCTGTTGTGAAAATTGAATTCGATGAGGACATACAAGTTTCAAGTTTTAATACATTGTTCGTAAGAGACACCTCAGGTAAAAGAGTAGATTTAAAAGATGCACATATTGATAAGAAAAACAAAAAAATATTAGAGGCTGGGTTAAAAGAGAATCTCAAAAATGGTCTTTACTCTATTCAGTGGAAAGCTATTTCAGCTGATGGACATCCGATTCAAGGAGTTATTCCATTCCGTATTGGATTAGCAGAAGCGGGAACAGATGATATACAAGTAGAAGAGATGGGCTATGTTCCGCAAATCGATATGATCATGGAACGTGGGGTTCTATATACAAGTTTCTCACTATTTTTAGGAGTTCTATTCTTTAATCTTATTATGTATAAAGGGAATGCAACCTCAGTTCAATCAAGGAGTAAGAGAATAATATGGATATCATTATTTGGGATATTTATTAGTTTACTATTCAATCTACCATTGCAGGCGAAAATAAATGCTGATGTTTCATGGTTAGAAGCATTGGATCCTTTATTATTAAAAGAAACATTACAGCTATCTGTTTTTGGTTATGTATGGATCACTCAAATGGCTCTTATTAGTACGATTATAATTGTTACATATTTTGCAGTGAAGAGTGAGAGGCTTTCGTCGTTTAAAGTATGGAGCATTCCAATTGTATTATTTATGGGGTTACTGGTTATGAAAGCTTTCAATAGTCATGCATATGGATTAAAGTTTAAAGAAATTGCTGTCGTTATGGACTTTCTACATTTATTCGCAGCTTCGTTATGGATTGGGGGGCTATCATCGATTGTTCTTCTTTTACATAAAGAGGATGACAAGTGGACTATGTATTGGGATGCGATTAAGCGTTTTTCGCCATGGGCAACAGGTGCTGTCATAGTGATTTTATTAACGGGTCTTTTTAACAGTACATTTTTTATTCCCACGATCCATTCCCTATTTGATACGAAGTATGGATTGGCCTTATTAGCAAAGATACTTTTATTCGTGTGTATGGGGATATTGGGAATTATTCATTATGTGAAAGGGAGAATGCGAGCGCAGCAAAGGTTAGGAGCCACGGTGAAAGTAGAGTTTATCATTGGAATTATCGTTTTTGTAATCGTAGCGTTTATGACAAATGTACAAACGCCGCCGATGCCTCCTACGGGACCTTTTACAGAGAGTAAACAATTAGATAATGGATATGAACTTACTTTACATGTAAGTCCTAATAAGGTAGGACAGAATACATTTCATATTACTTTGAAGGATGAGAATGGACAGCCTGTTACTGATATGGAACAAATTGTATTGACGACTCAATCTTTAGATATGAATATGGGCAAAGGTTCATTTAAAGTTTCGGCAGTGTCACCGGGAGAATATGAAGCGGAAGGTATGTATATTAACATGACAGGAAACTGGAATATACAAGTTCACGGATTAACAAAATCTCTTGATAGTTTCGATACGGATTATAAATTTATTGTAGGTGGCAGATAAAAAAGACGTTATAAATGAAAAGGAGTTTATAGAAAATGAAACGTATAAAAAAATTAGGAACAACAATGATCGCAACAATAATTGCAATGGGGATTTTTTCGTTACCTGTTAGTGCTCACGTAACTGTGAAACCAGCAACTTCTGACGTTGGCTCTTGGGAGACTTATACAATAAAGGTACCTGTTGAAAAGAATATGGCAACAACAAAAGTCACACTGAAAATACCGTCTGGAGTCGAGTTTCAACAGTACGAGCCAGTGCCAGGGTGGAAAGTGGAAGAACAAAAAGATGCAGCTGGAAAAGTTAAAACTGTAATATGGGAAGCAACAGGAGAAGGGATTTTACCTGGTCAGTTCCAACGATTTACTTTCGTTGCTAAAAATCCAGATAAAGAGCAACAAATAGCTTGGAATGCATATCAACAATATAAAGATGGAGAAATTGTTGAATGGACAGGCGATGAGAAAGCTGAAAAGCCCCACTCACTTACTACGATTGCAAAAGGTACATCATTAACAGGAGAACATGGTGAAGTATCTAGTGTGGAAAAAAATGAAAGTACAAGTAATATGCAAACAATAGCAATTGTCTTATCAGTTTTAGCGATTGTATCTTCCGTAGGTACGTGTGTTTTTGTAGTACGTCGTAAAAAGTAGGGAACATTGAAAGGTCTCATTGAAAGTAATGAGACCTTTGTTAATAAAATTTTGAGATTAAGCAGCTTCGAGGGGGATTAGAGCTACAAATACAACATGGTTTATTAAGATAAGGAACTCAATTGACTGTCATTACTTCTTCTGGTAGGTTATCATGCTTAAGCCAGTTTTCAATTAAAGTATTAAATAGTTTGGGATTTGCTAAAGGGATTCCATGACCGATTTTAGGAATGATAATACCTGTGCAAGTAGGATTGCTTTCAAGGATTGCAGTCATCGAGTCTTTCATGATTCTTTTTTCGTTTTCTCCAACAGTCACTAATATATTGCTACTAGCATTCTCGAAACCTTTTGGTATTGTAAACGACATATTTTCTTCTAATATCCTCACAAATGTATTTTTACTTATTTGACAACTTTCATGATAATAGTTATCAAATTTTGTTTCATCTATGTACATTGATTTTGCTTGTATTTTGGAAAACGTCTTACTCTTTATAAGTGGATAGGTTAAGCCAAGGGATCTTATTAATGTTTTAGCGAAAGGAATTAGTTTAACTAATGCGCTATTTATCATAGCGTATTGAATTAAGTTTGGTTTCATGCTGAGCATTGCAATTAATACTTGAGCACCTAACGAAAAACCGATTACTATAACAGTTTTACCTTGTCCTTTTTCTTCAACTAATTCAATGATTTTTTCAGCACTAAAGTGTATTGAAAAATGATCCTTACTACTATTTTCCCCTTGCTCGGGTAAATCAGGAACAAGGCAGTGAAAGTTAGTAAAATGTTTAATTTGTTTGTCCCACATCCATCCACTGACTCCGCCCCCATGAATAAAAACCATAAGTGGAGAGCTTGAATCTCCAAATTCCTTATACTGTAAAACCATATAATTCCCCCTTATGATTAGAATTGTTAGTCCATACATATGTATTAGAGATACTATTTTCTACTTAATTATCATCATACAATAAAAAAGGAAAATTTTCCTTTTGCTAAGATGTTAAGTGACTGTACTGATAAAATGGTAAAAAAGAAAGAGCCTACAAGTGCAGTGCCCCCTGTCAAGTAGACAGTATTTAAAAAGCGCAACTAAGCAACCTGAGTTCTATATTTATATGGACTCAGGTTATTTAATTTCTTTTGAAATCTTTGATGATTATAAAAGTGCATATATTTACGCACGGCAAGTTTGACCTCATTCGCTTTACGGAAGGAGTATAAATGAAAACACTCTGCCTTAAAGTGACTGAAGAAGTTTTCCATACAAGCATTATCCCAACAGTTGCCTCTTCGAGACATACTTGCCTTCATCTGATATTTTTTAAGTAATTGATTATATTGACGAGATGTATACTGGGATCCTTGATCACTATGTAAGAGGATTCCCTTCACATTTCGTTTTTTCTTTGCCTTTTTAAGCGTATCTAACACAAGCTTTAAGTCGTTTCTACGACTGGTTTCATAGGCAACAATTTCATTATTGTATAAATCCTTAATAGCGGATAAGTACAAGCGCTGTCCATTGAAAATCAAATAGGTAATATCGGTTACCCATTTCTCATTCGGTTTTGAAGCCTGAAACTCCCTATTTAGATGGTTCTCTGAAATCACATAAGCTTCTTTTTTTCCGTAATAAGGTCGTTTTTTCCTAATTACGGCTTTGATACCTAGTTCACTCATCAATCTTTGGATGTGCTTATGGTTCAAATGAAGGTTATATGTGGCTTTCAGCCACACTTGTATTCTTCTATATCCATAAATTCCTCTTAATTTTTTATGACACTCCAATATCTTTTTCTTAATTTCGATATCCTCTGATTGTTTTTTAGAAGGCGTCGTATGCCGTTTTAGCCATTTGTAGTATCCACTTCTGGTTACACCAGCAATATCGCATAGAATGGTCACTGTATAACCTGTTTTTGTCATTTCATGGATGACTTCGAATTTTTTTATTTTGGATACGACTTTCATTCCTCCTTTTACATCCCTAAGAGCTTTTTTAACATTTCATTTTCCGCTTCTAATCGTCTGATCTTAGCTTCAGGATCTTCGGGTCTAACCCTTGGTCTACCTAAACCTGGTCCTTTCGCTTTACCGCGTTTTTCTTCTAGTCCTTTGATTCCTTCAGCTTCAAAGTGTTTCACCCAACGACTTACAACCGAGTGATGAATACCTAATTCTTTCGCAATGGTTTTATAGCTCATGCCTTCTTTTAAGTATAAATCTATAGCTTGTTTCTTAAATTCTACATCGTAAGTGACTCTAATTTTTCCCATGAAAAAATCCCCTCCATAGTAAACAGGTTAATGTGCTTTCTTTTTCCTGTCTACTATAAGGGGATCATATCAAAGTGGTAGACTCTTTCTCATATCTATTTATTTCACTTCAACTTGCTGCCTTACAGCAAGTGCTTTCGGCTTTATATTTACAAAACAAATGCTTACGATAATAAATAAAAGTCCGATGAATAAGCTAATTGTAATGGCCTCATGTAAGAAAATAGAGCTTACAATAATAGCGATCAGTGGGATAAGGAACGTATAAGCCCCAACTTTACTTGCCTCACCAGCTCCTACAAGTGTAAAGTAAGCGAGCCATCCCATTGCAATAACAAAGAACGAGATGAATAGTAGTACACTTACAAATGGTATACTCCAAGCGATGTTAGACCAGCTCTCAAATTCTGAACCAAATCCGATTAAGCAAAGTCCGCCAATAATAAGCTGAAGTGTTACCATCCAAATGGCATTAACGCGGTGTCCAGTTTTCTTAATAAATACTGTGCCGAGTGCCCAGCCGATAGCGCACCCTAAAGCAAGTAGTACACCGATAATAGAAATATGTCCAGTTAAACTACTAGAGCTAATAACCCCAACACCAATAAATCCAAGAATAAGTCCGAAAATTTTCAAGCCGTACATAGATTCTTCAAGCCAAATCCATGAGAAAATGCCGAGTAAGACAGGTTGGAGAAATACGATTGCGGAGAAGAGTCCGGCGGGCATATACTGAAGTCCGACAGTTTGTAGTCCGTAAAACAAAATAATATTGAGTAAAGATGAAATAAAGTATAAATGCCAAGTTTCCTTTAAATTTAATTGTTTGTATTTCGGTAATGCGAAAGTAAGTAAGATAAATCCTCCTATTAATGTTCTAATCCCTGCAAAGAGTACGGGTGGTGTGTAATGCAGAGCGAATTTTGATAACGGCCAATTAATTCCCCACATAATAACGAGAAATGTAAGGATTATGGCCGTCTTAGTTCGAGAAAGCTGTGTCACTGTAATCCCTCCTTGTTGTATTCCATTTCACTATGATATGATATCGACTATGATAAATAAAATGAATCTTTTTTATAAGGAGTATAAGTGATTAGTTATGACCATTACACAACTTCAAGTTTTAATTAAAACGGTTGAATTAGGGAGTTTTACGAAGGCTGCCGGGATGTTAAATATGACACAACCAGCTGTAAGTCATGCGATTTCAAGCATTGAGTCAGAGTTAGGAGTTACCATTCTTATACGCGATAAACGAAAAGGGCTAATCGTTACGGATGTTGGAAATAGAATTCTTGTACATATTAGAGAAATCTTAAACGGCGTTGAGAAGATTGAACAAGAAGTAGCGATGGAGAAAGGGCACGAAGTTGGGACGATTCGAATTGGGAGTTTTCCGAGTGCTTCTGCACATTTCTTACCCAAAATGATAAATCTTTTTAAGGAGAAGTATCCGAACTTAGAAGTCGTTCTTTGTGAAGGCACGATTAAAGAAGTTGAAGATTGGTTAGTATCGAGGGTTGTTGATATAGGAATTGTTATCTTGCCTAATAAAGATATGGAGATCGTGCCCTTAACGAAGGGGAAAATGGTTGTTGTCTTAAGAGAGGATCATCCTCTTTGTAAGAATGATTCTATTACAATAGGTGATTTAGAGAATGAACCGATCATATTATGTAAGGGTGGGTACGAACCACCCATTATCGATATGTTTAAACAAGCGAACGTACCACTTCGGGCTGAATATATAATTTCCACAGTTACAACAGCTTTAAATATGATTCAAGAAGGATTAGGAATCGCAATTTTGGCTGAGTTATCTTTAACGAGTTTACCAAAGAATATACAAACGAGAGAATTGGAACCACAAGTATGGAGAGAAATTGCTTTAGCTGTTCCTTCATTAAAGGATTCTTCAATCGCTGTGCAGCTATTTATTGAAGAATTTCAAGACTTGTTTGCAGAATAAGAAGAGGTGTCTCATATATTGTAATGGGGCACTTTTTTATTTGCTTTAAAAAATTTGTAAAAAGGATTGACTTATACTCTAGTTGTAACTATAATGATTACATCGAGGTGGTAATCACAATGAAAATTAGTAGCCGCTTTTCTATAGCTGTTCATATTTTATCTATTTTGAAAAACAATCCATCTTCAGTTTGTACTTCGGACTATATGGCCGAAAGTGTAAATACAAATCCGGTAGTAATTCGAAAAATAACGTCTTACTTGAAACAAGCTGAGTTTGTATACGTCAAACGCGGTCCGGGTGGCGCGGGATTATTAAAGGATTTACATGAAATCACATTATTAGATGTGTATCATGCAGTGAATGTAGTGGAAGAAGACAAACTATTTCACATTCATGAAAAACCGAATCCAGACTGTCCAATTGGGGCGAATATTCAAGCTGTTTTAGAGGTTATTTTAGTTCAGGCGCAATCTGCGATGGAAGAAGTGTTGAGAAATATTACGATGGGGCAGTTATTTGAATCTTTACAACAAAAAATGAATGCATAATATGATAATTGCAAGTCTCTAAAAGGGAATGCATATTTTTTTCTCAAAATTGTAACCGTTTCGGTTACATCTAAAAATAAAAAGAAGGTAAGGTGCAAATAATATGACTGTGAAAATGAAAGTATACTCAGATTTTATATGCCCGTTTTGCTTTTTAGCAAAAGGTCCATTAGATGAAGTAGCGAAAGAGAAAGATGTAGAAATCGAATGGATGCCATTTGAATTGCGTCCAAGTCCATATTCTAAAATAGATCCTTGGAACGAGCCAGATAAGTTAGGTTCATGGGATTCTTTCATTCTTCCTACTGCAAAAAAATTAGGGGTTGAAATGCGTCTGCCACGTGTTTCTCCGCATCCATATACACATTTAGCTTTTGAAGGGTGCCAATTTGCGAAAGAGCGTGGACTTGGAAATGAGTATCATCACCGAGTATTTACTGCGTTTTTCCAAGAAGAGCAAAACATTGAAGATATTGATGTATTAACGAAATTAGCGGTAGAAGTAGGGCTTCCTGAAGCTGAATTTAAAGATGCTTTAGTAAATCGTAAATATAAAGAAAAACATCAAGAAGCAATTCAGCATGCATATGATGAAGCGAATATTATGGCTGTTCCAACTGTCATGATTGGAGATGAAGTCATTCAAGGACTTGCTAGTAAAGAAACGCTAGAAAGAGTAATTGATAAAGAAATCGAAAAGGATAAAACAAATTCATTTGAAGGGATGCAATGTAAGACGGATGGATATTGCTAATTCGTCTTGCATGAAAGACTCAAGTTGATTTGTTTAAATAAAAATAATAAAACATATATTTGGAGGAATTAAAATGTCAGCAACTACAACAAACTTAAAAGAAGCAATCGTGAACCGTCGTTCAATTCGTAAAGTAACAAAAAACGCTACAATTACAAAGGAAAGAATTGAAGAAGTATTAAAAACAGCTTTACATGCACCAACTTCTTTCAATATGCAAAGTGGCCGTATGGTCGTATTAATGGATGGAGAGCATGAAAAGTTTTGGGATATCGTAAAAGAAACGCTTAGATCACGCGTACCAGCAGAAAACTTTGAAGCGACTGTAGAAAGACTAAAAGGTTTCCATGCAGGTGTAGGTACCGTTTTATTCTTTGAAGATCAAGCAACTGTAGAAAAAATGCAAGAAAATGCACCGTTATATAAAGATCAATTCCCATTCTGGTCTCATCAAGGAAATGCAATGCTACAACATACTGTATGGATGTTATTATCAGCTGAAGGAATTGGTGCATCATTACAACATTACAATCCAATCGTAGATGCTGAAGTGAAAGAAACATGGAATATTCCAGCGGAGTGGAGTTTAGTAGGACAAATGCCATTTGGTGAGCCAAATGAACAACCAGGGGAAAGAACATTCTTACCTACTGAAGATGTAGTGAAATTTTATTAAGAAATTTAATATATACAGAGTTAAATAAATGAAAGGAGAGTACATATATAGCTATATATGTACTCTCCTTTCGTATGTAATGTTTAAATGCGATTGTGGAAAAGGTTACTGCAAGAATAATTTCTTTCATATGAATCGAAGTTTTCCCTACAATTAAAAATCTATCATGTTTTTGAAATGACAGTAAACATCCCCGTCATGTTTGGTGAGTAATTTTTAAAATCAAATTTTTCATAGAACGATTCTTTACCTTGTGATGCAAATAAACCGACAAACGCCTTATCAGGGGCATTCTCATTTAAGTATGCAACCAAAAGATGCATTATTTCTTTCCCAATACCATGTTTCTGATAATCCGGATGAACCACTATATCTTGAATATAGAAATAGATAGATACATCACCAACAATTCTCCCCATGCCCACAATTTTTTCATTATCTTTGACCGTGATGCAGTGAATAGAATGCTTCAGTGAAGTATCCGCTACTTCAAAATTCATATAATTAGTCCATCCAACAGAATCACACAAATATTTGTACTCTTCCAATGTTGGAATGTTATGTTTAAACTCATATGTTTTCAAAATGCATCCTCCATGTCCTTAAATTCAATAAGTATATAAATTCGACATATTTTTATCTATTCCTCTTACGCAACAGAACTCCTTTTAGTTATTGAATACTATATCATCTGTCTCGTCTATTTAATTTAGTCCAGCTTCCCTATTCGTATTGGTGTTAATTTATGTGCATTTAGGGAAGAAATATAAGAAATAATCTGGTGAGAAAGGAAGTGGGAACATGAATGATGAGAAAAAATATACAGTTGTCGGTACTGATGTTGATGAAGTGAAACGTTTAAATAAAAATTCAGGGTTAACATATAATCAGGTGAAGGAATTGTTAGCAAAGCAAATGCAAAAAAAAAGTAATTAGATTGAAATCTTTCATTTTTTCATTTAGCATTTTGATTGGAGAGAGTTAAGTAAAAGGTAACTCTCTTTTTTATATAAATGAGCAACTTTTAGAGTGGAGGAAGCAACATGAAAAAATGGGTAAAGATAACGTTGTCTATCGCTGGAGGTATTGTTCTATTGGTGTGTGCCGGAGGATATTACGTGTATAAAAATTATTTTCCAAAGGAACCTGAGCGTATTGTATATGATAAAGACAGAGTGTTAAAACCGATACATAATCAGCTTAAAGGGATCGACATAGATAATATAAAGATAAAAGAAAAAGAAGTTGTAAATGCGACTGTGGATGAGCTTCAAAAAATGGTTGATGATGGGAAATTATCATATGAAGAATTAACGAGTATTTATCTTTTTAGAATACAAGAACATGATCAAAATGGAATATCATTAAATGCTGTTACAGAGATTAATCCTAATGCAATGGAGGAAGCACGACAGTTAGATAAAGAGAGATTTTTAAATAAGAAATCGAACTTATACGGCATTCCTGTCATCGTAAAAGATAATGTACAAACAGCGAATGTTATGCCGACAAGTGCTGGAACTTATGTATTAAAAGATTGGATTGCAGATGAAGATGCGATGATTGTGAAGAAGTTGAAAGAAGAAGGGGCGTTTGTTTTAGGAAAAGCAAATATGTCTGAGTGGGCGAATTATTTATCTTTTACAATGCCAAGTGGATATAGTGGGAAGAAAGGACAAAATTTAAATCCATATGGCCCGATTACATTTGATACATCAGGATCGAGTTCAGGATCTGCTACAGTGGTTGCAGCTGATTTTGCACCGCTTGCAATCGGGACGGAAACGACGGGATCCATAGTAGCACCGGCAACGCAACAATCAGTAGTTGGGTTACGTCCGTCTTTAGGTATGGTTAGCAGAACAGGAATTATCCCGTTAGCTGAAACACTTGATACAGCAGGGCCAATGGCAAGAACGGTCAAAGATGCAGCAACGCTATTTAATTCAATGGTAGGTTATGATGGAAAAGATGCTATGATAGAAAAAATGAAAGATAGAGATAGAATGGATTATACGAAGGAGTTATCGATAGATGGATTAAAAGGGAAAAAGATAGGGATTCTTTTTTCTATAGAACAACAAGATGAAATTAGAAAAGCAGTAGCGAAAAAGATTAGAAAGGACCTTGAAGATGCAGGTGCAATATTGACTGATGATGTTCAGTTAAACAGCGAGGGTGTAGATAATCTGCAAACATTAGAATATGAGTTCAAGCATAATGTTAACGATTATCTTTCACGGCAAAAAAATGTGCCAGTAAAATCGTTAGAAGAGATTATAGCGTTTAATAAAAAGGATAGTAAACGACGAATAAAGTATGGACAAACATTAATTGAGGGTTCTGAGAAATCTGCTATAACGAAAGATGAGTTTGAAAAAATAGTTCAAACGAGTCAAGAAAATGCAAGAAAAGAGCTAGATAGGTATTTAGTAGAAAAAGGTTTGGATGCTCTTGTGATGATTAATAACGATGAAGTTCTTCTATCAGCTGTGGCTGGTTATCCAGAATTAGCAGTGCCGGCAGGATATGATTCTGATGGTCAGCCGGTAGGTGTAGTGTTTGTTGGGAAACAGTTTGGTGAAAAAGAACTTTTTAATATTGGATATGCGTATGAACAGCAGTCTAAAAATAGACGATCTCCTAAAATATAGAGTTGATAAAGTAGTTTTTAGAAAAGTAGTAGATAAAAAAATCCGACAATAAAAAAGAAAAAAAGGATTCTTTCCAATTAGTAAGAAAGATTGTCTATAGAAGTTCATAAAATGTAATATATCCAATTTCCATCCATTGAAGGGGGAGGTTAATTCTTAATGAATGAAGTGAAAAATTTCTTTCGAAGCAGAGGGTTTCAACGGTTTCTCGTTTTAATAATATTAGTGCTTGTATTGTATGGATTAAAAAGTATGATTAATTTAATATTAATTACGTTTATTCTCACGTTTTTGATGGATCGATTTCAAAAGTTTATTTCAAAAAAATTGAAAGTAAATAGGAAAGTGGTTATTGCTGGTTTATATATTGTGTTAGTGACGTTTATTGTAACTACACTATATAAATATTTGCCTGTACTAACGATACAAATTTCACAATTAATTTATCAATTTAAATTGTTTTTTCAAAACCCACCTGATAACGAGATAATTAAATATGCACTTTCGACAATTAATGGAATGGAAGTATCGAAATATATCGAACAAGGTGTAGATGTCATTTATCAATCGATAGCAAACATAGGAAAAGTCAGTTTACAAATACTACTTTCTCTTATTTTAAGCTTATTTTTCTTATTAGAAAAAGAACGCATTATAGCATTTACTTCGAAATTTAAAGATAGTAAGCTGAAAATTTTTTATGAGGAGATTGCATATTTCGGTGAAAGGTTTGCAAGATCGTTCGGAAAAGTGATTGAAGCACAGTTTTTAATTGCGGTTGTAAATTGTGTGCTCACTGTAATTGCACTTGTCATTTTAGGATTTCCACAGCTTCTTGTATTGGCTGTCATGGTCTTTCTACTCGGTTTGATTCCAGTTGCTGGTGTTATCATTTCATTGTTTCCACTTTGTATCATTGCCTATAACGTCGGCGGGGTTGTGTATGTTGTTTACATACTAGTGTTCATTACAGTAATCCACGCTCTTGAAAGTTATTTATTAAATCCAAAATTTATGTCTGCAAAAACGAATTTACCTGTTTTTTATACATTTATGATTCTTATCTTTTCAGAGCATTTCCTCGGAATATGGGGGCTTATTATTGGGATTCCAATCTTTATCTTTTTATTAGATGTACTTGATGTAAATAATGATGAACCGATTAAAGATAATAAGTGATAGAAAATGACCGATGTTTTCTCTTGATGAAAACATCGGTCATTTATTATTTTTTCTTTGGAGGAGGTAGTTTAATGAAGGTATTTGCAATTAAAGCTATAATAACAGCAGCAAAAATAAAGACTGCAATTACACTAACTCCCATACCTGCCCATCCTCCTACAAGGAAGATACTTATCGGTATTGCTAACAAGCTTAAAATAATTAGAATCAATCCGAGATTCTTATCATATTTTTTAGTTGGAAATAGCGTTCTGATGATTAAGAAGAGGAAAAGTATTAAGGATGCTACAGCTAGCAAGAGGATTGCAATCGTCAAAGAATCATTCATGAAATCACCCCTTTTTATAGATAATATTACCGTTTAAATTGAGGGGGAACTATAAAAGTATAAAAAAGCAATCCAATATAAATCGGATTGCTTTTTTGATTGGAAAATATGATTAAAGAACAGGAGCCATTGTTTCTTTCAACACTTGAACAGAGTGATCGAATTTTAATTCTTCCTCTTCACTTAGTTCAACTTCTAAAATTTCCCGAACACCGCCGCGGTTTAAAACAGCAGGTACGCCGATATAAACATCCTGTTGGCCGTATTGACCTTCAAGATATGCTGATACAGTTAATACGCTGTTTTCATTGCTTAAGATTGCTTTCGTAACACGTAAAAGTGACATGCCGATGCCGTAGTATGTAGCACCTTTTCGTTCAATAATGTGATAAGCTGCATCACGAACGTTTACGAAAATATCATCTAAATCTTTTTGGTTATATGTGTTGTCTTTTTCAAGAAGCGTTTGTAGTTTTTGAATACCAATTGATACGTGACTCCACACAGGAAGTTCTGTATCACCATGCTCTCCGATAATATAAGCGTGAATGTTATGAGGTCCAATATCGAAGTACTCACCTAACATATAGCGGAAACGAGCTGAGTCAAGAGTTGTACCAGAACCGATTACGCGTTCTTTCGGTAAACCAGATTCTTTCCAAGTTACGTAAGTTAAAATATCTACAGGGTTCGTTGCGATTAAGAAGATGCCATCAAAGCCGCTATCCATAATGCTACGAACAATTTGCTTGAAAATTTTAGCGTTTTTCTCAACTAAATCTAAGCGTGTTTCACCTGGCTTTTGTGGCAATCCAGCTGTAATTACAACAAGGTCTGCGTCTTTACAATCTTCATAACTACCTTTCCAAACTTTTGTTGGAGCTGGTGCGAAAGGAACGGCATGGCTTAAGTCCATTGCTTCTCCTTCAGCTTTTGCTTCATTTACATCCACTAAAACAAATTCTTCAGCTACAGCTTGGTTAATCATGCAGTAAGCATAACTACACCCAACTGCTCCTGTTCCTACTAATACAACACGGTTAATACCTTTTTTCATTTCAAAATTCCTCGCAATTTCATTAATTTTATTATGTAAGATAATACGTCTTACTTCTATAGTTTCATATCTATTTTATTACATTTTATAAAAGATATTCAAGTAATTGAAAATGTATCCGCTCAATTACTTGAATGAAACATAGGAATCCTGTTAAACGAATATAATTCAGTAAAATCCTTCATAAAAGGGGAATTGGCATGGGGAATCCATTATCGATGGAAGAAATGCTTCAAATTATTCATGAAGGGCTTGCCAAAACAAATAACCCCAAACGGATTACAATTGCCGGTGCAGGGATGTCTGGATTAGTTGCAGCATCTTTATTAAAAGAGGCTGGACACGAGGTAACGATTATAGAAGCGAATAACAGAATAGGTGGCAGGGTGTATACGATTCGTGAACCATTTAGCGCAGGGTTATATTTTAACGCAGGCCCTATGCGTATTCCAGATACTCATGATTTAACTTTAGCCTACATTCATAAATTTAAACTACCGTTAAACCTTTTTATTAATAAAACTTCTTCAGATATAATTTATACGAATAACAAAAGAACGAGATTGGATGTGTTTGAAAAGGATCCAAGTGTACTTGGATATCCAGTTTTAGATAAAGAAAGAGGGAAAACAGCAGAAGGGTTAATGTTAGAGGTATTGGAACCGATACTTAATTATATTAAGAAAAATCTTAATAAAAACTGGATTATTGTTGAAAAAAAGTATAAAACATATTCGCTCGGTTCATTTTTAACCGAGTATTATTCAGATGGGGCAATAGATATGATCGGAGTACTTCTTGATATGGAAGCATACATGGGAATGTCATTAATTGAAGTATTACGCGAAATGATCTTTTTCACTTCAACGACGAAATATTATGAGATAACGGGCGGAATGGATAAATTACCAAATTCATTTTTACCAGAGCTAAAGGATAATATTTTTATGTCGTATAAAGTAGAAAAAATTATACAGGAAGATAATAAAGTAATGATGCAAGTAACACATGAACAAACGTTAAATTCATTTATAGTAACTGGTGACATCGCTATTGTCACAATTCCATTTTCAGCTTTGCGATTTGTAGAAGTTCAGCCATATCATTTATTCTCTTATTATAAAAGGCGGGCAATTCGTGAATTAAATTATATTGCTTCAACTAAAATTGCGATAGAGTTTAAAAGTAGATTTTGGGAAAGAGCAGGACAATATGGTGGTAAGTCAATTACAGATTTACCTATCCGCTTTACATATTATCCGAGCTACGGCATTCATACACCAGGGGCGGCTATCGTTTTAGTGAGTTATACGTGGGCAGATGAGGCGTTAATGTGGGATAGTCTCTCGAATAGAGAACGTATTCGTTATGCGTTGAAAAATTTAGCGCAAATATATGGAAATGTGGTTTATAGTGAGTATGTTGCGGGAGAATCTTTTAGCTGGAGTCAAAATCCGTATTCTTGCGGAGCATTTACAGCTTTTGAACCAGGGCAAGAGCTTGAATTGTTTCCATATATTACGCCGCCAGCGGGTAGAGTGCACTTTGCAGGAGAACATACGACATTAACACATGGATGGATGCAAGGGGCAATCGAGTCTGGAATTAGAGTTGCTCATGAAGTGAATGGAAATGAAACGATAATCTAGCAGTTTTGTTTACAAATAGGTATTCTTTTAATAAAATGATAAATATAAATCGTAATAATTACGCTTTGAAGAAATTTGAAGTAGAGAAATGGATGGTCGGTCGAATGAGTAAAGTAGAAATTCATATATTAGGTGGTTTTTTAGGTAGCGGAAAATCAACATTGCTGCAAAATTTATTATTAGCAGAAAAGAAGAAAAATCGAAAAGTTGCAGTTTTGATGAATGAAATCGGTGAATACTCGGTAGATACAGATATTATTGGAAAAGAGAATGTGTTAAGGGAACTTCTGAAAGGATGTATTTGTTGTACGTTAAAAGAAGAGCTTGAAATTCAATTACATTCTTTATATCAACAAGAAAGACCAGATGTAATTTATATAGAAACAACAGGTGTCGCACATCCAATTGAAGTGTTAGATGCATGTGTATCACCAATTTTAGCTCCTTTCCTTGAAGTGAAATCAATTGTCGTCGTTTTAGATGCAGTAAGGTGGTTAAATCGAAGTGTATTAAGTGCAAACGTTCAGCAATTATTACATGAGCAACTGAAGTTTGGTAGCCACATTTTAATTAATAAATTAGATTTACTAACAGATACGGATAAGAACAAAGTAATTGAAGAAGTAAAAGCAATAAATAATCATGCGAAATTGTTTGAAACAAAATATTGTAATATATCTTTAGAAGACATAGAAGAAGCTGAATTTACGAATGATGGGGAACATGAGACACTACATGTCAAACAGCATTTACATATACAAACGATGACGTATCAATTTACGAAATCGATTGATCAAGATAAATTATACGAATGGCTTTCGAATTTACCAGATAGTATTTATCGTGTAAAAGGATTTGTGAAATTCCATGGAGATAAATACCCTCACTTATTCCAATATTCATTTGGCGTACCAACTTTACTGGAACAAGACTTCGGTTTCCCGACAAACTTGGTAGTAATAGGGGAAGGATTAGATAAGAAGCAATTGGTTGAGGGGTTAGAGAAAGTCGAAAATAATTAATCGGTTTTTCTAATCATTTTTTTAGGTAAGCTGCAAATAATTGACTTAATGAATTAAGTCAATTATTTGCAGCTTTTTGCGTGATGATTACTGTAATGAAACAGTAATTTCATTTGAACAACGGAATATATATTGATTGTATGTCCGTTTCCATTTAATAGGAAGGTGATTATAGATTTGTGCCGAATGTAGAGGTTACTACAAGAGTTTTCCATTACCAATTTTAAAGTCATGATTACGGACAGGGGAATTTGGCGTGTTTGATTCTATCAGAAAGTAAAGTATGGGGAGGATCACAATGTCGATGAAAAAACGTAAATGGCTAAGAACGGTGGTTACTGGTTGTGTTTTAGGGTCATTATTAGTAACAGTAGCTTGTTCGGGAAAGAAGACAAGTACAGAAGATGAAAAGACGATTAAGGTAGGGGTTCTTGCTTCATTAACAGGTCCATTAGAATCATATGGAAAACAAACAGTGAACGGATTTGAATTAGGGTTAGACTATGCAACTGGTGGAACTGGGAAAGTGGAAGGGAAGAAGATTAAGTTTGTTGTAGAAGATACGGAAACGAAAGCTGATGTAGCGGTTAAAAAAGCTACGAAGTTATTAGAAGAAGAGAAAGTCGATTTTTTAGTCGGATCGTCTAGTTCAAGTGATACATTAGCGGTTTTACCACTTGCAGAGGAATATGAAAAAATAATGGTTGTAGAACCAGCAGTTGCTGATAGTATTACCGGGAAGAACTGGAATAAATATATTTTTAGAACAGGTAGAAACTCTTCGCAAGATGCGATTGCTGGGGCTGCCTCAATTGCTAAAAAAGATGTAAAGATTGCGACGTTTGCTCCAGATAATGCTTTCGGTCGTGAAGGGATTGCAGCATTTAAAGCGGGAGCAAAGAAATTAGGTGCGAATATTGTAAACGAGCAATACGCGGATACGAATTCAACTGATTTCACTGCAAATATTCAAAATATTATTAGCTCAAAGCCAGATTATTTATTTATCGTTTGGGCAGGTGCGAATTCACCATGGAAACAGTTGAAAGATATGAATGTGGAAGCGCAAGGTATTAAAATTTCTACTGGTGCACCTGATATACCAGCATTAAAAACGATGGATGCACTAATAGGGATGCAAGGGTTTTCTGTTTATTATCACTCACTTCCAAAGAATAAGGTGAACGATTGGCTAGTAGAAGAACATAAAAAACGTTTTAATGGTGCTGTTCCAGATCTGTTTACAGCAGGAGGAATGTCAGCGGCAATTTCTATCGTCGAATCTTTAAAGAAAACGAAGGGCGATACAGATGTAGATACACTTATTAAGAAAATGGAAGGGATGGAATTTGAGACACCGAAAGGAAAGATGAAATTTAGAGAGAAGGATCATCAAGCATTACAAACTCTATATTCTATAACGCTGAAAAAGCAAGATGGTGTTGATTATCCAGTACCAGTGTTAGAGAGAGAATTAACGATGAAAGAGACAGAACCATCAATTCAGAATAAATAGACTGAATTTTCTGTTGTCTTTGTATGAAGAGGGAATACCCTCTTTATACTTGTTTCTTTCATAAACATGGCTTTCAGTGGGAGGGATTTTATGACACATTTGTTAGAGACGAAAAATCTTTGTGTATCTTTTGGGGATCATCATGTTATTAAGGATGTTAATTTAACGGTACAAAAAGGAAAGCTCATTTCAATAATTGGACCGAATGGTGCTGGAAAGACAACGCTATTCAATTTACTAAGTGGACAAATTTCTCCAACAAAGGGTGAAGTATATTTTAAAGGACAAGAGATTACAAATTTATCAATTTCGGATCGTACTCGATTAGGAATTGGTCGTTCTTTTCAACTTACAAATATATTCCCAGAGTTAACGGTACTTGAAAATGTTCGTTTAAGTGTTCAATCATTTGTGCAAGATTACTATAGTTTTTTTCCGAGTTCGGCAAAATTTAAGCAACAAGTTGGAGAGGCGAGACGTTTCTTAAAAACAGTATTACTTCACGAGAAAGAATATGTATTAGCGAAAGATCTAGCGCATGGGGAAAAACGAAAGTTAGAGCTTGCTATGTTATTAGCATTAAAAACGGATGTATTACTACTAGATGAGCCGACAGCAGGTATTTCTGTTGAGGAAGTTCCGGCTATATTACAAGTAATCGAAAATATTAAAAAGAATCCAGAGAGCACAATCGTACTTATCGAACACAAAATGGATATGGTGCTAGATTTATCAGATCATCTTATCGTTTTATTTCATGGGGAGTTATTGGCTGAAGGATTGCCGGGAGAAATGATGAAAGACGAGCGAGTACAAAGTGCTTATTTAGGGGGATTATATAGTGGCACTACTACAAGTGAATAATATAGAGACGTATTTAGATCAGTTTCATATTTTACAAGGGGTATCTCTTACTGTTGAGAAAGGAACGATTACTGTACTGTTTGGAAGAAATGGGGCAGGGAAGACTACGACATTACGTTCGGTTATGGGATTTCACCATATCGCACATGGTGAAATTTATTATGATAGTACACAAGTAAATGGATTATCTACACATTTAATTTCAAGGAAAGGAATAGGGTATGTACCAGAAAATCAAGGTATTTTTCACGACCTGACAGTAGAAGAAACATTCGCTCTTGCTAGTGGGAAGGGAGCAGAAGCGGAAGAAAAAATAGACTGGATGCTTGAATTATTTCCAGATTTAAAGCAATTTTGGCACAAAAAAAGCGGACTCTTAAGCGGAGGGCAAAAGCAAATGCTAGCAATTTCAAGAGCATTTATTAATAGTGATGGTTTATTACTTATTGATGAGCCGAGTAAAGGCTTGTCGCCCATTATGATAGAAAAATTAATGATAGCCATTTTGAAAATGAAGGAAAAAACGACTGTTTTACTTGTTGAACAAAATTTTATGATGGCTAGTCAAATCGGTGATTATTTTTACATTATGGATAATGGGCGCATTGTGCATAACGGTTTCATGGAGGAACTGCGAGAGGATAAGGAAACATGTCATAAATATTTAGGTATTTCTTAACATTGATACGGGGGGATAGAACGTGGATGTGCTAATTAACTTATTTGTAAATGGCGTTTCGACAGGGATGCTTATTTTTTTATTAGCGTCTGGTCTATCACTTATTTTCGGTTTAATGAGCGTACTAAATTTTGCGCATGGCGGTTTATTTGCATGGGGAGCATTTACAGGCGTTTGGTTGTTTAATATGACAGATAGTTATTTATTAGCGCTAATTGGGGCAGTCGCTATGGGTATGTTCCTCGGTTTCATTTTAGAAAGATTTCTTATTAGACCAGTGTATGGAAACCATGTGCGGCAGCTTCTCGTGACACTCGGAGGAATGCTCGTTCTTAGCGAGTGCATCAAAATATTTTGGGGTCCTAATCCAATTGCTGCAAAATTACCGTTATGGCTTCAAGGCAGTTTTACATTTGGAGGAGTTATCTTAATAAAATATCGCCTATTCGTTATTTTAGTTGGGATACTAATTTACATCGCTTTACTATTGCTGCTGAAAAAAACAAAGATAGGACTTATGATTCGCGCTGGTGTAATGGATAAAGAGATGGTTCAAGCTCTCGGAATTAACGTAAAAGCGATATTCTCGTTTGTTTTTTTATTAGGAGCAGGGATGGCGGCGTTAGGTGGTTTTCTACTAGCACCATATTCAGGAGTTATTTTTGCTGAGATGGGTATGCAGTACGCAATTTTAGCTTTTATAGTAGTTATTATTGGCGGATTAGGTAGCGTACAAGGTTCAGCGCTAGCATCTTTAATTGTCGGATTAGCCGGTGCTTTTACAGCGTATTTTTTGCCAGATTTATCTCTTGCAATTAATATGTTAATGTTACTATTTTTCTTAATAGTGAAGCCAACGGGACTTGTTGGTGAAAAGGGGTGAAATGGTGAACAGCACATCGAATCGAATTAAAGTATACTTCGGAGTATTTATGCTCATTTGTTTAAGTGTATTTCCATTCGTAAATGATTCACGGAGCTTGTTAATTTTGTTCACTCAAATCTTCATCTTTGCTATTTTCGCTATGAGTTTTGATGTTCTCCTTGGATATACAGGTATTGTTTCATTCGGTCATTGTATGTTCTTTGGTATAGGGGCGTATGGGGTAGCACTTTTATTTGATCGACAAGGGGTGTCTATCACAAACTTTTTTATAGGAATAGCAGCCGCAATTATTGTATCAGCCATCGTTAGTTATATAATCGGTTTGCTTTCTTTACGGCTGAAAAGTCATTTTTATGCAATGTTAACGCTCGCTATTTCCCAGCTGTTTTTTGTACTTGCTGAAAAATGGCGTTCACTGACTCATGGAGGAGATGGATTTACATTTCGTGTACCAGATATATTCCGTGATCGTTTTACATTTTATTATATAACATTTATATGTCTAATCAGTATTTTCATTTTGTTACGTCTTTTCACAAAATCTTCAATTGGGAAAGTGTTAAAGGCGATTTCACAAAATGAACAACGAGTTGAAGCACTTGGCTATAAAGTTCTTCATTATAAAATTATTGCTAGTGTTGTTGCAGGAGTAGTTGCAGCGATTAGCGGTGGTTTATTTGTTATCACTTTACGCTTTGTTAATACAACTGTATTTTCAATTGAAATGACATTAAATGCATTATTGATGACAATGATTGGGGGAGTTGGAACTTTAATCGGAGCAATCGCTGGAGCTGGGATTATTGAATCATTGAAATATTATTTATCCGAATTAGCGACGGAATATCCAATTTTTGAACGATGGACGATCATTCTTGGTTTATTATACATTATCGTGCTACTAGTTTTTCCGAAAGGGTTAGTTGGAACAGTTAAGAAGTTGAAGAATTTTAAAAGAAGTAAGAAGGAGAAGAGCACAGGGGTGGAGCAGAACGTTTAAACCCTTTGGAATAAGGTTTTGGTAATAAGGAATAGCTCTATATAAGATAAAAAGGTTTTAGGTGAAGCTATATAATATGAAGTCCCTCCTTTAACTTATCTAAAGGAGGGTTTGCCATTTCTAGAAAAGAACTTGGGTGTATGGAATTCGTGAGATTGTTATTTTGTATAAAAGTCTATTGCGTTAATTAAATAGTTCAATTGATGCTAATTTATTATTTCTAATTGGAAAAATAGCTGGTTAAGATTTTTGGGATTAAATATGTATTTACTCTTTACTTGCTTTTTTATCACTTGAGTGGTAAAGTGATAGTAAGATCAACGCTAGGAAGTGATGAAACATGCGTGAAAATACGATAGGATCGTTAATATGGCTACGTTTAATACGATTTACGAACCAAAGTAATCAAATGTCAAATGAGTTTTTAAAACGTTTTGATTTAACAACAGCCCAATTTGATGTGCTTTTGCAAATACGGACTTATCAGCCATTAACACAAATGGAGTTAGCAGAAAAGGTTACCGTTACACAAGGCGGTATTTCTCGAATGTTAACACGTCTTGAAAAAGAAGGATATATTATACGAAAACAAGATTGGAAAACGAAAACAATTAGTCTTACAGAGCAAGGGGAAGCGGCTTTAGAAAGAGCATTGCCAGAGCAACTTGCATTTCAATCATCATTTTTTGATGATGTATTAAATGAAGAAGAGCAGAAAATACTATACGAGTTGATGTCAAAAGTTCATAAGCATAGTGAAAAAAAAGAATTACCGAATGAGTAATTTTTTTTACTTAATCAATTGACTAATCAAGTGATAAAGGGGAGGAAGTTTTATGTATACAATTCCAGGACATCACCACATTTCTATGGTGACTAAAAATGCGAAAACGAATAATAATTTTTATCGAGATGTTTTAGGATTACGCCGGGTGAAAAAGACAGTCAATCAAGATAATCCATTTATGTATCATTTGTTTTATGGTGATTTAACAGGGAGTGCCGGAACTGAATTATCATTTTTTGAAATGCCGAATGTAGGTAGAACAATCCGTGGTACAAATGCAATAACACAAATAGGCTTGCTCGTACCTTCAATAGAAAGTCTTACATTTTGGAAGAGACGTTTTGAGTCACTCCAGGTGGCGCATGGGGAAATTACAACTTACGCCGGAAGAGACGCACTGCACCTTGAAGATCCAGATGGTCTACGGTTAGTGCTGTTAAATAATAAAGATGAAGAGGTGCCTGAATATTGGACTGCATGGGATGAATCTTCTGTAGAGCAGAATCATCGTATTTTAGGCATGGGAACAGTTGAAATGACAGTGCGCAGTTTAAATAAATTATCAAAAACATTAACAGGTTTGTTTAGTTATAAAGAAGTATCTCGTTCAGACGATGAGGGGATTTATCAATCTATTGATGGTCAATCTTTTGGAGAAATTTTGGTGAAACAGCAAGATGGAGAGAGTGAAAGACCAGGAAAAGGAAGTATTCATCATTTAGCTATTCGTGTGAAAAATGATGAAGAACTGAGTTATTGGAATGAAGCGGTGAAAGATAAAGGGTTCCAATCAACAGGGATTATCGATCGCTTTTATTTTAAAAGTTTATATTTCCGTGAGTCAAATGGCATTTTATTTGAGATTGCGACGGATGGCCCAGGATTTACAGTAGATTCAACAGTTGAAGAATTAGGAAAAGAGCTGGATTTACCACCATTTTTAGAAGAGAGAAGAAAAGAGATTGAAGAGAAATTAATACCGCTTTATTAAAAGGGAGAGAGCAACTATGGAAAAATACCGTATTGATACAAGTAAGGGAATTGAATTTGGATTATATTCAATTGGAGATCATATTTTAAATCCGCATGATGGCTCGAAAATAAGTGCAGAAAAAAGAATTCATGAACTAATTGAAACAGCTAAGTTAGCAGATGAAGCTGGAATTGATGTGTTTGCTGTCGGTGAAAGTCATCAAGCGCATTTTACAACGCAAGCTCATACAGTTATTTTAGGAGCTATTGCACAAGCTACGAAAAACATTAAAATCGCGAGTTCTGCAACAGTATTAAGCACGTCAGATCCGGTTCGTGTATATGAGGATTTTGCCACAATTGATTTAATTTCTAATGGTCGTGCTGAAATCGTTGCTGGTCGTGGATCTCGTATTGGGGGATATAGTTTACTTGGTTACGATGTAAATTATTATGAAGAACTATTTGAAGAGAAGATGGATCTTTTATTAAAAATAAATAAAGAAGAAAGTGTAACATGGAAAGGGCAGTTTAGAACGCCACTTGAACATGCGGCAATTATACCGAGAGCTAAAAATAACAATATGCCAATTTGGCGTGCTGTTGGAGGGCCACCTGCTAGTGCAATTAAGGCAGGACGCGCAGGTGTACCAATGATGCTTACGACACTTGGTGGCCCAGCTGTTAATTTTAAAGTTTCGGTTGATGCATATCGTGAAGCAGCTGAGCAAAGTGGTTTTGACCCAGCAACATTACCAATTGCAACAACAAGTTTATTTTATACAGCAGAAAATTCACAAGATGCACTTAGTGAATATTATCCTCATATTAATGCTGGTATGCTTGCGCTACGCGGTGGTGGGTATCCAAAACAACAATTTACTAACGCAGTAGATCACCGTGATGCGTTAATGATTGGTAGCCCGCAACAAATTATTGAAAAAATGCTTTATCAATATGAATTATTTGGACAGCAACGTTTTATGGCACAGATTGATTTTGGCGGTGTACCATTTGATAAGATTGAGAAAAATATTGAATTAATTGCTACCGAAATTATGCCGGCTGTTAGAAAATATACAACGAAATAATGATTAAAGTACCGGGAATATAATTTATTCTCGGTACTTTTTTATTTAGTCTGTTTGAAAAATGACAAAAAAACGAATTTTATGTCTAGAGAAAGGGGAGTTTTTTTCTATTTGTGAATAACAATATTGTTGATTTGAATTTTGGAAATACATTTTTCTCTTGACAAAAAACTAGCATATTTCTAGGTTTAATTCGAGGACATTTTTCAAGGAGAAAGTCAAGTGTATGAAGAGAAAAACATAATAACAATTGATATAAGAGTGTGTTGTATGTTTGAAAAGTACGTTTTTAAAATGTGAGAAATCTAATTCAAAAAAATTACAAAAGACATATTTCAGACAAAATCCTGTCAATAATACGTCAAAAATCACCTGAATTTATTATGTAAGTATATTATACAATTCGATTAACGAATAAAACACTACTGAAATAGTGAAAAGGTAAATCGTATGAAGAAAGTTCTTTTGTAATTATCTAAAAAACTGACAATCTATATTTTCAGAAAGTACATAAACGAATTTATCTTTTTGTATTTCCAAATGATTGAATTGTTCGTTATGAAATGAATTCATACAATTCAATCGATATTACGATATAAAAAAATATGAAGGAAGTGACTTTAGCATGGAAACGCTCGAATTGGCACGAATACAATTTGCATCAACAACGATTTTTCATTACTTTTTCGTTCCGCTGTCTATAGGTTTAGCTTTTATCATTGCGTTAATGCAAACGTTGTATGTGGTAAAGGGACAAGAAATTTATAAGAAGATGACAAAGTTTTGGACACAAATATTCCTTGTTAACTTCGCGGTAGGTGTTGTAACAGGTATTTTACAAGAATTTCAGTTTGGTATGAACTGGTCAACGTATTCACGTTTTGTTGGTGATGTTTTCGGACCATCACTTGCAATTGAAGGTTTATTAGCATTTTTCATTGAGTCTACATTCCTAGGTTTATGGGTATTCGGTGAGGATAAACTTCCGAAGCGAGTTCACCTTTTATGTATTTGGCTCCTCTCAATAGGAACAATGTTATCAGCATTTTGGATTTTAACTGCAAGTGCATTTATGCATGCCCCAGTAGGATATGAAATGGCAGCAGATGGACGTGCACAAATGAATGATTTTTGGGCGATTATTCAAAATCCACAATTATGGGTGCAATTCCCGCATACAATTACAGCGGCGATTGCAACTGGTGCATTCTTTATTGCAGGTGTAAGTGCATGGAAAATATCAAAAGGCCAAGAAACTGCGGTGTTTAAAAAATCGTTCCGAGTTTCTATCGTTGTTGGAACAATTACAACTGCATTGGTATTATTTTTCGGTCATGCACAAGCACAAAATTTAATTAAGACACATCCGATGAAAATGGCAGCAGCTGAAGCATTATGGAATACGAGTGAGGATCCAGCTCCATTTACAGTATTTGCAAAAATTGATACAGAGAAGAAAGAAAATTCGTTTGAAATTCAAATCCCTTATATGCTAAGTCTATTGTCATACGATAAATTTAGCGGTCAAGTTGAAGGGATGAATCAAATTCAAAAACAATATGAAGAAAAATATGGACCTGGAGATTATATTCCGCCAGTACATACTATGTTCTGGAGTTTTAGAGCGATGGTAATGAGTGGAACATTCATGCTTCTTTTAGGAATGTACGGCTGGTTCTTATCAAGAAAAGATCGCTTAACTGAAAACCCTTGGTATTTAAAAATAATGGTATATGCAATTGCACTACCGTTTATCGGTAATACAGTAGGTTGGATTATGACTGAAATGGGACGTCAGCCTTGGGTTGTCTTCGGTGTTATGAAAACAGAAGATGCTGTATCTCCAAACGTTTCATTTGGAGAAGTATTATTCTCTCTTGTTTCATTCACATCACTATATTTAATTGTTGGAGGAATTACTGTTTACTTATTCGTTCGTATCATTAAAGGACATGCGAATAAGAAAACGAAAAAGGATTATCAAAGCCATGATCCATTTGATAAGGAGGAAGAGTATGTTATCTCTTAATGAGTTGTGGTTTCTAATTATCTCAACCTTATTCGTTGGCTTCTTTGTACTTGAAGGTTTCGATTTTGGTGTAGGAATCGTTTCAAGGTTTTTAGGGAAAAACGATTTGGAAAAACGTATATATTTAAATACAATTGGGCCGTTTTGGCACGCAAATGAAGTATGGCTTGTTTGTGCTGGTGGCGCTATGTTTGCGGCATTCCCGCACTGGTATGCAACTTTATTTAGTGGGTTTTATATTCCATTTGTGTTTATGCTTCTTGCATTAATTATAAGAGGTGTTTCCTTTAAATTCCGTGCGAAAATAGAAAATCATAAATGGAAGAGTTTCTGGGATTGGGGCATGTTTATTGGAAGTTTGCTACCTCCTATACTTTGGGGAGTTGCAATCGCAAACTTTATGACAGGTGTACCAATTGATGGAAGTAAAAATATGGTAGGCGGATTTATGAAATTACTTCACCCATTTGCGTTACTTGGGGGAGTTATGTTTCTTCTTCTATGTATTGTTCATGGTTTGCAATTCCTTACTATACGTACAACAGGAAAATTACGAGAACGCGCACGTATTGCCGCGACAAAGATTGCACCTTTTGCATTAATAACACTTCTTGTTTTTGCAGCTGTAGGGTTATGGAAAACAGATATTTTCACCGCACATGGTTCAGAGTGGCTAATGGTTCCAATTGGAGCTTTTGTAGCGCTATTTGTTTCTACTTTATTAAATAAAAGAAGAAGAGATGGTTGGGCTTTCTTTATGACGAGTTTAACAATCATTTTGTTAAGTGCAAGTGTGTTCATCGGTATGTTCCCGCGTGTCATGATTAGCTCATTAGGAGCGGTAAATGATTTGACAATTTATAATGCGGCATCAGGACCTTATGCATTAAAATTGATGAGCTATTTTTCTCTTGCTATTTTACCGTTTGTTATCGGTAGTCAAATATGGAGTTTCTATGTATTTAGACAACCTGTTAAGTCAGACAAAGATTTGGAGTACTAATGAAAAGAAAAAGAGGACTTCCGTCGTATCCTGGTAGCCGAGTTTTATATGTAACTTTAAGTCTTATTAGCATTTTAGAGGCGTGTAGTATCATTGCGCAGACAGTATTTTTAGCACGAGCGATCACATTTTTATTTCATGGAGAAACAGTGCAAGCTGTGCTAAATGAAACTGTTTATTTTGGGATCACGTTTGCAGCACGCCAAATGTTAGTGCGAACATCGCAAATATTGGTTGAGCGTTTCGCTGAAAAAACAGGATTTGCATTACGTAAACAGTTAATAGAAGCATATTTTACGTTAGGGCCGAGATTTGTCCAAACGAATGGGACTGGTCATCTGGTTACTTTATCGATAGAAGGTATTGAGAAACTTAAAACATATATTGAATTGACAATTCCTAAAATGATTAGAAGTAGTATCGTTCCAGGGCTAATTGTTCTATATGTTTTTACACTGGACATTAAGTCTGGAATCATTTTAGTTGTAACGATTCCAATTGTGATCATATTTATGATCCTTCTAGGATTAGCAGCGCAGAAAATGGCGGATAGCCAATATGAGACATATCGTGTACTTTCTAATCATTTTGTAGATACGTTAAAAGGATTAGAAACATTAAAGTATTTAGGGAAAAGTAAACAGCACGAAGGAAAGATTGAAAAAGTAAGTAAACGATATAGAAAAGCAACGATGCGTACTTTGCGAGTTGCTTTTCTTTCTTCTTTTGCATTAGATTTCTTTACGAGTTTATCAATTGCATTTGTAGCAGTTGGATTAGGGATACGGTTAATAGATGGGACAATTATACTGTTGCCAGCTCTTACGATTTTAATTTTAGCGCCGGAATATTTTCTGCCGATTAAGCAAGTTGGAGCGAATTATCATGCTACATTAGATGGACAACTTGCAATGGAGCAAATAGAAGAAATTTTACAGAAACAAAAAGAAATAGAAAAGAAAGATTCAAATGTAGATATAGTATGGAATTCTTCTAGTAGTTTGAAATTACAAGATGTAAAAGTAAATAATGATGAATCTGAAAAGGCTATATTAGAGGGAATTGATTTTACTTGGCAAGGTAACGGTGCTATAGGCATTATTGGTGAAAGTGGGGCAGGGAAATCAACGTTAATCGATGTGTTAGCAGGATTTCTACCGCCTTCGGGTGGGAAGATGTTAGTAAATGGTGTGGAAATTGGTGAATCTACTCGAGAAGATTGGCAAAAAAATATTGCTTATATTCCGCAGCAACCTTATATTTTTCCGCTTTCATTAAAAGATAATATTTGTTTCTATGAAACGAATACAATTGATGAAGAAGTTGAGAGAGTTATTAATGAAGTTGGTCTTCGTTCGCTCGTTGCATCATTACCACATGGGATGTACGAAAGAATTGGAGAAGGTGGACGTATGCTTAGTGGCGGACAAGAACAACGTGTCGCTATGGCACGTGCACTTTTAAGTAAAAAGCCAATCATTTTATTAGATGAACCTACAGCACATCTTGATATTGAAACTGAATTTGAAATAAAGCAATCGATGTTACGTCTGTTTGAAGGTAAGTTAGTATTTCTTGCAACGCATCGTCTGCATTGGATGAAGCAAATGGATCATATTCTTATTTTAAATAAAGGGGAAATTAAAGAAAGTGGAACATATGAAGAACTTTTAAAGAATGAGACATTACATTTTCATAGGGAAGAGAGGGGAGAGCGATGAGTAATTGGATTAAACCTTATATACAGCAAAATAAAGGTAGAATGACGTTGACTATTTTCCTCGGGCTTCTTGGAGTTAGTTCAGGTGCGATGCTACTTTTCATTTCAGGTTATTTAATTTCTAAATCTGCTCTCAGACCAGAAAATGTAATGGCTGTATATGTTCCTATAGTTGCAACGCGTGCGTTTAGTATAGGGCAAGCTGTCTTTCATTATTTAGAACGTTTAGTAGGGCATGACGTCGTTCTACGAATTTTAGAAAAAATGAGAACAAAACTATATAGAATTGTAGAACCACAGGCGTTATTTTTACGCTCTCGATTTCAAACTGGTGATGTACTAGGTGTATTGTCTGATGATATAGAACATTTACAGAATCTATATTTACGTACAATATTCCCTAGTATATTAGCGTTAGTTGTATATAGCATTTTCGTAATTGTTATAGGTGCATTTGACTTAGTATTTGCACTTATCGCAGCTTGTATGTTAGCTGTTATTGTTTTTCTTCTCCCATTCGTATCACTACTTTTGATGAAACGACATCATGTTGCTTTGAAGCGAGGAAGAAATCGTTTGTATCAACAATTGACAGATGCTGTATTTGGGTTATCTGATTGGCAGGCGAGTGGTAGAAAAGATGAATTTATTAATGAGTATGTAGCGCAAAATGTCCAGTTGTTAAAGACAGAAAAGAGAGTGAAACGCTGGTACCATATTCGAGACAGTATCATTCATTTAATAGTCGGCATTGTAGTTATTTCAATGATTATGTGGACTGGAAATCAAGCGGCAAGTGAACAGATTGCACCTACAGTTATCGCAGCTTTCGTATTAATGACATTATCTGTGACAAATGCGCTTATCCCTATATCAGATGCTATTGATCGAATTCCATCTTATGTAGAATCTGCTCATAGGCTTAAAAGCGTAGAAAGTGATATCATTTTGCAAGATGGAAATGAGTTACCTGGAGATAAAGATTACGTTGCACAAAAACATATAGATATTGAACTGAGTAATGTGTCGTATAATTATCCGGATAGTAATGAACCTGTATTAAAAGATGTATCATTGCAAATAAAGGCAGGAAAGAAAATTGCTATTTTAGGTAGAAGTGGAACAGGAAAATCTACTTTACTAAAACTGTTAACTGGTGCGCTACGTCCGGTGAGTGGGCAAGTTATATTGAATGGTGAACAAGCTCATACGGATTTTTTGTCAAAATATATTTCTGTATTAAACCAAAAACCACATTTATTCGATACGACAATTGGAAATAATGTGCGGATCGGTAAACCAGAGGCTAATGATGAAGAGATATGGAAAGCTTTAGAGAAAGCACAGCTAGCGCCGCACATTGCTTCTCTTCCTGATGGATTACAAACAAAAATGCATGAAATGGGAAAGAGGTTTTCTGGCGGAGAAAGGCAAAGGGTAGCATTTGCAAGAACTCTTATGCAAGAAGCATCGATTATTGTGCTTGATGAACCAACTATCGGTTTAGACCCTAAAACGGAATTAGCCTTAATAGAAACAATGTTTTCTGCAACAGAAGAAAAGACTGTTATTTGGATTACACATCATCTTGTAGGAATTGAACATGTAGATGAAGTTATTTTCCTTGATAGTGGCCAAATCGCTATGCAAGGTAGTCACGAACAGCTACTGAAAGAAAATGAGAAATATCGTAGGTTATATGAGCTTGATAAAGGTATATAGGAATGAAATGCAAAAAAACACAAATTCTTGGTAGTTCAAGGTTTGTGTTTTTTTGTATTTGTGGTGAAATCATATAAGCCGTATAAGCTATTTGATCATGAAATGGTTATATATTGTTAGAAAGGGTGTTTAAAACCTATCCTTTCAAGGCAATACTTGAGCCATAGTGAATGGATTGTTGGAAGGCGTGATTATATGTTTGAAGAGGATGGCATTGTTTTAATACTGGAGCCTGCTGATGAGCGGAATATGAGGAAATTTATTTTTACAGTACCGAAGTCAGTTTATGAAAAAAAAGAAATTTTATTACATTACGGAACACCTTTAGGTCAAGGATATACGGACATTATAGAAGATATTATTAGTGTACATATAGACATAGATATTATAACAGTAATAGGGCATGTGAGAGGATAAAGAGAAACTTTAATTAGTGAGAGCTATACGTACCTGGAAAACAGACGTACTTAAAATAAGTATGTCTGTTTTTATATTTAAATGAAGATAGTTTCGAGGTACATGTTGAACAGGATAATAATGATTTTTCTAGAATGTATAAGAGGAAGATTAAAAAAATAAGATATGATGTGATAAAGTGTATAAGAAGAAAATAAAGTGTTTATAAATGAATAAAAGTATGGCAATTATTTAGGAGGTAAAAATGAAGTTTACAAAAACAATGTTACTTTCAATTGTAGTTTCAATTGGTTTGATGGGATGTTCGCTAGTAGAGGAAGGGAAGAACTCCATAGATTACGCTCAAAAAGCGACAGACTATGTAAATGAAATAAGTGCATTTGCAAATGAAGCGCCAGCATTAGCAGAAAAGGCCGTTAATGATGGGGAAGCCCGGAAAGAACTAGAAACGAAACTTACTGAAATTAAACAAGATATACCAGCTTTTAATGAATTAACACCACCAGATGTAGCGAAGGATCTTCACCAGCAAATCGTCGGGTATAATGAAAAGTTAAATACATTAATTGATACATCTATGACAAAGATAGAGGAAGGGAAAATGAATGTAGAGCAGTTTAAAAACTCTGAGCTTATGCAGACGATAGAACAAGTTCGTGATTTGAAAGATAAGGTTCAAAATTTAGGGCAATAACAAAAAGATCCGTTTATCATAAACGGATCTTTTTGTTATTGAATACAATAGATGATTACACCAATGACAATAATAATGTTGCCAATGATTTTTCGTTTCGTGATTTTCTCCCCTAGGAAGTACCAACTGAAAATTAAAATGATGATATAACTTAATGATTCTAATGCAGATGCTTGCTTTAATGCCATGCCCTTTAAGGCGATCACATTTAATCCGGCATTAATTACAAATAAAAAGTAGCCGATGATAACATAAGGATTCACATATTCTTTTATTCTAGAATCGTATTGTTGTAAAGTAGCCTTTTTTAATAATATTTGTGAGTAATTGGCTAAAATTATCCCAAATATCAATAATAACATATAACTATTCATCTTTTGTCACCACCACAATTCCGACGATAATAATAGCTGCGCCAAGTATGTGATTCCACTGTATCGTATCTCCAAACAGGAATACTGACCAAAGCATTGACCATAGTATGATAATCCCACGGTGTGAATATGCTCTAGAAATTTCAAAGTTCTTAATGACTTGTTGCCATAGAATTGCATATCCGAATAAAAGTACAACAAGTCCGAAGTAAGCAATAAAAAATGAAATTGATGCAATAGGGAATTGAGATGCCCATTTCATGTAAACCATAATGATAGAATATATCAAGAAGGCTACATGTAGAAATACATAGTTTTTAATAGTTGGTTTCATATATTCACTCTCTTTTACTTTATATACACGTATGTAAACTCGATGTATATAATCAATAGCTTCTTATTATATATAAAAGGCATATTGAAATGATTTTTGTTTATTTCTTCACATTCCAAAATATATAGTATCATGTCTTCTAATGTAAAACAATAGAAGGCAATGCGTAGCTTTAGAGCTGAAAATAATAGAGCTAGTAGAGTTAGATTTTCCACTGTTCTATAATTTGTATCGTTTTATTTGTTGCATCCATCTCTACTTGAATACCTATTGGCAAAGTAATCATTGGATGAGTATGACAACAGTCAAAATCGGCTAGAAAAGGAAGTTTTTGATTTTGTAATACTTCTAATAATATTTCGTAAGGTTTTCTATTTGTACCACAATCATCAAATTGCTCATGTTTTCCAAGGATGATACCTGAAACTTTATCAAAAACGCCGTTAATTTTAAGTGATGAAAAACTTCTTTCGATAGTAGCTGCATCTTTTGAGCTATCTTCAATAAAGAGAATGTCACCATCTTGAATAAGTGGCATATAGGGGCTACCCCAAATACCTTGTATAGTGTTTAAATTCCCACCAATAATACGTCCAGTAGTTTTTCCGCCCATTACTGAAATCCAATTGTTCGGTCGAAGATCTTTTTCTTTCGTTTTTTCTTCCCAATTAATAAATTCATCTGACCAAAATAACGGCTGGTTTATGTTGTAAGGAAGGTGTTGATCAGTTAATAAAGTATCCGCAAAATATTTGTACGTGCAATCTACGAAAGGCTCAAATTCACCAAAAGAAGGAACAAGTGCTGGACCATAAAATGTAGGAATTCCTGTTTTTGCATAAATACCTAGTAATAATGCTGTTGTGTCTGAATAGCCAATCATTATTTTAGGATTCTTTTGAAAAGTCTCATAATCAATATAAGGTAATAATGAATTTGAATTCAGTCCCCCGATTGTCGACATGATACAAGAGACGTTAGGGTTTCTAATCAAGTCATTTAATTCCTCAGCACGCTCTTTAATGCTCCCGGAACGATAATAATCATATTGACCTGTTAGTGAACCTTCTAATATATGAAATCCTTTCTTTTGTAAGTATAATTTTGCGCGCTCAAATCTCTTTGGAGAAGTATAGGTTACTGGTGAAGAGGGAGAGTAGATGCCAATGGTATCGCCATATTTTAATGCTTTTGGAAGTATCATTTGTATAAATCCTTTCTATTATATAGTGTTTTTGTGTTTAAATGTAATTGAATATTCTTATATTTCGTTGTTTTTAGTGTAACACATATGAAAAAGAGAACGAGGTTGAAATTATAATTGTTATAGATGAATAAATATGCTTTTTACCTTGACGATATAAAGTAATTGTTGTTATGGTTAAACATGAGTGTATAAAAGGTTTGTTAAAGGAGTTTTAGAATGAAGCGGTTAAAATGGGGAAGATTAACAATCCTGTTAGTAGTAATTCTGGGTATATGTTGGTTCTTTTTCCAAGGAGTTCAAAAGAGTGAAACAAATGTAGATACTCAGCCTTTACAAGTGGCAGAGCTACCTAAAACAGGGCTATCTGAAAAAGTAGTTCCACCAAAATATATACCACCAGAAATTGATGCAAAAGCAGCTATTATTATCGATGCGAGTAATGGAGAAGTTATTTATCAAAATAATGAAAATGAAGCTGTTGCCCCTGCTAGTATGTCAAAAATGATGACAGCATATCTCGTTTTAGAGAGTATACATAATGGGAAAGTCCACTGGGAAGATCCAGTGAAAATAAGTGCAAAGTCGGCACAAACAGAGGGTGCAAAAATCCCGATGCAAGCAAATGATACATTAACTGTTAAGGACTTATATCATGCGTTAATGATTGAATCGGCTAATAATTCGGCTGTCGCTTTAGCGGAACATGTAGCTAAGACAGAAAAAAACTTTGTTCAACTTATGAATGAAAAAGCAAAGCAGTTAGAAATGTCAGATAAAGCTAAATTCGCGAATGCTTCCGGATTGCAGGAGCCTGACGGAAGTGAAACGAAAATGACAGCAGCTGACGTATCGAAATTAGCGTACCATCTTATAAAAGATTACCCAGAGATATTAGAAGTGACTCACTTACGTCAAAGTCAGTTAGCATTTAATAATATTAATGTTACAAACACAAATGAGATGTTAAACAAAAATAATAAAGCTTTATATATAGAAGGAATAGACGGTTTAAAAACAGGGTTTACAGATAGCGCAGGGTATTGTTTTACAGGTACTGCAAAACAAGGCGATAATCGTGTTATTACAGTTGTTATGGGGACAAAAAGTAAAACAAAACGTTTTACAGAAACAAATAAATTAATGTCCTATGCATTTCAATTGCTTAATTAGGTGAAGAAAGAAGTAATTTAGATTGTTATAAAAATAAGACAGACAGTTTATTGAACCTTGATTTTGGTGACAATAAACTGTTTTTTTATTTTTTGACGTATAGGAAGTGGAAACTCAAGTGATATCATTTGAGTTTGTTTTTGTTTGTTGATATTATTAAGTTAAGAACTTATTAATAATAAGTTCGAGAGGCATTATATGCTTCGTACATATGATACTGCCTCAAATGAAAATTGGAGGGAATTGTAATGGCAAAAGATTTTTACTCAGCAATTGAAGACAGAAGATCTATTTACGCGATTAGTAAAGAGCAAGTAGTTTCTGATGAAAGAATTCAAGAAGTGATTTATCATGCTGTGAAACATACACCTTCGGCTTTTAATTCTCAAAGTGCAAGAGTTGTTGTATTACTAGGTGAACAACACGACAAATTATGGAATGTTACGAAAGAAACGTTACGAAAAATTGTGCCTGAAAATAATTTTGCACCTACTGAAGAGAAAATGAATGCATTTAAAAGTGGCTATGGAACAGTTTTGTATTTCGAAGATAGTAAAGTAGTAGAAAGTTTGCAAGAGAACTTTGCACTATATAAAGATAATTTTCCTACATGGTCTCAGCAATCTTCTGGAATGTTGCAATTTGCGATTTGGACAGCATTAGAGATTGAAGGTTTTGGTGCTACACTACAGCATTATAATCCGTTGATTGATGAGGAAGTAAAAAAAGAATGGGATGTACCTGAAAACTGGAAGTTAACTGCGCAAATGCCATTTGGTAAACCGGTAGTTTCGGCAGGAGATAAAGAATATCAGCCATTAGAAACTCGTGTGAAAATTTACAAATAAAATAAAAAATAAAAGGTGAACAGAGATATAATCTGTTCACCTTTTATAAGTAGTAAGGATTTTTTTTGTAGGAATTTTTCATCTGATTTTTTAATTTGTTTTTACGTGTTTCAATAGTTGATACTTTTTGTAATGTTATAATTGAAACGAATTGAAAAAAAGCATAGTACAGTTCTATATTTTTATTTATAGGATCATCTATTATGTTTTTCATAAATATATCTCCTTTTTTTATCTCACTATTTGCGGGCAGTAAGGCTTCCATATCAAAATTCAATGATACGTATAGAATACCGACCTGTAAAAGTTCGATTGGTTTCAGTGTGGGGTGAATAAAATTTGTATGGATTAAAATCCTACTTTATATATGATAATATAAATATCCTGAAAATTCCATGGATAGTGAAAAATAGATAGTGGAATGTGTATTTTCGTCAAATTAGAACAGAATTTTTGGAGTTAAATCTTACAAATCGTCAAATCTTTTAAAAACGATGGATAATATCAAAAATAGTTTTCTAAAAATATTATACTATTGATAAAAAAAGCATTTTTTGTCATGATAAGAGTATGCTTCATGGAAGGGACTTTACTAGAAAATACATTCTTTGCATTGTATTAGATTAATAGAGTTTTTTAAAGTGGATAGCAAAAGAAAAATATATATTAAGATAATGAATGGAATGTCGAATTTTCAATGAAATACATAAGAAATTTGAAAAAAGCATTGCAAAAACACACTGTTTAATGATAAAGTTCACATGAAGTTCACACTAAATTCACTTCAATCGTTTAAAATAAACGATGTGTGAAAAATAAAACTCTTGCTAAAAAATGGAACTGGATGAATATTTTACTTTGATAATATTGTAAAGTACTAAGTTTATAGTTTTCTCAAGAGGATAGTAGGGAAAGGAAGTAAAGACAACTTATGAAAAAAGTAATCGCAGGTTTAGCAGCAGCATCTGTAGTAGGTGTAGCAGTTCCTGGAATGGATTCTGCTCATGCACAAGTTTCAAATGATGCGCTAAAAGAAATTAATGGACAAACTCAAACTCAAACGACTGTAACTGAAACAAAAACGGTAGAAACAACTTCTGAATTAAAATACACAGTAACAGCTGATGTATTAAATGTACGTTCAGGTGCTGGTACAGGACATAACGTTATTTCCAAAGTGAAATCAGGTCAAGTACTTCAAGTAATTGGACAAGAAAACGGTTGGTTCAAAGTTAGTGTAAATGGTCAAACAGGTTATGTAAGTGGGGACTTCGTAACAACTGGTGGCAATAAAGGAACTACTACTACTGTTCAGCAAGGAACAGGTACTTACACAGTAAACGTTTCTTCATTAAACGTACGTACAGGCCCAAGTGCATCTCATACTGTTTTAGGTTCTGTAAATAAAGGAAAAACAGTTCAAGTTGTAGGTGAAGTTCAAGATTGGTTTAAAATTAACTTCAATGGTGGAACTGGATACGTAAGTAAAGACTTCGTAACAAAAGGTGGTTCAGCTGTATCTAACGAAACTCAGCAACCAACTACAAACAACAACAATACTACTACAGTTCAAACTGGTGGATCTTATGTTGTTAACACAGGTGCTTTAAAAGTACGTACAGGTCCAGCTACATATAACCCTGTAATTGGTGGGGTAACAAATGGTACAGTATTAAACGTTACTGGCGCTGAAAATGGTTGGTATAAAATTAACCATAATGGCCGCACTGGTTACGTAAGTGCAGACTTTGTTAAGTTTGTAAAAGGCGGAGTGAATAATGTAGTTACTGGTGGTAACCAAGGTACGAACCAAGGTACGAACCAAGTACAAAAACCAACAGCACCAACAGGTGGAGATACATCTTCAATCGCTGGATTCGCTAGATCTTTAAATGGTTCACCATACAGAACTGCTGGTACAACACCTGCTGGTTTTGACTGCAGTGGATTCATTCACTACGTATTAAATCAAACTGGTCATAAAGGCGCTCGTCAAACAGTTGCTGGATACTGGAGCTCTAAAACAAAGACTAACAGTCCACAACCAGGTGATTTAGTATACTTCCAAAATACTTATAAATCAGGTCCTTCTCACATGGGCGTTTACTTAGGTAATGGACAGTTCATCAGTGCAGAAACTGACGCAACTGGTGTACGCATTAGCTCTGTAAGCAACTCTTACTGGAGTAAGCACCTATTAGGTTACACAAAAGCATACTAAGAAAAAGTATTTTATATACTTTTCGTATAGAGAAAAGGCTTTCCAGGGAAACTTGGGAAGCCTTTTTCATAGTTGGATAAACTAACAGTATAGTAGTATTTATCCTGCTATTTGCGGGATAATAATCAGCGGGGATGGACAAATCCCCGCTGATTAAAGTTTCACTTTATGTCAATTTTCCATGCAAAAACTTAGCATATAAATCATGAAAATAGTTTGGACGGAATAAGTTTGCTGCATGACCTGCTAATGGAATTTCTTTATATAAAACGTTCGGAAGAATGGACTTCAAATCAAAGAGACAAGATTTATAGAGATGATCATGTTCTCCCATCACCCATAATATAGGATGGGGAAGTGCTTTTAATTTAGATTTTAAGTCGAATTCTAAGCGGTGTCGTAATGACTCAGCAATAATGGACGAGTGTAATTGTAATCCGAAACGGTAATAAATATTTCGTGAAATAACAGCGAATGGATTTGCCCTTAGTATTCCACTTGGAAAAATAGTACTAGCATACTGAGAAAGCCAAGATGAATATTCATCACCACGTTTTTCCCAAAAATTCTGAAAAACATTATATAAACGGGAAGGGTTATTATAATGTCCACCAATATGACAAATACTCAATACTTTTTCTGGATGCATTTGTGCAAATGTCGTAGAGATATAACAGCCATAGCTTAGAGCGCAAATATGAGCCTTTTTAATTCCCTCTTTTTCATACAAGTTCAATAATTGATCTACGAGGCGCTGTATTGAAAAGTCGATAGCTTCTCCTTTATCGTCGCCGTGACCTAATAAATCATAAGTTATAATGTTGTAGGAGGCAGAAAATCGTTTATGCTCTTTTTTGAAGGCGCGGCGATTTCCAACTAATCCATGAATAAAAATGATTGTTTCCTTTTCGGAATGTGTATTTGTTTGCAAAAAGGATACTCCTTTCAATGCTGGAGATTTATATAGTGTTTTAAATTAGCTAATTGATAAAATTAGTTATATATTTTCTATGCGTAGTCTATAATTTACATAGAATAATAATAAGTACCAGGTAATAATATCAGATATTTATACTTGTTGTAAAGATGAGTTTATATGTATATTTTGTAAAATTAGAAAAAAGTGTGTTTACATTCAGTTTACATTTATAGCGTATTCTAGTTTTAGAAAGAATAGTTTTGTTTATAACGAGGAGATGAACGACAATGGAAGTTAGGAATACAGAAAAGAAAAAAGGGAATTGGAGGCAGTTTTTACGTCTCATTCAAGATACAAATCCACCGAAAGGCATTCTTATTTTTGCATTAATAATGAGCTTACTTTCTACTGGAGCGAGTTTGTTTATTCCAATGCTGACAAAAGGTTTAGTTGATAATTTTTCACTTTCTTCAATTAGTACGGGACAAATTGTTGGATTAATTGCATTCTTTATTATTCAAACAATTGCTGCAGGATTGTCAATTTATTTACTGAATTATATTGGACAAAAAATTGTAGCTGGACTTAGAGAACGATTGTGGAAAAAGGTACTTATTTTACCAGTGTCTTATTATGATCAAAACAGAACGGGAGATACAATTAGTCGTATGACAAATGATACAGGTGTTGTTAAAACATTAATTTCTGAGCATTTGTCAAACTTATTAACAGGCGGTATCTCAATTATTGGGTCATTAATTGTATTATTTGTTTTAGACTGGAAAATGACAATTTTACTTTTAACGGTTATTCCATTATCGGTACTAATTTTAGTTCCACTTGGACGGAAAATGTATAAGATTTCAAAAGCACTTCAAGATGAAACGGCTTCTTTTACTAGTGTATTAACACAAGTACTATCAGAAATTCGTTTAGTAAAATCTTCAAATACGGAAAAAAAAGAATATGAAACAGGTAATACAGGTATCCAAAAATTATTGCAATTTGGTTTGAAAGAAGGAAAAGTGCAAGCATTAATTTCACCTGTTATGTCGTTTGTTTTAATGGCATTGCTTGTTATTATCGTAGGGTATGGTGGAATGCGAGTTTCTAGTGGTGCATTAACAACAGGTGAACTTGTAGCATTTATTTTGTATTTGGTTCAAATTATTATGCCAATGAGTCAGTTATCAATGTTCTTTACTCAGTTCCAAAAAGCAATTGGTGCAACCGAAAGAATTAATACGATTTTAGAATATGAAGTAGAAGATCATGAAACAGGTATGAATGTTACAAATGCGAAGCAGCCGATCGTTATTGAAAATGTACATTTTGAGTATAACGAAGAAGAGAAAATCTTGAAAAATATCGACTTCACGATTGAATCTGGAAAAGTAACGGCGATTGTAGGACCAAGTGGTAGCGGAAAAACAACTTTATTCTCGCTGTTAGAACGTTTTTATGAGCCAACTAGTGGTTTCATAAAATTAGGGAAAGAACCAATTACAGCATATTCATTACAATCATGGCGACGTCAAATTGGTTACGTTTCACAAGATAGTCCGTTAATTGATGGAACGATTCGTGATAATATTTGCTACGGTGTTGAGGGTGAAGTGACGGATGAAGAAATTGAAAAAGTAGCAGCGATGGCGTATGTTGATGCGTTTATTCATGATTTACCAAGTGGATACGCAACAGAAGTTGGAGAGCGTGGTGTGAAGCTTTCTGGAGGGCAAAGACAACGAATTGCGATTGCTCGAGCGTTACTACGAAACCCGCAAATCCTTATGTTAGATGAAGCGACGTCAAGTCTTGATAGTAAATCGGAATCGGTTGTTCAGAAGGCGTTAAATAACTTAATGAAAGGTAGAACAACTTTAGTTATTGCGCATAGACTTTCTACTGTTGTAGATGCAGATAAAATTATCTTTATTGAAAAAGGGAATCTTACAGGAAGTGGCTCACATGATGAGTTATTACGGACACATGACATGTACCGTGAATTTGCAATGCAACAATTGAAAATTAAAGAAGGAGCATTATAGAATGAAAACAAACAGTGAAGGGGCACTTCACTGTTTGTTGATTTTAGAGTGCTAAAAAGTATGTTAAGCAGAAAGGATATGATTCCTTGATACCCAAAATTTTAATTGTAGATGATGATCCGCACATTAGAGAACTTGTTTCTGTATTTTTGGAACGAGAAGGTTTTCAAACATATGAGGCCGTTGATGGATTAGATGCTCTTCGAAAAATAGAAGAAGTGAAAGTCGAAATGGCGATTATTGATATTATGATGCCAAATATGGATGGGTTTGATTTATGTTATGAATTAAGAAAATACTATGATATCCCAATTCTTATGCTGACTGCTAAAGGTGAAACATCTCAAAAAGTAAAAGGATTTCACCTCGGAACAGATGATTATCTTGTAAAACCATTTGATCCTTTAGAATTAGTTGTGAGAGTGAAGGCATTATTGAAACGTTACCAAATTACAGTATCGCAATCTATTCAAGTTGGGAATGTACTGTTAAATCGTAAAACATTTGAAGTTAACGTTGGAGAACAAACGGTGACGCTGCCGCTAAAAGAATTTGAGTTGCTCTTTACATTAGGATCTAAAGCGGGAAGAACTTGTTCAAGAGAGCAATTAATAGAAGACGTATGGGGATATGATTTTGAAGGGAATGAACGCACGCTAGACGTTCATATTAATCGGTTGCGTGAAAAGTTTCAAGAAGAGCTATCAAAGTTTAGTATAAGGACGATAAGGGGCTTAGGGTATCGCTTAGAGGTAAGTAAATGAGAAAAAGAGAAAGAATGAGTAAGATGAAGATGTTAAAAGTAATGGGGGCGATAGTAGCGCTCTTTGCTTTTCTTACTATAATTTGGTCAATAGCCTTTTTTGTATCGTCTAGTGTAATGAAAGCTTTTGAAATAAACGTATCGCCTTTTATTACTTTTCTAATTAGTGATATGGTCGGCTTTGTTTTTATCGTTCTTATTTGGACATTAATCGGAATTTTAATGAGACCGAAGCGAGAGGCGATGATTTGGACGATCATTGAACCGATACAAAAAATTGCAAAAGGGGACTTCTCTGTAAAAATACGGAATGAAGAAAAGTATGATGGTGAAATTGGTGTGCTTGTAAAAAGTATTAACGATATGACGGATGAACTTAATGCAATGGAGAAAATGAGACAAGAATTTGTATCGAATGTTTCTCATGAAATACAGTCGCCATTAACATCTATTAAGGGATTTGCTCGAGCGCTACAAGATGATAATCTACCAGTTGAAAAAAGAAAACATTATCTTACTATTATTGAAACTGAAACAACGCGATTATCTAAATTGAGTCAAAATTTATTGAAGCTAACACTTTTAGAGTCAGAGGAGTATTCACCAGAAAGAGCTACTTATCGATTAGATCAACAGTTGAAACAAATTGTGTTAAATAGTGAGCCTCTTTGGGATGAAAAAGGACTTGAGCTAGATCTTGATATGGATAAAGTGTGTGTTACTGCAGACAAAGAAAGTATGAGCCAAGTATGGATTAATTTAATTCATAACAGTATTAAATTCACACCAAATGGTGGCATGATTACAATTCATTTAAAAGAACATAAAGAATTCCTGGAAGTAAGTATTCATGATACGGGAATTGGTATATCCGAAGAACAGAAACAACATATTTTTGAACGTTTTTATAAAGCGGATTCTTCACGAAACCGTGCTTATGGAGGAAGTGGATTAGGTCTAGCAATTGTAAAAAAAGTACTCGACCTTCATCAAGGAAAAATAAAAGTTGAGAGTGTAGAAGGAAATGGTACAGAATTTATTGTGCGTATTCCAAATCATGAAGAAAAATAGTGTTAGAAGGAGGCCTTCTAACACTATTTTTCTTTAAAAATGCATTTACCATTACTATAGTTACCTATAAGTAACCTACGCACATAAAAGTGCATCATTGCCTTTTTACATAAACATAGCTACACTTTTAATATAATAAACAACTGAGAAGATTAAGGAGTGTTACACTTGGCAGAATTATTACAAGGAAAAAATGCTTTAATTACAGGAGCAGGTAGAGGGATTGGTCGCGCTGTAGCGATCGCATTAGCGAAAGAAGGCGTAAATGTTGGTCTTTTAGCTCGTTCAGAAGAAAACTTAAAAGCAGTTGCGAAAGAAGTAGAAGCAGAAGGCGTAAAAGCTGTTATTGCGACTGCTGACGTATCTTCATATGAAGAGGTAACTACTGCAATTGAAACATTAAAAAACGGTTTAGGATCTATCGATATTTTAATTAATAACGCTGGTATTTCTAAATTCGGTAAGTTTTTAGAATTAGAAGTTGCTGATTGGGAAAAAATCATTCAAGTAAACTTAATGGGTGTATACTATGCAACTCGTGCAGCTTTACCAAGTATGATTGAACAACAATCTGGTGATATTATTAATATTTCATCTACAGCAGGACAAAAAGGTGCACCTGTAACAAGTGCATATAGTGCTTCTAAATTTGGTGTTCTTGGTTTAACAGAATCGTTAGCGATGGAAGTTCGTAAACATAATATCCGTGTAACAGCTTTAACACCAAGTACAGTAGCAACTGACATGGCTGTAGACTTAGGATTAACTGATGGAAATCCTGATAAAGTAATGCAAGCGGAAGATATTGCAGAGTTTATCGTAGCGCAGCTGAAATTAAATAAACGTACATTTATTAAATCAGCAGGACTTTGGTCTACTAATCCGTAAGGGATAAATATAAAGTACAAAGAAGGGACATCTATTCTGTAATGGAGTGGGTGTCCCTTCTTTATTTTTTGTGTATGAAACGGAATTTTCGATATAATTAAATGTGAATGGTAGATAAGTATTAAAAACTTTAAGGGGATGGTATTTACATGAGTACGATTGAGAAATGGACGGCTGTTGATCAATATATGAGTGATGTATTAATACCGAAAGACTCTACATTAGAAGAAGTTCTTCAAGCAAATGCTTCAGCTAATTTGCCGGCACATGATGTATCGCCAACGCAAGGGAAGTTTTTACAACTATTAGTACAAATCCAAGGAGCTCGTAACATATTAGAAATTGGCACTCTAGGCGGATATAGTACAATATGGCTTGCAAGAGCATTGCCATCTGGAGGGCGAATTGTTACATTAGAAGCAAGTGAAAAGCATGCTGAAATTGCACGGAGCAATATTGAGCGTGCCAATTTGAATGATAAAATTGAAATACGATTAGGATTAGCGTTAGATTCTTTAAAACAAATAGAAAATGAGAAGTATGAACCATTTGATTTTATTTTCATAGATGCGGATAAACAAAATAACCCTGCTTATTTTGAATGGGCACTGAAACTATCACGCCCTGGTACTGTAATTATTGGGGATAACGTAGTACGTGAAGGTGAAGTTATTGACAATACTAGTAATGACCCTCGTGTACAAGGGATACGCCATTTCTATGAGCTAATAGCTGCTGAGCCGCGTGTAAGTGCTACTGCGCTTCAAACTGTAGGAAGTAAAGGGTACGATGGGTTTGTAATGGCAGTCGTAACAGAGTAATGTAAGGAGGAAAAAGGGATGAAAAAGAAGTTTCAAAAATTATAACGTGTATCTTGTACAACGAATTTAGCTCGTGGACCTCCAATTTACATAGCTTTATATTATATATTAAAAACTTGGAGGCTATAAGAAGATGAGAACTGAAAAAGAAATGTTAGACTTAATTATAAATACAGCAAAAGAGGATGAAAGAATTCGAGCTGTCATCATGAATGGGTCACGTGTGAATCCAAATGTGAAAAAAGATTGTTTTCAAGACTATGATATTATTTATGTTGTAAAAGATATACAATCTTTTACGTGTAATCATAGTTGGATTAATAGATTTGGAGAAATAATGATTGTGCAAATGCCGGAAGAAATGTCGTTACTTCCAGCTGATAAAGACGGGAAATTTCCTTATTTAATGCAGTTCATGGATGGGAATCGAATTGATTTAATGCTAGTTCCAGTTGATTTAATAAATAAATTTATTGGACAGGATAGTTTAAGTGAATTACTACTGGATAAAGACAATTGTATTGGAGAATTTCCGCCAGCAAGTGATAAAGATTACGTTATAAAAAATCCTACAGAAAAAGAGTTTTTCGATTGCTGTAATGAATTTTGGTGGTGCAGCACAAATGTAGGGAAAGGGTTATGGAGAGAGGAACTTTCTTATGCGAAAGGAATGCTTGAAGGCCCAATGCGAGATATGTTAATCGTAATGATAGAATGGCATATTGGCATGAAAACAAATTTTACAGTGAATACCGGAAAGTTTGGTAAGCATTTCGAGCAATATGTTGAAAAAGATACGTGGGAGCAATTTAGAAAGACATTTTCAAATGCAGAATATGAAAATATATGGGAGTCATTCTTTGTAATGGGTGATTTATTTAGGGAAGTTGCGAACGAAATTGCTAACACATATGGATATCAATACCCGCAAGATGATGATGACAAAGTGACAAGCTATTTAAAACATGTGAAAGTTTTGCCGAAAGATAGTACATCGATTTATCCCGCATAAACGGGCAGTAAAACCCCCACTGATTAAAGTTTCACTTTATTAATTGTATAAAGCAGTAAGACTGTCCTAATTACGGACAGTCTTATTTTTGTTCATGAATAAGAATTTCTCTAACAAAGTACAGATGAATCACATATGAAATTTTAGGGAGGTTTTTATCATGTATTATTTTTATGCGCCAGAAATGTTCGTTCCATTTCCTTTGGGGCTAGAACGCAATATTTCGTATGCTTATATGCCATATCATTCATTTTATTATGGAGACTATGTAAATGCGATGCCATACGCATTACATGTTCCTCAAAATTATGAAGCCCAAATAAAAGAAGAGGATCGAGGGTCATGGACACCATTTACATGGGTTGAAAAATATGCGTATGCATTTTCAGGACCATACAATAAAGCGGAAGTAGCTCTTACATTTGATGATGGACCAGATTTAGTATTTACGCCAAAAATTTTAGATAAGTTAAAACAATATAATGTAAAAGCTACTTTTTTCTTACTTGGTGAAAATGCAGAAAAGTTTCCGAATGTAGTAAAGCGTATCGCGAATGAAGGGCATGTAATTGGTAATCATACGTATAATCATCCGAATTTAGCGAAAGTAAATGAGGCTGAGTACCGTAATCAAATTATAAAAACGGAAGAAATATTAAATCGTTTAGCTGGTTATGCTCCTAAATTTATACGTCCACCGTATGGTGAAATACTTGAAAATCAATTGAAGTGGGCGACGGAGCAAAATTTTATGATTGTACAGTGGAGTGTTGATACAGTTGATTGGAAAGGGGTAAGTGCGGATACGATTACAAATAATGTGCTAGGGAATTCATTTCCAGGAAGTGTCATACTTCAGCATTCAACTCCAGGTGGACACTTACAAGGATCTGTAGATGCGCTAGACAAAATCATTCCACAGTTAAAAACGAAAGGGGCACGTTTTGTAACACTTCCAAGTATGTTCCAGACATCTAAAGAGAGAAAATAAAAATGTTAATAATTGGAATTTTAAGAGTTGTATAGTATAATGAAGGTGTAAGTTAGGGGGGATATAATTGATGGATGCACTAGTAAACGTAGGAATGAGCATATTGATTGGTATTATATTTATACTTGCGGCACTTATTCTTCAAAAAAATCCACCGACGGATATTAACGCAGCATATGGTTACCGTACGAAACGATCTATGAAAAATAAGAAATTATGGGATGCAGGTAACAAGTATAGTGCAGAAGTGATGAAACAAAATGGATTCATCATGATATTAATTGGAAGTGTGATTAGTATACTGTTTAGATATCCACATACAATGATTGCGATTATGATTGTTATGCTGTTATTAATTATACGATTATTTATACGAGTAGAGAAAAAATTAAAGATACTTGAGCAATAAAAAAATAAGACTCCCGAATAAAGTAAGCTGGGAGTCCTATTTTTTTATAAACTATTTTTGTTTAGCGATTCTTGTCCTTGCACTATAACAAATTCATAGTATTCAAGATCATAAGGATAAATATCTTCAAATGTTATCGTTATCGGATTATTGTTTAAAACAGAATTAGTCGTTAAAGATGAAATCTCTCTTCTTAATAGTTGTAGAAAAGAAGCCGCATGTACTTTCATCACATCGTCTACTTCTTCACCTGGTGCAAATGGAAGTGGTTTTATTACATTGTGGAAATACATATGACAAAACTCACGATCAGTAAGGCTTGAAATTTCATAATCTATTTTATAGATTCCTTTGTATGTTAAATCATTCGTTTGGAAGGAAAGACCCAGTTCTTCCTCAATTTCACGTAGACCGCCAATTAGTACATCTTCATCATGCATAATATGTCCGGCGGATGTAATATCCCATATACCCGGGGCTTCTTTTTTATTATTAGAGCGTAATTGGAAATATAAGAACATATCCTCAGCATCTTTTTCTACAAACCAGCAATGAAATGTTTCGTGCCAATCACCGTCACGATGCACGTCATCACGTAATTTCTTTCCAAGTGTATTTCTTTCAGGATCAAATATTGTTAACCACTCTGTCATTTTAATTCCCCTTTCTGCAAATTTTATTATACAATATTTGTATTGAATTTTGGGAAAATAAAGAAAAAGGAGTGATTATTAGTGAAGATAGAGAATAAGGAAATAAAATCAATAATTTCAACTGAGGAAGAATTACGACAAATATTGGGGCAACCAAGTGAACGGGCTTTGAAAAAAGTTATTTCATCACTTGATCACCATTGTGTAGATTTCCTGTCTAAATCGCCTTTTCTAGTATTATCTACTGCAAATAAATTCGGAGAGTGTGATGCTTCGCCGAGGGGAGACGCACCTGGATTTGTATATGTATTAAATGAAAATAAAATTATCATCCCAGAAAGACCGGGTAATCGTCGTATAGACTCTATTTTAAATATAATTTCAAATTCGCACGTAGGGTTAATCTTTTTTATTCCGGGTCTTGGGGAAACACTCCGAATAAACGGTAAAGCATATATTACGAACGATGAAGAAATTTTGAAAGAAATGCAGGCGAATGGACGCAATCCGTTACTTGGAATTGTTGTTGAAATAGAAGAATGCTATATTCATTGTGCAAAAGCTTTTATTCGTTCAAAAATGTGGGATCCAGAGTCATGGTTAAATAAAACAGAGCTACCTTCAGCACCGAAAATGTTAATGGAGCATGCGAAAGTGAATGCTTCAGAAGAGGAAGTTGCACGTTCTTTAGAAGAAAGTTATAGGGAAAGATTGTATTAAAAATTATTTTTTAAATATAGTGTTGAAGTATGAAACTCTAAACGTTTTAGAGTGAGACTTTAACTATGAATATTGTTAATTTGTATGTGATGAATATATGTGCAAGAGAATACATCTGTATTAGATGATTTATTATTTTAAAATATAATTATTCATATTCTTAAAAATTGTGAAGAAAAATAGGCTTGCTTTTTAAAAAGTTGATAACTATAATAAGTTAACAAATAGACATGAACGAAAAAGTAACGATAAGGACATGAGATGATTTTTACGGTTTACAGAGAGGGAAGACAAGGCTGTGAGCTTCCTAACACGAAAAATGATCTTACCACCTTTGAACTTCAATAGTGAACGAGTAATCTAGTAATTATTGACGGTATCAGCCGTTATCTGAACTTGAGCAATCTAGAAGAAAGTAAGTCTAGGTTGGAACAAGGGTGGAACCACGAAAACACATTCGTCCCTTTCCTAGGGATGAGTGTGTTTTTTTATCCCGCATTAACGGTCAGTAAGATTCCCATCTCAAAATTTGGCGGATGCGAGGGAGTAAGACGGGAGATCAACTGTCCGTAAAAGCCCGATTGGTTCAACTAATAATCAGTGAGGAATGGACAAAATCCCCACTGATTAAAGTTTCACTTTATTACTTTGAAAGGAGGTGCGGTAACATGAAACGATTAGTACGTACGGAAATAACCACCACCTGTATGATTAAAAAGCAGAGTAAGGTGATTCACAGGTGTAACAATTAAACTATTTAGGAGGAGATTAGAAAATGAATAACGTTATTAATGTTGGGGTATTAGGATTAGGTACTGTCGGAAGTGGTGTTGTCCATATTTTGAAAGAACATTATCGAAAGATCGCTCTTGATACAGGATATGAAGTAAAGGTAAAGACAGTCGTTGTACGTGATTTGGAAAAGGAACGTGATGTTTGCATTGATGGAATCGTAGTAACAAGTAATGTAGATGAAGTTCTAAATGATTCAAATATTGATATTGTAGTAGAGGTAATGGGCGGAATTGAAGAAGCAAAACAGCATATTGTTACGGCTTTACAAAATAAAAAACATGTTGTAACAGCAAATAAAGATTTAATGGCCGTATACGGTGCGGAGCTTTTGCAACTGGCAAATAAAAATGAATGTGACCTATGTTACGAAGCGAGTGTAGCCGGTGGGATTCCAATATTAAGAGGATTATCAGACGGGCTAGCTTCAGATCAAATTGAAAAAATAATGGGAATCGTAAATGGAACAACAAATTATATGTTAACAAAGATGAGTCAAAATGGATGGTCGTATGAAGAGGCTTTACAGGAAGCGCAAAAATTAGGGTTTGCAGAATCAGATCCGACAGCGGATGTAGATGGACTAGACGCTGCGAGAAAGGTAGCAATTCTTGCAAACTTAGGTTTTTCGATGAATGTTTCTTTAGATGATGTTCAAGTTAGAGGTATTCGAAAGGTTGAAAAAGAAGATTTAGAGATGGCCGAAAAATTAGGATTTACAATGAAATTAATTGGTAAAGCAGAGAAACAAGGATCAGCCATTCATTTAAGTGTAGAACCGACTTTATTACCAAGGCATCATCCGTTATCGAATGTAAATAATGAATTCAATGCGGTGTATGTTCACGGTCAAGCAGTAGGGGAAGTGATGTTTTACGGACCTGGAGCTGGGAAGTTACCAACTGGTTCTGCTGTAGTAAGTGATATTATTTCAATCGTTAAAAATATGAATCAAGTTCCGAAAAATAAAAGTGCGTTAAAAGAACCAGAGCCTTACGAATTACAAGGAGATGAAGAAGTAGTTTCGAAATATTTCTTACGTATTTCATTACGAGATGAGCCAGGGATGTTGCGAAAAGTAACGGAATGTTTCGTTAATTATTCTGTAAGTTTAAAAGAAGTTATTCAATTACCTTTAAATCGCGAACTTGCAGAAGTCGTTGTTGTGACGCATCGAACTTCAAAATATCAATTCGAACAAGTTTTAGGGGCGATAGAAGATGTCGCAAGTGAAATAAACAGTTACTACATTATTGAGGAGGAAAAACAATATGTATAAAGGACTATTAAAACAGTATGCTTCTTATTTACCAGTGAATGAAAACACACCTGATGTCAGCTTAATGGAAGGGAATACACCTCTGATTCCATTATTAAATATATCAAAGCAATTAGGAATTCAGTTATACGGGAAATATGAAGGAGCGAATCCAACAGGTTCTTTTAAAGACCGTGGCATGGTAATGGCAGTTGCAAAGGCGAAAGAAGAAGGGGCAGAGGCAATTATTTGTGCATCTACAGGTAATACATCGGCATCAGCTGCCGCATATGCGGCACGCCTCGGAATGAAATGTATTATCGTAATACCAGAAGGAAAGATTGCGCATGGGAAATTAGCGCAAGCAGTTGCTTATGGAGCGGAGATCATTTCAATAGAAGGGAATTTCGATGATGCACTTAAGGCTGTAAGAAATATTGCTGCAGAAGAGCCGATTACATTAGTAAACTCAGTAAATCCTTACCGAATTGAAGGGCAAAAAACAGCGGCATTTGAAATTTGTGACCAGTTGCAAAACGCACCAGATGTTCTAGCTATCCCTGTTGGAAATGCTGGGAATATTACAGCATATTGGAAAGGGTTCTGTGAATACGAGAAAGAAAAAGGCTATAAGAAGCCCAGAATTCACGGCTTTGAAGCGGAAGGAGCGGCGGCAATTGTAAAAGGACATGTCATTGAGGCACCTGAAACGATTGCAACAGCGATTCGCATCGGTAATCCGGCAAGTTGGCCGTATGCAGTAGAGGCTGCCGAACAGTCTAATGGTGAAATAGATATGGTGTCAGATGAGGAGATTTTACATGCGTATAGATTGTTAGCAAAAACTGAAGGAGTTTTCGCAGAGCCAGGATCAAATGCTTCATTAGCGGGCGTAATTAAACATGTTCAATCTGGAAAAATCAAAAAAGGCGAAACAGTTGTTGCAGTTTTAACTGGAAATGGTTTAAAAGATCCTGATATCGCAATTTCTTCTAATAAATTTGATATTGCAAGTGTGTCAAATGATATAGAACAAATTAAAGATCATATTAAAGGGGTGATTATGTCGTGATACCATTAAGAGTTCGTGTTCCTGCTAGTACAGCGAATGTTGGACCAGGATTTGATTCTGTTGGAATAGCTTTGTCATTATATTTAGAAGTAAGTGTAAAGGAAGAAGCTGATAAGTGGCAAGTGATACATTCTTTTGACGATTCAATTCCAAAAGACGATAAAAATTTAATTGTTAGCACGGCATGTAAAGTATGTCCTTCTTTATCACCCCATATAATAGAAGTTACTAGTAATATTCCGCTGACAAGAGGGCTAGGAAGTAGCGCATCAGCGATTGTAGCAGGAATAGAGCTTGCGAATCAACTTGGAAATTTATATTTAACAACTGATCAAAAGGTTCAAATTGCTACAAACTTTGAAGGACATCCAGATAATGTCGCTGCTTCTATTTTAGGTGGAACTGTAATCGGAGCACTTGATGGAAAAAATGTTTCGGTTGTAAGGATTGAAAGTAAGGAATTAGGCGTAATTTCTCTTATTCCGAATGAAGAGCTAAATACGGATGAAAGTCGATCTGTATTACCAGAGATGTTTCCGTTTCATGAAGCGGTTAAGGCTAGTGCGATAAGTAACGTATTAGTAGCTGCGTTATGTCAAAAGAAGTGGGAAGTTGTAGGTGAAATGATGGAAAGAGATCATTTCCACGAGCCATATCGTTTAGAACTTGTACCGTTATTACCATCAATTCGTAAATGTGCAAAAGAATTCGGAGCATATGGAACAGCGCTTAGTGGTGCGGGACCATCCATTTTTATTTTAACTCCGTACGAGAAGCGTAAAGAAATAGCTGACCAATTAGCGAGAGTATTTGCAGCTATGAAAGTATGTGAGCTTGAAATTGATCATAAAGGGATTACTGTAAATAAGGAAGAACATATTGGATTATAAAGAAAGCTAGCATCGCTAGCTTTCTTTACGTTATGGAGAATCTATTTTAAAGGGGATTTTTCGGAATGAACATTAATTTTAGAGGTGATTATATGAGTTCAAAAGAGTCACCAGAAGAAAAAAGAGAACGCATGAGACAAAGTGAATTGAAAAATAATCCTACCGGTTCTTTGAATGATGGACTCAACAGGGCGGAATCAGGTAGCCCCGCTGATATGACAGGTGGTATGAATTGGAAAGGTACAGGGATATTAATTTTAGTGCTAGTTTTAGGATATATTATATATAGTTACTTTTTCAGTTAAGGAAAGCTTGATGGAATTTAGATTTGCTTGATCTAATTATTAGTGAGAATAAAAAAAAGGATTAAAGTCCCCCTGTATTACATATTTTCTTTAAACAGATTATAGTAATACGTAAATTTTTTTTGCTCATAATAGAGCTAGCATAATGCTAGCTCTATTATTTTTTGCCATATTCCTGTAACAAACCTCCTGTATATTCAGTGGTGGAGGTGCAGAAGATGAAAAAAATGATAGCGATATGTCTTCTTACAACATTGTCACTTTCGACTTTAGTCGGGTGTGATGTAAAAGGTAATGATGCTTTACAAGAGTCTAAAATAAAGAAAGCGACGTATAAAGATTTTACTTACGATGTAAATCCTGAGACTTTTACGTTAACTGTAGAACATGATGGTGTAAAAGAACAGGCATCACAACCGTTACCAAAAATGAAGGTATCGAATTTGAAAAAAGACAAGGATCATACATCATGGGAATATCCGGATCAAAAAGTAAAAGTAAATTTAGAAAAGAAAAAAGACCACTTAAATATTGAAGTGGAATCGACTGGTGCAGAAAGTTTTACATGGCCAAAAGTGCAAGCTGAAAATTATACACTTCCGTTATGGGAAGGTAAGCAAATTCCGAGTAATGATGAGAATTGGAAGAAGTTTTTAAAGGATGATGCATATTCATTTGCTGAATCATTTTCTATGAAGTTTTTTGCATTAAATGGTTCTAAATATTCGATCGTATATATTGCGAACAATATGTTTAATAATGAATTGAAATTTCATTCAGATCCGAAAATAGGGTTTGATTTTACACATGAATTCCCGAGTATAAATAAAAATAAAACATATGGATTTCAATTATATGTGACAAATAATGATGCAGTAAGTATTGCTAAACTGTATAAGGATAATATTGCTCGAAAAGGTGAATTTAAAACATTACAAGAAAAGGCAAGAAAAAATAAAGAAATCGAAAAACTTTACGGGGCAGCTCATTTTTACTTTTGGAATCAAAATGGTTTATCAGAAAGTAACGTGAATTGGCCGAAGCTAAGAGAGCAAATAAATAGCCCGGTGTTTAGCCATATAAAAGACCTTATTCAAAAGAATAGTTCAGAGCCTGGGGAATTGAATGTATTTGAGCAGGTGAGTAAACAAGACTTTATCGATAAGTACCAAAAAAATGTTATTTTACGCTATACAAACGAAGTATTATCTATGAAAGAATTGTATAAAGAGGATATTTTCCCGAAAGTTAATCAGGAAGCTAGTGTGTTATTAAAGAAAGGTGTAGATCACTTATCGAAGACAGAGCTGTATAGCTTAAATAAACATTTATTAAAGTCAGTACTCGGTGATGCAGTTGAAGAAGTAAGTAAATGGGGTAAAGCAGATGGAACGGATATAATAAAGGAAATGAAAAAAGTAGGGATAGACAAAGCGTGGATTGGTCTACCGAACTGGGAACAAGGATTTATGCAGCCTAATTTCGTTACAGAAGCTAAGGAAATGGGATATTTAGTTGGTCCGTATGATTCTTACCATTCTATTCACGAAAAAGGTGATAAAAATTGGAACACAGCTTCTTTTAATGACCCATCGTTATATGAAGAAGCCACTGTAACGAAGAAAAATGGTGAGAAAGTGCAAGGGTTTTTAGGGAGAGGCCGAAAATTAAATCCGACATTATCACTTCCTAGTGTAAAAGAACGAATGAACGATATATTACAAAATGGCCCTAAATATAATTCATGGTTTATTGATTGTGACGCGACGGGCGAAATTTATGATGATTATTCAACAAAACATTTAACGACACAAGAACAAGATTTACAAGCAAGATTAAAACGAATGGATTATATTGCACAAGAAAAAGGTATGGTAGTTGGCTCTGAGGGCGGAAATGATTTTGCAAGTAGTACGATTGCATTTGCTCATGGAATTGAAACACCAGTTATTAAGTGGGACGATGAAGATATGAGAAAAAATAAAACAAGCCCGTATTATGTCGGTGGATATTGGTCACCAAATCAAAATGTTCCAGAAAAATATGCAAAACAAGTACCGTTAAAAGAAGAATATAAGCAAGTATATTTAAATCCAGTATATTCGGTGCCATTATATAAACTAGTATACAATGATTCGGTTATTACAACGCACCACTGGGAATGGGGAAGTTTGAAGGTAAAGGACGAGGTTGGAAATCGTATGTTATATGAGTTATTGTATAATGTTCCTCCGTTGTACCATTTAGATGAAGTAGAGTGGAATAAGCATAAAAAAGAAATTACAGAGCATCTGAAAGTTTGGAATGAAGTTCATGAAAAGGCAGTAAAAGAAGAAATGACGAACTTTGCATATCTGTCAGAAGATAAGCTAGTACAATCTACTTCATATGGAAAAGATATTAAAATCATTGTGAATTTCTCAAATAAAGATGTAGAAATAGAAAAAACGAAAATAAAAGCAAAGTCAGCTTTAATTAATAATAATGGGAAGCAAATGATATACACACCAAATGAGAAATAATAAAGTGAAACTTTAATCAGTGGGGGATTTATCCCTCACTGATTATTAGTCATCACCAATCAAGATGGTACGGCACAAACTTGACTCTTTATTCTTGCTAAATTGTGAGGTGAAAATCTTACTACCTGCAAATAACAGAATAATAAATATGTAAATTCGAATATTCCGAAGTATTGGATTTTTTAAGTTGATAAATAGTGACTTGCCAAAAATAAGCACAAGAGTATAATGTGAAATGGAATACATGTTGGATTCAAGAAGTAACCTTACAAAAATGTAAGGTAATTGAAAGGAAATTCAATATGAAGATTAATAGACTTACATTATACTAGGGAAAGAGAAAGAGAGGCGAATGGGTATGAGCTCTGAATTAGAACAAAATACGAGAAGCAATAAAAAACGTTCTAAACGAAAGTCAATAAAATGGTTCATTTTAATTCCATTTTTCCTACTTGTTTTTGGAGGAGTAGGATATGGATCGTTTATATATAACAAAGCAAAAGCTGTTGTAAGTGATGCATATGCACAAATTGATAAGTCATCAAAAAGGGACAAAGAAGTGGAACCTTTAAAGGATAATATTTCGATTTTAATCATGGGTGTAGACGGAAGTGAAATGAGAAAAAGCCAATACGGCGAAGCAGTTCGGACAGATGCACTTTTATTAGCGACAATTAATAAAGATGATAAATCCGTTAAATTAGTAAGTATTCCGCGTGATTCACGCGTTTATATTCCATCTAGAAAGAAATTAGATAAAATTACACACGCACACGTATTTGGCGGTGTTGAAAGTACAAGAGATACAGTGGAAAGATTTTTAAATGTTCCAGTTGATTATTATGTGAAGTTTAACTTTGAGTCATTTGTACAAATTGTAGATTCAATTGGTGGTATTGATATTGATGTACCGGTTACTTTCACAGAACAAGATAGTAAAGACCAAGCAGGTATGATCCATTTAGAAAAAGGTTACCAACATTTAAATGGTGAACAAGCCCTTGCACTTGCTAGAACGCGTAAAATTGACAGTGACACAATGCGTGGTCAAAGGCAACAACTTGTAATTGAAGCAATTGCGAAAAAAGCAATGTCTGTTCAATCAATTAGTAAAATGGGCTCTTTACTTGATGCAGTGGATAACAACATGAAAACAAACTTAACGTTTGATGATATGCTTGCTATTACGAAAAATATGGCTGGATCTGACCTGCAAATGGAAAAAATGCAAATTGAAGGTACTGATAAACGTATTGGTGGTATTTATTATTACAGTCCAAACGAAAAAAATGTAAAAGATATTTCAAAAAAATTAAATGATCATTTGGGTATAACACCAAAACCAGCTCGAAACGAATAGTAAAAAAGATTGGCCTTTGCCAATCTTTTTTTATGGAAATATAGTTGTAACTTTTCTGTAACGATTTTTTATATTAGAAAAACTATACTCATATGTATGAGAATATTGGAGAGGCACATAGTATAAAAAATACTTAAAATTTGTAGTAAGGAAAGATATCATATGCAGAAATGGATAAGCATTTTGGGAATCATTTTTATATTGACTGGATGTAAAATGTCTGAAGCTCCAACAAGTTTAATGGGAGCTCCTGCAAATGAAAAGTGGATTAATGAATTAAAAGAGCAAATAGATAAAGATTTGCCAGTTAATTATCGGTTGCTTACTCCAATGTCTAATAAAGATAAACAGATGATTTGGTCAATGGATTTTAAACAAGATAATAAGAAAGAAGCGATCGTATTTTATAAAGTACCGAATGAAGATCGGAGTATATATTTAGCTATTTATGCGGAAAGCAGCAATGGCTGGAAATTAAAGTCCACTCATACATTTGATGGTGAGAATATAGATATCGTTAAAGTCGGTGATTTTACAGGGAACGGGAAGCGAGAGTTATTAATTGGAATCTCTGTAAGTCGTGAATCTTTAGAACATGTAATGTATGTCTTTTCGGAAGAAAATGATGATATGAAGGAGATTTATAATCGGCAATATACGAAGTTATTTATAGAGGATTTAAATAAAAATGGCCTTAATGATATAAGCCTTGTTACTTATAAAAAAGATGAGCAATTGAAAGTTGAGTTCATTGAACAGTTTAACACTATGTCTGAAGTTACATTTGATCCATATATAAATAGTATTCAACGAATACAAATGGGACGTATTTCTAACAAGTCAAAGGCAGTTGTAATTGATGCAGGAGTTGGGGCTCATTCAGGTATAACATATGTAGCAAAATTTGATCAGGATCATTATGAGGGGCTACCTATAGACGGGAAAGAAGATTTATTCAATGATTATGTTGTGGAAAGTAAAGACGTTAATGAAGACGGCATTATTGAATTTGTTCGTACTGTGCGTCCAAAAGGTTGGGAGGAGGTATCGTACGGAGAGAGCACGATGTTTGAGCGTTATATACAGTGGAGTGAAGAGGGAATTAAACTGATAGAAGAAAGATATGTCAATATAGAGAAAGGTTATTTTGTCAAAATCCCTCAAGCGCTAATTGGAAAAATAACTGTCCCAGTTCAGCAAGAAGCACCGGATGTTCAAAAATTTATAGATGCAACTACAAATGAAACATGGCTTGAAGTCCATATTTTTAAGCGGAAAGAATGGTTCAAAATAAAAGGATACGAGGCAGCAGTTAAAACGGCTTCTCATGTATATGCAGTACCGAAGCAATCAAAATTTGAAAAGGTAAAAGCATATATAAAACCGCTAGCGGATTATCAACAAGAGTAGGGAGGTGGGAATTATGTCAACAATTTTAGTTTTAGAAGATGAAATACCAATCCGTAGCTTTATTGTCTTAAATTTGAAACATGCTGGATTTTATGTATTAGAAGCTAGTACTGGAGAAGAAGCGTTACAGATTTTAAGTGAACATATTGTTGATGTAGCGTTACTTGATGTTATGTTACCAGGGATTGATGGTTTTCAAGTTTGTAAAGCTATCCGAGAAGAAAATAAAAAAATGGGTATTATTATGTTAACCGCACGTGTACAAGATGAAGATAAAGTACAAGGGTTAGGAATTGGTGCAGATGATTATATCGCAAAGCCGTTTAGTCCAGTAGAGTTAACTGCACGTATACAATCTTTATTAAGAAGAATAGAAGTACATGAAGAAAAAACGAATACAATCACGTCTGGTCCGTTTTCGTTAAATATTATAGAAGAAAGATTATATAAAGGTGGACAATTAGTTGATTTAACCCCTACAGAGTACATGATATTACAGTATTTAATGAATCAGGCTTCAAAGCCAGTCTCGCGTGATGAAATTCTAAATATGATTTGGGGAACCAATTACGTAGGCGAGACGAAAGTAGTCGATGTAAATATGAGACGATTACGTCAAAAGATAGAATGTAATCCGTCAGAACCAGAGTTTATCCATACTGTGTGGGGAAAAGGATATGTGTGGAAGGAAACTATAAGATGAGACGGAAAGTGACTTTATATTTTATGACGGTCATTACACTAATGCTTGTATTATTTGAAGTAGCATTTTCAGTTTCTATTTATCGATATTATTATAACGGCATTGTGCAATATGTTGAATCTCATGCAAAGACCAGTACACGTTTTTTCTCGGAATACAATTCACTATATTTTATTCGTTTGCAAGAATATAGCGGAGAAATAATTGAGAGTTTCCAATTAGAAGGAACGGAATTACAATTGATTGATCGTCACGGTACAATTATACAATCGTCAAGTGGGCAAAAGGTTGAAGGTAAAGTGAGTATTCCTTATTCTTTACTAGAGGGGGAAATGTATCACCAAGTTATTACTACGAAAGATAACGTGAAACAATTAGAAGTATTTAGTCCACTTATTCATCAAGGGCAAACTATCGGTGTTTTAAAATATACGACTGTTTTAAAACATGTAAATGCAAAGATTATTGAAATTATTTTGTTTACTATTTCAGTTGGAATTGTCATTTCAGGTATCGTATTCTTAATCAGTAGACGATTGGCGAATTCGTTTGTGAAACCTATCGAATCTATTATTCATGCTTCTTCGCAAATTGCGGAAGGTACATTAAAGGAGCAAATTAAAGAGGATTATCCTGGTGAATTAGGTGAGTTAGCGCATAGTTTAAATTATATGGCCGATAAAATAGAAAAGGCTGAGCAACTGAAAAATGAATTTATTGCCTCTATTTCTCATGAAATACGAACACCTTTAACAGGAATTAAAGGGTGGAGTGAGACGTTAAAAACAGTAGATCATTTAACAGATGAAGAAGTAAAGGTAGGTATGGGAATTATTTCAGGTGAAACAGACCGATTGATTCATTTAGTAGAAGAGTTACTAGATTTTTCAAGATTGCAGTCAAATCATTTTAATTTATATAAACAAAAGGTGCAATTATACGATATACTAGAAGAGACGATTTGGCAATTAACTCCTAAATCAGAAGAGAAACAGATTCATCTAGTTGCTAATTTAGAACGAGTAGAACTAGTAGGAGATCGAAATAGACTAAAACAAGTTTTCCTAAATATTATTCATAATGCTATTAAATATTCAAATGAAAAAAGTACAGTTTACATTGAAGCGACCAAAAGTGAGGGACAAGCCGTGATTAAGGTGACAGATCAAGGTATTGGAATTGCTAAAGAGCATCTACCATTTATAGAGCAGTCATTTTATCAGATTAATAACCATATTGAAGGCGCAGGTATTGGATTAGCTATCGTAAAGAAAATGGTGGAGCTTCATGGTGGTACGCTTAGTATTACAAGTAGAGAAAGAGTAGGAACAACAATTTTGATAAAACTCCCACTATAATTTATATAAAATATGTTTATATAGTGTAATGAAAATAAATAGATGTATAATTATATTGGGTGATTTATATATAAGATTAATAGGGAGAGGAATTCGATAGAATGGAAAAGGCTTTTAAAATTAAACGAGTTGTAGTTGTTTTAATAGCGATTGCAATAGTAGCTATTGGGTATTTCATGTTTCAATCTATTACTTCACCAGCAAAAGCTGTAGCGAAACAAGAAAATGTAGTGCAGCTTGCAAGTGAACAATCGAAAGTTGAAATGAATAAAACGGCACCAAGTCGTTTTAACGGAGTGGAAAGAAAAGTTGCGTATCTTACATTTGATGATGGGCCAGGAAAATATACGGCTGAATTATTAAATATGTTAAAACAGCATGATGCGAAGGCGACATTCTTTTTAATAGGAGCGAATGTAAAAGCGTTTCCTGATTTAGTAAAACGTCAAAATGCAGAGGGGCATTATGTTGGAATGCATAGCATGACACACAATTTTGCGAAGTTATATAAAAATGGCGAATATGTTAATGAAATGAAAGAAGATCAAAGCTTGATCGCAAATATTATTGGAAAATCACCTCAATTAACACGTCCACCATACGGGTCGAAGCCTGGTTTAAATGAAGACCTTCGAAACAAAGTAGTAGAGGGTGGTCTTAAAGTATGGGACTGGACAATTGATTCTTTAGACTGGAAATACAACAAAGTACCAGTCGATGCAGCGGCAGCACAAATCGCTCAAAATGTATTAGCTGGTGCAACAAATCCTCAAGAAGTCATTTTAATGCATGATATTCATCCGCAATCAGTCGCAGCTGTGCCAGCAATATTAAAGGGTCTAAAAGAAAAGGGTTATGAGTTTGAAGCATATCATGAAGAGAATCACTTCCCCGTGAACCTCTGGCATGATAACCGTATGTAATGGAGGAATTGAAGTTGAAATATGGAAAAGTAGCAGTAGTTGGAGCATTATCAGTAGGATTATTATCAGGTTGTTTCGGTGAAAAGCCAGAAGAAAATTTATTTACGGCTTTTGAAGCAGCATCTACACAAGAAAAATCTTTAGCAGATGACACAAAAAAATTAGAGAAGTTAGAAAAGCAAGGACAAGAACTTTATTCTCAAATTTTACAAGAAGGTAAAGAGCATAATGAAGCAGTTTCAAAGAAAATAGAGCAAGCTACTGCAAATGTAGACGAGCGTGAAAAAGTATTGAAAAACGAGAAGGAACAGTTAGAAAAAGCGCAGAAAGAAACGACATCCGTTCAAAATAATATTGAAAAACTCGAAGATAAGAAATTACAAAAACAAGCAAAAACAGTAGAAGAATCGTATAAAAATCGTTATGATGCCTTCCAAAAGATGAATGAGAATTACACGAAGGCGTTAGCGACTGAAAAAGAACTGTATGAAAAGTTAAAAGTAAAAGAAACGAAGTTAAAAGAAATTGGTGAAAAAGTTAAAACTGTTAATGAGTTAAATGTGGAAGCGCAAAAGGCGAAAGAACAATTTAATAAACATACAAAAGAGTATAATGATAATAAATTAGCATTTTATAAAGAGGCACAAATTAAAATTAAAGAACAAAAATAAAGAAAGATCTTAATTATAATAAAAAGCCGGGGAAACATTGTCAAAAATGTTTTTTCGGTTTTTTACTTTAAATGAATAGAAAAGACTGGAATTGATATCATAAAAGAGTTATAGTGAAATATTCAAAGGGAAACATTAGGAAGTAAGGAGATCAATACAGTTGTATAAAACATACGCAAATGCAGATGAATATGTTACATTCTACCTATGAAACAATATAAATCAAAAGAATTCGCTGAAATAATCAATGTGTCTGTAAGAACTTTACAGAGAAGGATAACGAGGGTGTATTGACTGCTTACCGAAACCCTAAAGGAAGAAGATTTTATACAGATAAACAGTATAAAGACTATATGGGGATTCAAGAAGAAAATACCGGAGGATAAAGATTTATGAAAAGAGCATATCTAATAGAAATCCATCCGACAAAAGAACAAATACCTCGAATAAATCAGACTATTGGTGTGTGCAGATATGTTTACAACCTGTATATCTCTAAAAACAAAGAGTTGTATGAAGCCGAAGGAAAGTTTTTAAGTGGGTATGACTTTTCAAAATGGTTGAACAATGTCTATACAAAAGAATGTGACCAGTGGATAAAAGAAGTATCAAGTAAAGCTGTAAAACAAGCGATTATGAACGGGGATAAAGCTTTTAAGCGATTTTTTAAGGGTTTATCTAAATTTCCACGATATAAGAAAAAGAAGAAGCAAGATGTGAAGTGCTATTTTCCTAAAAACAACAAACAGATTGGACAGTAGAAAGGCATAGAGTAAAAATCCCCACAATTGGTTGGGTAAGGTTAAAAGAATATGGGTATATTCCCAAAAATGCGATTGTAAAAAGTGGAACGATAGGTAAAAGAGCAGGAAGATATTTTGTATCCGTGCTTTGCGAATTGGAAGAAACAGAAACGAAGCCAACTTTCAAGCAAACAGGTTTAGGTATTGATTTAGGGGTGAAGGATTTCGCTATACGTAGCGACGGTATCGTTCATGAAAACATCAACAAAACAATAAGAGTAAAAAAGATAGAAAAACGGTTAAGACGTGAGCAACGTTCTTTATCGCGTAAATTTGAAAATATAAAAAAGAGAGGTGAAAAATCTGTTACTAACAAAAGAGCGAATATAGATAAAAATATTCTTAGAGTGCAAAAACTACATGCCAGATTAACAAATATTCGATTAGCGTATGTAAAGTCTATTGTAAATGATGTGGTGAAAACCAAGCCAACATTTATTACAGTAGAAGATTTGAATGTGAAAGGTATGATGAAGAACAAACATCTATCTAAAGCAGTTGCGAAGCAATGCTTTTATACATTTCAAACATGGTTATTGGCGAAATGTGAGGAATATGGAATTGAACTACGTCAAGTAGACAGGTTCTATCCCTCGTCGAAGTTATGCTCATGTTGTGGTCAAAAGAAAGTAGACTTAAAACTATCCGAACGAGTATATGAATGTGACTGTGGAAATGTAATAGGTAGAGATTTGAACGCGTCAATCAACCTTTTACAAGCAAAAAATATACAATACTAACGTAAATAGATTGTATATATGTACGGTGGGCTACATCGGAATTTATGCCTGTGGAGTGTTACAGCAAACTGCAGTAGCGAGTTAGTGGCGAGACAGGACACGCAGAAGCAGGAATACTCTAAGAATGTACATTTGTCTATATTCTTAGTAGCAGAAGGAATTATGTCATATGAATTTTTATTCAAATTAGGTTTAGCACTCTTTTTAGGATTATTCATCGGAATAGATAGGCAGCTAAAGAATAAACCGCTTGGTGTGAAAACAAGTATGGTTATTTCCGTAGCGAGTTGTTTAATTACAATGGTTTCAATTGAATCAGTGAATGTTTATTCTGTACCGGGTCATACAAACATGGATCCAATGCGTCTCGCCGCTCAAATTGTTAGTGGGATTGGTTTTCTTGGGGCAGGGGTAATTTTACGAAGAAATAATGACGTTATTTCAGGATTAACGACAGCTTCTATGGTATGGGCCGCTTCAGCACTAGGTATTGCGATTGGTGCAGGTTTTTATATACAAGCGACGGTTGCTATGATTTTAATTATATTAGCGATTAACGTACTTCCGCAAATTGTGAAAATTGCAGGCCCTTATTCATTAAGACAAAAGGACTTATCTATAAAAATTACCGTAAACAAACATCGAGAGTTAGACGGGATTTTTAAGCAAATTAAAAATTTAAATATGCAAGTGAAACGAGTGAAAATTAAAGATATTGATAATGGGGCATCTCAGCAATTGGAAATGGTCATTTTAGCTCCAGAAGATTTATATACAACTGAATTATATAGTTCTTTAAAAGAAATCGATCATGTTGTTTCAGTAGAAGTTGAAAGTAGATAAAAAGAGTGATGAAAATTCACTCTTTTTTTAATGCATACAAAACATTTTGCTATAATTATTTTCTAAGGGGGATGAGTATGGTGGAGATACATATTAGAAGGGCAATAAAAGATGATATTTCGGCAATTGCAAAAGTGCATGTGGATAGTTGGAAAACAACGTATAAGGGGATATTCTCTAATGAAATTTTAGACAATATAACGTATGACCAACGAGAAAAGCTATGGGAAAGTATATTTCAAAAAGAAGACGGGCATCAATTTAGGTTTGTAGCAGAAACGTTAAATGGTAAAATAATTGGATTTATCGATGGGGGAGTTGGAAGAACAGGTGCATATAATTGTGATGGAGAATTATATGCAATATACATTTTACAAAAATATCAAGGAATGAAGATAGGACAAAGATTATTTCAAGCATTGCTATCGGAATGTAAAAAAGATAATATGCAATCTCTGTTAGTTTGGGTTGTTGCTAATAACCCTTCTAAAAAGTTTTATGAAAAATATAATCCGGAAAAAATTGACACGAAACTTTTAGAAAGACTAAATGTAGAAGAAATAGCATATGCTTGGCGAGATATGGATTGTTTATACAAATCACTATCAATCTAGAAAACGATAATTTTATTATGTAAACTTAATTTACGAGAATGAAAAAATACATCAATTATTATATTGGTGTATTTTTTTGTTGACGGATTAAATGTTTTGAAAAGGTGAAAAGTTTAGCTAGATAAAAAAATTCTGAAATATATCTTGAAATGATTATCATTATCAATTAAAATCATAGTTGATAATAAAATTCAACTGTCAGAAGTTTCACAAAAAAATGATAGTGTTCGTCTAAAAGAGGAGGAGCAGTATGCAGCATGCGAAACAAATCGCGGAACATGCAACAATACAAAGCTTTTTAAATTGTTATTTAAGAGAAACAGGAAGTGGAGAATGGATTACGGAGGATAAAAGGATAGAAAATATTTTCTGCCATTCATTTCAAAGAGACGCTATCCCCACTTATTTATGCTGCCCTTTATCGGCACAAAACGTTACTTTGTATGGGGAAGTTATATATAGATCGTCAACGGACCGTCATCTATTTGGAGAACAATTTTATTACCAAATTGGCGAAAATAAAAATGTTATTAAAGCAGATTATATTACGGTTATTATGTTTTTAATAAAGGAAATGTCTATTAACTATGGAGAAGGTACGAATCCTGATGAACTTATGCTTCGAGTTATCTGTAGTTGTCAAAATATTGAGAAGTTTATACAAGGAAGGGAGCAGGATACAGCTGAATTATATGGTTTCCATACGACTTTTATAGAGGCGGAGCAATCTTTATTATTTGGACATTTAACTCATCCTACACCAAAGAGTAGACAAGGTATATTGGATTGGAAAAGTTCAATGTATTCTCCTGAATTAAAAGGGGAGTGCCAACTTCACTATTTTCGGGCACATAAAAGTATAGTAAGTGAAAAGTCATTGTTACAAGATTCTACAACGGCGATGATAAAAAAGGAATTAAAGAACGATGAAAAGGTAGGTCAAGAATTTATTGAAGAGTACTGTCAAGAAGATGAATATTCATTAATTCCAATCCATCCGCTACAAGCAGAATGGCTATTACATCAATCTTATGTGCAAAATTGGATGAATCAAGGTGTACTTGAATATATCGGTCCAGTAGGTAAGTGTTATATGGCGACATCATCACTTAGAACGCTATATCATCCTCATTCGAAGTATATGTTCAAGTTTTCATTCCCTGTAAAGGTCACGAATTCAATGCGTATTAATAAATTGAAGGAACTTGAGAGTGGACTTGAAGGTAAGGAAATATTGAATACTAAAATTGGAGAGGTGCTAGAAAAGTTTCCGGGATTTGATTTTATATGTGATCCGGCATTTATTACTTTAAAATACGGGGCACAAGAGTCTGGATTTGAAGTGATTATTCGAGAAAACACATTTTATAGTGAAAATGAAAATGATGCAACGCTTATCGCTGGATTAGTACAAGATGCAATTCCGGGTGAAAGAACTCGTTTAGCAAATATTATCCACCGCTTAGCGGATTTAGAAGGTAGAAGCTGTGAAGAAGTAAGTTTAGAGTGGTTTAGACGATATATGAATATCTCTTTAAAGCCGATGGTATGGATGTATTTACGTTATGGCGTTGCATTAGAAGCGCATCAACAAAATAGTGTTGTTCAATTGAAAGATGGTTATCCAGTTAAGTTTTACTTCCGTGATAATCAAGGTTTTTATTTCTGCAATTCAATGAAGTCAGTGCTAGATAATGAACTAGCGGGTATTGGCGAACGTACTGGGAATTTATATGACGATTACATTGTAGATGAAAGATTTCGTTACTATTTAATTTTTAATCATATGTTTGGACTAATTAACGGTTTTGGTACAGCAGGATTAATAAAGGAGGAAATTCTTCTTTCGGAATTAAGGTCTGTACTTGAAGCGTTCCTTCCATATAACCGCGAACCTTCTACATTTTTAAGTGAATTGTTGGAAGAAAATAAATTGGCATGTAAAGCAAATTTGCTAACGAGATTTTTCGATGTTGATGAACTGACAAATCCTTTAGAGCAAGCAATTTATGTACAAGTAGATAATCCACTCGTTAGAGAAGTGGCTGTTCGTTCATAAGTAGTGCTAAAATTTCACGTAATACAAATAATGGAATTTGATATTCCGTATTATAGCGGAGGGATTTATGAAAGAAGAAGTTTATCACATAAAAATATTGAAGGCACTCCAATCAAAAGAGTACATTTCAGTAAGAAGAAGAGTATTCCGGCAATTAGTAGAATCGTTAATTTATGAAGAAGTCATTACGCCGATTCGTATACAAAAGGGAGAGCAAATACTTTTTATTATACAAGGTCTTGATGAAAAGGATCAAAATGTAATGTACCAATGCTATGGGCAAGAACGTATGACATTTGGGCGTATTTGTTTACATGACTCATTAATAATGAGAGTTCAAGATGAGGAAGAAGAAATACAATCAGTTTCACAATTTTTACAGGAGATTTTTCGGATTGTTCAAGTGAATCGAACGAAATTGGATTCTTTTATTCAAGAATTAGAACAAACAATCTTTAAAGATACGATTGCACAATATGAGAGAAGTTGTGAAGAAGACTATCTTGCGAAATCTTATGATGAGCTTGAAAGTCATTTAATAGATGGACACCCGTATCATCCTAGTTATAAAGCACGCATTGGGTTTCAATATCGTGATAATTTTCAATATGGATTTGAATTTATGCAACCAATGAAAATTATATGGATTGCAGTTCATGAGAAATATACGACTGTAGGATATGAAAGTGAAGAGAGTTATAACTGTACCTTTAAAGAAGAAATTGGTGAAAAGAAAATCGAAGAGTATATGGATCGTATTCGAACAATGGACTGTGATTCGAAGAAGTACATGTTTATACCTGTTCATCCTTGGCAGTGGGAGAACTTTATTATTCCGAATTATACTGACCATATACAGGGTAAATATATTATTTATTTAGGGAAATCAGAAGATGATTATTGCGCGCAGCAGTCGATGCGGACATTAAGAAATGTTACGAATCGAGAGAAACCATATGTAAAGTTATCAATGAATTTACTCAATACTTCAACTATCCGTACATTAAAACCACATTCGGTTGTGAGTGCACCTGCTATATCGAATTGGTTAAAAGATATAGTAAATCATGACCCTTATTTAAGGGATGAATCGCGTTTAATTTTGTTAAATGAATTTTCGAGTGTTACGTACGATGCGAATAAAAAAGCTACGTATGGCTCATTAGGATGTATTTGGCGCGAAAGCGTTCACAAATATTTAGATAAGAAAGAAGAGGCAATCCCATTTAACGGTTTATATGCCAAGGGAAAAGATGGGACACCAACTATTGACTTGTGGTTAAAGAGATATGGAGTAGAAAGCTGGTTACAATTGCTTATTCAAAAAGCAATTATCCCAGTTGTACACCTCGTTGTAGAGCATGGAGTCGCATTAGAATCACATGGACAAAACATGATTTTAGTTCATGAAGAGGGAATACCAGTCCGTATTGCACTAAAAGATTTTCATGAAGGACTGGAGTTTTATCGTCCATTTTTGAAAGAACTCGAAAAATGTCCAGACTTTACTAAAATGCATAAAACATATGCGAATGGTCAAATGAATGATTTCTTTGAAATGGACCGTATTGAATGTTTACAAGAAATGGTTTTAGATGCGCTTTTCCTATTCAATCTAGGTGAACTGGCTTTCGTGCTGGCAGATGAGTATCAGTTGAAAGAGGAACAATTTTGGATCATTCTCGTTGAAGAAATAGAAGATCATTTTGAAAGATTTTCGCATTTGAAAGAACGTTTTGAAGCATTACAATTATATGCACCTACATTTCATGCAGAGCAATTAACGAAGCGTCGTTTATATATGGATATGGAATCGCTTGTTCATGAAGTTCCAAATCCATTGTATAGAGCAAAGCAACTTACAATACAAAAATCAGTTGTTACAGGGGGAAATCATGCTAATCGTTAATAAACAAGAATTTAGCAAATATGATTTTGAATTGAGATTACAAGGTTACGAGGGAGTGGAACAATTTCAAGAAGCAGTAGGAAATAGATTTGCACTTTGTCTGAAAAATCCATTCGATATTATTACGCTTGTGTTTTTCCTAAAAGAAAAAAGAGCATCTGTACTACTTATTCATGAAGATACGCCAAAGGATACAGCTATTGAAATGGCAAAGCGCGCAAAGTGTACTGCACTTTTATACGGAGAAAGTAACGACTTTACAAAATTAGAAGTTCCAAATCTATTACAAGAAGAACCGTCTTTATTGCAGTATAGTTCAGGTACAACAGGAGAGCCAAAACTGATTCGTAGAGCATGGACGGAAATTGAAACAGAAATTGCTGCTTACAATGAAGCTTTAAAATGTGAAGAAGACGAAGTGCCAATTGTAATGGCTCCAGTTTCACATTCATACGGATTAATTTGTGGCACGTTATCAGCAATTACGAGAGGTAGTAAGCCTATAATCATTACAAATAAAAACCCTAAATTCGCATTAAATATAGTTCGTAATACCGAAAAACATATCATATACGCAGTACCACTTATGTTACATATTATGGGGAGTTTTCCACAAGGGACTTTTCAGTTTCATAAAATTATGACATCAGGATCACCTTTGCCAGAAACGCTATTTTATAAGTTAAAGGGCATGACGAAATACATGATGCAGCAGTACGGCTGTTCTGAAGCTGGTTGCATTAGTATATGTCATACTATGGAAACACATTTGGATTTAGGAAAACCACTTCCTCATGTAAGTATTAACATAGGTTCAAATGAAGATGAACCTGAAGAAATCGTAGTGAAAATTGCTGAAAAGGAGATTTATACAAAAGATTTAGGTTATAGATCTGAGCAAGGCCTTCATTTCATGGGGCGAATAGATGATGTTATTAATGTGTCCGGTCTAAAGGTATTTCCTATAGAAGTGGAAGAAACGATGCTTCGATTAGAAGGTATTCAGGAGGCGATTGTATACCGGGGCAAGCATCCTGTGATGGGAGAAATAGTAAAAGCGAAAGTAGTCTCTCGTATTGAACCAGTACAAATACGAGAATGGTGCATACAGCATTTACCGTCTTATAAAGTGCCACATGAAATTGAAAATGTAGCAGAGATTCCGAAAAATAAAACAGGGAAAGTAAGTCGGAAGTTATTAGAGATGGGAGAGATAACAACATGAGTCGTGAAATGTTAAAAGAAGCAGTTTTAAGTATTATGAGAGAAAAAATGGAACTGAAAAATGTAACGCATTTAGAAGAAACGATGCGTTTAAATCAAGATTTATATATAGATTCGGTAATGATGTTACAGCTTATAGTATACATAGAAATGGATTTAAAGCTATGCGTTCCAGAGGATGAGATAGACCCAAAGGCGTTTCTTACTGTAGGATCTTTGCTTGACTTTATGGAAGAGTTACAGCCGTTACACGAAATAAATGTGAATAACTAACCTTTTAGGAAAGTGGATGAGAGTATGACTTCAATTAAAGTTCACTGTTTAGTGAGTTGTTTTTGTGAAATTATAAAAAGGCGTAGCGATATAGATTTCCGTCCATTTTATTTCGGATTATGGGATGGAGATTTTGATATAACAGAAGGCGGGATTATTTCTTATCATTCCGAAAACATTAATCATGATAACTACTTACTTTGGTATGAAAAATTGTATGGCATTAAAGTGAACGAATGGTACGATCATTCAAAAGATAAAAGTAGCAATGTAGAAACATTTTTAGAATTAGTAGAAAATAAGCCGGAAAATCGTTACGTAATTGTAATGGTTGATATGTCTTTATTGCCTGAGAGAGAAAATAAGTTTCATCAAAAACCGTTTCCGCATTACTTAATGATATCGAAGACAGAGAAAGAAGAGGAATGGTTCATGCTTGATCCTGATTTTCGCTGGGAAGGGAATATGGAAAGAGAAAAAGTGCTCCATTCTGTTAAAGACAACCCATTTGGTGGAGGCTATTTCATTGATATAGAAGGAATTCAGGAGCCAACACAAGAGATGGTAGAAAGTTATTTCATGGAAACATTCAAAAAAGATGATAATGAACTAACAATGGAATTAAAAAAATTAATAATAAAAATGGTAAATGAAGAGGATGGGTATTCACTTTCCGGGCTCGTAACGGCAGTAAAGCAAATACCCGTATTGGCAATACGTAAATATAGCTATGAACATGCCTTTGCATACTTCCGTGAAACTTTACAATATTCGGAGCAAGAATTTGATTATTGGTGTGATCGAGTGGAAGACATTGTACAAGGATTTACAAATGTACAGTACCGTGCTATTAAAATGGCAATGACAAATAATAAAGATATGTTATTACCAATTGTTGAGAAACTTGATGAAATGAATACAATTGAACTGCAAATTAAGGATGAACTAGAGAAACAGTTTCTGTTATGGAAAGAAATGATAACAAATCAGTCTTTCTTAACTAATACAAGTTCATTGAATTTAAGATAAGGGAGTTCAAACCAATGAAATATTCGCTATGTACAATTTCATTTCGCCATCAACTAATTTCATTTACTGATATTGTTCAATTTGCATATGAAAACGGTTTTGAAGGAATTGAGTTGTGGGGGACCCATGCACAAAATTTATATATGCAAGAGCGTGAAACGACAGAACGAGAAATAGATTATTTAAAGGATAAAAATTTAGAGGTCACGATGATAAGTGATTACTTGGACATATCATTATCAGCAGATTTTCAAAAAACGATGGAAAAATGTGAACAGCTGGTAATACTAGCTAATTGGTTTAATACAAATAAAATTCGTACATTTGCCGGGCAAAAAGGTAGTGAGGATTTCTCGGAACAAGAGAGAAAAGAGTATGTGAAGCGAATTCGCATGATTTGTGATCTATTTGCTCCGCATAATATGTATATACTATTAGAAACACATCCAAATACGTTAACGGATACTTTGCCGTCTACTTTGAAATTGTTAGAAGAAGTAAATCATCCATATTTAAAAATAAACCTTGATTTTCTTCATATATGGGAGTCTGGTGCAGACCCTGTAGATAGTTTTCATCGATTAAAGCCGTGGATACAACATTACCATTTTAAGAATATATCATCAGCGGAGTATTTACACGTGTTTGAACCAAATAATGTATATGCCGCTGCTGGAAGTCGTATAGGAATGGTTCCATTATTTGAAGGTATTGTAAACTATGATGAAATCATCCGGGAAGTGAGAGATACTGATCATTTTGCTTCGCTTGAATGGTTTGGGCATAATGCGAAAGATATATTGAAAGAAGAAATGAAAGCATTAACGAATAGAAAATTAGAAGTAGTAAGTTCATAAGGTGAAATGATGAAAGAGTCTCGTTTAGGAGACTCTTTTTTTATTTTTATCAATAACCAAAAATTACCATGTATTTAATTTCGGATTTGATACAGTTTAATATATATAAGGAGGTGATCGGTAATGGCTAGAAATCGTAACGCTAATCAATTAGCATCACATGGAGCACAAGCAGCTCTAGATCAAATGAAATATGAAATTGCACAAGAGTTTGGTGTACAGCTTGGGGCTGATACTTCTTCACGTGCAAACGGTTCTGTAGGCGGTGAAATTACAAAACGCCTTGTAGCGATGGCAGAACAACAGCTTGGTGGCGGATATACTCGCTAAATGTAGAAGGTTATAGGAGAAAGGAAGGATTCTTCCTTTCTTTTTTATTTTCAATTAATTGGTATGGATATATTGTGAACAGGATTCAAAGAATAGGAGTAATGCTATAATTTACCCAATTTCTTTTGTTGTAAATGGAAAGTAGTAAAGATGAAATAGCCCTGGTGGAATGTAAACATAATTTCCAGCAGGGCTATTATATGGTAAGAAATATATGATGAAAGGTTCCGAAATCAACATGTTAAAAAAAGAAAACTGTTGTTTAATTGCACTTGCATCAGTTCCACTTGTTATGACGCTAGGTAATTCAATGCTTATTCCAATCCTGCCAACCATTGAAAAGAAATTACATATTTCATCTTTCCAAGTATCCATGATAATTACAATTTATTCTATCATTGCAATTATACTTATACCGATTGCTGGTTATTTATCAGATAGATGGGGACGAAAGATGGTAATGGTTCCAAGTTTATTAATTGCAGCTATTGGAGGAGCGATAACGGGATGGGTATCATGGAAAGTTGATAACCCTTATGTTTGGATTCTTATCGGAAGAGCAATTCAAGGGATAGGTGCTGCTGGTGCTATGCCAGTTGTCATACCATGTGTCGGTGATTTATACAAAGATGAAAAACAGGTTAGTGCAGGTTTAGGAATCATTGAGACGTCAAATACATTTGGAAAAGTATTGAGTCCCATATTAGGATCAGCTCTTGCAGCAATTGTATGGTTCTTACCATTTTGGGCGATTCCAGTTTTATGTGTAATATCGATTGTTTTACTACTGGTACTAGTAAAGGCGAAGAAACAAGAAGAAGAAGCCCCACCACTTAAGGAATTTATTCAATCTATTATCTCTACGTTTCGAGAAAAGGGAAGATGGTTAATTGCCATTTTTATACTAGGTGCAATTATTATGCTTATTTTATTCGGAATACTTTTTTATCTGTCAACTATACTGGAGTCGAAGTACGATATTCATGGTATATGGAAAGGGTGTGTACTCGCTATTCCTTTACTTGTACTATCACTTAGCTCATATATGGCTGGTAAAAAAATTGGAGATAAACAAGATATTATGAAAAAGTGTATCTATATTGGATTTTTACTGGCTGCTGCATCTGTCTTCTTACCTTTATTTCTAAAAGGAATCTATTTGCTACTTCTTTGTCTCGTTATTATGGGGGGAGGAATTGGTATGGCGTTACCATGTCTAGATGCTCTTATTACACAAGGGATTGAAAAAGAGCAGAGGGGGACAGTTACGTCATTTTATAGTTCAATGCGATTTATCGGTGTAGCAGCTGGACCACCCCTGTATTCTTTTTTTATGAAAGGGGCAGACCATGAAGTGTTTTATTTAACAAGCATCTTCGCTGCTATTGGTGCTGTCATAGCAATTATTTGGATTAAACCAGCAAAAGATAAAATGATGTTAAAACAGAAACCGGAACCAACTTCATAATGCGAAAGAGAATTGCATGCCAATTACATAACATGCAATTCTCTTTAATTAGTTAGGAAAAATAACTTGTTTTAACATATAAAGTGCGACTCCCCATATGATTAGCCCTGAAATTTTATTTAATACTATAATCGTTTTTCCTGTCGAGTCAAATCCTTTAAGAAATTTTCCAGCAAAAGCTAAACTAATAAACCAGATCCAAGAAACTATAATTGTTGCAAAAGTGAAAGCCCATTTCTCACTTCCTATGTACTGTATAGAGTTTGTTCCGATTACACCAATTGTGTCTAAAATTGCGTGTGGATTTAGTAATGAAACTGATGCGGCGAAAATAATTTGATTTTTTAAAGGCATGCTTTTTTCTTGTTTTACATCATTTGAAGGATCGCTTCTCCAAATAACCAAGCCCATATACATAAGAAAGAAAAATCCAATCATATACAAGGTGGTTGTTAACCAAGAGAAAGTTAAGAGGACAAGGGAGACACCTTGTACAGCAATTAATATTAATAATGTATCACATATAGATGCAGTCAAGACTACAGGAGCAGCTCGCCAAATATTTGGTTGACTAGCGCCTTGGTTAAAGACGAAAACATTTTGGACACCTAATGGAATGATAAGACCAAATGCAAGGATGATACCGTGAATAATTGCTTCACTCATCAGATTACCTCCTACTTAATTTGATTAATTATGATAGTCTATATTGTATAGAAGAAATGAAAATTTGTATCCATCCATATGGTTGGATAGGTTACCAACCATAAAGTATGTGAGGTGAGATAATGGAAAGGCTCGTTTGGAAACCTAATATGTCTTCATCTGTTCCTTTGTATAAACAAATAGAATCTTATATAAAAGAGAGAATTGTTAATGGGGAATGGACAATTGGAACTAAATTACCTTCACAAAGAGATTTGGCGCATACGTTTGAAGTGAATCGAAGTACAATTGTAATGGCTTTCGATGAATTAGTAGCAAAAGGGTATGTTGAGGGGAATGGCCGGAAGGGAACAATTGTTATAAATAATAGTGAGAGTACTTCTACATATGCCCCGCCTCCAAACTGGCAGTCTTATGTAGAAACAGGACTTCATTATCCGAATCTTCCTGCTGTACAAGAGATTAATCAAGCTGAATTTACTCCCAATGTAATTCGATTAGGAACAGGTGAACTTTCACCGAGTCTCTTGCCTGAGAAAAAGATGAAGGGTATTATTAATAAAATTCTACAATCAAATGTTACACTTGGGTATGAGGAACCGAAAGGAAATCTCCATTTAAGAGAAAAAATTGCGGAATATTTAAAAGGGCATGGGGTATATGTATCTCCTGACTCTATTTTAATTGTTTCGGGAGCAATCCAAGCACTGCAACTTATTTCAATGGGGCTTCTTCCGAAAGGAGCGTCAATTTTATTAGAAAAACCATCATATTTATATTCGCTTAATGTATTTCAATCAGCAGGAATGCGCTTGATTGGAATACCAATGAATGAGAATGGTATAAATACTTCCTATATCACAAAATATAAGAAACAATTTAACGCATCTATTTTATATACAATCCCATCTTTTCATAATCCGACCAATTTTAGTATGAACGCTAAGAAGAGGGAAGAAGTGATGGAGATATGTAATGAAATTGGATTACCTATTATTGAGGACGCGGTATATCAAGATTTATGGTTCGATGCACCAGTTTCAAAGCCTTTAAAGGCATATGATAAAAATGGTATCGTGCTACATATTGGAAGTATGTCCAAAGTCATTAGTCCTGGTTTAAGAATTGGGTGGGTTGTTGGATCAGAATCAGTTATTCAAAGATTAGCAGATATAAAAATGCAAACTGATTATGGTTCAAGTTCTATATCCCAGCAGATTGCAGCGGAGTGGTTTGAAAATGGATTGTATGATGAACATTTACAGTTTGTAAGAAGTGCATTGAAAAAACGTAGAGATTTTATGATAAGTATGTTAGAAAAGTATTGTAGTGGCATTGCAACTTGGCATGAGCCAGTAGGAAGCTTTTACATTTGGCTACATATAAATCTACCAATTTCGAATCGTAGTTTATTTGAAAAAGCTTTACAAGAAAAGGTGTTGTTAAACCCAGGCACTTTGTATGATAGAAGTGCTAACCAATTTTTACGTCTTTCTTATTCCTATGCAACTGTAGAAGAAATTGAAGTTGGAATAAAAAAGATTGCGCAATTAATTAAAGGGTAAAAGGAGAAAACCATGAAACAATATGTGATTTGCCAAATTATCGATGGGGATAAATATTTAGCTGCTTATGCAGAGACAAAACAGGATGCAGTTGAAAAAGCAGAACTGTTAGGATTAAGAACCGGAAACCGTTACATAGTAATTACCGCAGAAGAAGCTGAAGGGTTAACTTATCCTTAAATAATGGGAGAGTACATAAGAAGTAAATAAGCCTAATAATGTACTATATTATTAGGCTTATTTACTATTAAAGTGTGACAGGGAAAATAATATAATTATGAGTCAAGTTGGCGGAAATACCGATTTGTTTTTCGATCCTGATTGCCGTCTCTATATTCATCAACATATTGTCTGAAGTTCCAGGATTGTAAAAACTTATTAGCTGCATTATAACCAGAGTTATAGAGCCATTCTTTCTCTTCTTTAGTTAGTTGAAAATTAGTACTGGTAATGATTCCTGTTGGAATTGTAATAGTTCTAGCCTTTGATTCTTTATCTAAATGACGTAAATCATGAGCTTGCATCATCGTTTTAAATAATCCTTTGAACATGGAAATAGGTTCGTCATAGTGGGCGGGATCAGCTTGAATCTCATCTTTTACAAAATGAAATCCAAAGGTAGGCCAGCGAGGAGAAGTCGGTGAATCGAAAATCCAAATTGGGTAATTACTTAAAATACCGCCGTCAACCATATAACAAGGTTGTTTCCATTTTGGGGTTCTCCATTTCACTGGTTCGAAGAAGAAAGGAATGGTTCCACTCATTCTTACTGCTTTAGCGATAGAGAAGCGATAATTTAAAAATCCGTAGTTTGGCAAGTCATCGGGAAAAATAACCATTTTCCCATTGCTTATATCTGAAGCGATAATTTTGAGTTTATTCAAATCGGGTAAGTCTGTAAACAAATGAATTCCTTTTTTTCTAAGCAGGTCTTCTAGCCATTCTTCGAGAAATACATTTGAATAAATACCTAGAGTAGACCAAGCGCTTAATCCTTTACCAATAAAGGGGATTTTATCAAGAAAAGTTTTTTTGGTAAATTTTTCATAATCAATGTCTGTTACAATCGTCTTTAATTCGGAACAAGAATATCCTGCTGCTAGAAGAGCTGCAATAATAGCGCCGGCTGATGTTCCAGCTAAACGTTCCCATTCATATCCTTTTTCGGCTAACGCGCAAATTGCCCCTACATGAGCAATTCCGCGTACACCGCCTCCTTCAAAAACACCATCAATTTTCATTGAACATACTTCCTTTCTAAAAAATGAAAATGGAAAAAAAGCACGTATTGTACGTGCTTTTTTACAATAGTTTTTAAGTTTACTAGCAGCCTACAAAGCCGCCCCAACAGCTAGCTCCGATGATGATTAGAAGGATAAATAAAACGATTAATAAAGCGAAACCTCCATAACCACAACCGCCACCACAACTACCGCCGTAACCGTAACCACCGCCGTAACCGCCGCAACTATATCCGTAACCCATGTGGAATTCCTCCTTAAATTAAAAATAAAAATGAACGAGGGGAAAATGTACTGGAAGAAATAAAGAACTATCGTGTTTGTAGGAACAATGTATACTATGCTTTTTTAAACTTGTTCGCGTACGAGGGATAAGCCCGTTTTTTGGAGGGCTTGTTGAATTTACAATGAATGAAGTATAATCTTTGTGCTATGATACAAATAAGTATGTAAATGTAAGGAGAATTTATGGAACAGAAAATTGAAATATTAATTGATAAATATGAACTAACACATTTGAAACAGGAACTTATTAATACTGTATTTCCTTGTGTAAAAGTTGTGCCAAAACAACAGGAAATAATTGCGATAGGCAGTTCGAAAATGGGCGGAGTTCCTGATTTGCCAAATACATTTGAATATCCAACATACAAAGAGAATCCGTTACGTTTTATCGCACAATTTAATTTAAGTGATTTACAAAACGTTGGTATGGATCATAATCTTCCTAAGACAGGGATGTTATATTTCTTTAGTATTGAAAATTACTTTGAAGAAGATGTGGATCCAACCGAAGCTGGACGTGTACTTTATTATGATATCCCTGTAGAGCAATTACGTAGAGCAGATGAAATACAAGCGAAATATAACCAGTGCGCAATTACTTTTGAACTGACGTATAAATTACCGGAGCTTTTCATTGAAGATGAGGCGGATTCAGATCGTTTCTTGCAATTACTTGAAGAGCTAATCCCAGACAACTATGATAATCATCAAATGTTTGGAGAACCATTCTCTGTACAAGATGAGGTATTGTACGAGACTGGACAATATATGGGGATAGATCCACAGCATATGACGCTCTTATTCCAAATTGATTCAGATACTAAAAATTGTAATATGATGTGGGGAGATTTAGGGATGCTTTATTTCTGTATTGGAAATGAAGACTTGAAAAATCGCCATTTTGAAAATACATGCTGTGTGTTACAAACTTGCTAAAAAAAGGGTTGTTCTTTTTCTAAAAGAACAACCCTTTTAAAAATGTTAAATATGCATAATCTCATATGACCTATTTTGAAAAGTATTGTATACTCTGAAACTATACGATACTTTTTTGTATAGTTATAGAATGTAAGGAGTGACAAGATGGGAAAGACAAGTAAGTATGTGACAGCTGCCGCACTTTGTTCAACTATAGTAATGGGAGGCTTACAGGCGTCAGCTGTATCTTATGCGGCTACGAATCCGACTACAGTGACAACACAATCAGATGCAAAGTTGTTAAATGATTTCAGAAAAGAATTAAAAAAACAGATTGATAATAGAGAAGAAAATATTACAATCACATATAAAACAAAAGATAGAAATGCTAGAAATATTATGGACCAATTGTATGGCGAGTTTAATAAAATTGTAGATGCTGATGAGTATGTAAAATATAATGTAGCGTCTACTAAATATTCTATAAAAGGGATGCCAGGGAATTATACATTTACATTACAAGTGAAGTATCGTGAATCAAAAGAGCAAACACAGTATGTAAAGTCTCAGGCGAAAGCAATTGTAAATTCTATCATTAAACAAGGCATGGATGAACATGAAAAAGTGAAAGCTATTCATGATTATGTTGTGAAAGAAGTATCATATGATACTTCTTATCAAGCATATACAGCGTATGAAGCGTTAGCGAATCGTTCTGCCGTTTGCCAAGGATATACATTGTTAACATATCAATTACTAAAAGAAGCAGGTATTCAAAATCATATTGTAACAGGTACAGGGAATGGACAAGCTCACGCATGGAATTTAGTGAACATTGATAACAAGTGGTACCACCTTGATACTACATTCGATGATCCAGTTCCTGATAAAGCTGGGCGCGTAACATATTCATATTTTAATATGTCTGATGAACAATTAAGCAAAGACCATGAATGGGATCGTAGTGAATATCCAGCGGCAACTACAAGCTACTTCAACGAATTAACAAGCAAAATAAAAGCCGGTAGTTCAAAAACTGCTGTATATGAACAAATGTTAAAAGAAACAAATTTAAAGTATTTATCTGCACAATACGGAGCGGAAAATTACAATGAGTTTAAGAAAAAATTACAGCAACAATTTGCTTCCAAGCCAGAAAAAGTAGAAGTACGATATAAGCAGTCCATGGATGGAACGATGCAAGATATAAAGAAAGTATTAAATGAAATAACTTGGCCAAAAGGTGCAAAGCGTGTATCTTATCAAGTTGCGCCATATAGTGCAATGACAGGTTATTCATTAGCGACAATTACATTTACGTATTAATGAAAAAGAGCATCTTTAAAAGGTGCTCTTTTTACGTTTGAGTATAATTCTAGTGACTATTTAGAATTATGTGATAAAATAATTGAAAATAGAGGATGTGATAGCTGAATGAATTTGTTCGAAAATAATATATTTGCATTGATATATTTTTGTCTAGTAATCGGACTTATCGTTTTGTTTTTTGTATCATTTACTCTGTTCATTAAAAGATTATTGCAAAACAACACTATGAAAAAACAACATGTGATTAATATGAATCAGAAGTTAGATCGGATTATTGAATTGCTTGAAAAAGATAAAAAAGAATAATGGAAGATGGATAAAAAGGAGAAGCAGATGGCGAATTATATAAAGGAATTACGTGAAAAAATAGGGCATGATTATGTTATTTTGAATTTTGCAGGAGGTTGTGTATTTAATGAATTCGGTGAAGTGCTTCTGCAAAAAAGAGGAGACTTTAATGCTTGGGGATTTCCAGGCGGTGCAATGGAAATCGGGGAATCTGCGGCAGAAACTGCGATTCGAGAAATAAAAGAAGAAACAGGATATGATGTGAAAATTGATGAGCTCATTGGTGTGTATACGAAATATTTTCAAGCATATCCGAATGGAGATCAGGCACAGGCAATTGTAATATTCTTTAAGTTTTCAATCGTTGGAGGGAATACAAAAATAGACGGTGATGAAACGTTAGATTTGCAGTTTTTCCCTTTAGACAAAATGCCGCCATTGTTTAATAAACAACATGAAGATTGCTTGCAGGATTTATTAGAGAAAAGAGTAGGGGTATATCGTTAACGTATAAAAAAGAAGCTAAATGAGATTAGCTTCTTTTTTATGTTCTATTTCCACCAATCATCAAACATTGACGCTGGTACTTGTCTTTTATGTTCACTCACTTTGTAACGCTTCTCGATTTTTTCAGCAACGTCAGCTGGAACGGATTTACCTTCTAAATAGTCATCTAATTGATCGTAAGTAATGCCTAGCTCTGTTTCATCAGCTTGACCTGGTTTTTCATCTAATAAATCAGCTGTTGGCATTTTTAAGTAAAGTCGCTCGTCTGCACCTAATTCTTGTAATAAATCACGTCCTTGGCGTTTCGTTAATCCCGTTAATGGTAATAAATCTGCACCGCCATCTCCGAATTTTGTGAAGAAACCTGTTACAGCTTCAGCAGCATGATCAGTTCCGATAACGAGTAGCCCTTGTTGTCCGCCGATTGCGTATTGTGTAACCATACGGATACGCGCTTTAACGTTCCCTTTATTGAAATCTGTTAATGATTCGTCTAATAAGTTTTCGTATTGATTTGAGAAAGCATCAACTGTTGAAGCGATATCGAAAGCAACAGACTGATCAGCTTGAATAAATTGTAATGCTAATTGTGCATCATCTTCATCTTTTTGTACTTTGTATGGAAGACGTACGGAGATAAACGTTGCGTTACCACCTTCATTACGAACTTCTTCGACTGCAAGCTGTGCTAAACGTCCTGCCAGTGTAGAGTCTTGTCCGCCGCTAATTCCAAGTACAAATCCTTTTGCACCTGTAGTTTTTAAATAATCTTTTAAGAAATCAATTCGTTTACGAATTTCTACTTTCGGATCAATTACAGGCTGAACATGTAATGCTTTCATAATTTGTTCTTGTAATGTCATTATGTTTTCCTCCTATTCATATTAAAGCGGTAAATAAGTTTATATGTATATTGGTACATACTTCTATCCTTTATTATTTCGCAAAACTAACGAATATACAATAGGATGCGTGTATGAATGTAGTCATTATAATGAAACTGTTTTATATAAGCAATTGTTTAAAATCTTTCAATAATGTAAGGTTTTTGTCATTTGATTCGATGGAAGGTATTTCCGAACTTTACTAATATAAAAGTATAGTTAGTAGAAGGGCGGAGAAGTAGTATGAACATTAGAGAACTCGCATTTCGAAATGTAACGCGAAATAGACGAACATACTCAGCTTATTTTTTGAGTAGTGCATTTGCAATTATGGCCTTTTTCGTGTATTCATTTTTTGCGTTTCATCCGGCATTAAGTGCTGGAGAATTAGGACAGTACGTATTCGTAAGTATGTCTTTTGCGCAGTCTATTATTTACTTATTTACATTCTTCTTTATTTTATATTCAATGGGAATGTTTTTGAAAACGAGAAAGCGTGAACTAGGAATTTTAATGATGCTAGGTATGACGAAATATCAATTAAAGCGTCTTATCTTCTTTGAAAATATAATGATTGGAATAGGGGCAATAATTTTTGGGATTCTTTCAGGTATGTTGTTTTCAGGAATATTAATATTTGTAGCTCCGATGATATTAAAACTAGATATCTCTTTATCCTATTACATACCGATGAAAGCGATTGTTGTAACGAGTATTATGTTTTTCGTATTATTTATGATCATTTCATTGTTTAGTGCAGGAATGGTTCGTAAAAATAAAATTATGAAATTGTTTAGAGGATCAGCAGAGGCGAAGCCAGAACCGAAGGCATCTATAATTTCTTCTATATTAGCAGTAGTATTGCTTAGTGCTGGTTATGCAGGAGCTCTTATGTCACATGGTGCAATGGTATTTATAATGATGATTCCTGTTACAACGGTAGTAATTATTGGTACGTATTTGCTGTACAAGCAGTTGAGTGTCTTTATTATTCGATTATGTAAAAAAAGTAAACGTTTCTATTGGACACAGACAAATATTATTACTTTGTCAGATTTAGCATACCGTATGAGAGATAATGCAAGGATGTTCTTTATTGTAACGATTATTTCAACTGTAGCATTTTCAGCAATAGGTACATTGGTTGGGTTTGCTTCGATGACGAAAGAAATTATGGACAGACCAATTGCGTTTCACTATCAGTCTAAGCAAGGTAATAGCAATGAGTCACAGCATCTGAAAATCATTGACGAAGGATTAAAGAAACATAATATAGCAGCTTCAAAAATAAATATTTCATCGAAGAAAACGGAGGAGCAGTCGTTAAGAAGCGCCATTTTTATAAAAGAATCAGATTATAAAGAATATGCAAAGTTAACAGGAGAACCATTTAATAGTGTATCAAATAAAGAGGCTTTATTTTTGTCAGTCGAAATACCCGGACCACCGATGAAAGAAAGAAAAGAAATTACTTTACCAAATATGAATGAACGTTTAAATGTGAAAAAAGTTAATACTTCTTCATTAAGTAAAATACTAAGAGGTAATGTGTATGTAATCTCTAAAAATCAATATGATTCATTACAAGATGGATTTAAAGAAGAAAAAGATTATATGTATAAAACACAATCCGCGAAAGATGAAATTGAGGTCGGTAAGGAACTTACGCTTCAGATGAAGCCTTATCAAGAACATTCAACGTTTAGTGCAGAAGAGTACGATCAAAATCAAAGTCTACAAATCGCAGGACCCATTTTATTTGTAGGTTTCTTTATTGGTATTGTATTTTTCGTTTGTGCAGGAAGCTTCCTTTACTTCCGTTTATTTTCAGATTTGGAGGACGATACTCGTTTATTTGAAATGATTCGAAAAGTTGGATTGACGAGAGGGGAATTATCGAAAGTAGTCACAATCCGCTTAGCGCTTTTATTCTTCGTTCCAGTTGGAGTTGCAACATTACACGGGGCAGTAGCATTAACTGCGTTAGGACAAATGTTTGAGTACTCACTGTTTAAAGAAAATACAATTGTATTAAGTATTTTCGTAGGTATTCAAGTTGTATACTTCTTAATTATAAGATCGCGTTATTTAAAACAATTGAAAGAAAGATTGAATATTCGTTAAATGTTTTTTTTTAACTTTTGTACTATATTTTCTAAAAAGAGTAAGGCATTACCAAATATATAGTGATAAAATGAAAATAGCGAGGTGAAAAAAATAATAGAGAGTAAGGGGGGAGTAACATGAAAGCAACAGGAATTATTCGAAAAGTAGATGAATTGGGACGGATAGTTATTCCTAAAGAATTACGAGATGTATTAGGAATACAAATCAAATCACCACTTGAAATTTTTGTAGAAGAAGACAAAGTCATTTTACAAAAATATCAACCTTACAATGCTTGTCAAATAACAGGTGATGTTTCAGACCAAAATATTTCATTAGCAAATGGAAACATTACTGTTAGTATAGAAGGCGCAAAACATGTAATAAAAGAAATTGAGCAGTTTTTGAACAAGAGTAAGATTTAGTCTTAATTTATCCAGCTATTTGTGGGCAGTAAAACTCCCACCTCAAAACTCGGCTGAAGAAAAGAAGTTGGGTCGGAGATCAACTGCCCGTAAAAGCCCGATTGATGAGGGCTAATAATCAGTGGGGGATGAACACCCCCCACTGATTATAGTTTCACTTTATATTATTCTTTTGAAAAACTGAAAAAGAAAAGGACCATAATGGGTCCTTTTCTTTTGTTTATTGAGAAATATTTGAGAGGAAGGGAAATGGAACGAATAAAACGAATGTTAAATCTAAACGCATTCAATAGTGGTCTGAAATGAAAATAATATATTTTCAGGAGGGATTACGATGAATAGTAGTACAGCGAATAAACAAAAAGGCATTAAATTAATTCCGTTTACTGTAAATAAAGTGGTTGAACAAGTAAATGAAATTCCACCAGGTGTACAATTGATTCATGCTCCGCAAGTATGGGAAAAGAGCGCGAAAGGAAAAGACATTGTCGTTGCTGTTTTAGATACAGGTTGTGATGTAAATCATGTAGATTTAAAAGATCGTATTATTGGTGGGAGAAATTTCACAAAAGATTATGAAGGAAATCCCAATATTTATCTTGATAATAATGGGCATGGTACTCATGTAGCGGGGACAATTGCAGCGACTGAAAATGGAGTGGGTGTACTAGGAGTCGCACCACTTTCTAAAATGTTAGTTTTAAAAGTATTAGCTGGAGATGGTTCTGGAAGTTATGAGCAAATTATTGAGGCCATTCATTATGCTGTAAATTGGAGAGGACCGAATAAAGAGAAAGTAAGAATTATTTCAATGTCACTTGGTGGTCCGCAAGATGTACCAGAGTTACATGAAGCTATTCAAAATGCGGTAAAACAAGACGTACTTGTCGTGTGCGCTGCAGGAAATGATGGAGATTGTAACGATGATACTGAAGAATTAGATTTTCCAGGTGCTTATTCTGAAGTAATTGAAGTAGGTGCTGTTAATTTAGAGCGGAAAATTTCATGCTTTAGTAATTCAAATCAAGAAATTGATTTAGTAGCGCCGGGTGATGAAATACTGTCTACGTATCCAGAGGGGAAATATGCGGTATTAAGTGGTACTTCAATGGCGACGCCGCATGTCGCTGGGGCGCTAGCACTTCTCATAAAGCAGTGTGAGAGAGAGTATGGTAGAAAATTATCAGAGCCGGAAATATATGCGCAACTTATAAAAAGGACTGTACCTTTAGGGTATGAACGTACATCTGAAGGGAATGGATTAATAGATTTATTAAAAGAATAGTAATTACTAAAAAACATCTCATATTTATATGAGATGTTTTTTAGTATGGTTCTGTCGCATGTATTACAACATCTAATAAACCAGGGAATCTAGTATTTAAATCTTCTTCACGAATTGAAATGAAACGTTGCGTTCCCTCAAGTCGTGTAAACATAACACCAGATTCACGTAAAACTTTGAAATGGTGAGATAAAGTTGATTTCGCAATTGGAATGTTTAACGCACCACAAGATTGTTCATTTTTCTCTAGTAGCATAGTTACAATTTGTAAACGAATTTGATCGCTAAGTGCATATAAGACAGAAGAGAATTGAATTTCTTCTCGATTTGGATGATAGAGAGTACGCATTTTTTCACCTGCTTGTATAAGTTAATATATTTGCACTATAACATATAAAGTGGTATATTTCTATTGTTCGAATATAATCGAACAATAGAAATATAGGGGGATAAAAAATGAAGCATACAAAATTGCAAAAGGCAGGACTAAATATTTCGAAGTTGGGGTTAGGAACAAACGCTGTTGGGGGACATAATTTATATGCTGATGTGAATGAGGAAGAAGGAAAAAGATTAATAGAAGAAGCAATTCAGCAAGGGATTACATTTTTTGATACAGCAGATTCATACGGTTTTGGTAGATCAGAGGAATTGGTAGGAGAAGTATTAAAAGGAAAACGCCACGAGTTTGTACTTGCTACAAAAGGTGGAATTCAGCCGTTATTAAATGGAGAGGTTCATATTAATAATGAACGAAGCTATTTAAGAAATGCTGTGGAAAATAGCTTAAGAAGATTACAAACTGATTATATTGATTTATATTATTTACATTTTACAAATCCTGAAACAAGTTACATAGATTCAATTGGAGAGCTTACTCGCCTAAAAGAGGAAGGGAAAATTCGTTCAATTGGAATATCTAACGTAAATGTAGAGCAACTAAAAGAAGCGAATCAGCACGGACATATAGATGTTGTACAATCACCGTATAATATGTTGGATCGTGCTGCTGGGGAAGAACTTTTGCCATATTGTATAGAATCAGGTATTTCATTTATACCGTACGGGCCTCTTGCCTTTGGGATACTAGGCGGGGAATATACAGAAAATTTTAAATTAAACGAAGGCGATTGGCGTCAAAGTGTAAATCTATTTGAAGAAAATACATATAAAAATAACTTTAAAAAAGTTGAGATGTTAAAAGATTTAGCTAAAGAAATGAATCTTGAAGTATCACATTTAGCTTTAGCGTGGCTATTAAATAAAAAAGGAATTGATACTGTTATTCCTGGTGGGAAACGAGCGGAGCAAATAAGAGAAAGTGTAAGAGCAGTGGATGTTTCATTGAATGAAAAAGTTATGAAAGAGATTGAATCTATTTTAGAAGATTAGTTAAAAAGAGGGATAGTTCCCTCTTTTTATATAAAAGGAGAAGGTTTAAATGAAAAGAGTGCTAGCTGTATTCTTTACGATAATGTTTATGCTTGGTACAGATACTTTCTTAATTTCACCACTTTTGCCGACATTACAACAGGTGTATCATGTATCAACTGAATTATCAGGATGGATGGTGAGTTCATATGCTTTAGGATACGCTGGATTTGCGCTTATCGCTGGTCCTATATCAGATGGCTTAAACAGAAAAAAATTGATGGTATTAGGAATGAGTTTTTTTGCATTAAGTACATTTTTGTGTGGAATGGCACCGAGTTTTTTATGGATGCTAACATTTAGATTTTTAGCAGGTGTAAGTGCAGCTTTTGTATCTCCACAAGTATGGGCATCTATTCCGCTCCTTATAGAGAAGAAGCAAATTGTAAAAGCAATTGGAATTGCAACAGCAGGGTTATCAATCTCCCAAATTTTAGGCCTGCCAATTGGAGCATATTTAGCAACGATACATTATACAACACCATTCTTCGTCATTGGTATATTATCAGCACTACTTGTCGTTCTTATTTATGTAGTATTACCAGAAATACAACCGGTTCATATAGGTGGAAGTAAAACAAACATCTTAAAGCGCTATAAACAATTACTTACAGATTCAAAGGTTTCACTTTCTTATTTTGCATATTTTGTTTTTCAAACTGGTAATTTTGCTGCATTTTCATTTTTTGGTGTATGGCTTTCCATTCAATTTGGCTTACAAGTCCATGAAATAGGAACAGCTATGCTCGTATTAGGGTTAGGAAATTTAACAGGGAATATTTTTGGCCCAAGAATCGTAAATAAAATTGGTTATAACCTTTCTTTCTATGGTGGAATTGTATTTACAGCTGTGCTATATGTATTACTTCCTCATGTAAAGAACATTATATTTGTGGAGTTATTATTCTTTGTTTTATTTTTTGTGACAGGAATTTTGTTTGTATTGATGATGGGGCGCTTACAAAATATGTCTAGTATAGCAAGAGGAACAGGAGCCGCTCTTGCTAATGCTTCTATGTATATTGGCCAAATGATTGGAGCGGCAATAGCAGGAATGTTATTTGCAGCATCTCACAATTTTATACTTGTAGGTAGTTTTACTGCGTTACTATATATAGGAGCTTTATTTTTGTTTAGAAAAAGTGAAAAGCTTAGTGAAGATAGTGAAACAGGAATTGCATCATAAAGCCTTTAAAAATAAATCGGGGAAATCCAAAAAAATAAAAATCCCTAAAGAGATAGGGATTTATATATCGGCATATAGTTCCTTGGAAAAGGATATACTTAGTTTAACATATAGGAATACTTATATTTGTGAAATAGATGTGAAAGTAATGTGAAAAATGCCGTAATAAAAAGCACTGTTTTAGCTAAAACAGTGCTTTTCGTTTAGATTGAACTGTTGCCGCATTTTCATCATGTATTCCTGCTTCTTCAATAATTCGTTTTTTTACTTTATTTAATAGATGGTCTACTGCCTCACCAAAATAGTTAGCTTCGCTTTTTGTGCGGGCTTCTCGTAAACATTTATAGTTTTCTAGCAGTTCCTCTTTTTCGGTGTTTGTTAAGAAATCTTCTATTTTCTTTTTTGTCATACGAAACACCCTTTCTTCTGACAAACGACGCAATAGAAAATATTTATTTTTTATTATAACAATAATTTTTAGAGAAAGTATAGACTAACGTCGTAATAGTTTGTCAATTTCTTGGATTTTCTCATCAGCTTTCCCAATTTGCGTATTTTTAGCCTGTTCACCACCAAGAGCTTGGTGAAGTAAAAACGTTTGACCGGAAATAGCGGTCACAATGGAGACTTTTATAATTTCTTTTATTAAGGTGACATCGAATAAAACGAGTCCAAGAAGTGCGGCGAGGCTACCTGTAAAGATATCAGTTAAAAATCCAAAATGAAAAAAAGTTTTTAAACGGCGTGGAAGCAATAACTTGCCTTGGTTATTGATTAGATGGGAAACGAAGCCAGTAATGCCACCAACGAGAACTGCGGTTAGCCATTGATACATTTCCATCGAATCCACTCCTTTTAGTGAATAAGATTCGATAATTTTATATTGATTCCTTTTAATATTTCATATAAGCATATTGAGAAAGTTTGTTTAGGTTTATTCCGTATTCAATTTAATTTTAACAGAAAAATCTGATATATTTCAGTCTATTGTATGAAGCGGTTATTCCTTAATATGAATGTAGAAAGGGGTGCGTGATATGAATATAGATTATCGAATAAGAAGTGTAGATGGTTATACAAAAAATATAGGGGAATTAGTAAGCATGCTGGAACATACGAGGGCTGTAACATTACAGGAAATAAACGATCTATCAGTTGAGCAATTAGATTTAATTATGCCAAGTGGTGGGAATTCAATTGGCGCCTTATTAAAACATATAGCAGCCATAGAAAAAGCCCATCAGCTTATTTCATTTCAAAATCGTGACTTTACAAAAGAAGAATTAGAAATATGGGAAGATGCACTGTATTTAGGGGAAGTTGGGAGAACGATTCATGGTCATGAAATACAGTATTATGTACAACTTTTGCAAAGTGTTCGAGAAGAGTCGCTAAAGTATTTGAGTGAAGTAGATGATACATGGCTAATGTCAGAAAGAAAGTGGCCTAACGGTGTAGCGTATAACCAGCACTATCTTTGGTTTCATGTGATAGAAGATGAAATTAGTCATCGTGGACAAATTAGAATGTTAAAAAGAAAGTTATTTGAAAATTACGTCAAATGAGGTAGCTTTTTAAATCAATATTCCATATAATGAGAGTAATTAAAATAAGATCGGAGTGATGTATTATGGCGAATATGACTGTAATGAATAATAAATTAAATACAAAGGTGGATGGAAAGGGCGATATTATATAAGATAGTTCGCAATCCTTCCACTTAGTACAAACTAGGGAGGATATCAATTTGGATCAAAATATTTTAGAATCTTTCGGATGGGATTCTTTTTTTGAAGAACAAGCTGTAGAGAACTATGAAGTAGGGCGTATTTTACTTGAGCATAAGCATATATATCGGATTATTTGTAATGATGGTGAATATGTAGCGGAACTGTCTGGGAAGTTTCGTCATGAAGCGTTAACGAAGGGAGATTATCCGGCAGTTGGGGATTGGGTATATATAAAGAAAATAGAAAATGAGAAAAAGGCAATTATTCACCGTATTTTTCCGAGAAGAAGTTCTTTTTCAAGACAAGAAGCTGGTAACAGAACTGAAGAACAAATTATCGCAACAAATGTAGATTATCTATTTTTAGTGAATGCACTTAACCATGATTTCAACGTAAGAAGGATGGAACGTTATTTGCTGGTGGCTTATGAGAGTGGTGCAATGCCTGTTATTGTTTTAACGAAGAGTAGTTTATGTGAAGATGTGGAACAGAAAATTGCAGAAACTGAAGCGGTAGCAATCGGTGTTCCTATATTTGTTGTTGATAGCTTAGTGTACGTCGGAATAGAATTATTGCAACAATTTGTTTCACCAGGAAAAACAATTGCTTTAGTTGGATCTTCAGGTGCAGGGAAATCTACTTTATTAAATGCATTAATAGGAACAGCTGTAGCAAAAACTGGAGATATACGTGAAGAAGATAGTAAAGGAAGACATACGACAACTCACCGTGAATTGTTCCAATTACCGAGTGGCGGTTTAGTAATTGATACGCCTGGTATGAGGGAACTTCAGCTTTGGGAAGGAAGCACGGCAATTCAAACTACATTTTCCGATATTGAAGATCTTGCAAATACTTGCCGCTTTCGAGATTGTAAACATGAAGGTGAACCAGGATGTGCAGTGCGAAATGCTATAGATAACGGAACTATACCCGTAGAGCGCTTACTAAGCTATAAAAAGCTGCAAAGAGAATTGGCATATGTTATGAGAAAACAAAACATTACTCTGGCAAGGGCGGAACGAGATAGATGGAAGAAGATTTCTAAACAACATAAAAAAATGTAAAAAACCAAAGGACTATTCCTTTGGTTTTTTGTATTTGTAAATTTTATAATAATATTATTCATATATATAGACAAAGGGGGGATATTTGTTTAAACTTTACAAGGTGTTTATCAAAAACGAATTGTAAAAATAGAGGATAGGGAATGGGATATATTCATAATTGGTTATTTATCTTTAAAACTTAATATTTAAATGTAGGAGGTTTATAATGAGTAAACTGTTAAGGTGGTTTCGAGATATAAAAGTAGCAAAAAAGCTATTAATTTCATTTTTGATAATTTTAATTGCGGCTGTCTCTATTATTGGAGGAATGTCTTATCAAACGGCTAAAAAGAATTTTGAATCACAAATTACGAGTAGTGCTCACGATAATATAAAAATATTAGATAATTTAATCAATCAAATGATTGAGGCGAAATTTAACGAAGTAAATAACTTTGCACGAGTGATTCATAGTGATATGTATCAAGGAGATAATCAAGATGAATTAAGAAAGGTATTATCTCAATATATTAATTTAAATAAAGATATTGAACAAGTATATGTTGCCGGCAATGATAAGAAGTTTGTGCAAGAACCAAATATACAAATGGCAGCAGATTATGATCCAACAACTCGTTCTTGGTATAAAGATGCAGTGAGTAAACAAGGTGGAATCGTGGTCACTGAACCGTATAAGGCGAAAGGAAATGGACATATTGTCGTAACGATCGCGAAACAAACAGAAGATAAAAATGGTGTTGTTGCGGTAGATTTAAGTTTAGAGAATTTATTGAAAACAACAAAGTTAATCAATATTGGTAAAAAAGGATATACTTTCATTTTAGATGGAAAACAAAAAATAATTGCGCATCCTCAAGAAAAACCAGGAGATAAAGCAGCTGATTCTTGGGCAAAGAGAATCTACGAAGATAATCAAGGCACTTTTTCATACACGTATGATGGTAGTGAAAAGAAAATGGTATTTGCTACAAACTTAAAAACAGGTTGGAAAATCGGTGGAACGATGTACTCAAATGAAGTAATTGAAGCTGCTCAGCCTGTATTTTATAATATGTTAATTGTTATGCTTATTTCATTAGTTGTAGGAGGGGCAATTATTTATTTCGTAACTCTTTCTATTACAAAACCTTTAAAGAGATTAGTTGCCACTTCTAAAGAAATAAGTGAAGGAGATTTAACGCAAACAATTGAAATTAATTCAAACGATGAAATCGGTCAACTTGCAAAAGGTTTTAATGAAATGACAGATTCACTAAGAACGTTAATTGGAAGAATTAATACTTCAGCAGGGCATGTTGCAGCTGCATCTGAAGAGTTAACAGCAAGTGTGAGACAAGCGAGTGAAGCGACTGAACAAATTACATCAGCAATGGATGAAATATCAAGTGGTGCAACGACGCAAACAGCAAGCGTAGAAAATGGTGCTATGTTACTGTTTGATGTAACAGAAGGGATTCAGCATGTAGCAAATAGCTCATCATCTATTAATACTGCTTCTGCTCACACTCGCGAAAAAGCAGAAGATGGTGGAAAGCTAGTTGGAAAAACAGTAAATCAAATGCAATCTATTGCGGAATCTGTTTCACAGTCAGATGCTGTTATTCAGTTGTTGAATAACAAATCAAAGCAAATTGGTGATATTTTAGAAGTTATTCAAAATATTGCAGATCAGACAAATCTTCTAGCTTTAAATGCAGCAATTGAGGCTGCAAGAGCTGGTGAGCATGGAAGAGGCTTTGCAATTGTTGCTGATGAAGTACGAAAATTAGCAGAACAATCTAGTGTATCATCAAGTGAAATTAGTAAATTAATTTGTGAAATACAAGATGATATGAGTAAGACAGTAAAATCTATGAATAATGTAAATGAAGAAGTGCAATCTGGACTTGTTATCGCAAATGAAACAAAACAAAATTTCACTGAAATTTTACAATCTACAAATGAAATTGCTGACCAAATTAAAACGATGGTTGAAACAGCTAATGGGATGTCAAAAGGTGCAAATGAAGTATCTATTTCGGTTGGTCAAATTGCTATGACGGCACAAAATAATGCGACGAGTACACAAAGTGTTGCAGCGTCAGCTGAGGAGCAGTTAGCTTCTATGGAAGAAATTGGTTCTGCGGCTGGTACACTATCTCAAATGGCTGAAGAGTTACAAGTATTAATTGAAAGATTTAAAGTATAAAAAGGGGAGGCTGTCTCAAAATAGCATTAGTGCTATTAGAGACAGTCTTTTAGCTGATAAACGGATTAGAGGTTCAATGTATTTAATGTTTGTCGAAAAATAGAGGAATTTGTTAAGCGGGTGTATAATTAATATAATATAGACTACGTTTAAAGGAGATCAGTATGGGAGTGTATTGGGGAACGAAAAGACATTCTTGGCTTAGCTATGTCTCGTTTTGGTTAAGCATTTTATTCTTTGTTGCTTTTTTAATTGAAGTGTTTGTATTTAAAACACTTTCAAATAGCTCATTACAAATCGTTAAATACTTTTATTTTATATTTGTTCCATTAAATATCATTCTTAGTTTAAGGTTATTATTTAAGAAGAATGAAAAGAAAATATTACCGATTTTTAGTTTAATTGTATCACTATTATTTGCAAGTTTAATTATAGTGTTAGCATTAGCAGCTACAGGAAAAGTCTTATGAGGAGAGTGATATAAATTACTCTTCTTTTTTGTGGTTTTTTAAGAGTTATAAGTAGTGTGTAGGAAATAAGGAAAGTGATAAGTTATCAGTAAGAGGACGTACTAGTGAATAGAGAGTGAACTGAAAATACTATATGTTTTGTATGTGTTTATAAAGCAAATGAATGCGGTAAGATTTGTGATATATGGTACAATAAACATGGATAGTGATAGAGATAAAGGGTATATAAAATACTCATCGTTTTTTAGTAAGAGAGGGGTTATCTTATGCTATACGAGGATTTGATGACATTATTCCAAGCTGCTCCGATAAAATTAGATAGAGGTGGCTGGAAATATATAATCCAGGAACAAAATGATAATTATGAAATTGTTGATGAAATGTTAAAAAAGCAAATGAATGTTGAATTGTATTTTAATGAGTATGATGAGGTGAAAATCACTTTATATAAAGATGGAAGCCCTATTACTACTATGCAAAGAATTGCTATTTCAAAAGTTGAGTTGGATGAAGAGGAAGACGGCATTCAATTCGTATTGGAACGCATGCCAAGTCGAATGATTCGTTTGCAATTAAAGCCATATCTTGCAGTAGAAATGGGGCCGTACTGGGAAGTATGTGAAGACTGTGAATGAAGATGAAAAACATCCGTATACACGGATGTTTTTTTATGTTTTTTGAAGTTGTTTAAAGGCAATAATCGGTAGTAAAATGATGCTCACCCAACCGATAATAGGGTATAGAATATGAAGTAATTCACTATATCCAATGAAACTAAAGCAATAACTAATTAGTAATATGAAGTAAATAATGTTATTACTTTTCCATCCGGTAATGGATTGCATTTGTTTTGTCATTCCGAATATATTCCCAACTAATGTTGTGAATACTTCACCAAAAATGATAAGAACAAAGAAAAAATGGAAAGTTGCATTAAACCTTCTTACAACTTCAGCCATTGGGATGTTGTATTGATAAAATTGTTCAACTGATAATATTGCTAAATGGCTACATAATAAAATAAAGCAAAGCCCCGCGCCGCCTAAAATACCACCCCATAAAATAGCTTTTCGATCTTTTACTTCACTGGCCAATGGGACGAGAACACTTTGGGCGAGAGAAAGATTTAATGCAACATATGTAATAGGGCTAGTAATCCATTTCATATTCCAACTTTCTGTAGGAACGGTGTCAATAATAGGAGTTGTACCATGAATAAAGGTTGTAATAGCAAGTCCGATAATGAAAATCATCATAATAGGTACGACAAGTGTATTCACTTCAAAAACACCTTGTAATCCCCGGCTCCCAATAATGAGGCAGGCGATGACTGTGATGAAAATACCAAGTTGTCTCGGGAGACGAAGTTGTTCTTCAAATACTGCCCCGGCTCCTGATAACATAACGCTAGTTACGCCAAATAATACGAGTAATAATAAAGTATTTACGACATTTCCAAATACATCCCCAAATAAATATTTATTAAATTCTTGCGCTGAAAATGCCCCGATTTGTGATGAAAGTAACATCATTTTTGTACCGAGCCAAATAAAAAAAAATCCACTTATACATATGCCAATGGTTCCGTACAATCCGTTAACTGTAAAAAATTCGACAATTTCTCGCCCAGTAGCAAATCCAGCTCCAACGACCGTTCCGATATAAGTAGCAGCGACTTTCTTTGCTACTTGCCATTGTTGATTGTCCATGTTATCCCTCTTTCTTCTATGATGAGCTTGACTTACTATTATGCATATGTGTGAGCTTGGACAATTAGACATATGAAGTAGTTGAAAGGATACATGAATTATATGATATTAGGGAAATATTAAGGTTGTTAAAACTTTGTTACATATAAGCTGTTCATTCAAAAGAATAGGGAATGTATGGTAAAATGAAGTTAGGTCATTAAAAAGATAGTAACATGATAAGAGGAGTGGATTGTATGAGTACGAAAACGAATGTTGTTGAAGTATTAAACAAGCAGGTAGCAAACTGGAATGTATTATATGTCAAACTGCATAATTATCATTGGTATGTGACAGGACCGCACTTCTTTACATTACATGAGAAATTTGAAGAGTTTTATAATGAAGCAGGAACATACATTGATGAGTTAGCAGAGCGTATTTTAGCGTTAGAAGGAAAACCGTTAGCGACAATGAAAGAGTATTTAGCAACTTCAACTGTAATCGAAGGGACAAGCAAAGAGTCTGCAGAAGAAATGGTGCAAATTTTAGTAAACGATTTTTCTGCACTTATTCAAGAATTAAAAGAAGGTATGGAAGTAGCTGATGAAGCTGATGATGAAACATCGGCTGATATGCTATTAGCAATTCATACGACATTAGAACAACATGTATGGATGTTAAGTGCATTCTTAAAATAAACATAAATGGATTAAAGAAAAACTCTATTGAAAAATTCTTTCAATAGAGTTTTTTATAATTTTTCAGTTTTCTTTTATGCTATAATATAGTAAAAAGGAGGCGATACAATGTTTCGCTTTTTCAGAACTGGAAAAGAAGATAGGGAAATTACGAAAGATGAATTAGAACAAGCGATGGCGAAGTTTCTAGAAACGAATGCTAATATCGTTTATACAGTTTTAGTAAATGATGATTACACAGTAAATTATGATTTGTTAAAGCCCTATTTACCTGCATTTCCAACAAATTTTTTTCTGATAACGAAGGAAACGCTTGAAGTATTTGAACATACAGAAGAAAATTTAAACCTAGTTAAAGAAATTGATATCGTACAAAAGGCCGTAGATCAATATGTAACAGAAAAAGAAATGTTCCCAATTGTTGAAGATAGCGAAGATCGCCTCATATGCGGAGTGAAGCTAGGACCATATTTAAATCGTATATTAAAAAGAAACTTATATATTTCAGAAAAGCATTATTTAGTTTCAAGTAAACCAGATAAGAAAAAAAAGAATAGTGGGCAGATGTTATGAGAACAACAATAATATTATTGTTGTCTTTTTTTTTATTAAAATATTGATTTTTCAGTTTATTCAGCTTTATACTACAACTAGTGGATAGGAAGGAGTGGTGTATTATGCGTATACATACATTAACTATTAAATATCATTCTGAGAATCAGGTATTGTTAAGTTGAATTGTAGAATTTAACTATTTATACCGTGACCCTAGAATGATAGGAAGATTGGAGAAGCAATTATTATAAAAGGTTACGGGGGAATTCCTATATGGAAAATAATATGACTTATATTAAGTTATTAAATGAAACGTTACATTGTTATGCAAATAAAGGAAGTTTTGAAGCGTATTCTTATATAATGAATAATGCTAAAGATGTAATGGGTAATGAAGCACAAATATATAATTTTAAATATGCATTAGCAAGTGCAGCAGGACTTGAAGAAGAAGCGTTGCATTTAATGAAGAAAGCAATTATAGAAAATGGATTTTGGTACGGAAGTGAGTATTTAATTTCCGATGATGATTTAAAACCACTACATAAATTTGAAGAGTTTCATAGAATGGTTCAATTATGTAAAGAAAGAGAAGAATTAGCAAAGAAATCGGAACAAGCAGACGTGAAATATAAATACAGCAAACAAAATGAAAATCTACTAATAACACTGCATGGGGATCAAGAAAATATACAAATAATAGAACCATATTGGAACTCTGTAATGGAACAAGGTTTTATGCTGGCATTGCCTCAATCTTCCCAAATTCAATTTTCAGATGGATATGTTTGGGATAATATCGAAAGAGGAAGAGAAGAGTTAAAAGGACATTACAATAAGATTAAAGTGAATAAAACATTTGGGAATATTATTATTGGTGGCTTTTCTGCTGGGGCAAGAGTAGCGTTACATTCCATGTTACAAGGTGAAATAGAAGTGAACGGTTTTATTTTTGTGGCACCGTGGCTCCCGGAAATGGAAGAATGGGAAGAAATGATTGGAATATTGCATGATAAAAGCATAAAAGGATATATAATATGTGGGGATCAAGATGAAGATTGTTTTGAAGGTACACAGCAATTTGTAACGTTATTAAAGGATAAAAATATAGAACATAAGTATAAAGTTGTGCCTAACTTAAATCATGATTATCCTCATAATTTTGATGAGTTATTAAAAGAAGCTATTGAATATATAGGAAGCAAAAACAATTGATTGGTAGTAAGAAAAGGAGATGCATCATATGTGATGCATCTCCTTTTCGTTATTATAAATTAAAAGCATCTGCCAATAGGCGATAAGAGTTTAATTTATGTTCAAATTGATGAGTAATCGTGACAATCATAAATTCGTCAGTATTATACGCTTTGCTTAAGTTTAATATTTTTTCTTTCACAGAAGACGGATCACCGACAATCATACGTTGACGATTTTCTTTTATACGGAATAGATCATAAGCACTATACGAATAATTTTGAGCAGTTTCAATAGAAGGAGTACCAGTAGTCCGTTTTCCTTGTTCTAATAGTAAAATCGATAAATCAAGGCTTGATGCAATCTTCTCCGCTTCTTCATTTGTTTCTCCGCAAATAACAAAAATAGATACGATTGATTTTGGTTTATCACCTAAATAGGAAGGTTGGAATTGTTCTTGGTAAGCCTTCATTACTTCAGGGCCACCGTATCCGTTAATGAACTGTGCAAATGCAAAAGAAGCGCCTTGCTTTGCGGCAATCATTGCACTTTCTCCGCTAGAACCGAGCATCCACATTTCAGGAGATGTTGGGATAACTGGAGTAGCCTTTAAGTTTGCATAATGATGGTTTTCTGGTACTTGATCATGTAAGTACATAGCAACATCTGCAATTTGTTCTGGATATTGATCAAGTGAGACCATTTTACCTTCTTGAAGTGCGCGAGTTGCTATCGGCATACCACCAGGCGCTCTCCCGACACCAAGGTCGATGCGGCCCTTATAAAGTGCTTCTAAAACGCGGAAATTCTCGGCAACTTTATATGGACTATAATGTGGCAGCATAACACCACCAGAACCAACTCTAATACGGTCAGTTTTCGCGGCAATATGTGAAATGAGTATTTCTGGACTTGAACCAGCTAAGCTAATTGAATTATGGTGCTCGGATACCCAAAAACGTGTGAATCCGAGTTTCTCAACTTCTTGTGCAAGCGTAACTGTATGCGAAATAGCCTGGGCTGCTGTGCTACCATCTGAAATAGGTGATTGGTCTAATACACTTAATTTGATCATAGAATATACCTCTCAATCTTAATGTACATCCTATTATATATTTACTTACGAAAAATGCGTAATGAAATGCTCAAAAGGAAAAGTGAATAATTTTTTATCCGCTTTTAATGAGAAAACCCTCGTTCATAATGATTCATTTCGACTAAGTTTAATATATATTCGTAGTTATCAATTTCTAAATGTATTTGCTTGCGTTCTTCTTCAGTTAGTTTAACGCTAGTGAGTTTTTTACATAACTGCTGTTTCTTTAATTCTAAATGTTTTTTTGTAGCCTGATAATCGTAAGTACGTTTCATGTGTATCCATCCTTTCCATACAGTTACTATCTGTATGTTTATAATATGAAGCATGTGGAAGGGGGAGAGCTGCACCTTATGTATTTTTAGTGAATTTTCAAATTGTGGTGGTGTTATGTTTAAGTGAATTTATGAATAAAATGCACTAAACCACTAATTTGTATTTCATGAAGTAAGGGGTGGGATTGTGCAGAAAGATATAATGTTTAACAATGAGATGGATGAAACGTTAAAAGTTATAAATAAGGGATTGAAGAAGACGACACGTCCGAAACAAATCATTGTAGTAGGGGCTGGTATGGCTGGATTAGTTTCGGCATCTTTATTAAAAGCAGCAGGGCATGAAGTGAAGGTTTTTGAAGCGAACAACCGTGTAGGTGGCCGCATAGAGACAGTTAGGATGGAAGATACCGGATTATATTTAGATGTTGGAGCGATGAGAATTCCGTATTCGCATACATTAACGATGGCATATATAAGAAAGTTTGGGCTACAGGTGAGCCCTTTTATTAATAGGAATGAGACAGATATTATCTACGTAAATGGTCGGAAAACGACATTAAAACAATACGAAAAAGATCCAAGTATTTTAAGATATCCAGTGGAAATGAATGAAGTTGGGAAAACGTCTGAGGAACTATTAATGTTAGCGGTACAGCCCATTATAAATTTTATAAAAAAGAACCCAGAGAAAAATTGGGATATTGTAGTAAAGGATTTTGGGAAATATTCTACAGGTCAATTTTTAAAATATCATCCTTATCAATATAATACGTATTTTTCGCCAGTAACGATTGAGATGATAGGTGTTCTATTAGATTTAGAAGGTTTTTTAGAAAGGTCATTCGTTGAGACGTTACGTTTTTTATACATTATGCAAGAGGAGAGCGGATTTTGCGAAATAATAGGTGGGAATGATAGATTACCAAAGTCTTTTTTACCACAATTAGAAGAAAATATTATATATAATCAAAAATTAATGAAGCTTCATCAACAAGCCAATAGTGTAACAGCCTATTACCGGAACGAGGAAACTTTTGAATATAGTAGTATTACAGGGGATTTAGTTATTGTTACAATTCCTTTTTCAACAATGCGATTTGTAGAAGTAGATCCATTTGATTCGATATCTCATGCGAAGTGGAAAACAATTCGCGAATTGCATTATATGCCAGCTACAAAAATAGGAATTCAATTTAAAAGTCGTTTTTGGGAGGAACAAGGGCAATTAGGTGGGAGAATTATAACAGATCTTCCTATACGTTATGCGTATTATCCAAGCCATGGAATCGGAGAGAAAGGGCCTGCTATGATGTTAGGAAGCTATACATGGTCTTATGATGCGTTGTTATGGGATGGGTTATCAAAGGGGGATCGTATCTATTACACACTACAAAATTTAGCAACAATATTAGGTGGTCAAGTATATGATGAGTTCATGTCTGGAATATCAAAAAGTTGGACATTAGATCCATATGCGCTTGGAGGGTTTGCACTATTTCAAGCTGGTCAAGAATCTGAATTACAGCCAGTCATTGTAAAACCTGAGGGGAGAATATACTTTGCCGGAGATCATACAACGCTGTATCACGGATGGATTCAAGGTGCGATTGAATCCGGAGTGCGTGTGGCGATGGAAGTGAATGATCAAAAAGTTTAAAATTCAGAAATTTCTTTACTGTATAACTTGAGATGGATATTATTATATATAAAAGAATTATAGGGAGTGTTTACAGTGAATCCGTTATTATTCGATTTTCCTTCTGAATTTTATACTGACAGGCTTTTTATTCGAATGCCAAAACCAGGTGATGGTAAAGTTGTATATGACGCAATTCAAGCTTCAATACAAGAATTAAAACCTTGGATGGTCTTTGCACAAAAAGAGCAAACAGAGGAAGAAATAGAAGAGAGTATTAGAAAATCGCATATTCAATTTTTGCAGCGTGAGGATTTGAGATTACTAGTTTTTTCGAACGAAACAGGTGAATTTATTGCATCTGCCGGATTACATCGTATTAATTGGGATATACCTCAATTTGAAATCGGGTATTGGATTGATTCAAGGTTTAGTGGAAAGGGCTATATGGTAGAGGCTGCAAAAGGAATAACGGATTATGCTTTCACTGAACTGAAAGCAAACCGGGTAGAAATTCGTTGTGATTCTCTAAATAAGAAGAGTAGAGCGATACCAGAGAAATTAGGCTTTAAATTAGAGGGTACTTTAGAAAGCGCGAGTGTTGCGGTGGATGGAAATGGATTAAGGGATATGTGTGTATTTGCAATGACGAGAAATACGTATGAAAAAGAAGAGCTGTAAAGAACTATATAGACTAAACTAATAAGAGGATATTATGTTCAATATATGAGCATATATCCTCTTTTCCTATGCATATTATATTCGTTAATTAGATAGTAATAATTAATTAGGCTTAAAAAAGACAAGTTTGTGAAGAAATCTACTTAAACTATAGGGTGCTTTAATTGAAGATTCGCAACCAGAAATAATCAATCTTTATTATAAAAACCAAACTAGATAAATAAAGAACCAACTGTTTTGATCAAACTTTGTTTCAAAACAGTTGGTTTCTTTCTGTATAAAATCAGCGTTTGCAACTTACTTTTAATCGAACTTTATTCAAAAGCTACATATTCTTCTCTCTAAACAATCCAGGTATATATAAATTAATGCTGTTGATTGATAAAACTACGGTCTTAACATGTCTCCCTCTTTCCATGAATCGATTAATCGATTCAATCTTCTTAGCCTAGTTTCTTCTTTTTTGGCACTCATTACCCACCAAATAGAATCTCTTTTGTAAGAATCCGGAAGCTGATTAAAGAATTTCCAAGAATTTTGATTTTTTTTAATTTCATCCTCATATTCTTTTATTAAAGTAACGTTCCTATTAGCGGAAGAATAACCTGTTTGATCATTTCTTTGATTAAAAATAGTCAATCCTTCAGGCTTCATTTGATTAAGTTCTATTAATTTATGCACCTTTTGCACGTTAACTTTACTCCAGAGGCTATTAGACTTACGTGGAGTAAAGCGGATTTTATAGCTATCTTCATCAACTGTTTTTCGTATCCCATCAATCCAACCAAACGACAGTGCACAATCTACTGATTCTGACCAAGTAAGACTAGCTTTATTGGTCTTTTTTTTTGAAAAAACTACCCAAATCTCACTAGCTGTTTGGTGATGAATATCTAACCAATCAATAAATTCTGTTTGATTAATAAAAAATAAGGCTTCACTCATTTTATCAGCCATTTTAAAATCATTTGATTAAGCTCTTCAGGTCTTTCTTCTTGAATCCAATGACCAGTGTCCAAACTCTTAACGTCTATATTAGGTACAAAATCTTTTATATTTTGAAGTGGCGGAATAATATCTTTCTCGCCATATACCATCAATGTTGGCTGATGAATAATAGGAGAGACGTCACCTAATAAATGCCAATTACGATTTAGATTTCTGTACCAATTGATGCTTGGAGTGAAACCTGTCTTATTGAACCCTGAGATATAAACAGAAAGATCTTCATCACTCATAACAGGTTTACCTAATGGCTTGGTTGCTTTAGCTAGATTAATCATTTCCATTCCTTTACCAGGAACTTGTGATGGAGCATTCTTTCGATATAAGTTATTAAGAAATTGTGATGAATTTTCATCTAGTATAGCATCTGCAACACCTGGTTGTTTGTTAAAGTGAACAAAATAGTAATCGTCTCCAAAAACTTCTTCCATAAAATCAATCCAAGGTTTCTCTCCACGAACTTGATAGGGCAAGCATAAGTTAATCATTTTACGAACACGTTCTGGGTGCAGCAAAGCCATGCTCCAAACAACACTTGCACCCCAATCATGCCCCATAAAAATGGCATCTTTGTACTGATAGTGATCCAATAGAGCAACAAGATCACCGGTTAAATGTTTAATATCATATTTTGTAACTTCTTTGGGACAAGAAGATTCTCCATATCCCCGTTGATTGGGAATAATAACGTGATAACCTGCTTCTACAAGAGGAGTCACTTGATGTCTCCAAGAATAGGCATGTTCTGGCCATCCGTGGCAGAGAACGATAGGTCGCCCCAAATTTTTTTGTCCAGCTTCAAAAACTTCTAGTTTCACACCGTTAACTGAGATAAGTGTTGGTGTTGGAAATTCATAATTGTTTGTCATTTAACGTTCCTCCTAATTAAAATAAATGTGTCTTATAACAACAATATTATCACGGTGATTTGACAACAGTCTGTCAACTTTGAGAAACGCAATTAACGATATTTTTCAGCCATCAATCTGAGTTTTGAAGCAATTGCTTCACGCATTTCTTTTGGAGCTAAGACCTCTACATGCTCTCCAAAACTAAATATGAGAGAGAACAACCATTCTTTTTCGGGGAGTGTAGCTTTAACAAGAAGTTCACCTGTTTCTAACACCGAAATATCTTCTTTATTAAAAATATCCTCCACACGAGACTGCATTATAGAGGAAATCTTTAAGACAATTGTTGTCATTATTGTTTGCTCATTTAATAATGTCCTAATCTCATGATACGATTTTTCTCGACGTTCAAATGATTGATTTTCGATATAACAATCACTTATACGGGAAACTTTAAATATTCTGAAATCTTCTTTTGAAAGACAATAAGCAAATAAGTACCAAGTATAATTTTTAAATATGAGTGACATAGGTTCAACTCGTCTTTTGCTGACAATATTATTATAATTTCTGTAGTCAATCGTCAGTATATCAGTCTGTGTAATAGATTTTCTTAGCGTTTTAACTAATGACTTTTGTTCTAGAGATTCTCCAAAAGGATGTAAATCAATGATGATTTGTTCCATATGCAGCTTTAGTTCATCTGCCTTGTTTTTAGGAATGATATTTTCTAACTTTTCTATGGATGATTCTAGCTCAATGTCGTCAACCGTGGAATTAATATCTTTGAGAACAGAAAGAAGGGAGGACAGATTATTAAGAGTCAGTACTTGATGATTTAATTTATAATTTTCATAAATGCTGAATCCACCATTGTTTCCAGAGTGGGAAATGATAGGAATTCCGGCTAGATTGATTGTTTCAATATCTCGGTAAATAGTCCGAACCGACACTTCAAATTTTTGAGCCAATTCATTGGCTGTTATACGATTTCTATTAAGTAACATCACAATAATGGTTAACATACGTTCTATTTTCATTTTGTTCTCCTTAGATAAGGTTTCTTTTCATTCTACACTACACAATATGATGATACATTAAAAAAACTTTTCAAAAGAACTAATCTTTCATATACAAAAATATTATTCAAGTCTTGTATGCTTAGAGGTTCTTTTTTTACGTAACAAGTATGATAAAAGAATACTCAATACTTTTGATTGAGAAATTAAATCATGATATACTTTAAGTGCGAAACGTTATGAAATTTAGCAAGACAACACGAAAGCCAGTCCTACAGCGAATAGGACTGGCTTTTTTTTCGTTTGTTGCGAAGCCAAACGCGTGTTCAATACATGCGTCACACCATATAGTTCACCTTTTCCATTATGATTAATTACAACGTCTAAATCATTGATAATTTGCTTCATGTATTCGAATGCAATACGCGTATTTTCATCAGTAGGTGCCCATTGATTAACTAAATCTGTTGATTCCATTGCTTCACCATTAGGATCTAAATGTACCGTACGGGCAACTTGCTTATTAGATATATAACTTGTTAAAAGGAACAAATTTATATAATCTTTTTCCAATTCTTTATTTCCTTTAATTAAATGGATTGGTGATTCATCATTGACTACTAGTGACTTCAAGTAATACTCGAAACCTTCAGCGTTACTAGCTTTTTTCAATTTTGGGTCGTTCATCGGTTCGGAAAGTAATACGTTCATCTTTGAAACCCATTCTCCGATTTCAGCATTATAAATTTGGGATTTAGATGCTTCTACAATGTTGCTATTTGTTGAGTCATCTTTGTCGCTTGAATATTTAAGAGCCCCATATTCACGAACTCCAAGTGTGGCAATAAGTATAACGGCAATAGCAGCAGAACCGAATAAGATTTTTCTTTTCATTCTCAACACTACTTTCCCTAATAAAGTTAGTATAACCAATAAGAGGGGCTCTTACAAATAAACGGGAAAGGGATGGAGAAGTAATTGTAATTGAATGATTTAATTGTATTTTCTAAATAAAGATAAATTTGATTAGTAATGATATTACAACTCTTATTCAACTAACGGAGTGCTTTAGTTGAATTTTAAAGCCAAAAATAACCCACATATTAGATATGTTCTAATTTGTGGGTATCTTTTATTATGATACGTTCAAGTTAACTGACCTAAAAATAGGTGTCTCCTCGTTTTTTTATATTTAAAGAGGAAAACTATCCTATTGTAGAAATTTTATGAGAGGAGAGTGAGGAGGAATGAAAGAAGTTAGACTTTGTTTTCATTGTGGAAATAAAACACAGATGGAGTTAGTGACTACGTATAAACATAATATTCCTGAAGTTGAATATGAACCAGGTTACGGAGAAATACAAATCGGGGAATATTGGGATGTTTATAACCTTTTTCTTTGTCCAGTATGTCAGAAAGTTACATTAGAACTGAAATCCTCAAGTACTTTTGAGTGCGGACCAGATGGAACAGAATATTGGAGCGAAAAGGTATTATATCCTCTAATAGAATCTCAAGTAATAAAGTTTCCCTCCGGAGTGAAAGAGGCTTTTGAAGCAGCACATAAAGTGAGAAATATTGATGGAGCTATAACATCTCTGGCTTTAAGGAGAACACTTGAAAGAATGTGTAAGGATAAAGGTGCGGAAGGGAAAGATCTATATCGTAAATTGAAATATTTATCAGATAATGGTGTAATCCCACCGATTCTTTCAGTAATGTCTTCTATCATCAAAGATATTGGCAACGAAGCTGCACACGGTGATGATGTGGAATTTGATCAACAATTAGTAAGTTCCCTATTCAAATTTACAGAGATAATTTTGGAATATGTTTATGTAATACCAAGGCATCTAAAAAAAATTCAATTTGATATGGGCATAAGGGAAGAGGAAAATCAGAAACCAACAGTGGAGGTAACTAGCGAGTAGAAAATACTCGCTTTTTTTGATTATTTAAAAGTAAAAACAGGACACTTGTGTACTGCATTTCTAACCAAATAAAATGGGGAATAATTGATTCTATTGAAATATAAAGACTTTAAAGAAGTTGAAGAATCATTAGGGATGACTTATATATTTCTAATAGGTGTTTTTTTATATCGTATATAAATATATTCGAAAGTGATAAATTACTTATTCAACTAACGGGGGCTTTAGTAAAAGAAGAAAGGTTCTACATATTAGTCATATCTAATATGTAGAACCCTTTAATTTTTCTATCTTTTTTAAAATTAGGTCTTGATAAAATACAACAGCTCTTCTTTTTGTTTATTATGGTACAGGATGACCGTTAGAGCTTTCGAAAATTGTAAACCATTGTTGGCGGTCTAAATTAACTTTTGTTGCCATTGCAGCCGTTTTTACTCGATCTAATTTACCAGAGCCAACGATTGGCATCATTTTAGCTGGATGAGCAAGTAACCATGCATACATAACAGTATCGATGCTATCAACGCCTAGCTCAGTAGCAATTTTTTGTAAAGTTTCACGTACACGTACGGCGCGTTCTGATTGGCCAGTAAAGATTTCTCCACCAGCAAGAGGTGACCAAATCATTGGATTGATTCGTTTTTCTTGGCATAAATCAATCGTACCTTTTTCAAAATGCTCCATTTGCATCGCAGATACTTCAATTTGATTTGTAATGAGCGGGAAATCTAAATATGAACTTAACATATTAAATTGAGAAGGTAAAAAGTTAGAAACACCGAAGTGACGAACTTTTCCTTCTTGCTTTAAGCGTGAGAACGCTTCTGCCACTTCGTTTGGGTCCGTGAATGGATCAGGACGATGAATGAGCAATACATCAATATAATCTGTATGTAAGTTTTGTAATGAATCCTCCGCGCTCTTTATGATATGTTCAGCACTCGTATTGTAGTGAGCAACATATCGTTCTGGAAATTTCGGTGATGGGGGAGCGATTCCACATTTAGTGATGATTTGCATATTTTCGCGTAAGGAAGGCTTTAATTGTAACGCTTCTCCAAACAATCCTTCACACGTATACCCACCATAAATATCAGCGTGATCGAAAGTAGTAATCCCCAAATCCATACAGTCTTCAATAAAAGAAAGTAACTCTTGCTTTGGCATATTCCATTCTGCTAAACGCCAAAAACCTTGAATAATACGAGAAAATTCTAGCGTTTCGGCCATTTGAACTCGTTCCACTATAAGTACCCCCTATATGAATGAATAATATTTTTGAAAAGGCTTTCTTACTACGTATTATTATATAGTTACAGGGTCGTACATACAATAAATATGTTTTGCTACAAAAACGTTTTTCTCTGTATGCTATAATGTAGAAACATATAGCTATAAGGAGATGTAAGGAATGATTCCAGTAACAATACTAACTGGTTTTCTTGGATCAGGGAAAACGACATTATTAAATCGAATTTTATCAGAGGATCACGGCAAGAAATTAGCAGTGATTGTAAATGAAATAGGACAAATTGGTATCGATAATCAATTAATTATGAACGTTGAAGAAGAAATTATGGAAATGACAAACGGTTGTTTATGCTGTACTGTGCGTGAAGATTTACTTGTTGCTTTAAAACAATTACTGGATGTGAAAGCAGAAGGGAAAATGGACTTTGATGGATTAGTAATCGAAACAACAGGTCTTGCAAATCCAGGTCCGATTATTCAAACTTTCTTTTTAGATCCAGTTATTCAATCTGCATACCAAATTAACGGTGTTGTAACAGTTGTAGATAGCTATCATATACATAAACATTTTGAAAAGGGACTAGAAGCAAAAGAACAAATTGCCTTTGCTGATGTTGTGTTAGTTAATAAATTAGATTTAATTGAAGAAAATGAGAAAGAAAATCTCTTGCATGAACTTCAAGGAATTAACCCGACTGCAAAGTTAATCGAGGCGACTAACTGTGAGGTAGATATTCCATCGTTATTACAAATTCAAACGTTTAAAACGAAAGATACGCTGCAAATTTACCCTCATACAGAACATAACCATCTAGAAGGTGTAAAATCGTTTGTACTACGTGAAGAACGTCCGTTAGATTTACAAAAATTGAATGAGTGGATGTCAGCTGTCGTTCAAGAACTAGGGGAGCATTTATATCGCTACAAAGGAATTTTATCTATTGATGGAGTAGATAAACGTATTGTTTTCCAAGGTGTGCATACGTTATTTGCTGCTTCGTACGATAGAGAGTGGCAAGAGGGCGAAGAGCGAGTAAGCGAAGTAGTTTTCATCGGAAGAGATATTAATAAAGAATGGTTCCAAGAACATTTTGAAGAATGTGTGAAATAAGTCTGCGTAAATCGCAGGCTTATTTTTTATGAGCATTTTAATGAGATAATACTAGATTACAAAAATGAAGTAATAAGGGAACGAAACTAAAAATAGAAAACATAACATTGATAAATGCATAATAAAAAGCCTGTTTTCACAGACTTGTATTTTCATCTATAAGTAATTCCATTACAACACCTACAACTGGACCTTCGTCATCAATATCCCCATTTAAACGGAAGCCAAATGACTCATATAGTCCCATTGCGTGTTTGTTGTCAGGATGTAAACTTAAATAAATTATTTTACATTCGAATTTTTGTTGCAAGAATTGAATTAGTAAGCGAAGGAAACGTTTTGCGTATCCTTTTCCTTGAAATTGTTGGTCAATCATAAAACGATCTAACCATACGCTTTCATGTTTTTGGGAATACCAACCGTACATTGCGTATCCAACGAGTGTTTCTTTGTCATATAAGCCTACTGACGTTCCGTTTTCTTCATATAATGATTCCGCTAAAGAAAACGCATTGCTTTCAATAAACTGCTGCTGGTCTTTTGCTACGTCTAAAGCAGCAACTGAACGCCAATTATTTGCTGTTACTTCACAAATGTGAAGATTCATAGTTCCAACTCACCTTCTAAATTAGTATAGCTTACAAGCTAATATGGATAATTCTACTTGTTATTTCGATCAAGTCAAGGATAAATACATAAAAAGGCAGCTGGATGACATATTCAGCTGCCTAGAAAATATAGTTGATTAGTTTGTTGCTTCTTTTAAAGTATTTACGTTTTCTTCCATTAATGTGAAGTAATCTTTATTGTTCTTTGCATCATCCTCAGAAATAGTAGCAAGGTGATTTAAGCGTAAAATTTTTGTACCTGTTTCTTTTTGAATAACTGATGCTACTTTTGGAGTAGAGAATGTTTCAAATAAAATATATTGTAGACCGTGCTCTTTTACTGTTTTTGTAATGTCAGCAAGCTGCTTTTGAGATGGTTCATCAGATGCTGAAATTCCAGCGATTGGAATTTGTTTCAAACCGTATCGTTGTTCCCAGTAGCCGTAAGCTGCGTGTGAAACTAATATTTCTTTCGTTTTTGCATTTGCAACAACTGCTTTAAATTGATCATCTAAATCAGTAAATTTTGTTTGTAGTGCTGCAAAGTTTTTTTCGAACTCTTTTTTATGTTCAGGCTGTAATTCTACAAGTGCATTTTTAATTTTTTCTGCTTGTTTCATCGCAAGAGTAGGGTCTATCCAAACGTGTGGGTCTTTATCGTGATGATGTTCATCTTCTTTATGACCGTCTCCATGATCGTGCTGCTCTTCTTCAGATGAAGCACGAAGTTCGATATCTTTAGATGCATTTACAATCTTTACGTTTTCTTTTTTTAATGATTTTTCCATTTTTTCGGCAAATGGTTCTAATTCTGCGCCGTTATAAACAAATAAATCGGCTTTCGCCACTTGTACAGTCTGCTTTTGACTTGGTTCAAATGTATGAGAATCCGCACCAGGTGGGTAAATTGTTTCTACATTTACATAATCACCACCGATTTTTTTTGCAAAGTCAGCGAGTGGGAAAATGGTTGTATAAACAGAAAGTTTCCCATCTTTTTTCGCTGTACTATCTTTGTTGTTAGAACATCCAGCAAAGATGAGTGTGAAAATAAGTATAAATGAAAATAGAGCTAATTTTTTAGGCATATAATTCTCCTCTTTTCTTTTTTACAATTATATTTTCTCCAAATATAAGAAGAAAATATCGTTTTGATACAAAACGGAATAATTACGTTTTAGTTTGCGAACCTAGTATAATACATCTTTATGAAAGTTGCAATAAATAATAATCATTACGATTTGATTTTGTAATAAATCTGTCAAAAAGAAAGGTATTAATTTTTATGATTGGTGCATATGTGACAATGTTACTTTCATATATTGGGAGGGAGCAGAAAAAAGGGGATGAGCGCTTGGGTTACTTCATGGAAGCTATCTTATTAATACTTGCGGTTGTTTTGCCATTATCTTTTGTTTTAATTTTTTTAAGAAGACTAATAAGTAATTTAGGGGATGCTACAACAATTACAAAATTGCCAGCGGAAGAAAAAGAAGAGAAAAAAGAGTAAGTAAAGCACTATGCATACGCATAGTGCTTTACTTATGGTAAAATGGGAGAACGGAAACTCCTGTTAGCGACGATTAGCTATAGGAGAGAATAGTAAATAAAGAGGTATACACATATATGAATAAGCGAACAGCGTTAGTACTTGGCGCAAGTGGGTTAGTTGGACAAGAAATAACGCGACTATTACTTGACTCAGATTACTACGATTCGGTTACTATTTTTGTAAGGGAACCATTACAATTACAATTACAGCACGAGAAATTGCAACAGAAACAGGTGGATTTTTCAGTATTAGAGGAATACAAAGAATTTTTTGCAGTAGATGATGTTTTTAGTTGCTTAGGAACAACGATAAAAAAAGCGAAGTCGAAGTCGAATTTTAAAAAAGTAGATTATGAATATACATTACGAGCTGCCTGCTTAGCTGAAAAACAAGGCGTGCAAAATTTTCTTGTTATTTCATCAATGGGAGCAAAACCTAAATCATTTTTCTTTTACTCGCAAGTGAAGGGGAAAATGGAAGAGGAGCTGAAAAAGTTAGTTATTGGTGGCATACATATTTTCAGGCCGTCATTATTAGTTGGAAATCGACAAGAATATCGTTTTGGGGAAAGAATGGCTGAGAAATTATCTCGTATTCTTCCGTTTATATTTAAAGGGGCTTTTAAAAAGTATAAACCAATTTCAGCTAAAGATGTGGCGAAAGGAATGTATATAACAGCGCTACGTGAAGAATCTGGTATTCATATTTATAATTCAAATAAAATTACAACGATAGAATAAATAAAACCGAGAAGAATGACTTTTACTGAAAGACAAAGGAAATAGAGTTTTAGGCTTGGATTAACAGTAAATACACGTTGTTTAACACTTATATTAAAATGAAAGAGGAGTGGGGAATCCACTCCTTTTATCACGACAATTTTATTCCACTTTTATCCCTCATACGTCTCAAATAACCTTTTCAAATACGCCTGATTTCCTTTCGCGATATACTGCTCAGTTTCTATTAAACGCGTTGCTAATTCGGACTTCGTTAGACGTATATACTGTCTGTAAACATTCTTTAAATTCCTGTCAGACTTTAATTGTTCAAACTCGTGAAAAGCATGTTTTTCATTTTTTCGATAGGGAAGGTGCTTTTCGATCTCTTTTTGTTTTTTCTTATAACTCTTACTCTTTTCTTTATAATACGCATAGATTTTTTCATGATTTCTTATAGTATTAAAATGAATCCCTTGGCCTTGTTCATCGAGTTCTTTTGTCTTTTTAGATACATTGTGCAAGGTAACTTCTTTGCCCTCCGCAAGAAGGGCGTCTATTGCTTTTTTACCTAGTTCGAAGGAGGTAATCCCTCGTTTTTCGTAATCACACTCTAAACCATTTTTATGGTTTTTTTTATTTTCATTACTTCCAAATTAAAACCTTTTTCCTCGTAAAATCCCTTCGTTTTTTCTGCCCATTCTATATAGTTTAGTAATTCATGCTTTTGTTCTGGTTCGGGTATTTTAGTGCTGTGGGTAAAGAAGGCTTGGATTCCACAGTAGTTATTGTTAGTTTAATTGCAGGAGTTTTAGGAATTGCAGCTTTTGTCATTCGTCAAAACTTCTTAGAAAAACCAATTTTAAACTTTAAGATCTTCCTAAACCCTAAATATACATTATCTATTTTCGTGCTAATTACAACTATCTTTGCAATGTATTCGGTGATGATTTCTGTACCGTTATTTCTGCAGAACATTCAAGGCATGACAGCATTAAAATCAGGATTAATTATGCTTCCAGGTGCGATGATTATGGGATTATTAGCACCAATTAACGGTAAGTTATTTGATCGTTTTGGAATTCGTCCACTTATCCTAATCGGTTTTTCTTTAATGATTGTGGCATCTGTAATTTTAGGGAATCTAGGACTAGAAACCGCTTCGTGGGTTATTTGTTTAACGTATGCTATTCGTTTAATTGGCGTGGGGATGGTTCAAATGTCTCTTCAAACAAATGCACTCAATGCATTAAAGCCAGAAGAAGTATCACATGGTACTGCGATGAACAGTACGTTAGGGCAAACAGTTGGAGCAATAACTTCAAGTCTTATTGTCACGTTGATATCGAATCGTACACAGTTTCATGGTACAGAAATGTTAAAAGAACATAAATCTGAGATGATCGGAATGTCAGCTGATGCGATTCAAAAGCTGAAAAAAACAATTTCAATAGATGCCTTTATTGCTGGGAACAATGACACTTTCTTATAATCAATTGTGGTTGCGGTAATTGGTTTAGGATTGGGATTATGTTTAAAAAGCAAAAAAAGATGGGGGTTTCTAAATAAAATTTGAACTTTAAGATTAGGTTAGATTAGAAATGGATAATTGGTCCTTTGATCTAAAATGTTTTTTTTGGAGAAAATTAATGATATTTTATTATTAGTAAAGTTCTTTCTCTAATATGGTTGTAAAACGTAGATAAAGTATGTTTAATCAATATTTGGAATGAAAACTCTAGATTTTCTATGTAACATAGAAAATTTAGAGTTTTTTATTACCTATAATTACATAAGTATTATCGTTTTTGCACCAGAACCGATACCCCTACATTTATCTGCCTCTTTGGTAAGGCATCGAATAATCCTTACTTATACCATCGCGATTTCTGGTAACTTATATGTAGAGGTATCGCTCAATATAACAAAAATGTAATGTTAATGAAATGTAATTCCATCGATACTATAAATGAAATTATATAAAATGAATTACATAAATGAATGGGAGTTAAAGAATTTTTATAATGAAAAAGGAGAAGTATTAATGCGAAATATATTAAGTGTAGAAAAAATCGAAAAATATTATGGTAATAAAGATAATGTAACAAAGGCTATAGATAATATTAGTTTTAAGGTAGATGAGGGAGAATTTGTTGGGATAATGGGGCCTTCAGGAAGTGGCAAAACTACATTACTTAACTGTATATCAACTATTGATAATGTTACTACGGGAAAAATAATAATAAATAATAGTGACATTACTCGGTTAAAATCAAAGTCACTAGATAAGTTTAGACAAAATGAATTAGGGTTTATATTTCAAGACTTTAATTTATTAGATACCCTTACTGCTTATGAAAATATTGCTCTAGCGTTAACAATAAAAGGTGAGAAAAGTTCAAAAATTGATGGGAAAATACAAGCAGTTGCAAAATATTTAGACATTGAACAAGTATTAAGCAAATACCCTTATCAAATGTCAGGCGGACAAAAACAAAGGGTTGCTTCGGCAAGAGCTATCGTAACAGATCCATCTTTAGTACTTGCAGATGAACCAACAGGATCGTTAGATTCTAAATCAGCTAGATTATTACTCGAAAGATTTGAAAGTCTAAATAAGGATTTAAAAGCTACAATACTTATGGTTACTCATGATGCATTTACAGCAAGCTATGCTCGTAGAATTCTTTTTATTAAAGATGGAAAAATATTTATCGAGTTGGTAAGAGGGAATGATTCCAGAAAAGAATTCTTTACTAAAATTATCGAAGTTATAACCCTTCTTGGAGGTGACGATAATAATGTACTCTAAGATTGCTATTGGGAATGTAAAGAAAAGTCTTAAAGATTATGCAATATATTTCTTAACACTAACACTGGCTGTTTGTATATTTTATAGCTTTAACTCAATAGAATCACAAAAGGCACTTATGGAAATTAACGCTTCAGATCGAAAGTATGTGTCTGCAATAATGAGTGTTATCTCAAATGTGTCAGTATTTGTATCGGTAATATTAGGTGGTTTAATATTGTATGCAAATAATTTCTTAATCAAAAAACGTAAAAAAGAATTAGGAATATACATGACTTTAGGTATGGGAAGAAGAAACATATCTAGAATATTAGTAACAGAGACAATTCTAGTTGGTGTTATATCTTTAGTGAGTGGGCTTATAATAGGTATTGGAGTATCTCAGGGATTATCTACATTTGCATTAAAGTTATTTGAATTGTCCATCAATAAATATAAATTTACAATTTCAACAGGTGCTATAGGTAAAAGCGTATTATACTTTGGAATCATGTTTTTGCTTGTTATGTTATTTAATGTATATGTTGTTTCTAAATACAAAATAATTGATATGTTAACAGCAGGTAGAAAAAACGAAGATGTAAAATTTATAAATCCTCTTATCTATGTAATCACATTTATTATGTGTGTAGCGTCACTTGGATATGCATATGTGACTGTACTAAAAATCGGATTGAATTTTAAAAATCCTATGCTCATGGTATCAATCATTCTTGGCATATTAGGTACATTTCTGTTTTTCTTTAGTTTATCTGGATTTATATTATATGTTGTAAAGAAGAATAAAAAAGTTTATTTTAAAGGGTTAAATATATTTATCATCAAACAAATAAATAGTAAGGTTAATACAAATTTTATATCCATGTCTTTAATCTGTTTAATGTTATGCCTTACAATGGTGGCTTTATCTACAGGAATAAGCTTTAACAGAATTATGGACGCAAGAATGAAAGAAACAACACCATTTGATGCCAGTATTAAATTGGAGAATAAGGATGAAAGTTACACTATAGAAGACGTATTAAATAAAGTTAATTTTAAAATAAGTAAAGACGAAAAATATGTATCTTATAATGTATATCCAACAGAGATGTCTGTGGGGGACTTAGTACCAGAAGTACGTAAAGATTATAAGAAAAGCGGTATGAATTTCATTAAAGTATCTGATTATAATAAAATTTTAAATCTTAAAGGTGAAAAGGTAATCACTTTAAATAACAATGAAGTTTTACTTTTATCAAATAATAAGCGGTTGTTTAATTCGATAAATGAAAGATTAAAAAATAGCAATAAGGTGAATATTAAAGAAAAAGAATATCTGGTGAAAAACGCTAAAATTATGCAAGAGAATCTTTACACTTCTGATGAACAATTTGATTTCTTCACAATCGTTATAAATGATGAGTTTTTATCAGACTACAAAATTATTGCATCCGTACTTAATGTGAATTATTTAGGTGGAAATAGAGAAGAATATAATAAAAAATATGATAACGTTGCACGGGGCTTTTATGACGAAAATGGACCGAAATTAAATATTAATCGTATAGCAGGCAAATCAAAGGATGAAGTTTGTGCAGAAAGTAAGGGATTGAAAACTATCATACTGTTTATTGGGATATATATAGGTATTGTATTTTTAATAACGAGTATGGCTGTATTAGCTCTTCAACAATTATCGGAAGCCAGTGATAGCATAGATCGATATAAATCTTTGAAGAGAATTGGTTCAAACGGAACAATGATCGACAAAACAATTTTTATTCAAACTTTCGTATACTTTAGTCTTCCAGTTATTCTTGCCCTAATTCATTCTGTAGTTGGAATTTATGTAGTCAATGATTTTATTAACGCGTTTCAAGAAATAGATATTACTTTACCAGCATTGATGACTGGCTTAGTATTTCTTGTAGTTTATGTAGTATATTTATACACGACATATGTCGGGTATAAAAATATTGTAAAAAGTAATACTTGATTTTATAATGCTTATTAGGGCTATTACACCTTGTTTCTCAAGATGTAATAGCCTTATATTCTGTATAGGGAGGGAAAAGTCATGAAAAAAATCATTCTTATTGAAGATGATGAAACCATCAGAGAAGAATTACAAAATTTTTTTATAAAGTATGGATATGAAGTAAAGGCTCCCACAGATTTTAATCATATTATCGAATATATAGAAAGTGAGAATGCAGACCTTATATTACTAGACATAAATCTTCCTGTGTTCGATGGCTATTATATATGCAGAGAAATACGTAAAACTTCAGATGTTCCAATCATCATGGTTACAAGCAGAGATAGTGATGTAGATGAACTAATAAGTATGAATTTAGGAGCAGATGATTTTATAACAAAGCCTTATAATACAGAAATACTATTAGCAAGAGTAACAAACATTTTAAGAAGAACATCTGGAGATTTAAAGACGAATAATATCTTAATTTATAGAGATTTTAATTTAAATCTTTCAAATGCAACAGTTACTTATCAAGACAAGTCTGTAGAGTTAACTAAAAATGAAGTTAAGATACTCTCATGCTTAATAAATAATCGCGGTAATATTGTAAAAAGAGATTCACTCATGGAAACCTTATGGAAATCTGATTATTTTGTGGATGATAGCACTTTAACTGTTAATATAAATAGATTAAGAAAAAAGCTTGAAGAGATAGGTATAGAAAATCCAATTGCAACAAGAAGAAGGTTAGGGTATATAATGCCATGAATATAGGTGAATTTTTTAAAGATAAAATGGTAGTAATACTATCTAATGTACTGGTATTTATTATACTAGCAGGTATATTGCTGACTGCGAATGTTCAGTTCATTATAATATTCTTTGTCTTTTGTATTTGGTTTTTTCCATTGATTTCATATATGGCTATAGAATTTATAAAATGTAAAAATTATTATAATGAGATTAATGGTATATTAGAAAACTTGGAGAAAAAATACCTACTTCCAGAGGTAGTAAAGGAAGCAAACTTTATACATGGGGAAAAGCTTAACGCTATACTGAAAGAAATAAGTAGAGATATGCATGAAAATGTAAAATATTATAGAGATATGCAAATAGATTACAGAGAATATATAGAGACATGGGTGCATGAAATTAAGACACCGATAGCTTCTACAAAGCTAATAATTGAAAATAATCAAAATGAAGTAACTAATAAAATTGACTCTCAAATGGATCGAATCGAGGGGTTTGTAGAACAGGTTCTGTATTATTCTCGAAGCAATAACGTTAATAAAGACTATATTATAAAGCCAATCAACCTTGATAATGTAGTAAGGAATGTAATTAAAAGAAACTATAGGGATTTTATTCATAAGAGAATAAAATTAGACATACAGGATATTGATGAAATCGTATATAGTGATGGAAAATGGATTGAATTTATTATTAATCAAATAATAGGAAATTCTATAAAGTACTCAAATAACAAAGAACAAATGATACGTATATACTCAATTAAGAAAGCTAACTCAGTAATACTAACTATAGAGGATAATGGAGTAGGGATAATAACTAAAGATATAAATAGAGTTTTTGAAAAAGGATTTACTGGAGAGAATGGAAGGAGATTTAGCAAAAGTACAGGAATGGGCTTGTATCTATGCGAAAAACTGTGTTCAAAATTAGGATTGAAAATTGGCATTGAATCTGAAGTGAATAAAGGAACTAGAGTTACATTAATATTTCCTTTATCAGGTATGGTAACTTTTGAGCCTTATTTATAAAAGAGATGCTGCCATCTTTCCACGAATTTCGTATGAAACTTATAAACAAATTTAGAACGGTATGAAAAGAGTAGAAATTCTCTTCATACCGTTTGTATTATTTAGCCGTTTAACATATTGGTATATTTAATTGTGAATCGGATGGATGTTAATCTGGATTAGTCATTACTATTTTTGATGTCCACTAATACTTAACGTAAGATTTGGTTCGGTTGCTACACAGACCTCGTAAGCGAGAAATTGTAAACTATATAAAACAGTAAAATAAATATCCCGATCCCTTAGCGTACAAGGAATCGGATATTTTGTGTCTAAATTGTGTCCGAACGTATATTACAATTAAAGCAAGTATGAATAATTTCAAGTGTTGTTTTATTATGTATTAATTTCAATTTTTTAAGGTCTAATTTAATCAAACTTTATTTCTAAGCTACAACGGTTGCGTTACTTGAAGGGAAATAACCTAAGTTGTTTCTATTTCTCTATTTTATTATTCCACTATAAAGCGCTTTTCTTTAATAAGGTGGCATCTTTTTACATGGATAACACTTTTAAGAGATTGAATTTATTTAGGTGAAAAAATTGTGAAGTATTGTACTTAAAGTAAAGAGGGCAGTTTTAAAAGAAAGGATATAACATATTTGTTGACTTAATGAATGTAGTAATAAAAGTGGTAATAAAGATTTTGAATGTAGTGATAAATGGGTGATAAAAAACATAAAAAATAGGTGTATCAAGCAAAGAGCAAAGTGTTGATACACCTTAAAACTACATTGTTAAACAACATGTGTTGTCGTGTAGTATATCTTATATATCTTTAATTATTTTAGATTCAGTATTACATATTCTTCTCGGTTTTATTTATTAGTTTTAATGTTTCCAGGTGCTCGTCGGTACTGATATGGTTCTTGTAATTCAAAGCCAAGTTCATTGGCAGCTATTCTTGGGAAGTATGGATTACGAAGTAACTCGCGTCCGATAAAAATTAAATCTGCTTCGTTATTATTTAAAATTTGCTCTGCTTGTGATCCGGTTGTAATTAATCCTACCGTACCAGTCGCGATGTCAACATGCTCCTTAATATGTTTAGCATATTGTACTTGGTAACCAGGATACACATCAATATGTGCGGGTACAACAGCACCAGAACTACAATCGATTAAATCTACCCCTTGTTCTTTCATCCATCCTGTATACTGCACATAATCTTGAACCGTTAACCCGTCAGGATGATAATCATTTGCTGAAATACGAACAAATAACGGTCCGTTCCAAACTTCATTTACAGCATCGATGATTTCGCGTAAGAAACGATAGCGATTTTCAGGTGATCCCCCGTATTCATCAGTCCGCTTATTGGAAAGCGGAGAAAGAAATTCATTAATAAGATAACCGTGAGCACCATGTAATTCAATAACGTCAACCCCCGCTCGTTTAGAGCGTAAAGCTGCTTTTTGAAAAGCAGAAACAGTTTCTTTAATTTGCTTTTTATTCATTTCTACTGGTATTTTCATTCTATCGTTAAACGGAATTGCTGAGGGAGCGAAAGCATCTGTTTCTAATTCAGCCTTTCTTCCGGCGTGAGCGAGTTGAATGGCTGCTTTTGCACCGTTATTATGTATAAATGTTGTCGTTTTATGTAAGCCTTCAATTAGAGTGTCATCCCAAATGCCTAAGTCTTTGCTAGAAATTCGTCCTTCAGGTAACACAGCTGTTGCTTCAATCATAACTAAACCTACTTGGCCAGCAGCCCTGGTTCCATAATGGACGAGATGAAAATTAGTTACTTGGCCATCCTCATTTTCTGATGAATACATGCACATAGGTGACATAATGATACGGTTTTTTAGCGTAACGTCCTTAATTGTATAAGGTGAAAAGAGTTGAAACTCCATTAAATATCCCCCTTGATTGAATTTTCTTACATTGTATCATCCTCTTTTTTGTTTCCCTAATAAAACGCTTATACGAAAAATTTCGTCTATTCGTGTTACAATAAATAATATGTAATGAATTGGAGGATGACATATGTACCAGGCTTATTATGATAGTGAATTAGGTTTGTTAGAAATTACAGCGAACGAAGAAGGAATTACGTCTGTTATATTTGTTGAAGATAGAAAAGAAGAACATAAAAATGAACTTGTTGAACAATGTATAAATGAATTAGATGAATACTTTGAAGGAAAAAGAAAAGAGTTTACAGTTCCATTGTCTGCTGAAGGAACACCATTCCAAAAGAATGTATGGGATGCACTTTACACTGTTCCGTATGGCGTAAGTGCTTCATATTTAGATATTGCGGAGAAGGTTGGGAATACGAAAGCTGTACGAGCGATAGGAGGGGCAAATAGCCGGAATCCAATTTCAATTATCGTTCCATGCCATCGTGTAATAGGAAAGAGTGGAAAACTTGTTGGGTATGCGGGTGGTTTATGGAGGAAAGAGTGGTTATTGAAACATGAAGGTATTTTAAATAAATCGTAAGAAACAACCTTTGGAACGAGGGAGTTAGCTCGGCTGTCCTAAGACAAATTCGTTAGCTATCAAAAGTAACGATGAACCGAGAAGCCCCCACTTCGGGGTAAGCTCGTAAGAGATACTAAGTGGTGGGTAGTTCACAATGAAGTATGGATGGAAAGAGGGATTGTTTTGAAATGTATAAATTGTGGGCGACCTTGTATTAATGATCAGCTGAATTGTGCAAATTGTCAACGAAACTTGCATAATGAACAAGGTGAAGAAAGCTCGCTAATAGACAAAGAATTAGAAGTATATGTAGGGAGACAATATCCATATTACAAAAGAAAATGGGAGCTTGAGAATAAGCGAATTGCTAGGTGGAGCTGGAATGGTCTGGCTGCTATTTTTAATGTAGGTTGGCTTGGATATCGTAAGTATTACGTACCTGCTGCTTTATTTATACTGTTATTAGTAGCATGTGATGCATTTTCTTATTATATGGGGTTCAACGTAGCATTGCCAATTATTAATATGGTGCCTCTCACGTTTTTATTACTCGTTTTCATTCTATTTGGGATGGGGATTTTTGCAAATGGATTATTTTATCAATTTGCAGAAAGGCGTATATATCGAATAAAAGCACGGGGAATTAAAGATGAATCGGTTGAAAATTATCTCATCCGTGATAGTGGTGGAACGAGTAAAATGGGAGCAACAATCGTTACTATTTTAGCAGTTACTAGTATTTTGTTTAGTCATTTCTTTTTCCCAACTGATCGGGATATTATTCAAAAAGTTCGTACAAGCTCGCTTTATGAATATCCAGTCTTTTCAATTGGTGAATCGTTCGAAAATTATTTTCAAAATTCAGGATGGATATACTATCGGGGAACGGAAGGATTAGAATTAGTAGAATTTCAGGGGGAGAGTCCTGAGATGCCAAGGAAAAAGGTGAGAATTCAATTTATTGTTGATTATAAATTGGGAGAAGTGGAACCATATTCACTTACGATTAACGGTGAATCTAAAAATGAAGAAGAGTTTTTGAAGATAATGGAGGAAATATTTAAAGTTCAAAATCCATTTGATATAGAGGATGGCTTACAAGTAAATGATATTCAACAAAGCGGAGGGAAAGCAATTTCTGACCGCTTTTTTTCTTTTTATGAAAATAAATATTTAAAATAATCAGAATTTTTTGTATAATAAAATATATTATACAAGTTTTAACTTATACATATAGATTGGGGGAAGGAAGAATGAAGAGAAAGGTAACAACGATTGCTGCAGTTGCATTATCGGCTAGTGTATTGGTTGCAGGTTGCGGAAATGGGGAGAAGGCATCTACAACGAAGAAAGAAGCAGGTAAGGGAGTAGCGGATAAGCAAGTATTAAACTTACTAGAAACAGCTGAAATTCCTTCAATGGATACATCTAAATCAACAGATTCTGTATCTTTCCGTGTATTTGTAAATGCAATGGAAGGATTATATCGTCTAGATAAAGACAATAAACCAACTCCAGGTATGGCCAAAGACGTGAAGATTAGTGAAGATAAAAAGACATATACATTTGAATTACGTGATGCAAAATGGTCAAATGGTGATCCAGTTCGAGCACAAGATTTTGTATATGCATGGCAACGTACATTAGATAAAGCAATAGCAGCAGAATATGCATTTATTTTATTTGATGTGAAAAATGCACAGAAAGTAAATAAAGGAGAAGTACCGTCGGATCAATTAGGTGTTAAAGCGAAGGATGATAAAACGTTGGTAGTAGAATTAGAGCAACCAGCACCTTATTTCCTTGAGCTTACTTCGTTCCCTACATTCTTCCCATTAAATGAAAAGTATGTAAAAGGACAAGGGGATAAATACGGATTAGAAGCAGATAAATTATTGTACAATGGACCATTTACAATGAGTGAATGGAAACATGAACAAAGTTACCAGTTAAAGAAAAACCCAAATTATTGGGATAAAGATGCTGTAAAATTACAAGAAATTAATGTGGGTATAGTAAAAGAGACAAGTACTGGGGTAAATTTATATGATAGTGATCAAGCAGATCGTGTCATTTTAAGTTCTGAGTTTGTAGACAAATATAAAAAGAATAAACCAGATGAATTTAAAACGAAGCTAGACCCACGTATGTATTTCCTACGTTTTAATCAAAAAAATGCAACGTTTAAAAATCAAAAGGTTCGTGAGGCGATTGATTTAGCGTACGATAAAAAAGGAATTGCGGATGTAATTTTGAATGATGGATCATTGCCGGCGTATTTCTTAGTACCTGAAAAGTTTACGACAGGACCAGATGGAAAAGACTTCCGTACTGTAAATAAAAATTTCCGTGACAGTAAAGATAATGCTGCGAAAGCAAAAAAACTGTGGGAAGAAGCGAAGAAAGAACTTGGTCAAGATACAATTACAGTAGAATTACTAAATGATGATAACGGTAGTCGTAAAAAAGTGGGCGACTTTATTAAAGAAGAATTAGAGAAAAACTTACCTGGTATTAAAGTGAATCTGAAGCAACAACCATATAAGCAGAAGTTAGATTTAGAAAAGAAATTTGAATATGAATTCTCATTATCTGCATGGAGTCCAGATTATCCAGACCCAATGACATATATTGATATGTTCGTTACTGGAAGCTCATTTAATGAAATGGATTATTCAAATCCGAAGTACGATGATTTAGTAGCAAAATCAAAAGGAGAGTTATTAAAAGATGATGCAGCACGCTGGAAAGCACTTGCGGAAGCTGAAAAAATCTTAATTGGTCAAGATGCTGCAATCTCTCCTACGTATCAGCAAAGTACGGCTTATTTAGAGAAGACATATGTAAAAGGTATCGCTAACCATACGTTTGGTGGAGACTTCAGTTATAAATGGGCATATATTACAAAGAAATAGTACAATAAAAGATGAGTGAATTTTCGCTCATCTTTTATTTGTATAGGAGGAATTAGAGTTGTTAAAGGGAATCAATCATCTTTGTTTTTCAGTGTCCAATTTAGAAAACTCTATTACATTTTACGAGAAAGTATTGGAAGGAGAATTATTAGTCAAGGGGAGAAAACTTGCATATTTTAATATATGTGGAGTATGGATAGCGCTTAATGAAGAAACACATATTCCGAGAAAGGAGATTCATCAATCTTATACGCACCTCGCATTTTCTGTTGAACAAAAAGATTTTGAACGCCTGTTACATCGGTTAGAAGAAAATAATGTTCATATTTTACAAGGAAGAGAGCGTGATGTGAGAGATTGTGAGTCTATATATTTTGTTGATCCTGATGGTCATAAATTTGAGTTTCATTCAGGGACGTTACAAGACCGTCTAAATTATTATAGAGATGAGAAACCTTATATGACATTTTACTAAGGGGGGAAGAAGTTGCATGCGCTTGTAATTGGTGGAACAGGAATGCTAAAGAAAGTTTCTATGTGGCTTTGTGATCAAGGGTTTCATGTTTCTATTATTGGACGAGATAGTACGAAATTGGAAAATGTTAAGCAAGTGAGTTCTGTACCGGGAAATATTACGTGCCTTCCTTTAGATTATCAAAATGACGATGATGTAAAGCAATCTATTACAAATACAATTGAACAAAATGGTCCAATAACATTAGTTGTTGCCTGGATACACTCTAGTGCAAAGCATGCATTACGACTCATTTGTAATGAAGTTGAATTGTCATCGGAAAAGTATAGTTTATTTCATATATTAGGTAGTAGTGCATCGCGTACGAAGTCACAAAAAATAGGTGGGACATTATGTAGTTATTATAGAATTATATTAGGGTTTATTTTAGAAGATACATATGCAAGATGGCTTACTCATGAAGAGATTGCTGACGGAGTTATAAAAGGAATTGAAAGTAAATGCACAGAATGGATTGTAGGGAGAGTAGAGCCGTGGGAATCGCGGCCAAAATGGTAAGGGTAAGGGGGCATGTGAAATGAAGACAACGGTATATGTAACAAGGCACGGTGAGACAGAATGGAATGTAGCAGGGCGGATGCAAGGACGGAAAAATTCAGCATTAACAGAGAATGGTATGATACAAGCGAAACAATTAGGGGAGCGTATGAAGGATTTACCACTCCATGCCATATATAGTAGTCCAAGCGAAAGAACGCTTCATACTGCTGAATTGATTAAAGGGGAACGCGATCTGCCAATTATAGAAGATGAACGTTTCTATGAAATAAACATGGGGATATGGGAAGGGCAAACAATTGCTGACTTGGAAATGCAATATCCAGAAGAAGTACATTTATTTTGGAATGAACCACATCTTTTTCAGTCAACATCAGGGGAAAACTTTGCGGCCGTTCATAAAAGAGTAATTGAAGGGATACACTTTCTTTTAGAAAAGCATAAAGGAGAAAATATTTTAATAGTTACTCATGCTGCAGCAGCGAAATTACTCGTAGGGCATTTTGCAGGTTTTGAAATTGAACATGTATGGGAAGAGCCATTTATGCATAGCGCGAGCCTTAGTGTGATTGAATTTGATGAAAACCGTGGTAAAGTAAAACAATTTGCAGATATAAGTCATTTTCAGTAAACGTAAAAAAGGTCGCAAAGCGACCTTTTTTGGTGGACATAAAAAACTAGCAATTACGTTTTTTATACCAGAAGTGATCGAATTTCTTGTTTTTGCAAGATGGGAACTTATGTCCGTCTCTGCAATCATTCCATTTGTGCCCGTCATCGTGACAGTCTTTACCATGATCACAATCATCATCGCAAGAGCTACCGTGTCCGTGAGGGAAGAATTCGCATTTTTTACAGAAACTTCGTTTTGTCCAGAAAAATTTCTTTTCAAAGCGTATGCATTTTGTAACGAACGTACAATGCTTTCTGCGAGTACGTTTTGTAACTAAAACGCATTCTTTTCTACGCGTCACTTTTGTAACGAAAGTCCATTTTTGAACACGTACACGAGTGCATTTCGTAACAAACGTCCATTTTTTAACATGAGTACATTTTGTAACGAAAGTACAATGTTTTACGCGAGTACATCTTGTTCTTGGACATTTACGCCCAGTTGTACATTTACGCCCAGTTGTACATTTACACCCTGTTGTACATTTATGATGAGAGAATTTATCATCATCGCACTCAAAAGTACTTGGATCTTGGTGTAAGAAATCCTCCATACCAGCACTTTTGATTTCTTCAACAGCTTTTCTAATATCACGTTTCATAGAAATCCTCCTTATCGAGTGTTAAATTGAAAAGGTATTCTTTTTCCTTAACATGATATGAGATTCGACTTCTTTCTGAACAGGACAAGAGTGTAATTTTATATAAATAGATGATAGCGGATGTATGGACAAGACAAGGCGCATACATTGAATGAAGAGAACTGAGAAGGGATGAGAAAACATGCTGCCTTCATATGATTTTTTTGTTCATCCAATGTACTTAGTGGAATTGAAAAAGGACATTTGGTCAGATAGTCCAGTGCCAGCAAAATTAACTTATGGAAAAAAGAAGTATGACATTGATATCGTATACCGAGGGGCTCATATTCGCGAATTTGAGAAAAAGTCTTATCATGTTATGTTTTATAAACCGAAAAAATTTCAAGGCGCGAAAGAGTTTCATTTGAATTCTGAGTTTATGGATCCGTCTCTCATACGAAATAAATTATCTTTAGATTTTTTTCATGATATTGGTGTACTTTCGCCAAAATCACAACATGTATTTATAAAAATTAATGGTCAAATTCAAGGTGTGTATTTACAGTTAGAATCAGTTGATGAAAACTTTTTGAAAAATAGAGGGTTACCGAGTGGTTCTATTTATTATGCGATAGATGATGATGCGAATTTTTCGTTAATGAGTGAGCGAGATAAAGATGTTAAGACAGAGCTCTTTGCGGGTTATGAATTTAAATATTCGAATAAAAATAGTGAAGAACAACTGAGTGAATTTGTATTTCAAGCGAATACTTTGTCGAGGGAAGATTATGAAAAAGAAATCGGGAAGTTTCTACATGTAGATAAATATTTACGATGGTTAGCTGGAGTTATTTTTACGCAAAACTTTGATGGTTTCGTTCATAACTATGCACTATATCATAACGATGAGACAAATTTATTTGAAGTGATACCGTGGGATTATGATGCGACTTGGGGGCGAGATGTACAAGGGAGACCACTTAATCATGAATATATTCGTATTCAAGGTTATAATACGTTAAGTGCAAGATTGTTAGATATACCTGTATTTAGAAAACAATACCGAAGTATTTTGGAAGAAATATTAGAAGAACAATTTACTGTTTCGTTTATGATGCCGAAAGTAGAAGGTTTGTGTGAATCGATTCGTCCATATTTACTACAAGATCCATATATGAAAGAAAAATTAGAAACATTTGATCAAGAAGCTGATATGATTGATGAATATATAAATAAAAGAAGGAAGTATATACAAGACCACTTACATGAATTGGATTAATTTTGAAAGAGATTGGAACATTATCAATCTCTTTTTTTGTATAATAAAGATGTATCAATTGAATTGACGTAATATTTACTTAATAAAGAATGGAGATGTGGAAACATGACGGTCAAGTGGATTGATTGGGTAAAACAAATACAATCTATAGCTCAAGCGGGTTTAACGTATTCTAAGGATGTGTATGATATAGAGCGTTTCCAACAATTACGGGATATTTCCATCTCGATGATGTCACATTACACAAAGACAGATTGGGAAGTAGTAGAGAATTTATTTGCAAGTGAGACAGGCTATCAAACACCTAAAGTTGATATACGGGCAGTTATTTTTCAAAATGAAAAACTATTATTTGTGAAAGAAAAAAGTGATAGGAAATGGGCATTGCCAGGTGGATGGGCTGATGTTGGTTATACGCCAACAGAAGTAGCTGCAAAAGAAGTTTTAGAGGAGACGGGCTATGAAGTAGATGATTTTAAGCTACTCGCTATATTTGATAAAGAAAAACATCAACCATCGCCTTCAGCAACACATGTATATAAAATTTTTATTGGCTGTAAGATTATTGGTGGCGAAAAGAAAACTAGTATTGAAACAGAAGATGTGGAGTTTTTTGGTGAGAATGAATTGCCTAATTTATCGATTGCTAGAAATACAGAAGAGCAAATTAAAGAAATGTTTGCCTACATGAAAGAACCTCAAAAAGAAACATTAATAGATTAATAATGCTTATGCCGATGATATTGTTGAAATGAAGATATTGGCAGAATGCGACCTTTATGTAATAATGGGATGGTATGTGAAGAAAAAAGGAGATAGAAAATAAAATGTTAGCAAGCATAATAGATCAGTTATTGCAATTTTTTGCAAGCCTAGGTTACTTTGGAGTAGCGCTAGCTTTAATGATTGAAATTATCCCGAGTGAAATTGTACTTTCGTATGCTGGATTTTTAGTAGCGGATGGTAAAATTAGTTTTGTCGGTGCAGTTATCGCCGGAACTATTGGTGGTACTTTAGCCCAAATCTTTTTATACTGGCTTGGATATTACGGAGGGCGTCCGGTTGTAGAGAAATATGGGAAATATCTACTTATTAATAAACACCATTTAGACATAGCCGAAGGTTGGTTTAAGCGTTACGGAGCAGGAGTAATCTTTTCTGCACGCTTTATCCCAGTAGTACGTCATGCAATCTCTATTCCAGCAGGATTAGCTAAAATGCCGTTAAAACTATTTACACTATATACAGTAGTTGCGATTATTCCATGGTCAATACTATTTATATACTTAGGTGAAAAGCTTGGTGGAAATTGGCGACACATTAAAGAGTATGCATCTGATTACACACATTACATAATTATAGGGGCTGTTCTCTTTGTTGCTCTATACTTCGGTTTAAAGTATTTAAAAAAGAAAAAAGCAGCGCGTTAAAGTCAATGATTTTTCATTGGCTTTTTTTATTGTTTCAGTTCTAAAAAAAAGGAGTTGTCCATAATGTGTAATAATAAAGCGTAGCGGGGGAATGTGATGAAAGGATCACCGTTTTTACGTGGAACGATATTTTTAACGATGGCAACGATGATATCTAAAATGTTAGGGTTTATATATGTTATACCATTTACAGCAATGGTGGGTACGAGTGGGTACGTATTATATACGTATGCATACCGTCCTTATACAATTATGCTTAGTATTGCAACGATGGGATTACCACTTGCCGTTTCAAAAATGGTTTCAAAATATGATCAACTCAATGATTATCACACTGTTAAGAGAGTGCTAAAGAGTGGTATCGTTTTTATGGTCATTATGGGCGTTATTTCTTGTTTAGCATTATATATGTTAGCACCACATTTAGCTAAACTTGTGATTGATGGAAATGATCAGTCGGGGAATAGTGTGGTAGCTGTCACGCACAATATTCAAATTGTAAGTTTTGCGTTAATACTCGTTCCTGTAATGAGCTTGTTACGTGGTTTCTTTCAAGGTTTTCAATCTATGGGACCTTCTGCGCTCAGTGTAGTTGTAGAGCAATTTTTTCGGGTCTTAACTATTTTGATAGGAAGCTTTGTCGTTTTATATGTTATAAAAGCTTCTGTTTCGTTGGCAGTTGGTATTTCAACGTTTGGAGCATTTATGGGAGCACTAGGTGGATTAAGTGTTTTAAGTGCGTATTATATAAGAAGGAGAAAACATTTAAAGAAAAAAGAGATTGCCAGTATACCACAAACGACGAAAACTTTTTTTTCGTTGTATAGAGAACTGTTTACATATTCTATTCCTTTCGTTGTAGTTGGATTAGCGATTCCGTTATATCAGACGATTGATACATTTACAATTAATAAACTACTTATACAAATAGGGTATATGCAAGGAGAAGCGGAGAAGATTAATGCGATAATTGGTCTTGTCCAGATGGTTGTACTTATCCCGGTTTCCGTTGCGACTGCTTTTAGTATGTCTCTCGTACCTGAGATGACAAAAGCCTATACAGCAGGGAATGTGAAGTTACTGTACAAACATTTTACGAGGACGAATGTATTAGTAGTAGGTATTACGGTACCAGCGGCGATTGGAATGATGTTGTTAGCAAAACCAGTATATACTCTTTTATTTGGTGCCGGAAATGATCCGGAGATGGGGAGAGTTATTTTACAGTATTATGCTCCTGCCTGTATACTATTTTCGCTTTTTACAGTAACAGCTGCGATGTTACAAGGAATTAATCAACAACAGAAAACAGTGCTAGGATTAGTAATTGGTATTATTGTGAAGATAGTTTTAAATATCGTATTGCTTCCGTATTTCGATTATGTAAGTTTTATTATTTCAACATACGCTGGTTATACGATTTCAGTTGGCTTTAACTTGTGGATGCTTTCTAAATATGTTATAAAGGCAACATAAGCTTTTTAAGGCAGAGAGCACTCTGTCTTTTTCTTTGTTTAGAATATTTTTCTTATAAAAACGTTTTCAAAATAATTTTTCTATTGAAATTTAAACGTATGTTTCATATGCTGAGAATGGCGGTTCAAAAACTGTTATGTAAGAGAGGTAGATTCCTACATGTAAAAAGAATCGGGGTGATAGTATGTTAAATATTTATTTAACAGACCGAAACGGAAAACTACAAGAGGTTGAGGAAATGCAAAAGGGTTGCTGGATTAATGTACTTCATCCAACGGAAGAAGAAATTCAATATCTAGTACAAACGTTAAATGTAGACTTAGATTTCATTAAAGACCCTTTAGATGATGAAGAACGCTCTCGTATTGAAAAGGAAGACAATAATACTTTAATTATCGTGGATATTCCAACAGTTAGACATGATGAAGAAGGAAATTCGATTTATGACACGATTCCAATAGGTATGATTGTAATGCCAGATTGCTTTGTGACAATTTGTTTAGAAGAAAATCCAATTTTTGAACGCTTTATTAATCAACGTATTAAAGAATTTTATACGTTTAAAAAGACGCGCTTTGCACTTCAGCTCTTATATACGATTTCTACTTATTATTTAAGATACTTAAAGCAAATTAACAGAAAAACAATCGATTTAGAGCACCAATTAAATAAGTCGATGAAAAATAAAGAAATTTTTACATTGCTGGGCCTTGAAAAAAGTTTAGTTTACTTTACAACATCATTAAAGGCGAATAAAATTGTAATTCAAAAATTAATGCGTAACAGTACATTTTTAAAAATGTATGAAGACGATCAAGATTTACTAGAAGATGTATTAATTGAAAATAAGCAGGCTATTGAAATGGCGGAAATATATAGTCACATTTTAAGTGGAATGATGAATACTTTTAGCTCTGTTATATCAAATAATTTAAATAGTGTTATGAAACTGTTAACGTCTATTACAATCATTTTATCGTTACCAACGATGGTTTCTAGTTTCTTTGGAATGAACGTAAAGGTTCCGTTTGAAGGGGAAGCACATGGTTTTGTAATTGTACTCATAATATGTGTAACACTATCTTTCACATTAGCGTTTGTTTTTTGGAAGAAACGTTACTTTTAACGAGAAGAAAGCTGCTCTAGCATAGTTGTGTAACTGCGCTAGAGCAGCTTTTTTGCTATGAAATCCTAAATTTTGAATAGAATATAACTTATAAAATGTAATGTATATGAAAGGGGTGAATTCCGTATAAGTCTTGTCCAATTCATAAAATGAGGTTAAAATTACATATTGTTAATGAAAAGTTGGAGGAAATACATCATGGAATTGTTTCAATTACCGAAAGCATTCCTGCAAATGAATACAATTTTTATCTCCATATTGATCGAAGCACTTCCTTTTGTGCTCATTGGTGTATTTATTTCAGGATTCATTCAAATGTTTGTAACAGAAGATATGGTAGCAAAATGGATGCCGAAAAATCGATTTCTGTCTGTTTTAATGGCTACTTTTTTAGGGATGATGTTTCCGGGCTGTGAATGTGGAATCGTTCCGATTGTAAGGCGATTAATCGGAAAAGGGGTTCCGCCCTATGCCGGGATTGCATTTATGTTAACTGGACCAATCATTAATCCAGTCGTATTATTTGCAACATACGTTGCCTTTGGAAGTAGTATGCACATGGTATGGTATCGTTCTATTGTAGCGATTATCGTAGCAATTATCGTTGGAATTATATTATCATTTATGTTTAAAGAACATCAATTACGAGATGATCACTTCCCAGAAGTGAATCATAAGCGTCCATTACGTAAAAAAATGTGGGATGTATGTACGCATGCTGTTGAGGAATTTTTCTCGATGGGAAAATATTTAGTATTAGGTGCGTTAATTGCAGCGGCAGTTCAAACGTTCGTACAAACTTCAACACTTCTTGCTATAGGACAAGGGCCGTTCTCTTCACCAGCTGTTATGATGGGGCTTGCTTACATATTATCACTTTGTTCAGAAGCGGATGCGTTTATTGCTTCGTCATTCCAAAGTACATTTTCAACAGCGTCACTTGTCGCGTTCCTCGTATATGGACCGATGGTGGATATTAAAAATATGTTTATGATGCTTGCAACGTTTAAAACGAAATTTGTAATTGTTGTGACGGTTACAGTTACACTTGTTGTTTATGCAAGCTCACTACTCATTTATGCGATGGGGTGGTAGGTTATGTTTCGAGCATATATATTATTAGGCTTTACAATTTTAATTGGACAGCTTCATATTTCCGGTAACATTACGAAGTATATAAATATGAAGTACGCCTATTTATCAAAAACTGCTGCTATTATTTTAGGTTTCTTAACGATTGTACAAATTATTATCGTTTTCCAAAAAGAGCACCAAAAGGAAAAAGAGAAACAGGATTGTAGTTGTGATCATAGTCATTGTGGGCATGATCATTCGAAAGATGAGAATACATGGTGGAAAAAAGTGTTTTCTTACACGTTATTCTGTTTTCCAATCATTACAGGATTGTTTTTCCCAATTGCAACATTAGATTCCGATATTGTTAAGGCGAAGGGATTCCATTTTCCAGTAGCGCAAGCAGAAAGTAAAGATCCATTTATGACAAGGCAATTTCTAAGACCTGACACGAGTATTTATTACGGGAAAGAAGGATATCGTGGTGTAATGGAAAAAGGGAAGAAAGAGTTTGTTACGAAAGATAATATCACTTTAAAAGATGAAGATTTCTTAAAGGGTATGGAGACAATTTATAATTATCCTGGTGAATTTACTGGTAAAACCCTGTCTTATAAAGGATTTGTTTTCCGAGATGATTCTTCTAAAAAGGAACAATATTTCTTATTCCGTTTCGGCATTATACATTGTGTTGCCGATTCGGGTGTATATGGTATGTTAGTTAAAAAACCAGAAGGTGTAGAGTGGAAAAATGATGATTGGATTCAGATAGAGGGAGAAATTTCAACTGAATTTTATCAGCCGTTTCATGCGAATATTCCAGTGTTAGAAGTAACGAAATGGAATAAAGTTGAACAGCCGAAAGAACAATATGTATTTAGAGGAGCCGATTGATAAAATCGGTTCTTTTTTATGGACTAAAAGTTCTAAAAATTGTTAATATTAAACGTGTAGTTCATGAGGTGTAGTGTATATTGGGATATTAGGGATAAATAATTAAAGGGGTGATAACAATGACTGAAGTAAAGGGTAAAACAGCTAATGAATCAAGGGTGTTTAAAACGAGTCGAGTATTTCCAACGGATTTAAATGATCATAACACGCTATTTGGTGGAAAGATATTGGCGGAGATGGATATGGTTGCTTCAATTTCAGCAACGAGACACTCGAGAATGGAATGTGTCACAGCGTCTATGGATTGGGTAGATTTCTTACATCCAGTACGTTCTTCAGATTGTGTTAGTTATGAATCTTTCGTAATTTGGACGGGAAGAACTTCTATGGAGATATTTGTGAAAGTAGTAGCAGAAGATTTAATTTCAGGTAAAAAACGTGTAGCAGCAACTTCATTCGTTACTTTTGTTGCGCTTAGTAAGGAGAATAATCCAGTTCCTGTACCGCGTGTTATCCCTGAGACAGAAGAGGAGAAAGAATTGCATCGAATTGCTGTGTTACGTGCAGAACAGCGCCATATTCGTAAGGCAGAGAGTAAGAAGGTAGCTACACTGCTAACTTTTTGATGTAAAATACTTTCCTAGTGGTACTATTTTGTAATAGGTTAGGAGATTTTTGAAATGAAAAGCGGACACCTAAAAATAGGTGTCCGCTTTTATAGTTTTTTCATCCCCATATCGTACTACAATAACTGCTTAGCAGAAGCAAGCAGCACCGACGATAATTAAGAGGATAAATAATACGACTAGTAGCGCAAATCCATTACCATGTGCGAAGCCCATTGTTATTTCCTCCTTTTATTTTAAGATACAACATACAATATGCAGATGAGCTCCTGTTTGATATGGACGTATATCATGCAATGACATATTTTTTGTATGATAATGTTTTAAAAAAGGAAAGATATAGGAATAACAGTAGTTAGAGAAAGGAACGTATCCATGAAGCGCTTTTTAATTGTAATAATTTGTTTTATAGGTGTATTCATATGGATGAACGTTGATGTGGAAATGGGGAAGAAAATGGCTAGTGGATATGAATTAGAAAAAATCCGATCAGGGGATTTTCAAGTATATACGAACGGTGATGAGTTATATAAAAGTTTATTTGAGGATATAAATCGTGCAGAAAAGAATGTGTATGTTCATTTTTATATTGTAGGAAAAGATGAAGTAAGCCAAAAGTTTTTACAGTTATTAGAGAAAAAAGCATCTAGCGGAGTAGATGTGAAATTGTCAGTAGATCGCATTGGCGGATATAAGCTTAAGAAAAAGATAATTAATCAATTAAAAGAAAAAGGCGTGAAGTTTACATTTAGTAAAAAACCTAAATTAAAAAACTTATTTTATTCTTTGCATCAACGTAATCATAGACGCATTGTTACTATAGATGGGAAAGTTTCGTACATTGGTGGCTTCAATATCGGAAAGGAATATCTTGGACAGGATCCTAAATTTGGTCCGTGGCGTGATTATCATGTACGCATCGAAGGGAATGGAGCTACTGATATGGAACGGAAGTTTGCGGAAGACTGGCAAGAAGATACGGGAGAAAAGTTTCCTATACACCAAGAGTTACCTGTACAAGGAAATGTAAAATATCAATACGTATTTTCGAATGGAAAAGGTTTATGGAAGGAGTATGGAGCGTTTTTAAAGAAGGCAAAACATTCTTTAATTATCGCTACACCATATTTTGTACCGAGTAAAGAAATGGTGAAGGGGCTGAAAGATGCATTAAATCGTGGTGTCCATGTAAAAATCCTCGTCCCATTTAAAAGTGATGCAGTATTGCTAAAACAGGCTGCCTATCCTTATTTGAAAGACATGTTAGATGCTGGAGCGGAGATTTATCAATATCGAAATGGATTTTTTCATGGGAAAGTAACAATCATCGATGAGGAAATGGTTGATATTGGTACAGCAAATTTTGATAATAGAAGTTTTTACTTAAATAACGAATCTAACTGTTTCATATATGATAAGACAGTCGTTGCTGACGTATGGAATCGATTAAAAGAAGACTTTCATAAATCAAAACGATTTTCTGAAGAAGATTTTGAGAAAATTAGTAGATGGGATTGGTTTCTAGCAAGAATATCAAATGTTATCGCATCATATTTATAGTATAGAGATGAAATAGGAAGGGAGGCGCTTTAATGGATTGTATGAAAGAATTGATGACATATAGTTACACACTTATATATAAAGTTGGAGAATACACGAGCAAGGTTCGAGATGAAGAATTAAAGGATATATTACAGCATCATTTGCCGTATATGTTACAAGCATATAATGAACAAGTGAATTTTCAAGAAGGAGAAAATATACAACATATAACTTGTAAACAAATGTGGCCGGAATTTACTGAAATGGATAGGGAAACAGATAATGAGTATACAGGGGATATTGGGATTGCTATTTGTTATATTTCACATTTGAAACGATTAGCATTAAAGTTTGCTCAAGTTGCAGTGGAAGTTGCGAACCCAGAGTTTCGTTCTTTCTTGGAAAATTGTTTTGTGAAAATGAATCGTTATGCTTATAGTGTTTGGCAATATGTTGTGAAGAAGGAATATAAAATTAAACATTTATATGAAAATGAAAGTGAGAAGTTTGCGTGAAAAACTAAGACGGAATGAAAGGCGTCTTAGTTTTTTTATGTCTAATGAAAGGCTCAATTAGAAGAATTGAGAAAAACCAGTTGTGTTATCGGAATATTTACAAAAGTTTACAATATCTTTACTGTTTTTAAATCTTCCCTTTAAAAAAAAAGAGTAATATGGGATTGTACATATTCTATCAAAGGGAGGAAACGCAAATGAACAAATGGGTTAAGTCATTAACTGCTATGGCACTTGCAAGTTCTTTATTAATGGTAGGTTGTAGTAAAGATGAGGATAAAAAGAAAGAGGATGACACAACTTCGCAGCAAGATGAAAAGAAAGATAAAGAAACAAGTGGAACAGAAAAATCTTCTGATTCGAAAGAAAAGAAATAAAGTGAAACTTTAATCAGTGGGGATTTTGTCCATCCCCACTGATTACTAGCCTTCACCAATCGGGCATTTACGGGCAGTTATCTCCCACCTAATTTCCTCGCATTCGCCGAATTTACTGCCCGCAAATAGCGGGATAAATGGATAACAGAGCTTCCTCACATATACGAGGGAGCTTTTTTGTTGTATATTTGTAAGTTTTGCGGAAAAATAGAGAGAAAGAATGGAAGAGGGGATAATATATGAAAGTATGCATATTAGGAGCGACAGGTAGAGTAGGATCACACATTATGAAATTGGCATTACAAGATTCATATGAAGTAACGGTATTAGTTCGTGATTTGAGTAGAGTGAAAACAGAGCATGTAAGGTTGCAAGTTATTAAGGGAAATGTATTAAGCGGAGATGATATAAAGGAAGCGATTAAAGGATGTGATATTGTAATTAGTGCTCTTGGAACTGATCGGAATGGGACGTTAGAGAAGAGTGTACCGATTATTATAAAGCAAATGGAAGAAGAGGGCATAAAGAAAATTGTTACAATAGGAACTGCTGGTATTTTACAAGCACGAACAAACCCAAGTATATATCGTTTCCAATCAAAAGAATCGAAAAGAAAAATGACAACAGCTGCGGAAGATCATTTAGCTGCTTATGAAGCGCTGAATAATAGTAAACTATGTTGGACTGTTGTTTGTCCGACGCATTTAATAGATGGTGATGTAACCGGTGTATATCGAACTGAACAAGATATGTTGCCAACAGATGGATCGAAAATCACAGTTGGTGATACAGCTCAGTTTACATGGAGTTTACGTAATAAAAGCTTATACGAGAAAAGCCGAGTAGGTATTTCATATTAAAAAACCATCCCAAAATAGGGATGGCTAAAAAATGATATAGCATACAAAGATGATAATCATAATGATTTGGAGAATGGCTTTGGCTACTGTACTACTTAAAAAACCGACAACAGTTGCAATTCCGACTAAAAGGGCGTCTTTTGGCGCCTTTTTATGCATTAGTTCCGTAATAAATACAGATAAGAACGGTATGATAATAAGCCCGAATGGTGGGAAGAAGAACGATCCGACAATGATAGAAACCATACCAACACGTTCGCCCGATTTTGTACTTCCGTATTTTTTTAGGAAATATCCATTTGCAATAAAGTCAGCAACGAAAATGAAGAGTGTAAAAATGACTTGAATAATCCAAAAAGATGTCGTTAACTCTCCGCCGTTTATTCCAAAATGATAAATGAAATAGCCAGCCCATACGGCAAGGATGCCAGGGATAATGGGGTATATAAAGGCAAGAAATGAAACAATGAAACAAGCAATGATACAAATTGTTAGTAAAACAGTCACTTTATAGCTCCTTTGTAGTATCTAATTTATGTACAGCAATCTTTTTAATTTGATGCCCATCAAGTTCTAATGCTTTAAATTGAAAACCATCATATTCAACTGAATAGCCAGCCTCAATATTTAAATCAATTGATTGAGAGAGAAGCCAACCACCAATTGTATCTAAATCACTTTCATCGATATGTAGGCCAAACATATCATTTACTTCAGAAATGAGTACTTTCCCATCTAAAACAGTAAGCCTAGGAGTACGCTTTTCAATCATTGGTGATTCGTCTGCGTCAAATTCATCTTGAATTTCTCCGATAATTTCTTCAAGAATATCCTCCATCGTTAAAAGGCCAGCAGTTCCGCCGTATTCATCCATAACAATCGCCATTTGTACGCGGTTCTTTTGGAGGTGTATTAACGTTTTACGAATGGGAACTGTTTCAAATACAGTTAAAACAGGATGTATGTAGGCATCAAGTGGTTTGTAAATGCCTTTTGTTTGATTATGAAAAATCTCTTTCGTATTTATCATTCCGATAATATCATCTTTATCCTTTTCAATAATAGGATAACGTGTATACTTTTCAGTTGCAACGATTTTCATATTTTCTTCTAACGTATTTTCAGTAGATAAACAAACCATTTCAGTTCTAGGTACCATAATTTCTTTAGCAACACGATCATCAAATTCAAAAATATTATTTACATATTTATATTCGGTTTGATTAATTTCGCCGCTTTTATAGCTTTCACCTAAAATGAGTCGTAGTTCTTCTTCGGAATGGGCAAGTTCATTTTCTTTCGCAGGCTCTAAACCGAGTAATTTTGTGAAAAATATAGCTGCACTATTGAGAAGCCAAATGAACGGATACATAATTTTATCAAATAAAATAAGTGGTTTTGCAAATTTTAATGTGATTGCTTCAGCTTTTTGGATTGCGAAAGACTTAGGAACTAACTCGCCTAATACAACATGGAAAAAAGTAATCACACTAAAAGCAATAATAAAGGATAACGTGTTAGCCATTGTTCCAGTAATATTGATTTTTTCAAATAGTGGTCGCAGTAAATGTTCCACAGTTGGTTCACCAAGCCAACCAAGTCCTAAAGAGGTGATAGTAATGCCAAGCTGACAAGCGGATAAATAAACGTCTAAGTTAGATAAAACGCTTCTTGCAGCTAATGCTTGTTTATTACCTTCATTAGCAAGCTGGTCAATTCGACTTTTTCGTACTTTTACGACAGCGAATTCTGAAGCAACGAAAAAACCAGAAATAAGGATAAGTATAAAGATGAGAAAAATATTTAATATGTCCAAGTGTGTTCTTTATTCCTAATTTGGAATAAAGATGTCACCTCCTGTAATTATGTTATACTTTTATAATAAATCCAAATGAAAAGATTAGTCAAAGAAAATGGGTAAATAATGGTAGGTTTCTATAGTAGTTTTTTAATTTGCTGTTATTTTGTCCTCTATATAATAGGAATAACCGTCTACTTTTAATTTAAGTAGACGGTTATTCTATGTTATGGTTTCGAAATACTTCTAGTTAAAGTATACGTGTTTTGTTTAGAGTGGTTTGTTGTCCATAAAGCTTGGAGAAACGATAAGATGCTATATGGAATATAAAGTAGTAATAAACCAATTGTGACAACTATAGGTGCATTTCTACCAAATTGGACGATAAATTGTAATAGTCCGTTTGTATGAAAAATACATTCCATAAAAACGAATGAAAGAATAATGGAACTCAAAATAGATTTATGATTGGAAGTAAGCGCAATAAATAACGTATCAACAAGGAAAGATGAATTTTTTATTTCGTATTCATTAGTAGTATTTAAGAACGGTAGCCATTTTTTAATTGCTTGCATAACGATTATCATCGAAGTGCTACATACGATGATAAAAGAAGAGAAGAAAGGAAACTTTATGAATTTAGATATGTAGAGAAGTGATAATAGGACTGAACATTGTAATATCACAGTGCCAAAAGAATACGGTATCCAGCGAAATAAAGAACTACACTTTTTTAATGATTTTGGTGCTTTTAAAAATAGATGGCCAATTCCTAGACTTATAAAGAAACCGATTACAAGAGTGAATGTGAAACGAACGATTGATAAAAAATATATTTCCCATATGTAGGGGAACAGTGGTGACGAATGGTTAGAGATATGTAGTATATTTTGTGTATGTACAAGCTGATTTGCTGAGAAAAGGATAGGCTCATGCATCCAATCAATTGTTGGAATTGAAATGGAAGAAGGCTGTGCTAAATTATGAAAAATGCTTACAAATCCAGTTAAGTAGGAGTAATTATGTGTAATGAATAATGCTGGAAGGGGACTTATGACAAAAATAATCAAAACACCGGCTATAAATTTACATATATGTGAGCGCAATAAGGACATACAAACACCTACTCTTAGAATATTCAGAAAATTCTTATTCTTATTTTAGCTTTTTTCAGGGGAAGTTACAATATATTTTTCTTTACCTATTGGTATATGGATAGTTTTAAATTATTTTTAGAAATTTATTTTATGTGTGGGATATAAAGCAGGAGAGGGTATATAACAGCATCCATACAAAAAACGTGAACAGTTTAGCATTTTCACGTTTTTTGTATGGGATGAATGAAAAGAAATGTAGGTAAATGTCGAAAGGATTAAATTGATTTTTCAAATTGGAAAGTGATACCATAAAGTTAAACAGTGTTTAAATCATTGTTTAATCGATAAATTCTAGAGGGGGAGATAAGTTGGGGGGAAATGAAAACATATCAACGAAAGAAAAGATTTTAAATACAACCTTGGAGTTAATTAAAAACGAAGGTTTTGAAAGGGTAACGATAAGGAAAATTGCATCATTGTCAGATGTAAATATTGCGCTTGTAAATTACCATTTTGGTTCAAAAGAAAAGTTGATTAGTGAGGCGATTAAAGTTTTGTTAATTAGCTTCCAAGGCACTTTTTCTATTTTAGATGATATTACAGTACCAGCGAAAGAAAGATTAAAAATATTTTTATTTGATTATGTACTAGTAATTCGGCAATATCCTGAGTTAGTCAGGAAGATTATTGCAATGGGAACTACGGTATTTACATCTCAATACGAATATGGAGATTTTTTGAAGAGGCTAGGTTTTAGTAAAGTGAAGAATATTTTGAGCGAAATAACAAATGAAGCGGATCAGGAAATTTTAATGATGATGACAGTGCAAATATTTGGATCCATTTTTCTTCCAGCATTAATGATGCCAATTCTTGAATCAGGAGCAGATATCAGAGTACTGCCTATAGAAAAACAGATTGATTTCCTATTTGAACGCTATTTTTATAAAAATTGAGATAGTGGGTGATAGAGATGGTTAGTTTCTTTAGAAAGCATTGGTATGATATAGGGTTAGTTGTGGCTATTGTTGTCGTTGTTTGTTTAGTCGCGAATTTGGGAGAAATAAGTGAAATAAAAGTACTGTTAGCGTTAAGTTTTGTAGCCATTTTAGTGCATCAATTTGAAGAGTATCGTTGGCCAGGTTATTTCGCTGGTCTGTTTAATGTAGTTATATTTAAAAGTGATATACCAGATCGCTATCCATTAAATACGCAATCTGCTATGGTAATAAATATTTTGATTGCGTATGTTTTTTATTTACTTCCGGTTTTCTTTCAAAATATAATATGGCTTGGGATGGCACCTATTTTAATGGGGTTTTTTCAATTCATATGGCATGGTATTTTTGCGAATATAAAAGCTAAAACAATATACAATCCGGGATTAGGTGCGGTTGTATTACTACATGTTCCGATTGGTTATGCATATATGAGATATGTTCTTTTACACAATCTAGCTACAAATTTGGATTGGATATTAGGGCTGATCTATTTTCTAGTAGCAACCTATTTTTTAATTATAAAAGGAAATATGTTAATGAAAAGTAAGGAGACAAATCATTATTTTTCTAAAAAGCAATTAGGTCCGTACAATGATGCAGTAAAGTGATCCAGAATGCAGAAGGGATTTTTGATGCTGAAGAGAGTACAAGTGAATGATTCATGAATAAATTATGACGAAAAAATGAATAATTTTCAGAAAAATAAAATAATATATTTATTTTTTTCTGAAAATATAATATAGTTATGGCACAGAAAGTATTTTAGCATAAGGAGGCTTTTTTATGAGGATTAAAGGGAATTATGTGCCAAAGAGGGAAGTTTTGTTTTGCTCAAGTTCAATTACGATAAGGGAAACGCTGGAACATTTAAATAAAACGGGGTATCGTTGTGTACCAGTTTTAGATGAAAAAAAAGAGAAGTTTTTAGGGAATGTATATAAAGTAGATATTTTAGAATATAAAGGTTCACTTGAAGATAATGTATTACAATTATTGAACGATAAAAATGGGTACGTGAGAGAAGACTCTTCCTTCTTTAAAGTATTTTTTACAATTAAAAAACTACCGTATTTATCAGTAGTTGATGAAAAAGGGGTCTTCCTTGGTATTTTAACTCATAAAAAAGTTTTTGAACTATTAGAAGATGCATGGGGAGTCCATTCTAGTAAATATTCTGTCATGATTGGAACACAAGATTATAATGGGGCCATTCAAAAATTATCGACAGTGCTAAAGAAATACACTGGTATTCAAAGCTTAATGACTTTTGATAATGATGCTTTATTAGTACGTAGAATAATGTTTACATTGGGAGAAGAGTTTGAAGATAGTGAATTAGAAACATTGCTAAAGGATTTAGAAGATCATGGATTTAGAGTTGTGTATGTTGAAGAGATGAAAAATCCACGTGAAGTTGAAACGATAGACTAACAAGTAAAGCCATCTTATTTTTGATGGCTTTTACTTTCTTTCACATAAAGATATCTAAATATAATAAAATATATGAATCGTAAATTTTAAAAAATATTTGTGTAATAGAATAAATAAAGGAAGTATATGTAGATAATTTTGATTTTCAAAAAAATCAAATTGAAAATATGTTTTTATTTTTCAACTAAATATGTTACTATATGTGTGATAAAAACAAAGAGGTCTGACAACTAAACTCCACGTTATACCACTCTGATGAGTTAAATTTTCGAAAAAATCAAAAATTAATAATTAGAGTAAGAATAAGGGGAATGGAGAAATTATGGAGAAAGACACTGCTTTGTAAGGGGCATATTTTATCATCTTGAGCAGAGAGGAGGATGCATAGCATATTGTGAAAAGAGATATAAACAATGAAAAAGTGCTATGCAAATGAAAAGCATGAAGGGACGTTTAAGGCCAGGTGATACGGTAGCGATTGGTTTAATGTTATTTGCACTATTTTTAGGAGCAGGAAATTTAATTTTCCCGCCAGTTTTAGGTCAACAAGCAGGAGAAAATGTTTGGATTGCTACAATTGGATTCCTTGTAACGGGAGTCGGATTACCCCTATTAGCTGTAACAGCTGTCGCGTTTGTAGAGGGGGACTTGAAAGCGCTATCTTCTAGAGTTCACCCTATATTTGCGTTTATTTTCCCATTGATTAGTTATTTAGCGATTGGACCATTTTTCGCGATTCCGCGTACTGGAGCTGTTTCATTTGAAATGGGTATGAAGCCATTTCTATCAGAGACAATGGTTTCTGAGTGGTACATGCTATTTCTTTTCACTATAGTTTTCTTCGGAATAACGTGGTATTTATCATTAAATCCATCTAAATTAGTGGATTGGTTCGGGAAATTTCTTACACCATTGTTAGTATTGATTGTTGCTGTTATTGTCGGAAAGGCAATTATTGATCCGATTGGAGAACCAGCTGCGCCGCTAGCGGCATACAAAGAAAATGCTTTCTTTGGTGGATTTATTCAAGGATATTTAACGATGGATGCAATTAGCGCACTCGTATTTGGAATTGTCGTTGTACAAGTTATCCGCTCTAAAGGGATAAAAGAGAGTAGTCAAATTGCAAAAATAACAGTTGTATCAGGTATTATTGCTGTACTTGGTTTAACGTTAATCTATTTATCACTTGCTTATCTTGGTTCAACAAGTACATCACTTGGTGTCTCAGAGAATGGTGGACTTATTTTAACGAATGTTGTAAATGAGTTATATGGAACAAGTGGTAAAATTTTATTAGGACTTGTTATTATACTCGCTTGTTTAACAACTTCTGTTGGATTAACATCAGCTTGTGCTGGCTTCTTTACAAACTTATTCCCAAAACTTTCGCATAAAACGATTGTAACAATGGTATGTGTGTTTAGTTTAATTGTATCTAACCTAGGTTTAACACAATTAATCGCAGTCACTTTACCAGTGTTAATGATTATTTATCCAGTTGCAATCGTATTAATCGTACTTTCATATTTCCATAAATGGATTGGAAAGCGAAATACAATTTATATTGGTGCAATATTAGGTGCATTGTCAATTAGTTTATTTAATGGCTTAGAAAGTGCGAACATAAAAATTGACGGGGTTTCAAATGTACTACAAATGTTACCATTATATAAAGAAGGAATAGGATGGTTAATCCCAGCATGTATTGGCGGGATTCTCGGTTTCTTCTTCTATAAATCAAATGAATTAAGTGAATTACAAAAGAAAGGTGCTTAGGCGCCTTTCTTTTTTTAAAGGGGATTTTTGTATTTTGTCTAAGTAATAATTGGGAGGAATGATAAAATGGCTAATTTTGAAGATTTTTTAACTTTTGATGTAAGAATTGGAACAGTAACACAGGCAGAGGAATTTAAAGAAGCGAGAGTGCCAGCGATTAAACTAGAAATTGATTTTGGGGAGCTTGGGGTCAAGCAGTCAAGTGCTCAAATTACGAAGAGATATAATCCAGAAGACTTAATCGGTCAGCAAATTGTTGCTGTTGTAAATTTTCCGCCAAAGCGTGTGGCAGGATTTAAATCGGAAGTGCTTGTATTGGGTGGTGTTCCTGAAGCTGGTGATGTTGTGTTGCTTCAGCCTAATATGGAATTGCCAAATGGAACGAAAATTAGTTAGTGTGAAGGTAGGGGTAAACATGGATATCGGACGAGAATATTTACAATGTGCCATTTCGAATTTCAAGGCAACACAAAAACAAGGAGAACGTGTACTATCTCAATTATCTTATGAACAGATAATGTGGTCTGCTCAGGAAGAGACAAATAGTATCGCGATTATTATTAAACATTTACATGGTAATATGCGTTCAAGATGGACGGAATTTTTAACGTCTGATGGCGAAAAAATAGATCGTAACCGAGATGGTGAATTTGAAGGTGGCTACAATTCAAAACAAGAAGCGCTTGCTGCGTGGCAAGAAGGGTGGGAGTATGTCTTTAAAACGATGGATACTTTAACAGCAGAGCAGATTTTGCAGAAAGTATACATTCGCGGAGAAGAACACACTGTCATGCAAGCGATCGAAAGGCAAATTTCTCATTATGCTTTACATATTGGACAAATCATTTACATTGGTAAAATGTTAAAAGAAAATGAATGGGAGTGTTTAAGCATTCCTAGAGGTCAATCTACTAGTTATTTACAGAAAAAACGTTCAACGTAATAATAGGAAAGAAACCGATATAAAATAGGAAGCAAAAAAATAAGCCAATTGATAGAGGGCTCCGTGAACATTAGAATGCTGCCAGCAATAAGCCCATATGTAATAAGAAAGAAACCAAAGAGTGTATTTATAGGAATAAAACGTGAGACAAATAATTGCTGATTTTTGAAACAAGTGTTGTGAAACAAATAAAAGCGGAAATGCCATGTAGAGGTAATAAGATCTTTCCTTCTCGTTATTCTTTTTTTGCATTTATGACAGATGAATGGTGGCTGCATTTCATTACGCTCCATTTTTTATATTTGTAATAATGGAAGACAAAAGTAAGTATAAAGTGTATGTTCCTATATACGCTCCTGCAATAAGGAAAAATGGATTCAGTAAAATTCCATGAATGCTTGTCATGAAAACTAAATTTTGTATTAAAACATCATATATATTAATAGAAATAATTGTCCCGAGTACATACAGTGCTAAGTATGCGGAAATGTGTAGCACAATACGAATTTTAGGATGTAAAGCAAACAAATAAAAAATAAATGATAAGACGATTGGTAATGTTCCTATAAGTAGCTTCAATTCATTTCACCTCATTAACAATATAGCCGGAATTTAAGCGGTCTATTCTCTAGAGCTTGTACATAACTTGAAATAGAGAGGGTGATAGTATGAATCGAGGCTTTTTTTACGTGAAATTAACAAGTGTACGCAAGTTAATTATATTTATTATTACTACGGTATTAGCGACTTTCTTTCTTATTAGTGTAATGGTAACTTCCATGAAAGAGACAAAGTCAACGTATTTATATAATTGGTTAAATGAGTTATCAATGAATGGTTACATGTACGTTATTGGGAAGGAGAATCATTATTTTACACAGGAGTACCGGAATTTGAATCAAGACTTTTCTATTTCTTCATTCCTCTTTTCGATGGCTACGAATATTCGTTTTGATGATGTACGTAGTTTTGTCGGGAAAGAACTTCCGGGATTTGGGAAATATGATACAGAAATCGTTATAGCAGGTGAAGGAACAAATTATTCCAACTTACCGATAGAATCGAGTGTTCCTCTTGAAGAAGTAGTGAAAGAACGGACTGGAGAAGCTGGACAAGTTCCTAAGCCTGATCCGAATAAAGAGAAGAAACAACCAGCTCAAACGACTGGAAAAAGACAAGTTGCATTGATTTATCATTCACATAGCTGGGAATCTTATTTGCCGTTACTTAACTTAACGAATGAGCCAAATCCAAATAAAGCAACGAGTTCTGTAACGAATATTTCAATAGTTGGCGATCGATTGCGAGAACAGTTAGAAAGTGAAGGGATCGGTGCTACTAACGATAAAACTGATGTTGGTCAAAAATTAATAAGTAAAGGATTAAATAGTAATAGTTCTTATAAACTGTCACGAGAAATTGTACAAGAAGCGATGGCTGGTAATAAAGAACTCCAATATTTTTTCGATTTGCACCGTGATAGTGCACGGAAAAATGTAACAACAAAAACAATTGGAGATAAATCATATGCTAAGCTTGCTTTTGTAATTGGGAAAGGTAACAAAAACTATGAAAAAAACTTACAATTAGCAACTGCGTTACATGAGACGATTAGTAAGAAATATCCGGGAATGAGCCGTGGTGTAATTCAAAAAGGATTCCAAACAGGAAATGGAGTCTACAATCAAGACCTATCAGGACAAGCGATATTAATTGAAGTTGGCGGGGTAGATAATACAGAGGAAGAATTAAATCGATCAATTGATGCACTTGCTAAAGCATTTGGTGAATATTTTTGGCAAGCAGAAAAAGTGAATGGATAAAGTGAAATTTGAATTAGTGGTAGGCATTGCCGATGGTTATCAGCCTACATCAATTGGGGGAAAACGTAAGTGTACAGCTTACGTTTTTTATTTGTCATGAAATGAGGATGATAAGATGTCACATTATAGACATAATTTGTAATTGCTATAGTAATATCGAAATTTGTCTATTTATAATAGGAGAATTAGAAAGGGATTTTCGCAAAAATAGAGAAAATCTTTTTACAAGGAAAATTTTTAACTAACAGAATGGGTAGGGGATCAAGGTGATACGAGAGATTAGAGTAGAAGATGCAGCATCATTTTTACAATTAAGTAAGCAGTTAGACGAAGAAACGAAATTTATGTTATACGAACCAGGGGAAAGAAAAACCACAGTAGAGCAACAAGAAAAGATGGTCCACCGTTTTATAGAAAATGAATATGCAACAATATTTGTAGCAGTTGAAGATGATAGAGTAGTTGGATTTATTTTAGCCAATGGTAATGATGTTCAAAGAAAGAGACATGTGGCAGGCATTGTAATTGGTATTTTGCAAGAGTATAGTGGCCGAGGTATTGGAACGAGTTTGTTTAAAGAAGTAGAGAAGTGGGCAAGATTACATGATGTATGGCGTTTAGAATTAACGGTAATGGCCCACAATACAAGAGCTCAGGCACTATATAGCAAAATTGGATTTGAACAAGAAGGTGTCAAAAAATCTGCTCTTATCATCGATGGAAAAGGTATCGATGAGTATGAAATGGCCAAATTATTAAAATAAGAGGTCGTTATATGAAAAAAAGATGGGCACTACTTGGTATCGTAGCAATGATACTGATCATTGGAGTAGCAGGAATAAATTATAAGATGTACAAGGAGCAAGAGGCGAAGGAAGTAAATGTAAACAATATATTTCCGAAAGCTAAAGAAACGATTGCTAATATGGATGGGGATATCGCAGTCATTAGTAATCCAAGTTCGATGCTTGTACTTGTGAATAAAAATAGGCGTTTACCAGATGGATATAGACCGCCAGATTTAGTTGTTCCGAAAGTACGTTACTCTAGTGAAGGTGATCAAGAGAAAAAAAAGATGAGGAAAGAGGCAGCGGTGGCACTTGAGGAAATGTTTCAGCAAGCCAATAATGAGCGGATTTTCCTTTTTGCAGTCTCTGGATTTAGATCTTTTGATCGACAAAAAGCATTAAATACAATGTATAAAAGACAAGATGGAGAAGCAAAGACAGCGATGTCTAGTGCAGTCCCTGGTACGAGTGAACATCAAACAGGACTAGCTATGGATATTACATCTCAATCTGCTAAATTTCAGCTAGAAACTGTTTTTGGGGAGACGAAAGAAGGAAAGTGGCTTTCTGAAAATGCCCATAAGTTTGGTTTTGTTATTAGATATACGAAAGAGAAAGAAGGGATTACCGGTTATCGTTATGAACCGTGGCATGTACGGTATGTTGGGAATCCGCAAGCTACATATTTATATGAAAACCAACTGACGATTGAAGAAGTAACGCAGTAATGAATTGAGGGGAGAGGGCTAAGATGACGATGTTATATAAGAAAAAGGTACATGCATATATTACGAGAGAAAAAGAAGGGGCTATGCAACTACTCGTTTTTAAACATCGTGATATACGAGAGGCTGGTATCCAAGTGCCAGGCGGGACGGTAGATGAAGGCGAAACGTTAGAGGCAGCAATTTTACGTGAAGTACAAGAAGAGTCAGGACTACGCCATTTTTGTATCGAGCGCTTCCTTTCTGATTACATTATTTATATGAAAGAAAAAAAGGAATATCAAAAACGTCATTTTTTCCACATTTCATTATTAACAGATGTGAAAGATACGTGGGAACATATAGTAAGTGCTGGTGAGGAAGACAAAGGTTTAGTATTTTGTTATGAATGGGTTGATATTAACAAATGCCCTGAATTAGCAGGTAAACAAGGTGAGTTTTTACATTTGTTAGAAGAGGTATATGTAAAATAATAAAAAGAGTCTGAGGCGATATTGTATTCGTTTCAGACTCTTTTTATTTCTCTGGAAATTAAAGGTTTTTAAACTGGTGAGTTGAATTTCTTTAAAGGGATTGTAGCTGTTTATGCGAGGAGCGGAGAAAATGAAAAAGTAATAGATACACGTCATATATATAAGGGCTTATAAAAGGAGAATGAAAATGGAAATTCAGTTTAATACATTATTGCAAAAAGAATTAACAATTCATGATATTCAAAAGGAAATGGAAGCTGGGAAGTTAACTTCAAAAGAACTAGTCATGTATTATCTTCATAGAATCGCAAAGTATGACCAAGATGGTCCGAAAATCAATTCTATTTTAGAAATCAATCCGGATGCTATCTTTATTGCAGAAGCGCTAGATCATGAAAGAAAGACAAAAGGTGTAAGAGGCCTATTACATGGTATACCTGTTTTACTTAAGGATAATATTGAAACGAATGACTCGATGCATACAAGTGCAGGTACGATTGCCCTGGAACAAAATATAAGTAGTGAAGATGCATTTCTCGTTACAAAACTTCGAGAAGCAGGAGCAATTATAATAGGTAAAACAAATATGACAGAACTAGCAAATGCAATGTCTTTTGAAATGTGGGCTGGATATAGCGCTAGAGGCGGTCAAACGATTAATCCTTACGGTACAGGAAAGGATGATATGTTTGTTGGTGGATCGAGTACAGGATCTGCCGTTGCAGTTGCTGCTAACTTTACTGTATTATCCGTTGGAACAGAGACAGATGCTTCTATTTTAAGTCCAGCTGTTCAAAACTCGGTTGTAGGTATTAAGCCGACTGTTGGATTAATTAGTCGTAGTGGAATTATTCCTTTCACTTATTCACAAGATACAGCTGGGCCATTTGCTAGAACGGTAACGGATGCTGCAATTCTATTAGGGAACTTAACGGGAGTGGATGAGATGGATGTAGCCACTCATAAAAGTGAAGGAATGGCATATCAAGATTATACACCTTATCTCGATGTAAATGGATTAAAGGGAGCAAAGATTGGCGTATTTAACAATGCTCCAAAAGACTATTACGAAAATGGTGAGTACGATGAAAAATTGTTTGAGGAAACGATCCAAGTATTACGTAGTGAGGGAGCGACAGTAGTAGAAGATATTGATATTCCGTCTTTTCATAGGGAATGGAGTTGGGGAGTTCCACTTTATGAGCTGAAGCACAGCTTGGATAACTATCTTTCTAAATTACCTTCTACTATTCCAGTACATTCTATTTCGGAGTTAATGGAGTTTAATAAAAACATAGCAGAAAGAGCTTTGAAATATGGACAAACTAAGTTAGAAAGAAGAAAAGATTTTCCTAATACGTTAAGAAATCCAGAATATTTAAACGCAAGATTAGAAGATATATATTTTTCGCAAAAACAAGGTATTGATTTTGCGTTGGAAAAATATAATCTGGATGCGATACTGTTCCCTTCTTATATAGGATCTACTATATGTGCGAAAGCAGGTTATCCATCTATAGCAATGCCTGCGGGATATATGGATAATGGGAGGCCTTTTGGAATTACTCTTGCAAGTGCTGCTTTTAGTGAAGGGGCATTAATTAAACTAGCATATGCTTTTGAACAAGCGACAAAACATAGAAAAATGCCAAACTTATCGTAAATAGAAACGAGAGAAGGTTGCCTGAAATGGATTTATGGAGGCCAGCCTGCTCTTATTAATAGCTAAAAGTATTGTCAATTTCTTTTGAGGAATCGATATCTCATATCGAATCGTTGATATATTGTAAGTTGTAATATATATAATTGAAAAATCGTTGATATAAATTCATTGGACTATTTAGTTGGAAGTCTTATATAAGAAATAAATCACTTAGATACAATATGTTAAATAGAAATCTCTTTCTTTGGCAATCTCTGATGCTTTAATAAACGAAAAGACAAACAAGTAGAACATAAAATAAGAAAAGAAGCGATAATATAAATAGTACGAACATCGAAAATATCGGTAATTGTAGCTGATTTAGTTGTATACAATGTCAGCGAGGATAATACACATTTTGGAGCCTAAATAGTAAGCTAGTGAACGTTTCGGCAATAAGAAGCCCATCTTCAAATCAATAATATTTTTCAAATTATAATCAGAAAAATATATTTTTGAAAGAATTAAATTTTTTGTCATTTTTTGAAAGGGGTTTTCGTGTATAATGAAGAATATATTAATATAGCATTATATTAATGCTTGTTGTAACAGTGAATACATATAATAGCTTGTAGCAAACGCCCCCTCTATGAGAAAGGGCGGATAAACCATTCTTTTCTTCATATACATATAGAAAATGAGAAAGAAAGTGAGGGTTGCATATGGCTGGATGGGTGATTTGGTTTATAATAGCGGGTATTTTATTTATTGCAGAAATGTTGTCGATTACGTTTTACATGCTTTGGCTTGGAATTGGAGCTGTTGTCGGAGGTCTTATTGCTTTGTTTGCTCCTGATGCACTATTTTTACAAGTTGTTGTTGGGGCAATTGTAAGTTTAACATTGACTTTCTTTACGAAAAGAATTTCTAAAAACTTTCGAGAAGCAAAAGGTTTTACTGATACAGTAGATAAACTTGTTGGTAAAAAGGGAATTGTTATGCAAACGATTACAAGCGAAGTGAACGGTATTGTGAAAGTGGATGGAGATACTTGGACAGCTATTTCGGATACTCCTATTGATGCTGGAGAAAAAGTCGTTGTTATACAGAGGCATAGTACTATTTTACAAGTGAAAAAGGAGAGTGAATAAATATGGCAGTAGCATTAACGTTAACGATTATTTTCGCATTGATTGTCGTTGTATTTATTGCATTGACAATTAAAATTATTTCTCAGCAAAAAGTTGGGGTCGTTGAAAGGTTTGGTAAATTTCAACGGATTATGCACCCAGGATTAAATATTCTAATCCCAATTGTAGACCGCGTTCGTGTATATCACGATTTGCGTATTCAACAAACGAATGTACCACCACAAAAGGTAATAACGAAAGATAATGTACAAGTAGAAATTGATACAATTATTTTCTATCAAATTGTTGAACCAGAGCTTGCGACATATGGTATTTCAAACTATGAATATGGTGTTCGTAATATTACATCTGCAACAATGCGTCAAATTATTGGTAAAATGGAGCTTGATGAAACATTATCAGGTCGTGAAAAAATTTCAACAGAAATTCGTTTAGCACTTGATGAAGCGACAGAAAAATGGGGCGTTCGTATTGAGCGTGTCGAAATAGTCGATATTAATCCACCAAAAGATGTGCAAGTATCAATGGAAAAACAAATGAAAGCAGAACGTAATAAACGTGCGATCATTTTAGAAGCTGAAGCAGCGAAACAAGATAAAGTCCTTCGGGCTGAAGGGGAAAAACAAAGTAAAATTTTAATGGCTGAAGGGGATAAAGAAGCGCGTATTCGAGAAGCTGAAGGTTTAAAAGAAGCAAAAGAATTAGAAGCGCAAGGGGAAGCAAGAGCGATTGAGGAAATCGCAAAAGCAGAACAAAACCGAATTGAATTACTTCGCGCAGCAGATTTAGATGAACGCGTACTTGCTTATAAATCGTTTGAATCATTAATTGAGGTTGCAAAAGGACCAGCGAATAAAGTCTTTATTCCGTCTAATGCAATTGAAACACTTGGTACTCTTGGTGCAATTGGGGAAATCTTCAAAGAAAAACAAGCGAAGAAATTACCTTCGTCAGATACAGAAAAAGAATAATAAGAGTGAGAAAGAGAAATGGGATGCCATTTCTCTTTTTTTTTTTGCGTATATTACGAAAAGCTTGTACATATCCATGTATAAAGAAGGTGATACAGTGAAGAAGTATGCAACCCGTATACATGGGAAGAAACTAATCTCGTTACTCTTTCTATATGCACTAGTCATAATTATTATTGCGTCGATTTTGACGTCGCTTTTACATACAATGAAATCGAATTACGTGAATCAATGGTTTGGAAAAGTATCGATGCAAGGTTTTGTTCAAATGATAGAAAGTGAGAATCGCTATTACGGATTTGATTATTTTAAGCAGAATAAAAGGGAGTCATTTGGAAATTTAATGTTCTCGATTGCGACGGATTTGAAAATTAAAGATTTAAGAACGTTTGTCGGTAAAGAAGTGCCTGGTATGTCAAAGTATTACTCTAACATTATCGTAGCTGGGGAAGGGACAAACTTTACGAATATCCCAAATGAATCTAGTGTACCGATTGAAGAAGTAACGAAAGAGCGAGAAGTAGCAAAAGATAAAGTTACAGAAGCTGAAAAGAATAATCCGGTTCAGAAAAAGAACGGAGCGAAAAAAGGTGAAAGTGCAGTATATATTTATCATACACATAGCTGGGAATCGTTCTTTCCGTTATTACCAGGGGCTACCGATCCATCAAGTCCAGATGTAAATGTGTCCTTACTAGGGAAACGTATGAAAGAACAACTTGAAGGACAAGGAATTCCGGTAGTTCATGATAAAACGAATATGGGGGATTTATTAGCGAGTAAAAAATGGAAATGGCCGCAATCATATAAAGCGTCTCATGAATATGTAAAAGAAACATTAGCACAAAATAATAAAATTGCGTTTCCGATTGATATACACCGTGATGATCAGCGGAAGAAGGTAACAACAAAAGTAATTAACGGGAAATCGTATGCAAGATTATATTTTATAATTGGGATGGAAAATGAAGGGCGTGCTGAAAATGAAAAAATTGCAAGAGCAATCAATAGTTATTTAGATGAAAACTATTACGGGTTAAGCAGAGGGATCTTTCCAAAGTATAAAAAAGATGGAAATGGCGTTTATAATCAAGATTTATCTAAAAATGCGATGTTAATTGAAGTTGGTGGTGTGGATAATACGCTAGACGAACTATATAATACTATTGATGTGTTAACGGAAGCGTTTAGTAAGTATTATTGGAATGATGCAGAGAAAGTGAATGGATGAGGGGCGGGAAACCGTTCCTTTTTTGTTATATAAAGTTAAGAATGTGATATAATGGAGTTTTGTGAATATAAAACAAGGGAGCGGAAGAAACATGCAAATACTACTAATACGCCACGGTGAATCAGAAGCAGATATTTTAAATGTACATGAAGGTCGAGCTGACTTTGAATTAACAGAAAAGGGAAGACAGCAAGTACAAAGACTTGTACAGAAAGTGAAAGCAGATTTCCCGCCAGATTTCATTTGGGCAAGCACATTAAAACGTGCTCGCGAAACTGGTGAAACATTAGCAGAAGGAATTGGGTGCCCAATTCAACTAGAAGAAGAATTAATGGAGTTTAATAATGGGGTACAAGCAGGGTTATCATTTGAAGAAGCGAAAAAATATCCAGAGCCAAAATTTCTTCATGATCGTTTTGAAAACGGGGAATCATTTATTGAATTTAGAATGAGAATAGAAGGGATTTTTTCTAAAATCGTGACAGAGAATACATATGACCGAATTGCAATTGTTGCACACGGTGGTGTAATAAATAGTATTTTACGAGCGTTTTTCCAAATGCCAATTAGCATGGACTATTATTTTAAAATGGGAGATACGGGAATTAGTTTGATTGAACTTACGGATAAACAGAAAACTATTCATTTTATAAATGATACAAATCATTTAGAGGGAATGTAAGAGGATATGTACAAAGTTGTATTTTTTGATGTGGATGGTACTCTTTTAAGTGAGATTGATAGAAGTATGCATGAAAGCACAAAAGAAGCGATACAAAGGTTAATAGATAAAGAAATTCACGTAGTTGTTACAACAGGGAGACCATATAGTTTATGCTCACAATTTAAAGAGCTGGGCATAAATACGTTTATTTCTGCAAATGGTGCACATATAAAATGTGCTGATGAAGTTATACATAAATCGGTACTTTCAAGTGGAATTGTTCATGATATTTCAAATTTCGCTGAATTACATGGTCACAGTGTTTCTTATTTTACAGAGGAATTTGTAATGAATGGTATTGCCTCAAAAGACGAACGTGTAATACGAGCATTAAATGAAACGTTAAATTTAGAGCGGTATCCTGACAAAGTTAGAAACTTATCAGAAGAGATTTATTGTGTATGTCTGTATGCTGATGAAACAGAAGCTCAAAAATTCTTTGAAAGATATCCAGCACTTACGTTTGAACGTTTTCATGGTTACGTTATGAATGTGTTGGAAGATAGTAAAGTATCGAAGCTAACTGCAATTCAAAAGGTATTGGAACATCTGGAAATTTGTAAATCAGAAGCAATTGCTTTTGGTGACGGTGGAAATGATGTTGAGATGTTACAGTATGTAGGACTAGGAATTGCGATGGGGAATGGCGGAGAAGAGTTAAAAACAAGAGCAGATTTCGTTACAAAGAAATCAAGTGAAGGTGGCATTTCTGTTGCTTTAAAAGAGTTTGGGATTATTTAGAAATATTAGTTAGTCAGTGTGGAAAATCCTGTTTTAAAAACAGGATTTTTTTGTCTAACAATATTCTTGCAATAGAAGGAAGAAAATGAGTATAATGAAAAGTAGTTAGGTAAGCTAATTAAATAAAAGGAAGGAGAGTGAAAATGAATGGATTCAAAAAAAGATGCTCTTCCTTTAGGGATTGAGCCTTATGCAGAGTTAATAAAAAAGACAGCATCAGCGGATACGGATCCAATCGCAGCAAAACTTGGTTTGTTAATGTTATGGACGTCTGATAATGTTCTAGATGCAGTTGACGTAGATTTAGCTCCGCTTGGTATTTCAGAAAGTAAATTAGATTTTTTACTGTTGTTTATTTTGCGTGAAATGGAATCGAATGGGGGAGAAGTGAACATGAGCCCTTCGGATATTGCGAGCCGATTAGGGATTACACGTGCTTCTGTCACTGGCTTATTAGATTGGATGGAGAAACGAGAGTTAATCGTAAGATTCAATCATTCTGAAGATCGAAGAAGATTAAAGGTGAAAATTACTCCGAAAGGAAAAGAACTAGTTGCGCATTCTTTACCGACTTTTTGGTTATCTTGCGCGTCGTTAGTTGATGACTTTAGTCAAGAAGAGCGTCAAACTTTAGAGAAGCTCTTAAATAAAATGCAAGTAACTATGCAGAAGAAATTAGGAGAAGGCAGATAAAGAAGTTGATTGTGTGAGTCAACTTTTTTATTTAGACAAATAATTAGGTTACCTTATTATATGTCTAGCTAATTTGATGAAGGGTGGTGATATGTCTTTTAACGTAAACAAATTAAGTACGTGTTAAAGGAATGGCGTTTTGAGTAGTTTACTTTAGATGTTTTAAACCGATGGGGAAAATCATTGTAAGGGGGAGATTGTATGATGGAAATATCAAAAGAAGTAAATAGTGAAAGGAATTACACAATAATGACAGCGGTGTTATGTTGGGCGGGCATGGTGGTTATGTCCAGCTTATATGTGACGATTCCTTTAACCGTTCTATTTTCAGACCTTTTTAAGGTTTCATTAGCACAATCTGCGGCTACAGGCAGTATATTTTCTGTTGGCTTTGCTATAGGTTGTTTGTTATTTGGGGCAATCTCTGATAAATATGGGAGAAAAAAAGTGATCTTTATTGGACTGCTTGCACTGTCGATTGTTTCTTTTTTCTTAGGGATTGTGGATAGTTTATTTTGGCTTGTTATTCTTCGAGGGTTACAGGGGATAGCAGCAGCTACATTTTCTCCAGTAGCGTTAGCTTACGTTGTAGAAATGTTTCCAGTAGAAAAAAAGGTTACAACAATAGGATTTGTTAGTACCGGTTTTTTAGTAGCTGGAATTGCAGGGCAAGTAATAAGTACAGCTGTTAGTCAGCATTTTGGATGGCATATGGTGTTCTTTCTTCTTAGTATTGTCTATATCATTACTGCTGTATGGATTCATTATTCTCTTCCGAAAGGGGAAATATCTCAGTCCTATACTGATATTTTGGGACCAATTAAACAGATGGGTAAAGTTTTTACACATAAAAGCTTAGTATTGAGCTATATGATTGCATTTGTTTTATTAATGGCTTTTGTTAACATGTATACTGTTTTAGGGAATTATTTGAGCTCTCCTACTTACAATTTAACTCCAGAACAAATTCTTTATTTTCGCTTAGCAGGGCTATTTGGTATGTTGCTGTCACCACTTGCGGGTCGTTTAACAAAGAGGTTCGGAGTAAGGCAAGTTCTTCAGGGCGGATTGTTGGTTGCTATTTTTAGTTTAAGTTCAATGGGCTTTATTTCGAACCTGCCGCTACTTGTAATGATGAGTATCTGTTTTGTAATAGGTATTGCTATATCCGTTCCGTCTTTAGTTTCTCTTGTCGGCCAATTAGGAGGAAAATCAAGGGGAATAGCAGTTTCTATTTATACTTTCGTTTTATTTTTAGGAACTAGTATAGGACCTATTATTTCTATTTATCTTATGAAAATAGGGGACTATGCTCAGACGTTTATTTTATTAGGATTGATACTCTTTATTGGTTTTGTTTCCACTCTTTTTATTCGAATAAAGGAATGCAAGGATCTTTAATATGCTCAACTAATAAAATATGAATTTGCCCGCGATGATGATAAAAATGTGCAACGATTTCAAGCAACCATTCGAATCGAGAGTAAGAAATACCCCAATAAGCAGTCATAATTTCCGCTAATTCTTCATTGGAATAGGATAAAAAAGTTTTAGAAAGTAAATCGTACCCTTGTATCATCGTTTGCTGTATTTGAGTAATTGTTTCTGGTGTTTGTTCTATATAAAAGGTATGTAAGTCTTTTTCCGTAATACCATTTAATATGAGTAAATCAGCGTGGCAAATAAGGGAAAGATGTGTACACATTTCAAATAATGACCGCTTTGATTCAATCGACTTTATTTTCAAATCACTTTCAGTATATTGGTTCAGTATTTGAATGGAAGTATCGATAGCAATTTTAACTTGATTCAATGCAGATGGAACAAACATTGTAATTATTCTCACCTCCGTATATAATAGTTTCTTAAGGGTATTATATCATACTCAAAATTCCGAAAATTCTAGTAGTTTGACTAGCATAGTGAAAAGTATTATATTGTAAAAGGTCATATGAAACGTGAAATAGAATGGAATGTAATTATTGAGTTAGGAGTTAGACCAATGAGCTTGAAATATGGAAGAGATACAATTGTTGAAGTTGACTTAAATGCGGTAAAACATAATGTAAAAGAATTTAAAAAACGTGTGAATGATGAAAATATTGCAATGATGGCTGCTGTAAAAGCGAATGGGTATGGTCATGGGGCAGTTGAAGTTGCAAAATCGGCTATTGAAGCAGGAATAAACCAACTTGCAGTTGCATTTGTAGATGAAGCAATTGAATTAAGAGAAGCTGGAATCACTGTACCTATTTTAATTTTAGGATATACACCAGTAGCAGCTGTAGAAGATGTAATTCAATATGACGTTATGATGACTGTTTATAGAGTAGAAGATTTACAAGGTATAGATGAAGTTGCAAACCATCTTCAAAAGAAAGTGCGAATTCATGTGAAAATTGATACAGGAATGAGCCGTATTGGTTTACAGGAAGAAGAAGTTAAACCGTTTTTTGAAGAGTTAAAACGTATGCGATATGTAGAAGTAGTAGGGATGTTTACACATTACTCTACCGCTGATGAAATAGATAAAACTTATACAAATATGCAAACAAGTTTGTTTGAGAAAGCTGTAAATACAGCGGAAGAATTAGGAATTCATTTTCCATATATTCATAGTTCAAACAGTGCAGGATCAATGGAACTTAGTAACACATTTCAAAATATGGTTCGTGTCGGTATTGGAATTTACGGTATGTATCCTTCAAGAGAAGTGGATCATACAGTTGCTTCCTTACAGCCAGCGTTGTCTTTAAAATCAAAAGTAGCTCATGTTAAACATGCGAAGAAAAATCGTGGTGTTAGCTATGGGAATACTTATGTAACAACGGGCGAAGAATGGATTGCAACTGTACCGATTGGTTATGCTGATGGTTATAATCGTCAGCTATCTAATAAAGGGCATGCGCTAATAAACGGAGTACGAGTACCTGTAATTGGCCGTGTTTGTATGGATCAGCTTATGCTAGATGTTACAAATGCAATGCCAGTACAAGTAGGAGACGAAGTTGTATTCTACGGCAAACAAGATGAAGAAGAGATTGCGGTAGAAGAAATAGCAGATATGCTAGGTACAATTAACTATGAAGTTACATGCATGTTGGACAGAAGAATTCCACGTGTCTATAAAGAAAATGATGAAACGACTGCAATTGTAAATATATTAAGAAAAAACTGAATCGATATGATTCAGTTTTTTTATTTTTGACAAATGAAAAATGTTCTATTTGCACCATGTAGTTGAATGTTTTTAAATCCTACAGATTCCAACGAAGAAATTATTTCTTCATTGGAGTAACAGGCTTCCTCAAAAGAAAAGTCACTTCTTTTCCAACTATCATCTATGTCATGTTTAAATAGTATGAAGTTCATTTCTGCTCTGTTACTTTCACTATCATACGTGGAATCAATGGTACAAACATATTCTCGTTCTGAAATATGAAAAGAAGCACTCCAGTTTTCAAGAAATCCTTTTTCTGTATTTATATCAAATGCGAATGTACCTCCATCATATAATGCTGAATAAACATGATGAAAAGCGTCTTTTAGCTCGTTTAATTTCATAATGTGATTTAAGCTATCACCGGCTGAGATGACGTAGTGGAATTGCTCATTTATATTGAAATAGCGAGCATCATCGACGATGAAGGTTGCATCTGGCGCATTTTGACGTGCGTGTTCGATCATTTGAGCAGAACCATCTATACCAGTTACTATAAAATTATTATCAATTAGTTTCCTAGTAAGATGACCAGTCCCGCAGCAAAGGTCTAATATACGGGAGTGGGAAGCGGCATCTTGTAAAACAAATTTATGATAGGCTGGATAGGAGTGTTCTGCAAAATGTCCCCAATGTTTATTATAAATGTCTGCAAAAATATCATAATCAGAATAAATTAGTTTTTTAGACATATGTATTCTGCTCAAAATTCATTAAATTATAATAGTCATGCTTCTTTTTAATTTCAAAACCACATTGTGTATATAGTTTTAAAGCATTGTTATTTTTCGTTTCGACGTCTAGTTCAATTGTTGAAACTCCTTCTGTAATAAGTGTATGTACCATATAACTAAGAATATCTTTACCATATCCTTTACCTTGATAAGAAGGATGAACTGCAAATCCTGATAGTGTAGTAGATTGCTCTTGCTCAGTAACTGTAATCGTTCCAATTGCTTTTTCATTAATAAGAGCAATGTAAACTTGATGAGAAGGTGAATTCATCATTTTCTGTAACCATGTAGCGGTATTTTCTACAGAATCTCCAAAGGCTTTACTGGAAATTTCAATAAGATTAAGAAGTGATTCTGAAGATGCAAGAGTGAGCTGTATAGTATTCTTTGTTGTTTTTTGCACTTCTTTTGCTTTGAACTCCATACTATATTCACTATATAAATAAGGTAACTTCATTTGTTTTGCAAATTCTTTCCCAGAAGCAGAATCCCCATTCAAAATAAGAAGAGCTTCATCTGCCTCTCTTATTCGTATTTCTTTCATTGCGGTTTGTAAAAGAGTGGTGCCTATATGTTGTTTCCTATAGTTTGGATGAACAAACCCTATTAACTCCAGTTTTGCCGGTCTTTCAAAGTCATACATACTTAATGCACCAATTAATTGAGTACCATCATAAAATATAAAATCATTTATCCTTTCTTTATTACGGGCAGTTAAAAAGTTGACATGTAAATCTGACGAGTAATCAATTTGATCGTGTTGTCCGCAAATATGAGCTAAATCTTTCATTTGCTGAATTTCGTTTGCTGTTAAAGATTTCTTTTTTTCAATATTCATTTCATAATCCCTCTCATTCGTATTTAAAAATAGGATGGATGACTTAGCCACTTTTCTAACTCCACACTGCCCTGAACAGATAATAACCGGTACAAATATCGATAGGGGTGTCTACATTCTTCAAGACGAGGAATGGGCATAATGGTTTCGTAACCTTGTTTAAAAGCATGAGCCTCTTTTTCTGTAAGTACATATTCTAATCCAATAAAATCAAACTCTCGTGGAGCAATTGCATAAGCTTCTGTATCTACTAAACCAGTAATAGATTGATCATCTGATAAAAACTGGGTAGGATCCATATCAATTAAAACGAGTGTAGATTCCTTCGGTGACGGCAAGGAAGAGAGCTGTGACTCAAAAGTATGAAATGCGTTTTGGATGCTCGCGTTATCGGAATAGAACCTATTTACAAGATCTTTACTGACTTTTAACATGTGAGACTTAAATTCTTCTAGTGGAATGTGGAAAGTATTTGATGGGTTTCCTATAAACTCTGCTTGAAACGAATGAATTTCTGCTAGGCCTTTTCCAAGGCTGAATAAAATAGAATCAGGTTGTCCGAAAAATGATTGCAGCGTATTTCCGGTTAGTTTTTCGACGATTACATACTCTCGCTCATTTAAAACATGTTTTTGCAAAATAGTCGGGATGGGCAAGGTAGTATGCTTTTTCAATAATGCGTGTATTGTTTCTAAATGATGTACATGCCTTGGATCAATTCCAAAAAGGTTTTTACATCCCCACCAAAAATCATTGTTGGGCTCTTCAGTCATTTTTGAGGAACGAACAATAACTTCTTCAGTTTCTGTTTTAACAAGAAACACGTCGCTTGCATGGTCTTCATAGCCCGGATGTAGTGCTTGAACAGATATAATAGGTGAAATGAATAGTTGTTGTAGCATGAAAGGACTCCTTATTCTGTAAATTCTATAAATTCATTATATAACAGAATATGTACCAAGTGGATAATGATGGGGACAACATAGAACTTAAATAAATTTATGGTGAGAAATCAGTGTGAAAATTATATTTTTCTAGTTTTGTATGAATTATCAAAATGATGTTTCTGATGATAAATCTGTAAAAATGCCTGAATGTAAATCCCGTATTTTTCAATAAATGAAAGGTTAAGCTTACTTTTATAAGAGTTATAATGTAGGTTATGAAAAATATTTCTCAATAATAAAATGAAGAGAAAAATATGAAGAAGTAGAATAGATTACTTAATAGTTTTAAATTAATTAATATAATTAACTATTAATCATATTAGATAGGAGAGAATATGATGGCAAATGTACTCGTAATAAATTTCCCTGGAGAAGGTCATATAAATCCGACTTTAGCTATTGTAAGTGAGTTAATTCGGCGAGGGGAAACGGTTGTTTCGTATTGTATTGAAGATTATAGAAAGAAGATTGAAGTAACAGGTGCAGAATTCCGAGTGTTTGAGAATTTCCTCTCTCAAATTAATATTATGGAACGAGTAAATGAAGGTGGGAGTCCTTTGACGATGCTATCTCATATGATTGAAGCATCAGAGCGTATTGTTACTCAAATTGTAGAAGAAACAAAAGGGGAAAAGTACGATTACTTGATATACGATAATCATTTTCCAGTAGGACGTATTATAGCGAATGTTTTAAAATTACCTAGCGTTTCTTCTTGTACAACGTTTGCTTTTAATCAGTACATTACTTTTAATGATGAACAAGAATCGAGACAAGTAGATGAAACTAATCCATTATATCAATCTTGTTTAGCGGGAATGGAAAAATGGAATAGGCAGTATGGAATGAAATGTATTAATATGTATGATATTATGAATCATCCTGGTGATATTACTATTGTATATACTTCAAAGGAATATCAGCCGCGTTCAGATGTATTCGATGAATCGTATAAGTTTGTCGGTCCATCAATTGCTACTCGAAAAGAAGTAGATAGCTTTCCTATGGAAGGTTTAAAAGATAAACAATTGATTTTCATTTCTATGGGAACAGTTTTTAATGAACAACCTGAGTTATATGAAAAATGTTTTGAAGCGTTTAAAGATGTAGAAGCGACAGTCGTATTAGTTGTTGGTAAGAAGATAAATATAAGTCAATTTGAAAACATTCCGAATAACTTTAAGTTGTATAATTATGTGCCGCAATTAGAAGTATTACAGTACGCTGATGTATTCGTGACACACGGTGGTATGAATAGTTCGAGTGAAGCACTATATTACGGTGTCCCGTTAGTTGTAATTCCGGTAACAGGAGATCAGCCTTTAGTTGCGAAACGAGTGAGTGAAGTAGGAGCTGGAATAAGGCTTAATCGTAAAGAATTAACTTCTGAATTGTTACGTGAGACTGTAAAGAAAGTAATGTATGATGTAACGTTTAAGGAAAATAGTCGTAAAGTTGGAGAGTCACTTCGAAATGCTGGTGGGTATAATAGAGCAGTTGATGAAATATTTAAAATGAAAGTGAATTCATACTTAAAACTTAAATAAATGTTTGGAGCACACTTACTGAAATACGTAAGTGTGTTTTTATAAATAAATTACATAAAAAATCACTATAAAGGTGAAACTTTTGTGTATATAAACTGATATCTTTGAATTAGTAGTAAAATTACGTTAAAATAATACTAAGAAAATATATAAGTTTTGGGGGTAATGAATGAAAAAATTATTCGAATACGTATTATTAACAATTGGATCCATTATTGTAGCGGGCTCACTAGAACTTATTTTAGCGCCTAATGGCCTAGTAGACGGTGGGGTAACTGCGATTGCTATTATGGCAAATAAAGTTGCAGGATTACCGCTTTACGGAGTGTTTTTAGGACTTAATATTCCTATTTTGTTATTTACTGCAAAAGTAATGGGTAAGAAGTTCTTTATCCGTACATCCTATGCAAATGTTGTTACAACACTCGGATTGATTTATTTAAAACCATTTCCAGCAATTACGACTTCGGAATTATTAATTGTACTTTATGGAGGAGTTCTATTTGGTGTTGGTGTTGGGATTGTTGTAAAAATGGGCGGAGCAATTGATGGATCAGAAATGTTAGCTGTTTGGATGAACAAGCATTTTAAAGTACCAATTAGTACATTTTTACTTGCTGTAAATGCGGTTATTTTTGTATTTGTTGCTATTTTATTTTCAATTGAGCAAGCGATGTTCTCATTAGCAATTTTCTATATTGTTACGAAGATGATAGATTTCATATTAGACGGTATTAATCAAGGAAAGAGCGTTATGATTATTTCTGGGAAAAATAAAGAAATAGGCGATTTGCTTATGAAAGAATTGCAATTATCCGTTACGTATCTACATGGAGAAGGTGGTTTTTTAGGAGAGCACAAGAAAATCATTTATTGTATTACAAACCGTTTCATTTATCCAAAAATGAAAGATCTCGTTCTCTCTGTAGATCCAACCGCTATAATTGAAGCTTCTTATTCAACAGAAACAACTGGTGTTAAGCGTCCAGGAAGGACTGCTCGATCAGGAGACGTATCAGAAAAATAGTGTGTAAAATAACTCCACATAAGTATAACTTATGTGGAGTTATTTTACTTAGGGAACCAGGCTTCCTTTAGTAATTTGACTACAATTTCGATACTATCTTCGGGAATGCTGCCGAAACCGAGTAGTACATATGACGCCTCGCTTAAATTATGTACAGAATCATATGTAGAGAGTGGGTATAATTTGATTTGTTGGTTTGCAGCAGTATGAATCAGTTCTTGTTCGTTCATACCATTATGAACATGAAGTACGATATGCAGTCCAGACTGTTCGCCAAGCATTTGAACACGAGATCCCATTTCATTTTTGATAGATTTAACTAGTAATGTGTGCTTTCTTTTATATAACGTACGACTACGGTTCAAATGGCGCTCCCAATCACCATTGTGAATAAAGGTTGCAAAAGCGAGTTGCTGTATTGTGGAAACAGTTTGTTTAAACATACCTTCAAGCTCTGTATAGATTTTTAATAGATGAGTTGGTAAAACGATATACCCCATTCGCAAAGAAGGTAAGAAGGATTTCGAGAAAGTTCCCATATAAATAACGCGTTCATTTGAATCTAGTCCTTGTAAAGAGGGAATAGGTTTTCCTACATAACGAAATTCTCCGTCATAATCATCTTCAATAATATATCCTCCGCAATCATTGGCCCATCTTAATAATTCGAGCCTTCTAGATAATGGCATAATCATTCCAAGAGGAAATTGGTGTGATGGAGTGACGTATGCTACATTGGAACGTGATTCACGTAAAGCTGAAATACGAATCCCTTTATCGTCTAATGAAATAGGGTGAACAGGAAGACCAGAACTTTGAATCATGGCAGTTATACGGTGAAATCCAGGGTTTTCGATTCCATATTCTTTTTTTGAACCAAGCAGTTGAAGTAGTAGCCAAAGAAGAGGCTGCGTACCGGCTCCGATAATAATTTGATCAGGTGAAGAATGTACCCCGCGGGCATGATATAAATATTTTGAAATATGCTCTCGTAAAACGAACTCACCTTGAGGATCTTCTCTAGCAAATAATTCATTTTCATACTGGAATAAAGTTTCTTGTAATGCTCTTTTCCAGTTTGTAATTGGAAAAGCTTTTTGATCAATCAGCCCTTGGCTACAATCATAGTCATATTGTACTTTTTTTATATTGTTAGCGCTGTTTGACACAACGTGTTGTTTATTTTGAATGAAATCAATATCAACTTCCGCAACAAAAATCCCACGTTTCGGTTTACTTTCTACATAACCCTCAGCTAGTAATTGTTGATAAGCAGATTCAACAGTAATACGGCTAACATTAAGTTGTACCGCTAAATTTCTGTGAGAAGGAAGGCGTGTACCGGCAGGTAGTAATCCCTGAGAGATTTCTCGTTTCATGTATTCGTAAATTTGTAAGTAAATTGGTATTTTACTTTCTAATTGCAATGGGATAGTAAGATCCATTTTATGAATTCTCCTTTAAAAATTGGCCTTATAAAAAAGAATCAAACTGTCACTTAAGTAAGGGGCAGTTACTTTTTATAATAATGATATAACATTTAGAAAATTTTATAAATAGTTAGGGGAGAGTCATAATGAATATTAGAGAAATAGTAACAGAAGGCGAGTTCTATGAAGTATTACCCGTTTTACAGCAACTACGAACGAAACTTTCAAGAGAAGAAGCAAGTTCTTTATTTCAAAAAATGAAAGACGAAAATTATAAACTACTCTCGTTACAGAATGAAGATGACGAAGTTGTTAGTCTAGCTGGTGTAGCGATTTGTACGAATTTCTATAATGAGAAACATGTTTTCGTATATGATCTTGTAACTGCGAAAGCTCACAGATCAAAAGGGTATGGTAAGGTTCTGCTATCATATGTAGAAAAATGGGGGGAAGAAAAAGGGTGCAGTTCTATCGTTCTTACATCAGCGTTTCCAAGGGTTGATGCCCATCGTTTTTATGAAAGAGAAGGCTATGATAAGGTAAGTTATTCTTTTTATAAAGAGTTATAATACTAAGTAGGTTCTATGTGAGATAACATATAGAACCTACTTTTATTTAGAAGTATAAGATGAAGAGGGTTAATTGCTTATTTTGTCGAATAGTTTCTTTATAATTGAGACGATAATATTGAATTTAAAGAAGGTTAGGGGAGTTTATACTTGGAAAAAATTCAGAAACTATTAATCCCAAAAGGTGTAAGAGTTATCGTAATATCTGATATTCATGGCGAATTAAATCTTTTAAAGGAATTATTACATAAAGTTAATTTTAAAGATGATGATTATTTAATTATAAATGGCGACCTTTGTGAGAAGGGGAACGATAGCATTGGCGTCGTAAACTATGTGATGGATCTAGTAGTTAGCAAGCCAAATGTTTATGTAATTGAAGGGAATTGTGAAGCTGTAGTTGAAGCGCTTGTAAATGAAAATCCTGCGCTAATAAATTATTTATGTACGAGAAAGAATACAATTTTTAATGAATGGTCAGCGAAATTGAACGTTACCGTTAATGAAGAAAGTGATATTCGTGAAGTGAAAAAAATATTGATGAGCCATTTTTTAAAAGAAATAAAGTGGCTAACAGAATTGCCAACTGCTATTGAAACTGATGATTATATCTTTGTACATGCTGGCCTTGAAGATAGAGAGAATTGGAGACAAACAGACAGGAAAAATGCAATTGCAATACCGGAGTTTTTTAATAAGTCACATAGTGCGGATAAGTACGTAATTGTTGGACATTGGCCTGTTGTGAACTATTCCGAGGAGGCGCCGTCTAACAATCCAGTTATTGATAAGGAGAAAAAAATTATTGCGATTGATGGTGGTAATGCGATTAAAGAAGCAGGGCAATTAAATGCATTTATTATTCAGAGGACAACTTCAGGTGATACGTTTTCTTATACATATGTAGATCATTTTCCACAGTATGAAGTATTGGCTGATTTTAATGCGAATTCAGTAATGCAGGGCGGGGTTACATATCCACATTATTACATAGAACCTGTGGAGAGAATGAAAGGTTTTACCGTATGTAAACAACTAGGAACAAATGAATTACTTCATGTGAAAAACGAGTATATAAAGCAACTAGAATCAGGTGAGTATACAGTGAAAACGGATATTTCTTGTGCGCAAATCAGTATTAGAAAAGGGGATACAGTTTCTTTAATGGATGGTAGCTGCATGGGATATGATTTAATTAAAAAAGATGGTGTAGAAGGCTGGATAGAGAAAGGAATTCTACTTGAGGTAGAAAAGAAGGGAAATACAATATTTAGCTAAAATGGGAGGGATATAACCTCCTGTTTTTTATTAACTATGTTACGAGTTCGTACTTCATCTAATTTTTTTCGAAGTTCCGTTTCTAAATTAAACTCGAAAAAATTAGCGAACTTACATAAATAATTCGTATCTTATAACAAAATTATACAATATAGAGTATAGTTTTGTTTTGATTTTTCAGAAAAAACATTATAATTATATATGAAATAAAGAGAGATGTAGGAGGAAATTATGCAAAACGTTATATTAAAGGGGAACAAAGTTACAATTCGTACAATTGAGGAATCAGATATAAAAACATTATGGAGTATTGTATATAAAGAAGAAAACCCAGAATGGAAGAAATGGGATGCACCATACTTTCCAATATCAATGCAAGAATACACGCCATATAAAGAAAATTCACAAAAACGTTTAAAAGAAGAACCGCTATCGAATTTAATTGTCGAAAATGACGGTCAAATCATTGGGACAGTAGGTTTTTATTGGGAACATAAACCGACGCGTTGGTTAGAGATGGGCATCGTTATTTATGATCCAGCATACTGGAATGGTGGCTACGGTACAGAAGCATTAACACTATATAGAGATTTACTATTTGAAAATATGGAGATTGGTAGAGTGGGGCTCACGACTTGGTCTGGCAATGAACGAATGATAAAAGTAGCAGAAAAAATAGGAATGAGATTAGAAGGTAGAATGAGAAAATGTCGATATTATAACGGGACATACTATGATTCTATTCGGATGGGAATGATTCGTGAAGAATGGGAAGTGCTATGTGTAACGAAGGGGTGAGGAAGCATGTACGCTATTATTGCTACATTTGATTGTGTGTTCACTAATAAAATTAGAGAATTGCAAAATGAATTAACAAATATAATTGGAATAAATCAACTAGCTGGAGTAGAACCACATATTACATTGGCTGATTATAATGAGTTAGATGTTAATTTATACACGAAGAAATTAGAGGAGTTTGTAGTTTTTCAAGAGAACATCTCCGCTGTAACTTTTCCTTCAGTTGGAACTTTTCCTACTAACGGAACGATCTTTCTAGCACCAACCATTACTGATGAGTTATTAAGACTTCATCATTCTTATCATGATTATTTCAAAGTTTTTCATGATAATCTACAGTCATATTACGTACCAGGAAAATGGGTTCCACATTGCACGATTGCTAATGGGTTAAATTCAAATCAATTTTTAAGTGTAATGGAATATATATATGAAAAGTTTGATGTTACACTAGCTTCGATTGAGAAGTTAAAATTAATTAAGGTAAATTATGAAGATGGTTTTGCCGTTTCTTCTAGTATTTTAGCAGAGTGTAATTTAAAGAGAATGGAGACATCGAGATGACATATGTAATTAGAGAAATGAAGCAAGAAGATATTCATGCTGTACAAAACGTAGCGAAAATAGCTTGGCATGATACTTACGAAGGAATTATTCCGGGAGAGATTCAAGACAACTTTTTAAATGAAGCGTATTCCGATGAAAAAATGAAATATCGCCTTGAAAATACACATTTATTTGTTGCGGAAGAAGAGGGAGAAGTAATTGGCTTTGCAAATTTTTCACCAATTAGACTGCAAAACGAAGCAGAATTAGGTGCAATTTATTTGTTGCCAGATCAGCAAGGGAAAGGGATAGGGACAGCTTTGTTACAAAAAGGGATCACGACGTTAAAAGGGATTCGAAAAATGTACATTCATGTAGAAGCGGAAAATGAAAAAGGAAAACGATTTTATGAAGCAAAAGGTTTTGCGGCTTTAGAGCAATTTGAAGAAGATTTCGAAGGACATATGCTGCAAACAGTGAGAATGGTTTTATACATATAAGGAGGATCAGAAATGAAAATTTTTGATTTCAGTGAAAAAGTGGGAGAGCATATATCAGCATTTCAATCTAACTTTATAATGTCAAAAATATTAAAACATCAAGGGAATATACATATCGGTTCTATGCATCTACAAGAGAATGGAATCATCGGATATCATGAAGCAGTTGTATCTCAACTGCTTCTTATTGTGGATGGTGAAGGATATGTATGCGGGGCAGATAAAGAAAAAGTGAAGGTAGAAGCTGGACAAGCTGTATTTTGGGAGAAGGGTGAGTTACATGAGACGAGTACGGAAAAGGGCTTGATGGCAATTGTTATGGAAGTGGAGAATCTTGAACAAGCGATAATAATGCCTATTATTCAAGGGGAGTTGTGAAAAATGATAATAAAGGCAAATCAAGAAGATACAAATGAAATATTAAAATATGCAGCTCAATCGCTTTTTGAAGGGACGAGAGGAAATTGTCAGTTAAGTACGGAGAAAGCGATTGAAATTACAGAGCCAATTATAGAAAAGGGAGCATATTATTTAGTCGTTAAAGAAGCAAATAAAGTAATGGGTTGGATATTAATAGGGGAAAATACTGATTATTTTTCTCGTGAAAAACTTGGATTTATATATGAGTTATACGTTTTCCCGGAATATCGCGGGAGAGGATTATCACGAGAATTGATGGAGGCTGGCATTAAGGAATTGAAGGAGAAGTATTCCGAAATTCGTTTGAATGTATTTGCTGGGAATTTTGCAAAAGAGATGTACGAAGATTTTGGGTTTGTTGAAAGACAGGTAATTATGACTTTGAAGTGAGAGAAATATTTCCGGCGGGAAGTGCTCTTGTTGAATTTAATTTATCTAATAGTTGGAATGCAGTTAAATAAGATTTTTTGAAAAAGATATAATAGGGGTGAAAATTGAGGGAAAGTAGCAAAAATTACTATAAATATGAAGAAAAAAACATGATAGCTTTGCAAGTATACGAAGCGGAAATTACGAAGATTAAGATCCCTGATTTTATCCTTATATCAGTATTTCATGATATAAATGTTACAGGTGAAATCATACTGGGTGGGTATGGTTATAAAATCCGTGCAGGTGAAGAATCAGGCTTTTCCGCAACAGCACCTAATGAATATGGTGGAGGATTCTCATTTAAATTAAAGAGAGAAGAGTGAGGATGGGATTAAAATGCGTAGAGTAACACGAATAGTAATATGTATTGCTGCAGTATTATTCATTACACTCGCTATGATAAATGGAGAAACGTGGAAAGATAAAATTGTTATTTCGCTAGCTGTTCTTATATTTACTGGGGTTTCACTAGTATGGAACTCAATTGTTATAAATATTATGGAGAAATTCAATAGAAAAAGGAGTAAATAAATGCGCCCTTTTAAACATATGAGAACTATATATTTAATAACAGTACCTATTATTGCATTACTTTCATTATTTTTTCCGCAGTCATTAGGGGATCATATTCTTACTTTTTTTTTGTACTTGTTTTTTGCGGATTAGCAATTGGATTTACATACATAATGGAATTTATTAGGGAAATAAAAACTGAAAGAGAGTGACTATGAAGCTTTTACAAGTGGGAACAGTAATAAAACCCAAAGGTGTAGATTTGTAAATCTTGAGAAGACGGATAAGGAGTAATAGGATGATAAAAATTGCAAGAATCGTAATGATAATAGCAATTGTAATAGTAATCATTGCAGGACTAATAGCTCCATTTTCGTTAAAAGAAAAGATAGTACATACACTAGGTATGGTCTTTTATGGTGCAATCGGGTTAGGTGGAATTACTTTATTAGATTACATTATTAAAAAGCAAAGAAAAGAGGAATAAATAAAAATTTTACCAAGTTGAAAAGTAGTTGGTGGGTTGTTCGCAAAATTCAAGAATATTTGGGAGAGGAATAAGAGAATGTTTAAATCGTCAAAAATTATTAAAATTGTTGGGTTTATAGCAATGGCTATTGCTAGTTTGTTTTTTCCTTTCGATTTAAAAGGGAAAATTATTACTTTCACTTTTATACTTGTATTGGGTGTAATGTCTCTTAGGACTACAAGCTTAGTAGAATATATAACTAATAAATTTAGAGAGAGATAGAAATAATTAGTTTGTTTAAGAAAGGAAGGATCTAATTTATTATAGGTATATCCTGCTAATAAATTAATTATGGTGAATCAAAAATTTAATAAGAAGATGGATAAGGGGCAGTAGGATGATGAAAATTGCGAAAATTGTAATGATTATAGGAGTTGTAATTTCAATCATTGTTGGACTAATGGGTCCATATTCAATTAAGGAAAAGGTAATATATACATTTAGTATGGTTTTCTGGGGAGCTATGGGGATCGGAGCTATTACTTTAATGGATTATATTAGCAGGAGGATAAATAAATGAAACTTGGATTGATGAGTATTTCTATAGAAGGAGAGTTACACGAGCATTTCTTTTCTATAAATTGAAATGAAGAAAAATAGATATTTCTGAGATTATTCTAAATATAGATGAATACAAATTCAGTTAATATGGCTATAAAGGTAGCTTGGACAAAGAAAAAGGAGTAACTGAATGTTAAAACAAGGAAGAATTATAATTATTATTGGCACATTAGTAACACTCATCGCGAGTTTTATGGTGCCTGCAGAAAATAAAACAAGATTAATAAATGTACTTGTAGTATTTTTATTTGGTGTAATAGCTGTGGGGTCTTCAGTTCTATTTGAACGAGTTTATCAAAAGATACATAAAAAGTGAAATGAATGAACTTTTTCCGATTGGAGCAGTATTGAAACTAAACGAAATAAAACAATCTTTATAATTATTGGTAGAATGCTTGAATCGGCAGATAAATGTAATTTTGACTATGTAGACAGCCAAACTAGCAATAGAAGTTCCGGTTAATAAGTAAGAAGTTGAATGAAATCTTTTCTTATATTAGATTTCACTCTAGTTATAGGAGATCATAATCTGATAGCAATAGGAGAAGTTGAACTAGGTTCATCTGGCTCTAGGGTGCAATTAGATGCTGAGACAGACGGTTACTTTGGAGAAGCATTTGGACTTGGAGGATTTATTAAAGTTGAAAAAACAAAGGAGGGAAGTTGAGATGGATCCAATTAAAATGGGGAAATATATTACATATGTTGCAGTCGCGATACTTCTTATATTTTCTATGTTATTGCCATATAGCCTATCTAAAAAGATTGCTCTTATTATTTTTGTTTTTATTTTAGGAGCTATTTCGTTGGGGGCCAATAAAGTGGTAGGACGAATACATAACAAATTTAAACAATAATAAAGTTTGAAAAAGGATAGGGATAATCCAATAATAATTAGGATAAGAAACGGTATTATATGTTGGAGATGGTTATGGACTAGGTGGTACCATTAAGTTTGAAGATTAAGAGAGGAGCATATTAATATGCAACCATTTAAGACTGGAAAATATATTACATATGTCGCAATTGCTATATTTCTTGTAGTCGCTATTATGTCTCCTTATGAATTACCTAAAAAGATTGGATTTATTATAGGTGTTCTTATTTTAGGAGCATGTGCCCTTGGTTCTAATAAACTTCACGAACGAACGTATAGTAAATTTAAACATAAATAAGGCTAATACAATAGGGGAAAATCATCATGATAATAGTACCTATTAAGAGTGATTTCAAGAGGAGTAACCCACACCGGTTTCTCTTTTTTTGTACAAATAATCTAGGGTTAACACCAGAATTCCCCTTATACTCTTTATCAGCTATCGGTGCATTTATTAGTATTGATAAAAATTGTTTCTATGAAGTGGATCAAATGAATTATATGATAGCGAAGGCAAAATCTCAAAATGATGTCGAGTATTTCCAAGGTAGTGCAGAAGCGCTAAAGGATGGCAGATTTAGTGCAAAGCTTAACGGAACTGTAATGACTTCCAAGCATACACTGTCTGATAAAACAAACTTTACATTCAAAGCGCTTACTGGCTCGGGTGAGATGAATCTACCTTACACTTTAAATTCTATTAAAGAAGACGTTTTGCAAAAAAATATGATAGGAATAAAATTGGAAGGTGCAGTTGCGGAAGAGTCTATTGTCTATAATTATAATTCACCCAAAGGTCTTGGTGAGAGTGTTACTTTCACTAGTAAACAAGGGACAGCTTCTTATGTACAGGGACTTGAGGGTTTTACTGCTAAGAGTGAAGTGATGGTCGCTGTACAAACGTACGAAGCTGAAGTTAGTAGAATTAAGATCCCTGATTTTATCCCTGGAATTGGTGACTATGATATCACCGTTAAAGGAGAATTAATACTTGGTGGATTTGGTTATAAAATCCGTGCAGGTCAAGAATTTGCTTTGTCCGCAGTAGCTCCTAACGGTTATGGTGGAGGATTTTCTTTTAAATTTCAGAAAGAAGAGTGATGATAACTTGAATATGCGTAAAGGTACAAAAATAATTATATGTACTGGTGGACTAATAATGATGATACTGTCAATGGTCGTACATGACACATGGAAAGATAGAATTGTAGTTGCTTTGGTTGCAATTTTATTTACTGTAATTTCCTTGGTGTGGAACTCTGTTGTTGTAAATATCATAGAAAAATTCAATAAGAAGAAGGAGAATAAATAACTATGAAACTTTTTCAAATTGGAACAGTTGTTAAACTAGAGGGTATAGAACACCTAATTATGATAATTGGAAGAATGGCTGTCTCGGCAGATAAACGTGATTTTGACTATGTAGGTGTTCCTTATCCTGTTGGATATTTAGGTGATGAAAAAGTGTTGGGATTTAATCATGGCAAGATTATAGAGGAAATGCATAGAGGGTATATGACTGAGAGTGAATTGATCCTACGTGAGAAATTAGTAGAATTGTAAAAAGAATGAAAAATACATATAGATTTTAAAAACATGATAGGGGAAAGATAATGAGAACTCTTGTAATCATAGGTATACTTATCCCTCCGGTATTACTGTGGAGTGCACCTGATATTCCTTTAAATGATAAACTGCTGTTTACAGGTTTACAACTAACTGTAGGATTCACCACAGTAGTAGTGTTAGAGATTATATTTAGAAATCGAAAAAGGAAGAGGGCAAAATAGAGATAGATTGTATGGAATAACAGCTGAAAATATGTAACATGTATGACTAATAGTTTTACTTGGGAGGTGGCCTACTGGTTGCCTCTTTTAACGTTACCCTCATGGTAATGGAGGGTTCATTTTTTCTTTGAAAAAGAGGAGCGAAGTTATGCTTAAATAAGGCAGATTTATGATTATTATTATTGGTACAATGGTACTTGTTATTGCAGGGTGGTTTTTCCCATTTAATTTATGGCAGAAATTATTTTTCAGTATTGCTATGATTGGCATTGGGATGTTGGCATATGGAAGTTCAGTATTATTTGACCGTTTAGCTAAAAAATTTACAAATAGAGGAGAATAAATACCTATGAAACTATCTCCAATTGGAACAGTAGTTAAACTAGAAGAGGTGAAACCAATCATTATGATTATTGAAAAAGGAGCAATCAAGCATGTTTTAAACAAGGGCGTATTTTATTGTGTATCTTTACCGCAGTGTTATTTTTTTCTTCCTTCTTCTTTCCGCAGCCAATGGGAAAAAGGGTTTTAACAGCTATTGTTGCTCTAATTATTGGTGGAGTAGGTATTGGAATTTCCTATTTATTAGAAAATTTCAGTAGCAAGTCGAAAAATATATCTAAATAAGAACAGAGAATAACGATAAAGCGTTCCTAATTGGTTCAGTTGTAAAGATAAAAGATTTAAATTGTTTTTTTATGTTATAGAAATTAACAAGAGTTAACAAGTAAATTCATAGTATATCATATAGTAACGACAAGCGGAGTACATGTGAATAGATATTAGTTATACGCAGAAGAGGCTACTTATAATAGGCAGCCTCTTCTGCGTGTATTATGCATTATTATCGATACATCGTCCACATTCCAATATCTTTAAACCCTAATCGCTTATAAATTCGTCCGGCAGCTGGATTGTTATAAAATAAGCAAAGCGTTCGGCCTTCATTTGTGAAGTCTTGAATCATTTTCTGTAATATGAGCGAAGCATATCCATTCCCGCGATGATTCGGATGTGTACAGACTCCAACAACCATAGCAGATAATGAATTTTCAGCGGATGTAGAGGCGGATGCGATGATTACACCGTCTTTTTCAATATAGTATGTACGTCCTGTTTTAGTTTCGATAGCTTGCCTTAACATTTTCTCTGATTCATTAGCAGTTGGGAATTCAGCGATGTTACTTCGTAATTTCATAATTCGTTCTATATCATCGAGTGAGGCAAGTTTGATTGTTTCATGAATTGGTGTGTTAGGTAAGTTGTTGTCATTTAGACATTCGCAAAAATACATTTCATTTTTGGCGCCTAGTTGTACACTTGGAGCAGTTTCAAATCTTTCTACAATAGTTGACTTACCAGAGAGTTTAAGCGGCTTATATGCGGAAAGAAGTGCCTCATAGTCAGTAACCACAAACTCTTCTTTACTATACGGTATAAATGTATCGTGAAAGCGAAGTAAAATCGATTTTAATGTTCCATTCTCTTTATATACGCCCCATAATTCTTGAAAATCTGTGTCATAACCGAAAGCTTCAATATCTCCAATAATAAACAAGTTAATGGCTGCTTCTTCTTTTAGGTAAGCGAATACTTGTTCATGATCTTTCTTTGTTAATTTTCGCATCATAACGAATCGACCTCTTTTTTTATTTTTCTAAATATTACAACTTAAGTTTTTTGAAATCAATATAAAATTTTATGTTTAGTTCACAAACTTTCGGAAAAACTAGGAAAGATATGACAAAGGAGGTTATGAACGGTGGATCATCCAATTCAAGGGTTAATGAAAGCAGCAATGGAAAATTTAAAAGAAATGGTTGATGTAAATACGATTGTTGGAGAGCCTGTTCAAACGGCTGACGGTGGTGTGGTGTTAACGGTTTCTAAAGTAGCGTTCGGTTTTGGAGCAGGAGGTTCTGATTTCCAAACGAATGATGGACAAAGAGCGAACGGTAACCCTGCATTTGGTGGCGGTAGCGCGGGTGGTGTTTCTATTACACCAGTAGCATTTCTAGTCGTGAATAAAGACGGGGTAAATATTCTTCATTTACAAAATGCGACACATTTAGCGGAAAAAATAATTGAATTAGCTCCACAAACAATTGATAAAATTCAATCGATGTTCCAAACAGATGAAAAGAAAGAGGGAAATCATCACCCTCAAAACCCAGATGAAATCCTTTAAAAACGCCTGCTCATAAGCAGGCGTTTTTTCTTGTAATCAGTATGTAATAAAACACATGAAATTGTAAATAGTTTTTGAAGTTTTTTCTATGTTTCTAAAATTTTTCATGTTAAAATATGCTATAGAATTGAAACATATAAAACGAAGGTGGCTAGGTGCTTTGTCTGGAGGATCTGACCAAGTAAACAATATGATATATATTAATGGTAATCGTCGGGGTCATTGTTTTATTACATCTGGAATTACGTTTAAAGAGTTTGCAAGTAACATCCCTTCACCGCTTCATCAAGTATTGCTTTTAAAGCATAATTTTGAGTGGACAGATTTTCATTATCATACTTTATTTGAATATGTTGAGGAAGAAAACATACATAAACTCATTCAAGCAGAGATTGATGAATTTGATGAATTTTGTTGGGTAGATTTCGATGATGCAAGCGATTTAGATGAGTTAGAGCCAAAAGAAATTGCAGAATTATTATATTTGGCTCACAAAAAAGAACCACTTGGAAGAACGTTCTTCCCATTGTTGAAGAATAGATTCGTTTATTTTTCACATGATGACGGTTGGTACAACAAAGTGTATTACCGTAGAATCGGTGATTTTGTAGGAATGCTGAGTAAAGTGATTCCATATAAACTCGGTTCGTTTGGAAAGAAACGTTTTACTTTCTTCCAAAAATCAAAAATTTTCCCAGCAATTTCAAAGGAAGTTATCCTTGGGCTTATGCCGTTAATGGAAGATGGATTATACATTGATTTAGCGGGGAAAATTGAGTCGAGAAGAGGTCTTGAAATTCCGGTATATGTAGTAGGATCATTCGAAAGTACGGATGAGGTACTAGATAATATCGATGAATTGAAAGCGGAAGCAACAGAAACGGGTTGGCTCATTTTTGATAAGAAAGAACAAGAGTGGCAATGGGTTGTAGACTAAGAAAACTTGGCGCATGAAGTCAAGTTTTCTTGTCTTTTGAAAGGAGAACAAATGAAGAAATATTATACAATTGTGGGTATTGTAAGTATTATTCTCGTGGCAATATTACTTATAACTTGTCCGAAAGAATCAGATTTTAAATTGTATTTAGAGGATAAGTATGCATTGAAATGTGACGAGAGTAGCTTTGAATGCACGCAAAATGTAGATGAAAAAAAAGAGAAATTACAGTTTGAAAGTATTGATGCACGAAATGGTGTTTTCTTTATGACTGTAAAGCAAACGTATAAAACAGAAGCTGGTGTTACGAAAGAATATAGCGGAGTAGGTATATTCGGTACATTTCTTTTTGTTTCAGAGAAGACTTTCTAGTAATAGAAGGTCTTTTTTTTATGCTTATGTTCATATAGATGAAGTAAGACAAGCATAGGAGGGGTATTGATGAAGAAGGGATGTATCGTTTGTGGTGGTGAGGAGTTTTTTTCTTCAACATTATATGCACGTACGAAACAAGATTGGGCATATGCGCCAAACATGTACCGATTTGAAAAGGTGTTTATTGAGCATAGAGATGAAGAAAATTATCCAGTTTTTCAAGAAATTACAGCGAAGCATTGTTGTGGATGCGGTCATATTATGTTGTATCACGAATGAACACACCAAGTATAACTTGGTGTGTTTTTTTTAAAACGCTGACAAAGCAAGCGGATAGAGTAAAGTAAATAAAACAGAAAAACTACCAAAACCAATTGCGGTATATCCAAGTGTTCTCGCTCCAAAATTGACAGCTAATAAGCCAACTAAAATAGCAAGGGAGCCGAGTGTAACAGGATAAAAAGCAATGGAGAATAACGAAAGAAATAATGCGACATAGCCGATCATTGCACCGGTATTTGTACCTTCTCTTTCATTTGCAATTTCTTTGCGCTCATGTCTAATCGGAATACCAGCCGGAGATATTTCAGCTGCATACTCTTCGTTTTTTTCACCACTTTTAAAATGATGATTTCTCTTTCTTCGCATGTACATCCCTCTCTTTCAATTGGGTGTATCTATAGTATCTTTCATAAGGAGCAGAACATGAGTATGAGTTAAACCCAAGTAAAGCAAAAATTGGAGAAAATAGATTCCGTTGTCATCCTGTTTATCCCGCTATTTGCCGTGCAGTAAGACCCCCGCCTCAAAATTCGGCTGGAGCAAAGAAGTTAGATGGGAGGCGGGCTGCCAGTGAAAGCCCGATTGCTCAAATAATAATCAGTGGGGGACGAACAAACACTCCCACTGATTAAAGTTTCACTTTATCTCCTTATGAAGATAAACAGGGATTTTGGAACATGATGTAGAATGAAATGAATGATAATACGTGAAGGTAGGGGAATGTATGGCGAAGTTTAATTGGCATGAATCGGCAGAGAAAAAATGGGATAACAATGCAGAGTTTTGGAATCAAAATAGTCAAGAAATGTGGGATAGCGGGAGCAGGATTACAATCATTCCATTTTTTGAGCAGTACGTGGAAAAGGAAGTACAAGTGTTAGATGTTGGCTGTGGTGATGGGTATGGTACATATAAATTAAGTCTTACTGGCTACAAAGCGGTTGGGGTGGACTTATCGGAAGTTATGATTCAAAAGGGTAAGGAGCGCGGAGAAGACCCAAACTTATCTTTTATAAAAGGTGATCTTTCTTCATTACCATTTGAAAATGAGAAATTTGAAGCAATTATGGCAATTAATTCTTTAGAATGGACCGAGGAGCCGTTGCGAGCATTAAATGAAATAAAGCGTGTTTTAAAGAAAGATGGATACGCATGTATTGCAATTTTAGGACCGACAGCAAAACCGAGAGAAAATAGTTATCCTCGCCTATACGGCAAAGACGTTGTTTGCAATACGATGATGCCTTGGGAATTTGAACAGTTAGCAAAAGAACAAGGATTTGAAGTTGTAGATGGTACCGGCGTATATAAGCGCGGAGTAAATGAGAAGATGTTAGGTCAGCTACCTACAGAGTTACAACAAGCGTTAACATTTTTATGGGTATTTATGTTAAAAAACGTATAACAAAATTGAAGGGTTTTAGGAGGTAAATAAGTGCAGAAAATACAAAAAACTGATACAATATCATCAGAATCAATTAAAGGGGGACTAGGGTATATGACAACTACTACAACAGTTAAATCTGATATTGAAATCGCACAAGAAGCAAGTATGAAGAAGATTCAAGAAATTGCAGCTAATTTAAATATTTTAGAAGAAGAACTAGAGCCATACGGACATTATAAAGGCAAGTTATCTCTTGATATTTTTAAGCGTTTACAAGATGAGAAAGACGGTAAAGTTGTTTTAGTAACAGCGATTAACCCAACTCCAGCAGGAGAAGGTAAATCAACAGTAACAGTTGGTTTAGGTCAAGCTTTTAATAAAATTGGTAAGAAAACAGTAATTGCACTTCGCGAACCATCTCTTGGACCAACAATGGGATTAAAAGGCGGAGCAGCAGGTGGTGGTTATTCTCAAGTAGTACCAATGGAAGATATTAACCTTCACTTTACTGGAGATATTCATGCGATTACAACTGCCAATAACGCATTAGCGGCGTTCATTGATAATCATATCCAACAAGGAAACACACTTGGAATTGATACGCGTAAAATCGTTTGGAAACGCTGTGTTGACTTAAATGATCGTGCCCTTCGTAATGTAGTAATTGGCCTTGGTGGACCGGTTCAAGGTGTACCACGTGAAGATGGCTTTGATATTACAGTAGCATCTGAAATTATGGCCGTATTCTGCCTTGCAACAGATATTCAAGATTTAAAATCACGTCTATCTCGCATTGTTGTCGCTTATAATTTTTCAAATCAACCTGTAACAGTTAAAGATTTAGGAGTAGAAGGAGCGTTAACACTTCTATTAAAAGATGCATTAAAACCGAACTTAGTACAAACATTAGAAAATACACCAGCTATCATTCATGGCGGACCATTTGCGAATATCGCTCACGGTTGTAACAGTGTTATCGCTACGACAATGGCAGCAAAATTAGGTGATTATGTTATTACAGAAGCTGGATTCGGTGCAGATTTAGGTGCCGAGAAGTTTTTAGATATTAAAGCACGTGCAGCTGGTATTAAACCAGAAGCGGTAGTTATTGTTGCGACTATTCGTGCGCTTAAAATGCACGGTGGTGTGGCGAGAGATCAATTAAAAGAAGAAAATGTAGATGCGTTAGCAAAAGGTATGGAGAACTTACAGAAGCATGTTGAAACAATTCAAAGCTTCGGTGTTCCTTTCGTAATTGCCATTAACAAATTCATTACTGATACAGATGCAGAAGTTGCATACTTACAAGAATGGTGCAATGAGCGTGGCTATGCAGTATCCTTAACAGAAGTTTGGGAGAAAGGTGGCCAAGGCGGAGTTGACCTTGCTGAGAAAGTGTTAAAAGAAATTGAAAAAGGTGAAAACAACTACGCACCACTTTATGAATTAGAATTACCATTAGAAGAAAAAATTCGTACAATTGCTCAAAAAGTGTACGGCGCAAAAGATATTGAATTTGCTCCGAAAGCACGTAAGCAATTAGCTCAATATGAGGGAGAAGGTTGGAGTAACCTACCGATTTGTATGGCGAAAACACAATACTCTCTTTCAGATGATGCAACAAAATTAGGTCGCCCATCTGACTTTATCGTTACAATTCGTGAATTAAAACCATCTATCGGTGCAGGGTTTATCGTTGCGTTAACAGGAACAATGTTAACAATGCCAGGCCTTCCAAAACAGCCAGCTGCGCTGCAAATGGATGTAAATGAAGATGGAAAAGCAGTAGGTTTATTCTAAAAGGTTGTAATTCATCTCGTTTATCTGTAAACTATATATACATCAAGTGGCGCCTTTCCATCGAAAGGCGCCTGTTTTTTGGAGGAAATTATGTTTGATCCAACTGCTTTTGAAAATTTAAAGGTAATTGTGGAAGGAGCTGTCTATGATTTCGATTTACACGGTGATATTCTCGTAACGGATCGAAAAGATGTGATGGACCTTGCTTCATTAAGTCGTATGTATAGTATTTCATTTCAACTAACAGAAACATTTAAAACGATGGTAGAGGCGACATTTTCACTATCTGTTGATGCAAAGAATTTATCAGGTGAAATATTAGAAGTACCTCAGTTTATACCAGGTTGTGAAATGAAGCTGGAATTCTCGTTCGAAATGGAGCAACCAGAGATAGGATGCGAAGAAATTGAAACTTTATTGCATTCTATATGGGGAAAAGAGCGAATGATTACGCAAAAAATTTCATACGAATATAATAAGCGAGCGATTTCATATCATAATAAGGTAGAGGTTCTATTTCAAAAATCGATTACAGAAGACCATGTTGATGATTTAATAGCTGTTATTTCACACATGATAGAAACGGTGCGAACAATACAACATTTTCTTCAAAAATAGAGATAAAGGAGAAAAACAAATGATAAAAGATATGCAACCATTTTTACAACAAGCTTGGGAAAAGGCTGGTTTTAAAGAATTTACTGAAATTCAAAAACAAGCGATTCCAACTATTTTAGAAGGACAAGACGTTATTGCTGAATCTCCAACTGGAACAGGAAAAACATTAGCGTACTTATTACCACTTTTACATAAAATTAATCCTGAAGTTAAACAACCTCAAGTTGTAATTTTAGCGCCAACTCGTGAACTTGTTATGCAAATTCATGAAGAGGTTCAAAAGTTTACAGCAGGAACGGATATTTCAGGTGCGTCTTTAATTGGTGGTGCGGATATTAAGCGCCAAGTTGAAAAATTAAAGAAACATCCGAGAGTTATTGTCGGTTCACCAGGACGTATTTTAGAGTTGATTCGCATGAAAAAATTAAAGATGCATGAAGTGAAAACGATTGTATTTGATGAGTTTGATCAAATTGTAAAACAAAAGATGATGGGTGCTGTACTTGATGTAATTAAATCAACGATGCGCGATCGTCAATTAGTGTTCTGCTCGGCGACAATAACAAAAGCTGCAGAAGATGCGGCACGTGATTTGACAGTTGAACCACAATTAGTACGTGTAACACGTTCAGAGGCACAGAGCCTAGTTGAACATACGTATATCGTTTGTGAGCGTCGTGAAAAAAATGATTATATTAGAAGAGTTATGCATATGGGAAATGTAAAAGCAGTTGCCTTCTTAAATGATCCATTCCGTTTAGATGAAATTACTCAAAAACTGAAGTTCCGTAAAATGAAAGCAGCAGCACTTCATGCAGAGGCAAGCAAACAAGAGCGTGAAGTAACGATGCGCGCGTTCCGTAGCGGGAAATTAGAAATATTACTTGCTACTGATATTGCAGCACGTGGATTAGATATCGATGATTTAACACACGTAATCCACTTAGAGTTACCAGACACAGTAGACCAATATATTCACCGCTCAGGACGTACTGGACGTATGGGCAAAGAAGGAACAGTTGTTTCTCTTGTAACAGAACAAGAAGAGCGTAAATTACTTCAATTTGCGAAAAAATTAGGTATCGTGTTTACGAAACAAGAAATGTTCAAAGGAACATTTGTAGAATCGAAACCACCAGCACCAAAGAAAAAGAAACCAGCCTTTACTGGTAAGAAAAAACCTAGATAAATAATGAGAAAGACGTAACTATGCGTAGTTACGTCTTTTATGTTTATTGGTAAAGTAGTGAACGAGTCAGTTGATAAATTTCGTGAAGAAATACATATAAAATAAAAATGTTACAGTTGGCGAGATGGTAACTATGCCTTCTGTTGAGACTCCCACGACTAAAGTCGCAAGCCCGAATCCTTACGGATTTACGGGTGGGATTCTTGAATGACTAATCGTTCGCAATCCATTTCTGCTTTGAACAGCCTTCAAGATAAGGGCATCTCATTGCCCCTCCTAAACCAGACCATAAAGGTGCTTAGGCTGATTGACTGTTATCATCAATCACAGTTGCGTAGCGAATATTCATCGCTCCAACGATATCACGATGTGTCTTAAACCCACACGAACACTTATATTTTCTATCTCGAGCCTTATTCTTTTTAGCACATTTCGGACAACTTTGACTTGTATAAGCTGGATTCACATATTCAATCTGAATACCAGCTATCATTGCTTTATAGGCAATAAATTGTGACAAACGATAAAATGACCAAGTGTGTAGGTTTTTTTCGTTTTTACGGCTTGTTCTTGCCGTCTGTCTTATATTCGTTAGTTGTTCTAATCGAATGACAGAAATATGATTTGCAATCGCAAAATTAATAATCGCACGACTTATTTTGTGATCTTTATCTTGCATCCATCTTTGCTCTTTATCATCCATTCTTCGAATGGCTTTCACTTTTTTGTCTTTTCCTAACTCCTTACGGACACTACGAAACTTACGCTTTTTATATTTATTGTGCCTACCATTCCCAAAGAAACGAACTTTATCATCATCTGTGATTGCTACTGCAGGGACCTTGAGACCTAAGTCTATGCCTAAAATTTTCGTTCCTGTCCTTTTATTGATAGGAAGTGTGACAGATATTTGGGCTATCCACTTATTCGATTTCTTTGTAATGCGAAGTGTACCTAATTTATGTTTTAACAGATTCAGATTACGATTGTTTTTATCACTTAATAAAGCTCGGATTTTTACACGAGTCGACTTTCCATTTACCTTAAATGGGATTGAAATATAAGTAGGATCAAATGAATAATTTTGATTGTTCCATACACAAACAGGTCTCTTTATAATTGGAATGATTTTATAATGACTTTTCTTTACTTTTGTAGCAAACAAACTTTTCGCGTCTTTAATCGCTTGATTTTTCACTGCGCTGGGGATATTTGCTTCAATATCTTTTGTGCTTTTTTTCGTACTTTTTTTTGCTTCAACCATTTCTGATACAAGCATATTCATGACTTTGATATACTCACGACTACTTTCTTCCAATAAACGACTTTGTTCTTTTGTTGGAATCAATTTCACTTTCGCTGTTAGGGTCTGTGACATACGTTTCACCCCTTGTTTTTGATTTTCAACATATTTTCATTTGCTACATTTTTAGCTGTAGAAACAAAATAAGAACGTGTCCATAAACTTTGCAACGTTCTTCTATAATCATTTACCATAGTTACAATGTATCATTTATTTTCGAAAAATCACAACAAAAAGATCCAATGAAACTACCTATACTTTGTATACATAAAGTACCATGAACCTTACGATTTTTAGTGGTACTCCGTATCCAACCTTACTTTTAGCCCATGCCTAAAGGCGATGGGCTTTCTCGTTCGGAAAGGGCTGTAAAGTATTTAACTTTGCTGATAGTGAAGGGAATTACTTTGCAGTAATGGAAAAAAATAAATAATTATATAGTTATGTGAAAATCCCCCTCGTAAATAATGAGGGGGATTAAATATTTGAAGTCAATTTTTTATTAGCGAGTTGTTCTATAAAAAATGTTCCTTTTTCAATTGCAGTCTCAATATAACCAACGATTTGATCAAATGAAAACACTTGTAAGTTTTCGTGCAAGTGTTGCTCAGGATATAGCATATCTTCAAAAATATATTGCCGAAAAGCTAAAACATTCTTTCTAGAAATCTCCTCTATATTCACAATGTTAGCCTCTTGATTAAGTAGGGCGAAGAGCTGCTGTTCTTTATCGTAATGATGCAACAATTGTGCGTTCAATAATTTAAAATCGTTATAGTACATAGGTGCGATAGTTTCGTCGTTTTCTATTCTGTTTTTAAGCCAAGGTAGAAAAAAGCCGCTTAGCCAATTATCATCGGCAATGAGGTGGGTATAATAACCTAAAATATAAGGGGAATCCAGATGATCTTCGTATTTATGAATAAATGAATCATAATCTATTCTTCTCGTATAGTTCTTCGTTGTACCAGCGTAAAAATGTGAAGTTCCTTTTTCTTTTTTTGAATGAACAGCATCAGGAGCTACACCACCAAGTAAGAAAGAAGTTTTATCTTGAATAGAAAGTTTCTCAGCAATACCGCTCGCGATAATGATATGCATAATTCGTGATCCCATGAATAACACCTCTATTTCATGTATTCATTTTAGGGAGCTGTCTGAACGTGTAGTATTACTTTCCCTGTACTTTGTCTACTTTCGACCCATTCATGTGCTTTCCCTGCATCTTGAAGGGGAAAAGATTTCGTAGCTTTAATTTGTAAACTTCCATCGCGTAAATAACGGAAAACTTCATTCGCAGTTTCTTGAAGCAATTCAGGACGTTTTTTCCGTGTAGTGCCAAAGCTGAAACCGAGTATAGAACGGCAACTTGCGTGTAAATCTTTCGTTTGAAAACTACCAACTTCTCCGCTAGCATTGCCGAAATGGACGAGGCGACCGTAATAAGCAAGGCAGTTTAAACTTCTTTCAGAAACAGTTCCAGAAATAGAATCTAAAACAATATTAACGCCTTCTCCGTGTGTAAGCTGATTTACCCTCTCTACAAAATCTTCATCTTGATGACAAATAACATAATCAGCGCCAGCATCTAAAGCAATTTTTCTTTTTGCTTCACTTCCGACAGTCCCGATTACTTTTTTAGCCCCTAATAATTTTGCGAGTTGAATCGCGGTAGTACCAATTCCTCCAGCAGCTGCATGAATTAGAACAGATTCACCTTGTTGAATCCTTGCAACATTTGCGAGTAAATTATAGCTTGTAAAAGATACGATAGGGCAGGCAGCTGCAGTTTGGAAATCAACTTCATCAGGTAAAACGAAAGTAAGATTTTCGTTTGCGACAACGTATTCTGCGTAAGATCCGTTTTGAGGGAAAGCGATGACACGTTGTCCAGAATGAATATTTTTCACTTGAGAACCTACGTGTTCTACAATACCAGCTACATCTATACCTGGAATAAAAGGTAATGCTTTGTTTCCTTTTTTGCCATAACGTGATTTAATATCGGCGAAATTAACACTAGTAGCAACAACGCGAATTAAAACTTGATTATCTGAAATTGTAGGAATATCCATGTCCGTATATTTCATCACTTCAGGACCACCGAACGAAGTTACAACGATAGCTTTCATATAATATCCTCCTAAATTTGACTATATAAATCATTTTAAATCTTCATTAAGAATTGGAAAATTATATAATTGTTATGCAGGGTTATAAGTGAAGCTTATGAAGTCATTGCATCATTATATTAATTTATTTGAAAAAACTTTGAAAGAAATCGAACGAAATATCGTTTTCTTGCCAATATATAGTGTAGGACAAAGGAGGGATGGTACATGAAGGGGGAAACAGTGTATTCAGATTTAATCCAATTAACTTTATCAGGCAATAAAGAAGCATATAGCGAATTGTATGATAAAACGATTCAAGAAATATATAAGACAGCACATTTTTTAATAGAAGACAAAGCAGATGTAGATGATGTCGTTCAAGAAATATACATACAGCTATATGAATCGCTTCGTAAATATGATAGCGAGAAGCCATTTCGTCCATGGTTAATTGGACTTGCGATTAAACAAATTCATTCTTATAGAAGAAAGAGGTGGATGCGACTACGAATTGTAAAAAAAGCAGAAGAGCAAAGAAAACCAGTACAAATTGATTTTTCTAGCGATGTTGTAAGTAAAATATCAAATCAAAAATTAATCGAACTCATTCATAAGTTACCGTATAAATTGAAACAAGTTATTATCTTAAGATACTTACACGATTACTCTCAAGAAGAAGTAGCACAAATATTACATATTCCAATCGGTACAGTGAAGTCTAGAATTCATGCGGCATTAAAGAAACTACGTCAAAAAGAGCAAGTAGAAGAAATCTTTTTAGGAGAGGTAGGGAATGTGAAATGAGCTTAGATTGTAGAGTTAGAGAATCTATACAAGAAGAAGCGAAGGGGATTATTGCCCCGCCGGAGTTAAAAGAAAAAGTAATTGTTCAAATAAAAATGAAGAGCGGGGGAAGTAAAAGGAAGAAGCGCCTTATCGCAGGAGTGCTTGCAGCCACATTTTTAATCCCAACGACTGGTTTTGCTTACCAATCTATTATGGCGGATGGTATATACGGTTCGTTTGAGAACTTAAAAAAACATGCCGGAGCGATGACATTAGAAGCGTATATGCGTTTTAATGCAAAGTTATCACAAGCGAAAGACGAAATGGGTGCGAAGGAATATGAAGAGTTTACAAAAGAACTAAAGAAATTAACGAATGCAAAGCTTGAGTACGGGGATTCGAACGGTAATATTGATTATGATCAATTATCACCAGCTAAAAAAGAGGAAATGAAAAAGGTAGAAATGGAACTTCAGCCGTATTTTGATAAATTAAATGGCCATAAATCTAGTAAAGAAGTATTAACTTCAGAAGAGTATGAACAATATATGGAAGCGTTAATGTCATATCAAACTGTATTAGTAAAAGCGAAATCGAGAGGTGGGATAACAGTAGAAGAAGTACCTGAAGCTTATAAAGAAAGATTTATTAAAGCAGAACAGTTTATGGAGTATGTAGATGAAAAGGTGAGATAAGTAAAAAAGCTCATAGCTTAAGCTGTGAGCTTTTCTTATTGAAACGTAAATATATTAACCACCTATTCCTTTTGCTAGCAATAAGAAATATACAAATACTATTATTACTCCATTTAATGCAGTACCAACTATTTTAAATAGCCAATTCTTTGACGCGATCGCAAAAATAATACCGAGTAATGAAAGAGTACTTAGAAGCACAATAATTAATGTTAAATTTGCATTAGGTCCTCTTAAAACAAAGAAAGAACATATACTTGCGATAAACGTTAGAAACGAGAAAGTCCCTAATTTCATAATAAGTCTCCCTTGTTTGAAATGTATTTTGATTTAGTGCACGACTTTCTTTAGTTTAACATAAATTCCCTATTACCAATTAAATATATGAACAATAAAAAACGAGTATAAAATCTATGCGATTTCATACTCGTTTTGTTATTATTTAAATTTCCTTACCGCATGAATAGCTACTCTTACAAGTAATATCGCACTTATAAATAAACCACGGTAACCAACGACATTTAAAAAATTGGTCCTCAATTATATTTTTTCATAGTTGCATTGTCCTTTTGTATAAAACAATCTAATAGTGAATAACCCGCAATTAGGCTAATTATAGTAACGAAAGTTGTGTTCACGAGAATAATATTAGCTAAATAAGGTAGGTATTCGCCAAGTGGTGAAAAGAGTAATGCAGGGGAAAAGGAAATGAATAGTGTAGGCACTGTAATAGCAATAAATTTATCCGGTTGAAAGCTCCAGTTTTGTTTATTCATTGAATGATTAATAGATTGAAGGAATCGTAATAAAATGCCAACTATAAGAGGGAAGAGTGTAAAGTAGAATAATCTTGGATAGACGTTAAAGTTCACTTGCGCGTCTGTATCTAAATAAAATTGAATTTTAACACCTACAACTAATAATAAGATGATAAATAATGTAAAGCAGAGGTATAGTATCACTTTTTGCATTCCATTCCACCATCCTTTATTAAAAAATATATTCAAGGAGCGAAGATATATACGATAATGGCGTTGTATATATCTTCGTTTTCTATTAGTTAATTGTGGATTTTGTTTGCTTCGTTAAGTAATCAATAATTCCCATCGCGCTAATTTCTAAATCAAGATGTAAAATGTTATAAACAGAATGATTGGATGGAACATTTAGCTTTGTAAGATGAGTGGAGACTTTCTCCAGTAGCAAAGATTGTAATGCCTTAGTAGCCTCATCAAAATCAGTATGTTTTTGAAAAATTTCATTTCCAGTATTAACGAAAATAGGTAACCAATGTTCAAGTTGGTTATATACTTCTGTAACATTGGATGATGCGCCGTAATGACCGAAATAAATAGTATCTACATTCATACTTTGAATATGATTTTTAGAAGCAATCATCGCATCTGGCTGGAATTGTGAAGGAGACGTTGATGGTAGATATAGTTCTACATCAAGGTCTGCGAGTTCTCTATAATAAATTCCTATTGTATCACCAGTAAAAATGCCGTTTGTTAATGAATCGTGAATGCTAATATGGTGCTTCGCATGTCCCGGTGTATCATAAAATGTGAGTGTACGGTCTTCTGCAATTTTTAATGTATCACCATTTTGTACAATATGAACACGTTCTTCTTCAATTGGAAGAATTGGATCAAAAAGTTTATCAAAATCTTCTTTGTACACAGCTTTTGCGCCAAGAATTAGTTTTGTTGGATCAATCATATGACGAGCCCCGCGCGGATGCACAAATAGAGTAGCATTTGGGCACTTTTCCATCATTAACCCTGCTGCGCCTGCGTGATCTAAATGAACATGTGTAACGATAATGTTTTTTACATCATTTAAATTAATATGTAATTGCTGTAAGCCGTCTAAAATATAGGGAAGAGAAGGGGCCGCACAAGTTTCAATTAAAGTAATATCGTCACCTAATAAAACGTATGTACCTGTGCGTTCATCATGTTGTAAGTCATAATCATCAATAAGATATAGATGAGAAGATAGTTGTTCTACTTTTTTCATACTTACCACTCCTTATATACGGTATGTATCTATTATACGCTAAAAACAGAAAAAGACAGAAAACGAAAGCTCGTCTTCTGCCCTTTTGTAATGTAGTTATTTCGTTTGTTCTTTATTGATAGACATAACGAACAGTCCAACAATGCCACCAACGATCGGAAGCATAATTTCTCCTGCTAAATTAAAGTAGGAGCTTAAAAATAAACCATTTACATCGATTACCCAGCCAATAACATACAATAACATCATATATAGTACGAAATAAAACTCGCGATTTGAAATCGTTTCATGTTGTGCAGTTTTCATAATGAACACCATCCTTTTCTATTATAATGGAAATATAAACTGTCACATTTTGTTCACAAATTAATTGTAAAACTTTCCATCATAAAAGTCTAGTATATTGTGTCGAATTTTCGAACGGAAATAAAGCGCTATCATTACGGTATGTGAATACGTAATAAGAGCTGTATATTCACGAATGTAGTATAGTATAAACATAGAATGATAGTGAAGAGAGGGGTATGAACAATGACAGTTTATGATTTTTCAGCTAAAACAATAACAGGAGAAGATAAATCGTTAAAAGATTACGAAGGAAAAGCACTTCTTATTGTAAATGTAGCTAGTAAATGTGGATTTACACCACAATATAAAGGGTTACAGGAAGTATATGATAAATATAAAGACCAAGGACTAGAAATACTCGGTTTCCCTTGTAATCAATTTGGGGGACAAGAACCAGGCACAGAAGCTGATATTACTAGTTTTTGTGAATTGAACTACGGTGTGAACTTCCCAATGTTTGCAAAGGTTGATGTGAAAGGTGATAAAGCTCATCCACTATATACATACATGACAGAACAAGCACCAGGTTTACTCGGTATGAAAGCAGTGAAATGGAACTTTACTAAGTTTTTAATTGGAAAAGACGGGAAAGTAGTAGGGCGTTTTGCACCGCAGACGAAGCCGGTGGATTTAGAGGTTGAGATTGAGAAGGTACTTGGGGAATAATTAGGAGTTTCACTTTATTAACAAACGCCTCAAAGAACAATGTAGTTCTTTGAGGTGTTTTCTTTAAACTCACATTATCAAGATTAAATCACTCTATCGTAGTCGTTTGATTTAGGCAGAGAAGCTGCTTTTTTCATAAGCACTTCCCATAAGTGTACGGATGTCTTCCATTCGGCTGCGGCCTGTTCCTTTTGATACATAGCGTTCTCATAACTGAAAGTAAGTTGTTGCATATCGGCCGAATTGTAAAGTGTATCGATGTGGAGAGCGTATTCTCGGAATGTTTGACTTTCACCCCGTGGTATGCCAATTCTCGCAAATTGTTTTAAAAGTGCACCGTAAGCTTTTTGATAAACAGCATCATCTTTTCGGTATTTATAGAAAAGAATAATTAAAAATATAATCCATTTCATTCTAGTGGTGAAGAGAATGTATCCGATGATACTAATCGGTATCGTAGAGAGGAATACGTACCACCAAGAAAAATCATTTTTGGAATTTGTGATCTTTTTAGTAGAGGCTTCTTCTGTATTTTCTATTAAACTTTTGAGCTTTGCTTCATTGTTCCGTTGGTGTATTGGCTCGTTATTAGAATTATTTACTTCGTTATTTTGTGAAGTAGAAGCAGGAGTATTATTTGTAAAATTATAGGGATTAGTAAATCCTTTTGTTGGTTCGAATGGAATCCATCCGTATCCTGGGAAATATACTTCGACCCAAGAGTGTGCGTTATCGTTCGCGATTTTATAAACATCCTCACCTTCTGCAGAGGCAAGTGTATTATCAAGAGTTCCTTCTGTATAACCTTTTACCCAGCGAGCAGGAATCCCGGCAGAACGAAGTAACACGATCATAGACGTCGAGAAATTATTACAGTAGCCGCTTTTTGTATCGAAAAGGAATTGATCTACATAATCTTGTTTTTTGGAAGGGAACAACACATTCATTGTTTCATATACAAAAGAATGGTCGGTAAAGTAGTTTTCAATAGCTAATACTTTATCATATCGGTTGTCTTTATCATTTGTTAGATTTACAGCTAAGTCTTTTACTCGCTGTGGTAATGATTCGGGAAGTTGCGTGTACTTTGTCATGAAATAAGGATTTGATTCTTGACCTTCATTTGTTTTTACAGCTTTCAAGTTTTCTATGGAAAACTCTGGGACCCCATATGTTACTTTATATGAATTTAAAATAGTAGAAGAATCTCCGTCCATCGTATAGATTTTTTCTGAAAAGGGGTCAACGCTGTATGATACATTAGAAGAAGCCTCAACTGATATTAATCCTGCTGGATAGGTAAGGTGTGGATAACTTTTTTTCATGGTGATTGTCGCCTCAGTGGCCTCCGTTTTTGTATTTTGTTCGTACCAGCTCACGACGTCGTTTTTATTTTTAAAAGAAATCTTTTTTTGATTTTCAGAAACTTCCCAGCCTTTTCCTGTATAAAAATCTTTCGTTTCGACTCTCCAATATTGTTTGTTTTGCGTTTGTGCTGTGAAAACAATTGTAGGATCTGCCTTAAAAGGACCGCCTAATCGCGAGTCATCTAAACCATATCCAATTTTAGAAACTTCTTGTTTTTTACTTGCTTCGGATGTGTTGAATTTTAAAAAATCCATTGGGTTTGGCCATTGAGGGCCAAATTTTGGAGCAAAGTATGCGATAGTTGCTGACAATACAATAAATATTGTAAGAGGTCTAAGTAATTTTGAGATTTCTCTAGCAAAATTTTGTAAGTGTTCCATCTCTCTTATTCGTTCTATGCGAAGAAGACTAAGCATAAAAAAGCCGATGACAATAGTACGAATAATAGCGTAGTTTGCATTGTATAAATGTAAGTTATGAAAAATGGTGATATAAATAATAGTCAATATAAGAAATAACAACCCACGTTTTTTATGAATCATCCAAAAAGAGATGAAAGCACTCAAAAACCAAAAGGATAAAAAAAATAAAAGTGTTGGAAAAACGGGAGAAATATCTAGCAAATTCCCCTGGAAAAACAGAGAGGAATTTCGAGAAATATCAGCAAAAAATTTCGTTAGCCAAGATGGATTTATAAAAGCATTTTTATAATACAGGAAATGAATGATGAATAAGATCGTGACGATCTTTATTGGAATCTGCCACCTTGTTTGAAAAAAAGAGAGAGTGAAGCAAATTCCTATAAATATTACAAAAATATCTAATCTACCTACGTTTGTAATACCTATAAGGGGTCTTAGCCATTCTAGTAAAAGTAGAAATGCACATACATGCATGAAGAATCTGCTCATATCCCATTTGTATTTTGTTCGTAATGTTATCATTTGCTCACCTCAAAAAACACGTTTGTATACCGGTTCCCATAAACCACATTTACAAATATTTTTCGTTTTTGTAGAGTTTCTAGAATACTTAGTTCTCGATGTGAGAGTTGATTTGCTTTTTCTTTCACGACAAACACCATTAATTTTCTGTTTTTTATAGCAGCAAAGTCAGCCGCCTTTTGAATATCGGGAGAAAGATCGCTTGTTACGAGTATAATCGTTACGGGCTCATAAATTTTTCTTAATTCCATTTCTACACTCCGGGAGAGCGGGAATACACTGTCTGCTTGTACTTTCGCTAGATGACAAAAGATTTGTTGTAACTGCGTATCACCATTGTCTAAAGGGAAAAAAGTTCGTTCTTTTCCGACAGACACGAATGACGCTGGTGAATTTTGCTTCAAGACAGCCCTTACAATAGAGGCGGAAAATGTTACGACTGATTCGAATAGAGGGGACTCAGTTCTGTCCATAAATATCATGATATTATGGCTGCGCTGTTGTTCAAACTCTTTCGTCATAATATTGTTTGTTCGGGCAGTTGTTTTCCAATCAATCCATGAAAAGCGGTCACCAGGTTTATAGTCTCTGACACCGACAGAGATTGTAGAGTCTTTTGCTAAATTTATATTTGCTGAAAGCGCTCCTTGTTCGAAATGATTTTCCAATTGTCGATATGTTATATCTACGTACTGGGGATAGACTAAAAATGTATCTAGAACTGAAAAAGTTACTTCTTTCTCCATCATACCGAATAGATCACCAGTTTTGACACGTACGCTTGAAAAAGTGTGCTCTCCTCTAGGGATTGTGTCAATTGCATATTGAAATGAAATATTTCGTTTCAATCCTGGAAAGAGTATTACCTTATTCACCTTCGTTTGTCTACAATTTGTAAATTGTGATGGCAGTTCATCTTCTATAATTAAATAAAGTAAGGGAAAAGGAAATCTTCTTTTTATTGTAATGGTGCTTAAAAATTGTTCTCCTGCTGCATATTCATTTTGGTTTGTTATTCGTTTTACTTCAGCGTCTCGTAAAGCGTAGAAGGGAAGTAATAGTGAATAAAGACCAATAGGAATCGTACTGTAAAACAAAAACCAACTTACAAATCCTCCTTGAAGCATAGCGTACACAAATGTTAAGACTAGGCATAAAGGGATTAGCAATAACTTCGTAACGTGATATAGTGCTCGTAGTATTCGTTTCATCAAAGGTTTTTCGTCCTTTGAGTCGGCACGGTAGTTCGTGCAACGATTTTGGCGATAACTTGTTCTCCTGTTATTCCTTCAAATCTTGCTTCCATTTTTAGAATGAGTCTGTGAGCTAAAACGTAAGGAGCTAAAAATTTAACATCGTCTGGAATAACATAATTTCTGCCATGGATGAATGCATAAGCTTGTGAAGCTTTCATTAAAGCGATTGAGCCGCGTGGACTTGCACCTAGCTGTATAGAACTATAAGAACGCGTCTGAGTAACAAGTTTTACAATGTAATGCTTGATTGCTTTGTCCATGCTTACTTCCCGTACGCTTTGTTGTAAATAAAGTAATTCTTTTATTGTAGTAATAGCTTGTAAATGAGAGAGTGGATTTGTTTTTTCCATCCGGTTTAAAATTTCAAACTCTTCTTCTGGTGTAGGATATCCCATTTTTAGTTTCAATAAGAAACGATCGAGCTGTGCTTCTGGTAAAGGATATGTTCCCTCATATTCGACCGGATTTTGTGTAGCCATTACAAAGAACGGTTTTGGTAACGGTCTTGTCATGCCATCTATTGTAATATTGCCTTCTTCCATACTTTCAAGTAAGGCAGATTGTGTTTTGGGAGATGTACGATTAATTTCATCAGCAAGTATAAAATTCCCTATGATTGGTCCAGGCTTGAACTCAAATTGGAGCTCTTTCGGATTATAAATAGAAACTCCTGTTACATCTGACGGCAGTAAATCAGGTGTGAATTGAATGCGCTTGTAATCAGCATCAATAGATTTAGAAAGAGCACGTACTAACATTGTTTTCCCAACGCCAGGAACATCTTCTAATAGTACATGACCTTCAGCTAAGAGAGCTGTCAAAGCTAAGATCGTTTCTTTTCGCTTTCCGACCATTAATTTTTCAATATTGTTGACTATTCTTTCTACTATGGGATGTAATGAATCAAGCTGGGGCATCGTAATCCTCCTAATTTTATTATCTTTTCTAATTCATTTTTATGTTAAAGAAAAGGAGTTCCTTCATTTTAATGCAGTATAATAGTAATCTAAGAGGTAAGTAGGAATGGTTTATATAAGTTCATATTGAGAACTTATATAAATAGGAAAAACTTAAATGTTAAAAAATCATGGTGATATACTTTATAATTTATATGTCCCCAAAGGAAATCCTACTCACAATTTTATGAATATTCAGATTATATATGTAGATAACATCTAGTATAATTGTTTCCGTAATTAAGGGCAATACAGTAAATAATGATTTGTAGTTTTATCCCTCTATTTGCGGGCTGATTAAAGTTTCACTTTATATAAAATATGTCTTGATAATAGTATCGTTGCAGAAAAGTAAATTCCTTATAGCGTTATTGAAGTAGTATCAAAACTCTTTTTAATATATTTATATAAAAACGTAGGAATTTCTCCTGCGTTTTTTCTTATGCAAAAAAAGGTGAATCCTCCAAATACTATTCTCCTAATAAGCCCACCGCTGACCGAAATCTTCACAACAAAACAAAGTAATCTTTACTTATAAATGTTTCCCCTTAAACCGATTTCTAAATGAATTTATGACAATCTCTTGAACTGTGCGAAATGTCACATCTGTATTTTACAACCTCTCTTATAGTAAGGGTATGTAAGAGAGACGTATTAAAGGAGTGAACAGTATGAAGAAGAAACCTTCAGCACTAATGAGACGTTTAAAATATTTTTCACCAATAGATCGTTATAACGATAATCATACACAAGAAACATATGAAGATCGTGAATGGGAAAATGTGTACAGAAAGCGTTGGCAGCATGATAAAGTAATCCGTTCTACACACGGTGTGAACTGTACTGGTTCTTGTAGCTGGAACATTTATGTGAAAGATGGAATTGTAACATGGGAGGGTCAAGAGCTTAACTATCCAACAACAGGTCCTGATATGCCTGATTTTGAACCACGAGGATGTCCGCGTGGAGCGAGCTTTTCTTGGTACATTTATAGTCCGCTTCGTGTGAAATATCCATATGTACGTGGTGTGCTTTGGGAAATGTGGCAAGAAGAACTACAAAATAACGAGTCACCATTAGATGCTTGGAAAAGCATTGTGGAAAACCCTGAAAAGGCACGTACGTATAAGCAGGCGCGTGGTAAAGGGGGATTCATTCGTGCGAATTGGGATGAAGTATTACAACTCGTTTCTGCTTCATTACTATACACAGTAATTAAATACGGTCCAGACCGAAATGTTGGTTTTTCACCAATTCCAGCAATGTCGATGTTAAGTCATGCAGCAGGTAGCCGCTTTATGCAACTTATGGGTGGACCAATGCTTAGTTTCTATGATTGGTACGCAGATTTACCACCAGCTTCTCCGCAAATTTGGGGTGATCAAACTGATGTACCAGAAAGTAGTGACTGGTATAACTCTGGTTACATTATGACATGGGGTTCAAATGTACCGATGACGAGAACACCAGATGCTCACTTTTTAGCAGAGGTTCGATATAAAGGAACGAAAGTCGTTTCTGTAAGTCCTGACTTTGCCGAGTCTACAAAGTTTGCAGATGATTGGATTAGTGTGAAACAAGGTACAGATGGTGCACTTGCGATGGCAATGGGGCATGTGATCTTACAAGAATTTTACGTAGATAATCAAGTGGAATACTTCACAAAGTATGCGAAGCAATATACTGATTTTCCTTTCTTTGTCACATTGAAAGAAAAAGGAGATCAATTCGTTGCTGATCGTTTCTTAAATGCTTCTGATATTGGACGCGAAACGAAGTTAGGGGAATGGAAACCTGTAATTTGGAACGAGAATACGAATGATTTTGCAACACCTCACGGCACAATGGGATCACGTTGGGATAACGAGAAGAAATGGAACTTGCGTTTAGAAGATGAACAGACAGGTGAAACGATTGATCCGCGTCTTTCTTTACTTGGAATGGAAGATAGTGTTGAAACAGTGCAAATTCCGTACTTCTCTGATGATGGAAATACAATATTAGAACGTACAATTCCAGTGAAAAAAGTTATGACAGAAGAAGGCGAAGTGTGCGTTACAACTGTATATGACTTAACGTTAGCAAATTACGGTGTGAACCGAGGTCTTGGCGGGCAAGAACCGAAAGATTTCAATGATGATGTACCGTTTACACCTGCATGGCAAGAGAAAATGACCGGAGTAAAGCGAGAGCTTATTATTCAAATTGCTCGTGAGTTCGCGCAAAATGCAGTTGATACGAATGGCCGCTCGATGATTATTATGGGAGCTGGTATTAACCATTGGTTTAACTCTGATACGATTTATCGCGCAGTTTTAAATCTTGTTCTTCTCGTTGGGGCACAAGGTGTAAACGGCGGCGGTTGGGCACATTATGTTGGTCAAGAAAAATTACGACCAGCAGAAGGATGGCAAACAATCGCGATGGCGAAAGATTGGCAAGGGCCACCGAAATTACAAAACGGTACATCTTTCTTCTATTTCGTAACAGATCAATGGCGTTATGAAGATACACCTGTTGGACATTTAGCATCACCAGTTGAGGGCAACTCTCGTTATCAACATCACGGTGATTACAACGTATTAGCTGCACGACTTGGCTGGTTGCCTTCATATCCAACATTCGAGAAGAATGGGATTGAATTATATAAAGAAGCTGTTGCTGCTGGTGCAACAACACAAGAAGAAATCGGAAAATACGTTGCACAAAAACTAAAAGAAAAAGAACTGAAATTTGCGATTGAAGACCCAGATAATAAAAACAACTTCCCGCGTAACTTATTCGTATGGCGTGCAAACTTAATTTCAAGTTCCGGTAAAGGACACGAATATTTCTTAAAACATTTATTAGGTACAACAAACGGATTAATGAATGACGATAGTGACTCATTAAGACCAGAAGAAATTAAGTGGCATGAAGATGCACCTGAAGGGAAGTTAGATTTACTCATTAATTTAGATTTCCGTATGGCTGGAACGGCGCTTTATTCTGATATCGTCTTACCTGCTTCAACTTGGTATGAAAAGCATGATTTAAGCAGTACGGATATGCATCCATTTGTGCATCCATTTAATCCAGCAATCGGTTCACCGTGGGAAGCACGCTCTGACTGGGATATTTTCACCTCTCTTTCTAAAGCTGTGTCAGATTTAGCGAAGAAAATCGATCTTGAACCAATGAAAGAAGTCGTTGCAACACCACTTCTTCACGATACACCGCAAGAATTAGCGCAACCACTTGGCAAGATTAAAGACTGGAGCAAAGGTGAGTGTGAACCGATCCCAGGTAAAACAATGCCGCAAATTCATGTTGTCGAAAGGGATTATAAAACGATTTATGACAAGATGACAGCGCTTGGACCAAATACCGGAAAGCAACCGATTGGTACGAAAGGGATTTCTTGGTCGGCAGAAAAAGAATATGAGCAATTAAAGAGTCGATTAGGAGTTGTTCGAACGGATTCTATTGCGAAGGGGTGCCCAGACATAAAAGAAGCAATTAATGCTGCTGAGGCGGTATTAACACTTTCTTCTACAACAAACGGTCATATGGCGGTAAAAGCATGGGAAGCGCTTGAAAAACAAACCGATTTAAAACTACGTGACTTAGCAGAAGAACGTGAAGAAGAATGCTTCACATTTGAACAAATTACAGCGCAGCCTAAAACAGTAATTACTTCTCCGGCCTTTACGGGTTCTGAAAAAGGTGGACGCCGTTACTCACCATTTACAACAAATGTTGAACGTCTCATCCCTTGGAGAACGATAACTGGTCGACAATCTTTCTACTTAGATCACGACATGATGAAAGAATTTGGCGAAACGATGGCAACATTTAAACCAATACTGCAACATAAACCATTCCGTAAATCACGCCCTGAAGTAGAAGGGAAAGAAATTACACTAAACTATTTAACACCGCATAATAAGTGGTCGATTCATAGTATGTACTTCGATTCATTGCCAATGTTAACGCTGTTTAGAGGTGGTCCAACTGTTTGGATGAATAAAGATGATGCGAATGAAGCTGGTGTTGCTGATAATGATTGGATTGAATGCTTTAACCGTAACGGCGTAGTCGTAGCACGTGCTGTTGTAACGCACCGTATACCGAGGGGGATGGCATTTATGCATCATGCGCAAGATCGTCACATTAACGTGCCTGGTACGAAATTAACAAGCACCCGCGGGGGAACACATAATAGTCCAACTCGTATTCACGTTAAACCAACACATATGATTGGTGGATATGGCCAATTAAGCTATGGATTTAACTATTATGGTCCGACTGGGAACCAGCGTGACTTAAACGTTGTAATCCGTAAACTGAAGGAGGTAGATTGGCTTGAAGATTAAAGCGCAAGTCGGAATGGTAATGAACTTAGATAAATGCATCGGCTGCCACACTTGTAGCGTAACATGCAAAAACACCTGGACGAATCGTCCAGGTGCTGAATATATGTACTTCAATAACGTAGAAACGAAACCTGGAATTGGTTATCCGAAACAATGGGAAAATCAGGAGAAATACAAAGGCGGCTGGGAATTGAAAAATGGTGAAATTCAGTTGAAATCCGGTTCGAAAATGAAGCGTCTTATGAATATTTTCCACAATCCAGATCAGCCAACAATTGATGATTACTTTGAACCTTGGAACTATGATTATGAAACGTTAACAAATAGCCCGCAGCGTAAGCATCAACCAGTTGCTCGTCCGAAATCAGCAATTACGGGTGAATTTATCGACAAAATTGAATGGGGTCCAAACTGGGAAGATGATTTAGCAGGCGGACATATAACAGGGTTACAAGATCCGAACGTCAAGAAAATGGAAGAAGGAATTAAAACGGATTTTGAAAATGTCTTTATGATGTATTTACCACGTATTTGCGAACATTGTATGAATCCATCTTGCGTTTCTTCTTGTCCATCGGGTGCGATGTATAAACGTGAGGAAGATGGGATTGTTCTTGTGGATCAAAATGCATGTCGTGCATGGAGATTTTGTGTATCGTCTTGTCCGTATAAAAAAGTATATTTTAACTGGCAAACAAATAAAGCTGAAAAATGTACAATGTGTTTCCCTCGTATTGAAGCTGGTATGCCAACAATTTGTTCTGAAACATGTGTAGGCCGTATTCGATATATTGGGGTAATGCTATATGACGCTGACAAAGTAAAAGAAGCGGCTTCTGTTGAAAATGAAAAAGATTTATATGAATCTCAGCTTACTGTTTTCCTAGATCCAAATGATCCAGAAGTAGCAGCTGAAGCGAAAAAACAAGGGATTCCTGAAGAATGGATTAAAGCGGCACAACAGTCGCCAATCTATAAAATGATTATCGATTGGAAAATCGCTCTACCTCTTCATCCAGAGTATCGTACAATGCCAATGGTTTGGTATATCCCGCCGCTTAGCCCAATTATGAACATGGTGGAGGGGAAAGGTAGTAACTGGCAAGCAGAAGAGATTTTCCCTGCTATTGATAATATGCGTATTCCAATTCAATATTTAGCGAATTTACTCACTGCAGGAGATGAATCACATATTCGTCTAACATTGAAAAAATTGGCTGTCATGCGAACACATATGAGAGCATTGCAAATTAATAAAGAACCAAATGAAGCTGTATTAAAAGAACTCGGTTTAACGAAAGAAGATGTAGAAGATATGTATCGTCTTCTTGCTATTGCGAAATATAAAGATCGCTTTGTTATCCCGACGTCTCACCGCGAACAAGTTGCAGATTTATATAGCGAGCAAGGAAGTTGTGGTTTATCTTTCGCAGGTGGGCCAGGCTCTTGTACGACAATTTCTTAAAAAAAGGGGGCAGAAAACTATGAAACAAAGTTTACAAACAGCTTTTTCTTGTTCTTCTTTTCTTCTCTCCTATCCTGAACTAGGTTGGAGGGAAGCTTTACTAGAATTACAGGAAGAGATTCAAGAAATTGAACAGGAAGAAATCAGAGCATCACTTACAACATTTATAAAAGAAGCGCTAAATAAAACAGACAATCAACTTATTGATTCTTACGTCTATACATTCGACTTTGGAAAGAAGACAAATATGTATCTTACCTACATGAAAACAGGTGAACAAAGAGAGCGTGGAATTGAATTATTAGAGTTAAAACAGCATTATCAAAAATCTGGTTTTAACGTAACAGATAAAGAACTACCTGATTATTTACCGCTTCTACTTGAGTTTCTTGCAAACGCGAATGAAAAAGATAGCGAACCAATTATGAGTAAATACACGGAAAATATACAAGCGTTGCACGGGCAATTAAAAGAAGCAAACTGTATGTATGAACCAATTCTCGCCGCTGTTCTACTCGCTATCAATACATGGGGTGTACAGGCAAATTAGAAAGGAGAGTTGTCAAAATGATGGATCAATTTCTATGGGTATTGTTTCCCTATATCATTTTTGCAATCTTTATCGGTGGACATATTTTCAGATACAACTATGATCAATTTGGATGGACGTCAAAATCTAGTGAACTATTAGAAAAGAAAATGCTCCGAATCGGAAGTCTATTATTCCACTTTGGGATCATGTTCGTCATTGGTGGTCATGTTATGGGGATTTTAATTCCAGAGTCTGTATACCGTTCAATAGGTATTTCTGAGCATATGTATCATATAATGGCAATTAGTTTCGGGCTTCCGGCAGGTGTTGCTTCTATCATCGGTTTAATTATATTAACGTACCGCCGTGTAACAGTAAAACGCATCATTGCAACGAGTACAAGGGGAGATTATATTGCGCTTATTTTATTACTAATCGTAATGCTAGCGGGACTTTCTTCAACCTTTTTAAATATCGACTCAAAAGGGTTTGATTATCGTACAACAATCGGTCCGTGGTTCCGAAGTCTCTTTATTTTCCAACCGAAAGTTGAATATATGATGGAAGTACCAGTATGGTTTAAAATTCATATAATTGCAGGTATGGGTCTATTCGCAGTATGGCCATTTACTAGACTTGTCCATGTATTTAGTGCCCCAATTAAATACTTAAGCCGTAGTTATGTGATTTACAGAAGACGTATTCCTAATGAATTGAAAAAATAATGCCACAGTAAACGATTAGAAGTTAGCAACTAACATGAAACGAGGTCTAATGGAAGGCCTCGTCTTTTTTAGGAAATAACTGTATGCAAGAGAAAAAGAGTAGCATCTAAATAAGATGCTACTCTATGCTACAAACAGAGGTAGAGCAATCTTCACAAGCAATTTCACATTTTAAAAATTGTAAATCATGGATTGTAATCTTTCCTTTATGAATAGAAATCGTACCTTTTTTTTTCAAATCATTTAACATTCGATTTACGCTTTCACGCGAAGTTGCACAGAAGTTTGCAAGTTCTTGATTCGTTAATGGTAAATCGATGAGAATCCCATTTTCTTTTAACACACCATAACTATTTGTCATTCGAATGAGAGTAGAATATAGGGCACCTTTTTTGCCATGTAATACTAGATCTCGGAACTTCGTTTGCATTCTTCTTAAATGTTCACTAATCCATTTCATAAATTCAAATACAAGAGCGGGTTTTTGGAGTAATGCTTTTTCTAAGGCTTCACGCTTTATAACGCCTACTTCAACATCTTCAAGGCATTTTGAATTTAATAAATACCTTGCATCTTCCGTGAACAATGTTAATTCCCCAATAATATCATTTTGTGAACAAATGCGAAGTGTTAATTCTTGTCCGTCAGCACTAAGTTTACTGATTTGCACTTTTCCAGAGTGAATAATATAAATTTCTGTTGCTTCCATACCTTCTTGAAAAATAAAACTCCCCTTATTGATTTGCATTTTATATTCAACAGATGAAAGTAACTCCTTTAAATCTTTGGATAATGCCGTACTGTTTGCCACAGCAATCACCTTTCTTCTTATAAGCAGTATATTTCTTATTTTGGATGTAATCATGATGAAATTGCAAGAGATATTTTTGAAAATAAAGTAAAATTTCAATGACCGTAAGGAAAAACGACCTTAAATGTCTAAAAAGCTACTTATAGTAAGGGTTTATATTATACGAATATAAGTTTTTTAGTTTAAGAAATTTTAGTATGTAAAGAGAATGGGACTAGAGATGTGAACAAAATTCGAACGGATTTGTGAAGAATTTTTGAATGGGGAAAGTAATGTGAGAAAAGTCACATTGAATATGTAGCTTCTTTTTTATAATGAAGGCAAATAAAAAAATTGAAAGCTTACTAATGATTGCAGTAGAAAAGAAGGGATATATATGCACGAGAAGATGAAAGATTCTTTAGAGCGGCCACTTCAAGATTTACGTATTTCAGTTATTGACCGTTGTAATTTTAGGTGCACGTACTGTATGCCAGCTGAAGTGTTCGGACCTGATTATGCTTTTTTACAGGAAGAGTTTTTATTAACGTTCGATGAAATAGAAAGGTTAGCGAGATTATTTATAAGTATGGGTGTTAATAAAATTAGACTTACTGGCGGTGAACCTTTATTGCGTAAAGATTTACCGAAGTTAATTGCAAGGCTTACAAAGCTAGAAGGCTTAAAGGATATTGGACTCACAACAAACGGTATTCATTTAGCAAAACAGGCAAGGTCATTAAAAGAAGCGGGATTAAAACGTGTAAACATTAGTTTAGATGCGATAGAAGATCATGTCTTCCGAAAAATTAATGGACGAAATGTAAGTACAAAACCTGTATTGAAAGGAATTGAAGCAGCAAAAGCAGCTGGATTAGAAGTAAAAGTAAATATGGTCGTAAAAAAAGGGATGAATGATAGTCAAATTCTTCTAATGGCTCGTTATTTTAAAGAACAAGAAATTCAGCTTCGTTTTATCGAATTTATGGATGTGGGCAGTACGAACGGATGGAACTTTGAACAAGTTATTACGAAGGAACAATTAATAGAGAAAATTAATCGTGTATATCCGATTGAGCCCGCCCAGCCTCGTTACTTTGGAGAAGTTGCGAAATTGTATCGATATGTAGGGAGCGATGCAGAAGTTGGATTTATTACTTCTGTTTCTGAATCTTTTTGTTCCTCTTGTACGAGAGCTCGTATTTCGGCAGACGGTAAGTTTTTTACGTGCTTATTTGGAACGAAAGGAACTGATTTGCGAACGCTTCTTCGAGAAAATATTTCTGATGCTTCATTATTAAAAATTCTCCAACATACATGGGAGTGCAGAACAGATCGGTATTCGGATGAAAGAACGGCTGAAAGTACAAATAAACGTCCAAAAGTTGAAATGTCTTATATTGGTGGATAGCGAAAGGAGGATTCCCTATGCAAGAGCGATATTCAAGGCAAGTATTGTTTTCTGGAATTGGTGAAATGGGACAAAGAAAAATAAGAAAAAAACATGTGCTCCTAATCGGTGCGGGTGCACTAGGAGCTGCAAATGCGGAAGCGCTCGTTAGGATGGGGATTGGGAAATTGACAATTGCTGACCGTGACTACGTCGAATGGAGTAATTTACAGCGGCAACAGTTATATACAGAAGAAGATGCACAGCAGTGTAAACCAAAAGCAATTGCAGCGGCAGAACATTTAAGAAAGATTAATTCTGAAGTAGAAATTGTACCAATTGTAACGGATGTCACAATGCAAGAAATAGAAGAGTTAACAAAAGAAGTGGATCTTATATTAGATGCGACTGACAATTTCGATACGCGTCTACTTATAAATGACATTTCGCAAAAAGAAAATATACCTTGGATATACGGTGGATGCATTGGAAGTTACGGTGTAACGTATACAATTCTTCCGGGGGAAACACCATGCTTTCGCTGCCTAATGGATCATCCTATGGGCGGTGCAACATGTGATACAGCAGGAATCATTCAGCCGGCTGTACAAATGGTCGTTGCTCACCAAGTGACAGAAGCGATGAAAATATTGGTGAATGATTTTCAGGCGCTAAGGGGAACGATGTTATCATTTGATATTTGGAACAATCAATATCTCTCATTAAAAGTAAATAGGCAGAAGAAAAGTACATGTCTATCTTGTGGGAATGTACGCACTTACCCAAATTTAACATTTGGATCACAGATGAAAACTGAAGTGCTATGCGGGCGGAATACAGTTCAAATCCGTCCAGGGATAAAGCGAGTTCTTAATTTAGAAGAAGTTCGAAATCGCTTACAAAAAAGCGTGAGTGTCAAAAAAACTCCATATTTACTATCGTTTCTAGTAGATGAATATCGTTTTGTTTTATTTACAGACGGTAGGGCATTTATTCATGGGACAAATGATGTAAAAATGGCAAAACGATTATACGCAAAATATATAGGATGAACAGAAAGAGAGTTTATCCTTATCAAAACGAGGTGAAAAAAGAATGCTAGAAAAACGTAAACCAATTCCAGTAGCAGAAGCAGTTTCACGCATAATGGAGTATGCTCATCAAGGTGAAATAGAAAAGGTTTCTCTTATAGACAGCTACGGTAGAATGCTTGGAGAAGATGTTATTGCAGATCATGATGTCCCGCATTTCGATCGCTCTCCGTACGACGGATTTGCGATTCGAGCGGAAGATACAAAAGAAGAAAATAGCAGTAATCCGATTCAGTTTGAAGTGATTGGTGAGATCGGGGCAGGTTCTGTTTTTAGAGAAGAGGTGAAAGCATTTCAAGCTGTACGTATTATGACAGGAGCTGCAATTCCAGCAGGATGTAATGCGGTTGTTATGTTAGAGCTAACGGAAGGATTTGAAGAAAAAGAAAAGACTTATATGAAATTAAAACGCTCTTTTGCTGCTGGTGATAACATTTCTTTTAAAGGAGAAGATGTAAAACAAAATGCCATACTTGTGAAAAAAGGGACTTCTATTAACCCTGGAGTAGCGGCGCTTCTTGCTACGTTTGGTTATAGTTCCGTACATGTTGTAAAACAGCCGGTTATTGGAATTGTAGCGACAGGAAGTGAACTTTTAGAAGTACATGAACAGCTTAAATCGGGGAGGATTCGAAATAGTAATTCCTATATGATTGCTGCTCAAATTGAGCGAGCAGGTGGAATTGTACGCTATTATGGACAATTTGCTGATGATTTAGAGACGTGTTATGAGACCGTAAAAAGAGCAATAAAAGAAGTCGATATTTTAATTACAACTGGTGGCGTTTCAGTAGGAGACTACGATTATTTACCTGCTATTTATGAGAGATTACAAGCTAATGTACTTTTCAATAAAATAGCGATGCGACCAGGAAGCGTGACAACTGTAGCTGAGCTAGAAGGAAAACTATTATTTGGTCTATCTGGTAATCCCTCTGCTTGTTATGTCGGATGTGAATTATATGTTAGACCAGTTATTCGAACATATTTGCAAAGAAAAGATCCGCATGTATATCGTGCAGAAGCGATTTTACAGAAAGATTTTCCGAAAGCAAACCCATTTACTCGTTTTGTAAGAGGGAGAGTAGAAATTGTAGATGGCCAATTGCAAGCTACACCAGTTGGTTTAGATAAATCTAGTGCAATTTCTTCACTTGCAGAGGCGAATGCATTTATCGTCCTGCCGGGAGGAACGAAAGGATTTGAAGCAGGAATAATTGTTTCGGTATTATTATTGGAATCGAACATAGGAAGTGAGTGGCCGTGGAAAGAACCACTTCGATCATATAAGTAATAGAAAAATAGATTGCTAACTTATACAAAGGTAAGAGGTGCAAAATGACACATACGTATTATGAAGTAATTGATACACCTATTTCAATTGAAGAAGTTACAAACAAAGTAATTCGGTGTGAGTGTGGTGCGGTTACTACTTTCATTGGTACCGTCAGAGAATTTACGAAAGGACGTCGTACGCTATATTTAGAGTATGTAGCATATAAAACAATGGCGGAAAAACAGCTTGAGAAAATTGGTAATGAAGTAGAAGAGAAGTGGCCTGGGACATATGTAGCAATTACACATCGCATTGGTACATTGCAAATTTGTGATTTTGCTGTTGTTGTCGCCGTTTCAACACCACACCGGAAAGCAGCCTATGAGGCGAACGTATATATTATGGAGCGTATAAAACAAATTATTCCGATTTGGAAGAAAGAGTTTTGGGAAGATGGTGAGTCATGGATAGGTGATCAGTTAGAGAAAATAGCATATGCAAATGGTGAGCCTGAAAGGGAGATGAGAACATGATTGAAGTACTATTATTTGCACATTTGCAAGAAGAAGCAAGTAAGCCGGCCTTGTACATAGATTGTGAAAATATTACGGTTGCTGAACTAAAGGAAGTTCTCATTAAGAAATACAGCGTAGCGATTTCAAACGAGATAATGGTCGCCGTAAATGAAGAGTATGCAAATGAGGATGACATTATTCAAACTGGCGATGTAGTAGCAATGATTCCGCCAGTAAGTGGTGGTTGATTCTTTTCAGCCTAATCATGTTAGGACGTGATTAGGCTGGAGAGAATGAATATAACTATGCATACATAGGAGGGAACAAGGTGAAAAGTCCTAATTTTCAATTAAGTTTACAAACTTCTAATCTAGTTATCGGTTTTATGGTATGGGTTATCTTATCATCATTAATGCCATATATTAAAGCGGATATTCCATTAACTGCGGGACAAATTTCTATGGTCACAGCAGTACCCGTTATTTTAGGTTCTATTCTTCGCATTCCAATTGGTTATTGGACAAATCGTTACGGAGCAAGAAAATTGTTCTTTATTAGTTTTATACTTTTATTATTCCCTGTCTTTTACATTAGTGTTGCCAATTCTATGATGGATTTAATTATTGGTGGATTATTTGTAGGGATTGGTGGTGCTGTATTCTCTGTAGGAGTAACTTCTCTACCGAAATACTTCCCGAAAGAGAGTCACGGTTTTGTAAATGGTATTTACGGTGTGGGTAACGCTGGAACAGCAATTACTTCATTTTTAGCACCTGTAATTGCGACATCAGTTGGCTGGAGAACAACAGTACAGTGTTATTTAGTTTTACTTGCAGCATTTGCACTTATGAACTTTTTATTAGGCGATCGTAAGGAAAAAAAGGTGAATACACCATTAATGGAACAAATAAAAGGTGTATATAAAAATGAAAAACTTTGGTTTCTATGTATCTTTTATTTTTTAACTTTCGGATCATTTGTTGCATTTACAGTATATTTACCAAACTTTTTAGTATCTCACTTCGGATTAGAGAAAGTAGATGCAGGCATGCGGACAGCTGGATTCATCGTATTAGCAACAATGATGCGCCCGATTGGTGGTTGGCTCGGTGATAAATTTAATCCATTTAAAATATTAATCTTCGTATTTATCGGCTTAACACTATCTGGTATTGTTTTATCATTCATGCCTAGTATGAACGTGTATACGTTTGGTTGCTTACTAGTCGCATTCTGTGCAGGTATTGGAAATGGTACAATCTTTAAGCTTGTTCCAATGTACTTCTCTGAGCAAGCAGGGATTGTAAATGGGGTTGTGTCAGCTTTAGGTGGATTAGGAGGGTTCTTCCCACCATTAATTTTAACGTTACTATTCCAACTAACAGGTCATTATGCAATTGGATTTATGGCGTTATCAGAAGTCGCTCTTGCTTGTTTAATCATTACAGTATGGATGTATAGCCAAGAGAAGCTGTTAGTGATGTTAAAGAATCATTAATAAAGAAAAAGAACCCTCCTAAAGTAATCTAGGAGGGTTCTTTTAGTAATAGGCTTCGATATGTTTATTGCTAACTTAACAAACACTTGTATTCTAAAATAATGTGGTTTAAAAATGAAAAACAGAAGTTTTATGGAATTTTATGTTAAAATATAGATATCAGATGTTATTCAATTAAAGGGTTAGTTAAAGAAAGTTTAAATCTCTTCCGAAGATAGAACTAATTTTTAGCATACAAATACTTAATTGGATCGGGGTGTTTAGATGAAAAAATTATATAAGTCCACTCAAGATAAACAAGTATCAGGTGTATTAGGTGGCTTAAGCGATAAGTATGGAATTGATGTAAGTATCCTTCGCATAGTCACTGCATTATCAGCCGTTTTTACTAGTGGATTTACGGTGTTACTTTATATAATAGCTGCAATTGTTTTGCCTACAGATAAAGATATTAAGAGATAAATGTATGAACTTAAATCTAATTCCACAATCGAGAACTCTGTTTTTTGTCTATTGAAAGTTTCCAAAGTAAAAGCAACAGTACGATTGTTATAAGACTGAAATGAACAAACGAAAAATCCTCATAAAACATTCGGAATATATCGAGAACGAAAATAATAACTTTTGAATTAAACGATGACTATTGATCGCTAACGAATCGATAAATAGTCGCTCCTTTCTAAAGGGTATCTATTAATCTGTATAAAAATACATTGTTGTATTTAAATATTCTGAAATTCCAAAAACATATGACGGTATTTATAACAAGAAAAAACTTCATATTTTTTAGAGCCAGATTTTTTCGTAAGGCTAATGGATATTGTGAAAAAGTACACTTAAAATAAAGAATAAAGTTTAGGTCGATAAGATAAAATTATGAATTTGTATAAATAATCCATAATTTTCTTTATGAGTCATATTTGATATGTTAAAGAAAAGAGAGGGGAGGGAAATGAAATGAGAATTTTTGATGCACATTTTCATATTATTGATTTTAATTTTCCGATTATTGAGAACCAAGGGTATTTTCCACCCAACTTTGTTGTAGAAGATTATCAGAATGAAACTCCTAATTTGAATGTAATTGGTGGAGCGATCGTATCTGGTTCTTTCCAAGGGTTTGATCAAGAATATTTATTAAAGGCACTAAAACAGTTGGGTTCAACATTTTGTGGCGTAACACAATTACCTTTTACGGTGACGGATGAAGAAATACTAAATTTAAATGAAAATGGGGTAAAAGCATTACGCTTTAATATTAAAAGAGGTGGTTCAGAAGATTTATCGAAGCTGGATTACTTTGCTAGAAGAGTTCATGATTTAGTAGGATGGCATAGTGAGCTTTATATGGATGCAAAAGAGTTGTCCGAAATTGCATCCACTATAGAAAAATTACCAGCTATATCAATTGACCATTTAGGGTTATCAGAAGAAGGTTTACCACATTTATTAAAACTAGTTGATAAAGGGGTACATGTGAAAGCTACTGGTTTTGGTCGTGTCGAATTAGATGTTGAGAATGCCTTAAAGTCGATTTATGAAGTTAACCCAGATGCACTTATGTTTGGAACAGATTTACCATCTACAAGAGCAAAAAGACCTTTTGAGTATGGAGATATCAAATTGATTCAACAGCTATTTGATGAACAAGCTACCGATAAAATCCTGTATACGAATGCTTTCAAATGGTATTTTGGGTAGCGTCAGGGGCTACATTTGAATTAACTGTATCCATATTTAGTAAAGAGTTTAATCCAACTATAATGTATTTAGAATGGGGTATTAAATGTTTGTTTTTATTATATTAGACGTGATATTACCAATATTAATATTGATTCTAATTGGTGCAATCTTACAAAGAAAGTTCCAATTTAACTTAAAGCAGCTATCTACACTTATTACTTATTGCTTGATGCCAGCGGCTGTATTTGTGAATATATATGATATTAGTATAGAAACAGGTTTGTTGCTCCAGATAATATACTATTTAATACTTTACAGTCTGAGTGTGATGATAGTAAGTCATTTCATTTCAAAAACATTAAAGTTAGAAAAAGGAGAAAGTGCAGCTCTAAAAAATAGCATTTCGTTAATGAATTCCGGTAATTATGGATTACCAGTAAGTCAATTGATTTTCAGTCACAATCCAGTGGGGGTTTCCATTCAGATTTTCATTGTGATTTTCCAGAATCTTTTAACTTATTCATATGGGATATATAACTTACTATCAGCAACAAAAACAATCGGAAGTATTATTCAATCATTTCTAAGACTGCCTGTATTTCATGCACTCATATTAGGGGTTCTCTTTCAATCTTTTACAATTCAAATACCTAATTCTATCTTTCTACCTCTTAATCAGCTTGCGAATAGTTTTGTTGCAATAGCACTCATATTGCTGGGAGCGCAATTATCCAACATTAAGCTTAATTTTTTCCATCGAGTCATAACATGGGCTTTAATTGGAAGATTATTGATGGGACCATTATTAGCACTTGCCATGATATACCTACTAAACATTGATGGTATTGTTGCACAATCATTATTTATTGCAAGTTCTTTTCCTACTTCAAGAAATACAGCAACTATTGCTATGGAGTATCAAATAGAGCCTGAACTACATGCACAAATCGTTTTATTTTCAACACTTTTCAGCATTATTACAGTAACTGTCGTTATTTATTTGTCATATATTTTGTTTTGAATATACGTGCAAAAACGGATAGAATTGAGGCGGTAAATGATGGACGGAAATCCCATCGATATGAGAAGAAAACAGTCTTTGATATATTGGGTGTCGTTTACAATTGTACCATGTCTGATAATCAAGCGGCTTAATTCAAAAAAGGAACCAAAACAAAAAGAACAAACGCTTCTAAAAAACGTTTGTCCAAAGGTAATTACTATTTTAGCTAAGAAATAGATTATTATTTGTGAGTACGAGAAAGCTTTTTTATAAGTTTAGGAAATATAGATGCTAGTTCCTGCTTCAAACGCTTTGTAAACGATGGATCCTTACCGGAAGTTGAAATAGTTACAATATATTCATCATTTCGGATGACACCAGGTGTGTGAAAGGATGATTCTGTGCCATCACTTACAACGTTAACCCATTGGAAATCATGGGAGGCCTGTTTGACCATCATATTGACATCATGTTGATTTGTAGATGCATAAATAAGATGAGCATCTTTAATATCATCATTACTAAAAGTTTTTTGCTTCCAAGTAATATAAGGAAGTTCCTTCATTTCCTCGCAAATCTCTGGGCTGATAACGGTGACAAAAGCGCCTGTATTTTTTAATCCAGACGCTTTCCGATATGCGATTTTACCACCACCAACTATAACAACAATTTTTTTATCTAAATTAAACATAAGAGGATACATATTATACATACACACATTCCTCCATTCGTTCTAATAATGCCAACTTCATATATGTATCAAATTGAAGACAATTACAAGTCGTAACGTGATCATATTTTTTTGTATGCAACTTAATTTTTTGAAGCAACAATCCGGTAAAGAGAAGGTACGGCATGACATATACATGGGACGCAGTCGATGTTATAGCCTTGAGCTCAGCAGTAAAAGAGGGCGTTCCTTTCGTTAAAAAGGAGGACGATACTGGCATACCGAGTTTTCGTTCGACCGCTGCTCCGATTTGTTGTAACTCATGTATCGGCTGTGGATCACTACTGCCTCGTCCTACGAGTAAAACGCTACTATCTTGCTTTGGCATAGTTTCACGTATTCTTTTCACTACAAGTTCAACCATATGTGGATGCGTACTAAAAGGTGGTACAACTGAAAATGTTATTTGAGGATATTTCTTTTGTAGTTGCTCTATTTCAAAAGGAATATCACGTTTATAGTGAGCTGCTGCAAATAATAAAACAGGTACAATCATTATTTCAGTTGCACCCTCTAGTATTGCTTCTGTAACTGCATCCGAAATGGTAGGTGTCGTTAGTTCTAGAAAAGCTATTTTTTGACTCCTTTCGTTACGTTCTTTCATAACAGATTGAATAAAGTGAATGAATTGTTCATTACCTTCTCGCAGGCGACTACCGTGTCCAACGTATACAATTCCTTTCATCGTACCACCAAATCTTTCTTCATAATCATGTCTTGTAATTGTTCATCTACATTATGAAAACCAACTTTATTCGCATAGTGTAACGTTGGAATGTCGGTATACGAGAAGGGAAGAGTAAGAATATCGATAAAGCCAAGTCGTTTTATTTCTGATAAAAATGTATCAATTGAAGCACGTCCTTCAAATACAATGCTATCCCATGAGAATTCAGAAAGCATACGAGAATGAATTTCATTGAAGCGATGATCAATTGTATACTCATGAGTCATCATATAAGACCCAGCACCAATTTTTTCTTGAATAAAACCAATTCGATTAATATTTCTGCCTAAATAAACAGTTGTATCGGAAGAGAACTCTGCTTGTTTACTTAGTAGCCCATATTGCATAAGTTTTTCTTGAGTGGCAACGTTCATATACTGCAGTTTCGCCTGTAAGGAACGAATATCTTTCTGGTGTTTACTACATGATCGCATCAAGATTTCTACACTTTCATCTGAACAAAATACAAGGCGATCAACGTTAAAAATTTCATTGATTTGTTCAGATGTTAACGTGTATTCTTCCCTTTTGAAAGTTGGAATTTGATATGTTTCTGCACCGCATTCTTGTAACTTTTGCTTCATGAAACTGGTTTTATTTGTTGCGGATGCAAATAAAACTTTTTTACCATGCAATGGTTTACGTTCTTTCCAAGCGATTTGATCCCGTAAGGAAACGACATCACCAACAATTGTCATAGAAGGGTTAGAAATATTTTCGTTTTTGACGATAGGAACAATGGTTGAAAGTGTTCCTGTGACAACGCGTTGCTTTCCAGTTGTACCCCACTCAATGACTGCTACGGGTGTATTTTCTTGTTTTCCTGCTTGTAGTAAATTTTCACAAATTGTAGGTAAGTTTTTTATACCCATGTAGTAGGCAATTGTATCGCTATTGTGGGATGAATTATATTTTCCATGATCGGTTAAAGGACCTTTTGCATGCCCAGTTAGTAAAGTAACGCTATTACTATAGTCACGGTGGGTGAGGGGGATACCTGCATAGCTACTAGCGGCGATGCTAGATGTAATACCTGGTACAATTTCATATGGAATGTCCGCTGCTGCTAAAGTTTCTGCTTCTTCACCAACACGGCCAAAAATAGATGGATCTCCGCCCTTTAAGCGGACAACGATTTTTCCTTCTTGTGCAAATTGAAGGAGGTGGGCGTTAATCATTTCTTGACGCATAGTATGATTCTTTGGCATTTTACCGCAATAAATAAGTTCACAAGTTGGCTTTGTATAGCTAAGAAAGTTAGGGTTCAATAAGCGGTCATATAAGACAATATCTGCACGCTTTAAGCAATCTATCGCTTTTTTTGTAATAAGCCCTTCATCCCCTGGTCCTGCACCAACTAAATATACATATCCGTTCATAATCGCACCTCATCATTTTTTATTTAAAAGGAAGCCAGAGGAGGCTTCCTTTCGTAAATTACATGTTTATATAAATGTCACCATCAATAACTTCTACTTCGTACGTTTGGATACAGCCGTCATCAGGTTTTTGAACTTCACCTGTTAGTAATGAAATTTTCCAATCATGTAGTGGACAAAAAACGAATTCACCAGATACAATTCCTTCGGCTAATGGTCCGTTTTTATGAGGACAACGATTTTCTACAGCTCGAATATCGCCATTTGAAAGGCGGAATAGGGCGATAGACATACCTTTCATTTGTACCTCTTTACCGATTTGAATAGGAAGATCTTCTGCACGCATAACTTTTATTTTTTCTTTCGTTTGTATCATATAGATCACAGCTCCTTATTTCACAGTTTCTACTTCATACATCGCTTTTAAAGACTTCGTTTCTAGTGCTTGTCCCCAAGCTTCTGTATATGTGCTACGAGCTGTTTGGAAACGATCATTTAACATCGTGACCATACTTGTATCTTGTAGTATTTCTTTTATGTGATCGAAGCCTAATCGTTCTGTCCAATAGGCAGTACGCTCCCCGTAAATACCAGTTTCACGATAATATTGCATGTAAGCTGTAGCGATGCGAAGGACATCGTCTTCAGTAGGGACGATCATTACAAAATCAGCCTCGCGTACTTCCGTACCACCATTTCCACCGATATACAGTTGGAATCCATTTTCAACACACACAACGCCGAAATCTTTCGTAAGTACTTCCGCACAGTTACGTGGACAACCTGTTACACCCATTTTCATTTTATGAGGTGTATCTACCATTTCTAATGACTGTTCAAGGAGCATACCAAGTCCTAATGAATCTTTCGTACCGAAACGACAGAAGCGAGAACCAACACATGATTTTACATTACGAAGCGATTTTGAGTACGCATATCCAGAAGTCATATTTAAGTCAGCCCATACGTTAGGTAAATCTTGTTTCTTAACACCATATAAGCCGATTCGGCTCGCACCTGTAATTTTCACAAGAGGAACGTCATATTTTTTTGCGACTTCAGCAATTTTCATTAAATCATCTGCGGTTGTAACGCCTCCGTACATACGTGGAATAACAGAGAATGTACCATCGTGCTGGATGTTACCATTCATTCTTTCATTAACGTAACGGGATGATTTATCATCTACATATTCTTCCGGAATCGCCATACGTAAATAGTAATTTAAAGCAGGACGACATTTCGAACAGCCGTCTTCATGTGCAAAACCGAGTACATTTCGTACTTCTTTTGGCGATTTTAAACCTTTCTCGTGAATGGCGGCTACGACTTCGTCACGTGATAAAGTTGTACATCCGCACATACCAGCAGACTGCGCAGAAGCATCAAAAGCATCTCCGAGTGTATGAGCTAGAACTTGTTCCACAAGCGGACGACATTTACCACAAGACCCTGCGGCTTTCGTGCATCCTTTAACTTCTTCAAAAGTAGTTAACTCTTGTTCTAAAATGGCATGAACGATTGTACCTTTCGTAACGCCATTACATCCACAAATTGTGTCATCCGCACTCATTGTAGCAACGTCAAGTTCACTTTCTTCACCAGCTTTGTGAAGAAGGGAAGCGGCTGTATATTCTTGTATATCTTCTTCTTTCTTTAACATGCTAAAGAGGCGTGTACCATCAGTTGCATCACCATATAAAACGATACCGACGACTTTATTGTCACGAATTAATACTTTTTTATAGGAACGTTTACATTCATCAAAGATTGAAATTGCTTTCGTTTGATCATCTTCATAAATTTGACCAGCAGAGAATAAATCACAACCTGCAACTTTTAACTGTGTACCGACGATGCTGCCCGTATATCCATTAGTTTGTAAATTCGTTATATGTTTTGCTAATATTGCGCCTTGTTCATAAAGAGGGGCAACAAGTCCATATGCGATACCGTCATGTTCTGCACATTCTCCAACTGCATAAATGGATTCATCATTCGTTAGCATATAGTCATTGACTACAATGCCGCGATTTACAAGTAAACTAGCATCTTTTGCTATTTGAGTATTTGGGCGTATTCCGACAGCCATTACGATTAAATTACAATCTACAACTTCACCATCTTCAAATTGAATGCCCTCAACATGGTCTGTACCAAGAATCTTTACAGTTTTCTTTTCCATTAGAAACTTCATGCCTTGCGCTTCTAAATCTTCACGCAATAGGGAAGATGCTTTCGTATCTAGTTGTTGCTCCATTAAGCTAGGCATTAAATGAACAACATGTACGTCCATTCCTAAGTCAATAAGACCTCTTGCGGCTTCTAAACCGAGTAATCCACCACCAATGACAACGGCCTTTTTCTTTTCTTTAGCGGTATCCATCATAAATTGTGTATCTTCAATTGTTCGAAATCCTGTTACACCAGGAAGGGTGGAACCTTCAACTGGTAAAATAAAAGCACTAGAACCTGTTGCGATAATGAGTTTGTCGTATGTAATAGTACGATTCTTTTCTGTAATAATAATTTTTTCTTTTCGGTTAATACTTTGAACTCTTTCATTTGTATACAAAGTTATTTCATTTTCTTCATACCAACTGTATTGATTCATAATGATATCTTGCATATTTGTTTTTCCTTGTAATACATGAGAGAGCATAATACGGTTATAGTTCGGATGTGGTTCATCTCCGAAAATAGTAATCTCATATAAATTATTATCATGTTTTAATATTTCTTCCATACAACGTATGCCAGCCATACCATTTCCGATCATAACTAAACGTTTTTTCATTTTCGTTTCCCCTTTTTATGTGAAATATTGAACAAAGGATTATATTTCTATTATAGAAAATCAAAAAAGCGGGAGATGTGATATTTATCACACTTATATAATGATTCACAAATTGTTAAAATTCGGATTTGTGTGAGGGGGGCGTGGATATTTTTCGCAAAATGAAAAAGCAGGACATAAGTATTTACACTCATGTCCTGCACTTGATTTATGCTCTCGTAATGGCACGTGGAAATAAAATATTATTTTCTAAATGAATATGCTCAAATAAATCAGACTCTAGCGCTTCAAGACGTTGATAAACAAGTCGATAAGTGCCGCAAGCTCCTTCTGGAGGAGTAAAGTCATTTGTCACTTTACGAAGTTCTTTTATAATATTTCCGGCATGATTGTGCTCATTTTCTAGTTCATCTACTACTTTACGTAACTTAGCATAGTTTTCATCAGTTGGATTGTGTTCAAATTCTAAAATTAATGGAAAATCTTCTGTTTCTTCTTTAATTAAATGCTGTTCTAATTCCATTTTAAGTTCATGAAACAGCTTATGAATTTGAGCTAAATGAGGCTGATTTGCTCCATGAACGCGTAATACTTTCGTCACATATGGACTTAACTGCGGTAACTCTTCATTTAAATAACGATGATGCTTATTAATTACATAATCAATCAATTCGCGATAAGAAGCATTTTTCCAATCAATTTCAGATTCATTTAATCGTTTCGTATTATGATAAAGCGTATTTAACTCTGTAATTACTTCAGAAGCTGATAAATTTCTTTCATGAATTGCATCAATAAGTGGCTTATTACCACCACAACAAAAATCTATTCTATACGATTTAAAAAGATCACTAGCTTTCGGAAATTGTGTAACAATCTCACCAACAATTGAAGTTTCAGTAAATGTATGTTTCATATGAATGCCTCCATAAAGTTTAAATGTAATATCTAAATTAAGAATAGCGATAAATGAAAAACAATGTGGTGATTGAAATCACTTATTATGTGTCTGATTTGAGAATAATAGGAGTGATATTTAATAGAGGAAATAATAGAATTGATGACGAAGAATTTTTTGAGCAGGAAATTATCCATAGGGCATTATTAAGGTATAGATAAGTTACAAATTTATTTTCTATCAATCTAAGATGCTTTTGGGTAGGAAGTATATCTTTTATCCCGCGTTAACGGACAGTAAAACTCCCACCTCAAAATTCAGTTGGAGCAAAGGAGTTAGGTGAGAGATCAACTGTCCGTAAACGTCCGATTGGTTCAACTAATAATCCGTGGAGGATGAACAAAACCCCCACGGATTAAAGTTTCACTTTATAGGAGGTTTTTATGGAATATGTTTATCATATGGTACCAGAAGAACTAAAAGGAGAATATTTAATCCCATTAAATGAATTGAAAAGGGTATATCCAATTTTATATGGTGAGTATATACAAAAATATAAAGATCATACTCAAAGGGAGAACTTATTAACACGTAAAATACCAAAACTAGAATGTTTATGGAATGATGTTGTGCATTTTTTACCACTGCACCCTTATGAGATTTATAAAGTATTGTTGGAAATAGGAATAAACATTAATACAAATAAACTGTTTTATAAAATTCCTATTAGCGCACTGAATGGTCAGTGTATGGCAATATACAAGTACTCAAAGCATAATTTTGGGATGGACCAAATAGAGAATTAAAAGAATGTGAAATAGAACTCATCAACTTTAATGAATATAGAGAATTAAAGCAATTAAATACCTGCACAAAAGAATATTACAGAGATGAATACGAAAAGGGTAGAAGATTTGGGATGTTTCACCTAATTTCACATGTTCTTGTCAAAGGGAAAGTGGAGGTGAAACATATTGAAATCATTAATTGGAGTATTGACCCAGTTAATGATTAATTGTTACAAGTATAAAAAAATAAGATGCCAATTTGAATTGATATAGGGCTTACAAGAATGGAAGAGTAATAAGATTCTATACGTAATAGTAAAAAGAAGCTTACTAGAAGCTTCTTTTTCATTGCTATTTTTCACATGCGACTCCATCGCCATCTTTGTCTAGTTTACGGCTATACCCTGGTTGATCTTTATATAACGGAGCTTTCCCAGCAGCTCTAACTGCATCACAGTTTTTGTAATATGCATTACTAGTATTTCCGGAAGCAGGTTGTGTTTGAGGTTGCTGTGCCTTTTTCTGTTCCTCTTGTTGTTTACGAGCTTGTTCATCAGCTTGGCGTTTTTGCTCTTCTTGTTGCTTACGAGCTTGTTCATCAGCTTGGCGTTTTTGCTCTTCTTGTTGTTTACGAGCTTGTTCATCAGCTTGGCGTTTTTGCTCTTCTTGTTGTTTACGAGCTTGTTCATCAGCTAGACGTTTTTGCTCTTCTTGTTGTTTGCGAGCTTGTTCATCAGCTAGACGTTTTTCATCCTCTTGCTTACGAGCTTGCTCTTCGGCTTGGTGTTTTTCATCCTCTTGCTTACGAGCTTGTTCATCGGCTAGACGCTTCTCATCTTCTTGCTTTTGAGTTTTCTCGTCCGCTTCTTTCTTTTTATCATCTTTTTTCTCTGCATTATTAGAAGCGACTTGTTTATTTGTTGCTGTCGTCTTTTCAGAAGAAGGAGCTGAAATACTTGATAATGCAACAAAAATGACAAATAAAATAGCAGTGATAATAAATTGTTTTTTTGCTACACCTGTCTTTTTAATTACGGATAAGATTGCTAGAACAAGGAAAAAAATAAATAAAATTAAACTTAAAGTAGCAAAAAAATCGATGAATGGGTGTTCAGATTTTGTAGTGCCCATTCCTATTAAGAGAATTGAAATCATAAAAAGAATAACAGTAGGACGACCATATTGTTTTGCTTTTCCATTTTTCTTAAAGAATGAAATGATACATAGTATTAAAAGAATAAAAGCAATAAAAAATAAAGCTGCACCAATATTACTCAAAATCGCCATTTTTATACCTCCATTTGTAAGATTTTCACTATTGATTATATAGGAACTTATTGGATATTACACGATTTATATAAATTTAGAAAATTAGTATTTTTAATAGACTTATAAACATTTATTTTATATATAAGGAAAAATAGATATATTCCTTATTACATTTTTAAAGAGAATTCATAAAGTATAATATATCAATTGAAAGGAGGGGGTTTAAATGGAATTTCAATTATTGGTAACTTGTATATTACAAGAAGGTAATGCTTTCTTTTTAGTAACGAAAGTAGACGATGTTATTACGTTAAAAGTACCGATTACTGCGGGAGTAGCAGGTTTATTCTTAGCTTTAGGTGTACCAAGATGTTCTTAATTTAAATTTCTAGAGTAGAAGGGAAGGGATATACCTTTCTCTTCTACTCTTACATAATATGATTATGTAAACTAAAATATTGTTTTGTAATAGCACGTTTAAAATGGACATGCATATACTATAATGTTTCATTGGATGTTAGTGATGAAAGGTAGTTTTCACACGTGCATGTATTGATTTTTATTTAGTTATGAAAATAAAAGAGGTGCTATTATATATGAGAAGAAGAACATTTGATATTCCAGTTACATTGCGAAGAGAGTGGTTTTTAATAGAATTAGCCCATTTAACGAAAAAATATGGAATTGAAATTGCAACTAGCAAAATGGAAGCTGCACCGTTTTTAAGAGATCAAGTTACGGAATCCAAAATAGGATCAGGGCTCCAATACGATAAATATGATGATGAGTATATCATTGATTTATAAGAAAGAAGCTGCGTATAAAAGGTTATGAAATAGACCTTTTATACGCAGCTTTTTTAGCTAGAAATATGTTGAGAAATTTTTAATGAGCTTAGTAGGAAAAGGAATGAATACATGTTGAGAGAATAACGTTTCATAAGAAGGACAGTTACTATTTATTTCACCTGCAAAAATAACTAGAGTAAAAATAGTGCTTCCTTTCAAAAAAGGGGGAATGTTAATGAGGATTTTGAAAAGGTGTATGTTATTACTTCTCGCATTTTTTATTATGACTCCGATGGCTGTTAGTACGAAGGTAGAGGCGGAGGAAGTAAAAGAAATTAAAACGGGATTTCCAGATAAAGAAGTATTTACACCTGGAGAATGGTTTTTAGGTCAAAAACCTGCTAATTACGATGAGAATAAGCCTCCAATTCTTTTTGTACAAGGAAGGAACGGGAATGCTGATAGTTGGTATGGAAATACAGTGTATCACGATATCAATGATATGTATGACTATGCTTTAAAAGCAGGATATCAAACAGTATTTATCCAATTATATGATGCTGCTGGGAAAGGGTCAGCTAGTCAGTGGGACAACGGAAAATTGTTAGCACAAAAATTAGAAGAAATATATAATCACTTCGGTAAAAAAGTTAATATTGTAGCACATAGTAAAGGCGGTATCGATACACAGGCTGCATTAGTAGGATATGGCGCAAATCGATTTGTCGGAAATGTTGTAACGCTTGCGACGCCACACCATGGATCAAACTTAGCGGATTTATCATATAGTTGGTGGGCAGGATGGCTGGCTTCTATATTAGGTCAAAAAGATGATGGTACGTACTCATTACAAATGGGCGAAATGGCAAAATTTCGTTCAACGATTGATAATAATCCAGCAGCTAAATTAAACCGTTACTATACGGCTACTGGGACTAGCTGGGGACCAGTATTTTCTGCGCTATCTATGGGCGGGTTCTATTTGTCATCATACGGTTCAAATGATGGACTAGTAAATGAGTGGAGTGCTAAGTTACCGTATGGAACGCATTTATTTACAGATTCCAGATTTGATCATGATAATATACGAAAAGGATCTGCTGTTTTCTCTCGAATTGAACCATATTTACGTACAGCAAATGTAGCCGTACCAGCTTTAGTAGCATCCAGCACTAGTTCAAATGAAAATATAGAACAATTAAATACAACTTCAAATCAAAACATATTAGGAGGAGATTTGCCACAAAATCAGTGGATAGAGCAAACTGTTACGGTTGATAAAAAAGCTGAAGGAATAGTTTCTATCTTAACAGCGTCTTCTGATGTAGAAGTACAAATGATGTCTCCAAATGGAAAAATGTATACAAATAAGGATAGCGTTATTACTACTGGTGAAGGTGAATCTTTCTTTGGTGGTGCGACAATTAGAACATTTAAATTTGATAAAATGGATGTAGGAGAATGGAAAGTTAAAATGATGGCGAAGCAGTCGAAAGATGCATTTTTGATTGTAAGCGATTACAAGAGTGGTGCACCATTTGTTCTCCAAATGCCTACAAAAGTTAAAGTGAATAAATCTGAGTATAAACTGAAAAAATCACCTGTGGCACCTGAAATGAAAGGGGATCTTTCTATAACAGTAAGAGTAGTTAATAAAGAAGGGAAACTAGTCTCTGAATACAATGAATTACAAAAGGGTAATAACAACACGTTTACTGGTGCTTTGAAGGACATAAAGCAACCAGGAGTATATAACGTTACGATGGATATAAAAGGGACGAATAAAGAAGGACAACCGTATAATCGTACAATTGTTAAGTCGGTTTATGTGGAGAAGTAAGAAAGAATGAGAAGTTTTTAATATAAAAAGTACCGAACTTTTGTAGTAGAAGAGTTCGGTACTTTTTTCATGTTTATTAGATTAACAGAAACGTACAATGGAATTTATGTTTGATTATAGGAATCAAAAGAGCATTATTCAATAAAAAAAGATGCTGAAATAGCATCTGAATGTGAGGGAATAGTATTAACTTAGTTTTGTAACTGTTAATTCAACTGAATTTATACCATTATCACAAGTTACAATACTTTGATGATTAAAACCACTATTATTTCTAAGTTGAAGAGTTGAATTAGCAGGCACCGTAACAATAGTTTCGCCAACTAGTTGAAGGCATTCGTTATTTGATGAAGTATTCATTTGAAAAGCGAAATCACCTTGACTATTAGCAAGTGGATTATTATTTAAAAATATAGTTATGACTGGAATATGGGGAAATACAGGATTTAACGTAGTGTTAATACTTGAAATGAAAGAAATTCTATAATCACCAGCTTTACTAAATTGTATAGTAGTCGGATTTAATAAGGAAACTCCCCCTGCCAAAGGGCCAACGTGATTAAACGGAAAAGAACCGCCAAAAGGAACAGTTATAAACTCAGTTTGCCAAAAAGTGCCGTAAGCAGGCTTAGATGATTTATGTGAATGGTCGCATGAACATTTTTTATACGAACTGGAAGATTGATGGCACGAACATTTTTTATATGAACTAGAAGAAGAGTGGCATGAAGATCTTTTATATGAACTTGAAGAATGATAGTATGAACCCAATATATTACCTCCTATTATTAATAAATGTATAACACATAGTAGTTTATGCAATCGAAAAGCAATTGGCGTGTATACTTGTCCATATATAAGGTAATAGATTTGGGATAAAAAGCTGGCATAATATAAAGTGCTCTAATGAGGAGATATAGTTTTCAAAAAAATGGAGTTAGAATATTCTATGTAATGAATTTTGGAGAAGAAAAAGGATGAATATTTAGCAGATAACTCTATCCAAGGTTTTAAAATGTTGAAGTATTTAAACTTTAAGATAGTATATCGCCAAAGTAAAGAAGAGAAGTATTTAAAGGACAGCATTTTAGTGAAACAGAGAAATGGATAAAGCGATGATTAAGTTTTTAACTTAGTCGTCGCTTTTTATTTATGTAGTTGTGCAGGAAGAAGGCAAAAAATATCGAATGAATGTAATTATACAGAATTGTTTGTATTTATTTCGAATAGTAGTTAAAGATACGTTAGTTATATTTCAAACAGTAAGAAAAGAGAGATTAAATAATAGAGGGAGCAACTTACATGGAAAATATATTAAAGGTATCCTCAAAATCAAGTCCGAATTCAGTGGCAGGTGCAATAGCGGGCGTACTAAGAGCAAGTGGCAAAGTAGAAATCCAAGTGATTGGAGCTGGTTCTTTAAATCAAGCGATTAAAGCAATTGCGATTGCAAGAGGTTTTGTAGCTCCAAGTGGCATTGACTTGGTTCTTGTTCCAGCATTTCAAGAGGTTACTATCGATAATCAAGAAAGAACAGCAATCAAATTAATTGTAGGTCCTAGAAGGAGAAGGTCTTAATAGCGAGCATTAATATAAGGGGATTTGAAAAGGTCGCTAGATAAAGCAATAAAAAGACCACTCTCACTTTTGAAGTGAACCCGAATAGTGGTACATGAGAAAAACACCTCCTGAATTCGCATACTAAGTATGCAAATTCAATGGAGGTGTTTTTCGTTTGAAGACAAGAGTTCATTATCCAGAAGAAATAAAGTGGAAAGTGATTGAGATGAAAAAGGATGGTTATTCAAATCGTACCATTATGGAGATACTCGAAATTAAAAATGTTTCCCAAATTAAGACATGGATGAAATGGTATCGTACAGGTCAAACTTATCGTTTTCAACAACCTTTAGGAAAACAATATTCTTATAGAAAAGGGCCAAAAGAGCTAAATGAATTGGAACAGCTACGATTAGAAAATAAACATTTAAAAACAAAATTATTTTGTTGTTGCTGGAATAAAATGCTGGTATTTTTCGCGATATACTCCTACTAATTTTTCTTCACCATTAATTATCGTGTAGATTTCCGCTCCGTCTTTTGGTTCTAAGATTCATATTCTGGAATAATCCGTCCGTTTTCGGACATTACAAATCCATTTCCTGTTTGAGGATATTGTAAGTAGTCGCTAGGTTATTTATTGGTCATTAAAATTATCGCCATAAGGGATAAAAAGTAAATGTAAACGATCCGCTACAATATAAAGTACACAATAGAAAAGGGGGAAATATACTATGTTACGACAAATGAAGCTTTTGTATATATGAAGTAGAAAAAAGTAAAAGACCACCTGTAAAGGGCGGTCGAAAATCGTTCTTACTATTTATTTTTTAATGCTCTTTTTAAGAGGTCAACTATTTGCTCTAGCCATTCTATAGGGGTAAGGTTTAAAGCAGGAAAATAAATTTCGGCATTATATTTAATGAACTCTTCTTTTTCATGAACAGTTAAACCACTTTGTAGGAATGATGTAATGTCTTCAATCGTATTCTCTAAACATATATTAGTAACTTCAGTGATAAATTCGTTTATGGCGAATTCGAGTGATTCAATATCTTGATGGAAAGTTCCTGCTAAAAAACCACCTAATTCTTCATATTGTGTGTATTTATCTTTCATGTAAACTCTCATCTATCTTTCTGGATATCCTGTAATAATAAAACTACCATCTCTGTCTTTTTTTAAAACAATTTTTGCATTTGTTACTTCTGAGATAATTTCTGATCCTCTAGCAACATGCCTACCAGTAATATCTGTACTTTGGTATCTTAACGGTAAGGTTGGCCTGCTGTTAGGGTTATTTAACCATCTGTTTATTTTTCCGTATTTTGCGGGTTGCTTAAAACTTCATTTGTTATTTTTTCAGCCGTAGCTCTATCGGCAAAGGTGGACGCACCTGTTATTGTAGAATTACTTTCTAATCTTTGCAATAGTTCTTCATCCGTTTTACCTACATGTCTTTCTAGTAAATGTCCACCTCTAGCCTCATGTGCAGCTAGGCCTCCTCCAGGAGCAAGTGAACTGCTATCACCAGGTTTTACCTTACATGAAAGCTTTACAACTTATAAAATAAAAAAGGTAGTTATTTCGATTTCCTTTTTTAGATTCTATTTCTGTATTAGAAGAACATAGTAGATGAAGGATTAAAGTTTAAAATTAATGGGTGATAATAACAAATAACTTTGAACAATTTGTCATTATCACCTCACTAACTATTGAATGTATATTTGTTATACGGTAGCCCCATATGGAAAGGAAAATATACAACGTAACAGTAAATGAAGTCTATATGTTTGTGAAGTAAGATAAAAGCCGTTTCCTTTAGTAGAGACGGCTTTTGGGTAGCATTGCATTTTTTATCTTTTTTTTAATAAATCAACGGTTTGTTCTAACCATTCTAAAGGTGTTACTTTTAATCCCTCAAAATATATTCCATCTGCAGCTTCTTTTATATATCTATTTTTTTCTTCGTTACTGTAATCACTTTGAATAAATTTAGTTAAGAAAATAATAGCATCTTGTATATATTCTTTGTTTTCCTCTTCTATTAGTTCTTGAATTACCTCTTCATAGAAAGAATCTTGATGAAAGTTTCCTGCTAGGAATTGATAAATTTCATCTTCTGGATTGTGTTTTAATAACATATTTATCCTCCTATTTATTAATTTGGATAGCCAGTTAAAATAAATTTTCCGTTTGCATCTTTCTTTAAAATAATTTTAGCATTGGTCATTTCCTCAATTGTCGTAGAACCTCTTTGAATTCCTCTACCAATTATTTCATTACCACTATAGGGTAAGGCTAAGGGCCGATTATTACGTGAATTATTTAACCAGTTTTGAATAAGTTCTTGGTTTCTAGGGTTATTTAAAACATTGTTAGCTATATTTTCAGCTGTCGCTCTATCTGTAAAGGTGGATGCACCTGTTATTCTAGTATCACTTTCTAATCTTTGCAATAGTTCTTCATCCGTTTTACCTACATGTCTTTCTAGTAAATGTCCACCTCTAGCCTCATGTGTAGCTAAGCCTCCTCCAGGGGCAAGTGAACTGCTATCACCAGGTTTCACAGTAGTAGTATTTTCACCTTTAGCAAACTGATAGCTTGATAGTTCCGCCTCAGCTTGTCTAAATAAAGCACTGTCAAATCCAGATTTGATACCATTACTACCACCTGCAAAAGCCAAGTTGTCGCCTTTATTAAATAATTGTCCAGCTTTTGATATACCTTGAGAGAATTTAGCACCTTGAGCTAGTTTAGCGGCTTTGCTGACACCTTTATCTCCAATGAATCCTAATCCAATTTGTGTTAAAGCATATGATCCCCATCTTGCGCGGGTTTCTGCATCACCATTTATAACATCTTTATTAAAAGAATCTGATAATTCATCCCACATAGCAGGCAAAGCTTCATCTAAATGGGTGACAGTATAGCCCATGCCTTTCCAAGTTTCCCAGTCTCCTAGTGCTTTTATACCGTCAATTGTATCTCCAACAGCATCTCCCGCACCATCTACTATACCATCCCAAACTTTTTCAAGGATAGATTTTTCAGGTGCTTTACTATGTGTAGTACTTTTTTGAGTCGTTACATCTTGACTATCTGTAACGCGGAATTTCTCAGCAATTCTCTTTAATTCTTCTTCAACATGCAAAAGTGCATTAATAGCTGTGAATGCAGATGGTCTTGCATTGTTGAACATTTGAACGAAATTTTGATTCGATGCACCAGTCCATTGGAAACACATGTAATCAATTTGATTGCATAAATTATTATGTATGGATTCTAGCGCATGCTTTGTATCATTAGCCCGCTTTGCAACTTGTTCTAGTTCTTCAGGCGTAATTTTTATTTGAACCATTTTCTTCCTCACTCTCCCGATTAAAATTATGAGGAAAGAAGAAAAAAATGTAAATATCTAAAGCAGAGAAAAATGAAGTACATCATACTATAAAAGGGAAGCCTATCTATGTATATTATGGAGTAATTCATTTTGAGTCAGACTTTTTAAATTATAGTATTTAAAATTTACTTAAGGATATTATTTGCTTACAAATAATATAAAAACACGTGAAAAAATATGAAATTTCCTTTTGAGATAGAATATAATATAACAAATGAAAGTGCCGGAAATGCTTGTGAAACAGGCGTTTGGGGCACTTTCTTAGTTTTAATATATTAATAAATAAACAATTCTAAAACTGCTCATTCTTCTCCCAAGATTCTACAATATAATGAGCAATCGTTGGGTTGAATCCTTTACCAACTAAGAACATAATCGCAGCAACTTCTGTTAAAGCATGTTTGTGTGATGTATGTTTCGCTTCATTCAAGCCGTAATCTACCCAAGGTTTTACGAAATCAAGTACAGGTTTCTTTAAAGGTAAAAACTGTGTACCGACAACTTGTTGGATTTGTTGTTGCGTTGGTTCTGTAATAGGTCCAGGTGGTAAAATTTGTGGTTGTGTAATATCTAAAGTCGGCCCAGGTGGTAAAATTTGTGGTTGCGTCGGATCAATTGTTGGTGGTTTAGGTGGTGAGACACGTGCGTCATAGTTTGGTTGATACATTTGTTGTTGGTATGGATTTTGTTGATATTGTGGTTGCGTCTCGTATGGAGTACCTTGAAATTGAGGTTCTTGGCTAGGTTGTGCTACGTATGGATTTTGAGGATATTCATAATTTGGACGTGTGTCATAAGGGTTTTGAGGATATTCAGTTTCTTGATTTTGCGGTGTTGCGTATGGATTTTGTTCGTATTGTGGCTCTTGATGTTGTGTCTCTTGCTCCTCATATTGTTCAGCATATCTTTGTTCCTGATGTTGAGGATAAAGAGGTTGTTGTGGGTAAGGTGGTTGGTTATTATAGAACATTTTTATTCCTCCTTCATAATGATGCCTACCACCTAGTGTATGGGCGGACAAGAAAATATGTGATGAAAAAATGCGGGCGTGTTACAATAAGTAACTGGGTGAAGATAAAATGATAAAACAAGAAAAAATACAAAAAACAATAACTTTCGTAAAGCATATTTTAGAAAAAGATGCGAGTGGGCATGATTGGTATCATATTGAACGCGTACATAAATTGGCGATTTCTTTATCCGAGCAAGAAGGGGGAAATCGTTTTATAATTGAAATGGCAGCATTACTTCACGATGTAGCAGATGAGAAGTTAAATGAGAGTGAAGAAGCAGGAATGAAAAAAGTTTCTGATTGGTTAGAAGAGTTACGTGTTGAAGAAGATGAAAGTAAGCATGTTCTTCATATCATCGCCAATATGTCTTATAAGGGCGGTCATGGTGGCACAGTTGAGTCACTTGAAGGTAGAATTGTTCAAGATGCGGATCGTTTAGATGCTCTTGGTGCAATTGGAATAGCTCGAACGTTTGCATACGGAGGAGCGAAAGGGAGATTAATGTATGATCCAACTATCCCTCCTCGAGAAGTGATGACGAAAGATGAATATAGAAAAAATAATGATCCATCTTTAAATCATTTTTATGAAAAGCTTTTAAAACTAAAAGATTTAATGAACACGAACGCAGCAAAACAAGAGGCTGAAGTTCGTCATCGTTATATGGAACAGTTTATTGAACAATTTATGAAAGAGTGGAATGCACAAATATGAAAATGTTAACTGTGGAGAACTTATCGAAATCATACGGAGAAAAACCGTTATTTGATGGATTATCATGTAGTATTACAGAAGGACAACGTGTCGGAATTATCGGTGTAAACGGTACTGGTAAATCAACGTTATTAAAAATTATTGCAGGATTAGAAACTCCTGATACAGGTGATATGACGCATTCACGCGGATATACAATTAGTTATTTATCACAGCAACCAGAGTTTGATGAAAAACTAACAGTATTAGAGCAAGTGTTCCATGGTGATACACCTTTAATTCGTCTTCTTCGTGATTATGAACAATCGTTATTAAATATCGAAAAAGATCCAAGTAATGAAAAAGTACAGGAACAATTATTTGCAGTGCAGCAACGTATGGATGCGATGAGTGCATGGGAAGCAAATGCGAATGCAAAATCGTTATTAACGAAATTAGGAATTACTGATTTTACAGCAACTGTTGGAAACCTATCTGGTGGACAAAAAAAGCGTATTGCAATGGCGCAATGTTTTATTGAAACACCTGATTTATTAATTTTGGATGAGCCTACGAACCATCTTGACCATGAGACAGTTGAATGGTTAGAAGAATATTTAGCAAGATATACAGGTGCGGTATTACTTGTAACCCATGATCGTTATTTCTTAGATCGTGTGACAAACCGTATTTTTGAATTAGATAACGGTAAACTGTATAGCTACGAAGGAAACTACAGTACATTTTTAGAAGCGAAAGCACTTCGTGAAGAGCAAGAATCGGCACAAGAATCAAAACGCCAAAATTTATATCGTCGTGAACTTGCTTGGATTCGCCGTGGTGCAAAAGCCCGTTCTACGAAACAAAAGGCGCGTATTCAGCGTTTTGATGAGCTGAAGGGACAAGAAGGACCAGCAGCGAAGCAATCAGTTGATATTGCACTAAGTGGAAGTCGTTTAGGAAAGAAAGTACTTGAATTAAAAGATGTAACGAAAAAATTTGGTGATAAAACAGTATTACATAACTTTAATCATATTGTGAAGCCTGGTGATCGTATCGGAATCATCGGAGCAAATGGAAGCGGAAAATCATCACTATTAAATATGCTTGCAGGAAAATTCTCTCCTGATAGTGGTGAAATTGAAGTAGGACAAACTGTAAAAGTTGCCTATTATACGCAAGAAAATGAAGAGATGAATTTAAACCAGCGTATGATTGAATACATTAAAGAAATTGCGGAAGTTATTCATACGACAGACGGAAAAGTAATTGGCGCATCTCAAATGCTAGAACGTTTCTTATTCCTACCGCATTCACATGGAACAACGCTTGGTAAACTATCTGGTGGCGAAAGAAGACGGTTATATTTATTGCGTATTTTAATGGGAGAACCAAACGTACTATTACTTGATGAGCCTACGAATGATTTAGACACACAAACATTAACAGTGCTAGAAGATTATTTAGAAGATTTCCCAGGTGTCGTTTTAACTGTATCGCATGACCGTTACTTCTTAGATAAAGTAGTAGATGAATTGTTCATCTTTACTGGCGAAGGCGAAGTGCGTGAATTCCTAGGTAGTTATACAGAGTATTTAGAAATGGAAAAAACGAGAGAACTCATTGAGAAAGCAGAAGTTCAAAAGGAGAAAAAAGTAGTAGAAGAGGCTCCGAAACAACAACGTAAACGTAAACTTTCTTACAATGAGCAGCGTGAATGGGAAACAATTGAAGATACAATTGCACAACTAGAAGAGAAACTTGAATCAATTGGAGAAGAACTTACGAATGTTGGATCTGACTTCACAAAGGCCCAAGAATTATCTGAAGCAGGGCAGAAGATAGAAGAAGAGCTAGAAAAAACGATGGAACGATGGAGTGAACTATCCGACATCGTTGAAGGATTAAAATAAAAACAAGCTGCATATATTGAAAAGTAAAGAGAAAAACTTTACACTATTGGTAGAACCTATTTTAGGAGGGAAAAAATGAGAACATCTAATCCAATGTTGAAAAAAGAGGCATTCCGTAAAGAGGGAGCAAATACTTCTGCGATGACTATTGGCGGAACAGTAGGCAAAACGTTTATCATGCTTATCTTGCTGCTTGCAACGTCTGTCTATTCATACATACAGATGACGCAAGGTACGATGAAGATGCCAGTATTAATTGGCGCTTTAGTTATTGCGGCAATCGTCGCATTTGCGTCTATATTCTTCCCGCGCATTTCACCTATCGGTGCGCCAATCTATGCAGCGGTAGAAGGGGTTGTATTAGGGAGTATTTCAGCGATTTATACAATGAAATTTGGCGATACTATCGTTTTAAACGCTGTCTTACTAACAGTTTCAATTCTATTTGCAATGCTAGTGTTGTATGCAACACGCGTAGTAAAAGTAACTGATAAATTCCGCACAGGTGTAATCGCAGCGACAATGGGAATTATGGTTATGTATTTAATCGTATTCTTACTAAACATGTTCGGTGTTACAGTTCCATATATTCACCAAGGTGGAACAATCGGTATTATCATTAGTGCAGTTATTATTGTAGTTGCTGCATTAAATTTATTACTAGATTTCGATTTAATCGAAAATGGTGCACGTAGCCAAGCTCCAAAATATATGGAGTGGTACAGTGCAATGGGTCTAATGATGACGCTAGTATGGTTATACTTAGAAATTCTTCGTTTCGTTTCTTACTTTACGAAAAATGACTAATAAAAAAATCCTGCATGAAATGTGCAGGTTTTTTTGTTTTTAAAGATAAATTGAAAATATGGATGTTGGCGACTTAAATTGAAGGGGGATGGAATATGATGAAAGAGAAAAAAGGGATTATGAAAAAACTATTTTCTAAAAGTTTTTTCATAGAACTAGATAACGCTTTAACATATCCGTCAGCAGAAGTCATTCGTTCAGCTATTGAAGGACATGCGACAGAATGTAATGAACAATTGAAATTTGAGAGTAAAGTTAAACCGATTACTTTCTACTTAGAAAATGTAATGTACCGCGCTGAAATAAAGATGGCTCGCGGAGGATATTACATATCTTGCAGTGAAGTATAATATTTTTGGAAACTTTACATGTTTAAACTATGTAGGATTTCTTTTTTTGATTTGTAAGATATAAAGTAATAATTTTTGCTAACAAACATATCATTTTGCGCTTTTTACCCTTCCAACATTTTTCTTTACAATGAAGAAAAATATGTGAGGTGGTATAACTTATGATGAATCGAGTTGTATTAATCGGTAGATTGACAAAGGAGCCAGAATTATACTACACAAAACAAGGTGTCGCTTATGCACGAATATGTGTTGCGGTGAATAGAGGTTTTCGAAATAGTTTAGGTGAGCAACAAGTAGATTTTATTAATTGTGTTGTATGGAGAAGGTCGGCTGAAAATGTAACAGAATATTGTACGAAAGGCTCACTTGTTGGGATTACAGGGCGTATTCATACGAGTAATTACGATGATGAACAAGGAAAGAGAGTATATAGAACTGAAGTTCTGATTGAGAGCATTACATTTCTGGAGAGAAGGAGGGAGGGGGTATCGCAATAAGATGTAAAGAGTATTAAAAGTTAAGAGGGCTTTGTAGCATAGCCCTCTATTATTTTTGATTGATACCTTCCCAAACAACATCTAACTGTTGATTGAGTATATTTTTCGCATTTGTTTCATTAGAATTTAATAGGGATTGGGACATGAGTGTATAAAAATAAGTACTCATAATAGTAGAAGTGATAATATTTATATCCCATTGACTGTTTAATTTTCCTGTTTCTTTCGCTGCTGTAATAATTGAAGACAAACTTTCTTGTAGCTGTTGTATACTTTTTAATTCATTTTCTACTAAGTAGTTAGATTTAATAATTTCAAAAACAGCATGCTTCATTAATTCTCCATGTCCAGTAAAGCGATCTAGTAAGTCTCCTAAAACAAGTTTGATTCGTTCTTTTGGATGTTCCACATTTTCATACGTTTTTAAACTTTCATTCCATAGTTCAATTTGAGAATCACCTAAAAATAATAATATGTTTTCTTTTTTCGGAAAGTAGTTGAAGAAAGTTCCTTTTGCAATCCCGCATGCAGTAGTAATATCTTGAACCGTTACATTTTCGTATCCACGTTCTTGAAAGAGCTGTACTGCTTTTAGGAATATAAGTTCTTTTAATTCTTTTTTTCTCGTTTCTCTAAGCATATAATCGACTCCTAATACAAACAATTATATCTGTTTATTAGAGTATCTCAAATGAAATCTTATTTCATGCCTCCTAATTTTACTGTTTAATACAATTGAAAGAAGGATAGAGAGAATTCCGTTCATACTTTTCGTTGGAGTTTGTCATAAATGAAAACTGTATAGTTCATGTGCTTGCCTATTAGAAATCCATTTCGGAATATGTTTCATTGCTTGGTTTCTTAGTATAGTTAAAGGTTTACTTTCTATTTGTGCCATTTTTCCAACTTTCCACGCAGTGTTTGAGATTTTTTCAATTCTTTCTCGTCTTTTTTGTTCGTATTCTATAAATGCTTGGCGATAGTGGGCATTATTTTTGATGCATTCAGCAAGAATAATAGAATCTTCAATTGCCTGACAAGCTCCTTGGCCTAAATTAGGTGTAAGTGCATGGGCAGCATCCCCAATAAAGACGATGCGTTTGTCAAAAAACTGTTTCATTGGAATAATGTCTACAATATCACGATGAATCATATCAATGTCAGAGGCGTTATTTAAAATAGATGGGATGGGGTTATGGTAAGTTTTGAAATGATTATACAAATCTGCTGTTGTGTAATCCTTGTATTTGGGATCTCTAGCTTTAGCGTTTATGAGCGCATACCAGTATACTTCGTTGTTTGGGAGAGGGACGATACCAAATCTACCGTTTGTTCCCCAAGTTTCAATGAAATCGTTTGTTAAAGATAGACTATGAGCTGGAGTTACGCCGCGCCAACACGTATAACCGGCATAACGATAACCGTCACTTTGTGTTACTTGTTTTCGAACGACAGAATGAATACCATCTGCAGCAATGAGTATATTGCCGAGTGCTTCACTACCATCTTGAAATAATATTTTTAAGGCGTTTTCTTCATTTTGTTCTATTTTTACGCACTCTTTTCCCCATTCGACAGTACCTTCTTGTAGTTCGGAAAGTAGCAATTGATGTAAATCTTTTCTATGAATCGAGTACATTTTTGGATAACAAGCTGGAATGGTCAATTTACTAAATATAGTTCCTTTTTCGGATACAAGGTTAAAACCGTCACTTTCGTTGCCAAATTTTTTTATTTGCTCAGAAATTCCGTATGGTTCAAGTGCTTGCATCGCATTTGGGGCAATGATAATACCTGCACCAGCAACAGTAGTTTCAATATTTTTGTCATATACTTTTACATCTAATCCTATTTTTTGTAAGGAAATTGCTACACAAAGACCAGCAATACCACCACCTATAACCATGACATTATTCATTTGTTATCCCTCCACAATTAAGTGACTTAACTCATAAAATGACCACGGTCATTTTATGAGTTAAGATTAATACCTTTTTTTGTTATTGTCAATTAGACTTTTAACTATAGTTCCGGAACGATTAGGTGAAAATAGAAATAATTGAAATTCTAAAAATGTAGAAGAGGAATTAGTAAAATTAAGCATCCGAGTAGGAGTATAGAGGGATAACATGTTACAATACAGCTAAGAACACGCAATAAAGGAGAGTTTTTTACGTGAAGATTAAAGCAATTGAACCGACGCCAAGTCCAAATACAATGAAAGTTATTTTGAATGAAGTATTACCATCAGGAGCGCGTAATAATTATACAAATGAAAATAAAGAACAAGCACCAGTGCAAGTGCAAGAAATTTTGAAGATTGAAGGCATTAAAGGTGTGTATCATGTTGCAGACTTTTTAGCAGTGGAGCGAAATGCGAAGTATGACTGGAAAGTTTTATTACAACAAGTTCGTGCTGTTTTCGGTGAAGAAATAGTGGAAGAAAGCGAAGAACAACAACTTTCTCATTTTGGAGAAGTGAAAGTGTTTGTTCAAATGTTCTTTACAATTCCGATGCAAGTGAAGTTAACAGATGGAACCTCAGAAGAGCGTGTTGGTTTACCTGATCGTTTTAAAGAATCAATTATGAAAGTGCAAATGTCTGCACCTAACGTTGTGAAAGAGCGTAAGTGGGTAGAGCAAAGTACACGTTACGGTAATTTTGAAGAAATCGGGAAAGAAGTAGTAGAAGAAATTATTGCTGCTTATTCAGAAGAACGTGTAAATGAAACGGTTAAAGAATTATTAAACCAGGCAGGTGCTGTTGAAGTAACGATTCAAAAGCGTGAGCCATATAAAGTAACAGAAGAGATGATGAAAGATTCTGACTGGAAAAACCGTTTTGCAGCTTTAGAACAAATGGATCCAACGGAAGAAGATATGATGGTATTGAAAATGGCATTAGATGATGAGAAAGTATCTATCCGCCGTTTAGCAACAGCTTATTTAGGTATGGTAAAAGGTGAAGGAGTATTGCCGTTATTATATAAAGCGTTATTAGATCGTTCAGTAAGTGTTCGTCGTACAGCAGGAGATTGCTTATCAGACGTAGGTGATCCAGCAGCGATGTTCGTTATGATTAAATCTCTGAAAGATTCAAGTAAATTAGTACGCTGGCGTGCAGCAATGTTCTTATTTGAACTTGGTGATGAAAGTGCAATTCCGGCACTAAAAGCAGCAGAAGATGATCCGGAGTTTGAAGTGGCGATGCAAGCACGTTTAGCTTTAGAACGTATTGAAGGCGGCGAAGAAGCAAAAGGATCAGTATGGAAGCAAATGACGGAGTCTCGTAAAGGGGAATAGTTTATGATTGTTTTCTATGATAGTTGGTGCCCGATGTGTACGGCGGTTGCAGAACGTACGAAAAGATTAGATAAAAAGGGTAAGATGAAATTTGTTTCATTTCGAGATGAAGATGTAGTTGAGAAGTATGAACTTTCTCAAGAATTACAAAGTAAGATGGAACAAAGATTGTATATTTTAAAAAATAATAAGTGGTATGACGGAATTCATAGCATTAACGTATTAGCAAAGGCCGTTCCATCTTATTGGTTTGCAGTACCTTTTATAAAACTATCTATCATACTTGGATTTGGAAGTAAAGTATACGATTATATTGCCAACAATAGAAAACTTGTCCCAGTTGGACACTGTCGTGAAGGGGTTTGTGAAATCCCTACAAAAAAATGAAATCATCGTTATCTTTCTTTTGCACCTATTAATAGAGCGTGATATGATAAATTTGGAATGAAAGTTGAAGGAGAGATACAAGATGTCAAATGCATATGAAGAATACATGCGTCAAATGGTAATTCCAATGCGCCAAGAGTTAGTGCGTTCTGGATTTGAAGAGTTAACTACAGAAGAAGCTGTAACAGAATTTATGGAGAATGCATCAGGTACAACTTTAGTAGTTGTAAACTCTGTTTGTGGTTGTGCAGCTGGTTTAGCACGCCCATCAGCAGGTCAAGCGGTTGTACGTGCTGAAAAACAACCTGATCATCTTGTAACTGTATTTGCAGGTCAAGATAAAGATGCTACTGTAAAAATGCGTGAATACTTCGGAGAAATTCCTCCATCTTCACCATCTATGGCATTACTAAAAGGAAAAGAAGTTGTTCACTTCATTCACCGTCATGAAATTGAAGGCGCAACAATGGACGAAATTATTACAAACTTAGAACAAGCTTTCGAAAAGAATTGCTAAAGTAGGGGGAGAGTGAATCTCCCTCTTTTCTTTATATAGAGGTGAAAAAATGATAGTAACAACAGCAGGAAGAACAAATAAAGAAATGAAAGATTATGCAAACAAGGTAGCAGCAGAATTAAATCTTTCTTTCGTTAAACGTAATGACATACCAGTACATAAACTGCATGAGCAGTATGAACAAGATGTACTTGTCGTAGGGAAAAATCGATTAGCCATTTATCCAAAAGGTACGGAAGAGTCGTTTTTCTTTCATCCAAACTCAGCGATGTTTCGTGTGAAAAGGTTAATGCGCGGAGAACATGATCCATTTATACAAGCTGCTAAATTAGAGAGCGGAATGACAGTATTAGATTGTACGCTCGGTATGGCATCAGATAGTATTGTAGCTAGTTATGTTGTTGGTGAAAGTGGAAAAGTAACAGGGCTTGAAGGAAACGAATATATGTCTTACATCATGGGAAAAGGCTTGCAAACATGGTCTTCATCCGTTTCTGAAATCGATGAAGCAATGCAAAGAATCGATGTAAAGCAAACAGAGCATTTTGCATTTTTAAAACAATGTGAAGATAATAGTTATGACGTTGTTTACCTTGATCCAATGTTTGAAGAAACTGTCATAGAATCAGATGGAATTAAAGGATTAAAACACTTCGCTTTGTATCATGATATTACTGACGAAACAATTGCGGAAGCGAAGCGTGTGGCGAGAAAGCGTGTCGTTCTGAAAGATCATTTTCGTAGTTCTAGATTTGAAAAACATAATTTTCACGTATACAAAAGAAAAAGTGCTAAGTTTCACTTTGGTGTAATTGACCCTTGCTAATTGTTTGAAAAGATGTATAATAAGCAATAATTAATTAAATATACTGTCTGTGATGAAGAGAGTAGTCTTTTTCAGAAGGAAAGCGAGCTAGGGATGGTGTGAGCCTAGTGCAGAAGAAAAAGATGAAGCGCACTTCGGAGACGCTTCTTGAACGAATAGTAGAGTAAGCCGAGGCCCCCTGTCCTCGTTATAAACGGGAAAGTGGTTCGAAATGAACAACAAGGGTGGTACCACGGGTTAAAACTCGTCTCTTTTTTAGAGACGAGTTTTTTGTGTTTTAAAAAATAAGGAGGTTATAGTATGAATTATAAAACGCAGTTTGCGAAAAGTTTATCGAATATTTTTACAAATGAATTAACACAAAATCAAATTTTAGATTTAATCGAAACACCAAAACAAAATGAATTCGGAGATGCAGCGTTCCCATGCTTTTCACTAGCGAAGCAATATAAAAAATCACCAGCTATTATAGCGAAGGAATTGGCGGAGAAATTAAATGATCCGTTCTTTACGAAAGTAGAGGCTGTGGGTCCTTATGTAAATGTATTTTTTAATCGTGAAACAGTAAGTGATAAAGTATTAAAAACGATTTTAGCGGAGAAAGAAGAGTACGGTCAAAATCACTTTGGATGTGAAAAAACGGTAGTTATCGATTATTCCTCTCCTAATATCGCGAAACCTTTTTCAATGGGGCATTTACGTTCTACAATGATTGGTAATTCGCTGAAACATATCGCCGAAAAATGTGGGTATGAAGTTGTCGGAATCAATTATATTGGCGATTGGGGCACGCAGTTTGGAAAGTTAATTACTGCATATAGAAAATGGGGAAATGAAGAAGTTGTTAAAGAGGATCCAATTCGTGAGTTATTTAAGTTATATGTTCAGTTTCATGAAGAAGCAAAAGAGAACAAAGAACTAGAAGAAGAAGGACGCTCATGGTTTAAAAAACTAGAAGAAGGAAATGAAGAAGCAGTCGAACTTTGGAATTGGTTCCGTCATGAGTCTTTAAAAGAATTTTCTCGTATTTATGAACTTCTCGGTGTGGAATTTACAAACTTTCAAGGAGAAGCTTTCTATAACGATAAAATGGAAGACTTTATTGGGATGTTAGAAGAGTACGACTTACTGGAAGAATCAGAAGGGGCATTAGTCGTTAATTTAGAAGAAGAAGGTATGCCGCCATGTTTAATTAGAAAATCAGATGGTGCTACCATTTACGCAACACGTGATTTAACAGCGGCATTGTATCGTCAAAACACATACGAATTTGATAAAGCGTTATATGTTGTAGGCCCAGAACAAAGCTTACATTTCAATCAATTTTTCACTGTATTAAAAAAGCTTGGTTATGACTGGGTCGATGGTATGGAACATGTACCGTTCGGGTTCATATTAAAAGATGGTAAGAAAATGTCGACACGTAAGGGCAGAATTATTTTATTGGAAGAAGTGTTAGAAGAAGCTGTTGCGCTTGCGGAACAAAATATTGAAGAGAAAAATCCTAATTTAAAACAAAAAGAAGACGTGGCAAAACAAGTCGGTGTTGGAGCAGTTATCTTCCACGATTTAAAAAATGAGCGTATGCATAATATCGAATTCTCATTAGAAAATATGTTGAAATTTGAAGGAGAAACAGGACCATATGTGCAGTACACACATGCGCGTGCCTGCTCTATTTTAAGAAAAGAAAGTGTAGAATTTGAAACGTGTACTTTTGAATTAAAAGACGATTACAGCTGGAGTGTAGTAAAATTACTCAATAAATTCCCGCAAGCAATTGAAGCGGCCTTCAACAAAAATGAGCCATCTATTATTTCAAAATACGTATTAGATGTAGCGCAAGCGTTCAATAAATATTATGGAAATGTTCGTATATTAGAAGAGAGCGAAGAGAAAGAGAGTAGACTCGCATTAGCTTATGCTGTGACGGTTGTATTAAAAGAGGGATTACGTTTACTTGGGGTAGGGGCACCTGAGGAGATGTAAAATAAAAATTTTGTGCTTATGCGCCGAGAGAAATAATCACATTACTTTACTAATAAACTACAAATCAAATTAAAGCGTAATATAGAGTAACAAAAAGACAAAACAGGCGATTATTAGCCTGTCTTGTCTTTTTGTATTTTCTTAAATAAACTCTTATCTATAAAGAGTTATACGCTGCGAAGTGTAAGAACTCTATAATTATGTTGCGAAATCAATTAAAATATTTGTAGAGAGGATGGTCCGTATTGATTCGAGCTTTCATTTTACATATTCCTTGTCATAGACTACCGGAAAGAAGTTTTCTTAAACTACAAAAATACATACCTTTATGTGCGCGTTGTACAGGCATGTTTATCGGTATTTTAATGTTTCCAATTTATTTTTATATGACACCTTAGTTTCTGCCTGCAATAATACTATCATTTTCCGCTCAAATTCCGTTACTTATTGATGGATTCACCCAAAAATGGAAATGGAGAAGCAGCACAAATTTACTAAGAGTAACGACTGGTTTATTAAGCGGTAATGGTATGGGGCTATTTATTGCCTCTAGCATTATATGGATAACATCTAAAAGCATATATTAACGGAAGGAGAACTTTACATGTTTTGGATCTACTTAGTTTTAATTCTTATTTCAGGAGGAAGCGGGATTAGTTTTCTCATTTATGAAAGAAATATAGAAGCAATAATTGCTTTTGTTATTTGTACAATATTTATTGTGTTACTCTATTTTCACCTAAAAAGAAATGACGAACATAGAAACTGTGATTGCAGTACATTAGCTTGTACCGATTATACTGATTGTAATTGTTAAATTATGCGAGTGGAAAAGTTAGTGTATCATTTAAGGTATACTAGCTTTTTTTATTAGAAGTGTAGGAATGTGACTATTAAATGGAGAACTTTAGTTTTGTATATAAAAGGAGGTGTTGGACCTGAAAGAGTATGATTGGAACAGCAAACTAACATATTTAAAAAATACGAGAGATTTATATTACAATGACGATTATTTAAGTTTTTTAGTAAATACAGTTTGGAAGATTTCTGAACCGGTACATATTGTTGATTATGGTTGTGGATATGGTTATTTAGGCTTAGTTTTGTTGCCATTGCTTCCAAAGGGATCAAAGTATACAGGCATTGATAGCGGGGAAGCATTAATAGCTGAAGCGAGAGAGTTGTTTCGTTCGCTTCCATATGAATCAGAATTTATTGAAGGAGATGCTACAGAAATTGAATTGGAAAATAAATATGATATAGCAATCTGTCAGGCTTTCTTATTACATATGAGTTCCCCAAAAACGATGCTAGAGAAGATGATACATTCAATTAAACAAGGGGGTAAAATAATCTGTTTTGAACCACATTGGATGTCAAATATGTCTTCATACGTATTAGATGGAGAGAATCAATCGGAAATTATCCAGATAGGTATTTTGCAGAAATTATTTGAAAGGGACACACAGAGAAACGATAAAGATGGAAATATCGGTATCAAAATACCTATGTATTTAAGTGAATTGGGTGTGGGAAATATCGAATGTAGAGTAAGTGATAAGGTGAACTTTTTAGACTCTAATATGCATCATAATGATAAATATAGTTTGTATCATTCATTAAAAGAAGAGGGAATTGCGGGCAGTCCAGGTGATAAACAGCAATTTATAGAACTTTTAATGGCCAGAGGATTAACATATGAAGAAGCGTTAGCTCAATATGAAGCGGAACTACGGTTTTTTAAAGCATTTCATATGCATTCATCTTTAGTATATGCTCCGAATATGAAAATTACATTTGGTGAAATAAAGAAGTAAATATCATATTAGAAAAGTAAGAGAGAAGGAGAATTGCTATATTTCTAATAAGGTTATCATTATTATCAAGATTTTTCGGTAAATCGATATATCTTATCAAATCGTTAATATAATTTCATCCACTGAATGAAGCCTCAAAAAAGAAGATAAAACCCATCTTCGAATAATATATGTTATTTAATCAAATTAAACAAAATAACGAGAAAAAGTATCGTTTTTAAGATATTTAGTTATAAACTTGAATAATATTAAATAATATCGTTCATTATATGAGGTTTTAGTTGAATGCATACTATATGATGTGTAAAATCTAAGCAAGTAGGTTAGAATACTGCTTGCAAATGGCAGTATAAATAATAATTTGAGGTGAATGCATGCTAGATTTTAAGCAATTAGAGATTTGTTTGAAAGAAAAGAGATTCGTAGATGGATTACATGAGATAAATAATGAAATTGCGCATATAAAAGAAACGAATAAGTTATCATACGTGAAGAACTGGCTTTCTAACGTCTCGTCAGCTAAGGAGTTTGATGCATTAATTCGTCTTGCTGATGAAGGTTTGATGCATCAATATAGCTCCTTTTTAATTCGTTATACTTATAAAAAATTCCCAAATATGAGAACGCTCTCTTTATATTGTGATGAATTAATTGATGAGCGTAAAATCCTTGATGCTGAACAATTGTTAAAAGCTTCTTTGGAAAAGGTAAATGAAGAAGAAACTGATGCGGATGTTTTAACGAAAGCATACTTTACGTTAGTTAGATGTTTGCTAGATATGAAGCGAAATGAAGAGGCCTATGCCTATATGCAAAAGGCGGAAAAATATAGTACGCGTGCAGTTTTTGATAAATGGGGTTACTTATATATACAGACTGGTGAGTGGGAGAAGGCCGAGGAACAACTTTTATTCGGTCAGCAGCATAAAGATTGTGAAGAGTTAGCTACGTACTTATTGGCGCAATTATATGCATATAAAGGTGAACAGCAGCGAGCGTTACAACTCATTAATGATGCGATTGCAAAGTTCCCTCAAGTACCATATTTCTATTTTGAAAAAGTAAAATATTTATTAGATTTAGAGCGCTATGAAGAAATGTTAGCGGTAATAGATAAAATCAATCATATGCTTCCGCATCATGCATATACAACTTATTTTATACATTTACGTGCAGAAGCATTTTATAAAATGAATAATATTCACGATTTGCAAGCACTATTGAAAAGTGAAAAGAGTTTGAAAAATTCTCTATATCATCATATAGAAAAAAATCCTGATGGAAAAAAGGTTCGTTTACCGATAGTTCCGGTTGTACAAAAGGATAACTATTGCGTTCCGACAAGTTTGGAAATGATGTTAGGGGTATGGGGAGAAAAACGTACGCAAGATGAAATTGCACAACATATTTTTGATGTAACAGGTTCTAAGTTTTCAGATACAGTTACATATATAGAAGAGCAAGGTTACGAATATCGTTATTTTCAAGGGAATGAGGAAAATTATAAGAGATTACTCAATCAAGGTATTCCCGTTTTATTAAGTATAGATATTGAGCACGCTTCCCATGTACAAGTGCTTTCTGGTTATGACGATGTACTGCAAGCTTTTTATATTCAAGATCCGAATTTCTTGGAACCGATTCTTGTGGAATATGATAAGTTGCAAGAAAAATATCGTTATACAGATTGTTTAGCTATTACGTTTATACCAAAAGATAGAATGGAACAACTTTCATTTTTAAATGAGGAAGAACACACTTATTATAAAACAATCTTTTCTCTTACAGATCATTTAGGTGAGCAAGATAAAGAGGGAATTGAAAAGTTAGTACTATTTTTAAAAGAAACAAGTGAAAATCCAAGCACTTGGTTATATACGATTAAACATTTAGATGCTGAAGTAGATAAAGATTTTATTCAGTTTTGTATAGAAAAATTAATGAAAAAGTTTCCGAGCTCTGACTTTGTGAAATTGCATAGTGCACAGTGTTTTATTCGTCTGCAGGATATGGAAAAAGCAGGACAGATGCTTCAAAGTGTGGAGAAGAAAAGCAATCAAGCGCTGTATCATTTTATAAATGGACGTTATTCTTTTGAGCAAGATAATTATGCAGAATCGATTGCTAGTTTTCGTTCATCATTACAATTGGATGCAGATCAACCAGTTGCGTGGAGTTTCTTAGCATTATCATACATGTATATGGATCAATCCGAAAAGGGGCTAGAGTATTCTCTAACAGCTATAGAACGTAGTCCAGAAAGGTTTACACTTGTAAATCACGGTTTAATTTTAATAGATTTAGAACGATATGAAGAAGCATATGGATTCTTTAATGATTTATTAAAAGAATATAAATATGAAGCGCACATATGGTATGAACGTGCAAGATGTGCTCAGTATTTAGGGAAAGTGTATTTGGCGGTAAAAGGACTTAAAGTGGCGATTCAATTAGATAAAACAGCAGCCTATTTATATACGAAGCTTTCGGAAATCTATGAATCGGATTTGGATGATGAGAAAAATACGAAGGAAATTCTATTACAAGGAATTCAAAATTGTGAAGATCAGGCGTCTTTATATGTTCGTTTAGGAGATTTTCATTTTCAAAATGATGAACTTGAAGAAGCGGAAACTATATATAAGCGTTCTTTAGAAGAAAATAATGAAGATGTATATTCTCATTTCGGTTTAATTCAAGTTTATATGGCAAAGGAACAATATAAGGATGCAAAAAACTATATTGTCAGTATTAATAAGCAATTTGAAGACAATCAAGATTTCCTTATGAATGCTGGTATGGTGTTATGGGATGCTGAAATGGCATTAGGTGAGGATGAAAAAGAGTTAAAACTTGCACTTTCTAAATTAGAGAACGGTATACGAAGCGTATACGCTAATATAGCGAGCGTGTTGGATGAGTATGTAAATCGAATAAAAGACACAGCTTTTGTGCAACGAGGCATAGCATTTTTAAGAACGTTAGAAAAAGAAAAAGAGGATGTAATTGAATACGGTTGTTACGCAGGTGTTTTATATGAATCTATTGGACAGTATGATCAGGCGATAAAACGGTATAATGATGCACTTAAGAAAAAACAAGATTCATTGCCGTATTTCCGTATCGGTGAAACATTCATGGCGTTAGGGCAATTTCAAGAAGCGAAGCATGCGTATGAAACATGTTTAGAAATGGATAAGAACTTCTTAGGTGTACATTTGCAGCTTGCTGAAATATACGAAAAAGAAGAGAATCGTTCCAAAGAACAAAATCATATGGTCCAGGCGATGAAAGAAGAACCAATGCATATAAATATGGAATATTTAGCGCAGCTTTCAGTAGAAATGAATCTTCAGGAAGAATTGCTAGTTGAACTAGAAAAATTGGAGGAAGAAGTTCCTGAAACATGGCGTTTAGATGCGATTGCATACGTGTTTGGCGCGATGAATGACATAGATAAAGAAAAAGAATATATCGAATGCGCAATGAAAATAGATGAAGCGCATGTGGAAGTACTATATCATTATGCGAAATTGCTAGTTAAAAAGCAGAATGCAGAAGCAATCGAAGTTGCGCTGAAAGTAATGCATAAAGATTTGGAAAGTGAACGTATTTTTGGTGTGTACGTAAAAGCAATGGAACAACATAAAAAATTATCCCAAATACGAGACGTACTTCATACGCTAAAGGTGAAAAAAGCAGAAAGAAGTACAGCGTTTATGTATGCAGCTACTGCGGTTGCCGAAAGATTAGTAGAAAGGCAACAAAATGAGCAACCGAAAAAATCTATATTTACAAGAGCATTTTATCGTATGAAAAATCGTGCGAAGGAAATTTCAATGATTACAGTTATTATTGATTTATTTGAAATCTCCTTAAAGTTAAATCCGAAAAATAGTATGGCAGCGCAGCGTTTCGCAATATTTTATGAGAATGCGGCGATGAATAAAGAAGCTATAGAGGTTTTACAAACATCGTTAGAAAATAAGTGGGATTATGATGTAGCGAAGCAACTTGTAAATCTTTTCATTGAGTGTGAAGAAGAAGATATGTTACGAGACGCTTTTGAATTAACGAAACAAATGGTTCGAGAGCTACCGGATGATTATGATACTCTTCTTTTACAAGCGAATGTATTATGTAAGCTAGGCGAAGAAAGAAAAGCCGAAAAAATTTACTTGCAATTAATTGAGAAAACACCATTTGTAAGTAGAGGATTCCTTGCTTTAGCAGAAATATATCAAAGTCAAGAGAGAATTGAGGACGCGATTCAGTTATTAGAAGACGCTTCTGTATATCATCCGAATGAAATGGCAATTCTTCTTGCTTTAGCATCTTCGTATCATAGAGCTGGGCAAACGACAAAGGCAGAAAAAATAACAAGTGAAATATTAGCAATTGATGCTACTGACTTGTTAGCAAGATACGATCATGCTTGTTATTTAACATCATTAAACAGAAATGAAGAGGCAAGAGATGAACTTGAAATTGTGCTTCGTGAAGATGAAACAGGATTTTTCGCTGAACTTGCAGAGGAAGATGAAGATTTAGCAGGATTGCGAGAATTTGAAAAGTAATTGTATAAGAATAGAGAAAAAGGGTATAAATAAAAATATATTTCGAATTAGTTGACAATTAATTGTTTAATGGCATAAAATAACTTTTAATAAAGTATACAAATCTGAAGACGAGAAAGAGTAAAATAGTGAGCTGTTCTCCAGAGAGCCGGTGTATTGCTGAAAGCCGGTGTGCAGACGTTATTTGAAAATCATCTCCGAGGAGCCGTGGCTGAATAAAGTAAGCTCGGACGGATGTTTACCGTTACAAAGAACGCGTATATTAGTACGTTGCTAAGTGCTATTAGTGAAAAGCTAATAGAATTAGGGTGGTAACGCGGGTAAACCCGTCCCTACTTCATAGGGGCGGGTTTTTTGTGTGCTTTTAAAACATTCAAAGGAGTGATTGTAGATGAAGAAAGTAGATGTAAAAGAGTCGGCTGTAGGGAGAGAAACACGTATTCGTAAGCAGTGGAACGAACAGGGCATTTTTGAGCAATCAATTCAGAATAGAGAAGGCGCACAATCGTTTGTGTTTTATGAAGGACCACCAACGGCGAACGGTTTACCACACGTCGGCCATGCACTTGGTCGGGCAATTAAAGATTTAGTAGCGAGATATAAAACGATGGCTGGATATAAAGTGTTAAGAAAAGCTGGCTGGGATACACATGGATTACCTGTAGAATTAGGCGTCGAAAAACAACTTGGTATTTCAGGTAAGCATGAGATTGAAGAGTACGGCATTGAGCCATTTATTCAAAAGTGTAAAGAGAGTGTATTCACGTATGAGAAGCAGTGGCGTGAATTTACGGAGAGCATTGGATATTGGGTAGATATGGATGATCCATACGTTACTCTAGAGAATCCATATATCGAAAGTGTATGGAATATTTTAGGGACGATTCATGAAAAAGGTTTGTTATATAAAGGACATAGAGTTTCTCCATACTGTCCAAGCTGTCAAACATCGCTTAGTTCACATGAAGTTGCACAAGGATATAAAACAGTGAAAGATTTAAGCGCAACGGTTAAGTTTAAAGTAAAAGATAGTGAAAATGAATATTTCCTTGGATGGACGACAACGCCGTGGACACTTCCAGCGAATGTTGCACTTGCCGTACATCCAAATATGGAATACGTTAAAGCGAAACAAGAAGGGTATGTATACATTGTTGCGAAAGAGCGTGTACAAGAAGTATTAAAAGAAAACTATGAAGTATTATCTGTTCACAAAGGCGAAGAATTAGTAAACACATCTTATACAGCACCGTTTCCGATGAAGGAAGTTACAAATGGGTACCACGTAATTGCAGCAGATTTTGTAACAGCAGATAGTGGTACAGGACTCGTTCATATCGCTCCAGCATATGGGGAGGACGATTATAAAGTCGTTCAAAGTGAAGGATTGTCGTTCTTACATGTTGTAGATGAGAAAGGTGAGTATACGGATGCAGTACCATTTCTTAAAGGTAAGTTTGTAAAAGATTGTGACGTTGATATCGTTCGTTATTTAGCGAAAGAAGGGTTACTATATCATAAAGAAAAATATGAACATAGCTATCCGCATTGCTGGCGCTGTGATTCACCATTACTTTATTATGCAGGAGAAAGCTGGTTAATCCGAACAACTGAGATTAAAGAAACATTTTTACGAAATAATGATTCTGTTAAGTGGTATCCAGACCATATGAAGCATGGACGGTTTGGTAAGTTTTTAGAAAACATGGTGGACTGGAATATTAGCCGGAATAGATATTGGGGAACACCTTTAAACGTATGGGAATGTGAAAGCTGCGATCATCAATTCGCACCGAAAAGCATTGCCGAATTAAGAAAGCATAGTACGAAAGAAACACCTGAAGATTTAGAATTGCATAAGCCGTATGTAGATGAAGTGCAAGTTTGCTGCGAAAAATGCGGAAGTACAATGAATCGCACACCAGAAGTAATCGATGTTTGGTTTGATAGTGGTTCCATGCCGTTTGCACAATATCATTATCCATTTGAAAATAAAGAGTTATTTGAAGAACAGTTTCCAGCAGATGTTATTGCAGAAGGCATTGATCAAACACGCGGATGGTTTTATAGTTTATTAGCCGTATCAGCGCTATATACAGGGAAAGTACCATATAAACGAGTGTTATCACTAGGGCATGTTCTAGACGAGGAAGGACAGAAAATGTCTAAAAGTAAAGGAAATGCACTAGATCCAGTTGATTTAGTAAATCAGTTTGGTGCAGATGCTTTAAGATGGGCTCTACTTGTTGACAGTGCTCCGTGGAATGCAAAGCGTTTTTCTGAAAGAACAGTACTGGAAGCAAAATCTAAATTTGTAGATACATTAGTCAATGTATATAGCTTCTACGTTTTATATGCAAATTTAGATGAGTATAATCCGAAAGAAAAGTATGAAGTTAAACGTACGAAATTAGATGAATGGGTATTATCAAGATTGCATAGCACAACGAAAAAAGTGAGAACAGCACTTGATGATTATCAATTTACGAATGCAGCTCGTGAAATCGCGGCGCTTGTAGATGAAGTCAGTAACTGGTACGTAAGACGATCACGTAATCGTTTCTGGGAATCTGGTATGAATCCTGAAAAAGCAGCTGCGTATGAAACGCTTCATGAAGTGCTTGTAACAATTAGTAAATTAATCGCACCATTTACACCGTTTGTAGCTGAGGATATTCATCTGAATTTAGAAGGAAGAAGCGTTCATTTAGCAGATTATCCGGTTGTAAACGAATCACTTATCCAGCCTGAGTTAGAAGCAGAAATGGATGCTGTTTTACAAGTTGTTGAACTTGGAAGAAGTAACCGTAATCAACATTCATTAAAAGTAAAACAGCCGTTAGCAGAACTTGTATTACTAGCGCATAATGAAAATGATATGGATTGGGAATCTTATCGTGATATCATCATGGATGAGCTAAATGTAAAAGCGTTCCATGTTGAACTCGATGAAACGAAATACACGTCCTATCAATTAAAGCTGAATTTTAAAACGGCTGGGCCGAAGTTTGGTAAAAGTGTGAATGCAGTAAATGGCTGGCTAAAACAATTATCAAAAGAAGAAGTACAACACTTTGTATCTACAGAAAGAGCAGTTTACGAAGTAGCACCAGGAGAAGAAGTAGTTGTAACAGCTGAAGATGTATTAGTAGAGAAAGTTGCGAAATCAGGATTCTCAAATACGACTAACGGTCAATATACGGTCATGTTAGATACGAATGTAACTGAGGAATTGTTACAAGAAGGAGTAGCACGTGAATTTATTCGTGCAGTTCAAGAATATCGTAAGCAGTTGAATTTACCGGTTAATTTACGAGTGGATGTAATTGTTGATACAGAAGAAGAACTACAGCAAACGTTAACGAATCATAAAGATTTATTGGAAGAAAACTTACTCGTCAAGCAATTTACATTTGGTCACTTAACGAATGAGGACGATGAACTTTCTTTAGGTGAGACAAAGATCCGAATTAAATTAAACGCGGCTAATTAAAGAAAAAAGGAAGATGGAATCATTCCAACTTCCTTTTTTGTATGAAGATAAATTAATCAGTTATTTTCCGCATAATCCATTCGATAGGTCCTCTAGAAAAGTTCCTTCGCCATAATACGCTAAATAAAATACTGAAAATGAAAAATGCAGTAGCAAATAATAAAACGAAAAGTAGTGTTTGATGTTCCATACGATTTAATACAATCAATGCGCCAATACCGATAAATACATGACTTACATAATGCGTTAATGTTAATTGTCCTGTTTGTATAATGGAAGTAACAAACCAATTATTTTCATATTTTTCAGCAATGTAGAGGCAAATTATTAATATAGCAATAGCAGATCCTGTAGCGGATGCGACGTATAATATATTGGGCAAAATGGGTCCTGTGTTAAACAAAAATGTAGCTGCCTCTTTGCCGATGTATGGAATAAAGAAGTGTGTAAGTCCTTTTGATAAAAGTTCTGTCAGTATTGTGATTGTAATACTGAGTAAGAGTAATCTTTCTCTAATATTTTTATTATGAAGATCTAATCTGCCAATTATCATACCAATTAAGAAGAAAGAAAACCATGGGAAAATAGGGTGATAGCCATTAAAAAATAAGTTGCGAAGAAAACCTGTTAAGGTCCAAAAGTCTATATAGTTTATAAATGGGATTGTGCCTCCCCATCCTTCGAAGGCGTTGAAAGTAAGTTGGAGATATTGTGCAGCAAGTAAAATAATGATAGAAAGCCATATTAGTATAGTTCTTCGTACAGTAATTAGTAATGCAGCGATGAAAAGGTAAACGCCGTAGTAGTGTAAAATATCACCCGTCCATTCCATTACATACAATAATAATCCTAAAATAAATAAGAATAGTGATCGTTTCCAAATCAATATTCGGCTGGTATTGATTTTTATTTTCTCTTGGCTAGCAACAGATGATTTAGTCATTAAAGTTATGCCAATCCCAGCAAGTATAACAAACAAGGCAGAAGCTCTACCTTCAAAAAGTGTTATAAAGGTTTTTAACAGAGGAGGTCCATTTCCTTCCGCCCCTGTTATCACCATGAAATTAACTAGTAACATTCCAAACATTGCCCACGCTCTAGCAAAATCTAAGCCGATAATGCGCTTTTTTGTATTCACTTCAATCCCTGCTTTCAAAAATGCTATTTACAGCTTCAATCCATATTTGTTTATAATCCATATCTAAATGTAACATCATAAAATTCCCAATATTATCAAGAACTAATGCTAACATATGAGCTTTTGAAACTAGATTTTTATTTTGAATGAGTTGAAGTTCATTTGCTTTTGTTAGGAGCGATTCAAATCCGTTTAAATATTCTGTTTGTACAGTTAGTAATCGATCTTTGTACATATCGTTTCTTGAAGATAGTAATACATATTCTTGTAATACACGATTAAAATAAGGATCTTTCTGTTGTTCGTCTATCATTTTAAAGCCAATTTCAACACATTTCTCAATGAAATTCTCTTTCGTAAATTCTTCTGTATGAAAGAATGAGGAGAACTGCATCGCTGCACATAATTCATTAAAAATACTTTCAATTAATGCATCTTTAGATTTAAAGTAATAATAAATAGATGGCTTGGCAATACCAACTTCTTCAGCAATCATTGTATAGGTCGTTTTGGCAATGCCGTGACCGGCAAATAGTCGATAACTTGCTTCGACTATGGAAGAGAGTGTTTCTTCACTTTTGCTCATGATAAGTCCTCCTAATAAAAAAGGTTACATAAATCGTATCATTCATTAATATTATTTTCAACCTACCGTTAGGTAAAAAATAACTTATTTTTTTACACATTACTTTAAAAAGCATAAGGTAAAGAAATTTACAAAAGAAATATATTTCTACAGTATTTTTCTCGTTTTACACATAAATATTGAGAAAATTTCACTTACCCAAAATGTAAAGGTAATAGAATTGTTTGTATAGAATTACTCGTAGATTCACTTTATTTCGTTACTTGTGGACAGTAATAGCCTTATAGGAATGGGGTAAAGGGTTCAATTTATTAGGGGGAGTGGTTTTATGTTAAACAAAAAAATGGTGGCAATGGCAATGACTGTACCATTAGTAATGGGGACAATTTCCACAGTTTCAGCATTGGAAAAACAACAGCAAGTAAAGCTAGAAGCTTATTCACCACAAAAAAAAGCAATTGAATATTTAAAAGGACATGCTACGGAATATGGATTGAAGGCGGACCTTTCAGACTTACAATATATTTCTACAACAGAAACATCAGTAGCTTCATATGTTAGGTTCCAACAAGTAGTTAATGGTGCTCCTGTATTTTCAAAACAAATTACAGTTACTCTTAATGGACAGGGACAAGGAATACTTGCTGTGTCTGATTACCAGGCAGTTCAAAGTGTGAAAGAAATAGCAAATAAGATTAGTGAAAAAGATGCTGAACAAAAATCAATGGCGTATGTTGGAGGAGAAAGTGAGCAAAATCTATGGGCTCCTACAGAGAAAGAATTTGGATATATTATTGAGGATGGAGTAGCTATCCCAGTATACAAAGTTTTAGTCCATTCGAATAAACCTTTCGGAGCATGGGAAACATTTATTGACGCGGAAAATGGAAAGTTAATTAAAAAGGTTGATATAAACCGAAAAGCAGAAGGAACAGGGAAAGTATTTTTACCTAATCCTGTCGTATCTAGTGGTAGTAAAACAGGATTAAAAGACAATAATGACGCAGATTCAACAGCATTAACGAATCAATTGAAAACTGTTACGTTAAAAGGTTTAGATGGTACAGGATTTTTAATTGGTGAGTATGTAACAATTTCTTCAAAAGCGAAGACGAAATCTACAAACTTACAATTTAATTTTACACGTGCAAATGATAGTTTTGAAGATGTTATGTCATATTATCATATTGATACATTACAGCGTTACATTCAAGGATTAGGCATTAACAATATTAATAATCGTTCTATTAAAGTGAATGTAAATGGTACAACTGATGATAACTCATTTTATTCACCATCAACGAAAGCTTTAACTTTCGGTACTGGCGGAGTAGATGATGCAGAAGATGCGGGCATTATCGCGCATGAATATGGACATTCTATTCAAGATAATCAAGTACCAGGCTTCGGAAGTTCACCAGAAGGTGGAGCGATGGGAGAAGGATTTGGAGACTTCTTAGGTGCTACTTATGAAGATGCAGTATCCACAACAGGTTACGGAAAAGCATGTATTGGAGAGTGGGATGCGACTGCGTATTCTAGTTCAGATCCGACGTGCTTACGCCGATTAGATACGAATAAAGTATATCCGAAAGATATAACGAATGAAGTGCATAATGACGGGGAAATATGGGCTCAAGGTCAATATGAAATGGCGCAAGTTTTTGGACGTGATGTAGCAACAAAAATTATTTTACAATCACATTGGTCATTAACGCCAAATGCAAAATTCCGTGATGGAGCGAAAGCGATTAAGCAAGCAGATGCTCTTTTATACGGCGGACAACACGCAGCTGAAATTGATCGAATTTGGACAGCGAGAGGAATTAGTACGAATTAATATAAAACGTCGTGGCATTTATAAGCCACGACGTTTTTAATTTGTTCAAGGACTGGTACTAGTAAATTAAATTATATCAGTGATAATATAAATTTATTGGCGATTCATTTCATACACTAGCGATTCGACAAAATTACTATTTTTCTTCTTTAAAAACAAAATGCTCTTTAAACTTTCTAGCTTCAACTTTTTGACCGTTTCGCATAGAGCGGAAAGGATGTTCTTGCCACGTAATGATAACGTCAACCTCATCTGCTTTTGTAGAAACTGGGAAGTTAGCATGTTCAAATCCAGTTTTTCCACTTGCTAGACGACCTTCTTTTCTGGAAAAGAGTTCATACTTTGTTTTCGTATTTGGTTCATTCCGAAAAACTTCAACTTGTACATTATACACTTCACTTTTCCCGAGATTTTTTACAGAGAAATGATATGTTTGAAATACACCTTTTTTTGGTTGCAACAATTTTTCACTCGTTCTTTTTACTTCATCAATATTTACTTGCCATTGATCAGAATTTTGAGAGATTGGTAAAGATTTTGGTGAATAGGCATATGCTTCATTAACTACAACTATGCATAATAATAGGAGAAAGAAACTAATTGTTTTTTTCATATGTACACCTCCGATAAAACTTTAATAATAATATGCGTGGGAAATACAGATTTTATGTAATAAAATAGAAAAATGCAATTGGATGAATTTGAGAAAGATAAAATATTTCTAAGCTGTCAAATGATAATTGTATAGAGTTCAATGTTCATATTACATATCTTTAGAAGGGGTCTCTTTAGTGAGAAATTGCAATATTTTTCTAAAAGGGCTTGCGTTTTATAAAATAAAGAGATAGAATACTCTGTAAATATAAAAAGTGATGATTAGGAAAAGTACATGATGTAAGGGTCTACAGAGAGCAATCGGTTGCTGGGAAGATTGCGATACCGCATGATGGAAAGACACCTGTGAGTGTTGCTTTGAACGTGATTATTAGTAAAAGCAAACGGTACCTACCGTTATCAGGACTAAGATGGTCATTATGACAATTTGGGTGGTACCGCGGAAAAATCCGTCCCTATTTATAGGGGCGGATTTTTGTATTCTTTGAAAGGAGGTGAGTGAACGTGGATGATGACGACGACAACAACAATAACAATAACGTAAATAAAAATAAAATTAATGGAGGGAAATATAATGGATCAAATAATGAAGCGTTCACTCACACGAGAATGTACGGAGCATAGCGGAAAGGTTGTATTACTACAAGGATGGGTAAAAAAGATTCGTCATCTAGGCAATGTTAGTTTTTTATTATTAAGGGATCGTACCGGAGTTGTTCAATGTGTATTAGAAAACGAGTTAGCTGGATATAAAGTTGATGTTGAAAGTGTCGTCCAAGTAATTGGTGAAATAGTAACGACAACGAAAACAGAATTAGGGGTTGAAGTACTTGCTCATGAAGTGAAAGTATTAAATGGTGCAGAACAACTTCCATTTGAAATAAATAAGAAGAAGTTACAGGTTGGCTTAGATCAACTATTGAATGAGCGGGTATTATCATTAAGACATGAGCGAATCGCTGCGATTTTTAAAGTGAAATCTACACTCGTTCAAAGCTTTAGTGAATTTCTAATAGAGAACGATTTCACACGTGTATTTACTCCGAAAATTGTCTCGCAAGGGGCAGAAGGAGGAGCAAATGTTTTTAAGCTTTCATATTTCCAAAAAGAAGCGTATTTAGCTCAATCACCACAATTTTATAAACAAATGATGGTAGCGGGAGGACTTGAACGTGTTTTTGAAATTGCTCCTGTGTACCGGGCGGAACATCATAACTCTTCACGACATTTAAATGAATATATATCGTTAGATGTAGAGCTTGGATTTATAAATGATTTTTATGAAGTGATGCAATTAGAAACGGATGTTTTACGATATATGTTTCAACAAGTAGGAGAAACATGCGAGAAAGAACTACAACTATTACAAATAGAAGTACCTGTCATTACTGAAATTCCTAAAATCACATTGTTAGAAGCACAAGATATTTTGAAAAATAAATACCGGAAAGAATCGCCGATTGGGGATTTAGATACAGAAGGTGAAAAGTTATTAGGGAAATATGTGAAGGAAACATATAATAGTGAATTTGTCTTTATTACACATTATCCGAAAGAAGCGCGACCGATGTATACAATGCCGAATAAGGAGAACGAAGCCATAACGGATTCGTTTGATCTATTATATAAAGGATTAGAAATAACGTCAGGTGCACAGCGTATTCATAATCATGAAATGTTACTCGCATCTTTTAAAGAAAAAGGATTACATCCAGAGAAATTTCAATCTTATTTAAATACATTCCGATATGGTTGTCCACCGCATGGCGGTTTTGGAATTGGATTAGAAAGGGTTGTATATAAACTTTTAGAATTAACTAACGTACGAGAGGCGAGCGCTTTTCCGAGAGATTGTACACGTCTTATGCCATAACATTAAAACCCTTCTATATTATAGAAGGGTTTTATGCATTTCAACATAAGTTAAAGGAGATAATAATGGATTTTTGTGTGAAAAAATGTAAATTATATCAAGAAAATTTTATAATGAATTGAGAAAAAGAAAATTCATAAGTTATAATAAAATATGAATATAAAAATAGTTCATATAATAATGTATGGAAGGGTATGAAACATGCTATATCAAACACAAGCAACACAACAAACACCAGCGTATATAATTTACCTTCTTGATGTAAGCGCATCAATGAATCAAATGATGGATGCAGGGGGAGAAGACAAAAGAAGAATTGATATTGTAACGGATGCTCTTTCTTTAGCAATTCGCCAAATGGTATTCCGTTCAACAAAAGGTAGTCGTTTGCTCCCGAGGTATAAATTGTCTATTTTAGCCTATAGTGATCATGTTTTTGATTTATTGGGTGGGGTGAAAACAATCGACGAAGTAGCAAGACTGCGTCCGCTAGAAAAAATCCAAACACATCGCTTAACTGATACAGCAAAAGCTTTCTCTGTAGTGGAGAAGTTATTACAAAATGAATTACCAAATTTACAAGATGGACCAGCTCCTGTTGTCTGTCATATGACAGATGGGGCTTCAACTGGTGAAGATCCAGAATTAATTGTGCGAAGAATTATGGATATGTCTGTACCTGATGGAAATGTACTAATTGAAAACATTTTTATTTCAGATGAAATTATGCAAGACCAAATTACTAGCATAAAGAAGTGGCAAGGGATTATGCCAAATACAGAAATTACAGATGAGTATGGTGCAAAGTTGCAAAGACTTTCATCGCCTATCCCTCAAAGCTATCGTGAGATGATGACTGAATATGGTTTCCATATTGCAGATGGTGCGGTGATGATGTTTCCTGGTACAAATGCGGATTTAGTATCACTTGGATTTCAAATGTCTGCTGCAACGCCGGTTCGATAGGAGGGAGAAGTATGGTGAAATATATCCTATCGCAAGAGAAAGAAACGGTATTGCAAGAAAAGAAAAGCAAACATTTTACTTATCGATATAGCTATGTCAGAGCAAAAGAAACGCAGGATTTAAATGAGAGTGGACAGGACTTCTTAGTATTTCAAGATAATGGAACTAGTTTCATATTTGTTTTATGTGATGGTGTAGGGATGTCTTTCCACGGTGAAATTGCTGCAGAGTTTCTTGGTATGAAGTTATTAAACTTGTTTGAAACGTGTCAAGAAAGTGGACAGGATATTCCTACATTATTAGATGAACAGTTAAATAATTGGATAGAAGAAGCTTCAGAGGAAGTGAGTGCATTTCGATTGCCAGAAGAAACACCGTGGTTACTTCGCGATGTATTAGAAGAAAAGCGAAAACAAGGTAGTGAAGCGATGTTTATCGGTGGGAAAATAGAGCTCATTCCAAATCAAGACAAAGTACAAATAACGATAGTTGTACATGGTGATTCATTTGTACAATTGTTTCAAGATAAGAAGAATTGTTCGAATGTAGTGAAGTTTGAGAGAAATATAGAGAAAAGATGGTCTACACAGCGTGGCATTATTGGAGGTGCATTGGAGGTATTTTCAAAGACATTATCCAGAGAAGAAGTAAACCGGATAGTTATTCATTCAGACGGACTTGTATCGCTTAAGCAGTATAACTTTGAGGAAGTCTTAAAAGAAATAGAGAGGGCGCAGTGCTCACCGACAAGCGATGATATTTCATTTATAGATATTTCTTGGTAACAACACGATGGAAAAAGGTGAATAAATGTGGAAGAGATTATTGTGACATACATAAAGCAATCAAATGAAGAAATTGATATTGCAATTCCTAATGATGTAAAAGCGGTACAAATTATTGAAGCAATTTTACATCATGAAAAAATAGACGAAGCATTGGGCGGTATCTATGAAATTAGAGTGGCAAAAGATAAAGAAGAATGGCATTCTATACGAAATGATGAAACGTTGCGCGATAATGATGTTTGGGATGGACAATATGTAATGCTATATAAAAAAGGGGCAATTATCCCTTCTTTTGAAATGCAGCCGGCAGAAGAAGTTTATAATGAACCTGTTAAACCAGATATATCTTCAAGTAGAGAAGATTATGTATGGAAAATCATTGAGTAATAGTTTTTGAATGGGGAAGGAGAAATGTTTTGTGCAAAAATCACCGTATTTTCAACGCTCTCCGCGTGTGAAAGTAGATATACCAACAGGGGATGTTATTATTCATGATCCGCCGAATATACCGGAGGAGCCGAAGTTTTCAATTGAAACAATGTTACTGCCAGCAATGATGACGATTTTAACATTGATATTATATTTTGTAATGATGAAATTTATGAAGATGAATTCAAGTTATATGCCATTAATGATGGTTTCAAGTATTCCAATGTTGGGATCATATGTAATTACAACGATGGGGCATTTCCGTAAAAAGAAAGAACATCGTCAAATGGTTGAACAATTACAAACAAGATACTTAGAGCAAATTCAAAAGCATCGAGTGGAATTAGATACGTTAAAGGTTGAACAAGCAAAATATTTAATTACACAAAATCCAAGCCCATTAAAAAGTGTACAAAGAATTGAAAACCGAGAAAGTAATTTATGGGAGCGAACACCTGAAAGTCCGGACTTTTTAGATATTCGTATTGGAACAGGTGAGAGACCATTTCTTGTAGAATTGAAGGTACCTGAACAGAAAGGTTATGAAGAAAATCCATTAGTTACAGAAGCACAAAATGTGAAAAGGGATTTCAATACGATACCTAATGGACACATTTCAATTTCTTTGAAAAAAAACGATGTAATTGGTGTAGTCGGAAATAAAGAAGATAGACTAAACTTTATTCGAATTGTAACGACGCAAATTATGACACATCATGCACCAAATGAAGTGAAAATAGCAGCCTTTTATCATGAGAAGGAGAAAAAACAGTGGGATTGGATGAGGTGGCTTCCTCACGTATGGGATGAACAGAGAAGTATGCGTTTTTTATCTGAAAATCAACAAGATGCGCAGAATCTAGCTGAAGTACTCTTTACCCCACTTAACATGCGCAGAATCTACAATTCTTCTGCGCAAGCGGATGCAAAAGTTCCTTTAATTCCAATGTATGTCTTTTTCTTATCAGCGAGAGAATTTTTAGAGGATGATCCGTTAACTCCAATGTTACTTAGAGAAGGGGAAAGTGTCGGAGCTTCTACATTTATTTTTGCAGAACAAAGGGAACGCTTACCTATGGAATGTGATCTTGTTATTAGCTTAAATGGGGAAAAAGGTGAGTTAGTAGAAACATTTTCAAATTCAGCTGAAAACAGCGGGACAACCCGTGCTAGTTTTAAAGTAGATCGACTTTCATTCGAACGATGTGAATTAGGAGCGCGAAGCATTGCACCGATTCGAATGAAAAGTTCTACAGCAGCCAACATTCCGAAAGTATTAACATTTTTAGACTTGTTTCAAGCTAAAAACATGGAAGAGTTACAAGTGCTCGAGAGATGGAAAGAAAATCGATATCCGACTTCATTACCAGTCCCGATTGGTGTAAGAGAAGGAAGTAAACCTGTTTTTCTAAATATTCACGATAAGATAGAGAAAAAAGGGCATGGTCCGCATGGCTTAATGGCTGGTACAACAGGATCAGGAAAAAGTGAAGTCATTCAGTCTATAATTGCAGCGTTAGCAGCAACCTATCATCCTCATGAGATGGCATTTATGCTTATTGATTATAAGGGTGGCGGAATGTCAAACACCTTTGCGGGTTTACCGCATATTATTGCATCTATTACAAACTTAGAAGATCCAAACTTAATTGAGCGTGCCAGAATTTCATTAAAGGCAGAATTAGAGCGTAGACAAAAGTTATTCATTCAGGCTGGAAATGTCCAGCATTTAGATGAATATTATGAAACAAGCTGGCGTGAAAAAGAACCTTTACCACATTTATTTATTGTTATTGATGAGTTTGCTCAAATGAAAAAGGAACAACCGGAATTTATGGACGAGCTAATTAGTGTCGCTGCAATAGGAAGGACATTAGGAGTTCACTTATTATTAGCAACTCAAAAACCTTCGGGGGTTGTAAATGACAAGATTTGGAGTAACTCGCGTTTTCGAATTTGTTTACGTGTACAAGATGACGCGGATAGTCGTGAAATGTTAAAGATTCCAGACGCATCTAAAATCAATGTACCAGGACGGGGATACCTACAAGTCGGCAGTAATGAAGTGTTAGAATTGTTTCAATCTGCATGGAGCGGAGCACCTTATAATCCAGATGAAGAAAAAGTTCTTGATATTGTTGACTTTACAGAAGTTAAGCTTTCGGGTGAAAGAATAAAAGTGAAAAAGCGTCCAAAACCAATGACAAATAGTCCGAAACAACTTCAAGCTTTTATTCAATATGTACAGAGCGTATCAGAAAAAGAAAATATTAAAGCATTACCAGGACCTTGGCTGGATCCATTACCGGAAAAATTATTGTTAAAAGAATTTTATGCTATGGAAGATTGGACAATTGGTGAGTGGAATAAACCGAAAGAATATTTACAAGTAACGGTAGGATTAATTGATGATGTTGCGAATCAAGCACAATTCCCTCTGAAGTTAGATTTACAAGAAGGGCATTTAAATATATATGGTATGCCAGGTACAGGAAAAACGACGATGCTGCAAACCATTATTATGTCTTTAGCTGTATCTCATACACCAGAAGAAGTGAATTTTTATGTTATTGATTTTGGTCGTATGTTCTTAGATTTTAGAAATTTACCTCATATAGGCGGGATTGTACAAGAAGGCGAAAATGAAAAAATGAAACGTCTATTCGGATTTTTGAAGAAGGAAATCACTGATAGAAAAGAGAGTTTTTCTAATATCGGTGCAAAGTCATTCTCTATGTATAACCGAATGGTAGAGAAGAAAATACCAGCTATAGTAGTAATGGTAGATGGTTATATAAGATTCAAAAATGAATTCGAGAAAGAAAATGAAGTATTAGAATTATTATTGCGTGAATCAAGTACATACGGAGTATATTTCTACTTCTCCCTTAATCAAACAATTGATATGTTCGATCGTGTTCGTAATAATATACCGATGGCACTTACATTCGAATTGCAAGATGGAACAGAATATCATAACTTAGTTGGCAGACCTAAATTCCCATTAATTGAAGTTCCTGTTGGCCGTGGATTAATGAAAGGGCAACCGCCGGAATTATTCCAAGCAGCATTGCCGTTTATTGGTGAAAGTGAACTTGAGTACTCCCAACAATTAAAAACAATTATTCAAAAAATGAATAGGGAATGGAATGGTGAAAAAGCAAAAAATATTCCAATGGTACCTAAAGAGATATTTGTAGAGCATATGGTTGAGCAATTAGAAACTGCCCAAATTTCAGCAGGTATTGAAACAGAGGATATTCGTTTGCAAAGTTTTTCATTAGACGAAATGAGCCATATATTTGTCGGTGGAAGAATAGAAGGCGGGAAAACATCGCTATTACAAACGATTCTGTTCACCACTACTTATCAATACTCTCCAGAAAAGGTTGAACTATACTTAGTAGACCTTGGTGAAAGACCAACAGGTATATTAGCTCTTGGAGATTTACCTCATGTGAAGAAGAAAGTTACAGATGGTATGCAATTAAAAGAAATGTTAGATGAATTGTTAGAGCTAATAAATAATAGAGAACCAGTAATGCCTTCAATAGATCCAAACACAACAGAGGAGTTTCCATATAAGAGAATAATCATTGCAATTGATGATATCGATCAAATGTTAACTATATTATCTACTGATTATGAGGCAAAAAATAAAATGGAACTAATAGTCCAAAACTGTAAAAATAAAGGGATTCACTTTATGACAGCCGCTACAACGTCTAGTCTAAATAGCTATTCTCATGAAAAATGGTTTGCAGAAATTAGAAAGAGAAGTATTGGTTATTTATTGGGGACGACACAAAATAACGATGTGTATTTCTTTAATATGAAACTGCCTCATACTGAAATGGATCAAGAATTGTTAAGTGGGGATGGATATTGCATACGTAGAAAGCCAATAAAAATAAAATGTGCATATACACCATTACATTTACTTCGCACCATGACAGATAAAATTAGTGTAAAATGGTCAGAATTAAAAGTGAAATAATATTAAAATAGGGTTAAATTACTAGAAAATAGAATATTTTTGTAATTTAACCCTTTAAAAATTGTATGAATATAGTTTATAATCTAATTGTTGTATCATTTATGATTTGAAAGGGGAAATTATTACGATGGCAGAAATTAAAATCACACCAGAAGAACTTGAAAGAATCTCAGGAAATTTTAAAAACGCAGCAGGAGAAGCTCAAAGCCAAATTAATAGACTTGAGGGCGACATTAATAGTTTAGAAGGTCAATGGGCTGGGGCAACACAAGCGAAATTCCGTGGAGAATTTATTCAATCTAAACAAGCAATGCAACAATATATTCCAATTTTAGAGGGGATTTCTACAGATTTAAAACGTATTGCTGATAAATTCCGTAACACAGATAACGCATACTAAGAATAGAACAATCGCAAAAGACCGGGAGCTATTGTTCCTGGTCTTTTTTTGAAAAATTGCTATACGAGAGTAAGGGGATAAAATGGGATTCCGACCAGAAGTAGGAGAAAAAATTAACCTTAATAAAGATGTGTATCGTTTTGAGAAACACCCAGCTGTAATTGGTATTGAAATGCCCTATGGTCAAGAAGGAAGACAAGGGACAGTATATCAATTACAACAAGAAAATGGTGTGGACCGAATTGCATTAAAGGTTTTTAAGGAACGCTATCGTGAGGAAAAACATCAACTAGCATTTCTGAAACCACTTTCTTCTTTAGCGGGTCTTAAAGTATGTTCACGCTATATCGTTACTACAGAAGAACATACATCTGCTATCGAAAAATCAGAAGATCTTGCTAATAGTATTGTAATGCCTTGGATTGAAGGTCCAACTTGGGCTGATATTTTACAAGAACAACGAGTGTTATCAAAAGAACAATGTTTCTTTATTGCAGAAGCATTTCTTACAACACTTAAAATGATGGAGGAAAATGAAGTTGCTCATAATGATTTATCGTCTAGCAACGTACTCATACCTTTCTTGAGTGAGAATCCAATTGAAGGACAACACTATATCGAACTTGTTGATGTTGAGCAAATGTATGGCCCAAAAACGAAAAGACCTTCGTTATTGCCAGCTGGTTCAGCGGGCTACGCACCAATGTATTTAAAAAGTGGAGTATGGCAAAAAGAAGTCGATCGATTTGCAGGCGCCATTTTATTAGGAGAAATATTAAGTTGGTGTAGTGAAGAAGCTCGGAATAAAAAATGGACGGATGCAAGTTACTTTAAAACGGAAGAAATGCAGACAGAATGTGAAAGATATACGTTACTTCAGCAAGTATTACATAATCAATGGAATGGGGAAATTGCAAAACTATTTAAGCAGGCATGGAGTAGTAACTCTTTCGCAGAATGTCCAAGCTTTGCACAGTGGTACGATGCATTTAATAGCGCGAGAGAAATAATAAAAATTGATGCGGAAAGGCAGTCAGCAGAAGAACACTCTCTTTTTGTATCAAAATGTTTGGAAATTGCAAGATTGTTAGAAGAGAGAGGCTTTAAACAAGCGGCATTATATGAATATAAAATAATTTTCAATTCACTCAATCCATCAACAGCTCTGCAAAAAGAACTCGCATACATCATTCAAACTATGGAGAGTCGAGAGCCTGAAATAAATAAAAAAATGGTCCTACAAAATTATTTGGAATTAGCTACTGAATTGGAACGAGAAAACAATGCAGCATTTGCTTGTTTCGTCTATTCACGAATCGTACAATTTCCAAACATTGATCATGCGTTAAAACAGGAAATTGAAAGCATTATTGAAGAGATAAAAGAAGAGCAAGGAACACAGTCGCGGCAAGAAGTAGCAGCCACAATTACAGTTCCAAATAGCATTCTACAGAGCCGGAAACAAACGAAAAAACAAGTGGAATATGATATAGATGATGAGATTTTAAATGCAAAAGCATCGAATCAACCACTTACAGTAACGCATGAACAAAGTGAACCGTCTTCTTTTTCTAAATGGTGGAAAAAGAATAAAAAACGGATTTTGATTATTGGCTCAACTGTAGTTGTTGTTATAGGTGGTTCAACGTTATTTTATTTCTACACAACAAACGCTAAATATCAAAAGTTTATGGAACAAGCACGACAAGCTTATGATGATAAAAAATATACAAAAGCAGAAGAAGCTGTTGGGCATGCGATTGCTGTGAAGGGAAAAGACGAGGCGCACCTCCAATTAGCAACGATTTACGTTGCTGAAGGGAAAAATAAAATTGCAATCGATTATATTACAAAATTAATAAAAGATAGGGAAATAGATAAAGAAAATAATGACGCTGCCTATCTATTAGCTTCAGCGAATTTCCGTATCGGAAAATATCAAGAAGCAGTGCTAAATTTTGAACAAGCATTAGCGAATAATGCAAAAGGAATTGAACCATACAAAAAAGATGCGATGCGAGATTTAGCTGTAAGTCATATGAAAATGAAAGAATTTGAAAAGGCAGAAGATGTTATTCTCAAAATGAGCGCGAAAACAAATGAGGATAAGGCAATTGTTTCGTATTTAAAAGGTCAACTATCAACTGCAACTGTGCAGTTAGACAAAGCGGAGTCTTTCTTTAAAGAAGCTATTAAACAGGATTCAAAGAATGCTATATATACAATTGAACTTTCAAATTTATATGTGCTTTGGAATAAAACAAACCTAATTGATAGTGCGAAGAAAGAAATGAATTATCAACAAGCGTCTCACATATTACAAGCGGCGATTCAAAAAGATATGAAAAATATAGAGTTATTAAATCAGCTAGGAATTGTGTATTATGAAGCGGGTCAATTTTACGAAACGCGAGATGGTGCAAAGAGTAATGCTGCATATCAACAAGCGTTAGAAGCTTACAATAGAGTTGTCAACAGTGGGACTCGCGACATAAATACGCTTGTGAATATAGGGATTTTATACGATAAAGTGGGACAAGGAAATGAAGCAGAGAAATTCTTCGCAGAAGCATATTCACAAAATGATGAAAATGCGCATGTGAATTTTGCATTTGGGATGTTTAAAATCAAACAGAAAAAATATGAAGAGGCGAGTCGTTTCTTAAGAAAAACTGTACAAGCAAATGAAAATGAATCTGAAGTAAGAGCGGCGCAAGAAAAACTAACAGAAATGAAAACAAACGGCTGGATTCAGTAAAGATAGGAAAAGGGGAAAAGAACATGGAAGAAAACAATAATAATCTAGGAAAAAAAGTTGCTATATCTGTAATGTCAGTGGCTTTATTTGGAACGTCAGGGTATCTTGTCTACGATAAAGGCTTTAATACAGCAGGAAAAGAACAAGTGAAATTAGCAAGTAATACAGAAGAGAAAAAAGATGACCGTATTACAGGGGGGAATTTACAGTCTATGTTCCCAAATTTAGTTGCTGATCCTGCAAAAAAAGATGAAAAACCTGGCGAAAAACCAACTATTAATTTAGCAGACTTAATTGGAAATAATAAATCACCAATTACACCAGTAACGTATAAACCAGATGAGGTGTCGGTAGAAAAGAAAGATCCACAAATCAAATTATCAGATGCACCAACTCCACAAAAGCCAGAGTTGCCAACGAATATGGGGGGGCCTGTGGTGGAACCGAGTAAAAATTTGCCGGATAGTTTGGTGGACCTGGGGAAAACATCAGGTGGTGATAAGGAACTAGAAAAACCAAAACCGGATGGCGATAAAGAACCAGAAAAACCAAAACCGGATGGTGATAAAGAGCCGGAAAAATCAAAACCAGATGGTGATAAAGAACCAGAAAAACCAAAACCGGATGGTGATAAAGAACCAGAAAAACCAAAACCGGATGGTGATAAAGAACCAGAAAAACCAAAACCTGATGGTGATAAAGAGCCGGAAAAACCAAAACCAGATAGTGATAAAGAACCAGAAAAACCAAAACCGGATGGTGATAAAGAACCGGAAAAACCAAAACCACCAGTGCCACACGATCAAATTACAGTATCACCAATAACGGGAGATATTTTAGTTGAGTGGTATGCTGGAAATGGAGAGAAATATTCATCTGTATTCTTTAATGAGTATTACGGGAAAGAGCAAGACTCTAATAAATTAGATATGTTAGCTGAATATTCCGAGGAACTGAAAGATTTGACACTTATATCTCAATTAAATAAGGAGTCAAATGCAAAAACGTTGGCTAATCATAGATTAACATTGGACAATTTGGGAGAAATTTTAGCTAATAAGAATAATTATTCCAATCAAAGTGCATTATTTTATTTGCGTAATCAAATGAATACACTTAAGGAAAAAGTTACAACACAACAAGAGTTACAAAAGTATTTAAATGAAAAACAGAAAGAGTATATTCAATTTGTTGGAAAGTTAATATATGATAAAGCTGTTTATGAGGAAGGGCTTTGGTTGGAAGATCCGTATAATCCGGAGAATCTAGTCTATTTAGAACAAGCTTTAAGTAAATATTATTTAGTCACATCAGTGCTCGAAAGTGTGGATCCAAAAATAGTAGAAGCTGCAAATCAACGTGTAGAGAAGATTTTTTACAAACTATTAGAAGAAGAATTAAAGAATATTAACATCGACAAACCGGTAGTGACATCTAATAATGATACCAAGGAAAACGTAGGTACAGAGGAAGAACTTGTAACTAGCAGTAATGGAGAAAAAGCGGTTAAAGAAGATAATAAGGTTGAAATTGAGGCGTCAGAAATAGCTAGTGAGAAAGATAAAAAAGATCAATTAATTGAAAGTGAAAAAAGCAATATAGAAAACAAGGAAAAAATAGAGCATAAAAATAAAGATAGCAAAGATACAGTCGATCAAATGAAACCGGAAAAATCAGAAAAAGAAAAAAGAATTGATCAAGCAATTGAGCAAATCGAAACATATTTAAATTCTGAAAATCCACAATATGAAAAGACATTAAAATTAGTAAATGAATCGATTGCTGATGCAAACAATCAACAAAAAGAAAAACTAGATCAGCAATTTAGTATGGCTGTAGAGGGACTTCAAGGACAAATAAAAGCTCCTACTACTTCAGTGGAAGTTGCTCTAAATAAAGCAAATTTATTAGCAAATACAGCAAAGGTTGAAAAATCCGTTCAAGATGAAGCTAAAAAATTATTAATGCCACTTATGTTTGAAAGAAAAGCAATTGAGGCTGCGAATATGGGAGAGTATTATACAGCTGTATTGAATATTGCGAATGCAATTCGCACAAAACACCCATTAGAACGTTCAAGAGAAGAAATGGTTAATTATTCGAATAAATTATGGGTAAAGACAGAAAATGAATGGAATGAAATGAATGGAACAACAGGGTGGCAAAATAAGGTAGAAAAAACAGTGCTACCATCATACACATTACTGGCACAATTAAAGGATATCGATAAGACTATTGGCCAAATTAACGGAATGGGTATGATTGATAGTGCATCAAGAAAGATGGAGGGAATTCAGCTAATACAAATAGCGAGTGCAAAAGCGAATGAGCCAGGAAAACTTTTTGATGCTTTACATTACTTCGGACAAGCTTCGAATCGCGGGGTAGACGATGAAAAAGGATTCACTAAAGTTGCAAATGAAGTATTATATGCAGCGGAGCAAGCGGAAAAAAGTAATTATTTATCAGCATTAGAAATTTATCAAATTCTTTATAAGACGCCAGGTATTGAACTGACTGGAATGAAAGATAAAGCCAAAGCTGCCATTGAATATTTAAGTGCATTTGATGCTGCAAATAAAAGGGCTAATCATGTAAGCACTATTGAAGATTTAGCATCAGTAATTGAATTAACACATCAATCAATGATGCTAGGGTATCAGCAGGAGCCTGTAAATAAATTTATGAAGTCTGTTTCTGAAGAAATGTTAGAGACAGGTGAAGAGTATTTAAAGAAAAATGATAGTAATAATGCATATAAATGTTTCGAGTTTTTAACTCGACCAATATATTCAGCTACAATTGATGGAGAATTGCGCCAAAAAGCAATGAAACAATTAGACGAAATTAAAGCTATAAACGTTCAAAAATAATTAGATTTAAATTTCGCCATCTTACTTTGCGTAAGATGGCGAAATTATTTCACATAAGGAGTGAAGTTCAATGAGTTTACTAGAAATTTGCCCATTAGATGAGGCGTTAGTGGAAGCTTTACAGAATGAAGAAAAAAGAGTTCGTTTTTATGAGATATTACAGAAAACAAATTTATACGTTGTAGCTTCTGTCGAGGGAGATACAAATGTAGATGAAGAAGGGAATTTGATTTCAACTGATAATACACAATTACAAATTCATTATTTTGAAATGGAAGAAGGATTAATGTTACCACTGTATTCTGATTTGAAACATTTAGAAATGGTTATTCCAGAAGAATGTCCATACGTCTCTATGAATGCAGTTGAATTATTAAAGACGATAGATTTAGAGGCAAATGTAATATTAAATCCAGGAACAAAATTTCAAAAATTATTTGTAAAGGAAGAAATTGAAGCGATTTGTGATAATAGTATTTTTGATGTTTTTTCTAAAGGGGATAAGTAAAATTTGATGCAGTTCTATTCATTTTTGGTATAAAATAGAGGAAGGTGGGAGAAGGTTTGGAAATTAAGGTCAAACCTGAACAACTCGAACAAATTGCCAAAAACATATCAGAGATGCAAACACACAGCCAGAATATACAACAGAATCTCAATCAATCTATGTTTAGTATTCAAATGCAATGGCAAGGAGCAACGAGTCAGCATTTTTATGGGGAATATATGAGATCAATGAGGCTCATGGAATCTTACATACGTAACTTACAAGTTACAGAAAAAGAATTACGGCGTATCGCTCAAAAGTTTCGTCAAGCAGATGAAGAATATCAAAAGAAACAAAATGAAAAATTGAAAGAAACCCATAAAACAGAAAAGAAACATGAAAAATCATGGTGGGAAAAGGGAGTAGAAGGAGCAGCTGAATTCATTGGAGTAAATGATGCAATTCGTGCAGTTACCGGTAAAGACCCTATTACAGGGAAAGAATTATCATCAAAAGAAAGACTCATCGCCGCAGGATGGACACTCCTAAACTTTGTTCCTGTTGGAAAAGTGGCAAGTCTTGCTGGAAAAGGAATAAAGTATGTCGCTTCTAGCTTTGGGAAGACGATTGTAAAAGCAGGAAAAAGACTAGGCGAAGGCGTAACAATGGTAGCCGGAAAAGCTGGAAAAGCAGCTGTTGATGGCATAAAAACAGCCAGCCACAAAGTAAAAGAGGGAGTAAACTTTGTAGCCTCGACAGCAAAAGGCTTTGCCGATAAAATCGGAAGTCTATGGAACAAAGGTGCCACAACCGTAAAAACAACCTTCTTACAGGGGAATGAAAAGATCCAGCACGCAGTAAAAACATTACTGGAGTACAAATGGATCCCAGGCGAGGGAAAAGGCTTCGCCATGGCTGGAGTAGGAAATGTCTCAGGAGGAGGACAGTATTCTCTGAAAGAGGCTTATCAGTATATGGAGAGTAAGGTTGTTAAGGGTACGGGTAATAGAGAGGCTGAAGTTCCACCTGCTTTTAGACAAACTGATTTTGCTAGTTCTTATGAAGCAAGGTATAATCAGACACCTTCACCAATTAATTCGAAGGTTGAATTTGAAGGAATCAGAGGAGAATCTTTAAGTACGCTTAAACCACCACCAGACCCTAAATTGAAACGTATATTAGATGAAGCTGGCATTAAAGGTATTCAATATAAAAACGGAGTTCCTGATTTTTCACCAGTATCAAAGGCTCAAATTGAAATTGACTATATGCTTGGAGGAAAAGGAAATTATGGTACAAAGGCTAGGACATACAATTTTGCTCAAGCAGACCAAAAGTTAGCAGATAAGCTAAATGACTCAGTTGAACTAGCTCGCCAATTTGGAATGGAACCTGGTGGGGTTACCGCGAAAGACATAGACAAATATCGAACAAAAAATCAATTAACATGGCATGAAGTAAATGATGTGAAAATAATGCAACTTGTACCGACAGAGATAAATAAAAGATTTGGGCATCTTGGTGGAGTAGGTGAGATAAACGCAGGGGCGTTTGAGCCAGGAGGATTTGCTAAAAAATAAAAAGGAGAAGTAAGATGAAAATAAATGATGCGGTTTTTGGTGAGCTTGAATATGATTTTGTGTGGTCTAAGGATACTAGCATTAACTTTTTGGGAAATGAAGTCGAGATAGCACTAATAGTAAAAGGTGATGAGGATGGTAAGTTTGATGAAGAACAATATGTAGCATATACTTCACTCATGCAAAATTGGGAACAATTACAACAAAGCTTTTTGCAATCAATATTAGACTATTACAAACAAGAGCGTCAGGAACTAGGTTATGATATTGAAGTAAATGAAAACTATCCATTAGTTGAAACAACTAATGAAATATTAGAAATGATAAGTTTAGATGGGATTGTTGTTCCCTATGCAGGTATTTTTGACGGTCGGGATATTGGAATTACATTTAATTGTACATGGGATACAGAAAATGGGCTAGGGATTCGTTTGCTAAATGAAAAAGTAACTGAAGTAGGTTATCAAGACGTTGCAATTTAAAATAGGCTGTTAAAAAGTACATAACACTCTATGATGGTTGTACCATCATAGAGTGTTATGTGCAATGATAGAATAGAAAACGAGGTACGAGCTTAGGCGAGATGACATTTTACTGGGCGATGATGATAAACACATGGAATGTATATTAAACTAACGAACTCGTAAGTTTTAACGTAGTAGTTGTCACGACATATAAAAGGTGTCATACTGTTACAATAAAACTTACAAAATTAATGCTACTTAAAGCACTTGATTGTCGACTAAAGGCAACGAGTGCTTTTTTGTGTTTTAACGTGAAAGTTTAAAAGAGGATTATAATTTTATAAGTGTATTAATTGTTAAATTTTATAGATTGTAATGGCTATGTACAGTATACGACGATAGTAGAAGAAAAAATAAAGGGTTGTGTTATGTTTTGAAGTCATCGTAAAGTACGTTTTAACGGATGCATGTTACAAACAAGTTATCCGCAAAAAACGGGTAAACGTTACAGGGACTTTAATTGCTGTAACGGGAAGGGGCTCAATATGGGAGAGAAAGTAGTTGGTTATGTACGAGTTTCAACGGAAGGACAAGTGCGTGAAGGGTATAGCCTAACGTATCAAGTAGAAGAAATTGAACGGTACTGCATCGAAAATAAACTACAACTGCTTCACATATACGAAGATAAAGGAATCAGCGGAGCGAAAGTAGATGAAGATGGATTAACAGTTGAACGTGAGGGATTAGAAGAGCTATTGTCGGATATGGCGTATCAACAAGTGAGTCAAGTTGTTGTACTAAATACATCTCGTTTATGGCGCTCAGACATGGCAAAAGTGTTAATACAACGAGAGCTAAAGAAATATGAGGTAGATGTGAAAGCAATTGAACAACCAAATTATAGTATATACACGCATGACCCAAATGACTTTTTAGTAAATGGTATGTTAGAGCTATTAGATCAATATCAACGTCTTGAGATTGCATTAAAGCTAAGTAGAGGCAGAAAGAAAAAAGCAGAACAAGGTGGATATGCGGGGGGCGGTGTGATGTTTGGTTATAGAGTAAAGAAAGGACAACAAGTGTTAGAAGTAGATACGGAGAAAGCAGTGGTTGTACGTAGACTATTTGAGTTAAGACACTTTTTTAAACATTGGTCGCTGACTCAATTGGCAGAACGACTAAATAGGGAAGGGTATTGTACTGAGAAAGGAAAGTTGTTTACGAAAGTGCAAGTGAAACGTATGTTAGACCGAGAGAACTTTTATCGAGGGGTATATACATACGGGCAAATACAAACAATTGGGAAACATCCAGCAATTATTTTATAAATTCACTTAAAAAATTAGCTCATTTTACTATATGTACTTATGAAATTATGAAAATGGATAGGCTTGCGTACCTATGCGCATCGGAAGATGAACGCTCGAACTAAGGTTGCCGACATTTTTATATATGACTAAATTATTGAATAGAGGGATGAGTTATGCATAATAGACAGAACTATTTGTATGTAGGAGTAGATTTACATAAGGAGCATCATACGGCTGTTATAATTAATTGTTGGCAAGAGAAATTAGGAGAAATACAATTTGAGAATAAACCATCGGCATTTTCGGAGTTTTTATTAGAAGTAGAGACATATGTGAGTAATGGTTTATCAGTTGTATTTGGTTTAGAAGATGTTGGTGGTTACGGAAGAGCGTTAGCGAAATATTTAGTAGATCATGAACAAGTAGTGAAAGAAGTAAATCCAGCTTTATCATTTTTAGAACGAAGGAGCCAAGTGATGATACAAAAAAATGATAGTTGGGATGCGGAATGTGTGGCACGCATATTGGTAAACAAATTTAATCAATTGCCAGATGCAAAGCCAAACGATTTATTTTGGTCGATACAACAATTGGTTTCAAGAAGGAATGCATTAGTAAAAGCACAAAGTGCATTAAAGAACCAATTACATATTCAATTAAACCACCATTATCCAAGTTATAAAAAGTTTTTCTCAGAGTTAGATGGAAAAACAGCATTAGCGTTTTGGCAGCAATATCCGTCACCATCTTGTTTAGAGGGAATGAATATAAAGCAATTAACAGCTTTTTTATTAGATGTTAGTAACAATACCTGTTCGGTAAATAAAGCAAGCGACATATTAAAACTTGTAAAAGAAGATGGACATACAATGAAGGAATATCAAGAAACACGAAACTTTTTAGTAAGAAGTATTGTACGGGACATTGAGTTTAAAAAGAAAGAAATGAAATACATCGAAAGAGAATTAAAGCAGCTAGTAAATCTATTAGATTATCAATTAGAGAACATGCCGGGAATAGAACTTGTGACGGCATCAGCATTAATTGCAGAAATTGGGGATGTAAGGCGATTTCCAAATGCCAATAAATTAGCACGATTTGCGGGGATTGCGCCTGTTTACTTTGGTTCTGGTGGGAAAGGTAAGACACAAAAAAGCAAACAAGGAAACAGGGCGCTACACGCTTTATTTTATAATTTAGCAGTACAGCAAGTGCAAGTAGCAAAAGGCAGTAAGATGCCACGAAATCCAGTGTTTCATGCGTACTATCAGAAGAAACTAAAAGAAGGAAAAACAAAGGGACAAGCATTGGTATGTATTATGAGAAGGCTTGTAAACATTGTATATGGCATGATGAAATATAAAACAGCTTATGAGTTGCCAGTAGTGGAAGAAAAAGAAGTAGTTTAATAAGGGTTTACATGGTTTGCTTTTTTATTGTGAGGGTTTAAGATTACAACATAGGGTACGGGTAATCCTCCTAAGATAACGGAAATACAAAGGGGGACCTTGGGAAGCACATTATTAAAGGGAAAAATGGAAGAAAAGAACTGGCACCAAACGTGCGTTATATTACCGAGGATGGTTATAAATATACAACAGATGAGCTTGGTAGAATAGTAGATGTTGAGGCAGGAGAATTAATACTTCAAAAAGGAAAACGAAACAAAGGAATGCAAGTGGCAGCAGGCCGTGAAGATAGAAGTGACATAACATATTTTTCTCCTTATATTTTATTTGTAAATATTTTCTATATAGGTTTATGAAAATCCTTTTCGACAAAAAATTAACATAGCCCTTGACAGTTATAAATATAACCGATATACTTCATATTAATTTCAAAAGAAAATATATTCTAAATATTAAAATGCATTGAATAGGAGTAGTAAGGTCATGTATTTGTACAGAGAGCTATGGGTTGGTGCGACATAGTCAAATGACATCCTGAACTCGCCTAGGAGCAGTAAGGTGGAACGGAATCACATTCTTAGTAAATCTTAACGGTTAACCTTCGATATTAGGTTTGTAATCAAACGATTACTACTAAGGTGGATTCATAATGGAATCAATAAGGGTGGTACCGCGTTAAGTGAATGGCTTAGCGTCTCTTTATATAAAGAGATGCTGGGCCATTTTTTATTTTATAGAAAAAGAAATGGAGGGTTTATTCGGATAGGTATATAAAATTTGTTTATTTATATAAAAGGATTTAATTAGGAGGAAAATAAGATGAAACAGACGGAGCAATGGACTTCGAAATTAGGTTTTATAATGGCAGCAGCAGGATCAGCAATTGGACTTGGCGCAATATGGAAGTTCCCTTATATTGCTGGAAAGAGCGGGGGAGGAGCATTCTTTTTAATCTTTATATTATTTACTGTATTAATTGGATTACCGCTACTTATAGCTGAATTTATGATTGGACGCAGTACACAAAAACAAGCAGTTGGAGCATTTAAGAGTATCGCACCAAATACAGGATGGCACTGGATTGGACGTCTTGGCGTTGGAACTTGTTTTATATTACTTTCATTTTATAGCGTTGTAGGTGGATGGGTTTTAATATATTTTTTCAGGGGAGTAACAGGACAACTTATTACTCCGGGACAAAATTACGGTTCGTTATTTACTGAAACAATTGGAAATCCGGTTTGGGCTATCACTGGACATTTCGCTTTTATGTTCATTACGATATGGGTTGTATCAAAAGGTGTACAAAACGGAATTGAAAAAGCAAGTAAATATATGCTACCAGCATTGTTCGTTTTATTTGTCGCCCTTATTATTCGTTCATTAACACTGGATAATGCAATGCAAGGTGTGAAGTTTTTCTTACAACCAGATTTCTCAAAGATTACTTCAGAAAGTATTTTGTTCGCAATGGGCCAATCATTCTTTGCGATTAGTATAGGGATTTCGATTATGGTTACGTATAGCTCGTATTTAAATAAAAAAGAAAGTTTACCAAAATCAGCAATAACAATTGTTGGATTGAATTTATTCGTTTCTTTATTTGCAGGTCTTGCCATTTTTCCAGCAGTATTTTCATTAGGAATGGAGCCGACGGAAGGGCCCGGATTGCTATTTATCGTATTACCATCTGTATTTAGTCAAATTCCATTCGGCGGATTGTTCTTAACAGTATTTCTTGCGCTATTTACATTTTCCACATTAACATCGGCATTTTCTCTACTAGAGACGGTTGTTTCAGCATTAGCAAATGGTGAACAAGAAAGAAGAGCTAAACTTTCATGGATCATCGGTTTCTGCATTTTCCTAGTAGGTATACCATCGGCCTTATCATTTGGAGTATGGAGTGATATTACGATTTTTGGGAAGAATATTTTTGATGCAGTAGACTTCTTATCTAGTAATATATTAATGCCGCTTGGAGCGCTATTCATTAGTATTTTCGTATCATTCAAGATGGAAAAGAAAGTGCTAGAAGCTGAATTTTTTGTAGGTGGAAATTACGGAAAGAAAGTATTTACTTGCTGGGCATTTTTACTTCGGTTTTTAGCACCACTTGCAATAATTATTGTCTTTTTAAATGTAATAGGGATTATTTAATATTAAATGTTATAATATTCGGTAAAAAAGAAGGTGATGATCATAAAAACGAATTTGATTGAAGTTGGGAAATATATGAACATTAGAGGGAAAAAGCTATACGTTGAAACACATGGAAGTCCTAAAAATAAACCAGTATTATTTTTACACGGTGGTCCAGGTGAAAGCTGTTATGATTTTTCATTTCATCAAGCGGAACGATTAAAAGATTCCTTATATGTAATTATGATAGATCAAAGAGGGGTTTGTCGGTCAGAAGTAATTACCGAAGAAGAAACTTTTGGACTATGTGATTTAATTGAAGACTGTGAAGAACTAAGAAAAGTATTACAAATTGAGAAATGGTCTGTAATTGGACATTCTTTCGGTGGATATTTAGCGTTGTTATATGCGTCGATGTATCCAAATTCAATAGAGAAAATAATATTTGAAGGTCCGACTTTCGATTTTGCATTAACAAGTAGGGCCTTACTACAAAAGAGAGAAACTTTATTAAAAAAGTATGGAAAAGAATTAGTGGCAGAAGACTGCTTTGCTTATTCATCTAATAATGCTAGTTCAGAAGAGTTGTTAGAAGCTTATATAAGATTAAGTGCTGAATTAGAAGAAAAAAGAATGGAGATTTACAATTATAAAAAAGATGAGACAGACGATAGTTTATATAGTGATGAAGAGTGGGAAGTATTTTCAAATCGCTCCAAAATCCATTTTGATAGAGTAAAATTAGAGGGAGCATGTCATACGTCATTATTATCTAAAATAAAAGATATACAAAATCCAATGTTATTAATTGTAGGAAAACATGATGTAGTAACGTGTGAAAAACAAATTGAAACATTTAATAAAGATGCTCAAAATGGGAAGCATATCATATTCGAAGAGAGTGGCCATACACCACATTATGAGGAAGCTGATCGATTTGCTGAAACAGTCATTCATTTTTTGAACTAAAAAAGAAAGAGCGCTTCGTATAATGCGAAGCGCTCTATTTTAAATTTCTGGATAAGTGATTGTAATATTAGGCCATTTACTTTGCCATTTCTTTTGATTAACTCTTTTGTTGTACATATGTATTCGTTCTTTCGTTTCAAGAAAATGAGGTGTAGGTTTCACTTGTAATGAAAGTACATCTTCTATTCCGCATGGGGATGTTAATATGACTTTGTTTTGTTCGTCCAAAGAAACACCAAGAGCGGTTGCTGTTTCAGGAAATTTAGAAATAGCATCAACAGAAGAAGAGTATGGCGGCATTCCATTCACTACATGCATGCGAGTTTGATTTTTTACTGACCAAGGGATAGAGGCATCCATATTCGTCAGCTTCTGTTCTAATGATTGTTCGTACACCTCATCTTTATGTAATGCATCATAATAAATGACATCAACGTCTGGTGTAGCTGTTCTTACTTTGTAGTTATGTAATGCATCCCAAATTTTAGAACGGACAAACCCGGCACAAATCCACCAATCAGGTAGCTCTAGTGATTTTGCCATTTGTAATACATTCATCATCCATTCGTCGTTTTCTATTAAGTGAATTAAATCTTGCTCTGTTTTTATATTCATCGATAAATACACCTTCCTAGTAGATTAATGCATCAGCTCAATAATCCATAAAATCCAGTGAGCACCTGGTACAAATAAAAGTTGTGCTAATAAGGTGCCGAAAAGTCTAGAAATCATTAGCCAACCATACATTTTACTCATAGATTCAGCGCCATTTTCTGATTGTAAAGCACGTTCTGTCAAAAGTGCTATACGTGGATCGAGTAACACTGTTAATAAAATTGTAGCAAAACCATTCACAAGGCCAGAAGCTGTACTTGCATTTGTTGCGTAATCTGGATTTAGAAAAGAAGCATAAAGGGCAGAAAGAACACCTGCTGTATAAATTGCAGTAGCAAACATGTTAATAAGCATAATACGCTTTGGGATACCACCGATACGCAATCTATGAATCATTTCAAATCTTGGAAAGCGCACATATTTTTTTGTGTACTTTAATTTTTGAATGTTATTTGTTTTCATCATTCGAATGAAAGAACCATCTGTTTCAAAGTTTTGAATGACATATCCAAATAGTTTTGTCAAAGTTGGATAAAGAATAATCGCAAGTAATGTACCGATGGAAGCAGATAATAGTACAAGTCGTATAGTATGCTCTAAATTAATAGAAGCATCTCGTTTTGCGTCATCGACAATCCCGCCAATTAAAAAGGCTTGTAGTAAATTTGACGTTCTTGAAATAAGTAATACCATTCCTACGACAGATAAGGCAACGACAATCTTTTTTAAACGGACACCAGCTAATCGAATACTATAAGAGCTAGTTTCAACTGCGTGGATAACAATTGTGAAAGCCATTATAAAAATTAACGTAATTGACATGTGATTCACCAGTTTCTATTAAATTAAGTATAACTTTTTTACTTTATCATATCTTTTGTGATTTTGTAACTGAAAGTATAAGGGTTAGAAAAAGTAATTTTCTGAAAAGTTAGATGGTGATAGTATAGTAAAGGGGTAAGTAGGAGAATGGCCTTAATGGGGTACATATAAAATCAGTGGAGGAATTAAATATGTATACAACATTTCTATTTGATTTAGATGGAACATTAACTGATCCGAAAGAAGGGATAATCAATGCTGTTCTATACGTGTTAGAAAAAATGGGGATTGAAGAAGTGAATATAAGTGAGTTAGATTCATTTATCGGTCCACCAATGCAACAATCTTTTGCAGATAGATATAATATGAATGAAATAGAAGTAGAACGAGCGGTGTTTTACTTTCGGGAATATTTAAAGCAAAGTGGTTTATTAGAGAATAAAGTATACGATGGAATTACAGCCTTATTGCAAGAATTAAAGGATGCTGGCAATCGTTTGTTTGTAGCAACTTCAAAGCCTACCGTATTTGCGAAACAAGTAATAGAGCACTTTCAGTTAACATCTTTTTTTGAAGAGATTGTTGGGAGTAATTTAGATGGGACAAGAATAAAAAAGGAAGAAATAATTGCTCATATTTTACAAACAAATGAAGAACTTCAAAAAGAAGAAATGGTGATGATTGGTGATAGAAAGCATGACGTAATCGGTGCGAACAGTAACGGAATTGCTTCAATAGGTGTATTGTATGGATATGGTAATGAGAATGAATTGAGCGATGCTGGGGCGATTCATATAGTGAAAGATGTCGAAGAGTTACAAAGATTTTGTATAGAGAATAGTACGATAAACTATAGAAATAGAACCTAGAAATCCCTTTATAACATATGACGATGAAATCGTTTTTGTTTAAAGGGATTTTACATATGTAATCGAATACTATAATTAGACAATTTTAGCATGAAAAATTTGTAATAAAGTAAAACTTTAATTAGTGGAAGCTTTGTCCATCCGGCACTGATTATCAGCCCCACCAATCGGGCTGTTACGAGCAGTTGATATCCCACCTAGCTTCTGCACATTTGCTGAATTTTAAGGTGGGAGTCTTACTGCCCGCAAATAGCGGGATAAAAAGAGGAGGAATGTCATGAAATAAAAGGGTTCGAAATACGAGTAAAAGTTCGTCATTAAAAGATTGAATTTTCAGTTTAAAAGGAGGGTTATAATTGGAGCTAGTTATTATTTTATTAGCACTTAGTTTACTCATGTTTGTAGCATATAAAGGATTTTCTGTAATATTATTCGCACCGATTTTTGCATTATTTGCGGTATTTTTGACAGAGCCTAGTTTTGTATTACCTTTCTTTTCAAATATTTTTATGGAGAAAATGGTAGGATTTATTAAATTATATTTCCCTGTGTTTTTACTTGGAGCAATATTTGGGAAAGTAGTAGAAATGTCAGGAATCGCTGATTCCATCGCAAAGACGATTGTAGAGTTAGTTGGAGAAAAACGTACAATTTTAGCGATTGTTTTAATGGGAGCTATTTTAACGTATAGCGGTGTTAGTGTGTATGTAGTGGTGTTCGCTATATTTCCGTTTGCGGCTAAGTTGTTTCGACAAGCGGATATTCCAAAACGTTTAATCCCTGGCACAATCGTTCTTGGAGCAGCGACATTTACAATGGATGCGCTTCCTGGATCACCACAAATTCAAAATGTAATACCTACAACTTTTTTTAAAACTGATATTTATGCAGCACCGATACTTGGTATTTTAGGAGCAATTTTTGTTTTAACGTTAGGTTTACTTTATTTAGAGAGTAAGCGTAAGAAGGCAAAAGCAGCAGGAGAAGGGTATTTTGGTTTTAACGATGGAAATTCTGAAATGGCAGCATCTTTGCAATTAGAACAAAAAGATATGCCGATATTAAGCAGTATTGAAATTACAAGAGTACAGCAAGTAATTGCGTTTGTACCACTTATTTTAGTAGGTGTAATGAATAAAGTTTTCACAATCATGATACCAAAGTGGTATCCAGATGGTTTTGATTTCTCAGCTATTGGTATGAAAGCATTTGGAAAAGTTGAATTAAGTGCGGTAGTTGGGATTTGGTCTGTAGAATTGGCACTTATTATAGGGATTTTATCAACGCTTTTATTATATTGGAAACGAGTAGTAACTGGATTTCAAGCTGGATTGAATACAAGTATTGGTGGAGCGCTACTTGCAACAATGAATACAGGCGCGGAGTTTGGATTTGGTGGTGTTATTGCAGCACTTCCAGGCTTTGCAATTATGAGAGATAGCATCTCTGCAACTTTCACGAATCCATTAGTAAATGGGGCAGTAACGACGAATATTTTAGCTGGAATTACAGGTTCAGCATCAGGCGGAATGGGAATTGTGTTAAGTGCGATGGGGGATAAATTTATTGCAGCGGCTAATCAATATGATATTCCATTAGAAGTTATGCACCGCATTGTATCAATGGCATCAGGCGGAATGGATACATTACCACATAATGGTGCAATTATTACTATTCTAACGGTAACAGGATTAACACATAAACAGTCATATAAAGATATATTTGCTATTACAATTTTGAAAACGATTGCTGTATTTGCAGTCATCGCATTCTATACTTTAACAGGGATCTATTAATACTAGTTAATATACGAAAAGAAAATATTTATTAGATTGATATTTTACATAATAAAATATTTATTGTAACTACTCAGTCACTCTATGAAAAATCGGCAGAAAAGTTTTTTAAGTTGGTCGAGAGAGGACCCGGCTATTTATAGGAGCGGTCAGGGCCTTTCCTGCCACGCACAAAGTTTTAAAACAAAGTATAGTTAATAAGGGGGCTTATTTTAACTGGAATAATAGACTTTATCAAACTTCTGAATGAAATGCATGGCTGAGTAGTTGCAAATATTTATTATAGATAGAAGGGGTGGAGTACTTGCAAGAAGTTGCTGAGTTTCGTATGCCGAAGTCTGTATTATATGGAAGAAATTCGTTTGAAAAACTAGGGGATCAATCAAGAAAGTTAGGGAAAAGGGCTTTTATTGTCAGTGATACAATTATGGAGAGTTTCGGTTATGTTGAAAGATGTGTGGATCACTTAAATGCGAAAGGGATTACTGTTATTACGTACAATGAAGTAAACACTGAGCCTACAAATTTACACGTATTGGAAGCGTTATCTATTTGTAAAGAAGGAAAATGCGATTTTATCATAGGTATTGGAGGAGGAAGCTGTATTGATGCTGCGAAAGCAGTAGCAGTGTTATATACAAATGGTGGAGAAATTGAAGATTACGTCCAAAAGGATATAGAAATAGAATACAATCCACTACCGCTAATCGCAATCCCTACGACTTCTGGTACTGGATCGGAAGTAACAAGTGTAGCAGTAATTACAAATAAAAAAACAGATGTGAAAATGATGATAAAACATCCAAGCTTTATCCCTCATGTTGCTATAATAGACCCGATTTTTACAAGTTCGGTACCACCTCATATTACTGCAGCAACGGGAGTAGATGCATTATGCCATGCAATTGAAGCTTATATTTCTAAAGTTTCACAACCTCTTACAGATGTTCTTGCTCTTTCAGCTATTGAAAGCATTATGAAATATTTACGTATCGCATATGAAGATGGAGATAATATGGAAGCAAGGGAAGCAATGATGATTGCTTCATTACAAGCTGGGATTGCTTTTTCAAATGCATCTGTTACATTAGTGCATGGTATGTCCCGTCCAGTGGGAGCATTATTCCATGTACCACATGGAATATCGAATGCAATACTATTACCTACAGTTTTAGAGTTTACAAAAATGAGTGCAATAAAAAGGTTAGCAGAAGTAGGACGTAGCTTAAACAAAGATTTGTATTCACATTCTGATGAAGAAGTAGCGAACTACACGATTGCTGAAATTAAGAAACTTTGTTTTGATCTTCGTATTCCTAATTTAAGAGAATACGGAATTGACGAAGTTGAATTTGAAAATGCTATTTCTAAAATGGCGAAAGATGCAATTGCAAGTGGTAGCCCAGGAAATAATCCACGAGTTCCTTCTTATGATGAAATCAAACAGTTGTATCGAGAGTGTTTTAATTATCAATATGAAGATGCTATAAAAACATCAGGACTTTAATTTCAGAATATTATAATAAAATTTCCTTGGAAATAGTTAAAACAAGACTTTATATTATAAATTTAAAGTCTTGTTTTATTGTGTATAATATACATAATAAAATATTGTTATTGGTTTTATAAAAATAGTTTAGGTAGGTGTTTTACTATGAAAACGATAGGTCTTATAGGTGGTATGAGTTGGGAATCAACTTCTGAATACTATCGAATTTTAAATGAAGAAATAAAAAGTAGATTAGGTGGATTACATTCAGCAAAATGTCTGATTAATAGTGTGAATTTTGAAGAGATTGAACGATTCCAGTCTAGCGGAGATTGGGAGGGAGCAGGAGAAGTATTAGGGAATACGGCGTATTCATTGCAGAAAGGAGGAGCAGACTTTATAATCATTTGCACAAATACAATGCATAAAGTAGTTGAGAAAATAAAGGAGAATATTAACATTCCAGTATTACATATTGCGGATGCAACTGCAAAAGAAATAAATAGAAAAGGTATTCAATCAGTTGGTCTGCTTGGAACAAAATATACGATGGAGCAAGATTTCTATAAATCACGTATAGAAGAGAATGATATAAAAGTAATAGTACCATTAGGAAAAGATAGAGAAAAAATAAATGAAGTAATATACAAAGAATTATGTTTAGGAAAGATAACATCTCAATCTAGAGAGTATTATAAAAGAGTTATAGAAGAGTTAGTGCAAAAAGGGGCGCAAGGAATAATATTAGGGTGTACAGAAATAGGGTTATTAATAAAGCAGGAAGACATATCAGTTCCGATATTTGATACAACGCATATACATGCGATTGAAGCAGTCAATTTCGCTTTAGAAAATAGAATGTAATTATATTATGTAAACTTAACTCGTTTGTCTGGAAAACATTCAGAAAATATTTTATAATGTAAGTGGTTACATTCAAGGGGGAATGCGGATGTTTTCAGTTCAGCCAATCGCATTTGTACATAATGAAAGAAAGGAAATAAAAGATGATGAGTGGGGAGAAGTAAGATCTTATATTACTTTAACTGATATGTATACAGAGGAAAGTATACAAGGGATTGAAGATTTTTCTCATATTGAAGTTGTCTTTTATTTTCATAAAGTAACTGATGAACAAATTCAATATTTTGCTAGACATCCTAGAAATAATAATGATTATCCTAAAGTAGGCATTTTTGCACAGCGCGGGAAAAATCGTCCGAATCGCATAGGGGCTACAATTGTAAAGGTGGTCAAAAGAGAAGGTAAATCAATTATTGTTGAGGGGTTAGACGCTATTGATGGCACCCCTATATTGGATATAAAGCCGATAATGAAAGAGTTTATGCCGAAAGAAGAAATTCTACAGCCTAAATGGGTAACGGATATTATGAAACAATATTGGAAGGGGAATAAAACAAAATGAGAATATATGAGGCAACAATTGCAGATTTAGATGGACTAGCATCTGTTTTTAATAACTATCGCGTATTTTATCGACAAGATTCCGATATTGAAGGAGCAAAAGTATTTTTACGAAATCGAATCGAGAGAAAAGAATCCATTATTTTCGTGGCAGTTGAAGATGGAGAATATATCGGATTCACGCAACTATATCCATCATTTTCTTCTATTTCGATGAAAGAGTTATGGATTTTAAATGATCTGTTTGTACAAAAGGCGAAGCGCGGAGCCGGAACAGGTAAAAAATTGTTAGAAGCTGCTAAAGAATTCGCCTTAGAAAATGGCGCAAAAGGTGTGAAATTACAAACAGAGATTGATAATTTATCAGCTCAGCGATTATACGCTGAAAATGGATACTTGAGAGATAATCGTTATTTCCATTATGAATTAACTTTTTGAAATATATATAGTTAAATGAGACGTTTTCAATGTGAAGACGTCTCATTTAATTTTTTTATTGATGATTTAAAATCCAATTTGTAGCATCTTCAAAGTTTTTTGCGATGTAGTTTGGTTCAATATGTGCCCATTTATCTCGGAATGTATGTAAAGCATCATATCCAGCGCCAGTTTGAACCAATATAGTCGTTGCATTTACTTTTGCCCCAGCAACAATATCCGTCCAGCGATCACCGATTACAGCGCATTTTGTTAAATCAAGCCCATGTTTTTCCGCTGCTTGCAGGAGCATACCTGTGCTCGGTTTGCGGCATTCACATCCATCACCATGTTTATGAGGACATAGATAAATATCATCAAAACCAAACTCTTTTAATTCTTTCGTAAAATCATTCGCAGTTGCTTTTCCATCCGCGATACCTGGTTGATTCGTAAAAGAGAATAGTTTAATATTTTGGGCTTTTAACTTTTGTAAAGATTCCTTTGTAAAAGGAAATAATGTGAAAGAACCTGGATAATGTATTGTAGTATCACCGCCAATTGTTCCGTCACGATCAATGAATATTGCTTCAATGTTTGTCATAGTTATAGTCCTTTCAATTTAAATTAAAATCTACAAACATTAAGTATTCTCTTGAAATATGCTTTTTCCTGCTACAGAAATAAATATATCAGAAGTGATATAATACTATATTAAGAGGGATATGTTATCATTTTCCTTGATTGTAATGTAAATGGAAAGAAGGTAAGTATTATGTTAGAGGTGAATATCCGCTCAGCCGGATATGAAATTGGTGAAAAGACAGTTCATGATATTGCATTTGCAATTGAAAAAGGAGAGTTAGTGGCTCTTATTGGTGCAAATGGCGTAGGAAAGAGTACGACAATTAAGTCGATACTCGGTTTGCTTGTCAATATGGATGGTGAAATCTCGTTTGGTGAAAAGAAAAATCCATATGCATATGTACCGGAGCATCCCACTTATTATGATTATTTAACTTTATGGGAGCATATTGAATTGTTAATGGCTGCCCGTGGAAATGAAGAGGGACATTGGGAGGACAAAGCAAAGGAATTATTACATACGTTTCGAATGGAAAAACATATACACGAATACATATCAAAATTTTCAAAAGGTATGAAACAAAAATCGATGCTAATATTAGCATTTTTAACAGAGCCAGATTTCTATATTATTGATGAGCCTTTTATCGGTTTAGATCCAGTAGCCACGAAAGACTTTTTGAATTATTTATATAAAGAAAAAGAGCGAGGAGCAGGTATATTACTTTGTACGCACGTGCTGGATACAGCTGAAAGAATTTGTGAAAGATTTTTACTCATTTCGCAAGGTACATTAGTAGCAGATGGGCATTTAGAGGCGATCCAATCGTTAGCAAAAATGCCAGGACGTACACTGTTAGATTGTTTCGATGCAATTGTAAGGCGGGAACAAAATGATTAAACAACAGTTTAATAAAAGGTTACGTCATGAATTGCAAAGAAAATGGAAAGCGATTCGTTCTGTAACAGATTGGACAGTAGCATTATATATTATTATTCCAGCACTTATATTTGCGGGGATCTATTATCGTTCACTATGGATGAAAGAATTATCGATGGAAGAGAACATTTATTTTGGGTTAGGTTTACTTGCGTTTTATTTTGTCACATTTTCAAGAGGAGTTCGCTCATTTTTTGAACAAGCAGATAGTTTATTTTTAATTTCGTACCCAAATCATATGCGAAAATTAATGAAGCTTGGCATTATATATACGTTAATTCGGATTGCAATAACGAACGCAATTGTAGTATTCATTATGCTGCCTATATTGATGAAAAGTATGGGAGCGACAATTATACAAATCGTACTGTTCTGGATGTTCTTTACTGTTTTTCGATTTATGCTATCGTTGTTGACGAGATTCATAAATGTACGTGTGGGGAAACGATGGGTTTTATTGATTATAAAAGATGTTATATTTTCTTTAAGTTTAGTCTATTTTGGAATCAGTGTATTTTTCATTTTTAAAAATCCATTGTATTTCATATTATTTACCGGCCTAGTAGCTGTACTTACTGTAGTCTTAGTAAAAGAAAAGATGAATTATAAAAATTTCTTTTTTAAAGAAGTTGAGAAAGAAAAAGAAGAAAGTATGCGCTGGACTGTAGGGATTATGCAAGTTGGTGGTCATGCAGCTAAACCAAGTAGTTCGAATAAAAAACCGTGGATGTTCCCTCGGTCTAAAAAGATATTAGGAAAAAATTCTGATTCGCGTATTGTAGAAGCTTTTTTAAAAGAATTTTTGCGTACAAGTAGTGCTTTAATATTTTATGTTCAAATTGTATGTATAAGTACTGTAAGTATTATCGTGACTCCGCAGTGGATAACAGCTATTATTCTTGTATTTGCTATAGTTGCTATTTCTCGCTATGCGCGTGATTATTGGAATGAATTTACGAAGAAAATGTTTCTACATTTATATTGTGATGAAGGAGAATTACTACTATTAAGGTGGAAGGCGGATCGTTATTTGCTCCTTCCAGTCGTATTCATATACGGGACGGTCATCCTTTCTCAGTTTTATTTATTACCAGCAGTAATTATTGGAGTTATTTTTATAGTATTCATTGGTTGGATTGTATTTTTACCATAGAAAAAGAGCCGGAAGCGGCTCTTTTTCTAGTCTGTAACACACTGGTAAATAAAATATACTAAAAGGAGTATGCTTGCGGCGGAGTACACGACATCTAAAGTCATCTGATTGCCCCCTCATTGTTGTTGTATTTATAGTGTATGAAATCTTACAATTTCATATTCAAGTGAAAAATATGTGAACGTTAACAAAATTGTAAAGTGCAAAAATTACAATCATTTTGTATAATAGAAGAAACAACCGTTATATAAAATATAATGAGTGAAAGGGGAGGGAACATAAATGCCAAATTGGTTTAGAAAAACCTTAGTCGCATTAATTACCGTATTTACGTTTGGTTTAGTGACGCCTCCTTCCATATTACTTGATAATGCCAAAGCTGCGGACAAGCCTACGAGCACAGCTGGGCAACAAAATTTGGAGAGTACGTCCTATACATATGAAGAAACAAATGATAGGTTAACCACCGATACTTTTGTTAACTATGCGATGCAAGAAGCAGAGAAGCAATCTATGCAAAAATTCGGCTCTAAAATTGGGCCTGTAATTGAAGATGAATTTAAAGATGTTGTATTACCTAAAATTGAAGAGGCAATTGCGGAACTTGCAAATGATGTGCCAGAAGAATCTTTGCAATCATTAGCGATTTCTCAAAGACCGGCTGGTGGAAATAATGAAAAGATTTTTCATGTTTATGACACGAAATCAGGAAATGACTTACTGCGATTTCATGTGAGGAGAGATCATCCACCGCAAGATGGATATTATTTTAATTTCCACTATCATCGTTTTGATGATGGATATTCAGGACACCATGAGTTAGGAAATATTTATTGGAATACGAATGTACCGCCGAAATGGTTGTCTTAAAAAGAACGAGAGAAAATCTTGTTCTTTTTTTATGTGTATGAAAGGGTAAGACATTTATGTTGTTGAATAACATAGGTTTAGGAAAAAAGAAAAGGGAGTATGGGGATGCAAAAATATATCGTTTTTGACTTTGATGGCACATTAGTAGATTCACAAAATATATTTGTACCAATTTATAATCAACTTGCTGAAAAGCATGGATATAAGACAGTTAGTGAGGAAGAAATTGAGCCTTTACGAAAATTGACTATTTCTGAAAGATGTAAAAAACTCGATGTACCACTTTATAAACTTCCTATATTGGCGTTAGAGTTTTATAAATTATATCAACCTGCTATAAAAGATCTCGTTTTATTCCATGGGATGAAAGATGTATTAGATGAATTACATAAAAAAGACTACGGGATTGCGATTATATCTTCGAACTCAGAAGAGCATATTAGGGCATTTTTACATAGTAATGGCATAGAAAATATTCAAGAAGTGTATTGTTCTAAAAATTTGTTTGGTAAAGATAAAATGATTAAAAGATTTTTAAAGTCGAAAAAGCTAACAGAACAAGATTTGTTGTATGTCGGTGATGAACAACGTGATATTACAGCTTGTAAAAAAGCTGGTGTGAATGTCATTTGGGTTTCTTGGGGGTATGACGTAATTGAGACAGTAAAAGGAGACGCGCCAGATTATATGGTTAATACGCCAGGGGAAATTGTGCAAGTAGTACAGGCGGCACATTCTCAATATAAATAAACTTCGAGCAGTTATTTATCATATTGAATTTTGGGTAGCAAAGTTTCTTACTGGCAATAAGGTGAAGGTTATACGTGGTCCAATTGAAATGAATCATTATTCGGATGTTACTATACAATAGACTTTTATGACCCGAAGGGCTTTATTGTAGAGGTTGCGTATACAGCGAATACAGAAATGTAAGGAGAATAGACATGAAGATAATTACAACGTGGAAAAACAATATACAAATAGTAAAAGATGCTGCAAATATTGAAGAAATCTCTAAAGGTTTCTCTCCTGATAAAAAATATATTATTACGACTACTGATGATGAAAAATATTTATTACGGACAGGTGATATAAAAGAGTATGATAGGAAAAAAATAGAGTTTCAAATTTTAAATGAAATGGTAAAACGTAACGTGCAGGCTCAAAGACCAATTGAATTTGGTATATTGGAGGAAGAAGATTTATGTTATAGTATTTTTTCATATTTAGAAGGAGAAGATGCTAAGAAGCTATTGCCTACATATACGCCAAGAGAACAATATGATATTGGTATAGCAGCAGGAAAAGACTTAGCAAAAATGCATACACATGAAGCTCCTAAGGATATACTCTCATGGTATGAAAGAGCAATGAAAAAACATCGAAAATATGTAGAGGCATATAAAACATGCGGAATACGAATTAAAAATGATGATAAAATCATAAAGTTTATAGATGAAAATGAAAAATATTTAAAGAACCGCCCAAATCGATTTCAACACGATGATTTTCATTTAGAAAATATAATTGTACGTGATGCGAAATATGTAGGTGTTGTTGATTTTAACGGCTATGATTGGGGCGATCCACTTCATGATTTCGTAAAAATTGCATTATTTGCAAGAGACATTAGTATCCCATATTCAATCGGACAAATAGAAGGATACTTTAATGGGAGAATACCAGAGGAGTTTTGGAAATTATATGCGGTTTACGTTGGCATGACGGTTTTTTCTTCAGTTGTCTGGAGTTTACGAGCAGCACCGCATATGTTAGAGGATACGTTAGAGCGTCTTACTATAGTTTTAGAGGATCATAAAAACTTTGAATTATCAAAGCCAATCTGGTTTGATAGTGAAATGATGAATAAAAAATAAGGATAGCAGGTGGGAAATCTCACACCTGCTATTTGTAAATAACTCATGAGACGGTCTCTTTACATACTATGTATGTAGTTTTTTTATGAAGGAATGAAAACCTTGACGTCTACTTTATAATATAAAAAGGGGGTGGACTATTGAAAATCAGGCAAGGTAAATATGAAGAAATAAAAGTACGCGATAGAATTCCAGGAATGGTTGAATATATAGAGGACACGATGTTACCTACTGGTTTTCACTATTATATTCCTCCTCACTGGCATAGAAGTATTGAAATTAGCCTAGTCGTATATGGAGAGGTTTTCTTGTATGTGAATGGGCAAAAAAAGAAAGTATCCGCTGGCGAATTTATTTTTGTGAATAGTGGCGATGTTCATGAATTCGAAAAAGTTAAAAATACAAGTTGTGCAGTAATGATGTTAATTATTTCTTATGAATTTCTTAAAGAGGTAAATGGAGATTTTGATAAATATAGATTTAATATAAAAGAATCAGTTGTTCAGATAACTAACCTCCAGCAAATATTTTATGAATTAAAGGAGTTAGTCACAAATTCTGATGATTTAAGTTACATAAAAATTAATAGTTTAATTTATGAAATTGTTTATATTCTATTGCGATATTGCAAAGAAGGAGAGAGTATAGACAATAATTATCAACTTGGAAATAAACAGAAAGAAATGATTACGTATATTTATAAACATTATGATGAAGAACTTAAACTGAAAGATGTAGCTAAACATTTTTTTGTAAGTGAAGAACATTTTTCCCGTATGTTCAAAAAATCGTTCGGATCAAATTTTACCACTTTTTTAACGAGATACAGGCTCTATAAAGCGTATGAAGATATTATTAATAGTACAAATTCTATACAAGATATAGCAGTAAAACACGGATTTCCAAATGTAAAATCATTTATTTCACAGTTTAAAGAAAAATACGGATATACACCATTACAGTATAGGAAAAATATCATATCAAAAAATGACAATAATCGAATCAAATATGAACAACAATAAAAAAACGTTCCATGGTACATTTTGTACATGGAACGTTTTTTATTTAGTAATAGTAAATGAAGTGAGATTCAATAGAGATTTATCTAATCCGAAGAAATGAAAGCGTTTAAAACAAGGGAGGATGAATACTAGATGACTAGAAAATATGACTTAAACCTATTAGAAAAAATTCAAGAAAAACAAGAAATCATTAATGTACAGGGGGCGAAAGTTTTAGTAAAAAACATACCAGATTGTGATGAAAAAGGAGCGATGGATCCACGTCTTTATAAGGACACGAAGGTTCAAATGAATGTAATGAGGTTTATGCCTAAAAATATGATGAAAATGGACGCTTCTGAAAAATCGGTAAGGAATATGCGAAAACAATTTAATGGAATTAAGAGTGTTCCAATTGTCACTAAAGACGTTAATATTACGCATAAAACAGTGAAAGCGGAAGATGGATATGATATTCCGATAAGAATTTATAACAGTGTTTCTAAACAAGAGAATGCGCCAGTTTTATACTTTATTCATGGTGGTGGATTTATGGCAGGATCACCAGATGTAGTAGAAGAACTTGTGAAATTGATAGTAGAAAAAACGGATATACTAGCCGTTTCTGTGGATTATCGATTAGCTCCGGAAAATCCTTTTCCAACTGGGCATACAGATTGCTACACTACTTTAAAGTGGATTTATGAAAATGCTGAAATACTAGGCGGTGATAAGAATAATATCTTTGTGGCAGGTGATAGTGCAGGAGGGAACTTAACACAGTATTGTACAACTAAAGATATGGAAGATGGTAGGAAGTACGTGAAGGGACAGTTGCTTCTGTATCCTACACTTAATATGTGTGACTATGAAGATGAATTTTATTCTTGGAGTATAGATAAATATGAAATTGCTCCTAAGTATAAAAAAGGATTAGAAAAAATGCTTAATATAATGCATTCAATGGTTGGAGGTATGTCAGAAGTACTTGGTACGAAAGAAATTCATTCTAAGTATTTAAGTCCATATGTTGATGTATCCCCAGACTATCCAAGTACATTTATTACGGTAGGAGAGCATGATTTTTTAATGATAGAATGTTTAGCGTATGCAGCTAAATTGACTAAAAAAGGAGTGGATACTGAAACAGTCCTTTATCGTGGTTTAGGGCACGCTTATGGAGATAATGTAGGTGTCTATCCTCAAAGTGAAGATTTAGCAATTGAGATGGGGAATTTTATATTAAAGCATAGTGGAAAGTAGGTTAACCCTTTTCTTGCTTCTTTATACGTATCATTCCAAAGAGCAAGGAAATAGTTAAATACAAAGCGACTGCAACCGATTGTTTTAGCAATTAATATTTCTTGTTTCTTATTCGGGTAGATACGAAATTTATATGCTTTATTTACTAACATAGGTTGCACCTCACTTTTTCATCGTATATCTACAGTATACAAAAAAACGTAGGCTTACGCCTACTGACATTCATCTCCCACCTAAAATTGGTGTTTCACACCTTCACATTTTTGAGGAAGGAGTCTTCTGTCAGAAAACGATAAATAATTTAGCATTTGGGTTATCCTCATTTCATTTATTAAATTCAATAATAGGATTGGTTGCAAGGTAAATTTCTGATTGCAAAATAATAGAGGGAAGAGTAATCTTCCCTCTATTTAATTTGTTATTTAATTTTCGTAAATGTAAGAGGCTGAGTACTTAAAGTTGCAGGTACGTGTAATTGAAGAGTCGGGAATTCACCATTTACATTCATATCATAAGCGAATAAAAGCCCCATTTTCATTTGGAACAAACTAATTGATGCTGAGAAGATGTTGTAATGATGATGTTTTAGCTGAAATTCCATATCCATAAATTGTACATGTAGGAAATCATCTTGTTTGTATACTTTCAGTGTTCCATAAGCGGGATGCTCAAAAGTTCCAGTGTAGTCATCTAATGCATGAGAAGGGGTAGTCCCTTTTATTGGTTCGGGAAGTGATGTAGTTGCCTCTTTCATCATTTCTTTCATTTTTTCACTATCTTCTACAGCGCGTTCATGCCAGTCGATATATTCTAGTCCGAGAAGTTCGTCGTAAATATGTTTTGTAATATAAGTAGGGAGTACAGTTTGCCCTAAATTTGTTAATACGATAATACCGATATTTTCGTTGGGCATAAATGACGCAAGTGCAGAAAATCCATCAATATTACCACCATGATGAATAAGTTTATAACCGCGGTAAGCACTAATAAACCAACCTAGTCCATAGCTATTTAATGGTGATTCACTTGTTGATAACATTGGCTGATCCGGGATTGGAGTGTGTGGTGTATACATTTCTTGGAGTAGTTCAGTAGAAATCAAATCATGATTTTCTGTTTTTCCTTCGTTTAAATGAAGCAAAACCCATTTTGCCATATCTTCAATGGTAGAATTAATACATCCAGCCGCTCCAACTGTATCAATATTTCGGAATGGAATTTCTTTCATTTCACCATTATCTTCAGTGTAAGGTAATGCGTAATCATCTGTATTTTGTGAGTCTGTAACAGATAAGTTTGTATGCCTCATATTTAAAGGTTCTAAAATATGTTCTGCAACGTATTGCTCCCACGTTTGATTCGTAACGTTTTCTACAATATAACTAATTGTCGCATACATTAAGTTGTTATAAAGAAATGCTGTGCGGAACGGTGCATCAAGTGATAAATGTTTTATTTTTTCAACAAGATCTTTTCGAGTTAAGGAAGAACTGTACCAAAGAGCATCGTGACGACTTACCCCAGTACGATGAGAAGCTAAATCTCGTCCTGTAACTTGCGAGTTAGCGAGCATATCGGATAGAGAGAAGTTAGGTACGTAAGTTTGGACAGGAGTATCCCAATTAAACTTTTTTTGCTGTGCTAATAAGCTTAATGAAAGCGTACCGAATGCTTTCGTCGCAGAACCGATTGCGAATCGTGTCTGCGGAGTAACAGCCTCTTTTTTCTCTATGTTACGATAGCCGAAACCTTCTGAAATAATTACCTCACCATCTTTTATAACAGCTACAGCCGCTCCAGGAACGTGTAAATCCTTCATCATCTTCTCAACCTTATGTTGTAACGTACTTAAAACAGGAGTTTTGATTTTAGACATGCTTCCAACCTCCAAATATAATTTTTATGTTCCGCACTATACTTTCTGTAATAGAAAAGTGAAAACCTTTTTTAATATTGAAAGTTAATAATTTTGTAAGAAATATTGAAAGAATTTTTATTAATTTGGATTATTAAATTCGCTGTTTTTCATGTTATGATAAATCTCATATACGATTGAAAGAAGGTTTTTCTACATATGAAACATGCTGAATATGAATACTTAAATTTATGCCGTCATGTAATGGAGCACGGTACGAAGAAAGAAGATCGTACAGGGACAGGTACTGTATCTGTATTTGGATATCAAATGCGTTTCGATCTAAGTAAAGGATTTCCTTTATTAACGACAAAGAGAGTGCCATTTCGCCTAGTAGCAAGTGAACTGCTTTGGTTTATGAAAGGTGATACAAACATTCGCTATTTATTGCAACATAATAATAATATTTGGAATGAATGGGCGTTTAAGAGCTGGGTAGAAAGCGATGAGTATACTGGCCCTGATATGACAGATTTCGGTCTTCGCTCACAACAAGATGAGGAATTTAAAGTGCAGTACGATGAGCAAATGGAATTGTTTAAAAAGAACGTTTTAGAAGATGATGATTTCTCGAATAAATATGGTTATTTAGGAGATGTATACGGAAAGCAGTGGCGTGCCTGGAAAACGACAGCTGGTGAGACGCTTGATCAATTAAAAGATGTAATTGAAATGATTAAGAAAACACCAGATTCACGCCGTCTAATTGTGTCTGCTTGGAATCCTGAAGATGTACCAAGTATGGCATTACCACCTTGTCATACGCTATTCCAGTTTTATGTAGCGGATGGCAAACTTTCTTGTCAGTTATATCAAAGAAGTGGTGACATATTCCTTGGAATTCCATTTAACATTGCAAGTTACTCATTACTAACACATTTAATCGCACATGAATGTGGTCTTGAAGTGGGAGAATTTGTTCATACAATTGGAGATGCACACATTTATACGAATCATTTTGAACAAGTAGAAAAGCAATTGGCACGTGAACCACGTCCATTCCCGAAACTTACATTAAATCCAGATGTGAAATCTGTGTTTGATTTTGAAATGGAAGATTTAACGATTGAAGGATATGATCCACACCCAGCAATTAAAGCACCGGTTGCAGTATAATTGTAGAGGAGATGAAAAAATGATTGTTTCATTTATGGTCGCAATGGACGAGAATAGAGTAATTGGCAAAGATAATAATTTACCTTGGCGTTTACCAAGTGAATTGCAGTATGTAAAGAAAACAACGATGGGCCATTCACTTATTATGGGGAGAAAGAACTACGAAGCGATTGGTAGACCACTGCCTGGAAGACGTAATATTATTGTAACACGTAATGAAGGGTATCATGTTGAAGGTTGTGAAGTAGCACATTCTGTAGAAGAAGTGTTTGAACTATGCAAAAATGAAGAGGAAATCTTTATTTTCGGCGGAGCACAAATTTATGATCTCTTTTTACCTTACGTAGACAAGTTATATATAACAAAAATCCATCATGCATTTGAAGGAGATACATTCTTCCCAGAAATGGATATGACAAATTGGAAAGAAGTTTTTGTTGAAAAAGGTTTAACGGATGAAAAGAATCCGTATACGTACTATTATCATGTATATGAGAAGCAACAATAATAAGAAGGATTGATGTGAAATTCACATCAATCTTTTTATTTGTATTCGTTAATATAAGTTTATAGATGATATTCAATAGTGCTATAATGAAATCTAGCATGTAAAAATGCTAAAATTTTCAAAAGTATTCATATAGAAAGAGGAGGAGAATCGATTGAAAAAGATATGGGGGATTCTTTTTCTTTGCTTAACGTTCATGTTAGTTGGATGCGGTAAAGAAGAAAAACCACAAGAAGCGTTTGATACATATACAAAAGCATGGAATAAACAAAAATTTGCAGAAATGTATGATCAATTATCAGAAAAGGCAAAAAAAGATATTTCAAAGAAAGAGTTCACTGAGAAATATGAAAAAATTTATTCTGGCATTGAAGTGAAAAACTTAAAAGTAGAAGCAGGAGAAGTAAAAGAAGATAAAAAAGATGAAGGTCCTGTTCCTTTTAAAGTAAGTATGGATACAGTTGGTGGTAATATCTCTTTTGGCCATGAAGCAAAAATGGTGAAAGAAAAAGATGGAGATAAAGAATCTTGGAAAATAGATTGGACTCCTGATTTCATTTTCCCTGGCATGACAAAAGATAGTAAAGTGCGTATGCAGGCAACACAACCAAAACGTGGTGAAGTTTACGATCGTAATGGAAAAGGTCTTGCGACGAATGGGAAAGCTTCTGAGATTGGAATTATTCCAGAAAAATTAGATGAAACTGCTCCGCAAACGAAAGAAGCAGTAGCGAAGTTGTTAAATATGTCTGTAGAAGAGATTGATCAAAAACTAGCTGCGAAATGGGTAAAACCAGGGTATCTCGTACCAATTGGAATTTTGCCTGAGGGAGCAACGCAAAATACGTACATCGATTTACCTGGTGTTGCAGCAAAACCTGTAAATGTTCGTACATATCCGTTAGGGGAAGCAGCAGCGCATCTTACTGGTTATATCGGAAAAGTAAATGCAGAAGATTTAAAAACGCTTCAAAAGAAAGGCTATCAAGCCGATGATCCAGTTGGTAAAGCTGGATTAGAGCAAGTATTGGAAGAACAGCTACGCGGGAAAAAAGGTGGCCGTGTCTTCATGGAGGATGCACAAGGAAAAGAAATTAAAAATTTAGCGAAAACAGATGCTGTTGATGGAGAAAATGTAACTTTAACTATCGATAGTGTTGTTCAAGAAAAAACGTATAATGAAATGAAAGGAGAAGCTGGTTCAAGTGCGGCAATTAATCCGAAAAGTGGAGAAACAATTGCTCTTGTAAGTAGTCCAGCTTATAATCCTAATTTAATTGCACGAGGAACATCAAAAGCACAGCGCGAGGCTTGGAATAATGACCCGAAAAAACCGATGACGAATCGATTTACACAATTATCGGTACCAGGTTCTGTATTTAAGCCAATTACAGGTGCAATTGGTCTTGAAACAAAAACAATCGATCCAAAAGAAGAATTGAAAATTGAAGGACTGAAATGGACGAAAGATTCTTCTTGGGGCAATTATTACGTAACACGTGTAAAAGATGCAAATCCGATTGATTTTGATAAGGCAATGAAATACTCGGATAATATTTATTTCGCACAAGAAGCTTTGAAAATTGGAAAAGATAAATTTATGGCTGGGGCGAAAAAATTCGGATTTGATGAGAAATTACCAATTGAATACGGATTCCCAGCTTCTAAAATCGCAAATGATGGCATAAAAAATGATATTCAAATGGCAGATACAGGATATGGACAAGGAGAAGTCTTAATGACTCCTCTTCATTTAGCTTTAACGTATGCACCGATTGTAAATGATGGAACGATTCCATCGCCATATCTTATTAAAACAGATAAACAACCAAAAGCTTGGAAAGAGAACGTGATTTCTAAAGAAAATCAAGATATATTGAAAACGGCTTTAACGAAAGTAATTAACGATCCAGATGGTACGGGGAAAATTGCGAAAATTGATGGTATGACCCTTGCTGGTAAAACAGGAACAGCAGAATTAAAAGTATCAAAAGAGGCAGAAGGAAAAGAACTAGGTTGGTTCGCTGCGTTTGATTTAAATTCACCTGATATGGTTATTACAATGATGATTGAAGATGTAAAAGGTAGAGGTGGAAGTAATATTCCAGCTGAAAAAGTGAAACATGTTTTTCAAAAGTAGTAATTGAAGAAGACTATCTCCATGAAATATGGAGATAGTTTTTTATTTGATTAAAACCTTAATATTTATATACAAAAACTAACTGAAATAATATAACTTATTAACTTACGAAAAAAAAGTAGCTATTTTTATTGACATCCATTAAAACTTTTTGTATTATACTTACATAAGGTAAGTTGTTTACTATTAAATAATAAATCTCGAATTAAAGATAAATTAGAAAAAGGGAGATAATACAATGACAAAAGTACTATTTATTACAGCAAATCCAAATTCAGCAGAAGGTTCTTTCGGTATGGCAGTAGGAGAAGCTTTCATCGAAGCATATAAAAACGAACATCCACAAGACGAAGTTGTAACAATTGATTTATTCAATACAACTGTACCAGCAATCGATGCAGACGTATTCGCTGCTTGGGGTAAATTTGCAGCAGGCGAAGGATTCGAAACTTTAAGTGAAAATCAGCAACAAAAAGTTGCAGCAATGAACAATAACTTAGAAACATTTATGCATGCAGATCGTTATGTATTCGTGACTCCAATGTGGAATTTCAGCTACCCAGCAGTAGTGAAAGCATACTTAGATAACTTATCAATCGCAGGTAAAACATTCAAATATACTGAAAATGGTCCAGTTGGCTTACTAGAAGGCAAAAAAGCACTTCATATTCAAGCTACAGGCGGCGTTTACTCAGAAGGAGCATACGCATCTATGGACTTCGGTCGCAATCACTTAAATGCGGTATTAGGATTCATGGGTGTATCAGACACTGAATATATTGCAGTTGAAGGAATGAATGCAAATCCTGAAAAAGCACAAGACATTAAAGAAGCAGCAATTGCAAGTGCACGCGAATTAGCAAAACGTTTCTAATATAGAAAACTTCAAAATGTCCAAACACTTGTTGTTTGGACATTTTTTCTTCTTTTTCCTTCGTTTGTCTAGTATAATGAAGGTCGGAATGATAATAGGTGGGGGTTCTGTATGATTCAAACGTTTTTTAAAATCTTTTATTTAATTTTAATCGTAATTGCGATTACACCAAGGTTGTGGCGTATAAAAAGAAAAGCAAATGCGATGTCACCGCAAGAAAAAGATAGTGTTGTGTATAAAACAACAAACTGGTTTGGTAAGAAAATGGTGCGTGTAACTGGATCGACTGTAGAAGTAAAGGGACTTGAAAATGTTCCGAAAGACAAGCCAGTGCTAGTTGTAAGTAATCATCAAAGTAATATGGATATTCCTGTGTTACTAGGTTACTTAAATAAGCCAATTGGATTCGTTTCAAAAGCGGAAATTAAAAAGTTTCCGGTTGTGCCAACATGGATGGAACTAATGAATTGTGTGTTTATGGACCGCAGTGATCGTCGTCAATCTCTTAAGGCAATTAAAGATGGAATTGAACTGTTAAAGAGCGGGCATTCTATCGTGATTTTTCCAGAGGGAACGAGAAGTAAGGGTGGCGAAATCGGTGAGTTTAAAGCAGGGAGTTTTCACCTTGCTGTAAAATCTGGCGTATCTATATTACCAGTAACTTTAGATGGTACATATAAGATGTTTGAGGCTAATGGAAATCGTATGAAACCAGCTCATGCAACATTAACAATTTCTAAGCCAATTACACCTGAAGAATATGCAAGTATGGATGCTAAAGAGTTAACCCAGCATACAAAAGATATTATTGCATCTCAATTACATAAGTAATAAAAAAAGTTTCAGCTTAAACAAGCTGAAACTTTTTTTATGCTGCGGGTAAGACATAAAACAGTACGCAGAAAAACATCATTGTACTACCGCCTAGTACGAAGAGATGCCAAATGGCATGATTGAACGGAAGCTTTTCCCAAAGGAAGAATATAGCTCCGACAGAATACAAAATGCCGCCTATTAATAGTAGTGAGAAGCCGTGACCGGTTAAATTTTCATAAAGGGGTTTAATGGCAACGATGATGAGCCAACCCATAATGATATAACATAATGTTGATGTTTTAATAAAGCGACGAACAAAGAAGATTTTGAAAATAATGCCACCAATCGCAAGGGTCCAAATAATTGCGAGTAAAGTCCAACCGAGCGGGCCACGCAGTGTAATGAGTAGAAATGGTGTATATGTGCCGGCAATTAATAAATATATGGCGGAGTGATCTAAAATGGTAAATAACTTTTCTACTTTTGGATGATGGATGCTATGTAGCAGTGTAGAAAATAAGTATAGTAAGAACATGCTTACGCCATAAACGGTAAAGCCAACAACAGCAGATGCTGTGCCATGTTTGGAAGCATGAATAATTAATATGATTAAGGCAGGGATGCTTAAAATGGCACCGATACCATGGGTAATTGCATTCGCAATTTCTTCTTTTACAAATTGGGTCATTCTTTTAATTTTTTGCGTCATAATGTTAATCCCTTTCACTGTATTGAGATAAGTTATATTTTCCTTAACCATATCATATACAAAAGGAATAGAAAATGATATTTAATTGATTGTATTTTTGAATTTTTTTGACAAAAGACAACGGATACATTGACGTTTACGAAATTTTTTGACAAAATGAACTTATGGAATAGTAGGACAAGGAATCTACTTATGAAGGGGATGGGGAAATGTTTTCAAATATCGGCTTTCCGGGGTTAATTTTAATTTTAGTAGCAGTGTTAATTTTATTTGGCCCAAAAAAGTTACCGGAAATTGGGAAAGCTTTAGGGGAAACGTTAAAAGAATTTAAAAAATCAACAAAAGAATTGACTGATGAGGCATTTCAAGAGAAAGAAAAAAATAAATAAAAGAATATGCTGAAGTTTTTCTCGGAATGGATAAATAAAGTGTGGTGAACGAGATGGAAGATCGGGAAATGAGCGTAGTAGAACATATTGTTGAGCTTCGCAAACGAGTAATATATACAGTATTATCCTTTGTATTATTTTTAATTATTGGATTTACTTTTACGAAGGATATTTATTTTTGGCTTGTAAAAGATTTACCAATGAAATTAACTGTTCTCGGTCCAAGTGATGTGTTGTGGATTTTTTTCTCGATTGCTACAGTATTTGCTATCGTTTGTACAATTCCTTTTGCTGCGATACAAATTTGGTTATTTGTAAAACCAGGTTTACATCCCAATGAACAAAAAATGACATTAATGTATATACCGGTATTGTCTATATTATTTATAGCAGGCCTATCTTTCGGTTATTTTATCGTCATGCCATTTTTATTTCATTTCCTAACTACAATTGGTAATGAGATGTTTAATACGATGTTTACAACGGAAAAATATTTTCATTTCGTATTAAATTTAACAGTTCCGTTTGCTGTTATATTTGAATTACCTGTAGTTGTTATGTTTTTAACGAGTATAGGTCTTCTAACGGCAGAATTTCTTCAGAAAATAAGAAGATATGCTTATGTCGTGTTGATTATAATTGCATCATGTATATCGCCGCCAGATTTTTTATCACATAGTTTAGTAGCGGTACCGCTTATTTGTATTTATGAAATTAGTATCGCTTTATCAAAGATAGTTAGTAAACGAAAACAGAAAAGAGAAGAAGAAATACAGTCGAAAAGTGCCTCGTTATAAAGGCACTTTTTAATTTATTTGTTATACTCTAGCTATAATTGTATACAATATATAGAAGGAAAAAATTATAGAATCTCCAAAATTTAGACAAACTTTTCATTTTTATAAGTTTATACTGAAGTTATCAAGCTATATATGGGTAATAAGACTCCCGTCTCAAAGGATATATAGGACAGGGTTCGAATTAGGTGGATATAAATGAAGTATTAACTTCTAAATGGGGCAGCTTAAGGATATTTTAGTATTCATAGGAAACCTACACTAAAAAACGTGTTAAAGAATAAAGTGGAGGAAGTTCAAAAATCCAACGAAAAAGAGGATTGATATTGTGATTACGAAAAGTTTTTATTTCACTCATGCAACAGGGAATTGTATTAAAATATTTGAAATCCCTGTCCTACAAACACAGCATCCATTAGCGTTTCTAATTCAGTCTCGTCTTCAATTGTTTATTGCAAAAATTCAAAAACATAAAAACCCAAGATTCTCGTACTCTTTCCGTGAATATTTACAAAGTTGTTTGAAGTGGAATGATTATTCAAATGTATATAAGACAAATACTCTTGAAAAGAATGCATAATACACAGCAGGGACAGAGTTAGATAGGCTCTGTCTTTTTCATTTTAGGTATAAAAATATAATTAATTTGGTGAAATTCATTCGAAATTGTTGAAAGCCTCGGGAATGCTAGTATAATAACAGGGAGAGCGTATTGGAAAGGGAAGAATATAATATGCAAAAAATTAAAATTGTAACAGATTCAACGGCAGATTTATCAAAAGATATACTTGAGAAGTATGATATTCATGTTTTACCATTATCTATTTCTGTAAATGGACAAACATACTTAGATCGTGTAGATTTGCAACCGGATGAATTTATTGAAGAAATGATTAAATCAGAAGAATTACCAAAAACATCACAACCGGCTATGGGTACATTTGTAGAAATGTATGACAAGCTAGGCGAAGACGGAAGCCAAGTGCTTTCTATTCATATGACAGGTGGAATGAGCGGTACTGTCGCAACAGCGAATAGTGCTGCATCAATGACAGATACAAAAGTAACAGTTGTTGATTCTCAATTTATTACACATGCTTTAGCATATCAAGTAATTGAAGCTGCAAAAATGGCAAAAGAAGAATGCTCACTAGAAGATATTTTAAAACGTATTGATGAAGTAAGAAAGAATACTCGTTTATATGTTGTCGTAGATACATTAGAGAACTTAGTGAAGGGTGGACGTATCGGTAAAGGGAAGGCTTTTATCGGTTCATTACTTAATATTAAACCTATTGCAAGTTTAGAAGGCGGCGTATATAATCCGGTAACGAAAGTACGTAGCCAAGGGCAGATTGTAAAAACGTTGGCTAAACTATTCGAGGAAGATACTGCTGGAAAAGTGGTGAAAGCTGTTGCGATTCCACATGCTAAAGCAATTCCTTTAGCAGAAAGTGTAAAAGCTGCTGTTGAAAAAGTGAATGGATTCACTCAATCAGAGATTTTCTATACAACACCAGTTATCAGTACTCATACAGGACCAGGAGCAATTGGTTTTATGTATTTAGCAGAGTAATAAAAAAGCTACTTGAAATGAATTTTCAAGTAGCTTTTTTATTATTTCAGGACAGAAAATAAGAAATGAGAAGGGCAATACAGGCGCTACCGCTAATTATATAGCGAGTCTGTAAATAATCTTTCATGAAAAACACCCTTTTCAATTTTTTAAAGTATATGATAAATTACTCGCAAAAATTAGTACTATTATACATGAGAAGTTTCTGTGATTTTTACTGGTTTTTTATCTGGGACAATAGGGCTATACGTGAAAGTTTGACCTAAAAAGAGAACATGTAGTTGTTCCCACGGTAGCATTCGTAAATTCCAGTTATTTCGTAGTCGTGTTACTGCTTCCCTTGGTGTTTCATCTGCTAAAGCAAAAGTACCGTAGTGCATGGGAATGAAATGTGTAGCTTTTATATCTAGATACGCTTGCACAGCTTCTTCTGGTGAAACGTGAGACACTTTCATAAACCATTCTGGTTCATAGGCACCAATTGGCATAAGTGCAATATCGATTGAAAAACGTTTGCCGATCTCTTTAAATCCTTGGAAATAACCACTATCACCACAAAAATAAATGGTTTCTGAAGAAGTCATATTATCAATGATCCATCCTCCCCAGTGAGAGGTGTTCATATCAAATAATGTTCTTCTCGTCCAGTGCTGGGCAGGTACGAAGTGAAAAGAGACGTCATCAATTGTTGTACTTTCCCACCAGTTGTATTCTTCTACATTGGTGAATTTTTTACGAGTAAATAATTTTTTTAGCCCAATAGGAACAAGGTATAAGGTATCATCATTTAGTTGACGAAGAGATGAAAAGTCTAAATGATCGTAATGACCGTGTGAAATAAGAACGATATCGATTTTAGGTAGTTCTTTTATAGTGAGCCCTGGCTCAGTAAGTCGTGGAACTAACTTTAATTTATTTGCCCATACTGGATCTGTTAAAATATTTAAGCCGTTCGTTTGAATGAGAAAAGTTGAATGACCAATCCATGTGACAGTCGTTTTTTCAAAGTTATTTAGTAGAAATTTACTTTGTTTAACAGGTGATTGTTCTACTAGAAAAGAAAAGTCTTTTTTGTTTTGCTTTCTCTCTTTACGCCAACGTAAGAAGGAGCGAATTGATTTTTTTGTACTTGCATTATCCATATTTTCATAGCGCTTTGCCATGAACATCACCTCATTTAAAATCGTTGTAGTTGTATTGTACCGAAATGTTGTTAAGGAATACAGTGTTTAACATGGATTAATGTTTAAGTAATTGTAAAAAAATAGGGGGATTTATTTACAAATTTAACAATGAACTTCGTTTCGCAAATAATGGTTAGAGAAATAATAGTAGTAAAATATATTTTGTCTAGTAATTCGCTTGAAATAAAGAAGTAACATACGTAAATTCGTACGATTTCGTGAACAAATGATGTAAACAATTTTCTCATAGTGTTTACTTTTGTTATGATATACATAACTTACATAAATTAAGGATAGAGAAAAGAGGTTTAATAATGAAGCGTTATCAAAAGTTAATTGGTCTTATGGTTGTATTTTGTCTCTTTGTACTTGCAGGTTGTAGTAGTTCAGGGGCAAAACTCCGTAAACCGTTAAACTGGGATTTAGAAACTTTCCAATTTACAAATCAAGAAGGAAAGCCGTTTGGTACAAAAGATTTAAAAGGGAAAGTTTGGGTAGCTGATTTCATGTTTACAAACTGTCAAACAGTTTGTCCGCCAATGACTGCTAATATGGCGAAATTACAGAAAATGGCTAAGGAAGAGAAATTAGACGTTCAGTTTGTTTCGTTTAGTGTAGACCCTGAACTTGATAAACCAGAAAATTTGAAAGCATTCATTCAAAAGTTTACAGAGGATACAAGTAACTGGAACTTGTTAACTGGTTATTCACTGGAGGATATTACAAAGTTTTCAAAAGATAACTTCCAGTCGCTTGTAGATAAACCAGAGAATGGGCAAGTAATACACGGTACATCATTTTTCTTAGTCGATCAAAATGGAAAAGTAATGAAAAAATATAGCGGCATTAGCAATACGCCATACGAAGATATTATACGTGATATGAAGCGATTAGCTGATTAAAAAGAAGGGTGCTTAGCACCCTTCTTTTATTAGTATTCAGTCTATGGATAATATGTCATGCTGTTGTGGTAATTTCGGTGCGCGAATTTCTAATACACCGTTTTGATAAGAAGCTTTCGTTGCTTTTTTATTAATTAAATATGGTAACTTAATAATTCTTGACGCTTCTGAAATGGAACGTTCTCGGCGATAATAGTTATGAGATGTTTGTTCTTCTTCCGTCTCTTCAAGTATATCTTCTTTTACAGAGACTTTTAAGTATTCGCTTTGTATTTCAATTTGAATTTGTTCTTTTTGTATACCTGGTAGTTCGGCTGTAACGACGAGTTCGTCACCAACTTCGTATAAATCTACTGGGAATGTTAATAAACGGTTTCCTTTTTGGAAAAAATGATTTAAATCAGCAATTACGCCACGAAGAGGCGTTTGTTCGAAAAAATCATCAATTTGTTTTAAATAATTACGAACTGGTGGGCGAGAAGAATCTTTTTTTTCTTCACTCATGGTATTACCTCCTAGAAATCAATTTGCAATATCATATGACAAAAGCGGAGAAAGGTGAGTGCCTAGTTTTCATGTTTTCATAAAAAAATGTTAAAAATGTGAAATGGAGTGAGTTTTTTATAGTTTTTGGTCGCCATATTCAGTTGATTATGCTAGTATAAATAGGGTTGATATAGTAGTATTGAGACAGAATGAAAACTGAAAGAGGGTAAGAAGTATGTGTGGTTTTGTAGGATGTTTATGTGAAAACCCTAGAGAGTTTTCAGAAACAGAAAAACATCAATTTGAAAATATGAACACGATGATTTTCCACCGCGGTCCAGATGACGAAGGATATTTTCGTGATGAACATGTACAATTTGGCTTCCGCCGTTTAAGTATCATTGACTTAGAGGCAGGACATCAGCCGTTAACTTATGAAAATGATCGATATGTAATTATTTTTAATGGTGAAATTTACAATTATGTAGAACTACGTGAAATGTTACTTGAAAAAGGTGCAACGTTTGCTACACAATCTGATACAGAAGTTATCATTGCATTGTATGCACATATGAAAGAAAAATGTGTAGACTACCTTCGTGGTATGTTCGCATTTATGATTTGGGATCGTGAAGAAAAGACACTTTTCGGTGCACGTGACCACTTCGGTATTAAGCCTTTATACATCGCACAACAAGGTGATACTACATTCTTCGCATCTGAGAAGAAAAGTATTATGCATGTAATGGAAGACAAAGGGGTAAACCCAAAGTCACTACAACACTACTTTACGTACCAATATGGTCCAGAGCCAGAAACATTAACAATTGATGTTAACAAAATTGAGCCTGGTCATTACTTCGTAAAAGAAATCGGTAAAGAGATGGAAATCCATCGCTACTGGAATCCTTATTTCAACGCTTCAAGCGCAACGAAAGAGGAGCATATCCAAGCAATTCGTGATGTATTATACGATTCTGTAAAAGTACATATGCGTAGTGATGTACCAGTAGGTTCTTTCTTATCTGGTGGTATCGATTCATCTATTATTGCTTCTATCGCAAGAGAAATGAATCCAAATCTATTAACATTCTCTATTGGTTTCGAACAACGCGGTTTCAGTGAAGTTGATGTTGCGAAAGAAACTGCTGAGAAATTAGGAGTTAAAAACCATAACGTATTCATTACAGCGCAAGAATTTATGGATGAGTTCCCAAAAATCATTTGGCATATGGATGATCCTTTAGCGGATCCAGCAGCTGTACCATTGTATTTCGTTGCGAAAGAAGCGCGTAAACATGTAACGGTTGTTCTTTCTGGTGAAGGTGCAGACGAGCTATTTGGTGGATATAACATTTATCGTGAGCCAAACTCGTTAAAAATGTTCTCTTACATTCCTAGCCCAGGAAAGAGTGTTCTAAAGGCATTAAGTGGTGCTCTTAAAGAAGGGTTTAAAGGAAAAAGCTTCTTAGAGCGTGGATGTACGCCAATCGAAGAGCGTTACTATGGAAATGCGAAAATCTTCCGTGAAGAAGAGAAAGCTGAATTAATGAAGTATTACGATGAAAGTGTTAACTATATGGATATCACGAAACCATTGTATAACGAAATTAAAGATTATGATGATGTAAGTAAAATGCAGTACATTGATATGTTCACATGGTTACGCGGCGATATTTTATTAAAAGCTGATAAAATGACGATGGCAAATTCATTAGAACTTCGTGTACCGTTCTTAGATAAAGAAGTATTTGACGTTGCATCTAAAATTCCGACAGAATTTAAAATTGCAAACGGAACAACGAAAGCTATATTACGTGAAGCTGCTCGTGGAATTGTTCCGGATCACGTGTTAGATCGTAAAAAGCTTGGATTCCCAGTACCAATTCGTCACTGGTTAAAAGATGAAATGCACGATTGGGCTGTAAATATTATTAAAGAAAGCAAAACTGAGCATTTAATCGAAAAACAGTATGTATTAAACTTACTGGAAGCACATTGTGCAGATAAAGGCGATTATAGCCGTAAAATTTGGACTGTACTTGCGTTTATGGTATGGCATCAAATTTATGTTGAGCATAAATACGATACGAATAAGTTCCACGAAGAAACAAAGCGTGCGTATAGCTTAGTTTAATAAAAAACCTTAAGGTCGCATTCGATCTTAAGGTTTTTTTCATAAATTGCATTTATTATTGATACAATAATAGTAAAAGGATGGACAACATATGATTACGTTTGAGAAAGTAAATACAGAAAATGAAAGCGCTGTAAAAGAAATGTTTCACTCACACAGCTTAGATGAGAAAAAGGTTCAGTATTGTGTAAAGGCTGATGATACATATATTGGTGTAATAGATTATAGCGTTCAAGAAGAGAGTGCTATTTTGTCACAGTTAATTATTCATTTTGATTATCAAGGTTATGGATACGGGACAAATACGTATTTTACATTTGAAGAAATGATGAAACAGAGAAATATGAAAGAAATAAAAGTATTGCAAGAGATGTTTACGGAACAAGCTAAATCTTTCATAGAGGGATCTGGTTTTATTGAGGAAAATGGAATATATGTAAAGAAAATATAGTGAATATTGATTAGGTGATGATATGAATATAAGGTAGGTGGACGTATGACGATAACTTCTGGTCTTGTATTAGTTGGAGGTTGTTTTATAGTAGCAGAACTATGTCAGACTTTTATTCGGAAAAGAATGTATAAGAAGAGAAGACCATATGAATTACAATATATACCCGTGTTTGTAATTTTGTTTTGTATGCTATTTGTATTGCAAAACATAACGTATTTCCCACCTCTTTTGAACATCTTTTTGAAGTTTGGGTTGCTATATAGCGGCGGTGGGATATTTCTTTTATTTCTTTTATTTTGCATACGTTACATCCATTATCAATCGTATATATTCATTTTAAATTGGCTAAAGCAAAGCGATAGAAACCGCCTTACATAAGGGGGTTTTTTTATTTGTACTTGTAACGGAACTTGTACAATTAACATAAAATAGGACGAGTAGAAATGAAAGCTTATTACAATAAAGAAAGGAATGAAAAAGATATATGAAACTTGTTATAGACGCAGGGCATGGTGGATATGATTCTGGTGCTGTTGGTAATGGGTTAGTGGAAAAAGAGTTAACACTTCAAATTGCTAGACGTGTGCGAGATATTTTATCTGCAAATTACCCAATCAATATTAAAATGACACGTGATAGTGATGTGTTTATCTCTTTATCAGAACGTGCTAATATTGCTAATTCATTTGGTGCAGATTATTTTATCTCATTTCACATTAATAGTGGCGGTGGCACTGGATTTGAAAGTTATATTTACAATGCGCTATCTAATAGTAGTTCCGCATATGAAAAGCAACAAAAAATGCATGCAGCAGTCAATCCTGTATTAACAAAATATGGTCTTCGTGATCGAGGGGCAAAAAAAGCAAATTATGCGGTACTAAGGGAGACTGCAATGGATGCAATTTTAACTGAGACTGCTTTTATTGATACAACATTTGATGCTAATTTATTGAAAAATCCACAATTTATCGAAGATCTAAGTCAAGCATATGCAAACGGAATAGCAGCTATTTTTGGAGTAGCTCCAAATCCGAATCCTCCAAATCTACAACCTCCAAATCCTCAGCCAACACCACAAACGAAGGGGATTGCTTATATCCTTGGGGAAAATGTGAATTTAAGAAGTGGTCCATCAACGTCTTCTTCGGTTATTCGTCAACTAAACTCCCCAGAATCGTATGTCGTATATCAGGAAAGTAACGGATGGTTAGACTTAGGAAATGGACAATGGGTGTATAATGACCCTTCGTACATTAATTTTGTAAAGACGAGCAATAGCGATGGAAGTGCAATTGGTGTCGCATATATACAAGGAACGAATGTGAATTTAAGAAGTGGTCCATCAACATCTTCTTCAGTTATTCGTAAATTAAATAATCCAGAATCTTATTTAGTATATATTAATCAAAACGGTTGGTTGAACCTTGGTGGAAATCAATGGGTGTATAATGATCCATCATATATTAAATATAATCAATATTAGGAAATGAGTTTATAATGTAATATGAATGCGTATTTATGTATAACGTAGATACGCATTTTAAGAACGTTTATTATTTTCATACTTATACACTTTATTTTAAAAATAAACATTTGAATAGCGGATAGAATCTAAAATGTATATATTGAAAAAGTTTTCTGATATACATTGACAATGTATGTAATATACATTAATCTTTAATTGTTAATGATAATCAATTTCATCTAGGGAGGACATATGGTACATAGCAAAAAAATATTTATGTTCTGCATTATGATACTTATGGTAATAATCGCAGGGTGTAGCAAAGAAGAGAAAAAAGAAAATGATACATCGGCTAAAGCAAAAGATTCGTATACTGTAAAGCATGCAATGGGTGAAACAACAGTAAATGGTACACCTGAAAAAGTAGTTGTTTTAACAAATGAGGGTGCGGAGGCGCTTTTAGCTGTCGGAGTAACACCAGTTGGAACTACAAAACCACGTGCTGGTGATGAATGGTATCCTCATTTAGCGAAAGATTTAAAAGATACGAAAGTTGTAGGTACTGAGCGTGATATTAATTTAGAGGCAGTTATGAAGCTTAAGCCAGATTTAATTATCGGTAATAAAATGCGTCATGAAAAAATATATGAGCAATTGAACGAAATAGCGCCAACTGTGTACGCTGAAACATTGCGCGGGGATTGGAAAGAAAACTTTACACTCTATAGAAAAGCTGTAAATAAAGAAAAAGAAGGGCAAAAGGCTCTTGAAGATTATAAAAAACGTATTGAAGGAATGAAAGAGAAGTTAGGAGATAAATTGAATTCTAAAGTTTCTATTATTCGCTTCGTACCAGGTGACGTTCGTATTTATCAGAAAAACTCATTCTCAGGTGCTGTTTTAAATGATATTGGATTTAAGCGACCACCACTACAAGATAAAGATGAGTTTGCGATAAAAGGAATTACAAAAGAGCAAATTCCGAATATGGATGGAGACTACATACTCTACTTCACATCTGATAAAGATGCAGATAAGAATAACGAAGGAACCACGTTAGCAAAAGAATGGACAGAAGACCCACTCTTTAAGCAGCTGCAGGCTTCTAAAGATAATAAAGTATTCCAAGTGGATGAAGTAATTTGGAATACAGCAGGCGGTATTAAAGCTGCAAACTTAATGCTAGATGATATTGAAAAATATTTTTTGAAATAAATGAATGGTTGAGTGCATCACTTTAAATAGGTGATGTACTTTTTTTGTTTAGTTAAATACAGAAAATTCCTTCTTTTAAGTGTGGATAAGTTGTACAATAAAATCAATTATGGAATAAAGGAGTGGGAAGGAATGAAAGCTACTCATAAAGATTGGATTTTATTTAACGGAAGAATTGTGAATACGAAGGAAGAACAGCCGATGGTCCCATTAGAGGAGAGGGGCTTTCAATTTGGTGATGGTATATATGAGGTGTTTAGGTTATATGATGGGAAGCCACATTTATTGGATTTACATTTGGAACGATTTTTTAATTCTATGGAAGAAATAAAACTAATTCCATCGTTTACTAAAGAAGAGTTAGTGGAAGAGTTACATCAAATGATTGAAAAAAATCAATTTCAAGAAGATGGGAATGTGTATCTTCAAATATCACGTGGTGCTCAAGCTCGAAATCATGTGTATGAAAAAGATTTACAACCAACATATTTTGCGAATATTGTTTCGTTTCCAAGACCTACTACTACTATGGAACAAGGAATAAAGGTTACTGTAGAAGAGGATATACGCTGGAAGTTCTGTCATATAAAATCTTTAAACCTTCTACCTAATATCATGATTAAAAATAAAATAAACGAGCAAGGGTATCAAGAAGCGATATTAGTACGAGATGGAGTTGTAACAGAAGGGTGTCATTCGAATTTCTTTATGGTGAAAAATAATAAATTAATTACACATCCGGCCGATAATTTCATTCTACACGGCATTACTCGTCACTACGTTATTACATTAGCGAAAGCTTTACATATTGAAGTAGAAGAGCGTGAATTCTCATTGCAAGAAGTATACGAGGCTGACGAATGTTTCTTTACAGCGACACCACTTGAAATGTTCCCTGTTGTTCAAATTGGTGATGAGAAGTTTGGAAGTGGCGAAAGAGGACCAATTACGAAAAAACTACAAGCTGCATATGAAGAAAGTATTAGTTTGTTTAAAGTGACAAATTAATAATGAGGGAAAAAGCTGGTATTCCCCCAGCTTTTTTTCATGATATAATTCAACCATAGGACAAGTTTTGAAAACGCTGTAAAAAGGGGATTTAATATATGAATTATGAAGATTTTAAAGAAGTAATTCACGGTAGACGAAGTGTTAGAAAGTTTACAGAACAAGAAGTATCCACTAGTGATATAAAAGAAATTATTGATTGTGCTCGTTATGCACCGAGTGATACGAACTCACAAACGTGGGAGTTCTTGGTCATTATGAACCGAGAGAAAATTAAAGAAATTGAACAAATGACATGGGATGCATTACATAAACTTGCAGCAAAAGCAGCAGAAAATGGAGAAGAGAAAGCAGGGAAATTACTTACACGTTCTTTCGGTCCATATGCGACAGCTTTCTCTGAGGCGCCAGTATTAATCGTATGTTTGGCAACACCATATGAATCAAAGTTTCGTGAAAAGATATTTGATCCAATTGCCTTCGTTCCTGATTCAGTATGGGAAGAGGAAGGAATTAAGAGTAGCTGTTTAGCAGCACAAAACTTAATGTTGGCTGCACATGCGAGAGGGCTGGGTACTTGTCCAATGACAGGACCTGTATTATTAGCTCAAGATGAACTGCGACAATATTTACAAATTGAGCCTCAAAAACAAATTAATATGGTAATTTCACTCGGTTATCCGAAAGATAAACCGAAGAAACTTCCAAGAAAAGAAGTAGATGAGATTACAACATTTATTTTCTAAATGTTATGTGGAAAAGACATTGAAATAGCAATGTCTTTTTATTTTGAGTGGATATTTTTTAAGTGATTTGGGCTAAAATGATGAATAGAGTGGAATTACTATTTATTTCTTTTAAAAAATTAATGTTCTTAAAATGAAAGTATGGTACAGTAATCGTGAGCAAGCTAATATTTGTTCATGAAAGTGTTAAAAACTAGTTTTAAAATCAAGAAGTTATTTTTGTATAATAAATTATAATGAAATAACAGGGGGAATGAATTTTGAAGAAATTCATAATCGCTGGATTGTCTGTATTGTTATTAGTAGGCTGTGGTGCTCCAAAGGAAAAAGAAGATGCACAGTCAAATCAAGAAGAACAAGTTGTAAATGCAAGTGATGAGAATATGGTCGTATATCCTGAAGGAGCAGTGCCAGTCGGAGAAGGGAAAGTAAAAGTAACTACGCCAGATGGTACTTCTGAAAATGGCAATATACCAACTGTATTCATAAAAAAGGATACTTTAATTCAGCAAGTCGAATTAGAACTTTCCAATTTTCAAAATGATAAAGAAACATTTGTATTTGTAGATCAAATATTTGCAGATAAACATCAAGTAACTAGTACAACACAGACAACAGTACAATTAAAAGAAAAGACGCTTGAGACAGGTAGTCATACGATTACCGCAGCTCAGTTTGAAAACAATGACCCGAAAGGAAAAGTCATTAGCTTTAATCAAGCAACGTTTGAAACAAAGCCTGCGTCTTAATTATGGATAAAAAGTACATTACTTAAAGTGGTAGTGTACTTTTTAATTTGGATAGGATTAGGTTGTTGAGAATAATTTGTTTCACTTTCTAGTACGAATGAATAGGAAGAACTTATTCTTTACTATCATGTAAGAGGAAGGGATTGAAAGTTTGAAACGAGTTATTCGTATTTTCTTATTTATTATAATGTTTTCGGTCATTTGGTTTACTTTACAAGAGGCGGTTGAAGTTACGCTCAATTATCACATTCATGACTTGTTAATTGGAGCTGTATGTTTTGTCATTGTGTATCGGTTTTATCCCGCCTTAACGGACAATAAGAACCCCACCTGAAAATTCGGCACATGCGAGGAAGTTAGTTAGGTGGGAGTCGGGCTGCCCGTAAAAGCCCGATTGGTGAAGGATAATAACCCCCTATGATTAAAGTTTCACTTTATGATAAACTCGGATTAAGGTAAGTATTGATTTGGAAATGTAGGGATTTCATTTGAAATGTCGAATAGTACATACGATGTCGTAATAACAAATTTTCTATTGTTTACTGTGAAACAGAAGAAGGAGAGATTGTAGTTATGAAAAGAGCTCTTATAAATATTGATTATACATATGATTTTGTAGCTGAAAAAGGTGCTTTAACATGCGGGAAACCAGGTCAAGAAATTGAGAAGGAACTTGTAAGTGTAACGAAACAATTTATTGAAAAAGGTGATTACGTAGTATTTGCGATCGATAAACATGAAAACAATGATGTATATCATCCAGAAGCGAAATTGTTTCCACCTCATAATATAGCAGATACAAATGGAAGAGACTTATTCGGTGAATTACAAGAAGTATACGAAAAATATAAAAATGCTGAAAATGTATATTACATGGACAAAACACGTTACAGTGCTTTTGCAGGAACGGATTTAGAAATGAAGCTAAGAGAAAGAGGAATAGGGGAAGTGCATCTTGTAGGTGTATGTACAGATATTTGCGTCCTTCATACAGCAGTAGATGCTTATAACAAAGGGTTTCAAATTGTCGTTTATGAAAAAGCAGTAGCATCTTTTAATGCGCAAGGGCATGAATATGCACTTGGACATTTTAAATCTTGTTTAAATGCAGAAGTGAAGTGAAAAAAAGAGGCCTTCAAAAGGTCTCTTTTTCACATTTAAATAGAGACGACTTGCTGTTGAATTAACTTTTTAATGAACGGGCTAATCTTTTCTGGTAGCCCATTTAAATCAAAAAATTGTACATGTAATGATTCAGCTTCGCCTGCTTTTAACGAGGTGAGTATTGCGAACTTAAAAGAAAGTCCTTTATAAAAAATTCTATTGTAATATCCCTTTAGAGGATTAAAAAGGGTTATAGTAAATACTGAAGTTGAAAGATTGATGAAAGGATTATATTGTTGAAGATGAACAATGAATACAAATACATAGTTAAGAAAGTATGATTTAAGGTCAGGAGAAAAGATGTTCTGAAAACAAGTGTTGAGATGATAAATGCGTATTTACAATAAAGCAGCTTTGCATGAAATTTTCATTAGTAAGGAAGTGGATGGATGAGTTTATTAACGTATACTGAGGAGTTTTTTAATTATGTAAGGGAGTTTTTACTTTTAAGATTTTTACTATTTGCTTTAGTTCTTATCATTATTTCTTTTGTCATAAACCGCATTATTGATTGGTTTTTTAAAAAATCAAGCTTTTTTGATGAAGAGGTAGAGCAGACGATTCAAAGTGTTATTCGATCTATTTTTAGATATATCATTATCATCAGTCTGATCATATATTTAATTAGTCAATTTGTAGATATAAAAAGTATTATTGCAGGTGCAGGGATAGCGGGAGTTGTCATCGGTTTTGCTGCACAACAGATGCTAAAAGATGTCATATTAGGCTTCGCAAGATTAGCGGACAAAGAGTTTCGTGTTGGCGATTTTGTAACTTTTAACGGAACAAATTCAGGAACTATTGAGGAAATTAGTATTCGTTTTATGCAAATTCGTGAATGGTCAGGGAAGCTCCTTACCATACCACATGGAGAGATTAGAACGATACAGAATTTTAATAAAGGGTGGATGCGAGTTATTGAACGCATCACGGTAAGTTATCAGGAAGATCCTACAAGAGTTAAGGAATTGTTAGAAGAAGTATGTGTTATTTGTAATGAAAAATTGGACCAAAATCTTTATAGAGTAGATGATGAAGCTGTTGAACCATTTAAATATGTTGGAGTTACAGACTTAAATCCTAACCTTAAATATGTTGGATATGAATTTTGTATTACAGGTTTGATTAAACCTGAAGATTATTTTGAAACTTCCAGACAAGTAAGATTTGAATTAATGTCTATGTTCCATAAAAATCAAGTGCAAATGCCAGCAGCGAATATGTTCGTTAACACTGAAAGTTTACAGCATATTCATGGGGGACAATCTTTATCAGACAGTTAAAGAAAACTAGCTAATTTCTGTTTTTATTTAGAATTTGGATTTGAATGAACTGTAGGGGATATCTCCTGAAAAAGAGTTGAAGGAATTCAGCTCTTTTTTGTTTGTAGTATTTAGAAATTTCTTAATGTTATAATGGTAGTTGGTGATGAGAATGAACATAGATGAAAAAGAGATGCATCGTTTAGAAGCATTAAAAGAAATTGCTGAGTTACTAAATGAAGCGACAAACTTACAGGAAATGTTAGAAAAAGTGTTACATACATTATTACAAGTTATGAATTTACAAACAGGGTGGATATTCTTTATTGATAAAAGTGGAAAGCATCGTATGCTTGTAGACCAAAACTTACCACCAGCTCTTATGTGGCAAGAAAAGAAGCCGATGTGTGAAGGAGATTGTTGGTGTGTAGAACGTTTTGTGAACGGAAGATTGGAAAAAGCGACAAATATTATTGAATGTAAACGAATAGAGGATGCGATTGAATGTAATTGGGGAGAGACCGAAGATGTTACACATCATGCGACAATCCCACTAAGATCTGGATCAGAGAAATTTGGTCTATTAAATGTTGCCTCGCCCCATAAAACACATTTTTCTGAGGAAGAGTTAGCGTTATTAGAAGCGATTGCATTTCAAATTGGAACGACAATACAACGTATTGAATTAGTTGAGAAAGAACGGAAATATGTAGTTGTAGCTGAAAGAAATCGATTGGCTCGTGATTTACATGATTCCGTTAAACAATTGTTATTTTCAATTATGCTAACAGCGAAAGGGACTCTAAATATGACGAAGGATAGAGACTTGCAAGAGATGTTAAGTTATATTGGAGAATTATCACAGGAAGCATTACAAGAGATGACACTTTTGATTTGGCAATTAAGGCCTGAAGGATTAGAGAAAGGTTTAGCAGAAGCGATACAAAATTACGGAAAACTGTTAGGGATTCAAGTGGAAGTTCGAATTGATGGAATGGTTTTAATTGAAGATGAAATAGAAGAAGTTTTATGGCGTATAAGCCAAGAGGCATTACATAATTGTAAAAAGCATGCTTCGTGTGAAAAAGTATGTGTTCATTTAAGGATTGAAGATAATAAGCTGCACTTTTACATAGAAGATAACGGAATAGGATTTATACAGGATCAAGTAAGAGAGTCCGCACTTGGCTTGAAAAGTATGAAAGAACGAATTGAATTAATGAGGGGGATTTTTCGAATAAAAGCAGAACCAGAAAAGGGAACGAAGATAGAAATTCAATTACCGGTTTGAGAGGGAGAACGTCTGTGAAAATTAAATTATTACTTGTAGAAGATCATCATATCGTTCGAAGGGGACTTGTATTTTTTTTGAAGATGAGAGAAGAATTTGAAATTATTGGGGAAGCAGAAAATGGTGAAGAAGCATTAACATTCGTCCAAACAGAAAGGCCAGATGTAGTATTAATGGATTTATCAATGCCGAAAATGGATGGTATTGAAGCGACAAAACGTATAAAACAATACGATGAGACGATAAAGATACTTATGCTCAGTAGTTTTTCAGAACAAGATTATGTTTTACCAGCATTAGAAGCTGGGGCAGATGGTTATCAATTAAAAGAAGTGCAGCCAGATCAACTTGTTGCGTCAATCGTTGCGGTATATCAAGGAAATGCAAATTTTCACCCGAAAGTAACACCAGCACTATTAGGACGATCAGCAGTCAAGAAAGAAAAAGAGAATCCTTTTTCTATGTTAACAAAAAGGGAACAAGAAGTACTTCGTGAAATTGCGAAAGGAAGAAGCAATAAGGAGATTGCAGCAGAGCTTCATATTACAGAACAAACTGTGAAAACACACGTTTCTAACGTATTGGCTAAATTAGAAGTAGGTGATCGTACACAAGCTGCATTATACGCAGTAAAGCATGGGGAAAACTAGAAATAAGTATGAATAATTGTGTCATATGTTACGGTAGAATACATATGAGAAATTAAAATGTATAGAGATGCCGAATAAAGGTTTTTCTTCTTTCAATAATTAGGTACAATAAAGTGAAACTTTAATCAGTGGGGGGGCCATCCCCACTGATTATTAGTTGAACCAATCGGGTTTTTACGGGCTGTTGATCTCCCACCTAACTCCCTTGCATTCATCGAATTTTGAGGTGGGAGTCTTACTGCCCGTTAATACGGGATAAAGCTACTATGGAAGGGGAAGATACGCTATGCCTGGTACAAAAAGTGGGATTGGAAAGATTCAGGCTTCGTTAAATGGTTTATCACCGAAATTACGAAGTATTGCCGAACATATTTTGAAACATCCACAAGATGTTGTACATAAATCGATTACGGAATTAGCGGAAGTTACGAAAAGTTCCGAAGCAACGATATTCCGCTTATGCAAACACTTAGGTTTTCAAGGGTTCCAAGACTTGAAAATTACATTAGCTCGTGAGATTGTACATACCCCGATGCAAAATATTCATGAGGAAGTATCGGTAGAAGATAATATTGTCACTGTTGCTAAAAAAGTTTTTCATTCACATATTACAGGACTGCAAGATACATTACATTTGTTAAACGATAACGCGTTGGAACAGGCAGTAAGTGCGCTGAATGAAGCGAAACGAATTGAGTTTTATGGAAATGGTGGTTCAGGTATTATTGCGATGGATGCTTATCATAAGTTTATGAGAACGGGTATTTCTTGTATTGCTCATACGGATTCACATTTTCAAATTATGGGAGCGGGCTTGCTGACAAAAAAAGCAGTGGTCATTGCAATTTCTCATTCGGGCAGTAATAAAGGTTTACTTGAAGCGTTAGAAGTAGCGAAAGCAAGAGGGGCACGCATTATTGCGATTACGAGCTATCAAAAATCGGCATTAAGCCAACTTGCTCATATAACATTATATACTTCGACGCGTGAGACGGAATTTCGTACAGAAGCAAGTTCGTCACGATTAGCGCAGCTTAGTTTATTAGATACTTTGTATGTGGGATTGTCATTGCAGCGACAAGAGGAAACACTACAAAATTTACAAAGTATACGTGAAACTATTTCGATGAAGCGAATATAAAAAGCTCTTCAAATGAAGAGCTTTTTATATTGGCGAGTAGTCTGTTGATATACCCTCTAGATCTACTTGTTCTAAGTGTCTATAGAAATATGCCAATTACCTATAATAATAATCTCTCATCTTTTAGACCATTCATTTTTTAAACCTCGATATTTTGCATATGAAATTTAACAAGTAGCTTGATACATCAAAATACGTATTGGGTAATAATTCAAATATTGTTCAATATTTAACAATAAGCTTATGAAATTCCATGTTATGATGAACCTGTAATGATGATTGAACACTTAAATTTGGTACAATAATTAGCCAAAATAGTGAGGACAGTAGTTGTGAGATAAACTCATTAAAACTCTAAAACACTAAAGGGGAGATCACATATGAAAGCAGTAGTAGTTAATAAAAACAGCAAAGCAAATATTGAAGTTATTGAAAAAGAATTACGTCCGTTACACTCGGGTGAAGCGCTAGTAGATGTAGAGTATTGTGGAGTTTGCCACACTGATTTACACGTTGCGAATCATGATTTTGGAAACACCGATGGCCGCATCCTTGGTCATGAGGGTGTAGGTATTGTTACTAAAATTGCTGATGATGTTACTTCACTAAAGATAGGTGACCGTGTAAGTATTGCATGGATGTTCCAATCTTGTGGACGTTGTGAATATTGCGTAACGGGGAGAGAAACATTCTGCCGTGAAGTAAAAAATGCTGGTTATTCAGTAGATGGTGGTATGGCTGAACAATGTATTGTTACAGCTGATTATGCGGTGAAGGTACCAGAAGGATTAGATCCTGCTCAAGCATCATCAATTACATGTGCGGGCGTAACTACATATAAAGCTATAAAAGTATCAGACATTAAACCTGGTCAACCTATCGTAATCTATGGTTGTGGTGGATTAGGTAACCTAGCTATTCAATATGCTAAAAACGTATTTGGTGCAAAGGTAATTGCAGTAGATATCAATGACGACAAATTAGCCTTAGCAAAAGAAGTTGGTGCTGATATGACTATCAATCCGATTTCTCAAGGTCCTGCTGATAAAATTGTTCAAGAGGAGTTTGATGGTGCTTATGCTGCTGTAGTAACAGCAGTTTCTAAAGTAGCCTTCAACTCAGCAGTTGATGCAGTACGTGCTTGCGGTAAAGTAGTTGCGGTAGGTTTACCAGTAGAAACTATGGATTTAAACATTCCACGACTTGTATTAGACGGAATTGAAGTAGTTGGTTCTCTAGTTGGTACTCGTAAGGACCTGGAGGAGGCATTTATGTTCGGCGCAGAAGGAAAAGTAGTGCCGGTTGTTCAAACGTGTTCTCTAGATAAAGTACAAAATGTATTCGAAGAAATGGAACAAGGTAGAATTCAAGGGCGTATGGTAATCGATTTTAAACAGCATAATTGTGAGTGTAAATAATTCATTTTAAATATAAAAAGCATGAGTCTAGCAAAGGACATTTAAAAAAGTTAGACGGCATAAAAAAGATGATCCCTCGTATTCAATAGAGATCATCTTTTTTATATTCTACTAATATCAATGCCAATTAATACTTGATTGATGAGACATGATTAAAGGTTCACTTTATCTACAAACGAAAAAGAATCTTTACTTTTAACAAATTTTTTATGATTTGGAACGGTTTGAATTGCTACAACTTGCGAATCTCTTGCTTTCAGTGCATCTTGAATCCCGATTGTCATAAGCTTAATAAATAGAATCGTAATAAAGAATGAAACGAGAGTATACAAAATAATCCACCATGAAATATTCATTTCATAACGATTTAATCCAATAAGGCCTGCCCAATCATTCGATAGAGAAACAGGTTTGAGTACTCCGTCATAGAGTTCACGCATTTGTATCCCACCAATTACAATATCAAGCAACGCTAAATGGATAACGAGTATGAGTGTTTGGACGATATGTTCCATAAATAACACAAATAAGCGATCAAGTAATAAGACTCGTAAGTGTTTTTTGATAATATGAAAACGGCTAGCACCCAGTAATTGTGAACTTAAAATGTAATCTCGTTTCATAAATTCATCAACCTCTGAGGAGATATATAAAGAAAGTGTAGGTAGAGCGACGAAAATAAGTACGAGAACTTGATAAAACGCAAATGAAATATTTGGATCTAATCCATCAGCATTTGATATGATTACAATATTAACGGGCGTGATGAGTATAAATGCGATAAATAAAGTAGGAATATAGTAAAAAACTTCTGAGCATGCCTGGAAAAATCTCTTGAATCTTGGAGCGTATAAACTTAAGAGGATTCCTATACATGTTCCGAATAAAATTCGAAAGAAGCTAATTGCCACAGCTAATAAGATAGTGAATTTTGCTCCTTCTACAATTTGTAAGAAAACAGACTCTCCAAAACGATCAGATCCAAAAGGCGGCATTAACGATGGCGAAAAGGGGGCCTTTCCAAGTAATTCGTTATTGTCATTGTAAAGTAACTGAGGAGGTTTTGGGATGTTATCTTTAAAGAACCAACTATAAATAAAACTAGCTGAAACAAGTATGAATAGATAAGTAAAGCCGATTAAAAATCGTTTTGATTTCCAAATAGATTTCATAATGCTGCTCCTTTCAATTGCTTTTTCCATCTATTCATCATGAATGAGATTATTTGAAAAATGGCATAAAACGGTAAAATAATCATAACAAGTATGATAAATGCAGCTGGAGGTGAAATAAACGCCTTCTTAAATAAAAATTGAATAATGCCTTCCATATTAAAAACAAATTCTAAAATGAATAAGTTAGAAAGTAAGAAAACAAAAATCGTTTTTAAATGATGAAAGAAGTGGATAGATATATTTTTGAATAAATGAATGCATAGTATATAACTTGATGAAAGTCCTTTTCCATATGCAACCTCTACGTAATGTTTTTCATGTTCTTCTTTTATGTATAACACCATCATCCGAAACATTTGTAATGTAGGTAAGACTGCTAAAGATAAAATAGGGAGTAAATAAGCTCGATTTTCATTAAAAGAAATAATGGTGACAGGAGATTCCCCGAATTTCTGAAGTACCCATATGAAAAATATTTGCAAACAAATCATCATCATCATATCAGGGACAGCTTCTAATATGAACACAATTCGGTTTATCCATTTTTTTATATAATCTTTTGCTAAAAAATAAAAAAATGCCATACTAGATGATAGAAAGAGTGCAAGCAAAAAGGCTATAAATAATACAGTAAATGAATATAGGTAAGGTTCTAAAACAGTTGGAAATAATGGTGTCTTTTTGAAATGACCAAATTTCGGGTCTGATCCCATAACTACTAATGATTCAGGGGAGAAAACCTGTTTTAACATAGTAACGATCTGATTAAAAAAATGAATTGGTTGAAAAGTGAATCCCTGTTGAGTGATAAATAAATAAGGTAAATTTAGTAATAGTAAGAGTGATAAAAGAATTGATGAAAGTTTTATTGTGAATTGAGATATTTTATATAACATTAAATCCCTCCGACATCTTTTTACAACATTATACAATAAAGTTCATATTTTGTTTTGATTTTTCAGAAAAATATAAATACTATTAGATTTTATAGTATGGAACATATATTTACAAGGTAAAAAAGTGATAGTAGGCAGCCACGCCCTATGTCCATCAAACTAAGAAAACGAGAACTTATATATTATTATCTTTAGGTGGAGGGGAAAGAATGTTTGATAAATTAAAAAGGTTATTTAAAAAAGATAAAGAGAATGATTTAGAAGATGAGAGGTACATTTCGGTTTGAAAAAAATTTTTTTTTCATAACTTGATTTATGAAAAAATATTTTATATACTAATTCATGTAAACGGTTTACTAGATCGTATTTTGCTAGAAACGAAGGGAAGGTTCGCATGGAAACAAGGGGTAGAGTAATCGGGGTTGACATCGGTACCACAAGTACGAAAACGGTTGTATTCACTGAGAAAGGAAAAGTCATTGCTTCACATGCAATTGATTATCCAATTATTCAACCGAACGTCGGATGGGCTGAGCAAGATCCTGATGTAATATGTGCTGCTGTATATAAAACTGTAAGCGTTGCCATTGAAAAGGGTAATGTGTCACCGGAAGATATTTCTTCTATCGGGATTAGTACAGCGATGCATGCCTTAATTGCTGTAGATGAAAACGGTGCGCCGTTAACGCGCTCTATTATTTGGGCAGATAATAGAAGCACAAAGCAATCAGAAAAACTATTACAACAAATGAATGGTCATGACATTTATAGAAGAACTGGTACACCGATTCATCCGATGTCACCACTTTCTAAATTATTGTGGATGAAAGAAGAAGAAACGGAGTTATTCAGAACTGCTCATAAATTTATTTCCATTAAAGAGTATGTCATTTATCAATTATTTTCACGCTATGTAGTTGATTATTCTATTGCATCTGCTACAGGGTTATTTAATTTAAAAACATTAAACTGGGATGAAGATGTTTTAACTATGTTAAATATGTCACCAGAACAATTATCAACACCTGTACCAACTACATATATTTTATCGGGAATGAAGCCGGAATTAGCACAAAAGATGGGTATTAGTGAGGATACTCCGGTTGTTATTGGTGCAAGTGATGGTGTTCTTGCAAATGTAGGTGTCGGTGCAATAACACCTGGCTCAGCTGCAATTACGATCGGGACAAGTGGTGCGGTTCGAACAATTTCATCGAGTGTTAATACAGATGAAAAAGGAAGAACTTTTTGTTACGCATTAACAGATGAGCACTGGGTGATCGGCGGACCAACGAATAACGGTGGAATATTACTTAGATGGTTACGTGATGAATTTGGTAGCCCAGAGCAAGAGGTAGCAAGAAAGCTTGGAATTGATCCTTATGATTTATTAATTAAGTATGCAGAAAGTGTACCAGCTGGAGCAGATGGATTACTATTTTTACCGTTTCTATCTGGAGAACGTGCACCCTACTGGAATGCAAATGCTCGAGGTACATTCTTCGGGATAAACCTTCAGCATAAACGTGAACATTTCATACGAGCAGTTATGGAAGGTGTTTGTATGAGTGTGTATTCAGTAGCACTTGCCATTCGAGATTGTACAGGGCCACTTACTGAAATACGTGTTTCAGGAGGCTTTGCGAAATCTGCATTTTGGAGACAAATGTTATCTGACATGATGGGGAAAGAATTGCTTGTTCCAGAAAGTCATGAAGCATCTGCGCTTGGGGCAGCAGCACTTGCTTTGTATGCAATTGGGAAAATTGATTCTCTTGAAGAGGTGAAGGATTGGATTGATATTGTCCATCACCATGTACCGAATAAAGAAAATACGGCTTTATATTTAGAGATGTTTTATATGTATGAACGACTTTACAATCGTTTGAAAGAAGAATTTGATTGTATAGCTGCTTTCCAACGTAAACAATAGGGGGATTGGGAGAAATGGTAGTTGGGATCGTACTAGCGGCTGTTGTTATATTACTTTTACTAATTACGGTAGTAAAATGGCATCCATTTGTCGCTTTAATTTTAACAGCAATCGGAGTTGGGCTAGCAATGGGGATGCCCTTAATTGGAACTTCACCACAACATCCGGGGATTATCGATTCTATTAAATTAGGTCTCGGTAATACGTTAGGGTTTTTAGCGATTGTTTTAGCTTTAGGAACAATGCTTGGAAAAATGATGGCTGAGTCTGGCGGTGCTGAACGAATTGCTAACACATTAATTGGACGTTTTGGGAAAAAGCGTGTTCACTGGGCAATGATGTTCGTTGCATTTATAGTAGGGATTCCGGTATTTTTCCAAGTTGGATTTGTACTATTAATTCCGTTAGTATTTACAATTGCGTTAGAAACAGGGGTATCACTTATTACAATCGGTATTCCGCTAGTAGCGGGTCTTTCGGTTGTACACGGACTTGTTCCACCGCATCCAGCAGCAATGGCAGCGGTAGGTATATTTAAAGCAGATGTAGGGAAGACAATTTTATATGCATTAATTGTCGGACTTCCAACTGCAATAATTGCAGGTCCGCTTTACGGGAAATGGATTGGTGCTCGTATACATAAAGAAGTACCGTTAGATATAGCGGAGCAATTTATTGAAAGAGATAAGAAGAAGGAACTTCCTAGCTTCGGAAATACATTGTTTACTATTTTACTTCCAGTATTTCTTATGCTAGGTGCATCGATAGCGGAAGTAGCATTAAATAAAACAAGCCAACTTGCACAAGTATTGCATTTTATTGGAGATCCAATAGTCGCATTATTAATTGCAACGATATATTCTTTCTTTAGTCTTGGCTATGCAAAAGGGTTTTCTAAAGACAAAGTCTTACAAGTTACAAATGATTGTTTAGGCCCAATTGCAAACATACTGTTAGTTATCGGTGCAGGTGGTGCCTTTAATAAAGTGTTATTAGATTCTGGGATCGGAACTACAATTGCGGAGATGGCGAAAGAATCACATATTTCACCGATATTATTAGGTTGGGGAATTGCTGCACTTATCCGAGTTGCAACGGGATCGGCTACTGTTTCTATGATGACAGCAGCTGGAATTGTAGCACCGATTGCAGCAAGTACACCAGGAGTAAATGTAGAGTTACTGGCACTTGCAACAGGAGCAGGGTCATTAATATTATCGCATGTAAATGATTCTGGATTTTGGATGATTAAAGAGTATTTCGGAATGACTGTGAAAGAAACATTATTAACATGGACCGCAATGGAGACAATATTATCTGTTGTAGCACTTGGATTAATTTCGTTATTAAATATATTTGTATAGAATGGGAGATTGATTAATATGAAACTAGGTTTAATTGGATTAGGAAAAATGGGATTCCCATTAGCTGAACACTTACATGAAGACAAGCATGAAGTAGTTGTATACGATGTAAATAATGAGCTTGTTGAAAAGGCAGGGGAATTAGGGATTACTGCTCGTCATACATTAAAAGAAATGATCTCTGAATTAGAAGCACCTCGTACAATTTGGGTAATGGTACCTGCAGGAGAAGTTGTTGAGTCAGTACTAAAAGATGTATATCCATTATTAGAGGAAGGCGATATCGTTATTGAAGGTGGAAATTCATTCTATAAGGATACGTTACGCCGTGCTGAAGAAGCGAAAAGCTTTGGCTTACATTATGTAGATATCGGTACATCAGGCGGTGTAGAAGGAGCTAGATACGGCGCTTGCTTAATGGTTGGTGGAGAAAAAGAAATTTATGATCAACTAGAACCTTTATTTAAAGATTTAGCAGTAGAAAATGGTTATTCATATGCAGGCCGCGTCGGTAGTGGGCATTTCTTAAAAATGGTTCACAACGGTATTGAATACGGAATGATGCAAGCAATCGCTGAAGGATTTGAAGTACTAGATAAAAGTGATTTTGATTTCAATTATGAAGATGTTGCAAAAGTATGGGCAAACGGATCGGTTATCCGTGGTTGGTTAATGGACTTAACTGAAAAAGCATTTGCAGAAGATCCGAAACTTGATGGCATTAAAGGTGTTATGAACTCTTCAGGAGAAGGGAAATGGACTGTTGAAACAGCGCTTGAATTACAAGCAGCGGCACCAGTTATCGCTATGTCATTATTTATGCGCTACCGTTCACAAGAAGATGATACATTCCATGGGAAAGTTGTCTCAGCTCTTCGTAATCAATTCGGTGGACATGAGGTTGTGAAAAATTAGTTTTGTGAAACTCATACGAAAGTATGAGTTTTTTTATTTCTCATACTATTTAATGAAAGTTTTTCCCTCTTTTTACTGTGTTTTGTATAGAAATTTCTGATAATATATAAATATAACTTGAAAACAAAGGGGAGAAATAATTATGAAACTAGTCGTTATTAACGGTACACCAAGAAAATTCGGTAGAACTCGCGTTGTGGCAAAATATATTGCAGAGCAATTTGAAGGGGAGTTATACGATTTAGCAGTAGCGGAATTGCCTTTATATAATGGAGAAGAATCACAACGTGAATTAGAGGCAGTAAAAAAATTAAAAGCTTTAGTGAAAGCTGCGGATGGAGTAGTACTATGTACACCAGAATATCATAATGCGATGAGCGGAGCGTTGAAAAATTCGTTAGATTACTTAAGTAGCAGTGAATTCATCCATAAGCCTGTCGCATTACTAGCAGTTGCTGGAGGAGGTAAAGGGGGAATAAACGCATTAAATAGTATGCGCACTGTCGCTAGAGGCGTTTACGCAAATGCAATTCCAAAACAAGTCGTGCTTGATGGATTACATGTGCAAGATAGTGAACTTGGAGAAGATGCAAAACCATTAATTCATGATTTAGTTAAAGAATTAAAAGCATATATGAGCGTATATAAAGAGGTGAAAAAACAATTAGGAGTTGAGTGATATGTCCTCTCTTTATCATGATTCTCGCTTGTATTACATTCTAGGAGCCAATAGTTTATCCGCTATTGGTTCCGGGATTGTTATGATAACGATTCCGTGGTTGTTAATTAAGGAAAGTGGAGGAGAGACAACATTTGGTTATGTTTCTATCGTTGCAACTCTCATCATGTTTTTACTAACACCATTCATTGGGCAAAGCATAGATCGTTTTTCAAGAAAATCTTTATTGTTATGTAACGAAGGTATCGGGATAGCCATTATAGGAATGATGGCCATTTGGGGATTTGCTGGGCAATCATACAATTCTATTCATTACATTATTATTTATATAGCAGGTTCTTTCTATTATCTATTATTCTATCCCACAATATTTGCATTTAACCAAGAAATATTTCAATCAGAGCATTATAAAAGTTTAAGTGGCACAATGGAAATACAAGGACAATTAACGCAAGTTATTTCAGGCGCAGCTGCTAGCTTTTTAATTGAGATTATTTCTTTGAAATGGATCTTGTTAGTGGATATGTTAACTTTTGCAGGAGCATTTTTTCTTTTCTTATGTATACCATATGTAAAGAAAAAAGAAGTAAAACGGAAAGCAACATTTAAGAAGCAATTGTTCGAAGGAATTCACTTTATGAAAAAGCGCCCTAAGTTATTTTGGTTTTTACTAGCGACTTATATGCCGTTTATCGGTGTCATGATGGCAAATTATTTAATCCCAGTATATATTTCAGATATACTCAAAGCTAGTGCCTCTGTTTACGCAATTGAAGGTATGATGTACGGTGTCGGAGCGGTTCTTGCAGGAATAAGTATTCCAATCATGATGAAATATGTCAAAATAGAAATTTCAATCGTTATGACGATGGTTATTTATGTAATTTCAATTACCGCAATGATTATTGAGCCTTCCATTATGTTATTATATGGACTAGCGATTTTCCATGCGATTGGAAATGCTGGAACACGAGTGGCGAGAAATGTATTGATGATGGAAGAAATCCCAAACGAAGTAATGGGACGTGTGGACAGCTTATTTCGATTAATTGGCACAGGAATTCGAATTGTATTATTAATGTTGTTTACGGCAGGCGTATCTAAAGCAGGGGTAATGATCCCGTTTTACGTACTGAGCTGTATATTGATCCTATCATTAGGGATTGCTTTTTATTATGTAATTTCAAAACGTAAAACGGAAGCGAATGTGTCTAATAAATCAATTGTTTAAAAAATACTTCTGCCTCCTTTTCTTTTTCTATATAATAAAAAGAAAGGGAGTGTTAACTTATTTATGAACAAATGGATATTGCTTATAATCTTATTACTACCTCCGCTATACATCATTTATATGACGTTTCGAATGAATAAAGTTGCTCGTGAAACATTGAGTAATCACTCTCCATACGTTCTTATATTAGGTGCAAAGTTATTTGGAGATAGACCGTCTTTATCTCTTCAAAATCGTTTGGATATAGCGTTGGAATATTTACATGCTCACCCTGAGGTGAAAGTAATTGTTTCAGGTGGTCAAGGGGAAGATGAAGATATACCGGAAGCTCACAGTATGAGAAACTATTTAATGGTACATGGTATAGATGAGAATCGTATTTTAATTGAAGACCGCTCTACAAATACGTATGAAAATTTAAAGTTTAGTATGGATTTATATGATGTAAAGCATGCGGTAGTTGTAAGTAATACGTATCATTTATATCGAACGAAAATAATTGCAAAGCGTTTAGGGATAAAGATGGAAGCTTTGGCTGCTGAAACACCGAGACGCTCTAAGAAAAAAGCGTATGTGCGTGAATATGCTGCAATTATGAAAACAATATTGTTCGACCGTTAGAGCTCAAATGAGAGCTCTTTTTTTGTATAATAAAGCGTATCATTTGAAATGAATGCTATATTCCATCAAAATAAAGGAAACAACATGAAAGGAGTTGTGTCTGTGATTCAATTTAATCATGTGTCAAAAGCGTATGAAGATGGCACAAAAGCAGTGGATTCACTACATTTAGAAATTAAAAAAGGAGAATTTTTTGTTCTCATTGGTCCGAGTGGTTGCGGGAAAACAACGACAATGAAGATGATTAACCGTTTAATTGAAACGACGGAAGGATCAATTTTAATCGATGGAAAAGATATTCAACAATATAACATAAACGAACTACGTTGGAATATAGGGTACGTGTTGCAGCAGATTGCGCTGTTTCCACATATGACAATTGCTGAAAATATTGCAGTTGTCCCTGAAATGAGAAAATGGACCAAAAAGGAAATAAAAGCACGTGTCGATGACTTGCTACAGATGGTTGGGCTCGATCCAGATGTATATCGTGATCGCATGCCAGATGAATTGTCGGGAGGGCAGAAACAACGTGTTGGTGTCGTACGGGCATTAGCCGCAAACCCGAAAATTGTACTTATGGACGAACCATTTAGTGCGTTAGATCCGTTAAGTAGGGAGCAGCTCCAGAAGGATATCGTACAACTGCAAAAAAAGATTCAAAAAACAATCGTGTTCGTAACGCACGATATGCAAGAGGCTTTATCACTTGGTGATCGTATTTGTGTAATGAAAGAAGGAAAAGTTGTTCAATTAGATACACCAGAAGGAATTATACATAACCCGAAAAATGAGTTTGTAGAGGAGTTCATTGGAAATCGTGGACGACCTTGGTATGAGGGGAAGAGTATAGAAGAGGTATTGCCGCTAGACGAGGGTATACGAGTTGAAGGGAATGCTTTATCTTTACATTCGTCATTACAAGAAGCACTAGTCCGCTTACAAACTGAAGAGTCAGTGCCGGTTGAAGAGCATGGTCAATATGTTGGAGCGTTAACAAGTCGTCATATTGTCAATTACATTGTTGAACAAATGAAGGAAAGAGGCTAAACAGTGACTGATTTTATTCAAACGTTCCAAGAACGAAAAGTAGAATTGCTAAGTGCATTAAGTGAGCATTTACAAATATCGCTTATTTCACTATTTTTTGCAGTAATTATTGCAGTGCCACTCGGCATTATATTAACGAGAAAAGAACGAATGGCTGAATTTATTATAGGGACTTCTGCTGTTATGCAGACAGTGCCCTCACTTGCTTTACTTGGACTATTAATTCCGTTAGTAGGAATTGGAAAACTGCCAGCTATAATCGCATTAGTTGTGTATGCACTATTACCTATTTTACGAAATACATATACAGGAATACGGGAATTAGATGAATCACTTATAGAAGCGGCGAGAGCTATGGGGATGAATAGCTGGAAAAGATTATGGAAGGTAGAGCTTCCACTCGCATTGCCAATTATTATGGCTGGTATTCGTACAGCGATGGTATTAATTGTTGGAACGGCTACATTAGCTGCTTTAATAGGCGCTGGTGGGCTCGGTAAGCTCATATTATTAGGCATAGATCGAAATGACCATGCGCTTATCATTTTAGGGGCCGTACCAGCTGCGTTACTCGCTTTATTCTTTGATATAGTACTTCGCATACTTGAGAGCCCGAAACGCTCTTCTAAGCGCGTTATATTGACGATATGTATAGTTGTAGTAATGATAGCTGCTCCATTTCTTTGGAATACCGAAAAGAAAGACATAGTTATTGCTGGTAAACTTGGATCTGAACCAGAAATATTAATTCAAATGTACAAGCAACTTATTGAACAGGATACAGATTTACAAGTGGAATTAAAGCCAGGCCTTGGAAAAACAGCATTTGTATTCGAAGCGTTAAAATCAGGTGAAGTAGATATATACCCAGAATTTTCAGGTACAGCTTTATCTACTTTCGTGAAAGAAGAACCGAAAAGTACAAATCGTGATGAAGTATATGAACAAGCTCGTATTGGAATGGAAAAGAAATATAATATGGTTATGTTAAAGCCAATGGAGTATAACAATACATACGCACTAGCCATGCCGAAAAAAATAGCAGATCAAAATAACATAAATACAATTTCTGATTTAGGAAAAATTGCACAGGAAGCTAAAGTAGGATTTACATTAGAATTTGCTGATCGTGAAGATGGTTATAAAGGAATGCAAAAATTATATAACTATAAGTTTTCAAATGTTAAAACGATGGAACCGAAACTGCGCTATAGTGCAATACAATCGGGAGATGTTAACGTAATCGATGCATATTCAACAGATAGTGAATTGGAGCAATATGGGCTTAAAGTGCTAAAAGATGATAAAGGACTATTCCCGCCTTATCAAGGAGCACCATTATTAAGAAAAGAGACGTTACAGAAATATCCTGAACTCGAAAAAGTATTAAATAAATTATCTGGAAAGATTACAGATGAAGAAATGAGAAAAATGAATTATGAAGTAAATGTGAATGGGAAAAGTAGCGAAGAAGTCGCAAAACAATTTTTACAAAAAGAGAAGTTACTTCGTTAATTTTACAATAAATATACAATTTTATATGTATGAAATGACCGTTCATTACAAAATGAACGGTTTTTTTGTGCATACTTATACATTTTTTCAAAAAAGTATTCCATTTTTCTTCATTTTCTTTTAGAATAAGTAATGTTTTCCTGAAAAAATATAAGAGAAACGTCTATTAGAGAAAAAGGTGACTTTAATAGTTGAACGAACATAACACCTAGAATGACAGATGGGGTGGTACAAATAGAAAAGAAGTTAGGGTTTTTTCCGTTAATCGCATTAGTAGTTGGAACAATGGTTGGTGGCGGTGTTTTTAGTTTACCGCATGATTTAGCAGTAGGAGCAAATAGTGGTGCAACGATAATTGGTTGGTGTATTACAGCAATGGGAATGATTCCACTTGCGCTCGTATATCAAACGTTAGCAAGACAAAAACCGGAGCTTGAGGGCGGAATCTATAGTTATGCACGAGCTGGATTCGGTGAATATATTGGTTTTAACAGTGCTTGGGGATACTGGCTAGCAGGGATTTTAGGAAATGTTGCAACAATTATGTTACTGTTTAGTACATTAGGTTACTTCTTCCCAATTTTTAAAGGCGGAAATAATGTTGCGTCAATCGTAGGTGCATCACTTTTATTATGGACATTGCATTTTCTAATTTTATTTGGAATTCGTGAAGCCTCCATTATGAATGTTATCGCAACGATTGGGAAATTAGTTCCGATCTTATTATTTATTGTCGTGATGGTAACAGCGTTTCGCTGGGATACATTTACACATGACTTTTGGGGCGAAGGAACTATCTCAGTTTCCTCTGTACTAGGTCAAGTGAAAAATACAATGCTCGTAACCCTTTGGGTGTTCATTGGGGTTGAAGGAGCAGTTGTATTATCAGGAAGAGCTAAAAATAGTAGAGACGTTGGAAAAGCGACAGTACTTGGACTTATTTTAGTAATGTCTATTTATATTTTAATTTCTGTTCTGTCAATGGGAGCCATGACAAGAAAAGAACTTTCAGTATTAGAGACTCCTTCAATGGGACATGTATTAGAACATGTTGTTGGGCCATGGGGTGCAATGGCAATTAATATTGGATTAGTTGCGTCACTTGTAGGTACATTAATTGGCTGGTTTTTACTTGTTTCTGAAATTTCTCACGTAGCAGGAAAAGACGGCGTGTTTCCGAAAGTCTTTACGAAAACAAATAAGAAACAAACGCCGCATATGGCATTGTGGATTTCAAATATCGTTGCCCAAACTATATTTATAATCGTTTTGTTTTCACAATCGACATATCAAATTATGTATTTTATTGCGTCAACATCTATATTACTGCCGTACTTATTATCAGCGCTATTTCAATTGAAATTAGTCATCACGAAAGAGCTGAAAGTTGCGAGAGTAAAAAATGGATTGTTAGCATTAATTGCTTCCCTATACTCTGTATGGTTAATTTATGCAGCTGGTTTAAAGAATTTATTGCTTGTTTCAATCGTATATGGTATTGGGATTCTCGTGTATATGTTTGCAAGAAAAGAAAAAGGGAATCGTTGTTTTGCAGGCAAAGAGCGATATGTGATGTTGGCAATTGTTATTGCAGCTATTACATCACTTTATATGTTACTGACAGGAACTATAAAAATGTAAAAGTCCTTTTAATTTAAAGGGCTTTTTTCCTTGTCTAGAGAATATTTAATACATAAGATATTCAGGAGGGATGAAAATGGAAGAAAAAGAACAGTTGTCTAGAATTATGGATTTAGCTAGTGATTTAAGGAAAGTATTAGTACAAGAATCTTTTTTTAATCATCATCCTGAACTTCGAGGCGTGATTGAAAATTTAGCGAGTTCTGTAGAGAATTTGGCGAGTTTGCAGCAAAATAAAGATGAAAATGCCGAAGATCGATTACGGTACGTACTTGCTAAAATGAAAATCGCTCATAATGCCATTTTACAAGAAAAAAAAGCATTTCCTTCTCATTAATATACGTTTTAATTTTGAACCTGACGGATGACGTCAGGTTTTTTATTTCTAGTTTTAGATTGTAGTTCATACAATAAGGATAGTATGAAAAAAAGAAGGTGACTACGTTGAAATTACATAAAGCTCTTCATCCAAGTTTTATAAAGCGAATGTATTATATGAGGTTTATTGGGAAGTTTGCAAAAGCTGAGGGAGAGAAGAATGGAGAAAATTTCTTTGTACAATGTCTTTCTTCAATACCTTTAACTTTACAAGAGTTATTTCCGACTGGAAAATATTTGTTTGAAGGATTATGCAGTAATAAAAAGAATGAAAAAATCTTTACTGATTTAAAGAAGCATAAATTAGAAAAGCAACTGGTTATGTTTCGTCTTTATTATGATCGTGGAAATTTATTTCTGGAATTAATATGCACAGAAGAGCCTCGGGAAATAGCATCTTCATATAAAGTGATTCCTTCACCAAAGGTCTCAAATTATAAAAAGAGAGCGTCATTGGAACGGAAGTTAAGCAACGGTTATTTATCATTTCTTATGCCTAAATTACCAAAAGACTTTGAGCCTCCAGAATTATTGTGGCATGAGGGAAGGCTATATGGAAATTTATCGTTAAAATCATCAATAAGTTCAATTTCATATTTTGAGCAAAGAAAAGAATGCAAATATATTGAAATAAACGATTGGATGAAACATGTAGAAATAGCAGTAGATGATCATTTATATTTTGTAAGTGAAAATGTGTATGACCAACTAAATAAACGAATTGCTGAAGAAGGTAAGTTAGTTGAAGTAGAAGATATTAAAATGCAAAAGGATGACTGGGAATGGGATGAGCGTGAATCCTCTTTTTTGCAGTATGTACAAAGTATGGTTCGTAATAAAGGGTTATATTTGGATGATACAGATATATATAATTTTCACATTAGTATTAAAACCAATATGTTAACAATTGTTGGTGGTATACCAGGTGTTGGGAAATCACGCTTTGTGCAAGCTTATGCAGAATCACTTGGGTTACGTTATGGGGAAGAATTAATTTGGATTCCGATTTCACCATCGTATCAAGAACCACATGATATTCTCGGTTACCTTCATCCGAATGGTAATTTTATTGAAAGTGAAACGAAGTTAGTTCGGACATTGTTAAAGGCTAAAGAAAATCCAAATCAATTGTATATAATTGTGTTCGATGAAATGAACATGTCACATATTGAGCATTGGTTTACTCCGTTTCTATCCGTTCTTCAACTTGAAAAGAAAAATCGTATTTTGAGTTTGTATGAGAAAGTACAAGAAATAGAAAATCAAATTCCACCTTCAGTGGAAATTGGTGAGAATATTATTTTCGTAGGCACTGTAAATTTTGATGAAACGACGAAAGAGCTTTCCGATCGATTATTAGATCGAACAAATTTGATTACATTACAAAAAATTCCGTTTTGCGAGATGAGTATAGAACATGAGAAAGTTGTTCAGCAACCCCCGCTGAAAGTAACAACGGGAGAATTTCGACTCAATTGGTTTAGGAATAAAGAGATGATCGAAGTGTATACTGAAGAGGAATTAGAGTTATTGGATAAGTTACATGATGTATTATCATCACACGATATATCAAAAGGAATTTCTTTCCGATGTGCAAGCGCAATCGCTACGTATTTGCAAAATATACCGTTCCAAAATAATCAGTCCTATATGATTAGCAGGGAAGAAGGTTTTGATTTGCAAATAAAGCAGCGTGTATTAACGAAATTAAGGGGGACAGAAATGACAGTGGGCCCTCTACTTTCTGAAGAAGCAAAAAGGGGAGCGACATTGATACCACTTTTACAGTCTCCGCTTGCAAATCGTGTATCTACATTTGAACATTCTTTAGCTTATATAAGACAAAAGCGTAGAGAACTGGAGCTGTATGGCTATGCAAAATGAGGAGCGTTATGAAACAGCAATCGTCGATACGAAAGAAACGCTCCCGTTTGTATTGAAGCTAATTATTGGTACTGAGGGGAAAGGCGATTTTATCCTTTTAAACCGGCTTTGTACGTCTACTACAGCATTAGTTCAATGTATTTATAAAGTACAGGAATTAAAACCACTGAAATTACATTTCCATTATCAAAATCCAATGGATATTACATTCATATGGAATAAAGTATATGAGGGACAAAAGAATATAAAAGAGTCACAATATGAATTAAATGAAAAAAAACAAAGAGTATTAGTGTATGAACATGGAAAAACTGAATTTTTTTATCCGTGGCGCTGTGGCTTATACCATTTTGAAGTGCGTATAGAAGATAAAACTTATTATGGTGCGTTTCAAGTGGTTCCTAAAAACTTTTTTGATGACCAATTTGAAATGATTCAAGATTATGTGAAGTCAATTTTAAACGAGTTAATTTTAGATAGAGGTTATTACAAGAAAACTTTCTCAGCACTTAGCGATATTGAAGATTCTTCTTATTTGGTATTGTTAAGAAAGTTGCCACAAAAAATGAAAAGAATAAAACAAATTTTTAAGAAAGTAGAATCGAATGCGGAATTTGTACACGAATATGAATGGGAAACGAAAGCGCGGAAGGCAACGAGAAAAACTGCCATTATGACAGAAAGAAAGCTTTATGCGAAATATTACAACCGTAAATTTAAGGAGCAAAAAAATAGTATTGAAAATGCATTTCTTAAATTTAAAACGATGCAATTCTATTATTATTTACTTGAAGCAGAAATTTTTGTACGTAAAACTATTGAAATACTAGAAGGAGAAAAGAAGAAAAAGTCAGATGAATTTCAAGCTGTTAAAACAATTATGAAAACGATTGAACGAAATGGATCCGTGACGGATAGGGAAAAACAAAAATATAGAAATCTACATTTACTGAAAGAAGCAGATTTACGGAAAAGTTCTGTGAAAATACAAGAATATAAAATATTAGCTCATATCGTATATGAAAGTGTGCAATACTTTCGAAATTTATTGTATTCTCCATTTTGGAGGGAAGTTTCTGAAACAGCTACCATTAATTCGAACACTTTATCTATACCGCATCAACAATTAATCCACCATTTAGAATTGTTACCGCAACATACGGAGCAACCTCCATCTTTATTATTCGTATATAAACCAACGTTTTTAGTGTATGAGTATTACGCTTTTTTTATCGTTATTTCTATATTAGAACAAATCGGATTTGAAGATAAGAATCCTATCCGTGAACAAATACAAGAACATTTTTATTTAGACGGATTACAAGATGGAACGACAGTGATTTTACATCGAGATGATATAAAAGTGCACGTCGCGTTTAATGATTTAATTGAAACACACCCTCTTATTGCACTAAGCAAAGGAAGTAATTTTTATAACGGAGAGGACACAAAGAAGCCGGATATTCGTTTAGATTGTTATGTAAAGGAAGAAGAGAAGTATGTATATAAATCTTCTATTATTATCGAAGTGAAATATAGTCCTATGTACAATATTTTTCAGCCTGTAGGTAATACGAAAGCAACGGAGCAAATGTATAAATACTGGTCTATTAAGTATGTAGAAGAACAGGATGGTAAACGAATTTTTAAGCGAAGAGCGATTTATGAAGTGATTTGTGTATATCCAGGTAGCCATATGCATAGTAAAAAAATTGAATCTGGATGTGGAGTGTTTTTACAACTATATCCATATAAAACGAAACAAGGAGAAGAGAAGTTGGCTGGGAAGCATGGGATGATTCAAATTTTTGAGAAATGGTTAAAAAGTAATAAAATGTAAAAGAAATCCTTTTTAATGAAGGATTTCTTTAGGTTAAGAAGAATTATATGCAGTACGGAAAGACACATTATACGGTTCGAACTTGATAGTGATTATTATTTTTTATTAGAGTAATTGAATCTTGTTATGTTTGTAACAGTATGGGGAATTAAGGGTTTTTACATGTGCATGAATGACTAATAAGTAGGAATTTAATTCATTTTGCAGAATATAATAAGACATAAATATTTTTAGTTGCATACGAAGATTTGTTCTTATATGATAGTAAGTGAAAGCGTTATCAAAAACAGAGCGGCGATGGGAAAGGCGGTTAAATATGTTCCAGCGTGTTCAAACAAAGGAAGAGCATTTTTGGTTCGAGCAACTGTGGGGAGATTTTTGTGAAGAAAGAAACTTAATGTTTGTAGAACGTAATTTAAATCCATCACGATTTTTATTAATAGAAGATGAACATCATATTGGTACAGTAGAATGTATTAAGTTTACAGTACCTGAACAATCAAATTCTGAGTTTTTCTATCCGTTTTCTAAAAATGATTTAGTGAAAGATTTGAAAAATGTGTATGAAATAGGAAAGTTAAGTATTGCGAAAACGTCTCGGGGGAGAGGACATTTCAAAAGGCTGGCAGCTATTTTATTTATGCATGCGTTAGAGACGAAAGCGGAATGGTATATTGCAGCAGTTACAAAAAGAATGTATATGTATTTACTTACACTCGGTTTTCCAATCGAACCGATAGATAGTCCATTCCAGTTTCATGATACTTTACAAGGTGTACCAGTGCGAATTCATGCTCGAAAAGGGGCTACACATCTGTATTCTTTGAAAGAATTCCGTGATATTATTCAAGGAAATGCTCATGCGCAGGCACTTATTGCAGAATACAGTAAAAATATTATGTTAACAAAATGAAAATATATGAATATGTATAGTATGAAGAAGAGTTACTTATTACAGGCATCTGTTTTCATACAAAAAGTAGACCCTTATTCTCAGAATAAGGGTCTAAAATATTATAGTCCAAATATACTAAAAATCATTTTACGACGCTTCGGTTTCTTTTCTCTTTCATATGTTGGTTTTGCATCAGGAGTAATGTATATTGGTTCTTCTTTTTTTAGGGCAGCTTCTAGTTTTTGAATTCGTTCTAACATTTCCTCTATTTCGCGGCGATGTTGTAAAAGTTGGTATGTAACGACATCATTTGCTTTATCTTGCATTTGTTCTTCCATTCGATCTAGTCTTCTCGTAATTGTGGTAAATTGAGCTGTTAATTGCTCAAAATCATTCGATGATGTGTTTTGAACAATTGTGTTTACTTGAGTTTTTAATTTTTCTACATCATTTGAAGATGGTTTTTGAGTAGTTTGAGAGTTTTGAGGCTGGTCCATTTGAGAGCGATGGTATTCTAACATTAGATCTAAATCACCTTGTGTGAAAATAAAATGACCATATTTATTTTTTTTAATCGTAAGATTTAATTGTTGTGCAATCCGGACAACAGCCTTTGGGCTAACACCTAATTTCTTTGCGATAAATGGTGTTTTATATTCCAAAATAATCCCTCCTATATATATCCTGTTGAATGATTTCTAGTTATGTAGCAAGTTCCCTTCAGGTGTGACAAAAGAAGTGTGGAATCGGCAAAGAAAGTGTTTTTTCACGAAGTTCAGCTGTTTAGCACATACTATTTATATAAATCATTTTTAGTTATCGGAAAATTGGGCTTATTATAGTTTGACGATAATAAGCTAATTAGATTATCATAATTATAAATATCTTTTTTATGTATGCATATAATATATAAAAAGGTGGTTACTAATGTAGAATTTTATTAGAGTATAAGAATGCTTACTTCACTTGAATAAATTTAAGTAGGAGGTGGCTTCCTTGCTTACACTGTAAGTAAGGAAAAGTATTTGGACATATATAGTATAAGTATAGTGATTGTTTTAATTGCCTTAACGGCATTTTTCGTTGCAGCAGAATTTGCAATTGTTAAAGTGAGAAGTTCACGAATTGACTATTTAATTGCAAAAGGAAATAATCGTGCAATATCTGTCAAAACAATCATTACAAACTTAGACGAATATTTATCAGCTTGTCAATTAGGAATAACTGTTACAGCTCTTGGGATTGGGTGGTCTGGTAAACCTGCGCTAAAGCACATGTTTGATGTGTTGTTTGCAAATTGGAACGTCCCTACTCAACTGGCAGACATTTTAGCTATAATTTTAGTATTTTTGTTTATCACATTTTTCCATGTGGTAGTAGGAGAGTTAGCTCCAAAAACATTTGCGATTCAAAAAGCAGAACAAGTGAGTTTCTTTGTTGCTAAGCCACTCATTTTGTTTTATCGTATTGCATTCCCATTCATTTGGATTTTAAATGGATCAGCTCGGTTAATTACAAAGTTTCTTGGGTTGAAACCACCAAAAGGGCATGATGAAGTGCATTCAGAAGAAGAATTGCGGTTGTTAGTTTCAGAAAGTTATAAAAATGGTGAGATTAATCAATCTGAATATAAGTATGTGAATAAAATATTTGAATTTGATGATCGTATTGCGAAAGAAATAATGGTACCACGAACAGAGATGAATATTTTAAATAAAGAAATGCCTGCTGAAGAGGCTTTACAAAAAATGTCTCATGAAAAATATACGAGGTATCCGGTTGTTGATGGTGATAAGGACCATGTAATAGGCTTTGTGAATTTTAAAGATATATTTACAGATTTTGTGAAGCACCGAGTTGTTAGTGAAAAGACAGTGGAGCAATATATTAGGCCAATTATTTTAGTTATTGAATCTATCCCAATTCATGATCTATTTTTAAAAATGCAAAGAGAAAGAACACATATCGCTATATTAATTGATGAATATGGTGGTACATCAGGTCTTGTAACCGTTGAAGATATTTTAGAAGAAATTGTAGGGGATATTCAAGATGAGTTCGATACTGATGAACAACCGGAAATCCAACAAGTTAGTGAGACGAAAACGATTTTAGAGGGAAAAGTACTTGTTAGTGAAGTGAACGCATTATTAGGTTTGACTATTGACGACGATGATGTCGATACGATTGGCGGTTGGATCCTAACAAAAAATATTGAGATTTCCGAGGGTGATACCATTGAGATTGAAAATTATAAATTTTGCGTGAAAAAATTAGATGGACACTATATTAAGAGATTAGAAGTAACGAAACCTTCAGAATCGATTGTTATTGTAGGAGATGAAAAAAAGATTTCGCTCCAAGAACAAATTAGTTCGTAAACTCTGCTTTGTAGCAGAGTTTTTTTGAGCAAAATGTTTTTTTGATGTATTAGGGCTATGATACAATTACACAAGTCAGACCTTTCACTAGGTGAAATAAATGAAATGTATTATTGTATACATATATTCGGAAGGAGAACCACTATGAAAAAACATTTATATATAAATGGGGTATGGAAATCAGTAGAGACGTATAAACCATTGTATGCACCATATTCTGAAGAAACATTAGCGGAGATTGCGCAAGGTACAGAAGATGACGTTAAGGAAGCAATAGTTTCGGCCAAAAATGCAATGAAAGAAATGAAAAAATTATCCGCATACGACCGTGCAACTATTTTAGAAAAGGTTGCACAAAAAATGGATGAGAGAAGAGAAGAGTTTGCAGAGATTATCGCAAAAGAAGCTGCAAAACCAATTCGTGCTGCACGGGGAGAAGTAGATCGCACTGTTCAAACATATAAGTTTGCAGCTGAAGAAGCGAAGCGAATATATGGTGAGACGTTACCATTAGATGCTGCACCAGGAGCAGGTGGCCGTATAGCGTATACAATTCGACAACCAATCGGGGTTATTGGTGCTATTACACCATTTAATTTTCCACTTAATTTAGTAGCACATAAGGTAGGCCCAGCAATTGCGGCTGGAAATACTATTGTGCTAAAGCCTGCCGACCAAACGCCACTTTCTTCGTATGCATTGGTAGAATTATTTGAAGAAGCTGGTTTACCAAAGGGAGCTTTCAATATAATTTCTGGACCTGGATCTGTTGTAGGTGAGGCATTAGTAAAAGATGAGAACGTTGCTAGTATTACTTTTACAGGAAGTCCGAAAGTAGGTATTGGAATTAAGGCAAAAGCCGGGTTGAAACGAGTGACGTTAGAATTAGGATCGAACGCTGCAGTAATTATTGATGAAGATGTTGAATTGACAGACGAAATAATTGAACGTGTAAAATGGGGCGCGTTTGTGAATAATGGACAAGTTTGTATTTCAGTACAACGTGTTTTTGTGCATGAACGCAAAATGGAAGAGTTTATTACAAAATTAACGAAAGCAATGGAAAACGTTGTAGTAGGAGATCCGCTTCATGAAGAAACAGATGTATCAGCACTTATTTCAAAAAAAGATGTAGAACGTATAAATTCATGGGTGGAAGAGGCTGTTAAGGAAGGAGCTAATGTTGTATACGGTGGTAACAAACGTGATGCAAGGATTTTTGAACCAACTGTATTAACAAATGTTCCAGATTATGTATCTGTTCAGTGCCAAGAAGTATTTGGTCCACTTATGACTGTAAATACATTTAAAGAATTTGATGAGGCTTTAGAACAAGTAAATAATTCACGCTATGGATTACAAGCAGGTGTATTTACAAACAATCTATGTAAGGCAATGCGTGCAATTGATGAATTAGAAGTCGGTGGTGTCATGATTAATGATATTCCAACGTTCAGAGTAGATCATATGCCTTATGGCGGTGTGAAAGAGAGTGGAACAGGCCGTGAAGGGATTAAATATGCAATAGAAGAAATGACAGAAATGAAATTAGTGTGTATTAAAAAATAAAGTAGATCGAGCTTAAACACCGCAATAAAAAACGAGCAGGAAATGTTTACGATTCCATACTCGTTTTTTATTGTTTGTTTTACGTTTCTCGGAACGATTACATTTAATCAAGTGTACCTTTTACTTCATTTCTTGTTTGAAAATATCATCTTCGACATAAATATGTTCTTTATCTACAGCAGTGCTATGAGAGAGTACTAAACCTATTGGTGTTTCAGTACCTTTATTTTGAACAATTGTAAAATGAATATTTTTTTCAGTTGCTAATTTAATGTATTTTGATAAATGTGGGTAAGCAATGCTTCCATTTAGGAATAGTTGTAATGATTGAGAAGAACGTATGTTACCCGTTACTTCTGTATACACATTACTTTGCATTACTTGACCGATTGTTAAAGCGATTTCTACACGCTCACGTAATGTAGTTAAGTACATATTACGTTCTTCTGGTTTGTTTTGCTTTTGGCCATATATGCCTTCTTGGAGATAGTCTTCCACATTTTTATTTACCATATTTTTCACACCTTTCACTTCTTATTGTACGCAAGAATTAAAAAGGATGCAAAAAAAAAGTAGTTTTGAACAGGAAAATAATTTAAAAATGAGAAGGGAAAGGGATATAGGAATACAACTTATTTAAATAAGAAAGGAAAAATAAATTTTATCAACAGAAATTAACAAAATGTGACAAAAATCTATTAACGAAATGTATTTTTTGTGTTAATATTCAAAATATAAAGGGTATTCGTCGTATGGAAATGGAGGAATGGAGGTTTTTCCAATCGATAAGGATATTAAAGAAGTATTTTGTTCGCACTTGAAAAACAACAGGCACCAATTCGTAGAGAACTGGAAAAACAAAATGATAATTTCCGAAAAAGATCCATTTAAACAAGAGGTAGTTCAAAATGGAGCGAATTTATTAGAGTTAATTATCGAACTTATTATGGAAGATAAAGACATTAATTATCTTCAGCCATTATGTGAGAAAATTGCCATTGAGCGTGCAGGGGCAGATGCGAATATTGGAGATTTTGTTTACAATGCAAATGTGGGAAGAAATGAACTTTTTGAAGCGATGTGCGAATTGGATGTAAGCGCTCGAGAACTGAAACCGATTATGGCCAAAATACATACTTGTTTTGACAAATTAATTTATTATACCGTTTTAAAATACTCAGAAATTATATCGAGGAATTTAGAAGAAAAACAGCAATATATAAATGAAACACATAAAGAAAGGCTTACGATTCTAGGGCAAATGTCGGCTAGCTTTGTACATGAATTTCGTAATCCGCTAACTTCGATTATGGGATTTGTAAAGTTATTGAAGACAGATCACCCTAATCTATCGTATTTAGATATTATTTCACATGAATTAGATCAATTAAATTTTAGGATTTCGCAATTTTTACTTGTATCGAAAAAAGAAATGTGGAATGAATCTGAACGTTTTTTGGTAAATGACTTATTTCAAGATATTATACAATTCTTATATCCAAGTTTAGTTAATGCAAATGTTTTGATTGAAAAGAATTTGCCGTATCCTATTCCACTCGTTGGTTACCGGAGTGAAGTGAAGCAAGTAGTTTTAAATATTTTAATGAATTCGATTGATGCTCTTGAATCGGTGAAAGAAGAGCGGAAAATTATCATTGATGTATTTGAAGAGGATCAGGCTGTTCGCATTGTTATAAAAAATAATGGACCTATGATTCCAGCAGACAATGTAGAGACTATTTTTGAGCCATTTGTAACTACTAAAAAGCTAGGAACTGGTATTGGACTATTTGTATGTAAACAAATTGTAGAAAAACATAAAGGATCCATATTGTGTCGTTCGGATAACGATTGGACAGAATTTCAAATTACGTTTCAAAAGTAAACAGTCTACACCATGCGAATGGTGTAGACTGTTTTAATTTGTAAGTATAACGGTTTCTAATTTTGGATCCTCAGTTGAATAACCAACTATTGAAATTGTGTAAATTGTATTTGGTTCAACGTTGAATTTTGGAATGGTTAATAGTACTTTTTTTGTATCAGCAAGTGAAACTTCAATATCTGCTGTACCAGGGCTAACTTGTAAAAAATCTGTTATTTGCTTAAAGAGTACATTTTCAAATAAATGATCCCCATCTTTTAAATTTACATTTACAACTGGAGTGTCTGGTGAAAAATGTGCAAATCGTATTTTTGCTTGACCAGATGGTAAATGAGTATTATCAAGAATGGGTTGTAATTGGAGATGATTATCGCTATTGACCGCTGCAAGGGTATAAGTGTGATTCCCCATTATTGGTACTAATGCTGAAAATATTGGAGTTTCGTTTCCGACAGGGACAATATCAATACGGTATTTACCTTGCACTAATGATAAATACGGACTGAATTGTTTAAAAGAAATATTTTTAATAACCTTTTGTCCGTTTATTATAATATCAACTGCTGGTGTATGGGGAGCTGTGTGGAAGATTCTCATATGTGACGGTAAAGTCGCTTCTTGTGAATCTCTCTTTTCATATGCTTGTACAAGTTTTGTAATTGCATCATAGTATTTCATATAGAGTTCTACATATCTTTTAGGATTGCTATATTGATAGTAACGAGCGAGCTGTTCGTAACGTGCAGCTTCTTGGCCGTATTTTTCAATTTCGGATTGAGTCATGAACATTCCTCCTTTATCATCATTACAAATATATGCGAAGCTAGAAAGAGGTTATGCAAAAAACTTGCCTTTCTAGAAGGAAAAGTTTAAATGGGGATTTTTTTATTTATAGGCAAACACACATACAAATCGATAATTGTCCTACATAAATTATAAAGGAAAGGTAGTTTGACTTTGAGGGAAGGAGTGGAACCATTGGGATGGGGATATCCCCATAGTTATTGGGAATGAAGTTATGGAGGATTTGGTGCTATAGGCTGTGGGACGAATTATGGATTTGTATTATGAGTATTTCTATTAATTTTAGTGATGCGTTGGATAAGGTAATACCGATAAAAGAGCGTCGTGCCGAACTGATTAATGTGGTTAATCGGTTCTTTTTTTATTGTTCTAAACAGGTGGTACTATTTGTTAAGAAATAGTTATGATAAATGAGGCGAAGTAAAATGTCGAATTTTGTTTGAAAATATGCAATATAAAGTAGGATAATAGGAAGGAGAATAACGGGAGTTTCGTCGAAGTTTACACAATGTCAGCAATTGAGGAAAGTTGATATTATATTAAAAAAATATTCAATTTGCTGTTATCTTAAATCAGGAAGGGGTATTTAAGCGTACAGGTAAGGTTGGTCTTCATTTTTAGTTCTGAATTTTCTGTTTTTAAAATAATATTTAGCAGTCATTTGTATATTTTATAATAGTTTTTTGATAAATTCACTGCTTTTGCAGAGGATTCTTTTTTATGAAAGAAACGTCAATTTTCTTCATATACATATACAAATTGGAGAAATGGGGGAGCGCTATGCGCGATTACTTAATTAAACCACTTGTTGGTCAGCCGTATCCGATGATTTCACATGGAAAAGGTGTGTATTTGTATGATCAAAACGGAAATAAATATTTTGATGGTTCGTCTGGAGCGATTACGGCAGGTATTGGACATGGCGTAGCAGAGATAGCAGAAGTTATAAAAAAACAGGCAGAGGAGATCGCTTTCGTTTATAGATCACAGTTTACGAGTGAACCAGCTGAAAAATTAGCGAAGAAGTTAAGTGATTTATGTGTAGGAGATTTGAACTGGAGCTTTTTTGTGAATAGTGGTACGGAAGCAAATGAAACAGCTATGAAAATCGCAATTCAGCATTTTCAGGAGCGTGGCATTCAAGGGAAACATAAAATTTTGTCACGGTGGATGAGCTATCACGGGATTACAATGGGAGCTTTATCTATGTCTGGGCATCCACTGCGCAGACAACGTTTCGTTTCTATTTTGGAAGATTATCCGACTATTCCAGCTCCATACTGTTTTAGATGTCCTGTACAAAAGGTATATCCAACATGTCAACTTTCTTGTGCGACTGAACTAGAAAGAGCGATTGATCGAATTGGTGCAGAACATATTGCAGCTTTTATTGCTGAACCGATTATCGGAGCTGCTGGAGGAGCGGTTGTCCCACCGAAAGAATACTATAAAGTAATTAAAGATATTTGTAGTCATTACGATATATTATTTATTGCGGATGAAGTAATGACTGGACTTGGTCGTACTGGTGCATGGTTTGCGATGGAGCACTGGGGTGTAGAACCGGATATTATGACCCTTGGTAAGGGGCTAGGAGCAGGTTATACACCAATGGCAGCAACAGTTGTAAGTGACCGTGTTATGGAGCCAATTTTACGTGGATCACGTTCTGTAATGAGCGGGCATACGCTTAGTGCAAATCCATTGTCTGCAGCAACGGCTTTAGCTGTTATTGAATATATGGAGAAACATAATTTACCTGAAAAAACAGCAGAAAAGGGAGAGTATTTATTAAAAGGTTTGCAGAAAGTTCAGCAACAATCGACAATCATTGCCGATGTGCGTGGAAAAGGATTGCTAATTGGAATAGAATTGCAACCGTTTACAAAAGCGTCGGAGCTTATTTCAGTTGCTGCTAAAAATGGACTGCTCTTATACCAAGCTGTTTCAGGGCAAGCAGGAAAAGAGGATAGTGCACTGCTTGTTGCACCACCAATGACAACTACATATTCCGAGTTAGATGAATTACTTTCAATTTTTGTAAAGAGCGTGGAAGAGATGATGCAAAAAGGAGGGCATAGTATCGCATGACAACTATTACAAATACATTCGGTAAATTAAAAGAAATAGAGGAAGTAATTTCTTTGTTCCATGATGATATGACATTAATGTTTGGGGGATTTGGAGGAATCGGATCCCCTCCATCTTTAATTCAAGCTGTTTTAGATAAAGGCATTACAAATTTAAATTTAATAGGAAATGATACTGGATTTCCTGATGTAGGAATCGGTCGTCTTGTTACGAATGAAAGGGTTAAATCTTTAGTTACTTCTCATATTGGGTCAAATCCAAATGCGGGAAGACAATTAAATGAAGGAAGATTGCAAATTGAATTCTCTCCGCAAGGAACACTCGCAGAGCGTATTCGCGCTGGTGGTGTAGGGCTTGGTGGTATTTTAGTTGACGTTGGTGTTGATACGATTGTAGAAGAAGGAAAGCGTACAGTTGAAATGAATGGAAAGACATATTTAGTTGAAACAGCTTTAACGGCTGAAGTCGCAATTGTATATGCGAAAAAAGCGGATCCGTTTGGCAATCTTGTATTTGATAAAAGTGCTCGTAATATGAATCCACACGTAGCTATGGCTGGTGACATAACGATTGTAGAAGCAGAAGAAATTGTTCCACTTGGAAGTTTAGATCCAGAAGAAATTGTCGTCCCAGGTGTATTTGTAAATTATATCGTGCCATCGGAAGGAGTGAATTGGAAATGGGTATGGGCGTAGAAGTAAGAGATAAGATTGCAAGACGTGCAGCGAAAGAAATTCAGAATGGTATGCTTGTAAATTTAGGTATTGGAATTCCATCGCTTGTACCGAATCATTTGCCAGAAGATATGAATGTTATGTTTCATGCGGAAAACGGTATTGTTGGTATGGGACCAACGCCAAGTAAAGGGAATGAAGATGAGAATTTATGTAACGCAGCTGGTTTACCAACATCTCTTATTACAGGAGCAAGTTATTTTGATAGTTGCATGGCGTTTGGCATGATTCGAAAAGGATTACTTGATGTTACGATACTTGGTTCGTTACAAGTAAGTGAAAATGGTGATTTAGCGAACTGGATTGTACCAGGAAAACGCGTTCCAGGTATTGGAGGAGCGATGGATTTAGCGCAAAAAGCGAAGCGGGTCGTTGTTGTGATGAATCATGTTGATAAATACGGAAATGCAAAGATTGTTTCGGAATGTACATTGCCATTAACTTCGAAAAAATGTGTAGATTTAATTATTACAGACATGGCTGTCATGGAAGTGAACCAAAGAGGACTTGTCTTACAAGAATTAATGAGTCCATATACTGTAGAAGATGTAAAACGACATACGACAGCTGATTTTCATATAAGCTCAAATTTACTAGTAATTGAATGAGGGGAGTTGTAATATATGGAGCAATTAAAAAAACAAGTTTGTGATTATATTGAGGGTCATGAAGAAGAGAGTGTAAAATTTTTAACACGATTAATTCAAGAAAAGAGCGTATCTGGTGATGAAAGTGGTGCGCAGGCAATTGTTATTGAAAAGTTGCGTGAGTTAGGTCTAGATCTTGATATTTGGGAGCCTGCTTTTAATGAAATGAAAGATCACCCTTATTTCGTATCACCTCGTACAAGTTTTACAGATAGCCCGAATATTGTAGCGACTTTAAAAGGAAGTGGCGAAGGGAAATCTATGATTTTAAACGGGCATATTGATGTCGTGCCAGAAGGGGATGTAAATCAGTGGGACCATCATCCATATAGTGGAGAGAAAATAGGAAACCGCATATATGGACGTGGAACAACAGATATGAAAGGCGGCAATGTTTCACTTATGCTTGCGATGGAAGCGATTATTGAATCTGGTATTGAACTAAAAGGTGATATACATTTTCAAAGTGTAATAGAAGAAGAGAGCGGTGGGGCAGGAACATTAGCTGCTATTTTACGAGGATATAAGGCAGATGGCGTTATTATTCCTGAGCCGACGAATATGAAGTTTTTTCCGAAACAACAAGGATCAATGTGGTTTCGTCTACATATAAAAGGAAAAGCAGCACACGGTGGTACACGTTATGAAGGAGTAAGTGCAATTGAAAAAAGTATGTTTGTTGTAGAGCATTTGAGAAAATTAGAAGAGAAGAGAAATGGTCGAATTACAGATCCGTTATTTAAGGGGATTCCGATTCCAATTCCAATTAACGTTGGGAAAATTGAAGGGGGAAGCTGGCCAAGTTCTGTTCCCGATTCATTAATTTTAGAAGGAAGATGTGGTATTGCGCCGAATGAGACTATAGAGGCAGCAAAAGAAGAGTTTGAGGGCTGGATTGGTGAATTAAAAGATGTGGATAGTTGGTTTGTAAAAAATCCTGTAGAAGTAGAATGGTTTGGGGCTAGATGGGTTCCTGGTGAACTAGAAGAAAATCATCCACTTATTACAACGCTTCAACATAACTTTGTTGAAATCGAAGGGAACGAGCCGATTATAGAAGCTTCGCCATGGGGAACAGATGGAGGTTTGTTCACACAAATAGCTAACGTACCCACGATAGTATTTGGTCCAGGAGAGACGAAAGTAGCACACTATCCAAACGAATATATAGAAGTTGATAAAATGATTGCTGCCGCAAAAATAATTGCATGTACATTACTAGATTGGTGTGAGGTGAAAAAATGAAATACTATGAATCTTTTAGTGAACAGACAAAGCATTATACAGTAGAAGGGGTTTTAGATTATTTTAATAAACGTATTAGAGTTGATCACTATACAGGAAATGTTGAAAGCATCATACAAACAATCGATGAATTAGCAAAGAAACATTCTTTCACTAAATGTATTATTAAAGGAAAGGGAGAGCATGTTTCAACATGGCTCTCTTTCGGTTTCTTACTGGAAGCAACGATACCTCATTATTTTCAAGGGCACGATGCGCACTTCTTCGTGAAATATCATAATGATGAAAGACGAAATAGTATTCATTGGACTGAGGAAGATACTATTTTAAGTGGTGTAAAAGAAAAAGAAGTGAAAGAAAAAATAGTCCCAGAGGAATTTGTGTTAAGAAAAGCGACAGAAGAGGATGCGGAAGAATTAGCAATTGTCTTTGGAAAAGTATTTGAAGTTTATCCGACACCTTTAAATGATGGGAATTATGTAAAGCAGACGATGAAGGAAGACGATACAATTTACTATGTTTATGAATTCGAGGGAAAAATTATTAGTACAGCATCTGCTGAAATGAACGTGAAAGAAGGTAATGCAGAATTAACGAATTGTGCTACATTACCTGAATATCGAAAACATGGTTTCATGAAAAGTCTGTTAATTAAATTGGAGGAAGAGCTCCAAGAAAAATCTATTTTTTGTTCTTATACAATTGCTCGCTCGCTATCTTTCGGTATGAATGCAGCCTTTCATCAATTAGGCTATACATATACGGGAAGGCTTGCGAATAATTGCTACATTTTTGATAAGTTGGAAGATATGAATATATGGGTGAAAGATTTATCAAGCTATTCGAAAGCAGTAAGACTCCCGCCTCAAAATTCGGCTGTAAAGCAAAGAAGTTAAGTGGGAGTCGGGTTAATAATAAAGCCCCACTGATTAAAGTTTCACTTAACCATAAATAAGCAATAAAAATATATATACATTTCATCAAAATAATAGAACGGAATCGTCATGCTTATAATCGCACAGAGGGTGCCGGAAATTCGGCGTTGAATTTGCTGGATTTTCGGCAAAAGGGGGGATGACATTGCTAGCAGTTTCGACACAGGAAGTCATTGAAGCGATTTTGGGCAGTATAGATGAGGCCATACATGCAGTAGATGAAAATGGGATTACAATATTTTATAATACAGTTGCTGCAAAACATGATGGATCTAAAATTGAAAATGTGCTAGGAAAGCATTTATTAGAAGCATTCCCGTCATTATCCAGAGAAACAAGTACGTTGATGAAAGTATTAGATACAAAAAAACCAATCGTACACCAAGTTCAACATTACCAAAATTTAAATGGGGAAGACGTTTGTACGGTCAATACAACGTTACCTATTTTAATAGATGGAAATATTGCTGGTGCTGTAGAAATTGCGAAAGATTATTCTACTATTCAAAAGCTTACTGATACGATTGTAGATCTACAATCGAAAATAAAACGATCGACTAGCAAAAAAACGGTGAAAAAGCATGTTGCATTCGAGACAATTGTAACTGATGATTCCCGCTTTAAACAGACGAAAGAGTTAGCACAAAAAGTAGCGCCAACCGATGCGAATGTTTTAATATATGGTGAAACCGGAACGGGGAAAGAGCTATTTGTGCAAGCGATTCATGAAGCTTCTAAACGAAAAAACAAGCCGTTTATTGCACAAAACTGTGCAGCTTTGCCAGAGTCGCTATTAGAAAGTTTGCTGTTTGGCACGACAAAAGGTAGTTATACAGGGGCAATCGAACGAGCAGGATTATTTGAACTTGTAGATGGAGGGACATTATTTTTAGATGAACTGAATTCAATGCCGCTTGATTTACAAGCAAAAATGCTACGTGTATTAGAAGATGGAGTTATTCGTCGCATTGGTGATAATAAGACGAGAAAAGTAGATGTTCGCGTTATTACTGCAATGAATCAGCCTCCAGAAGTATGTTTAAGAGAAAATAAAATTCGCACTGATTTATACTATCGATTAAATGTATTTTCATTATATATCCCGCCGCTTCGCGAAAGAACTGAGGATGTACTGTTATTAGCGTCTTACTTTTTGAAAGAATATAATAAAAGTTATAAAAAAGGTGTACTTCAAATTGATAAGGAAGCGAAAGAAAGATTACAAGCTTATCAATGGCCTGGAAATGTTCGTGAGTTAAAGCATACGATTGAACATGCTGTCATTATTACAGAAGGGAATTCGTTAACAGCAAATTGCTTGCCACGAACATTTCGGAAAGAGAAACTTCCGAAGAAGAAAAGTATATTACCGCTTAGGGAAGCTCTTCATCAAATGGAAAAGGAATTAATAGATCAAGCGTTAATTGAAACGGAAGGGAATATTTTGCAAGCAGCAAAAATGTTAGGTATTCCGCGTCAAACGCTTCAATATAAACTGAGCAAGTATGACAAAACCGCCGAATAACCGGCGGTTTTTGTGTGTTTGCACCAATAAAAGAGCGTTTACATATATAACAAGTAATGAATATGATAGTAAATATCGTTTTAGTACAGCACTTAAAAATATTTATTCTCTTATATAATAGGGTATTTCTCGCATTTACTTATCAAGAATATGAAGTTGGCATAATTATTGCTTATATAAAGGATGAGCGTATAAAAAGGGGGAATAGCAATGTTACATGATGTATACAAACCAAATCGTCACTGGAAGGATATTGAATTATGGAAAGATGTTACAGAAGAACAATGGAATGATTGGGTTTGGCAATTAACGAATACGATCAAAACTTTAGATGATTTAAAGAAAGTAATTAACTTAACACCTGACGAAGAAGAAGGCGTTAAAATTTCAACGAAAACGATCCCGTTAAACATTACACCGTACTATGCTTGGCTAATGAATCCTGATGACCCACGCTGTCCGATTCGGATGCAATCAGTACCGATTTCGGAAGAGTTATATAAAACAAAATATGATTTAGAAGATCCTCTTCATGAAGATGAAGATTCACCAGTTCCAGGATTAACTCATCGTTATCCAGACCGTGTACTATTTTTAGTAACGAATCAATGTTCTATGTATTGTCGTTACTGTACACGTCGTCGTTTTAGTGGACAAATTGGAATGGGCGTACCGAAAAAGCAATTAGATGATGCGATTGCTTATATTAGTGAAACACCACAAGTACGTGACGTTTTAATTTCTGGCGGTGATGGACTTCTAATTAATGATAAAATTTTAGAATATGTATTAAAGAATTTACGAGCAATCCCGCATGTTGAGATTATTCGTATCGGAACGAGAGCACCAGTTGTATTCCCACAGCGTATTACAGAAAACCTGTGTAACATAATTAAAAAATACCATCCAGTATGGTTAAATACTCATTTTAACACTTCTATTGAGATTACAGAAGAATCGAAACTAGCATGTGAAATGCTTGCAAATGCAGGTGTTCCAATTGGAAACCAAGCTGTAATTTTAGCTGGAATTAATGACAGCGTTCCAATTATGAAAAAACTTATGCATGATTTAGTGAAAATTCGTGTTCGTCCATATTACATTTATCAATGTGATTTATCAGAAGGTATCGGTCATTTCCGTGCACCAGTTTCGAAAGGTCTTGAAATTATTGAAGGCTTACGTGGACATACGTCTGGTTATGCAGTACCAACTTTCGTTGTCGATGCACCGGGTGGAGGCGGGAAAATTGCGCTTCAGCCAAACTATTTAATTTCACAAAGTGCGGATAAAGTTGTTCTTCGTAACTTTGAAGGGGTTATTACAACGTATCCAGAACCAGAAAACTATATCCCAGGAAGAGCAGAAGGCTACTTTAAAGAAATTTATCCGACTTATGAAGAGAAACGTTCTGATATCGGCGTTGCAGGATTGATGAGTGATAAGAAATTTAATCTTGTTCCAGATGATTTACAACGTATGAATCGCCGCAAAGATTATGAAGTCAATGAAACGCATGCTTCTTTAAAAGATAAACGTGATAAGCGTGATCAATTAAAAGATAAAAAATATCAAGCACAAATAGCAAAGTTAGATGATGACAAAAAAAATGAGGGTGACGTAGTATGAATTGTATGTGGTGTGACAGTACAGAAGCGAAAGAAAGCTTGAATACTGTATATTGGGAATTACCAGATGGTACGAAAGCCATTGAAATCCAAGAGACACCATGTATTACTTGTTCCTCATGTGGAATGGACTATCAAGCAGACCATACTGTAAAAGAAATTGAAGATCAGTTGTTTTTAATTTATACGAAAGATTTGCCAAAACAACTAACATACGAAGAGTTGATGGGAAGACCACGTTTATTAAAAAGGAATTATTTCGACTTTTAACCAGCTTTTATGCTGGTTTTTTTCTTTTTTGCCTTGTATAATGTACCCAAGTTAGAAAGGTAGGGAATATTTTTGAAAAAGACATTTTACCATTATATGATGAAGCACCGTGCAGCTTTATTTAAAAATGAAATATCAGATTTAGCAGAGGCGATGTATGATGATTTAAGTTTTCCGAAGCAATCTGAAGACTATGATGTAATTAGTTCATACTTAGAGTTAAGTGGAATGCTAGAAAGTATGTCTATATTTGATGATGCATGGGATTTATATATACAAGAGAGATAACGATATGAAGTTTTAGGGAAATGAAAGCATAATGAATACATTACTTTGAAAGAAGTGAAGTATTCATTATGCTTTTTTATTTACAATACGTCTTGCTGTTAGAACATAAATGAAAAGTGAAAGCTAGTTTAAATACTAGCTTTTTTAAGTTATATACAAATTCTACTTTTTTATTGAAAAAATTTATGAATATAAGCTTCTGTGATAAGCGTTTTTATGTAGGTTGCATATACTGTTATCAAAATCACGACGTTTAAAAAAGGAGAGATATTGATGGCAAGGAAAAAACAACCTAAATATAACGTAGGAGACATAGTCGTGATTACGCTATATGGAACCGTTGGGAAAGTTACAAATATGAAAGTTTTAGATGGAGTTTACGTATACGAAGTAAATAATCACGATGGATTTTATGTAGAACAAACTTTGCAGCATGTTACAGAGCAAGAAATGAAAAAGGGCGACACAGAGTGGATTGAATTAAATTATAACTTTACGTTTGGTGATCTCGTGCAAGTAACTGGATATGATAAAGATGTTTTTCGTATTGTTGGTTTTCGTACAGAAGTATGGAGATATAAAAATGATGCATGGGAAGATACTATATATGAATTGTCACGAATTACTGATGGTGAATGGTTAGAAGCTGATGAATCAGATTTAACATTACTTGCCAATGCACAAACGGCAAATGCAATTTTGAAGAAAATGAAACAAGATAAAGCGGGTATGAATAAATTAGATTTAGGAAAATTGAAATCAATTAACAATTCGAAAAAAGTAAGTGTAAAGACGAATCGCCAAGAAATTATTGATGGGTTATTAGATATTTATAATGATTATCATTTATTATTCGATACATTTAAAGATGAAGAATATAAAATTGTTATGGATGTTGTTCAAAATTATTTAGTTAAATTGACAGAGAAAAAATAGTTAACTAGAAAGAGAGAATAAATTGAACAACAACATATGCAGTATAAGGTATGCCTACAATTATTAAAAAAATAAAAAGCCATTTAATAAGAGAGTCTGCCCATTGATCTTCATGCATGAACTCTTCTTTTGTTTGCCCTACTTCTTGATCTACTTCATATTGGTATTCCATTATTATTTCCCCCTTTGGATAGCTTGTACTAACATCATATGCCCTTTACCTACATGATATGACTTATAAAAAAGAAAAACTATTTTTCTAATCTCATATACATAATTTTGAGATTTTTTCATAAAACAGAAATAAAGGAGTGATGCTCATGAAGGAAATTGAAGTCGTAATTGACACGGAAGAGATTGCGGAGTTTTTTTATGAGCGACTAATTGAAAGAGGGTACGTTCCAAAAAGAGAAGAAATTGAGGACCTGGCAGATATTACATTTGAGTATTTATTAGAGAAATGCATGATTGATGAAGTTTTTGATGAAGAGGAAGATTGAAAGTAACGGCGGGCTTAACTCGTCGTTTTTTACTCTTTACAAACTTGTCACAAATATAGACAAGAATTGTTGGTATAATTAAAAGAAAATTTTATACAAGAGGTGAAGGGATGTTCAAAAAAATTATTGATTCTTTATTAGGAAAGAAAAAACATCGTTCGTATTCAAGTAGTGATTATCGTCAAAGAGGGCGCTCTTATTCAAGTAGCGACTATAAACGACGTTCATCTGGTTATGGGCATCAGCATTATAAAAGAAAACGTAAAAGCCGTAGCTTCTTTTCAAGTAGCTGATGAAATGGCGTCGTATACTAGCTTTATTTGATAGACCACTGCGAAAAAATACAATCGTTGCAGAGCGTTATAAGATTGAATCAGTAATTGGAATGGGCAGTTATGGGGTTACATATGTCGTTAATGATTTACAAATAAATAAATATAAAGTCTTAAAACAATTAAGGAAAAGTAAACAAAGATATGAGTCTGGTAGAAAATCATTTGAGCAAGAGAAAGTGATTTTACAAACATTAAATCATGCGTCAATTCCTAATCTACATGATCATTTCATATGGGAGAAAAAGAACTTTTTTGTGATGGAGTATATGCCGGGGAGAAATTTCGAAGATCATATTTTCTTAGATGGGCAAGTATATGATGAACGTGAAGTTTTTGAAATTTTATATGAAGTACTAGGAATTGTTTCGTATTTTCATAGTAAAGGTATCATTCACCGAGATTTACGTATTCCAAACATATTAATGAAAGAAAATCAGATTAGTATTATTGATTTTGGATTGGCTAAATTGAAAGGTGAGGGTGATGAGCGAGCTATAACTTATGAAGGTGAACAAGCTTTGATGCGAGAAGTTCACTTTCGTAGCGACTTTTATGCGCTCGGTCATTTCGTATTATTTTTATTGTATGCTAGTTATGAATCGACTGAAAAAAAGGAAAAACCTTGGTATGAAGAGTTAGCGCTGGAAGAATATAATCGCGACATGCTGATGCGAATGTTACAAATGAAAGCGCCATACTATGAAAATGTACAAGATTTGAAAAAAGATGTAGCTTACGCTTTAGAAAGGATGGAGACCCCATGTTTCAAAAGTTTTTAGCAAGCGTTGGAATTGGAAGTGCAAAAGTAGATACTGTTCTTGAAAGAGATGAGTATACAGTTGGAGAAGAGATAGTAGGGAAGGTTCATATAACTGGAGGTTCAGTTAGCCAAGAAATTGAAAGCATTTACTTAACGTTGTCGACGTCATATGTAAGAGAAGTGGATGATAAAAAAGTAACTACAACGTATGATTTGGAGCGAGTTCGTTTAACAGATCCATTTTCTGTAGAGCCAAATGAAAAAGTGGAAATTCCATTTTCATTTTTAATGCCAATTGAAGCACCGCTAACACTTGGAATGAAAACGGTTTGGGTTCATACAGGTCTTGATATTAAACGTAGTATTGATCCAAGTGACCGTGATTATATTCAAGTATTGCCGAATGCACTATTGAACAGTGTATTAAATAGTGTAAATCAATTAGGTTTTAAAGCGCGTCATGTAGAATGCGAAGAATTACCGTATCGATTACGTAAGCAAGTTCCATTCGCGCAAGAATTTGAGTTTATTCCAGTCTCCGGAGAGTATTATGGGAAATTAGATGAATTAGAATTATTAATTTTGCCAAGTGCCCACGACCGATTAGAAATTATTATGGAAGTAGATAGAAAATCACGTGGATTGGCTGGTTTATTCGCAGAAGCGCTTGATCTTGATGAGAAGGTTATTCGCTTTACAGTAACAAACGAAGATATTCCAACGATGCAGCAAAAAATTAACAATAATATTTTTTAATAAACTATGCATAAAAAAGAAATGGAGAGGAAAACTAAAACAACCGCTCCATTTTTTTGCATAGTGAGGTTATGTATGTGAAACGATACCGACATTTATACTTGTTAAGTTGTACACTACTCATTTGTTTTGTCGCACTATCACTTTCGTATCATACCGCTTGTATTGAAAAATTTGATAATGTAGTCGCACACTTTATTCAAAGTTTCCGAAACGAGTATTTGACAACCTATTTTACTTGGGTGTCCTTTATCGGTTCAAAAAGAATATATTTCCCGTTACTCATTATACTTGTAATGTATTTTCTTCTTAGAAAAAAAATATTAAGTGCATTACTTCTAACAATTAATTATTACGGATCACGTTATTTGAACAGTATGCTCAAACTATGGTATGAACGAGCACGACCTGATGTGACGCAGCTTGTTACAGCAACTGGATATAGCTTTCCGAGCGGTCATACGATGAATGCTACTGCTTTTTTAGGATTTATTGCATACGTCACAATTACAGAAGATCGTATTTCATTGCATAAAAAGTTGCTGATTATTTTTATAGCAAGCTTCGTTGTATTATCTATTTCAGTTAGCCGAATTTATCTTGGCGTGCACTATCCATCTGACATATTAGCCGGATGGGCAGCTGGCGGTAGCTGGCTCGTTTTATGTATTATATTTCATAAGGCGTTCATTAAAAAAGAACCTATGTCATAATAGGTTCTTTTTGCATGGGCTCCACATGAATATGAGCATGGTAAATTCCGAATTTTTTTCGAAGCATATCTTCAATATTGTCAGTAATACAATGGCTTTCGCTAACATCCATTCGAGCATCTACTTCAATTGTAATATCCACATACGTTTGGTTCCCATACATACGAGCACGAATATCTACAATATGTTCTACACCTGAAATATGCCCTATAGCATCAGCGTATTCATCCATTTTTTCAGGATCAATTCCATCCGTTAGCATATGAGAAGCTTCTACGAAAATTTCCCACGCGGTCTTACAAATAATAAGACCGACAAGTAAAGCTGCAATAGGGTCCAAAATAGGCATTTGGAACTGTGCTCCGACTATACCTACTACTGTACCAATACTTACAAGAGCATCTGATAAATTATCTTTTGCAGCAGCCTCTAATGATTTACTTTTTGTTCTCATTGCAATCTTTTTCGTATACTTGTATACACCGTACATAACGACAGCAGAAAATAAAGCCACCCATGCAGCAAGTACATTAGGTGCTGCTTGTTTCGGATTGAAAAACGATTGAATTGCACTAATAACAACTTCTAATCCGACCGTTGCCATAATAAATGAAGCAACAAGTGATGCGATTTGTTCTGCACGCGAATGCCCATATGGATGATCTGGGTCACGGGGCTTACGAGAAATTTTCAGGCCAATTAATATTGCTAAAGAAGCACCAATATCCGTTAAGTTATTCAAACCGTCAGCACGTAATGCGCTAGAGAGGGTAATATAACTGATGATGATTTTCATAGAGGATAAAAATATGTAGGCTATAATGCTGACAATAGCACCTTTATCAGCTTCTTTATGAGAAAGAGAATCCATTTTAATCACTCGCCTTTCTACAAGGAATTTCTTTCTATACATAGAGTATCAAACGAAACTCGTGTGGGTCTATACAAACATTGTTGACGTTTTATAGCTTTTTAAGAAGGGGATAACAAAGTTTCGTTAAGGAAAAAAATGTTGAAAAGTACAAAGCGGAAAATTGTTTAAACCATTAACGATGATTATGGTATAGGAGAAGGTGGCGTGAATAATGATTCGCATAATTCCATTCATATATATATTTCACAAAATAACTCTTCGTAATTCCTCGTGGGAGTAATATATAAGAAATGATAAAAAATTAGTGGATAAGAAGAGGAGAATAATATAAAAATGTTCATTTTCTATAAAGAGAAAAATACAAATAGCATACTAAGAAACGAAAAAACCTCTGAAAATATTTTCAGAGGTTTTTCGTTTCTTAGTATGCTTCTAAAAACTCAGTAACTTGCTCTTCAGTTTTTGCGTTAGCACTATGTAAGTGGCCAAGCTTCTCGCCATTTTGATAAACAAGCAGGCTTGGAATACCCATTACTTGATACTCTTCCGCGATACTTGGGAATTCATCTTTATTAATAGAATACCATTCAAACTTATTGAATTCTTCCATTACATCTCCGATAAAGTTGTCCATACGCACGCAATCCGGGCACCATGTTGTAAAGAACTTAACAACTACTGGCTCCTCGCTTGCGATGATGTCTTTGAATTCTTGTTCAGCTTTGATTTCTTTCATGTTTTTGACTCCTCTCAATGTCACACGGATAAGCTAGTATTTTTTATGCAAAATCCGTAACTGCAAAATCTTCGACTGCTTTTTCTTGTAGGTCTGGTATACATATGAGTAGGTGTCTAATGTGATCCCTACTCTTTTATGTCCTAATCGTTTACTTACGATTTTCGGATTTACGCCTTATATCCTGCAAACGAATATTAGGAACCTCACTTTTCTTTATAAGCTTTTTCAGGAGCTGTGTCAAACTTCTGAAATTGCACGGGTTACCATTATAGGTTGGGCAAACTAAATCATAATTATTATTTCCATCGCCATACCGTTCTTTTTCTTCATTGATTTTTTGAAGATGTCCTTGAAGAGCCAGCAGAGTAATTTCAGGTAAAACAATTAATCTCTTTCCTGAAGATGTTTTAGGCTCATGAAACTCTTTGGTAATATGCGAGAGGGAATGATTAACAGATAAGGTACGTCTGTCAAAATCAATATCCTTCCATACAAGAACGTTGAGGAGCTTGGTTACAAAGGTTTGCAGAATGGGAAAAGGGGAGCAGCGTGAGCAATGATGTTCGAGGCTATCCAAAAGGAAAGTACGCAGCATAAGTAAAAAAGGACGAGCAGTTGTACCTGCTGTCCTTTATAGGAGAAAAATTATTCTGGATTAGAACTACGAATAACCAGAAAAACGCTTTTAATCAGTGTTGTCAAAGATGTAATAATCTATGCAACAAATGACCTTAGAAGGAATTCAAAACACCAAAATGACTCGTATTGGTATATCGGCTCAAAAGTAGTATATGTAAAAAGAAAATTCTCATACAAAAAGCAGACAACAATTTTGGTTGTCTGCCAGCGAGTCGAATGAGTTAGTCGATCGTGATAAATTGCTTTCCCATTACAAGAAGAGTGAAGCTGCTAGTTCAAACAGCTTGTAGGTAGTCTTTTAGATATTTTAAAAAATATACAGAGAAAGCAGATAAGTGACGAATCTACCTGCTTCTGTTGTAACAAAAGAAAGAAGTATTAGCCGTGAATATGACGGCTTGAAAATAGTATGTATTGATTTGGAAAAATTATTCAAGGGGGAAGAGAAGAATGGCATCGATAGTGAATAGTGTATGTGAAATAATTCGGTTAATGAGTGAAACGAAAGTAGAACGCATCCAAATCACATACGAAATTGGCGATATCATAGAGCAGAAATGCAGACGTTGTTATTACAATCGTTCAGATAATGCTTGTTTTAGTATTAGTGTTTGTAAAAACTGCCCGACTGGTCAAGAATTACGTCAGTTGGGTAGATATTTTGATACACAACCGAAAGAGCACGGTGGAAAACGAAAAGACAAACCCATCGGACTTACTCCGGAGCGTGTGCGCGAATTGAATCAACAAGGCATTCCAGATAAAGATATTAGCATTATGTATGATCGTAGTCCTTCTTATGTCGGGAAAATGAAAAAGGAATGGAAGCAAGCTGGTATATGGAGAGGACCAACAATAATGCGGGAAATCAACCGGTGTCGCCAGTAGGTCCAGTAATACCAGTAGGTCCGGTGTTCCCTGTCAATCCCGTATTCCCAGTTGGCCCGATTGATCCGGTCGGTCCAGTAGCACCTGTTGAACCAGTGGGACCTGTAGGGAATTGAAAGGGTTGCATAGGTGAAAGTGTCGGCCCAATCGAACACGGATTTAATGCAGTAGAAGATAAAAACTCGTCCAATATAATTCACCTCTAAAAGTTCGTATTACTAATAGTAAATGCAATGATAGAGCAAAGTGTAATGGACAAGCGGTTGTATTTAGGAAATTTAATAAAAACGCTATTTTAATAGCAAGAAGGGAGGGGTGGCTTTGATTAAAATACTTGAATTATTCGGAGGAATCGGAGCGCCAAGAAAGGCACTTGTTAATTTAGGGATAGATCATAAAGCAATTGATTATGTAGAATGGCAAACGTGAAATATGACTTTGTATGGATTCCACGTTATGGCGGTAATAAGCCAGCATATCCTTGTGATATTTGGCAGTACACGGAAACAGGAAATGTACCCGGTATCGGTAAATGTGATTTGAATTATCTTGTGGGTAGCAAGTCATTAGCTTGGTTTACGAACCAATCACAAACTACTGAAAAGGTAAAAGAACAACCGCAACAAGATAATGAGAAAGTTGAAGGAATCGCAACTTCAAAATACGCAGATGGTTATGGCGTGAATTTATATGAGAATCCTGCTGATTCGCAATACACAGGAAATATCACGAAAAAAATCCCGTATCTTATTTTTAAAGGATATTGGGGTGGCGGTGATAAGGATATGATTTGTTTAGGTAGCGAGAAGCAGTGGGCGAAATTAGAGCATTTTGATGTGCAATGGTTCTGCGCATACTCTAAATATCCTCCAGGATACGGAATTGCGGTTCATAGCGAACCTGAGTGTACGAATCATATTGATAACATCGATGGTACGGTTCCTTATCGTGTTTGGGGTAAACACTTAGATGCTATTGATATAGGTGGTAATCGATGGATTAAAGCGGAGCATGTAACGATTAAGTAATGTAAAAAGAGCCGTCCTGTTGGGCGGCTTTTTTCTTATTTATTCTCCAAATGTTTCTTTATTCATATTTAATTCACCGTTTTTTATCATTTCTTCTCCATAGATATTTTCCATTAGCTTTTGATGATCTTCTTGCTTCTTACGTTCTCCATCTTCTGGAGTCTCCTTAGTTTTCTCTATGGCGTTTTGTTCCGCCTGTTTTCTATAGTACTCATTTATTTCATCATATTTCATCGGTAAACCTTTTTCAAAAAGTGTACGGTGCACTTTTTATAATTTTATCGAATCATACTTTGCGGTCTATGACAACAACTCTGTCACTACCCCCATACACTGGAATCTAAAACATTTGTAAAAAATAGCATAGTTGTTACAAAACCTATATCGTTACCAATAAAAAACCTTGAAAGGCAAGCCAATCAAGGTCTCTAAATTTTTTTAAATGTCTAATAAAGTATTCACACCTACATTATTTTCTAATAATTCGGTTAGCGATGGTGCAATTTTCACTGCCTCCTCAATATCCAAATCTGCGAATCTGTTATAGTATATTCCAAAACCATCTTTACCCTGTAGATAGATTAATGCACCGCCTCCTTCATCATCACCAATTGCGAGTGAATTCGGGAGATATTTCTGCACTTCATAAGCTTCATTCATTTCAATGCACCCCGAAGCTCCCCAAATTCGAATATAAATTTGGTCGTTAACATTAATTTCAATGTCTGAAGCTAGCTGAATTATTTCTATATATTCTGTAGGTACATCTATTGTTGAAAAATCCTGAAGCGCTTTAATTTCTTCTTCTTTCGAAGGAGATTTTTTGGCATCAATTCTATACACACTACTGATATTATCTAATCTGTTCATTAATAATCAATCCTTTCATATTTAACTCCTAGTTTATCTAGCATCTTGTATTGTTGTTCAAGAACTTGGCTAGTAGTATCACGTGAAAAACCAGCTTTAGTTAAATCACCCACCATGAATTGCATTTCTTCTTGTAAAGTAGTACTCCATTTCCCTACCCCTGAAGCCACCCGTTCATTTCGTCTCGCAGTTTGAGCATTAGTAATGATTGTATGTGGTAGTCCTTTTCCAGTCTCGACAGTTATTGTTGGAGCAAGTTTCGAATCATACCCATACTGACTGAAATTATTTTTTGCCCATTCTTGTTGTAATCCATGATGAGATTGTAATCGCCCACCATTTGGCCCATCTCCTTTTGGCTTAGGTAAGGAATCTTTATGTGTTTTATTAAAATGAACATAATTAATTTCACCTTTACGCATTCCGCATGTAATAGCAAGAAGATAAGCGATATAATAACGTTTTTTTTTGCATGTTCTAAAAAACGAAGAACTTCTTCATCAATTAAAAATCAGGGGGATAACGCTGATTTAGTGGAAAGAGCTCATTATATCACTCTTTCAGAGGAGGTGAGTTAGGATACGAAAATGGTTAAAGAAACTATTTTCGAAAAAACGCCCACCCTGCATTGTTCGTGAGGAACAATGCAGGGTGGGCTAAACTGATAGGATCTGTGAAAATTCTGCCCAAATTATGCATGGAAAAGGTATTGAAAGAGATGAATAGTACTCTTTACATCTTATTCCATATATAACAAAGCTGGTTAGCTTCTGATTCAAGCGCTATTAAATGATCATTATTAATAGAGTTATTCGTATACATTCTGTTCTTTTGGATGTTAAGAACCGTATAATTCACATCGTTATGTTCATTTGAAAATGTCGATTCGTTTAATAATGTCAGCGTTGAGTTGATGTTGTATTTATCAATTCGCTCTTTTTTTCCTTTGAAAAACAGTTTGATAAGATGCGGCTCATCATTAATGAGCAAACCGAGTTCAGGTGATGAGCGGACGATTAAATCATCTGATATCCAATGTGATTTACCTGGATCGAACCAAGAGACGTCTTTGTTTTTAATAAATTTTTTGTACTGTTTTATGACATCAATGTAGTTTTGCTTTTTCTTCTGATCAACCGTTTGCACTAATGTTTCGAAACATTCAAAAGGTAGTTCGTTTTGATGAAATTTAATAAAAGTGTCTCGTAATTGTTTCCAGTAATCAAAAGCTGGTTGGTATTCCGGTTGAGATTTTAGATTTTTCACAAAGTTTGTTTTAGCTGCACTACTTTTCAGTGTGAAATCTAAAAATTGTGTAAGTCCTACTTTAATTTCTGCCATATTACACCCCCTTTTCAAACATTACTAATTCGATAATGGAAAGGAAAATCCTGCATTTTTTAAGGGGGTGAGCTAGATGCTAGAAAACCCGATGTCCATGCACAATGGCTATGGTAAAGCTGATTCGCAAGAACAAGAGGGAATTATTACAACTTCTATCGATATCGAAAAGTTACAAGATGTCATAAGTCGAGCGGTAGTGATTTTGCAGGAGTGTCCAGAAGATGCTGAACTTGATGATTTAAATGGGAGCATTAATGAAGCGTTGGAATTGTTACAAAAGTATTGGGGCAATAAAAAAGGACGAGCAGTCGTACCTGCTGTCCTTTATAGGAGGAAAATTATTCTGGACTAGAACTACGAATAACCAGAAGACGCGCTTTTAACCAGTGTTGTCAAAGATGTAATAATCTGTGCAACATAAAAGCTTAGTCGGAATTCAAAACACCAAAATGGCTTGCGTTGGTAAACAGGCTCAAAAGTAGTATATGCAAAATGAAAAATTCCATACAAAAAGCAGACAACAATTTTGGTTGTCTGCCTGTGAGTTGAATGAGTTAGCTAATTGTGATAAATTGCTTTCCCGTTACAAGAAGAGTGAAGCTGATAGTTCAAACAGCTTGTAGGTAGTGTTTTCGATATCTAAAAAAATATACAGAGAAAGCAGATAGGTGAAGAACCTGCCTGCTTACTACTGTAACAAAAGAAAGAAGTACTAGCCGTGGATACGACGACTTGAAAATAGTATGTATTTTTATTTAAAAAATATTCAAGAGGTGAAGAAACATGGAGTGTTTGATAAATGGTGTCTATGAAATAGATAATGATTTTTTTGGTCCAATAAACTTTGCTAATGTTGTAGCTGTTTCATCCATAATTCAATTGAGTGCAGGGGATTTAGTCGAGATTTTTGCACAAAGTAGCGTAGCTGGAGTTATTAGTAATGTAGAAGATAGTACGCATTTTGAAGCTGCAAGATTCCCGTCTCCAAAAGTATAAGTGGTATGAAACCTTGTAAGTAATTTAATATCAGGACATTCCAAAATTTATACTCATCCTGTACAAGAACGGATAATTTATTTGTAGTGCATGAAGTATTTTAACGGTGTACAAGCTGTTTTGAAAGTGCTGGATAAATGAACTATGTACTGTTAAATAGTGTCTGATGATTGTAAACGAAACAGTCGAAGAAGAGTAGCGGTGTATGCAAAAAGAAATGCATGATGTTTAGGTAAAGAAAGCTTACTAGTTAGGGGATCTTACCGATTTAGTTTATGAAAAAAGGCCCTGTTGTCTCCAACAGGGCCTTTCCTAAAATGGCAAAGAGTAACTCTTACCTTACTCCTTGTCCATAGAATACACAAAAATTATACGTTTGTACAGGTAAATAATTTACAATAATAATATTTGAATATAATTCTTACGGGTAATTCTAAAGGATGAAAAAGTATTTGTTATAGAGTAAGTGTTGATTTTAAAGTGTTTTAAAGAGAATGTTTACAACTCAACGATAATAAAGGAATATTGAAATAATAAAATATGAAATATTGCATATCTCACTTAACAATATAATCTATTCAATAATAATAAAATCGTACAGAGGAGTTTTTTCTGAAAATCCGAGTTGATGAAACTAGATAATTTGTATTACTGATTTAACCAGAATATTACATGAGTGCTTTGTTTTTAAAAGTTATACTTTCTCTTCGCTCTGCCTTATGGTGGAGCATTTTTATTTTTGTAATCGCAATAACCTGTCCAAACTTTTCAAGTCTAGCATACATATTATGCAGTAGTAGATTAGAAAGGAGCACTATATATGTCTTGTTATTACTACTGTAAGAATTGTGAGAGTTACCAAAAGAAAAATCATGATTGCTGTAAAAAAAGAAGTGATTATTATAATAAGTGCGGTAAAAGATGTGATGACTGTTCTTGCGATCATAAGGAGAATAACCTTGTAAGAGCATCTGCTTTTAGAGCCGTAAATACAGTTAATCAAAACCTTCCAGCTAATACTTTTGTTAAAGTATTATTTCAAAATGAACAATTTGATTTAGCGAACGAATATAACCCAGCAACATCAGATTTTACTCCGAAGACTAGAGGAGTTTATTCCGTAATTGGGACGATTGGTTTCTTTCCGAACGATCCAAATTTAAATTATAGAGCGCGTGTAGAAGTTCGAGTGAATGGAAATGCGGCAATTGCTATAGATAACGACTTTTTTGGTCCGATAAATTTCGGCAATGTCGTAAGTGTTTCAACAATACTTCAATTACATGCAGGTGATATTGTCGAGATTTTTGCACAAAGTAGTATAGATGGGGTTATTAGTAGTACAGAAGACGGTTCTCATTTTGAGGCTGCAAGATTCCCATCTCCAATTGTATAAATATTAAAAAGGAAAAAATTTTATTAACTCTGCTTTTCGGTGGAGTTTTTTAATTTCATAATAGCAATAGCTCGTCCAAACTTTTTAAATTTATTTTGCATAGTATACAACAATAGATTTAGAAAGGGGATATAAATATGTCTTATTATTATTGTAAGCATTGCAATGGCTATAAAAAGACAAAGCATACTTGTTGTAAGAAGAGTACAGATTATTACGATAAGTGTTGTGATAATGAGAAAGATAAACTTGTAAGGGCATCTGCTTTTAGAGCGGTTAGTACAGTAAATCAAAATGTCACTGCAAATACTTTTGTTAAAGTATTATTCCAAAATGAACAGTTTGATTTAGCGAATGAATATAATCCAGTAACATCAGATTTTATTCCGAAGACTAGAGGGGTTTATTCTATTATTGGTACAATCAGCTTTGCACCTAATGATAGTAATACGAATTATAGAGCGCGTGTAGAAATTCGGGTAAATGATAATCCAGCTATAGCGATAGATAATGACTTTTTTGGTCCACCCAATTTTGCAAATGTCGTAGCTGTTTCAACAATACTTCAATTACATGCAGGAGATGTAGTTGAAATTTTTGCTGAGAGTGATGTAGATGGACTGATTATACAAAATGATCCAGGATTTATTAGTACGCATTTTGAAGCTGCAAGATTCCCATCTCCAATAAAATAAAAGACATGTTTGTGATTTATGGACTATTTTTTTAAAATTGATTATATTGACGAGATGTATACTGGGATCCTTGATCACTATGTAAGAGGATTCCCTTCACATTTCGTTTTTTCTTTGCCTTTTTAAGCGTATCTAACACAAGCTTTAAGTCGTTTCTACGACTGGTTTCATAGGCAACAATTTCATTATTGTATAAATCCTTAATAGCGGATAAGTACAAGCGCTGTCCATTGAAAATCAAATAGGTAATATCGGTTACCCATTTCTCATTCGGTTTTGAAGCCTGAAACTCCCTATTTAGATGGTTCTCTGAAATCACATAAGCTTCTTTTTTTCCGTAATAAGGTCGTTTTTTCCTAATTACGGCTTTGATACCTAGTTCACTCATCAATCTTTGGATGTGCTTATGGTTCAAATGAAGGTTATATGTGGCTTTCAGCCACACTTGTATTCTTCTATATCCATAAATTCCTCTTAATTTTTTATGACACTCCAATATCTTTTTCTTAATTTCGATATCCTCTGATTGTTTTTTAGAAGGCGTCGTATGCCGTTTTAGCCATTTGTAGTATCCACTTCTGGTTACACCAGCAATATCGCATAGAATGGTCACTGTATAACCTGTTTTTGTCATTTCATGGATGACTTCGAATTTTTTTATTTTGGATACGACTTTCATTCCTCCTTTTACATCCCTATGGTAGGGCCTTTTAGTTAAAGGTGTTAAATTGGTAATATATTAAAATAAGTTCATAAACACTTGATAAGCAACACCTAGAGTTAATATGATAGCTAACAGTTTTGCTACCCATCTCGGTGCATTTAAATTTAGTAAAAGGGAATGACATATACTAAATGTAATGCCGAGTGTTAAAAGAATTGCGATAAGATATAAAATTAATAGGAATAAAGGTTGCTCTATGGAGCCGAAGTCAATTTTGGATGGATTCATGTAATATGTACCTCGTTTTTTATTAATATATTAATGAAATAATGAAGAATATAAGGAATTGGAAGAGTAATGTAATAAATACTATAAAAGTAAATTTGAAGTTATGGATGGAGTAGATAAAATAATCTTTGAAAGACTATTCAAAGCCAACATTTGTTTAAGTTTAATATACAAGAACGAATGTTCTTGGTATACTGGAAAATAAAAAAGGTGCGTTTACATGACAAATTTTAGTAATATAATTGAAAAACTAGATGAAATGATTTACAAACCTAATAATCTATTAATTACTAAACGAAAAGAAGAAAAGCAAAATTCAGAATATGCAGGAGGGGTATTCCAGCTAAATAATAGAAGCATCCGATTTAGGGTATCAAAAATTACGCCTAATAAGATTGGACAATTTGTTTCTTTTTGGGAGAAGAATGCCTCCATGAGCAATCAGGCATTTTCTTATGATTCAGCTCCTAACCTTTTAGTTATCACTTGTATAGCGGATAATAACCTAGGACAATTTATTTTTCCAAAAGAGATTCTTCTAAAAGAAAAAATATTAAAAACTCAAAATCAAAAAGGGAAAATGGCTATGAGGGTTTACCCTATTTGGGATAAACCTATTAGTAATCAAGCTAAGAAGAGTCAATTGTGGCAACTTCATTATTTTGTCGATTTAAGTGATACTGAAAATGTAGCTACAGATAAATTATTAAACTTATATTCATAGCACATAATAAGAAAAAATTGAAATATTCAATGTTCGTTCAGATGATATTTGGAAATATTAACAGGGTAAGCCGTTAAGTAAAGAATAAAAAAGGAGCATACAAATAAAGTATGCTCAAAAAAAGATAGGTTTTATGAGTGGAGAATCTCCATACGATAATATATGCGCATTTCATTAATATGTGTAAAATATCAATAAAATATCAACAGAATATCAATTAATGAGTTATTTTAGTTTTTTAATGAAGTCATGTTTTGTGAAATGAAAAAGAGCCGTTTCTTTTGAAAGATGCGGCTCTTTTTATTATTTTGTTATCGTACTGTTCGAAATGATAAATCATAAAATTATACGATTAACAATTTGATAATGATTGGACTTCAGTTATATATTTCTTGAAGTCTGGATATTGAGATACAGTTTGGCAGGTAGTGGTGAGTAGTTGATTAATTAAAGATACATTTGTAATTACTTCGTTACAAGGACCATAGAATGTAACTTTTAGCTTTGAATTCGGGGGAACTTTGAATACGATAGGGATTTTTTTCATTAAATAAACTCCTTACATAACAGAGGTTATATGTTTATTTCCTTTTAATTAGGAAGACATATTAATATAATATGTAATTTTTATTGTAGTTGATTATTACGTATCAAAATAGTGTTGTGAAAAAATATATATCATGTTTATAAAAAGCTTAAAAACAGACTAATATGAGGGAATAAGCGTTAATTAACTTGTCTCTATATAATAAATTGTAAAAAGGCAGCTTTTTTTAGCTGCCTTTTTACAGGGAGATTGAAAAATCTTGGAGGTCATTCATGAGTATAAGCAAAAATTGCTTATATGTAGTATGTACATTATTTATAGTTTTATTCCAATATTTAGTATGAAATAAACGCAAGTTTATCGTTTACAAATGCAAAAAAAGAAGGACTTATTTATTATGGATAAAAAGAAATTATTTAGTTTTAAAAAATGATGAAAATATATTTATTTGTCTTATAGAAGCTTGCTATTAGGCGTATGGGTCTAGCAATAAAACAAGCTTTGAATAAGATAATAAAAAGGAGTTGATTAGTAATGGGTTATATTGTAGATATTTCGAAATGGAATGGAAATATTAATTGGGATATTGCAGCGTCTCAGCTAGATTTAGTTATTGCTAGAGTTCAAGATGGTTCGAATACGATCGATTTTATGTATCAAGGTTATGTGAAAGAAATGAAGAAACGTAGTATCCCATTTGGGAATTATGCATTTTGCCGTTTTATATCTATTTCAGATGCAAAAAAAGAAGCACAAGATTTTTGGAATCGTGGCGATAAAAACGCTAAATTTTGGGTGGCAGATGTAGAAGTTCAAACAATGATAGATATGCAAGGCGGGACTCAAGCATTTATTGATGAATTACGCCGATTAGGTGCAAAAAAAATTGGTTTATATGTAGGACATCACACGTATGTATCATTTGGAGCTCGCAATATTGATGCTGATTTTATTTGGATTCCTCGTTATGGAGGGAATAAACCAGCATATCCTTGTGATATTTGGCAATATACTGATTCAGGAAATGTTCCTGGTATTGGAAAATGTGATTTGAATCAATTAATTGGGAATAAAAATCTTTCTTGGTTTATAGGTTCAAATCAAACAAATCAATCTAGTATTGGAGACAGTAAGCAACCAAGTGGAATTGGTATTGCAGTTTCAAAATATGATGATGGATACGGAATTAATTTATATGAAAATCCTGCGAATCCGCAATTTATAGGAAGACTTACGAAAAAAATCCCATATTTAATCTATAAAGGTTATTGGGGAGGTGGCGAAAAAGATATGATTTGTTTAGGTGGTGAACAACAGTGGGCTAAGTTAGAACATTTTAATGTACAATGGTTTTATGCATATTCAAAGTACACACCTGGATATGAAATTAGAACGTACGATGGGCCAAACGGGAATGATACAGGTGCGGTCGATGGGAAGGTCCCTTATCGTATTTGGAATCGTCAAGATGGATATATAGATATAGGTGGGAACAAATGGATCAAAGAAGAACATGTGCAGATTAAATGATGTTAAAAGTCGGATTTATGCCGGCTTTTTTATTTAATAAAGCTTGTCTCTGGCATGAAGAGAAATACTTGCAGAAAACACATTGATTTCACAATAGCGCTGTATAGTTCCTAATATACATTTATCAAAGTGAGGTATTTGAATTGAAAAAGAAAAAGCTATTTATGGGAACTATTATTGCATGTGTGGCGCTAACATTGTCTGCGTGTGGTTCCTCAGAAAATGTTGCAACATCAAAAGTAGGAAACGTGACAGAGAAAGAGTTAAGTAAAGAATTAAGGCAAACATATGGAAAAAGTACTTTATCTCAAATGATGTTAAATAAGGCATTGCTAGATAAATATAAAGTTTCAGATGAAGAAGCTAAAAAACAAGTAGAAGCAGCGAAGGAACAAATGGGTGACAAGTTTAAAGTGGCTTTAGAGCAAGTAGGATTAAAGAATGAAGATGAATTAAAAGAGAGAATGAAGCCAGAAATTGCACTTGAGAAAGCGATTAGAGCGACTGTCACAGATAAAGATGTGAAAGATAACCATAAACCTGAAATGAAGGTAAGTCACATTTTAGTGAAAGATGAAAAAACTGCGAAAGAAGTAAAAGAGAAAATAAATAATGGTGAAGATTTTACTGCTTTAGCGAAACAGTATTCGGAAGATACTGGTTCAAAGGAACAGGGCGGAGAAATAGCTGGTTTTGCTCCTGGTCAAACTGTGAAAGAGTTTGAGGAAGCTGCGTATAAATTAGATGCAGGACAAGTAAGTGAGCCAATAAAAACATCTTATGGTTATCATATAATAAAAGTGACGGATAAAAAAGAATTGAAACCATTTGATGAAGTAAAAGATACGATTCGAAAAGATTTAGAACAACAAAGACTGCAAGATGCGACAGGTAAATGGAAACAACAAGTAATCAATGATCTATTGAAAGAAGCAGATATTAAAGTAACAGATAAAGAATTTAAAGATACATTTAAATTCTTAGATGAGAAATAAGGTTTAGAAGAAAAACAGAGATTTAGCATAATGCTATATTTCTGTTTTTTTGTTTTCAATAGAAAAGGGAACTCATATAGAGTTCCCTTTTCGCGTTAGTGTGTGAGTTATAAATAGATAGTAAGACAATACAATATTACATTTAAATATTAAGAATTACAATAGGAAAATTTGGATGTAGATAAAAGGAATAAGCAATTAAATTCGCAAAATGTTGAAATGATAATGTTTTAGTTAATTAATTTTGTTAAATATAAACTAAATATATTTTCTTGGAGAGTGAATTGAGGACATAATTTAAAGAATGGTACATATCATATTTATTGGAGTATAAATTAACTTTATAGGAAGTGACATGTTGAACATTTAGTACAAAAGGATGTTCTTAATGATGATAAGAATTATTTATCCCGCTATTTGTGGGAGTCTTACTGCTCGTAAAACCCCCACTGATTATTAGCCTTCACTTTATTAAAATAGGATGAATATTTTTATATTTACTAGATTATTAAATTAATTTGGGGGAGAATATATGAAAGTTATTTTTAAGAGAGAAGGCGGAGGGAAAATTTTTGAATCATCTAATGAAAATATAAGCGTTCTATTAGCTGTATTAAAAGAAACAAAAGGGATAAAGATTGGGATGGTTGAGTATGAAGTATTAGAATATAAACTGGAATATTATCGGAATCCGAAAAAAACAGAAACAGAGAGAGAATTACATATTATAATGCAACCCAAGCATATTCAATAAAGAAAGTGAAAAATTGATGAGTGTGAATCTTACTGCCTAAAAATAGCAGGATAAATGGTAGTAATTGTCGATATGTATGAAACTTATGAGGAATGAATTGTTTTACATCATAAGTTTCTAAAGCTTTGTGAGTTCGTTCATAATAAAAGTGTATGCTTTTGTTGAAGGATGGTTAATGAGATATAGCTGAAATTTGTATTCCAGAAAGAACGTTAGTTAGGATAGAAAAGTAAAATTAGAAATATAATTAGTTCAATAAAAGCGACTTCACATTAGGTGGAGTCGCTTTTATTGTTGCTACACGTATTCTATGATGCGATAGGAAGTGCAAAGAAATTTGATTAATAAAAGGGAGTAATAAATGAGTATGAATAAACTTCATATATTAAAGTTGCATTTTGTTTGAAAAATTTACATGTTGCACTTCCGTAAGAACGTTCGTTCGTGTATAATTAGAACGAATGTTCTTTCGAAGTGGAGATGTCTACAAATTCATAAATAGTTTTGAATTGGAAAGCTACGCTACGTATAAATAAGAGATGGATAAAGAATGAAGCGATAAGGCTTCTAACCGCAAGGGCTGCGGAGATAGCCTAATAAATTAGAGTTCGATAGAACTCTTTACTTAGGAATCCCCCACTTCTAAACGAAGTGAAAGTGGGGGAGTTCAAGAATGGATAGATATAGAAAATTGAGGAGTAAAGAAAATGAATTATGTAAAGATACAGGAAAAAGGAAGAGAGTGGGTTCCGTTTACAGTAATGTCGGAACAATTATTAAGTATGAAAAAAATTATTGGAGAGAAATTAAAAGTCCAAAGACCGCTAATAACAAATGAAGCGAAAGACAGCATTTCAGACAAATTATTAACTTCATTATTGTCTGAAGAAGAGATGTTAGTGACATATTTTGAAGAAGGATACATACTTACGAGTTATATGACAGTGGTTCATATAAATCCAATTCAACAAATTGTAAAATGTACAGATGCATTTTATAAAACATATATATTTTCTGCAATGGACATAATTGATGTAACCTAAAAGAAGCTGAATTTTGAAGTTTAGCTTCTTTAATTTATCTAGCTATTTACGGACAGGCAGATTCACACCTCAAAATTAGGCTGTGAGTCAGGCTACCTGTTAAAACCTAATTTTTTGAAGAGGTGAAGAACTAAATGAAAAAGCAGCTAGCTGCAAGCTAGCTGCTTAGTCCCAGGGAAAGGGAGAAAAAGATTGGCACTCAAAAAATCAATGATAGCTGTGTATCAGCCTGAGTATAGTATAGACAAATTTTAAAATGTTATACAAAAATGATTACAGATCTGGTTAGGCCGTACCAACTTGGTTTTGATCTGCTAGATCAGAATCAAATGTATTAGTCGCGCTAACCCCACTAAAAGTGTTCACTACGAAACCAACGTTAGATGCGCCAGAGCCGTTATAAGCTTTCGTATTCTCTTTTGGAGAAACATTGTAGAAATCACCTAAGTTGAAAGATCCGTTACTATTTTGTACAACTAAATTCCCGACAACTGAGGGCATAATTTTCACCTGCTTTATAAGTAATTGTTTGCATTACTATATGAAGGTATAGTCTAATTGGTTCATTTGACAAATATTCCGGAATAGAAAAATGTTTGAAGCTTTGTTTAATCAATCGAGCAAAAAGTATGTTAAAATTAATGAAGAGCTGAATTTTAAAAAGAACAAATTCTAATAATTAATATATATGGAATTAAAGGAGGCGAAATGTAATGGATAATGTTATAAAAACAGTGGATTTAACAGATGCAGAATCAAGTAAACTTATTGCTTATATTTATAGTAATGATGTCACATTGATCGAAAAAGCATTTTGTCCTAATGAAATAAAATTAAAGTTTAATGAAATAGCAATTTTATCGGCAATTAAAACCGCATATATTACGAAAGTATCTATAAGGAAAGAACTTGAAGCAATTTTTCACGATACAGGCGTTTTATTAGTAAAGCAAAATGTTGAAAGGAATAGTATTCAATCTATAACAATGCATTTTGAGCAATTTAAAAAGTTGCAAAATGAGATTGAGAATTTAAATAAAAGTATGTTATAAGACTAGGTGGGAATTTATTGATAGAGGTGGGCTCTGTTAAGTTGAAAAAGTGGATTGAAAAGTATTTGGATAAATCGAACCGTAAACATAAATATACTTTCATTAAGGTGTAACCTATATTTATCGATGTGAGAAATGTAGGGAATAGAAGATACAATTTAAAAATAATAACGATACAAACAAAAAGAGTAACTATGATGGTTACTCTTTTTGTTTGTAATATGTAATATCAAAAATACTTCTAAAGTATGAAATGAATTGATACTTAAGTGAGAAGTTGAATAAGAATAAAAAGAGTAATATTAATGGAAAGGAGGAGATGAAGTTGGAGCGAAACGACATTGGGAAACTTGTAATTATTACTGGAGTAACGCAAGGGTTAGGACGTGCAATGGTTGATAGGTTTCATGAATTGGGGTGGAACATAGCAGGGTGTGGACGCTCAAAAAATAAAATTGAAGAGCTTAATAAATATTACGGTGCTTCACATGATTTTCAAATAATTGATGTTTCAAATCATCACCAAGTTAGTAAATGGGCAAGTCGTATTCTTAATAAGTATAGGGCTCCCGATATGTTAATAAATAATGCATCGATTGTTAATCAAAATGCACCTCTATGGAAAGTTACCGCACAAGAATTTGAAAGTGTAATGAGTGTAAATGTGAACGGGGTAGTAAATGTCATTAGGGCGTTCGTCCCGGCGATGATAGCTAGGAAAGAAGGAATTATTATTAACATGAGCTCTAGTTGGGGAAGAGAAGGCGAGGCTGAACTTGCGCCATATTGTGCCTCGAAGTTTGCTGTTGAAGGTATCACGCAGTCAATGGCAATGGAACTGCCAAATGGTATGGCAGTAGTTGCTTTAGATCCAGGTGGCAGTATTAGCACTCCAATGCTTCACTTATGTGCACCTCAATATGTAAAAGAATCTCCTACACCTGAAATGTGGTCACATAAAGCAATTCATTATATATTAAATATATCAATAGATAAAAACGGTGAGTCATTGACATGTCCGGCATACATTCATTGAGAAACTCCTTGTCAAAAAGAGCGCCTGAAAGGTGCTTTTTTGTATTATTAGTACATTATGTGATGCACAAAATTACATATGAAAAATAGAATAATGAATTAAAGGTGATATTTGTTTGTTTTGAATGTACTAGAAAATTTAAATATAGGTGATGGGAAATGAACCTACGCGATTTAGAATTGACAGGTGCCTGGTTTCAAGTAGGAGGAAATCTTATAGCAGCAATTGGAACAACTAGAGGGTTTGCAGGGGAAGAAAAGATTGAGTCGGATCTCGTTATTGTAGGGAGTTCATTACAAGCTCTCGGATATATATTACAAATTATAGCAACTAATGATGCGAAAGATGAAGATAAATGTGAGAAGCAAGAGGTAACTATAGATAATAAAAATAAAGCGCTAGCGAAAACGGGGATTGAGTTATTAGCTTTAGGTAATATTTCAAATGTAATAGGAACGTATTTTAATCTCAATGAACAAATGAAAGAAAATGATTTCCTTATAATTACTGGAAATAGTTTGCAATCAATTGGCGCTTTTTTAGGAGTAGAAGTAGCATTGAATGAGATAAATGGAATACAGTGGATTATCGTATTAGGGAATTCAATGCAAAGTTTAGGTGCGGGATTACAAGCATATGAAGGTATTAAAAATATACCAAAAGAAGAAAAGGGAAAAGAAGACAGTAATATAGATAAAGAAGATCAACGTATAATAGGGCTAATAGGTATTTGGATACAGGCGATAGGTACTGTAATTTCAGCAATTGGATTAACCGAAATAGTAGAGGAACAACGATTGGAATCTAAGAAAAGGTGATGAAATACTCATTTCAATGAAGTTTGGAGTATTTCAATTTTAGAAGTAGGACAAGATGGATGTGTTAATTGTTTTTGTAGGCTTTTTCATATAGGCGTAGAATATACATATAAACGAACAGGTGAAAATAACTTGTTAACGTTAGTGAGAGGTTCCTCATTTAGTTATACTATTATATGTGATTTTTGTAATGATGAGTTCTTATATACGCTTTTAGAAATAACATGATTTCATAGGTTTGATAGTGTAGGAGATGGATGGGGAAGAATCGAAAAATAAACATTAAGGAGTTTTTCAGACATGATGTACTTATTAGCAATTCTACTTCCGCCGGTAGCTGTTTTATTTTGCGGAAAGCCGTTTCAAGCGATTATTAATTTCATTTTAACCTTAATTTTTTGGGTTCCAGGAGCGATACACGCAGTTCTTGTCGTACATGATAAAAAAGCCGACAGGCGACTTAAAAAACAAGTTCAAGCGTATGATGAAATTAATAAAAGAAATAGAAGGTAAATTGCGATGGGCATACAAAAAAGAAAGGGGATTTGATTCGCCTTTCTTTTTTGTATGCCAATCAAGTTTAAATTTTAGTATAGCGGTAAGAATTTTTAATATAAGTATTATGATAATAACTTTTAGAATGTGCGTTTAATAAACCGGTGTAAATGCTTTCTGGCACATTAAAGAAATCATACATACCATTCTTTAGTTGAATACGTAAAATCATAGAAAAAGGATTATAGCCAACAGCAACTAATTTTTTTGAAATAACGGGAGATAGCTCCATCATTACGCAACTCCTTATTTTTCATTTTAGATGGTTTCTTGTAGAGAAGGGGATTGTCGTGTTGAAATCCTAATAATTAAAGGAGTATTATACTTATATGCAATATATTAAATGTTTGTTATACGTAATTATAAGGAAGTTCACACGAAGTACATATCGTTGTGCTATTTTTATTTCACCTTTGATTTATAAATAAGAAAATATTGACCATTTGAAAAAAAGGTATATTATTTATACGAGGTATTAAAAATTCACTTCTTACATTCTATGCTTTAAGGGGCAGTATTATTAGAAAAAATAGAAGTGAAAATAGTTTGTATAAGAAGTATTCTAAAATGTATAATCTGTGAATTGGGAAAATATTGAATGCTCCAGGTCAATATACTTTCTTGATTAAATGTATTTGGGAAAGTGACCTCAATATTTTCAAGTAAATCAACGGGAGAATTGAAAGGCAGGAGAAAGTAACATGTCAGAAAATTATCGTTCTCGAGAGGAGCGACGACAAGTTCAAAAGAAAAAACAGCCAGCTTCTAAAAAAACAAAACCAAAAGGTAAAACATCGTTTTTTCGTAAATTTTTAATCAGTTGTTTACTACTTGGTATTGTAGGTTTAGTGGCAGGGGTTGCTACCTTTTTCGTAATGATTAAGGATGCACCAAAACTTGAGAAAGCAAAACTTGTTAATCCGTTATCCTCAAAAATCTATGATAAAGACGGGAATTTGGTATATGAATATGGGAAAGAAAAGCGGACGAATGTTACGTATGATCAAATCCCTAAATTGGTAGAAAATGCATTTTTAGCAACAGAAGATTCGCGTTTTTATGAGCATAGCGGAGTAGATTTTAAAGGTACTGCTCGTGCAGTTTTAGTTAGTCTTAAGGGAGATTATGGCTCTCAAGGTGGTAGTACGATAACGCAGCAAGTTATTAAAAACTACTTCTTATCGATGGAAAAAACGTCAAAACGTAAGGTTCAGGAAATATATTTAGCGTATAAGCTAGAACAACAATATTCAAAACATGAAATATTAGAGATGTATTTAAATAAAATTAATTTAGGAAACCGTTCATATGGAATCGCAACAGCAGCACAAAACTACTACGGTAAAGAATTGAAAGATTTAACATTACCAGAAGTTGCGATGCTAGCTGGCTTACCAAAAGCACCGAATAACTATGACCCAACGAAAAAAGAAAATGTTCAAAGGGCAACAGAAAGAAGAAATACTGTACTAAACTTAATGAATAGACATGGTTATATTACAAAGGCAGAAATGGAAGAAGCATCGAAAGTACCAGTGGATAAAAATATTAAGAGTGCAGCTGAACTACAAGCGATGCCATATACTGCATTTATGGATGCAGTAGTTAAAGAAGTAGAAAAGGAAATACCAGATGTTAATATTGGATCTGATGGTTTAGAAATTTATACAACATTGGATCCAAAAGCACAGAAATTAGCTGATAATATTTTGAATACAAATATTATTAATTATCCAAATGATAAATTCCAAGGTGCTTTCACATTTATGGATACGAAAACTGGAGAAGTTCGCGCTATAGGTAGTGGGCGCGGTGAAAATAAAGCAGTATTTAAAGGGCATAATATGGCGATTGAATTAGATCGTGCAGCTGGTTCAACGATGAAACCAATTTTTGATTACGCTCCTGCAATTGAATATTTAAAATGGGCTACTTATCATCAAATTGATGACTCTCCATTTAAGTATTCAACTGGCCAAGAAGTTAGAAATGCAGATAGAAGTCATTTAGGGCCAATCTCAATGCGTGAAGCACTAACAAAGTCACGTAATATCCCAGCTATTAAAACAGCTAAAGAGGTAGGTATTAGTAAATCGAAAGAGTTCTCTGAGAAATTAGGTATTACATTTAATGTAGCACCGACAGAATCAACAGCGATCGGTACAAATGAAGCGTCACCAACTGAAATTGCAGGTGCTTATGCGGCATTTGGGAATGACGGTAAGTATACGAAGCCGCATTTTGTTAAGAAAGTAGTTTATCCAGACGGCAAGTCACAAAGTTTTGGACAAAAACCAAAATCAGTTATGGCGGATTCTACAGCATATATGATTACTGATATGCTTCGTTCTGTAGTTACATCAGGTACTGGTACATCGGCAAATGTGGCCTCTTTAGATGTAGCTGGTAAAACAGGTACAACTAACTATTCTTCAAAACAACTAGCACAATATGGAATTCCAGAAAGTGCAACTCGTGATAGTTGGTTTGCAGGATATACACCGCAATATACGATGGCAGTATGGACTGGATATACGAAAGATGGTAAAGACGAGTATATTAGTAGTAAAAATACGAAAATTGCACAGTTGATCTTTAAAGAAATGATGAGCGAGATGGCTACAGATAAATCACGCTTTAAAATGCCAAGTAGTGTTATTCAAGAAGGTAGTGAATTGCGTATAAAAGGTGAAAAACGTGATTCATCTCCAAATACTAGCGTACCGGATACAACGGAACAACCAAAACAAGATCAACAGCAAAAAACTGAAGAAGAGAAAAATCAAGAGGAATTAAAGAAACAGGAAGAACTTAAGAAACAAGAAGAGCAAAAGAAACAAGATGAGATTAAGAAGCAAGATGAACTTAAGAAGCAAGAAGAGCAAAAGAAACAAGATGAACAGAATAAGCAAAATGAACAAAACAATGGAAATGGTCAAGGAACTCCAAATCCACCAACTAATGGAGGTGACCAAGGAACTCCAAATCCACCAACCACTGGAGGTGGCCAAGGAACTCCAAATCCACCAACCACTGGAGGTGGTCAAGGAACTCCAAATCCGCCAACCACTGGAGGTGACCAAGGAACTCCAAATCCACCAACCACTGGAGGTGGCCAAGGAACTCCAAATCCACCAACCACTGGAGGTGGCCAAGAAACTCCAACCCCACCAACTACTGGCGGGAACACAGGAGAGGCTCCTTCCAATAATGGACAATAAATAATGCATTTTAAAAGCACCGAAGGTACCGGGGAAAACGGTTTCTTTGGTGCTTTTTGTATTATAAAGAGTAATATTATTTTTAAATATTAAAAGTACCATAGAAATTTTGAAAGTAAATTGATGGGAAATGATAAAAAATTTGAGTTGGCGGTATTGGATAACTAGGGCCATAAAAAGTAGTACTACTCGGGTGTGTACCATGATGCCAAAATGAAGGGGTGACTTGGTCAGTCGATTGATATTGTTGCCAAGCGGCAGGAAGTTCGATACCAACATCAGAACTAGCTGTATGAACGACAGGAACATGTATTGAGGGAGCTGATGGGACAACGGCGGTTATTCTTGGTGATACCCACATGAAAACGATCACTCCTAAGTTTAATAATAAAATAGTATATTCTTCTAAAACATATAAAGGTACATATATAGGTTTTTTGCTTAAAACATAGGCATAAAGTCGTAAGACCAACTTAAATTGATGGTAGACCATTTATTATGAAAAGATACGTCTATTAGCGGAGGGCAAGGGAACATGAAAAATATACAATTGATGTGTTGATTGTAATATTTTACGTGTTTATGGAGGGATTTTAATGGAACGATTATGGACGAAATCATTTATACAAATGACTATCGCGATGTTATTTTTATTTACGGGGTTTTATTTACTTGTTCCAACGCTCCCGCTCTTTATTAAAGAGATTGGTGGAAATGAATCGCAAGTTGGACTGATGATGGGAATGTTTACAATAGCGGCAGTTGTAATACGACCGATTATTGGAGGTATGTTAGATCAATATGGTAGAAGATCTTTTATTATTTTCGGACTCATATTTTTTGGGATAACGATGTATTCGTATAATTTAGCATCGACTATTGTCCTTTTAGCTGTTTTACGCGTTATTCACGGAGTGACGTGGGCTGTTTCTACAACAGCAGTTGGAACAGCGATAACTGATATTATTCCAGATTCACGTCGTGGTGAAGGGATGGGCTGGTATGGCATGGCGATGACAATCGCGATGGCAATTGGCCCGATGATTGGATTATGGGTTGTACAAAATTATTCATTTCATGGTCTATTCTTGTTAGCAACTCTTTTATCCTTTATGGCAGTCGTATTATCGTTAATAACGAAAATGCCATTCACGCCACAAAAAGAAAAAGGGAAAATTCAGCTGTTTGAAAAATCCGTTTTATCAATAACGGTTGTTGTTTTCTTTTTATCATTTGCATATGGAGGAATAACAACATTTTTACCGTTATTCGCGTCATCAATTGATGTGAATCCTGGGACATTCTTTCTTGTATATGCAATTGCTTTAACAATTGTACGACCTATTTCAGGAAAACTATTAGATAAGTATGGAGAAGTTTTTATCATACTTCCGGCACTATGTATTACTATTTTAGCGATAGTTGTACTAACGATTTCAAATGGTTTGATAGGTGTAATGATTGCAGCGGCATTATATGGTGTTGGATTCGGTTCAGCACAGCCCGCTTTACAAGCAGCGATGCTGACAATTGTTGATCCTAGTAAAAGAGGAGTTGCTAACGCTTCATTCTTTACCGCTTTTGATTTAGGGATTGGATTAGGTGCGATTTTACTTGGAGTTGTTTCACAAATGTTTGGTTACCGTATTTTATTCGCAGGTAGTGCAATTTCAGGATTAATAGCTTTAATTATATTTGTCATTTTTGTAAAACAACGATTAGGCAAAAAAGATTTTGCGTATAAAGCATGATGAATCTATTTGATGTATTGTAAGGTACGGAGGAAATAGCTCAATTCAGCCCGGATATTCTTTAGGGATTGTTTCTGAGAAATTAGTTCGGGAAATAGTGTTAGTTGAGAAAGACGGTAGTTTATTTTTATAGATTTTGATGATCTTTCGTACTTTCAAAACTATGAATTAGTTGTAAGCTATCGTAAAGAAACGGAAGAAATTTAATTTAATTATGTAAAATAATAATTTTATTAAAAATAAATAAATTTTATATAAGAATTATATTTATGGGAGTATGAAATAAATATTATAAAAAACCGAGCTGTGCATGAGTGCAGCTCGGTTTTTTATGTTTGTTGAAGAAAAAGGGATTAAAGGTATATTTAGTGGGATTATATGGATAATTGTTATATTTCGTTTTAAAAAATTGTAAAAGGATGTCTGTCCTTTCTTTATAAAAGGTGAAAGTTATTTTTGAAAAATTGTATTATTACATCGGTAAAAGTATAGGAAACTTATCATTATAAAATAAATTGAAATCTTCTAAAAACTCTGATACATTGAAATAGAAATGTAGTTTCATATTATTGTAAAGGCTTACAGTTATGTGCACGAAGATCTATTAGGATTGGAGGAAATAATGATGAAAGCTGAAGAAAAATTTTCCCCGGGATTAGATGGTGTAGTAGCAGCGGAAACGAAAATTTCGTTTCTTGACACAGTAAAAGGTGAAATTGTAATTCAAGGGTATGATTTAATCGAACTCTCAAAAACAAAAGAGTATTTAGACATTGTGCACCTTTTATTAGAAGAACGTTTACCGAATGAGGATGAGAAAGAAACAATTGAAAAGAAATTAAAAGAAGAATATGCAGTGCCAGAAGGTGTATTCAATGTTCTAAAGGCATTGCCTAAGGAAACGCATCCTATGGATGGGCTACGTACAGGTGTGTCTGCATTAGCTGGTTACGATTGTGATATCGAAAACCGCTCGTTAGAAGTGAATAAAAGTCGAGGATACAAGCTTTTAAGTAAAGTGCCAAATATTGTAGCGAATAGCTACCATATTTTAAATAATGAGGAACCAATTGAGCCTCTTCAAGAATTGTCATATAGTGCGAATTTCTTCTATATGTTAACTGGAAAGAAACCAACTGAACTTGAAGAGAAAATCTTTGATCGTTCCCTTGTTTTATATAGTGAACATGAAATGCCAAACTCTACATTTACAGCACGCGTTATTGCATCAACGCAATCCGACTTATACGGCGCTTTAACAGGAGCAGTTGCATCCTTAAAAGGAAGTCTTCATGGCGGTGCGAATGAAGCGGTTATGTACATGCTTTTAGAAGCTGGTAATGTTGAGAAATTTGAAGAGTTATTACAGAAGAAACTATATAACAAAGAAAAAATTATGGGCTTTGGACACCGTGTTTATATGAAAAAGATGGATCCAAGAGCACTTATGATGAAGGAAGCATTAAAGCAGTTATGTGATGTGAAAGGCGATTATACACTATATGAAATGTGTGAAGCTGGAGAAAAAATTATGGAGAAGGAAAAAGGAATTTATCCGAATCTTGATTATTATGCTGCTCCAGTATATTGGATGCTTGGTATTCCAATTCAACTTTACACACCAATCTTCTTTAGTTCTAGAACAGTAGGGCTATGTGCACACGTAATTGAGCAACATGCGAACAATCGTTTGTTCCGTCCACGTGTAAATTATATTGGCGAGCGACATGCATTTAGTAAATAAAAACAACTGGGGAGTTGTTAGCGCCGCCCGCCAGATGGGTGTTTGACCGACACCCATCATTAATAATAACGAATTTTCGACAGAAAGGGAAGAATAGCATGATTAAAACAAATGAAATTAAACAAAAAGATGCATTATTAGAAGAAATTACGGACTATGTATTAAATAAAGAGGTTACAAGTGCAGAGGCATTCAGTACGGCTCGCTACGTATTACTTGATACACTTGGATGTGGAATTTTAGCACTACAATACCCAGAGTGTACGAAATTATTAGGACCAGTTGTACCAGGAACAATCGTGCCAAATGGTACACGTGTACCAGGAACATCTTATGTGCTAGATCCAGTAAAAGGCGCATTTAATATCGGATGTATGATCCGTTGGTTAGACTATAACGATACTTGGCTTGCAGCAGAGTGGGGACATCCATCTGATAACTTAGGCGGAATTTTAGCAGTTGCAGATTATATTAGCCGCGTTCGTATTTCAGAAGGAAAAGAACCATTAAAAGCACGTGAAGTACTAGAAATGATGATTAAAGCACATGAAATTCAAGGTGTACTTGCTTTAGAAAACAGTTTAAACCGTGTTGGTCTTGATCACGTATTATACGTAAAAGTAGCGACGACTGCAGTAGTTGCAAAAATGCTTGGCGGAACGCGTGAGGAAATCTTTAATGCATTATCACATGCGTGGATTGATAATTCTAGTCTTCGTACATATCGTCATGCTCCAAATACAGGTTCACGTAAATCATGGGCAGCAGGTGATGCGACGAGCCGCGGTGTTCATCTTGCAATGACTGCATTAAAAGGTGAAATGGGTTACCCAACGGCATTATCTGCACCAGGATGGGGATTCCAAGATGTGTTATTTAACAAGCAAGAATTAAAATTAGCAAGACCGCTAGAATCTTATGTAATGGAAAATGTATTATTCAAAGTGTCATTCCCAGCAGAATTCCATGCACAAACAGCTGCAGAATGTGCAGTGAAATTACATCCGGAACTTAAAGAAAGATTAGATGAAATTGATCGTATTACAATTACAACTCATGAGTCAGCAATTCGTATTATCGATAAAGAAGGTCCATTAAATAACCCAGCTGATCGCGATCACTGCCTACAATACATTACGGCAATAGGTTTATTAAAAGGAGATATCGTTGCGGATGATTATGAGGATGTAGTAGCAAATGATCCACGTGTAGATGAATTACGTAATAAGATGGTTGTTGTTGAAAACAAACAGTACAGTTTAGATTACCTTGACCCGAACAAGCGCTCAATCGCCAACGCTGTTCAAGTTCATTTCAAGGATGGCACTGTAACAGAAAATGTGGAATGTGAATATCCACTTGGTCACCGTTTCCGTAGAGACGAAGCAATTCCAAAAGTTGTTCAAAAGTTCACTGCAAATATGGCAGGTCATTATTCTAGTAAGCAACAAGAACAAATTCATGAAGTTTGTCTAAATGAAGAAAAACTAGAAAATATGAATGTAAACGAATTTGTAGATCTATTCTTAAATTAATAATAGGGGGAATTTAGAATGGCTTGGGTTGTGAATAAACAGTCAACACAAGAGGAGCTTGCGAATCGCTTCCGAGCTTTAGTAGAAGCAAATGAAATTTTGCAAATTCCAGGTGCTCATGATGCAATGGCTGCTCTTGTTGCAAAAAATACAGGTTTTTCAGCTCTATATTTGTCGGGAGCTGCTTACACTGCAAGTAAAGGGTTACCAGATTTAGGAATCGTGACGTCTACTGAAGTAGCAGAGAGAGCAAGAGATCTAGTAAGAGCTACAGATTTACCAGTTCTTGTTGATATTGATACAGGATTTGGCGGTGTATTAAACGTAGCGAGAACAGCAGTAGAAATGGTGGAAGCAAAAGTTGCGGCTGTTCAAATTGAAGATCAACAATTACCGAAGAAATGTGGACATTTAAATGGTAAGAAACTTGTTACTACAGAAGAGTTAGTTCAAAAGATTAAAGCGATTAAAGAAGTTGCACCAAGTTTATATATTGTGGCACGTACAGATGCTCGCGGTGTAGAAGGCTTAGATGAAGCGATCGAAAGAGCGAACGCCTATGTAAAAGCAGGTGCAGATGCGATATTCCCTGAAGCGCTTCAATCGGAAGAAGAATTCCGTTTATTTACTAGCAAAGTGAATGCACCTTTACTAGCAAATATGACTGAGTTCGGAAAAACACCATATTATAGTGCAGAGGAATTTGCGAATATGGGCTTCCAAATGGTAATTTATCCTGTAACTTCACTTCGTGTTGCTGCAAAAGCATATGAGAATGTGTTTACGCTAATTAAGGAAACGGGTTCTCAAAAAGATGCACTTTCTAATATGCAAACGAGAAGTGAATTATATGAAACAATTTCATATCATGACTTTGAAGAGTTAGATACTGGAATTGCAAAAACAGTATTATCTGAAGATCAATAGGTAGAAGGATTTAGGCGATGAAAATACATCTTTGGCAAAACGAACTGCTTGATGTGAAAAATCATCGCCTTCTGTTTTCAATAATAAGATATTCCACTCATCGTAGACGAGCATATGCAAAGATCAACGAAGGCCGAAATGATAGGGGGATTCAGATGGAGAAAACGAAGTTACCATGGGATGAATTTTTTTCACTCAATAAAGATGTGAATAATACTTTCTTTACACCAGAAGATTTTTCAGGGGATGAAGATTTAATTGCAAAAACGACAGAACAATTCGTTAAACAAGAAATTGTCCCGCAAATTGAGAATATTGAACAACATAACTATAAAGTTTCTCGTCAATTATTTGAGAAAGCTGGGGAACTTGGATTATTAGGCATTGAGGTACCAGAAGATTATGGCGGATTCGAGTTAGGAAAGGCTGTCTCAGGTCTTGTAGCAGAGAAAATGGGTTACGCTGGTGCATTTAGCGTTTCTTTTAATATACACGCCGGTGTAGGTACGTTGCCTTACATATATTATGGAACGAAAGAACAGAAAGAAAAATATTTGCCGAAAATTGCGTCTGGAGAATGGATTGGGGCTTATGCTTTAACTGAGCCAAATGCTGGTTCTGATGCATTAAGTGCAAAAACGAGTGCAGTATTGAATGAAGATGGAACTGCTTGGAAGTTAAATGGTGAGAAGCAGTGGATTACAAATGCTCATATGGCAGATGTATACGTTGTTTTTGCGAAGACAAATAAAGGAATGACAGCGTTTATTGTCGAAAGAACATGTGAAGGTGTATCCATTGGACTAGAAGAAAAGAAAATGGGGATTAAAGGTTCTTCAACAGCGACGCTTATTTTAGAAGATGTTGTCATCCCTGCTGAAAATGTTTTAGGGGAAGTTGGGAAAGGGCATCACGTAGCTCTTAATATCCTTAACTTTGCTAGACTAAAACTGGCTTTTGGAAATATTGGAACAGCAAAACAAGCAATCGGTTTATCGGTTCAATATGGAAAAGAGCGAAAACAGTTCCAAACGGAATTAGTAGATTTTACGATGATTCAAGAGAAAATTGCCAATATGATTATTTCTACATATGGAGCAGAAAGTGCAGCTTACCGTACAGCGGGTGTAATTGATGAAGCAATTCATGAGAGTGATGAAGATCTTATGAAAAAAATGTCCCAATTTGCAATTGAATGTGCACTGAATAAAGTAAACGCTTCTGAAACACTTGCTTATATCGTAGATGAAGCTGTACAAATTCATGGTGGTTACGGTTATATGCAAGAATACGAAGTAGAACGATTATATCGTGATGCTAGGATTAGTCGTATTTTTGAAGGAACGAATGAAATTAATAGATTAACAGTTGCAAAAATGTTAATGAAGCAAATCGAGCAAATAGAAGATGCTGAAGTAGAAATTGATGTGGCAAATGTAGAAAGAAACCATCGTTACATTTTATTAGCGAAAAAATTGTTGAAACAATCTTTGAAAACGCTCTCTAAAACTCCAGGTTTAAAAATTGAGCAAGAGCAAGAATATTCACGCGTATTATCAAATATGTTGACGGACGTGTACGTCATGGAATCAGCATTTTTACGTACGAGGAAAGCAGTTAGTAAAAATGGTGAGGAAAAAGAGCGTACGAAACAAATGATAACAGATGTTATTTGTGAAGAAGGATATCGTAAAGTAGAAGAATCCGCGATTTCCATTCTTTCAGCAGCTGTCACAGAAGAACAAAATAGACAAGAAATATTAGCTGAAATCCGTCAATTATTAGTGCCTTTATACTCAAACTTATTTACGAAAAAGAGAGATATTGCGAAAGTTATTATAAATCGCGGGAAATATATTGTGTAAATAGGAGGAAAGCGATATGAAAAAGATTGGTTTTATCGGTTTAGGTAACATGGGTCTTCCAATGTCTAAAAATTTAGTTAAATCTAGCTACACAGTATATGGAGTGGACTTGAATAAAGAGGCGGAAGCTTCCTTTGAAAAAGAAGGAGGAATTATCGGCCTATCAATCTCAAAACTAGCAGAGACATGCGATGTGATTTTTACAAGCTTACCATCACCTCGTGCTGTTGAAGCGGTATATTTTGGGGAAGAAGGATTATTTGAAAATAGCCACTCGAATGTAGCTTTAATTGATACAAGTACAGTATCTCCACAATTAAACAAACAATTAGAGGAATCGGCGAAGGAAAAGAAAGTAGACTTTTTAGCAGCACCTGTTAGCGGTGGGGTAATTGGTGCAGAAAACCGTACATTAACGTTTATGGTTGGTGGATCGAAAGAAGTGTATGAGAAAACTGAATCTGTCATGGAAGTGCTTGGAGCGAATGTTTTCCATGTTAGTGAGCAGATTGATAGTGGTACAACTGTTAAATTAATTAATAATCTATTAATTGGTTTTTATACAGCTGGTGTGAGTGAAGCTTTAACATTAGCGAAAAAGAACAATATGGATTTAGATAAAATGTTTGATATTTTAAATGTAAGTTACGGTCAAAGTAGAATTTATGAGCGTAATTATAAAAGTTTCATTGCATCAGAAAATTATGAGCCAGGCTTTACTGTGAATTTATTAAAGAAAGATTTAGGATTTGCGGTAGATTTAGCTAAAGAAAGTGAACTTCACTTACCAGTAAGTGAGATGCTATTAAACGTATATGAAGAAGCGAGTGAGGCAGGATATGGTGAAAACGATATGGCTGCTTTATATAAGAAAGTTAGCGAACAATTAATTTCTAATCAAAAATAGTGCACTTATAAAAACCATGATAAAAAAGGAGAGAATATAATGATTACAACTGAAATTAAACGAGTGAAAAATCATATTAATGGCGAATGGGTAGAATCTACTGGTACGGAAGTAGAAGCGGTTCCGAATCCGGCAACCGGAAAAATCATCGCTTACGTTCCACTTTCTCCAAAAGAAGATGTTGAAAAAGCTGTTGAAGCGGCAAAAGCGGCATACAAAACATGGTCTAAAGTGCCAGTTCCAAATCGTTCAAGACAACTATACAAATATCTACAACTGTTACAAGAAAATAAAGAAGAGCTTGCAAAAATCATTACGCTAGAAAACGGTAAAACGCTAACGGATGCAACTGGTGAAGTACAGCGTGGTATTGAAGCGGTAGAACTTGCAACATCAGTACCAAATTTAATGATGGGACAAGCCCTTCCGAATATTGCTAGTGGAATTGATGGATCGATTTGGCGCTACCCAATCGGAGTTGTTGCTGGTATTACACCGTTTAACTTCCCGATGATGATTCCATTATGGATGTTCCCACTTGCAATTGCTTGCGGTAATACATTCGTATTAAAAACATCTGAAAGAACGCCACTTTTAGCTGAGCGACTTGTAGAGTTATTCTATGAAGCTGGTTTTCCAAAAGGGGTATTAAATTTAGTACAAGGCGGAAAAGATGTTGTAAATAGTATTTTAGAAAATAAAGATATTCAAGCAGTTTCGTTTGTTGGCTCTGAGCCAGTGGCACGCTACGTATATGAAACTGGTACAAAAAATGGTAAACGTGTACAAGCGTTAGCAGGTGCGAAAAACCATGCGGTTGTTATGCCAGATTGCAACCTTGAGAAAACAGTACAAGGTGTAATTGGGTCTGCGTTCGCAAGTAGTGGAGAGCGCTGCATGGCATGTTCAGTAGTAGCAGTAGTTGATGAAATTGCTGATGAATTCATTGATGTATTAGTAGCGGAAACGAAGAAGTTAAAAGTAGGTGACGGTTTCAACGAAGATAATTATGTTGGACCATTAATCCGTGAATCTCATAAAGAACGTGTTTTAGGCTATATTAATAGTGGTGTAGCAGATGGAGCAACTTTACTAGTAGATGGCCGTAAAATCAATGAAGAAGTTGGAGAAGGTTACTTTGTTGGTGCAACAATCTTTGATGGTGTAAATCAAGAAATGAAAATTTGGCAAGATGAAATTTTCGCTCCGGTATTAAGTATTGTAAGAGTAAAAGATTTAGAAGAAGGTATTAAGCTGACAAATCAATCGAAATTTGCGAATGGTGCTGTTATTTATACATCAAATGGAAAACATGCACAAACATTCCGAGACAATATTGATGCTGGTATGATTGGTGTAAACGTTAATGTTCCAGCACCAATGGCATTCTTCGCATTTGCAGGAAACAAAGCTTCATTCTTTGGAGATCTTGGTACAAATGGTACGGATGGCGTTCAATTTTATACACGTAAAAAAGTTGTAACTGAGCGCTGGTTTTAATAAAGTGAAATGATAATGAGTGGGGTGCATTCCCACTCATTATAAAAATAATACAAACGAAAATACACTACTCATAATCGAGTAGTGTATTTTCGTTTGTATTGTGTTAACTATTTCTTTCAAAGGCTAATTTAATACCAAACCCAATTAAGACGATTCCTGTAATCCCTTGAATATAACGCTGTGTCTTCGGTTTTTTCATAAAAGCACTAATTTTATCAATTAAAAATATATAAAAAGCAAACCAAATGACGGTTAAAATGAGATAAGTAAGTCCCATAACGAGAAGTTGTATAAATGTATTATGATTTGGATTTAAAAACTGTGGTAAAAAAGTTAAAAAGAAGACTGCAATCTTAGGGTTTAGTAAATTTGTAAGAAACCCTTGGCGAAAGCAAGAAGTATGTTTATTGTCATTATTTATTGGAACGTCATTTGTATTTAAGTCTTCTGTGTTTCTTACTGCTAAAAGGGCTTTAATACCAATATAGACTAAATATACAGCACCAACATATTTAAAAATAGAAAATAAAAGAGCAGACTTTACAATAAGTGCTGAAAGACCAATTACAGCAGCTAAAGTGTGAATTAAAAGCGCAACACAAGTACCAAAAACAGTTTTTACGCCGCCGATTTTGCCGGCAATCAATGTGTTTTTCGTAGCCATTGCTGTATCAGGACCGGGTAGAATAATAAGACATATAGACATAATAATAAACAGAAAAAAATTTTCCATAATGTTATCCGCCTTCCTTTTTTTGTTTTTAGAAAATTCGATTAACGTTAGTTTAACATGCATTTTAGTTAAATAAAATTAAATTATATTTAAAATTATTTAACTAAAAAGAAGAGGCAATATAGAGTAGCTGAGAGTGTGCTACAATATATGGCCTCTTTGCTTAAGCGTTAAGTAAGTTAAAGAATCGATTTACATCTTCTTCTGAAACATCACTTAATTGTTTATATTTATAATTTGGATTTTGGTCTTTATCAACTACAACGGAGCGTACTCCTTCAAAGAAATCTTCATGTCGCATGAAGTTTTTAGCGAGTATAAGATCTGTCGCGAAACATTCTTCAACTGACTTTTCTTGGCCATCAATAAACTGTTTTAATGTTACCTTTAATGAAACAGGGGATTTGGATAATAGCTTTTCTTTCGTTGTTTGGGCAAATGGACTTTGATCTTTCTCTAACGATTGAATGATTCCCTCAATTGTATCGAATGCAAAATGCGAATTAATTTCTTCTACTGAAGAAGAAAGATTGCCATCTAAGTTTGGAGCAGTTGCAAATGTACGAATAACTTCTTTTAAATGAGTATGTACATCTTCTTTTTTCCAATTTACATTTTCAAGTGCGGTAAGGAAATTTGGTAATGAATCTGATGTCATAAAGTAATCAGCAGCGTTAATATATAATACATCAGGAGCTTTTAAAATAGATGCCGTAAAAGCAACATATCGACCAGTATATCCAGGCGCTTTATTTAAGAAATAAGCAGCACCGACATCCGGGAAGAAACCGATGTTCATTTCAGGCATTGCCCACTTCGTACGCTCTGTTACAATTCGATACGTCGCTCCATTTGTCAGACCGACACCACCGCCCATTACAATTCCATCTAAACAAGCGATAATTGGTTTTTTGTATTGATAAATAAATGTATCAATTTCATATTCTTCTTCAAAAAACTGCTCTGCATGTTGTAATGCAACTTCGTTAGAACGTGCTTCGTATAGCGTTTTAATATCACCACCTGCACAAAAACCTTTCGTCCCAGCTCCTTTTAAAACGATGAGTTCAATACGCTCATCTTGCTCCCATTCTTTAAGTTTTTGCCCAATTGGTTGTAACATGTCATAGGATAAAGAATTAAGTGCTTTTGGACGGTTTAAAGTAATAGATGCAACGCCGTTTTCGCTAACAGAAAATAAAACGTGTTCAGTCATTATAAATCCTCCCTTACTTATCTTTCTATTCTTATTTCTTGATACATGCTGAAATGTCCTCTATAATTTTTGTCTAAATTAGGTGCTTAGTGTTAGTACTTATCGCATATTTTGACGAGTTATATTTGCAGGATTTCAGAGAATGAAGAGGAATATTACAACATTACTGTAAGTGCTATTATTTGAAAATGTCGTGTTGAAGGCGCTATTATATGTATAACTTATATTGAGTTAGTATACGTGGTGTAAATTAAAGAGTGGATGTAGAAAAAGTTAAAAGGCTGAATTATCTAACTTTTAAAGAGCGCGGGGTTTGTATATAATTAGAAATAGAGAAAGGAGAGATCGGAATGCCAGGACCTTTACTATTGTCGGTTATTATTTTGTCATCTCTTATGGTAGGAATTACACAGTATTTTCATCATACAGATACGACAGAAGAAGTGAAGGCTAAGGTACGTCTCGTGTTTCCGATTTTTATAATATCTATTTCCATATGCTTTTTATTAAATAAAGATGGGTATGTTGTGGCCGTATTTGCGTTTTTTGTAGCGATTGTCTTAATAACTGTATTGTACTACGTTATGAAAGAGTACTTACAAAAATAAGGATGCCTGAAAGGGCATTTTTATTTTTGTAGATTAATAATTTCACATACCGTATTTCATATAAAAAAACATAAAATATTTATAATTAAAAAAGTATGTACATCCCGGTGTATTTACTTGTCAATCTTGCATGACCACTATACTATTAAAATGTAGAGATTAGAAAAAAGGGGTTGTATCTAGCATGAAATTTGAGATGCATACAAAAATTATTTCAAATGAAAAAGAAGTAAGATTACATATAGAAGATAATTTATTTCAATTAATTTTAGATGGTTATCATCTATTTACTATTCAAGAAATATTGCCTTTATATAAATCAAACGAAGAAAGAATCGGTAGTGCAATTGTCCAAAAGTTAGAATGGGAGAACGGAAAAACTACACTAAACTATCAGCTTGTTTCACTACAATCAGTAAACTAAAAGGAGAAGGGTAATATGAAGTTTTTTCATACAGCGGATTGGCATTTAGGTAAGCTTGTTCATGGTGTATATATGACTGAAGATCAAAAAATTGTGTTAGATCAGTTTGTACAAGCTGTTGAAGAGGAAAAACCGGATGCTGTAATTATTGCAGGAGATTTATATGACCGAGCAATTCCACCTACAGAAGCAGTAGACTTATTAAATGATGTATTACAAAAGATAGTTATTGATTTACAAACACCAATAATCGCAGTTGCAGGAAACCACGATAGTCCGGACCGCATACATTTTGGTAGTAATTTAATGAAAAAACAAGGATTACATATTGTTGGACAATTCCAGTTTCCATACAATCCTGTTGTTTTAAATGATGAGTACGGAGAGGTTCATTTCCATCTCGTTCCGTATGCAGATCCAAGTATTGTTAGACATATATTGAAAAATGAAGATGTTCGTTCTCATGATGATGCGATGCGTATTTTTATGAACGAACTCTCTGAAACGATGGATAAAGAAGCGAGACACATATTTGTAGGACATGCATTTGTAACTTCTTCAGGAGAGGCAGAGGAAAATACGAGTGATGCGGAACGACCACTTTCAATTGGTGGTGCTGAATATGTAAATAGCCATTATTTTGATAAATTTCATTACACGGCGCTTGGCCATTTACATCAAGCGCATTTTGTACGTAATGAGACAATTCGTTATTCAGGTTCACCACTTGCATATTCTATTTCTGAAGAAAAGCATAAAAAAGGATATTATATTGTGGAACTGGATGAAAAAGGTGAAACAACAATTGAAAAACGTTTACTTACACCACGTCGTAAAATGCGTACAGTAGAAGCGAAAATAGACGATTTATTGCTTCATCCAGTGAGTGAAGATTATGTATTTGTGAAATTATTAGATGAAAATCCTGTCTTGCAGCCAATGGAAAAAATACGTTCTGTATACCCAAATGCAATGCATGTTGAAAGATCTATTCAAAGACGAGAGTTCACAGATGAAAATGAAGTAACTGTTTCAAGACATAAAACGGATGATTTATCTCTTTTAAAAGCATTTTATAAAGAAATGAAAGGGCTAGATCTATCAGAAGAGAAAGAACGTCTATTTTTAGATGTTTTGCAAACAGTGCAAGAACGGGAAGGTGAGCGAGGATGAGACCGATTCAGCTTATAATGACCGCGTTTGGTCCATATAAACAGAAAGAAGTAATCGATTTTAAAGATCTTGGTGAGCATCGCATTTTCGCTATTTCTGGAAATACAGGAGCTGGAAAGACAACGATTTTTGATGCAATTTGTTATGTATTATATGGAGAAGCTAGTGGAGAAGAGCGCAGTGATACTAACATGCTTCGTAGCCAATTTGCTGATGATGATGTTTATACAAGTGTGGAATTAACTTTTCAATTAAAAGGAAAAAGTTATGAAATTAAACGACAACTGGGCCATAAAAAACAAGGAAATAAAACAATTACAGGACATGCAGTCGAATTATATGAAGTAATTGATGAGGAGAAAGTTCCATGTGTCGATCGTTTTCATGTAACGGATGTAAATAAAAAAGTTGAAGATTTAATTGGATTAAGTAAACATCAATTTAGCCAAATTGTCATGTTACCGCAAGGAGAGTTCCGAAAATTATTAACATCTGAAACGGAAAATAAAGAAGAAATACTACGCCGCATTTTTAAAACAGATCGTTATAAATTAATGCGTGAGATATTAGATCAAAAGCGTAAACAATGGAAAGACGTCTTACAAGAAAAACAAAAAGAACGTGAGCTATATTTCCGTAATGTATTTAAATTACCAATACGTGATGGGGCATTATTAGAGACATTAGTGGAGCAAGAGCATGTAAATACACATCAAGTAGTAGAGGCATTAGAACAAGAAACAAATTGGTACAATGCAGAGGTTGAGCAATTACACTTAGAACAAAATGACAAAACGAAACAATTAAAAGAAGCAGAGGCACGTTTTCATGCAGCAAAAGCTGTAAATGAGAAATTCAAAGATTTAGAACAAAAGAATGAGAAGTACAGTATTTTACAAGAAAACCGTGCCGTAATCGAAATGAAAGAAAAATCTTTTAAACATGCGGAACAGGCGAAGCGATTATTACCATTTGAGCAATGGCATGAGGAAGCGATGCAATATGAACAGCAGTCTGAAAGTTTGTTAAAACAGATAATCGCAAAAAAAGAGCATATAATGAACAGTTTTGCACTTGCTCAGGAGAAATATGAAGCATTAAAGAATAAGGCATCTGAGCGAGAAAATGCTAAAAAACAAGTTCAAAGACTAGAAGAGTTACAGCCAATTATTGCATCATTAGCTGAGAAAAAGTTAAATTTGCAAAATGCTGAAATTCACATAGGAAAATTAAAAGAAGGTATGCAAAAGTTAGATGAACAACTAGAAGCGCATAAAAATGAAAAACAAAGAATGTCTGGCGAATTACAGCAATTAGAAGCAGCGCTTGAACAATATGTAGCTAAAGTAGAAGAACTAACGAATATGCGAGAAGATGCAAAAGTATTAAAGCAGGCATATGATGTATGGCAAGAAAAACAAAAATACGAGCTAGAAAAAGAAAGTGCGTTTCATAAGATGCAACAGGCAGTTAGTACATATGAAAATATGGAACGCCGCTGGTTAAGTGAACAAGCTGGTATATTAGCTCTTCATTTACATGATGGTGAATCTTGTCCAGTATGTGGTAGTATGGACCACCCGAAAAAAGCTACAGAGCAAAGTAATGCAATTGATGAAAAAGAGTTAAATGAGCTAAGAGAAAAGAAAACTATTGCGGAAAAATTACATGTTCAATTAGAAGAAAAGTGGAATTTCTATCGAGTTCAATATGAACAAGTGATAGAAGAAGTGCTAAAGCGAGGCTATCGCTCAGAAGAATTAGTAGAAACATATAGTGCGCTCGTTCAAAAAGGAAAGCAATTAGCAGCAGAAGTTAATGCGTTAAAAGCAAGTGAAGAAACGCGTAAGCAAATGGCTGTGAATATAAAAAGCGTAGAAGAAAAAGTAGAAGAACTCCAGAAACAAAAGCGTGAAGTAGAAACTGTGCAGCACCGTACTGAAATGGAGTGTATGCAGCTTCGTACGTCATATGAACATGATAAGCAAAATATTCCGGAAAGCTTGCAAACGGTACAAGCTTGGAAAGTACAGTTTGACCAAGCTCTGCAAGAACTTAGGTTAATGGAAGATGAATGGGAGAAAGTACAAGAGGCGTATCAACATTGGCAAAATGAAAATATACGTATTCAAGCAGAACATGATAATGCTTCTAATCAATTTAATAGTGCAAAAGAGAAGAAAGAAGAGACGTTTACACGCTTTATGAAAGAGCTAGAACAAAGCGGATTTACAGATCAATTAACATATAAAGAATCCAAATTAAATGATGCTGAGATGGATAAGTTACAACAAGAAATCCAAAGTTATTACTCATCTCTAGAAGTACTTACAAAACAAATTGAAGAATTAAAAGCAGACTTAAAAGATAAAGAGTATATGGACATTTCTTCATTAGATGAGCAAGTGAAAGAATTGGAAATTAGCCTTGATATTATTAAAGAAAAACGACAACGTGCTCAAAACGCCGTATCATATATTACGGATTTACATGAAAATATTAAACGAATTGATGAACAAATTCATGAGGAAGAAAAAGCATTCCAAGAACTTGTTGATTTATATGAAGTAATGAAAGGGGATAACGATAGTCGTATATCCTTTGAACGTTACATCTTAATTGAGTATTTAGAACAAATTGTTCAAATTGCGAACGAACGACTACGTAAATTATCAAATGGACAATTTTATTTAAAACGAAGCGAACGAGTTGAAAAGAGGAATCGACAAAGTGGATTAGGATTAGATGTATATGATGCATATACAGGTCAAACCCGAGATGTAAAAACATTATCTGGCGGTGAGAAATTTAACGCATCACTTTGCTTAGCACTTGGAATGGCAGATGTAATTCAAGCGTATGAGGGTGGTATTTCCATCGAAACGATGTTTATCGATGAAGGATTCGGCTCATTAGATGAAGAGTCATTAACGAAAGCAGTTGACGCCCTAATCGACTTGCAAAAATCAGGTCGCTTTATCGGTGTAATTTCACACGTTCAAGAACTGAAAAATGAAATGCCAGCTGTATTAGAAGTAACGAAGCAGAAGGATGGGTGTAGTCAGACGAGGTTTGTGGTGAAATAAGCTTGTCAAATTGAAAGTATCTATCCTTACTTTGAACATTGTACCAAATTGTTATAACGTTTTTTCAATTAAGTTCAAATGAATTTAATAATGTTTTTATATAAAGCCGTCTCTATAGTAGAGGCGGCATCTTTATTATTTAAAGGAATGAATGATGCAATTATGAATCATTTGAAGAAGGTGGCGTATTTGCCAAACGGTTATAACTTTTAAAAGCTGAAATTGCAGATATAACACCACCTGTTAAAAATAAAGCTGAACCACCAACTAAAATAATACGACTGACATATGTTTCACGAGCTTCTTCAACTTGTTCTTGTAACGGTGTTGGCATATAAATTCCCCCTCAATAAGAATGTGTTTTGCAATAGTATATACAAATGCCTAAAATATGTTAAAATCACTGGATAGTATTATGAGGAAGTATATAGTTAGATGTGAATTGTTTGAAAAATCTTCATTATAAATTTATGCTAACTTCACATAGAGCACAAATTGAAATTGTATTATGTATATGTACCAAATAGATGAAATTGTATAGTATTGCTGTTTTTAAATAATCGAAATCCTATTATTTCTATATAAGGGTCTTAATTGTATATTAGAGATAATATTTTATTTAGAAGCAGATTTTAATAAAAAGGAATTCAAATAAAAGGGGAATGTCTTATGACAACATATACGAGCGAGATAAAAAAAAGTTTAGTAACTGAAGAAGATGTGGATATTTTAAAAATAATGGCACATCCAATACGATTACAAATTGTAAATGAATTAAGTGCACGCAAAACTTGTAATGTAACACAATTAACAGAAATATTAAATATTCCTCAATCGACTGTTTCGCAGCATTTATCAAAAATGAAAGGTAAAGTGCTAAGAGCTGAGAGAAGAGGGTTAGAAATTTATTATTATATTAATAATTTAAAAGCAAGCAAGATTGTTAGTGTTTTAGGATATGTAAATTAATGAATTGTTATTATACAAAATAGCCTCCGCTGTTAAGCAGGGGCTATTTTGTATTGTATTGTTTTATTTATTTGCATTTAAAATTTTATAGTTTTTATGATTTACAATTGTTCGGTCAAATTCAAAAGTACCACCGCTTACATCTGTGACTTCAACTAAGACCGATTCAGTGTATAGTTTTAGTACAGATGCTGTGATCTTTAAGTTATTTCGTTGAAATAGTATAGTATCGCCTACGTTTGCTTTCATAGTACCTCCTTATAAAAGTCAGAAATGTTTGTTTATTATATATATTAAACCACGTATAGATATATTAGTGAATGTTTAGTTTTATTTATCAATAAAATATTTGTTGTTTAATAAAAATTAAAGTGCAAAATTATGTAAATGAATTATATATTTTCTGTTTTTATGTAGAAAATTGTAAAAAACGTTGTACTTTTGTATGTTTCGTTAGAAAAACAAGATATACGGAAGTGGAAATGGTGGGATTTTTGATTACAAGCATTGTAACGAGAAGCCAGATTACAAGACTATTAAATGATTTGTATTAAGAAATATAGACGCAACATGTTATAAAGCTGGGGAGTTAAAAAGAATATGGTGTTTTTTTGTTTATATAGGATAATCAAAATTTTGAAGTCCAGCCATGGTGTAACAGGGCGCATAACTTTGTATAAAAGAGGATATGAAAACACACATAAGTCGTATTGATGTAAAACATTATAAAAACTACTACGTATTTAACAAGTAGTTTTTTGTATTTCACCCTTCGTTTTCTGTAACTGATTCCATATTTTTGACGCTCCATCTTGTAAGTGCTTACATAAGCGAAAACATCCTATACAATGAAGTTGTTAAGTCGAATGAGGTGGCGAAAATAAAAATAAAAAAAGCATATTTAGCGAATAGCATTGAAATAGAAAGAGGAGGAGAGATGGTATGAAAAAATCATCGGTTAATCCATGGCTTGTTGTCCTTGGAACAGTCATAGTACAAATGGGGCTTGGTACGATATATACATGGAGTTTATTCAATCAGCCCTTAGTGAGTAAATACGGTTGGAGTCTTAACGCTGTTGCTATAACTTTCTCAATTACTAGCCTGTCTTTAGCGTTTTCAACTTTGTTTGCGAGTAAATTGCAAGAAAAATGGGGACTTCGTAAACTTATTATGATAGCTGGACTAGCATTAGGAATTGGATTAATACTTAGTTCACAAGCTTCCTCATTAATATTGCTTTATGTACTAGCAGGGGTTGTTGTAGGTTATGCAGATGGTACAGCATATATCACTTCATTATCCAATTTAATAAAGTGGTTTCCAAAGCGTAAAGGTTTAATTGCTGGTATTTCTGTCTCTGCATATGGTTCAGGTAGCTTAATTTTTAAATATATTAACGCACAGTTAATTGAATCAGTTGGTGTATCACAAGCGTTTATATACTGGGGTTTAATTGTTACAGCTATGATTGTCCTTGGCGCTTGTTTAATCCATCAAGCTGCAGATCAAGGAGCAGTTCATGAAACAAAAACTCAGGAATATACAACGAAAGAAATGTTAGGCACAAAACAAGTATACTTATTATTTATTATGTTATTTACATCATGTATGAGTGGCTTATACTTAATTGGTATGGTAAAAGACATTGGTGTTCAACTTGTAGGGCTTAGCGCAGCGACAGCAGCTAATGCGGTGGCTATGGTTGCAATCTTCAATACATTAGGTCGTATTATTTTAGGGCCGTTATCAGATAAAATCGGCCGTTTAAAAATCGTTACTGGTACATTTGTTGTTATGGCAGCTTCAGTCTTGGTTTTAAGTTTCGTAGATTTAAATTATGGTATCTACTTCGTATGTGTAGCAAGTGTAGCGTTTTGCTTTGGTGGAAATATCACTATTTTCCCAGCTATCGTTGGTGATTTCTACGGTATGAAAAACCATAGTAAGAACTACGGAATTGTGTATCAAGGATTTGGATTTGGAGCGCTCGCTGGTTCCTTTATCGGTGCAGTTCTAGGTGGATTCAAACCAACTTTCATGGTGATCGGCGTATTATGTGTCGTATCATTTATTATCGCACTTTTAATCCAAGTGCCTAAGCAGAAAAAAGAAAAAGAAGAAGAGTATCGCAGTGTAGCGTAAGTATATAAATCTTCTTTAACACTATGTTTACTAAAAAGCACCCTATTTAATAGGGTGCTTTTTTATGAATTACAACATGTGGAATTTTCTAGAGGCAAAAAAATGAGTAAAGTATCCGTTTGGATTATATTGGAATATCATAAATTGATATATTATATTCGAAATACTTATTAAATCTTAAATTATAAACACGACATGCATCGGTAATTGCAAGATATACTTTCTTGATATTTTCAGAAAAATGTTGAGAAAATATATACTTGAGTTTTTGGTAAGGCTTTGTAAATGAAGGTATCTACAGTTTATCTTCTTCAATTTTAAAAAGAGGAGTACGAATTAAATTTTTTAATGTAAGTACTTATTAATGCTTTTAGATGTAATTGTATTGAGAAGTACTAAAATATTTTATCTGAAAAATAAAAATAGGTTGACAAGTTTATTGAGAAAGATTATCATTTCGATGTAAGAATATTAAATGAAAAACATTATCAATGAATAATATTTTGATGAAAAGTACACTTGACCAATTAGTTTAGTAAGTGTATTATTTTTTACATTGATAGTGATAATCGTTATCATTATTGCTATTTGTTTAATTAGATTAATTTTCAAATGAAAGGATAGAGGAAATGAACTTAGGGGAATTTGATGGAAAAACGGTTTTAGTAACAGGTGCAGCTCAAGGTATAGGCAGTGTTGTTGCCAAAATGTTTTTAGAAAGAGGAGCTACAGTTATTGCGGTTGATCAAAATGAAGAGGGGTTAAACGTACTCTTAAATGAAAATGAATTAAATGAAACACGTATGAAAATATTTCATTTAGATGTGAGTGATAGTACCGCTGTTGAAGATATGGTAAACGGTATTGAAAATGATATAGCACCAATAGATATATTAATAAATGTTGCAGGGGTATTACGTATGGGACCAATTCACTCTTTAAGTGATGAAGATTGGAATAAAACCTTCTCTGTAAATTCTACAGGAGTTTTCTATATGTCTCGAGCAGTAAGTAAACATATGATGCAAAGAAAGTCAGGGGCAATTGTTACAGTTGGTTCAAATGCGGCAAATACTCCGAGAATGGAAATGGCTGCGTACGCTGCATCAAAAGCCGCAACGACAATGTTTATGAAGTGTTTAGGATTAGAGCTTGCAGCATACAATATTCGCTGCAACTTAGTTTCTCCTGGTTCTACTGAAACTGAAATGCAAAGATTACTATGGGCTGATGAGAATGGAGCTGAAAATATAATTGCTGGTTCTCAAAATACATATAGACTCGGTATTCCGTTACAAAAAATTGCACAACCTTCAGAAATTGCTGAAGCAGTATTGTTTTTAGCTTCTGATAAAGCGAGTCATATTACAATGCACAATTTATGTGTCGATGGCGGAGCTACATTAGGAGTTTAATAAAAAATTCAGGAGGTTTTAATACTATGAATGAACTTATAGCCGTAAAGGAACTGTCAGAAAAATTATTAGAAGATTATAAAACTGAATCTTCGTTCTTTTTCGCTTCACCAACTCGAACGATATTGACAGAAGGAGAGTTTACTACAGTAAAACATCATGAAATTGAAAGTTTTCCAGAACTTGTACAAGCGGTATTAAGTAATGCAAAACAAGCCGGAAATCCGAATCCTATCGTTGTTGGTGCTTTGCCTTTTGATCGTAGAAAAGAAGTTCAACTTATCGTACCAGAACATAGTAGAATTACTGAGCGTTTACAGTTAGAGACAACAAATGAGATAAAACGAAATGAGAAACTGACATTTGAAATGACACCGGTTCCAGCTCCTGAAGTTTATATGGATGGTGTGAAGCAAGGAATAGCAAAAATTCAGGACGGAGATTTAAGAAAAATCGTTCTATCCAGATCATTGGATGTTAAGTCTTCCGAGAAAATTGATCAAAAAAAACTACTTCGTGAATTAGCGGAACATAATAAGCACGGCTACACATTTGCTGTTAATTTGCCGAAAGATGAAAATGAAGACTTTAAAACGTTAATTGGAGCAAGTCCTGAATTACTTGTTTCACGTCATGGTATGCAAGTAATTTCTAATCCGTTGGCTGGTTCAAGACCACGAAGTGAGGATCCAGTAGAAGATAAAAGAAGGGCAGAAGAATTACTTTCTTCTCCAAAAGATTTACATGAACATGCGGTAGTAGTTGAAGCGGTTGCCGCTGCGCTTCGCCCTTACTGTCATATATTACATGTTCCAGAAAAACCCTCAGTTATTCATAGTGAAGCAATGTGGCATTTGTCTACGGAAGTGAAAGGTGAACTAAAGGACCCAGATACGTCTTCTTTAGAATTAGCAATTGCTCTTCATCCTACGCCAGCAGTTTGCGGAACTCCAATGGAAGAAGCGAGAGAGGCTATTCAAAAAATTGAGCCATTTGACCGTGAATTCTTTACAGGAATGTTAGGGTGGAGCGATTTAGATGGAGATGGCGAATGGATTGTTACAATTCGTTGTGCTGAAGTGCAAGAGAATACACTTCGCTTATATGCAGGTGCTGGAGTTGTTGCTGAATCAAAGCCAGAAGATGAGTTAGCAGAAACATCAGCTAAGTTCCAAACAATGTTGAAGGCTTTAGGGTTAAGAGATAATTCGCTGAATGAAAAATAGGGGGAAGAAAGAATGTTAATAGGTTATACGGAATGGCCAAAAGAATTTGCCAATCGCTATCGAGAAGAAGGGTGTTGGCTTGGAGAAACATTTGGTTCGATGTTAAAAGAACGCGCTGAAAAACATGGAGATCAAATTGCGATTATAAGTGGTAATTCACAAATAACATATAGTGAACTTGATAAACAGGTAGATCGCTTAGCTTCAGGTTTACTGAATTTAGGAATAAAGAAAGAGGATCGAGTTGTAATCCAGTTACCTAATATTATAGAGTTTTTCGAAATATGCTTTGCGCTATTTCGCATTGGAGCACTCCCTGTTTTTGCACTACCTTCTCATCGCAGTAGTGAAATTAGTTATTTTTGCGAGTTTGGTGAAGCGAGTGCTTACGTTATTTCAGATAAGGCTCTCGGCTTTGATTATCGAAAACTAGCAAGAGAAGTGAAAGAGAAAGTTCCCGCTTTACAACATGTAATCGTAGTGGGGGAAGAAGAAGAATTCGTGAACATAACTGATCTTTATATGGATCCGATTCCATTACCAGAAGTTCAGCCAAGTGATGTTGCGTTTCTCCAATTATCAGGAGGGACGACAGGACTTTCTAAATTAATTCCTAGAACACATGATGACTATATTTATAGTTTACGTGTTAGCGCTGACATTTGTAATTTAAATGCAGAAAGCGTCTATATGGCAGTTCTTCCAGTAGCACACAATTACCCGATGAGTTCTCCAGGAACATTTGGAACTTTCTATGCGGGTGGAAAAGTAGTATTGGCAACTGGAGGTAGTCCAGATGAGTCATTTGCTCTTATAGAAAAAGAAAAAGTTACGATTACAGCGCTCGTTCCACCATTAGCAATGATTTGGCTTGATGCTGCATCTTCCCGTAATAACGATTTATCAAGCCTGCAAGTTATTCAAGTAGGCGGTGCGAAATTTAGTGCCGAAGTTGCGAAGCGTATACGCCCTACATTCGGATGTACGTTACAGCAAGTATTTGGTATGGCGGAAGGCTTAGTAAATTACACAAGACTAGATGATCCAGAAGAAATCATTATTCATACACAAGGTAGACCGATGTCTACATTTGATGAAGTTCGAGTTGTTGATGAACATGATAATGATGTTAAGCCTGGTGAAGTAGGTAGTTTATTAACAAGAGGGCCATATACAATTCGTGGCTATTATAAAGCGGAAGAGCATAATGTAAGATCATTTACAGAAGATGGTTTTTATCGCACAGGTGATCTTGTAAAAGTAAATGAACAAGGTTACATCATTGTAGAAGGAAGAGATAAAGATCAAATTAACCGTGGTGGTGAGAAGGTTGCTGCGGAAGAAGTTGAAAATCATCTATTAGCACATGATGCAGTACATGATGTAGCAATTGTATCTATGCCTGACGATTATTTAGGAGAACGCACTTGCGCTTTTGTTATCGCTCGTGGACAAGTCCTAACTGCAAACGAATTAAAAATGTTCTTAAGAGAACGTGGTATAGCAGCTTATAAGATTCCAGATCGAATTGAATTTATTGAATCATTCCCACAAACAGGTGTTGGAAAAGTAAGCAAAAAAGAATTACGTAAAGTCATTGCTGAAAAACTTATTACAGTAAAACAATAATAAAAATCGGAAGGAAGTGATTAGATGGCTATCCCATCTATTTCAGTATATAAAATGCCAATTGAATCAGAACTACCAAAAAATAAAGTGAATTGGACGCCAGATCCGAAACGTGCGGTTCTTCTAATCCATGACATGCAAGAATATTTTCTTGATGCATATAGCGATAAAGAATCGCCAAAAGTAGAACTAATTTCAAATATTAAGGTGATAAGAGAAAGATGCAAGGAACTTGGTATACCAGTTGTTTATACAGCACAACCTGGTGGACAAACGTTAGAACAACGAGGGTTATTACAAGACTTTTGGGGTGACGGTATTCCTGCTGGACCAGATAAAAAGAAAATTGTCGATGAGCTTACTCCAGATGAGGATGATATATTCCTAACCAAATGGAGATATAGTGCATTTAAAAAGACGAATCTATTAGAAATTTTAAATGAGCAGGGAAGAGATCAACTTATTATTTGCGGTATTTATGCGCATATTGGCTGCCTTTTAACAGCTTGTGAAGCATTTATGGATGGTATCCAGCCATTTTTTGTAGCAGATGCAGTTGCTGATTTTTCACTAGAGCATCATAAACAAGCATTGCAGTATGCATCAAATAGATGTGCAGTAACGACATCAACAAACTTACTATTAAAAGATTTACAAAGTGTAAAAAGCGATGAGAGTGAAGGAATCACTTTACAGAAAGTACATGAACTAGTTGCACAACTACTCCGTGAGCCAGTAGAGAGTATTGAAGTTGATGAAGACTTATTAAATAGAGGACTTGATTCGGTCAGAATTATGAGTTTAGTAGAGAAGTGGCGCCGCGAAGGGAAAGAAATTACTTTTGCAGATTTAGCAGAACGTCCAACTGTTGATGATTGGTACCGTTTACTATCTTCACAAGCAGCACAAGTGCTGTAACAAATAGACTACATAATAAAGGGGTAGTAAAGAATGCCTAATAGTCAAAAGATTCGTCATTCGTTATCATCTGCGCAGTCTGGTATGTGGTTTGCGCAACAATTAGATCCGCTTAATCCGATTTATAATACTGGGGAATATATAGAAATAAACGGAAATATTAATCATGAAATTTTCGAGTTAGCTGTACGTAAAGTGGTAAAAGAAGCAGAAGCACTTCATGTTCGTTTCGAAGAGGATGAAATTGGCCCATGGCAAGTTATTGAGGAATCGTCAACGTTTCATATGCATTTTATTGACGTTCGTAAAGAGGGAAATCCTGAAGAAGCTGCTAAAGTATGGATGAAAAATGATTTATCTGTACCAATAGATTTAAAAGAAGATAAATTATTTACTGAAGCACTTATTCAAGTTGAAAATAATCGTTTCTTTTGGTATCAGCGCATCCATCACATTGTGATGGATGGCTATGGATTTTCACTTCTTAGCCAAAAGGTAGCGAATGAGTATACATCACTTATAGAAGAAACAAATAAGAATGAAAAGCCATTTGGTTCTCTTGCCAAAATTGTACAAGAAGATAATGAGTATCGTGAATCTAAACAATTTCAGGAAAATCGTACTTTTTGGCTAGAAAAGTTTGCAGATGAACCGGAAGTTATAAGTTTAGCAGAACGAGCGCCGAGAACATCAAATGGATTTTTACGAGAAACTGCTTATTTATCAAATGCTAGTACGAAAACTTTACTAGAAGATATTAATATTTCGTTAACGAGTTGGCCCGAATTTGTTGTAGCTGTAACAAGTATTTATATGCATAAATTAACAGGTGCAAATGATATTGTTTTAGGTTTACCGATGATGGGGCGTCTTGGTTCTGTATCTATTCATACACCTAGCATGGTAATGAATTTAGTTCCACTTCGTCTAAAGTTAACTCCAAATATAACTTTTGCAGAATTAATACAGCAAGTTTCTAAAGAAATTCGAGACGTACGTCGTCATCATAAATATCGTCATGAGGAATTAAGAAGAGACTTAAAGTTACTAGGTGAAAATCAAAGGTTGTTTGGGCCGTTAGTGAATGTTATGCCTTTTGATTACGGGCTTAACTTTGCTGGAAATCGTGGTATTACACATAATTTATCAGCAGGACCTGTCGATGACTTATCGATTAATGTATATAAGCGCTTCGATGAAAATGAGTTAATGATTCATTTTGATGCGAATCCGGAAGTATATAACGGCGCGGAACTAGCATTGCATAAAGAAAGATTTATGAGTCTATTAGAATTAGTGATAAATAATTATCATAAAGACGAGCCGATTGGAAAAATAAACATTACTCTTCCTGAAGAAAATCATAAAGTTTTATTGGAATGGAATGAAACGAAGAAAGCTGAAGAGCTAATTAATCTACCTATATTATTTGAAAAACAAGTACAAAAAAATCCAAATAAAATAGCAGTTACTTGTAACGGGATAAAACTTACGTATAAAGAGCTAAATGAACGAGCGAATGAACTAGCACACTATTTATTAGAAGAAGGAATAGAAGTAAATCAGTTTGTAGCCTTAGTATTTCCAAGATCAATAGAAATGGTAGTTAGTATGCTAGCAGTTCTAAAGGCTGGTGCAGCGTATTTACCGATAGATCCAGAATACCCAGCCGAGCGAATTCATTATATAGTAAATGATGCAAATCCAGTTTGTATCATAACACATTCATCTGTTTCATCTACTTTAGTTATAGAAAATGATATTAAAAAAATCATATTAGATAGCGAAGAAACGAAAATAGCGTTAAAAACATATTCTCATATGAATCTACCATTTAAAAATGATGAATCACTTTTAAACCAAGCTTATACAATTTACACTTCAGGATCAACTGGAAATCCAAAAGGTGTAATTGTTACTATGAAAGGTTTAAGTAACTTCTTATTAGCTATGAAAGATATGTTTTCATTAAATGAAAACGATCATTTATTAGCAGTTACAACGTTTGCGTTTGATATTTCTGCTCTAGAAATTTATTTACCTCTTATTAGTGGTGCAAGTTTAACAATTGCACAAAAAGAGGTAATCCAAGAGCCTTCTGCGTTAACGACATTGTTACAAGAAGAAAGAGCGACAATTATGCAAGCTACACCGACGCTCTGGCAGGCTTTAATAACTGAATATCCAGAGAGGTTACAAAGGCTAAACGTACTCGTTGGCGGTGAAGCTCTTCCGGCACATTTAGCAAATAAATTAAAAGAATTAGGTTGCTCTATAACTAACTTATATGGACCAACTGAAACGACTATTTGGTCTACTTTCATAAATATTGATGACAGTGAAAATGGTATACCTCCTATTGGAAGACCAATTTGGAATACAGAAGTGTACGTTTTGGATGCAGGGTTACAGCCTGTTCCACCTGGAGTTATCGGTGAATTATATATTGCAGGAGAAGGACTTGCGAACGGATATTTAGGAAAACCAGCGTTAACGGCTGAACGGTTTGTTGCAAATCCTTATGGAAAAGATGGAGCACGTATGTACCGCACAGGTGATCTTGTGAAGTGGCGTAAGGATGGTGTGTTAGAGTACATTAGTCGCGCGGATCATCAAATTAAAATTCGCGGTTTCCGAATTGAATTAGCTGAAATTGAAACGGTATTACAACGACATGAAAATATACAACAAGCAGTGGTAATGGTACGAGAAGATCGTCCAAATGATAAACGAATCATTGCGTATATCGTTGCCGAAGAGAAGGAACCAATTAATCTTTCGGAAATTCGTTCTTATGTTTCAGAAAGTTTAGCGAATTATATGGTGCCATCGGCATTTGTTGTGCTAGAAGAATTACCATTAACACCAAATAGTAAGGTTGATAGAAAGAAATTACCTGCTCCTGATTTTAATGGAATGAACAATGAGAGAGTTGCTAGAAATCCGAAAGAAGAAATATTATGTGATTTATTTGCTGAGGTACTTGGTGTTTCGCGAATTAGTATAGATGATAATTTCTTTGAAATGGGTGGCCATTCGCTTCTTGCATCTCGTTTAATGGCAAGAATTCGTGAAACGTTAAGTGTAGAATTAGGAATCGGAAAGCTATTTGAATCACCAACTGTCGCTGAATTAGCGAACCAGTTGGATCGTGCAAAAAGCGCAAGACCAGCTATTAAGAAAGTAAGTAGGCCAAATGAAGTTCCACTTTCATTTGCACAGCGCAGGTTATGGTTCTTAAATTGTTTAGAAGGTCCAAGTCCTACTTATAATATTCCGTTAGTCATTCGTATGTCTGGAAAATTGAATGAGGAAGCACTGCAAGGTGCCTTTTATGATGTAGTTGAGAAACATGAAACACTTAGAACGATTTTCCCGAATTCACTTGGCAGTTCATATCAAAGAATTCTAGAAATGGATAAATTGAATTTAAAAATGATTATAACAAATACATGTAAGGATGAATTAAAAAGTACACTGTCTGAAGCTGTAAGATATAGCTTTAATCTTGATACCGAACCAGCAATTCGTTTGCAACTTTTTAAAGTGAGTGAAAACGAACATGTTTTACTAATTCTTTTGCATCATATTGTAGGAGATGGATGGTCATTACAAGCGTTAACGAGAGACTTTACAGCGGCTTATAAAGCACGATGTCAAGGTGATAGTGTTCAACTAGAAACCCTTCCAGTTCAATACGCAGATTATTCACTATGGCAACAACAGCTATTAGGTGATGAAACAAAACCAGACAGTATTATTTCAACACAATTAGATTTTTGGAAAGAAGAGTTAAAAGGTTTACCAGATCAAATGGAGTTACCTACAGATTACCAGCGCCCAATTGAAACTAGTTATCGCGGGGAAACAATTCATTTTCATTTAGATGAAGGTATGCATAGTAGGTTAGTGGAGCTCGCTCGTAAAAATGGAGTTAGTTTGTTTATGGTGTTGCAAGCAGGACTAAGTGCCTTATTTACAAGATTAGGTGCTGGAACTGATATACCATTAGGTAGTCCGATTGCTGGAAGAAACGACGATGTACTCACGGATATAGTTGGTTTATTTGTAAATACATTAGTGTTACGCACAAATACATCAGGAGATCCAAGTTTTAAAGAATTATTAAATAGAGTGAAACAGGTAAACCTTGCAGCTTATGGAAATCAAGATGTTCCATTTGAACGACTTGTTGAAGTGTTAAACCCAGTACGAACTCGAAATAGTCATCCGCTGTTTCAAGTTATGTTAGCTTTCCAAAATACGCCAGAAGCAACGTTTAATGTACCGGATTTAGAAGCGAGCCTTGAAATTCAAAGTGTTGGTTCTGCAAAATTTGATTTAACATTTGAAATTAGCGAGAGTAACAGAGTTGATGGTACTCCAAACGGCTTACACGGATTGTTAGAGTTTAGTACCGATTTATATAAACGTGAAACGGTTCAAAAACTAATAGAACGATTCATTCTATTATTAGATGATGCAGAGAAACATCCGGATCAATCAATTGGTAGATTAGAAATATTAACTTTAGCAGAGCGAAATACAGTTTTAGAAAAGTGGAATGGTGGTTTTCAAATTGTACCTGAAATGACATTGCCGCAATTATTTGAAAAGCAGGCTCATGTAAATCAAAATTCTATTGCTGTTGTCTTTGAAGATGAAAAGCTAACTTATGAAGAGTTAAATAGAAAAGCGAATAAAATAGCTCGTTTGTTAATAGCGAAAGGAATCGGTCCTGATCAACTTGTTGCTTTAGCGATGCCGAGATCTTTAAATATGGTTGTAAGCTTACTTGCTGTTCTTAAAGCTGGTGCGGGATACCTTCCGTTAGATCCAGATTATCCGTCAGATCGTATCTCATTTATGCTACACGATGCGAAACCATCATGTGTTTTAACAAATTCAGATGTGGAAATTGAATGTGATGAGGCACTAAAGATTTTAGTTGATGATGTGAACGTAATAGAAGAAATTGAGAAATATAGTGAAGACAATATAGATGAAATGGAGCGCATGAAGCCGTTATCTCCTTCACATATTGCTTACGTTATTTATACGTCAGGCTCAACAGGTAGACCGAAAGGGGTTATGATACCTCATCAAAATGTAGTAAGACTTTTAGGCGCAACTGATCATTGGTTCCAATTTGACGCAGACGATGTGTGGACGATGTTCCATTCATACGCTTTTGATTTCTCGGTTTGGGAAATTTGGGGACCTTTATTATATGGAGGGCGTTTAGTTGTAGTACCACATACTGTAAGTCGCTCGCCGAAAGAATTTTTACAGCTTCTTGTTAAGGAAAAGGTTACTGTTTTAAACCAAACTCCATCAGCGTTCTATCAATTGATGCAAGCAGATCGTGAAAATGAAGAGGTTGGTCAAAAATTATCTTTACGATATGTTGTTTTTGGCGGAGAAGCACTTGAACTAAGTCGATTAGAAGATTGGTATAGTCGTCATCCTTATAACGCACCGAAGCTTATTAATATGTACGGAATAACGGAGACGACGGTACATGTTAGTTATATTGAATTAGATGAAAGTATCGTATCTTTACGAGCAAATAGTTTAATCGGGTGCAGTATACCGGATCTTAAAGTATACGTATTAGATAACTATTTACAACCGATGCCACCTGGAGTAGTTGGAGAAATATATGTTGCAGGTGCAGGGCTCGCTCGTGGATATTTAGGAAGAGCAGGATTAACTGCTGAACGTTTTATCGCAGATCCATTTGGTAAGCCAGGTACAAGAATGTATCGTACAGGAGACCTAGCGCGCTGGCGTCAAGATGGGACGTTAGATTATATAGGACGTGCAGATCATCAAATTAAAATTCGTGGATTCCGAATTGAATTAGGGGAAATAGAAGCGGTAATAATGAAACATCCTAAAGTTGAACAAGTAGCTGTTATTGTACGGGAAGATCAACCAGGGGATAAACGATTAGTTTCTTATATCGTCGCATCAAATAATGAAACGATCGATACGAATGAAATGCGTCAGTATGTTGGAGGTAGTTTGCCAGGTTATATGGTTCCATACGCTTTTGTAGTAGTAAATGAGTTACCTTTAACTCCAAACGGTAAATTAGATAGAAAGGCATTGCCAGCTCCAGAATTTATTGTATCATCTTCTAGCCGCGGACCGAGAACACCGCAAGAAGAAATGTTATGTGACTTGTTTACAGAAGTTTTAAGTGTGTCTCAAATTGGAATTGATGATGGATTCTTTGATCTTGGTGGTCATTCACTTCTTGCAGTGCAGCTGATGAGTCGCATTAAAGAGGCACTTGGAGTTGAACTAAATATCGGAACTTTATTTGCAGCACCTACTGTTGCAGGGCTTGCTGAAAGACTTGAAATGGGGAATGGTCAAAGTGCACTTGATGTGTTGCTTCCATTACGAGCAAGCGGAGATCAATTACCATTATTTTGCGTACATCCAGCAGGTGGATTAAGTTGGTGCTATGCAGGACTTATGAAATCTTTAGGAACAGATTATCCAATCTATGGTGTACAAGCACGTGGTATCGCTGAAAATGAAGAACTTCCAAAAAGCTTAGAGGAGATGGCGGCGGATTATTTAAAACACGTTCGTGGAATACAGCCTCACGGACCATATCGTTTACTCGGATGGTCGCTTGGAGGAAATGTTGTTCATGCAATGGCGGCGCAACTTCAAAATGAAGGGGAAGAAGTAGAATTACTCGTTATGCTTGATTCGTATCCTGGTCACTTCTTACCGAATACGGAAGCACCTACTGAAGAAGAAGCGTTAATCGCATTACTTGCTTTAGGTGGATATGATCCAGATAACATGGATGGTAAACCACTTACTATGGAAAGTGCGGTTGCAATACTTCGCAAAGATGGAAGTGCATTAGCAAGTCTTGAGGAAGAGACTATTTTAAACTTGAAAGAAACATATGTAAATTCAGTAGGGTTGTTAGGGAAATACGTGCCAAAAGTTTATAACGGGGATATTTTATTCTTTAGATCTACTGTTATACCAGACTGGTTTAATCCTATTTCTCCAAATACGTGGCTAAATTATTTAGACGGGGAAATCGTGCAGCATGACATTGATTGTAGACATAAAGATTTATGTCAGCCAGGTCCACTTACAGAAATTGGACAAGTGCTAGCGAAATATTTGCAGAATAAGAAAGGGGTAAGTAAAGTATGACGAATCCATTTGAAAATGATAATTACACATATAAAGTATTAATGAATGAGGAGGGCCAGTATTCTCTCTGGCCTGCCTTTCTCGATGTACCAATTGGATGGAATGTCGTACATGAAGAAGCTAGCAGACAAGTTTGCTTAGAATACGTTGAAGTTAACTGGAATGATTTAGAGCCGAAAAAAAATCAAATTAGCGAAAAAATATTAGTAGGAAAACAATAATGAAAGTAAAAATAAATCCAAAAGTAGTTGTAAGCATCGTTTATATAACAGCGATGTTTATGGCTGCGATGGATGCAACGATTGTGAATGTAGCACTGCAAACGATAAGCAAAGAACTGCAAGTGCCCCCATCTGCAATGGGGACTGTAAATGTTGGGTATTTAGTTAGCTTAGCTATTTTCCTTCCGATTTCTGGTTGGTTAGGAGATCGCTTTGGTACGAAAAAAGTATTTTTAACTGCCCTTTTCGTTTTTACAATTGCATCTGCACTATGTGGAATTGCTAATGATATTACTTCATTAAACATTTTTCGTATCATTCAAGGTGCTGGTGGCGGACTTTTAACACCAGTCGGGATGGCGATGTTATTCCGAACATTTTCACCAGAGGAAAGACCAAAAATTTCTCGATTTATTGTACTTCCAATTGCTGTAGCACCAGCGATCGGACCAATTATTGGTGGTTTCTTTGTAGATCAAATGTCTTGGCGCTGGGCATTTTATATTAATCTGCCGTTTGGCATCATTGCGTTGCTATTTGGACTTCTATTTTTAGCAGAGCATATTGAAAAATCGGCTGGTCGTTTTGATTCTCTCGGTTTTGTTCTTTCAGCACCAGGTTTTGCGATGCTCATCTATGCACTCAGTCAAGGCCCGTCAAAAGGTTGGGTTTCTCCAGAAATAATTAGTATTGGGATAGCTGGGATTGTATTACTTACATTGTTTATTATTGTAGAACTTAAAGTAAAGCAACCGATGTTAGATTTACGCTTATTAAAAGAACCGGTCTTTAGAAAAATGAGTCTTATTTCGTTGTTTTCATCAGCTGGTTTACTAGGAATGTTATTTATTTTTCCGCTTATGTATCAAAATGTAATAGGAGTTTCCGCGCTGGAGTCGGGTCTTACTACATTCCCAGAGGCGATTGGATTAATGATTTCTTCGCAGATTGTACCATGGTCATATAAGAAATTAGGAGCTCGAAAGGTAATCTCTATTGGATTAGTAAGTACGGCGGTTATCTTTATTTTATTAAGTTTTGTAAATCATGATACGAATCCATGGCAAATTCGGGCACTATTGTTTGGCATTGGTATTTTCTTAGGCCAATCTGTCGGTGCGGTTCAATTTTCTGCTTTTAACAATATTGCACCACCTTCTATGGGTAGAGCAACTACTATATTCAATGTGCAAAACCGATTAGGATCAGCAATAGGAGTTGCTGTTTTAGCTAGTATACTATCTGGTTTTGGAAGTAATAACGTACAGAATAATGCACAGTCAGATTTCTTACCATATCAAGCAGCATTAATTGGATCAGCAATATTTTTACTCATAGCATTACTATTTTCTTTACGTATTTCTGATAAAGAGGTAATGTCAAAGAAGAATAAAAAGCTGTTATCTGTATTACAAAAAGAGAAAGAAGTTGTAAATGAATGAGTTGCAGCATGCTAATACTCTTTTGAAATAAAGTAATATTGGCATTTAAAAGGAGAGAGTTTACATGATAGAGAGTAAAGTTGTAGATTCTGTACCAACTCTTAATGAGAATAGTTGTCAAATATGGTGGGCAAGAATTTCAGATTTACAATCATGGCATTACAATTTACTAAATGATGTAGAGCGAGAGAAAGCAAATTCATATCATCATTCGGCAGACCGTGCGCGTTTTATAATAGGGTGTGTAATTAGTAGATTAGTACTTGGAAAGGTACTTTCTATGTCGCCAGTCCAAGTGCCAATTGATCGAATGTGCCCAGTATGTAAATTACAACATGGCAGACCACAGTTACCAGAAGGTATGCCGCAAATATCAGTCTCACATTCGGGTGAGTGGGTTGTTGTTGCATTTACTAAATCTGCACCTGTTGGTGTTGATGTTGAGCAAATGAATCCAAATGTAGATGTTATGAAAATGGCAGAGGGCGTATTAACAGACATTGAAATAGCACAAGTTATGAAGTTACCTGATGAGCAGCGACTAGAAGGATTTTTAACATATTGGACTCGAAAAGAAGCAGTGCTGAAAGCGACAGGTGAAGGACTATTGATCCCACCAGTAGAAATTACAGTATCAGCTCCAAATGACCCTCCAAAATTGTTGATTTTTAAAGATAGACAAGAGTTAGCAGAAAATACAATGATGGAAGATGTAAGACCTAGTTTAGATTATATGGCTTCCATTGCAATATTTAGTAAAGAAGTAACTGAAATTATGCAGTTAGACGCGGGATTGCTATTAAATCATCGTTAATTTTTAATAAAATTTCTTATAGAAGAGGTGTTCCTCATGTTAGTAGCGGAAAATAGAAAAACTGAATTAACTTATAATGTACAGGCAATTAAAGATATGTTGTTTTCTAGAAATACGTCATCTATTCTAGCTTTAGAAAAACTTGTAAAAGATACAGTTCAATTTGATGTACTTGAACAGGAAGCGCTCGATAGACAATACATTCCGAAAGAAGCACAGAATTTCTTTGATAAAAACGGAACATTTCTTTATCGCGTATCTAATGTTAGTTATAAAGGTAAGGTGTTATCTGAAAATCTAATTTTTGCAGACACTTCGTTTTTACCGGATACAATAAAGAGTGAATTAGAGAGTGGAAATATTCCTGTTGAAAACCTTATAGAAAAGATGGAAGTAAGAAGAAATGTATTATATGAAGGATATCAGCCATCTGGAAATATTATCGAATTGTTTGATGGATGTTCTGTTGCGGCGAATGTTTATCCAACTAGAAAATATCAAATTGTAAGTAACTGCAAATGTGTATTTTATATTTGTGAAGTGTATCATGCAGAGAATATAAAGGAACTGCTTAAATAAGAACTAAACAATAAACAAGAAACCAGCCTATAAAATGGCTGGTTTCTTGTTTATTTAACAGCTTCTTTTAATTCTTTTCCTGCTTTAAATGCTGGAACTTTACCAGCAGCAATCTGAATTTCTTCTCCAGTTTGCGGATTACGCCCTGTACGAGCAGATCTTTCACGCACTTCAAAAGTTCCAAAGCCGATTAGTTGCACTTTATCGCCAGATTGTAATGCATTAGCAATTGTGTCAAATACGGATTGTACAGCTGCAGAAGCATCTTTTTGAGAAATATCAGCTGATTGTGCTACATTTTTAACTAATTCTGTTTTGTTCATGTTTTCACCTCATAAAAAATTTTTTAGAATGAATGTTTTAGTATAATGGTTAGTAAAGATAAAGCTAACTTTGTGATTAGAAAGAATGCTGTATATTTATGTTAATTTCGTTGAAAGAAACTGAATCCCTGCTAATATTTAGGGATTAATTAAGAATTGATTCATACAACAAGCTGTAATATGAGGATGAGGGGGAATATACGGATGATTTTTCGTGAAAAGAATGAGAAAGAAAGTATATTAATTCGTCAACATGATCATGGTTTTTTAGCTGGTGAAATTGCAAGACATATAATAGAAGATTTTTTTGAAGATAAAATATACTTAAAAGAGACAATTGATGCTATATATGAGCATGATAGAGGATGGATAGAGCTTGATAAAGTACCAATTTTGAATGATACTAAAAATATTCCATATACATTTATGGATTGTCCAAGTTCATTACGCTTTGTTTTTTATACGATTGGTTTGAATGCAATTGAAGAGTCAAATCCATACGGGGCGCTACTTTGTAGTAAGCACTTTTTATCATTTTCATTAAATGAGGAAGATGAAGAGATGATGTCTTTTTATAAAAATGAATTGGAACGACAAAAAAGAATTTTGAAAACGTTAACAAAAGAACAATATGCGATGTTTGATAAACATTATAGATTATTAAAGTTTTGTGATGAACTTTCTTTATATGTATGTATGAATAAACCTGGTGTAAAAAAGAAAGATGAAATTGATTTATTTAAAGAGGGTTTTGAAGGAACAGAAATGTTTAATAGTAAGGGGGAGAAGCCTATTCAAGCTGAATGGGTGGATGAAGAAACAATTCAAATTACATCGTTTCCATTTAAAACGGAATTTTATACATATGTAAAATATAAAACTATAAATAAACATGAAGTTAAAGAAAAAGGGATTGTAAAAGCTGATAGAGAATCGGAAATGAAGAAGCAAAACATTCGTTTCATACAATAAGGAGGAGATTTAGATTGAAAGATTACATGTTAAAACAGTTTGATTACCATGCTTGGGCTAATACACGATTATTCAACCGACTAAAAGAGTTACCAAACTATGAGACAATTTTTAATGAACAGATACAGAGTGTATTCCCATCAATTAAGGATACTTTTGTACATATTTATATTACAGATCAAGTGTGGTTACACATATTGAATGGTAAAAGTATGAATGAAGTAATACAAGACCGAGAAAAATTACGAAAACAAATCGAAACTAAATCGTTACATGAATTAGAAAAAATGTTTGAAAACATGGCAAATCAATATAAAGAATTTTTAAGTAGAATACAAGACGTAAATACTGTATTTGTTATTGAGAACCCATATGCAGGTGCATTAGACACTTCCATTTTAGAGTTAGTGCAACACGTCGTAAATCATGGTACATATCATAGAGGGAATATAACAGCAATGATCCGACAACTTGGTTATTCATCTACAATGATGGATTTTGTACTTTATTTACATATGGTTCAGGAGGGAAAGGAATTGAAATAGAGAAAAAAGGAATGGCTTATTATAAATGAGCCATTCCTTTTTTTAGTGATTAACTTGCCTGTTTTTTATGACTTTCTTTCAATTTCTCTGCTTGTAAAAAGCGATTCGTTTCAGCGACAACAATACCACTTAATCCGATTAGACCAATTAAGTTTGGAATCGCCATAAGTCCATTTGCAATATCGGCAAATGTCCATACGACACCTAGCTTTAAATTAGCACCTATTGCAATCATAACGATAAAGATTGCTTTATAATATCGTACAGCACCTTGTCCGAATAAATAAGCTACACACTTCTCTCCGTAATACGACCAACCTAAAATAGTAGAGTAGGCGAATAATATAATGGCGATACCGAGAATCATACTACCAGCAGTACCGAATACGGATTGGAATGCTAATGTTGTAGCTTCAACACCAGTTTTACCTGATTTCCATGCGCCTGTAGTAATTAATACTAGCCCCGTAATTGTACATACAATAAATGTATCTAGAAAAGTACCAGTCATAGAAACTAAAGCTTGTTTTGCAGGTGAATCTGTTTTGGCAGCAGCCGCAGCAATAGGAGCACTCCCTAAACCAGCCTCGTTAGCAAATACACCACGTGCCATTCCTATTTGAATTGCAGATGCAACTGTTGCTCCGATAAAACCACCAGCGGCTGCAGTACCTTGAAATGCACCAGAAAAAATAAGTGAAAATGCTTCTGGAATTTGATCAAAGTGATAGAAAATAATAATAAGACCAGCGATTATATAAAAGAATGCTTTAATAGGAACGATATATCCAGTAACTCTACCAATCTTTTTTACACCGCCCAAAATAACGATAGCGATTAAGAATGACATGAGTATACCAGTTAATGCAGGAGGGAAAGAAAAATTGATTCGCATTGCCTCTGCAACTGAATTAGATTGAACCATATTACCGATACCGAAAGAAGCAGCTGTGCCGAATATAGCGAATAAAACAGCCAGCCATTTTTTCCCTAAACCACGTTCTAAATAATACATTGGTCCACCGGAGTATTCACCATTTTCATTACTAACACGGTATTTCACCGCAAGGATTGCTTCGGCATACTTTGTTGCCATTCCAAATAAAGCAGTAATCCACATCCAAAAGATTGCGCCGGGTCCACCGATTGTCACAGCAGTTGCGACACCTGCTATATTTCCCATACCAATCGTTGCAGCCATAGCTGTCATCAGTGCTTGGAAGTGACTAATATCTCCAGAAGATGATGTATCCTCTGATTTTTTAAAAGCTAGCTTGTGAGCGTATATTAGTTTACTAAACTGTAAACCTTTTAAGCGCACTGTGAGAATGATACCAGTTCCAACGAGTAGCAACAAAGTTGGTAACCCCCACACATACTGATTAATTTGTTCTAATACTTTACTTACTGTCTCCATCTGTATTCTCCTTTTTTAGAAAAAATAAAAACCACTTCAAGGAAATGAAATGGTCTCTGGAGAAACAAGGGATAGAAAAATAAACCGATACAAATCGGCATTTTCTTTCGCTTGTCTCTGTCCTTTTACCTGAGAGATTATCCGCTAGATTAGCGGATTTGCTCCTTCGGTGCTCGTTTTCCTCCGCGCTATATTAAGCGAGAGGGAGTCTCTCCAGAGATTCGTCCCCATGCAGTTCTACTTGTAAACAAGACCTGAGAGTTTCAAAGTTGGTTCAGCAACTTTTTGCCCCGTCGGTAGATCAATAGACCTTCTCCTGAATGGTTCATCCGAATTATAAAATTAAAAACTTAAACGCATTGATTCTGTATAGAATCAATAAAAACATTATAGATATACAATTAATGAAATGCAATCATTTTTTATTTTGAAATAGTAAATAAACTTATTTTTTTGGTATTCCTAATTTATCTTCTATTTTATGATCTCAGGAGAGATTACTTATTATATATTCGAAAAATGAATGGTGATAAAAGAGATAGGACGTAACAATGTAGGATTCTTTATGTCTTACTTTCAAATTTTCAATTCTGAATTATTTGAATTATAATTGTTGTATGTGTGGAATAAACCAATATTTTATAGGGAAATGAGTTGATAAATTGCCAAGAATAAAAAAAATAGGGCGTTTTTGTCCTGTGGATGATGAAGGATTTATTATAAACGATGCACATTTTAATAAAATTCAGCCTGTGTTTTTGGAGGTAATACAAGAAATAAAGGATACTTGTTGTCAATTTTTGCGGGATGATTTGCACAGTGTTTATATAAGGGGTTCTATTCCAAGAGGGATTGGGATAGAAGGGGTTGCAGATGTAGATATGATTATATTAGTTCGAAAGAATCCTCAAGTAATTGACTTAAGCTGGAGAAAGGAGCTAGAAGTCCAAATTACACAGCAGTTTAATTGTATATCAGGAGTGGAGTTAAGTTTTTATAGTGAAAAAGAAGTAATAAACTCAGAGGATTTTTCTTTTATAGGATTTATGATTCAGACACATAGTGTATGTATATTAGGTGAAGACGTAAAATTATATTTACCTAAATATAAAGTAAGTCAGGAGATAGGGTATGAACATCTCATTCATTTGCGGAAACAAATTGAACAAACACACGAAGAGTTAATTCATAATAAGGACGTAGATGATATAGAGGATTGTTGTCGTTGGATCATGAAGATTGTAGTCAGGGCAGGTCTAGCATTAACAATTGATAGAGAAGGGCTGTATTCCAGGAACTTATATCCAGCATATGAGTTATTTAGTAAGCATTTTCCCGAACAAGAAAAAAATATGAGGAAAGCACTACAATATGTAATTGAACCGATAAAAGATATAGAAGAAATCTTATCATTTTTAGATACGTTTGGTGATTGGTTGATAGAAAAAGCAGAGGATTCTTTGAAAAATATACAAATTTAATAAACTATAATTTCATTATGTAAACAGATTGTATTGAAGAATAGAAGAGAGGAGAGATATTGGGATTTTTACATTGTGGATGTATTCTCGCAAGGCAAGTATTCAGGTAATCAACTTGCATTATTTATGGGAAATTAGGAATTTTATAGTTAGGAAATCAATGATCTTAATGTCCGTGATTTTGCAGATTATTATGGAATCACAGAGGATGTGGCAACAGGAAGCTCAAATGGATGTTTAGCGGCGTATCTTATAAAATATCGTTATCTTGGAACGGAAAAGATAAATATGCATGTTGGACAAGGGGATGAGATAAATCGCCATTCTCTAATACATATAGAAGCAGAGGTGATTGAGAGTAAAATTAATGTTTGCGTTGGTGGAAAAATAGAAAGTATTGCAAGTGGGAAATGAACCGTATCATAAGGGGGATTAGAAATGCTATTAAAAACAATATTTTGCAAGGTGGAAGAAGAGAAAAGGGAATTGTTTTCTGATGCGCAAGAAAAATGGCGTGATTTACAGTATTTAGACGGATTCTATGGACAATTTGGTGGGTGGAATGAAGGGGAAGCGTGTGTATATACTTTATGGGAAGATAGAAATGCATATCAATCATTCATGAATGATGCTCATGATACAATTTTTTTAAATAGTAATCAAGAAGGCACATATATTTCCTGTAATATTGAAATGTTTCAAACGTTGTATGATATAACAGAAACTCCTTTGAAAGACGTAACTGCACAAGGGTCATTTGTAAGAGTTGCAATTTGCGATGTGAAAGAAGGAAAAGAAAAGTATTTTTTACATACGCAAGAAACAATTTGGAATAAAGGAATGGAAAATGCAAAAGGAATGTTAGGTGGAGTTGTTGGGAAGTCTTTAAAGACTGAAAATCGTTACATAGTATTAACGTATTGGCAAGATGAAATAGCACATGAACTCTATATGAAAGAAATTTTCCCAGAGTTATATCAGTTAGCAAATGTAAATGAGTATGTTGAAAATATAAATGGGAAGAGAGTTATTCGGAAGGAAGAATGGTCTGTTGCCGCTTCTAAATAAAGTTAGAACTTATTAAAGTAGCTAGTTTCGAAAAATTTGATACAGAACATTAGTTCTTGTATAATTACTTTGTACAAGAATAAGAGGGGAGATATTTAAATGAGTAGAGTTTTAAGATTTGAATTGCAAGTCCCAAACCCTGAAGAAGCTATTCAATTTTATACAAATAGTTTTGGATGGAAGTTTGAAAAAATGCCTGGGCCACATGACTATTGGTTCATAATTACAGGTGAGAGTGATAGACCTGGTATCGATGGTGGATTAATGAAATCACCTGATGGTGCTACTAGGACAACTAATTCGATTGAAGTACCTTCAGTTGATGAGTACATAAATAAAGTTATTGAAAATGGTGGACAAGTAGTTGTACCTAAAACTGCTATTCCTAATATGGGTTACTTTGCTTATTGTATAGATAATCAAGGGCTTCTTTTTGGAGTATGTGAAGAAAATAGTGAAGCGTAAAAAATTAGGGGAGTTCGAGATTATTTTGTTTGTTGAACGATGTTTTCTATCAAAGATTATAATTATTGAACACCTTTGTATAAAAACTAGTATTCGTTTAGTTGAAGAAGGATCCATTTTGATTATTTTCAAAAGGGTTCTTTTTTATTTTTCACATATTGTGAGTTATTTAGGCATGATTAATCAAACTTATATCGGTATATTATCTATGAAAAAAGTAAATAAATGATGTTATATTCAAGGGTTAATCTATTGACTGCTAAACAGTTTGAGGTGAAAAGGAAAAGAGGACCAATTATTTTCGTGTAAACATGTAATTAAGTGAAGACGTCATATACCCTTTCATGTTAATATATTTAAGTTATTATAGGAGGCTTACCCTTTTGTATTGTACGGTAGAAGCAGTGTGAGCTTGAAATTTTTTATGAAAAGGATGTGCCTAACTTGCGTATCAATAAATTTATTAGTGAAGCTGGAAAAGCGTCTCGACGTGGAGCAGATAAGTTAATTAACGAGAGAAAAGTAATTATTAACGGTAAGGTTGCAAAAATTGGTGACCAAGTAAATCCAGGTGATGACGTACGAGTAAATGGAGAGCAACTTCGTATTGCTCGAGACCATGTGTATATCGCTTTAAATAAACCAGTAGGTATTACATGTACAAGTGAAAAAGCCGTAAAAGGTAACATTATCGATTTAGTGAATCATCCTTTACGAATTAATCACATCGGACGTCTCGACAAAGACTCAGACGGTTTAATTTTGTTAACGAATGATGGCGATATCGTTAATGAGATTTTACGTGCTGAAAACAAACATGAGAAAGAATATATTGTTTCAGTAGATAAGCCGATTACACCGGAGTTTTTAGAGAAAATGGCAGCAGGTGTTAAAATTTTAGATACAAAAACACTTCCTTGTGAAGTAACACAGTTATCAAAATATGAGTTCCAAATTATTTTAACACAGGGGCTAAATCGTCAAATTCGCCGTATGTGTGAAGCTTTGGGTTATCAAGTATACACGTTAAAACGTACGAGAATTATGAATATTGAGTTGAATAATTTACCAGTCGGACAGTGGAGAGATTTATCGAAAAAAGAGAAAAAACGCCTATTTTCAGACTTAAATTACGAACCACAAGATTGGTAAAAAAGAGAAGGGGAGACCAAAAAATGTTTTTGGTTTCTTTTTTTTGAATAAAAAATATATTTTTAACACTTGTAAAAATAAAATGAATAGGATATATTAAATAACAATAAATGTAATTGTTACAAAAGCAAAGAAAAGGACACGAGTTATTTTAAATGGCTATACAGAGAAGGAAGGAAAGCTGAGAACTTCCTAACGCAGTAAAATAACTTACCACCTTAGAGCTGCACTGGGGAAATCAAGTATCTAGTGCCGTGTAAGCGACGTTACCCGCAAAAGAAGCCATTATGTTTTTTGTGATGGGAATCTGGGTGGAACCACGAATATAAGCATATTCGTCCCTATTTACTAGGGATGAATATGCTTTTTTATATTTTATTTCATAATAAGCGAAGAAAAGGACACGAGTTATTTTAAACGGTTATACAGAGAAGGAAGAAAAGCTGAGAACTTCCTAACGCAGTAAAATAACTTACCACCTTAGAGCTGCACTGGGGAAATCAAGTATCTAGTGCCGTGTAAACGACGTTACCGTAAAAGAAGCCATTGTATATTTGCGATGGGAATCTGGGTGGAACCACGGGTAAAAGCACACTCGTCCCTATTTTAGGGATGAGTGTGCTTTTTATTATGAAATGGAGAGATGAAAAATGAAAGAACAGATGATCGAAATTAAATTTCCAGATGGTAGCGTTAAAGAATTTGTGAAAGGCATTACTTTAGAAGAAATTGCTGGGGCAATTAGTAGTAGCTTGAAAAAGAAAGCAGTCGCAGGAAAAGTTAATGATAAGTCTTTTGATTTACGACGAAACATTGAAGAAAGTGCGAAAGTTGAAATCATTACTATGGATTCAGATGAAGGGGTAAAAATTGCAAGACACTCTGCGGCACATATATTAGCGCAAGCTGTAAAAAGAATTTATGGTGATGTAAACCTTGGTGTAGGGCCAGTCATTGAAAATGGATTCTATTATGACATGGATCTTCAAAGTAGTGTAAACGTAGAAGATTTACCGAAAATAGAAAAAGAAATGAAAAATATTATAAATGAAAATGTAAAGATAGAGCGAGTTGAGGTTTCTCGAGAAGAAGCAAAAGAATTGTTTCAAGAAATGAATGATAGTTTGAAATTAGAGCTTTTAGAAGCAATTCCTAATGGGGAAAGTGTAACACTGTATAAACAAGGTGAATTTGTAGATTTATGTAGAGGACCACATTTGCCATCTACTGGTTATTTGAAAGCATTTCAATTAACTCATGTTTCTGGTGCATATTGGCGAGGCGATAGTAACAATCAAGTGCTTCAGCGTATATATGGTGTTGCTTTCTCTTCTCAACAAAAATTAGAAGAGTATTTACATTTTGTTGAGGAGGCCGCAAAGAGAAATCATCGGAAATTAGGTAGTGAACTTGAATTGTTTATGTTTTCGGAAGAGGCTCCGGGAATGCCCTTTTACTTGCCAAAAGGACAGATTATTCGCAATGAATTAGAAGCATTTTTAAGAGAAATTCAAAATGAGTACAATTATCAAGAAGTGCGTACTCCATTTATGATGAATCAAGAATTATGGGAGAAGTCAGGACACTGGGGACATTACAAAGACAATATGTATTTCTCAGAAGTAGATCATAAAAGTTTTGCGTTAAAACCGATGAATTGCCCAGGCCATATGCTTATGTTTAAAAATAAATTACATTCTTATCGTGAATTACCGATTCGTATGTGTGAGTTCGGTCAAGTGCATCGACATGAATTTAGTGGCGCTTTAAACGGATTATTAAGAGTTCGTACTTTCTGCCAAGATGATGCTCATTTATTTGTAACACCAGAACAAATTGAAGATGAAATCAAATCAGTGTTGGCGCAAATTGACTATGTGTATAAAACTTTTGGTTTCGAGTATGAAGTAGAGCTTTCTACTCGTCCAGAAGATTCAATGGGTGATGATAAATTATGGGAGCAAGCAGAATTGGCATTAGAAAGTGTATTACAGTCATTAAATTATAAATATAGATTAAATGAAGGTGACGGTGCATTTTACGGTCCGAAAATTGATTTCCATATTAAAGATGCTTTAAATAGAAGTCATCAGTGCGGAACAGTCCAACTTGATTTCCAAATGCCAGAAAAATTTGATTTAAATTATATAGATGAAAATAATGAAAAAAGAAGACCGGTTGTAATCCACCGCGCTGTATTAGGATCCTTAGATCGCTTTTTAGCGATATTAATTGAACACTTTGGAGGCGCGTTCCCAGCGTGGGTGGCACCGGTTCAAGTGAAAGTAATTCCAGTTTCAAATGCAGTGCATGAAAAATATGCAAATAGGATTGCAGATAAATTAGCACAAGCCGGAATTCGTGTCGAACGAGATATACGAGATGAAAAGTTAGGATATAAAATTAGAGAAGCGCAAATGCAAAAAGTTCCGTATGTTCTTGTTATTGGGGATAAGGAAATGGAAAGCGAAGCTGTAAATGTACGGAAATATGGTGAAGAGAAGTCAGAAGTTGTTGAACTAGATGCGTTTGTGGAAAGTATGAAAGAGGAAATTAAAAATAGGAAATAGAGATTGATAATAAAACACACCATTAATATGTAATACTGAATTTAAAGTAATTAAAGATATATTAAATAACAATAACAAACGCAGAGAAGGGATAGCTTAATTGCTATCCCTTCATTTTAATTTCACTATTTAATCCCATTGGTTGAAGAAAGTTGTTGTCTGTATTTATTGAGTGAATTCGTCGCTTTTGTACTCCAAAATATCACCTGGTTGACAATCTAAAGTCTTACATATCGCTTCTAATGTTGAAAAACGAACCGCTTTTGCTTTCCCATTTTTCAGAATGGAAAGATTCGCCATCGTAATCCCAACCCTCTCCGAAAGCTCCGTTACGCTCATTTTTCGTTTTGCTAACATCACATCAATATTAATAATAATTGCCATATTTTCCACCTCAGACCGTTAAATCATTTTCTGATTTTATATTAATAGCTTCTTGTAAAAGCCTTTGGAGAACAGCAGCAAAAACGGCGATCACCATAGAGGCGAAAATGATGGTCAATCCGATTGGTATGAAACTTGGAGGATCAATTTTTTTTGCCATGAGATAGTAGAGTGGCATACCTAGCAAGTACAAGGTACTGATCGTGATGGCACAGTATTTTATATTCTTTAAAGCCTTTACCGATAATTCCGAGAACGCTTGGTTCTTATCAATATAGCTTAAAAGTTTAAAAGCTTGATACAGAGCAAAGTAAAAAGGTATCACTGCCGCGTACATATCGATTAAAACGAGAGATTTCATATAAGCAATATCTGGATACAATTCTCCAGCAAAATTCCCAATCTTAGGCACCAAAAATATGCACAATGCAAGAACTGGGAATCCTATAAAAGTAATAGCTAGCTTTAAAAAGAGTGTCGTAACTTGTTTCATAAAAAGCACCTCACTTATGTAATAACAACATGATTTTATCATGTTATTTATCGTTTTGCAATAAAAATGTATTGTTTTTTATTTCATTATTATTGTTATTGGAATATCTTTTGAATTTTGTTAACAATAAAAAGCATTTCTCATTCCAAAGAAATGTTCTTATGAAGTGGTTTGTTTTTTTAACCTTACAAAAATGTAAGGTAAATGTAAGGGAAATCGAATGAAAGGATTTTAGAAAAGTGAGAATATTAAGCAGAGAAATCGTTTGTATTTCTTATGTATCTCAATCTGCATTTGGAAAATTTAAAAATTCTTAAGAATTTTTATGAGAAAAATATAAGAAATATATGGGAAATTTATACTATACAAAAGGGATGGAGTGAAAGAGATGTCAACAAATGTAGTTACTGTAGAAAGTGTAGAAAAAACGTATGGAAAAAGAAATGAGAATCAGTCAAAAGCATTAAGGGGTGTTTCATTAAGTATTAAAGAAGGAGAGTTTGTAGGGATTATGGGTCCATCTGGATCCGGTAAAACGACATTACTAAATGTGATCAGTACACTTGATCAAGCGACAGGTGGTAGTGTAACAATAGCTGGCACAAATATTACTTCTATGAAAGGGAATGCATTATCAGATTTTCGTTCTCAAAAATTAGGATTTATTTTTCAAGATTTTAATCTACTAGAAAATTTATCAATTTATGAAAATATCGCTTTACCACTTTCCTTGCAAGGCGTACCATCAAGTGAGATTACTGGAAAAGTAAATGGGGTTGCGACGAAATTAGGGATTACTGAAATTTTAACTAAATATCCGACTGCTGTTTCTGGTGGACAAAAACAAAGAACAGCGGCAGCACGAGCTTTAGTACATAATCCGGCAATCGTATTAGCAGATGAACCGACAGGAGCACTTGATAGTAAAAATGCAAAAAGTTTATTAGAAGCGATGCAAGATTTACATGAAAATCACAATGTAAGTATTTTGATGGTAACACACGATGCATTTAGTGCGAGCTATTGTGAACGTATTTTATTTATACAGGATGGACTTCTTTATAAAGAGTTAAAACGTCAAGGAACACGAGAAAATTTCTATCAAGATATTTTAGGTGTGCTTGCCCAAATGGGCTCAGCAACTGAGTTGAAGTAAGGGGGGCGAGACTATGTTATTCAAATTATCACGTCATAGTATGAAAAAAATGTTAAAGGATTATATGGTTTTACTTATTGGTCTAGTCATTAGTATTAGTATTTTTTACATGTTCCAAACGATGGCGATGAATAGTGAATTTACAAAAGATAATAGTCTCATTGGTAGTATTAGGCTCGTCTTTTGGGTTGGTGCAATATTGCTTTCTTTCATTACAGTTTTTTACATCATATATGCCAATTCTTTTTTACTTACATTAAGAAGAAAAGAACTCGGTATGTACATGATGCTTGGAGCGAAAAAGAAAAAAGTAGCGCAATTATTATTTATTGAGACTTTTGGTATGGGGATTGTCAGTATTATTATCGGTATTTTAGTAGGAATAGTACTTGCTAGTGTAGCAGGAAATTTTTTAATGAATGGAATGGAGATTTCAGCAAAAGGTAATTACGCATCTGTGTACACACCAGCTATATTAGTTACATCTATTTTCTTCTTAATATTATTTTTCATTACTGGTTTAATGAATAGTTTCCGATTATTACGTAAAACAGAATTAGAGTTAATACGTGAAGATGAAACGCAAGATGAGGTGAAGAAAAGTAAGACTCGCACTGTTATTATGACAGTACTAGGTGTATTGCTAGTAAGTACAGGATATTATTTTATGGTGAATATAAAAATGTTTGCTGAACTAGGATTTATAATAGCGACAATTGTTACGACAGTAGGAACGTATTTCATTTTTAGCTCGTTGCTCCCACTTTTTGTAATGAAAATTAAGGGAAATAAAAAACGAAATGAAACGGGATTAAATAGTTTTACTTATGCACAGTTACGTTTTCGAGTAACTAGTTTATCGAGGGTACTAGGCACTGTAGCGATGTTAATTGCATTAGGTGCAGGTGCAATGACAGCAGGTATGGCGTTTCAAAAGAATGTAGGCATTATGACAGACTTCTCACGTGTATATGATGTCGTAATTCATGATCCAAATGAACAAGATAAAGCGGCATTAAAAGAAATGGAAATTGTTGAAGAAAGCAAGTATAAGTATAAAGTAGATGGAGAAGCGGTTTATTATTTACGTAACGACTTAACTGAAAAACCCCCACTTATTTCAGATCATTTTGATACAAAGACTTTAAAAGAACCTGCTCGTAAACGTGTGGCTACACCTTTAACTGAACCTGTCTATTCTGCTTTGGAAGCTCCTGAAGTAGCGAATAAGCTTCCTCGTATGCCAAAAGATTGGGAAGATGCGGTTGTAAGAGAGATACAAATTACACATAATCAGTTTAACGGAAAACCGGTAAGAATTGCAGATGAAGAGCATTACAAAGGAATTCAAGGAACAGAGCATACTGTAACATTAGCAAAAGTAGATGATATGAAAAAATATAAACCGTTATTGACAGAAATTGATAAGAGGCAAAAAGAACAAATTGAAAAAACAACAGGTACAAAAGTAGAATTATATACGAAAATGACAACTTATCAGTTCGTGAACAGTTTCATGAGCGGAACAATGTTTATGGGATTTTTCCTTGGAATTGCATTTTTAGCAATGATGGCGAGTTCTCTTATGTTCAAAATATTAACAGGAGCTTCTCGTGATGTACGCCGTTATGAAATGCTACGAAAAATCGGTGTGAGACGTAGTATGTTAACAAAAAGTATATATAAAGAAATCTCATATTTATTTATCTTCCCGGCGATCATTGGCATTTCCCATGTTTTAGTAGGGCTTAATTTATTCAGCTTTATATTAGTTGACCCGTTTGTAAAAGTATGGATGCCAATAGGAATCTTTTTAGTCATTTATTTCATCTATTACTGGATAACTGTTCAATTGTATAAAGGTATGGTAATGCCGAAAGAAGAAGTAGCGAAATAAAATAGTTTAATGGAAAAGTCCTTGTATGAAAACAAGGGCTTTTTCAATAGGATGTTCTTTATAAAGAAGGAAAAGATTGGATAATGGTCGAAAAAAATATAATAAGACTTCCGAGAAATGACTGAAATAATAATATTTTGTCGAGAGAAAGGATATTACGTATGAAAGAAATGCTACAGTTATTTCGAAACAAAGTTTATGCACGCTTTTTTCTAGCGAATATTTTAGAACGCCTTGGTTCTATGATTGCTGGAATTTCTTTAATGTTTTACTTGTTAGATCAATACGGAAAACAACCAGTTTACGCAACGATGACGCAAATTATGATTGCATTACCTGCACTAATCTTTTTTTTATTAGTAGGGACAGTAGTGGATCGATTTGATAGACAACGTATTTGTACGGTAAGTAATATATGTTGTTCAATTTGTAATATCGGAATTCTAATTTCGCTTTATTACGGGATGATCATACTAGTCTTTATATTTTTATTTTTGGAAAATGCATGTATCCAATTTTTCTCTCCATCAGAACAGGCAATGATACAGGGAGTAGTAGAATCAGACCAATACGGTGCAGCGGCAGGTATTAATCAAATGGTAAATAGTTTATATGCTTTATTTGGTGTAGGAATTGCAACGATGGTGTATTGGACTTTTGGAATTTACGGGAGCATTTTAGTAAATACGCTCACCTTTATTGCGAGTGGTATTTTGATACAAACGATCTCGATTCCAGAAAAAGTTCGTTTGCCAAATGGTAGAACAAAATGGAAAGAAGTTAATTTGAAGATGTTAATAACAGAGTTTAAAGGCGGGATTAAGTATATATACCAAAATGAAACTTTAAAAAAATTACTTTTAGGATTTATCGTATTTGGATTATTAAATGGTATTTTAAGCGTATCCACTACTTACATATTAAAATACAAATTAGCGCCAGCAACATATGAAAGCTTAGCAATGGTTGGTGGAGTAGTTGGAGGAATCTCATTACTAATTGGAAGTATAGTAGCAACGAGTATAGGTAAGAAATATGCACCAAAATCTATTATTGTATTTGGGATGGCGGGCTCTGGGGTCTTCTTCGGTATGTGTTACTTTGTAAATCACGTATGGTCTTTTTATCTATGTATCGCTTTTGCGACTTTCTTTTTACCATTTATTAATGTTGCAATATCGGGCTGGATGTATGAAATTGTAGAAGAGTCATTCATGGGACGTGTTCAAAGTTTACTTAGTCCATTAACGACAGGATTCCAGCTGTTATCTCTCGGTGCGATAGCGATGTTATTCCCAAAATGGATTGGTGCAGATACATTGTATATTATTTTATTTGGTTTATTATTTTTAGTTACGTGTTTATATCAAGCTATTTTACCTAGTGGGAAGAAGCAAGTGCAATGTATAGCTGAAGAGATGTAACATATGTAGGTTTTTGGTTTCTGAATATTCTATCGAATAACAAGGGGGATAGAGTGATGTTGATGCGAGTTGCTAAATGGTGTGGGGTTACATGTTTACAATTATTTGCGGCGCTTATTTGTATTCTATTTTTAGGGGCACTACCGCGTTTATTTAAGGGATTACAAATTGATTTAATCGGTTTTTGGAACACAGTTGTGTTTCTTGGAGAGAAGTTACTTCAACCAGGTGAAATTACGTATGGATTTCGGAATTCAAGAAAGTTATTTCCACAAATATGGATTCATTATGTAGAGACAATGTTTGTATTTATTTCGGCATTTATACTATCTTTACTCATTGCGTATCTTATCGTGGTGTGGGTATTACAGCGCTCTCAATCAAAGCAACGTATGTGGAATGGGATTTTCGTTGCACTTGAAAGTATTCCGGACATTTTATTAATTTTATTATCTCAACTTCTAGTAGTAATAATCTTTCAAAAAACAGGTTTTATGCCAGTGAAATTTGCAGGACTTGGAGAGGAAAGGGCTCGCCTGTTACCAATAATATGCCTTACTTTACCTACAACATTATTATTTATTAAGTTGCTACTATTACGTTTCAGAGAAGAATTAGAGAAAGATTATAGTATATTTGCTAAGAGTAAAGGGCTAAGTTTAAGACATATTTTGACGCACCATATTTCAAGAAATGTCCTGTTAACAACAGTCTATTATGCAAAAACGAATATTTTATTTATGTTATCAAACTTATATATTATTGAATGGCTGTTTAATACGTACGGTATGTTCGTTTTCGTGAAAGAAAATTCGAAATTAGAAATATTTACAGTGAGTTTAGTTTTATTATACGTACCGCTTTTTATACTATTTCGTTTATTACATACGCTTTTACAAAATGTTATAAAGGAGCGTGTGTAACATGTGGCAAGTTGTAAAAAGAGATGTGAGATTTTGGTTAGGTGTTACTTTTTTGAGTGTACTAATGATTGTTAGTATTGGGAATACGCTGTTTTTCGATGGGAATATTCGTGAACTAACGATGATGTATAACGAAAAAGGAGAATTAGAGGCTGCTCCGTTTTCACCGTCGAGTAAATTTTGGTTTGGAACTGATGAGAAAGGCCGTGACCTGTTCCAGTTAATAATAGAAGGAGCGAAATGGACAGTTGGTGCAAGTGTCGTTATCGCAGTTTTACGTGTAGTAATTGGAGGAGCTATTGGTTTATTACTTGGTATGTACAGTAAACGCTCATTTCCAGTAATCTCATCTTTTTTTGATCCGTTTAGTATTGTACCAATGATTATGATTTCCTATTTTATGTTAAATGCAGTTTTAATGTTCGAAAGTGGAGAGGCTGCTGCTCCGTTTCATTTACGGGTTGCGTTTCAAATTATAGTTCTTGCGTGCCTTGCTGTACCGACTGTTATGTTGTACGTGGCGCAAGAAGTAAAACGTATTAAGAATGAAGAATTTATGTTGGCGGCCACTGTGCTAGGCGGAAGTAAGTGGCAGAGGTTGAGACACCATGTATGGCCGCATATGTTACCATCATTTCTTTTATTAGTAGCCCAGCAATTTGTAAGTACTTTATTACTCCTCTTGCATCTTGGTTTGTTGCGATTATTTTTTGGCGGAACAATAATTTTTGGCGGTATAGATGCAGATAGTGTAACAAAAGAGTGGACAGGGTTAATTGGTCAAAACTTCCGTCACTTAACTACTCATACATGGATTGTACTTATACCAATCGCTTTCTATAGTATGACAATTTTGTCAGGAAATCTTATTAGTAATAGTATGCAAGATGCGATTAAATTAGGAAATGTTAGAAGAGCGAAACAGAAGAAGGAAGAGGTGAAAGTAGAGAAACAAATACAGCCTACCGTGAATGATTTTTCATTTCATAGAGAGGTACAAAAATAAAGAAAGATAGCTGAAGACAAATTGTTTTCAGCTATCTTTTTTGTTTAAAGTGGTGGTAAATCAATCTTACCTTCTTCAAATAATTCCTTTATCATATGTTTCGTATAACCAGCTGCTTGACCAAATGTGATTTTTGCTGGCATTGGTGCTTCATTTACATCTACAACTACATCAATAATGCATGGTTTACTTTGTTTTACCGCATTTTCAAAGGCAGGAAGTAAGTCATCTAACTGTTCTACACGGTATCCAATACCACCGCACGCCTCTGCGTATTTTGCGAAATCAGGATTCGTTAAGTCTGTACCAAATTCAATATTCCCCATAACTTCTTGTTCAAATTTAATCATAGCAATTTTATTATTGTTTAATACAATGACAACGATTGGTAGTTTATATTTAACAGCTGTTACGAAATCGTTCATTGTCATTCCGAATCCGCCGTCACCACAAACTGCAAACACTTGTTTATCCGGGAAAGCAATTTGTCCAGCAAGTGCACCAGGTAAACCGCAGCCAAGTGTTGCAAGCCAACTAGAAATGATAAATTTCTGGTTTGTCATACGGAAGTGCCTTGCAGTCCATACTGTTACATTTCCGACATCGACTGAAAGAATTGCGTCATCTTCTGCTACTTTCTGCAGTGCATGCATAACTCGTTGTGGTTTAATTGGAGTAGAAGAATCTTCTTCTTGAGTGTGTAATTTTTCTTCCCACTTTTTCATCATTTCTTGATGATGCTCTAAGAAGGAATGATCCTCGTGTTTTTCTACATTTTCAATTAACCATTTTAATGTTTTATCAGCATCACCAGCTAAGCCGATATCTGTCGTATAACGTTTCCCGATTTGTGCAGGGTCTGTATCAATATGAAGTGTTTTTGCTTTTTCGGGTAAGAAACCAGTGAACGGATAAGAAGTACCAACCATAATTAAAGTATCTGCATGCTTCATTGCTTCATAAGAAGGTTTCGTCCCGATTAATCCTAATCCACCGATACAAAGAGGGTGTTCATCAGGAACAATCCCTTTAGCTGGTAATGTAAGTACGATTGGAGCACCGATATGTTCTGCAAATGCAAGTAAAGACTCTCTCGCATGTTTAGCTCCTTTTCCGGCTAAAATAACAGGTTTTTTCGCTTCATTAAGTGCGAGTTTCGCTACAGCTAAATCTTCTTCTTGCGGAAATATTTCTGGTAATGTAAAGGAAGAGTTTGTAATGCGCGCACCATTTTTTACTTCAAATTTTGGAACATCATCTGGAATTGTAAGAACAGAGACACCTTTTTTTGTATATGCCATTCGAATCGCTTGATTCACTACAGCAGGTAACTGTTCAGCTGACATTATTCGTTGGTTATAAACCGCAACATCATCAAACATTCTTTCTAAGTTTACTTCTTGGAAAAAATCTGTTCCGAGTAAATCGCTTTCTACTTGTCCTGAAATTGCTAGTACAGGAGCTTGATCGAGTTTTGCATCGTATAAACCATTTAATAAATGAATCGCTCCAGGTCCTGCAATAGCCATACAAACACCAAGTTTTCCTGTTAATTTCGCATATGCTGCCGCTGCTAATGCGCCAGCTTCTTCATGGCGAACTTGAATAAATTTAATTTTATCTTGTTTTTTCCTTAAAGCTTCAATTATAGAATTGATGGAATCTCCAGGCATACCATATATGTGTTCTACACCCCAGTCAATTAAAAGATCCACTAATGCTTCACCGGCTGTTTTTCCAAACATAATCGTTCCTCCTTATAATAGGTAGATACTATTATGTTTTGGAGAAAAAGGGAAAATATACAAATGATATAACTTATTTGTTTTAATGATGTCCAGTGAAAAGAGTGAAGGCTATTATTAATAAAAATCCACTAATAGACCACGATAGAAACGGAAGGAGAGATAGCTGTTTTTTTGCTTTCCAAAGCATTTCGTGAATTGTGACATAGCCAAGAGAACCAATTGCGCTTCCCATAATAAGTCCTTGTAAATGGAGCGCTTTCCCGTCCATCATAATGCCAAAAACAGTACCGGTACCTAGGATAAGAGAAAGTAATAAAGTTGTTAATAAAAATGAAATATATTTATGTTTTGTAAAAAGAAATGGAATAATTAAAGCTAACCCTTCTGGAATATGGTGAATGACAATCGCAAGTAAGAAAGGAATGGCAGAGTCATTATGATTTATAAAAGCTGTACCTAACGCAAACCCACTCGGCATATTATGAATGAATATAGCAAAAGAAAGAAAAAGGAAGGTTTGCCATGCTTGTTGATCCTTTTTATGTATCATTGGATGATGACAATAGTTATCTAATAAGCTCATAATTAAAATACCGATAGCTATCCCAAGTATAGGACCTATTATGTCATAGCTTGAAAATGTTTCAGGAATAATTTCAAGTGATAAAAGCCCAAGTAAAACCCCACCACATAATGCGTATAAGCGATGCATCTTTTCTTCAATTAGTTGGCGTGTTGCTACTCCAACAGCACCTCCCAATAGTAATCCACCGAACGAAAAAAACGTAACGATTATAGGAATCCATAAACGTTCCATATCATCACACTCCAATTCTATCCCCTTGTTTTCAGCTTACTAATGGGGGAGGGAGATTAGTCCAAATTATTATGACCAATTATAGAGAAAAAACTGTAAATTCATTTAATGGTATATTCATATTTAATACACGTTTTCCGTCAAAGGAAGAATTAATACAACCATCTACAGAAGAATATTGGACAACTATTGCAGATGAAAAGGGAAGAAGATGTGATTTATATACTGAGATGAATTATGATTCAATTCAACAAATACAGCACTACATAACAACAAGAAGGTTTTATGAGGAGGATACGCTAGTAGAGGAACTGAAAACAACAATAGATCTTCGGTATACGTATCCGCAAGAATTAGAAAGATTACTTGTAGCGAATGGGTTTGAATTGTTACAGATATACAATGATTGGGAGGGGAATGAGTTGCAGGAGGATTGTTATTCTATGGTGGTAGTTTGCCAGAAGAAAAGATAGGGATGCTGATTGTTATATAGTAAGTTATTAGAAAAAATGATCAAACTGTATTTCACATTAACAATAGACTATGTGTCTTTGTTTTAATTGTAAGGAAGAATAAGAGGAGCTGCAGTGGAGTGCTATGGTGGGGACTGTGTATAAAGAAAATGAACGGTAAGGTCATAATCAAATGTTGTTTACTGAGCCATTAGAGTTTTATATAATATACAAATAAATAAAACTGGATGGTTGCCAGTTTAGAGGGACATAAAAAAATGTCCTGGTATTTAGATAATGTTTATGAGTTAAATAAAGAAAAACGAATGTAATAAAAATTTACTATACTAACTTTATGGAGAGTAATGTTATGAAAGCAGAAAAAACACTTGAAACACTAGATAGGTACGCGGAGGAGTTTGATTTTCCAGTACTTGATAACTATAATTTTGACTTAGCACAATCCAGAATATCTGTTTTTCGAGAGGAAGACAAGTGGCTCATTGTATTTGAGGTTGTGGGCGTTGATGCAAACCTTGAGATATCGAATAACTTCTATGTGTATAGTAATAGCATGAGACAGCAAGGATTCTTTTCATGTTTCGATGAAATCTTAACGCTTGTAAATGAAGAATATTGGTACGATGATGAAGATCATTTCCTTGTAGATCCTTTTCATATGGAGTTACTTTTGAAAGGAGAACGTATCACTTTAACACCAACTGTAGAAGAGTATAAGCGTTTAGGAATTGAAACAGATTCATTTCATCCTACCAAACTTATTCGTTTTTTAACTTCTAAATATAAGGAGAAATTCTGGGTAAATCCCTCGGACATATTAGATGAAACCAATGCAGAATTTAAACCAAATCTATTTTATCAAACAGAAGAATGGGAACATCCTGATATAAGTGATGATCAAATACCGAGTGAGAGCATATTCTTTCAAAGTTTAGCTAAAGCGATTGAATTAAATAATGTGAATTTGATAACTGTAGGGAAAGTAAATAATGATTGGACCAATTGGACATGGAGTGATTTTGAAAAACAAGAAGAGGATGACATTTAAATAAGAAACTGTTTTTCCCCACCTATGATACATTGAAGCATTTGTAACATTATTTTATCGGTAAAGCCATGTATGAACTTCGCTTTCACATCTAAATCATTTGAGTTGAACAATCGTATTAGTTATTACTAATATGTGTGTCAAAATATTTTTAAAAAAGATTGATAAATGTTTCTTCGCTTTATTTTTAATGTGAGAAGGAATGTAAATAATGAACAAAAAAATAATATAGTTAGTGGAAGCGAAGGAAATGTTATAGTGTTTGATGCACACATTAAGAGGTTTTATGTAACAGGAAAGAGAAGCTTTTTGTTTGAATTTCAGGGTATACAAAATGTAAACGTTGACTGGGATTTATTTCTCATGCTAACATATAGATAATTTAATCAAGGCGGTGGAAATGTATTGGACTCAGATGTTGACTCGGATAGGTGGCTAAATGACCTCGATTTTCTCAGAGTACCCCTCATCATTTTGAGAATGTAGATTTTATACAATCTCATGTCAATGTGTATGAAGTAGGTCTGGAAAGAGAAAATATATCAGGAGGTGAATCCTTTAGTTTCAAGGAAGCTAAGGGAATTAGTTGGACATATTTAATTTAATCATGGTAGTGGTTTTAATCGCATGTACTGCATTTTTCGTAGCAATTGAGTTTGCTATTGTAAAAGTAAGAGGATCAAAGATTGATCAATTTGTATTAGAAGGAAAGAAAGGTGCGCTGGCAGCTAAGAAAGTGACATCAAACTTGGATGAGTATTTGTCAGCTTGTCAATTAGGGATTACAGTTACAGCAATGGGACTCGGGGCACTAGGTGAACCAACGATTGAGAGACTTTTACATCCTTTATTTGATAAGTGGAACATCAATCCTTCCATTGCAGGTGTATTATCTTTAGGAATTGCTTTTACTATTATGACGTACTTACATGTTGTAGTTGGTGAATTAGCACCAAAAACATTCGCGATTCAAAAGGCTGAGAAGGTTACTTTATTACTTTCGGCTCCGCTTATCTGGTTCTACAAAATCATGTATCCGTTTATTCGCTTGTTAAATGGCTCTGCAAGGATGATAACAGGAATGTTCGGCTTAAAACCTGCATCAGAGCATGATGTAGCACATACAGAAGAAGAATTACGATTGATTCTTTCTGAAAGTTATGAACGTGGAGAAATTAATCAAGCTGAATACAAATATGTAAATAATATTTTTGAATTTGATAATCGTATTGCGAAAGAAATCATGGTCCCCCGTACAGAAATTATAGGGTTACATGTAGATAATTCTTTAGCAGACCATATGAAAATAATCCGTGATGAAAAGTATACACGTTACCCAGTATTTGGGGAAGATAAAGATGAAATCATTGGCATGGTGAATGTGAAAGACTTCTTTATTCGTTATATGAATAAGGAAATAAAAGAATTCAATTCTATTCAATCGTATACGCGTCCAGTAATTGAAGTAATTGAGACCATACCAATACATAATCTTTTACTACAAATGCAAAAGAAACGTATTCCGTTGGCTGTGTTATATGATGAATACGGCGGTACGGCTGGTATTGTAACCATTGAGGATATACTGGAAGAGATTGTAGGAGAAATACGTGATGAATACGATGAAGATGAGCGTCCGCCCATCCAGCAAATGAATGAAGGTCATGTTGTCGTAGAAGGTAAAGTATTAATTAGCGAATTAAATGATTTACTAGGATTACATATGAATGATAGTGATGTTGACACGATTGGTGGTTGGATTCTGATGCAGAATTATGATATCCAAGAAGGGCAAACAGTAAATAGCGAAGGATATGTATTTAAAATCCTTTCTAAAGACCCTCACCAAATCAAACGTGTTGAAATACAAAAAGAAATGTTGGAAGCAGCAACTGTATAGTTGCTGCTTTTATTCAATTGATAACATGGTAGCCCTCCTCATTAAATTCATTGATTGATCAACTTTTTACCTGTTAACACATTACCGAAATAGGACATGATTGGTTCCTTTGCATTCCAGGTTCAACACTCCTTCGATATTGTAAAATGTATCTCATTTATACAAATTGTAATATAATTTAAATGTAAATTCGTAGCGTAAAATAGATTAAAAGTAACAAATGTTGAGAAAGGATTCCCTTGTCAAAATTAGTATTTGTATTTCACTAGATAATAAAAAATGTAGAATGATTTTATTTCTGACATTGTTATTTAATAGTAATCAAAATACAAAATAAAGAATTTTCTCGGCTGGAAATTGTTACACACTCATAAAATGGAGGCAATAGTTATGCAGCAAATTAAAAAAATAGGAAACGCATTTTGGTACATGACACCTGTTTCCGAGACTGATAGACCTATCTTAGGAATGGTAGTTGGAAAAGAAAAGACTTTGATGATAGATGCAGGTAATTCAGAAGCACATACACAATTGTTTTTAGAAATGCTAAAAGAGCAAAATATCTCAAATCCTGATTTTGTAGCATTAACGCATTGGCACTGGGATCATATTTTTGGATTGCCTGTATTACAAAATGCATTGTCTATCGCACATTTTGAAACAAAAAAAGAGATGAACACACTTGTTTCTTATGAGTGGTCGGATGAGGCATTGGACGCACGAGTGAAAGAAGGTACAGAAATTGAATTTTGTGCGGACTGTATAAAAAAAGAGTTCAGTGAAAAACCAAGAAATATTCAAATTCTTCCGCCGGCCTTAACCTTTCAGAAACAACTTGAATTAGACCTTGGTGATGTGACATGTGTGTTAGAGCATGTGGGCGGAGATCATTCACATGACTCTGTTGTTATTTATATTAAAGAAGAAAAGATTTTGTTTTTAGGAGACTGTATATATGCAGATATCTTTTCTGCAAAGCGGAACTATACGACGAAACGAACGTTTAAACTGATACAAGAGTTAGAGAAATTTGATGCCGAGACCTATATTCTTTCCCATGGGACAGCTATAAATCGGGATGAGTTTTCACAAGAAATTCATTTGCTAAAAACAGTAGGAACTTATACGGAAACTCATAAAGGCGATGAAGAGAAGATAAAGGCATCGTATAAACAAGAACTAGATAGAGAATTAAATGAAGATGAGCTAGAAACAATAACGTACTTTGTAAATGGTTATGAAATGGTTAATCTGTAAAACCTAACTCAAATCAGATTGAAGCTTATTCTGATTTGAATATAATTAAACTGTACAAAAAGAGTATTGAAAGTTAATTCAATACTCTTTTTAATAATTAAATATCCAGTCCCAACCAATTTCTAAATCTTTTTGCTGGCTCATCATCTGGGTTTACACCACTTTCAAGACTGGTTGCGAACGGTAACCACTGCCAATCCTCGCATCCTACAAAAGCTATTCTTGACCAATTATCAATGAATTCAATGAAATTATTCGCAATCTTATATCCATGTCCTTCTCCATCCTCGTGACTTAGGTAAATTATCGGAGCATCTATATTATCTTGCATATCAAATGCTAAATAATCCCCATTGCCCACTTCACAAAATGCTAATTTATTATGCCAGACTATATCATATTCATCTTCAGGATTTGGAAAAACCGTGTCAATCCAGTCTTTTCGTTCTTTTTCAAACTCAGAAAGACTTTCTAAACTCCAGTGGGGTGTTCCGCAAAAAATTTCACGAAATTCATTTGGTAGCTCCATATCGTCAGGTAAAAACCAGCGTAAGCTAAAATTTCCTGAGAACTCTAAAAGTACTTTTTTGAAACTATTTGGTAATTTAACACCAAGTTTTTTTTCCGCTTGGATTATCTTTTCAAGAGAAGAAGGTTCATCTATACAAACTTCTTGAACTTCACCGCCTATTTCTTTAATTCTAGAAGTTATTATTTCTATTCTTTCTTTTAGTAACTCGTAATCCATCATATCACCCCATGTTATATTAATTAAAGTATATCATTCTTAATATACTTTTCGTTTGGGTTTCTAACTTTTAGGAGTGATTTCTCAGAATATATGTATTGTAATCTTAAAAGTTATTTTTCGTAAAATTGAGGTTTCAAGTAGCAGCTTTTTTAGCTAATTCAGTAATATATTCAAAGAATGCATCACGTTTTACATCATAAATGACATTTACTGGTCTTCCGTTAGCAGTTTCCACTGTACGTCCTTGGCTGGGTCCGTATGTATGAACGATACTAGCAATCGTTTTTGTTTTTGCAAGATCAGCTTTCCCAACAAACGCAGCAGTTAATACATCCCACAAATAGTAGGTAGAGTTAGTTGAAAAGTGAACGAGAGGGGGGACCATTGCATAGCATTGACCAAGGAAATCAACACCAATATACTTACGCTCTTTTGCCCACTGTTCACGTATGTCTATAGTTAGCGGAACCTGGTTTGTACTTTCTAGAGTTACTAAATCAATGATTATATTAGCATTCCAAACACGAGCTACTGCTTCGGGATCCCAAAATGAATTCCACTCGGCTGTTCCGTCATGTTCTGGCTCATGTACATTGCCTGCAGTACGAAATGTACCGCCCATCCAAACGAGACGTTCAATTTTATCTTCGATTATTGGAGATTCATATAGTGCACGAGCAAGGTCAGTCAGGGGCCCTGTAAATAATAAAGTTGTTTTTCCATCAGTTTGTAGAAGAGTCTCTATTATATGATGATGTGCAGGTTTTTTTGATGCAGGTGTAACAACTTTCCCAAACTCATTTAAAATTGGTAAAGCATCTACATAAAATGCATGCATCCGCCATTCTTTTGGAAATGGGTTTTTTCCACGAGAGTTGGACGCTGCTACCTCAATATTATTTTTGCCGAAGCGATCTATAATTTTACGACTGGCAGACATTGCTGGTTCTAAATAACAATCTGCAGGAATAACTGAAACACCTGTAAGTTCTATATTTTCCATCTGGAGTAGTAAAAATAGTGATATTAAATCATCTACACCACCATCATGATTGAAGTACACTTTTTTCATCATTTTAATCTCCATTCTTTAAAATTTAACCAGGAATTAAATTTTAATTGATGAAAAATCATCAATAATTTCCACCACTTCAATTCTCCCATTAATCAGTAACTCAGGAAGTTCATTTCTAACGTTTCCTTTCCAATACTCTCTAGCTTGTTCCATTTTTTGAGCGAAAGGAATACCATCTTCTTTCGGCAAAAGGTTTCCATCACCTTCAAAAGAACTTCCGATTACTCGTAGTTTAACAATCTGCAAAACTTCTCGATTATAAGAATCAAATAGCGCTTTCCATTTCAAAGCATCCTCATAGCTTTTGGAAGCATATAAGCAAGACAACCTTGAGGGATATTCAGGAAATTCTTGCAGTCTAACCATTTCTACAATCGTTTCTCTAACCGCTCTAATTGTTTGATCTATATAATTCAGAACTACTTTAGCATTTTCATTATTTATATGTAATTCCTTATTGATATAATGCCTTTTTAAAATTTGAATGGAGTCTTCATCATTAGAATTTAATTGTTCTCTTTCAAAAAAGAAGTGATAGAGGGTATTAGTTTGATTTTTGTCAAAGTGAATGATTTGTCCGATACTCATTGTTTTCCTTGTAACGATGTGATATGCGTAAAATTCTGCTTTATTCATGGTTATCCTCCTAGTAGTAATTATCATATAATTCAATATTAAATTTAATAATTCAACATCAAAATATATAAAACCTTTGTAAGTAAAAAGTTATAAAGTGGGAGGATTGGAGTGAAGAGTGGAAGAAATGCACGTAAACGCTTTAAAAATGTTCACAAAATGTTCACTTACGAAGGAGTTTCCAATATCGATATAATGACAAAGACTCAAAGAGAAGGGATGATGAAAATTGCCAACAACAAGAAAGGAAAACCTCCAATTTGGTATGATGATGTGCCTCGGGATGGTTATCGTTATGACGTTTTACAATTTATTAATGAATGGAGCAGGAGGACCAATTCATATTAAGGAAATCGCATTAGAACTAATAATTGGATTTATTATTGCGCTATTAATTGAAATATGTATCGTTGGACCGTGTGCGAAAAAGATTGTATTTGCATTACCATTTGATAAATCAAAAAAAGTAAACATGATTATTGCGATGGCAACAACAATGGTAATCGGAATGGTATTCTTTATGTCATTTTACGGAATGGCTATGATGTATTTACATAATGGGTTACATGGTGACTCATTCGCTTCAATTTATTTCTCGATTTTCATTAAAAATTTCATTATGGCGTACCCACTTCAATTAATAATAATGGGACCTCTTGTACGTTTCTTATTTGGAAAGTTTGTTTTGAAGAATAAAGGTGTTAATGTAGCGTAGTTTTAATTACTAAAATATTATATACGGATTAAATATTTTAAACACATCTCACATATTTTGAGATGTGTTTTTTCGTGTACATTACTAATTATTTTCATATCGATGTGACATTTGTCCTTTTGTCGTTGTAGTATTGTAGCTTTTAATTAAATCATAGATAGAAGATTAGGAGATGATTTTTTTGAAAGGTATTTTACTTTCAGTTTTTGGAGGAGTATTCATTACACTTCAAGGTACGTTTAATGCGAAACTTAGTTCAGATATCGGTATATGGTCGACGAGTATTATGACGCATTTAATTGGGTTTCTTATTGCAACAACTATATTTTTGTTAAAGAAAGAAGAGAAAGTAACGGATTTAAAGGGTGTAAAAAAAGTATATTTAGCAGCTGGCGCACTTGGTGGGTTGATTATTTGTGCGGAAACAATGGCGATATATTCAATGGGAGTTACATTAACAGCTGGAACACTTATGGTTGCTCAATTATTAACTGCTACTGTTATTGAAATGAAAGGATTATTTCATATAAAAAAGATACAAATGGAGAGATACCATATTGTGGGGACAATAGTAATGATTTTAGGTATTTTTGTGTTTAATATGTAAGGAAAGAAGGGACTGTAAGTGGATAATAAATCAGACTTAATTATTCAATATTTGAAAGCTTATAATATACTTGAAATTTTTTCAGGAATAAGTACTGACAATTTTCAAGTAAATCATTTTGAAAAAGGCAAGCTTATTTGCGATAAAGATGATGAAATTCATCGTTTATATTTTGTTATTAAAGGAAAAGTAAAAGTTTACACGATTACACCAGAAGGAAAGAAACTAATCCTTCGCTTTATCAATCCATTAGCAATTGTTGGTGATATTGAATTAATACAAAATAGCAAAGCACATAATGTTGTTGAAGCTTGTTCAGATGTTGTAGCAATCTCCATTTCTAATACAGTTATTAGAAATAAGTTATTACATGATCCTATATTTATGAAGTTCTTGCTTGAAAACATTGCGAACACGTTAAAAATATCGACTCGTTTTACAGCTCTAAATTTACTTTATCCGGTAGAAGTACGTGTAGCTAGTTATTTACTTTCGATTTCAACGGATAGTAATGGGAATATGTATAAAGAGGATTTAGATTCAACTTCTGTATCAAGTATTGCAGATTTTATAGGTGTAAGTTATAGGCATGTAATTCGAGTTTTACAAAAATTTTATAGTGAAAAATTAATTAAAAAGAAAAATGGAGTTATTGTAATTAAAGATTTTTCTAGAATGAAGGAAGTTGCTAAAGATAATATATATGAGTAATGAAAGGGAGAGAAGGGTTATGATTGGATTTAGTTTAGCTATATTAGCTGGAATATTAATTAGCTTACAATCTGTTTTTAATACGAAAGTGAATGAAATTGTAGGACAGTGGTTAACAACTGCATGTGTTCTTGGAATAGGTCTCATAAGTTCTGTTTTATTTCATATCATTACAGAGAAAAGTATAAGCGTTAACTTTTATACTGCAAATTATTTATTTTATATAAGTGGATTGTTTGGTATCGGATTAATTATTTGTATAATGGGTGCAATAAAGAGTTTAGGTCCAGCTTATACGGTGCTCATTAGCCTTATTACTCAATTAGTTGTTGCATTATGTGTTGATACATTTGGATTGTTTGGAATGGAGAGAGTACCTATACAAATAAATAAATTAATTGGTATAGGTCTATTAATTGTAGGGGTAGGAATTTTTAAAAATCTTTTTTCGAATAAGAAAGCTATTACTATAAATGAGGATAGGGTCTAAAGAATTTAAAGGAAAAGGTGTTAATAATTAGAACATATACATTTAGGTGGTAGTAAATGAGCGATAAGGAGAGAAAATAAGTGATTCAGTACATGTTGGAAGATGGTGTACATTATATTATGAGTGCAGTGACATAACTAGGAGGTTTCCACTATGACAGCTTTATTTAAAGCTATGGAGTTCCAGCTGAAAACTGAACGACTTGATCTGAGTATGTGGGAGGAATCCGATTCAGTCTGGATGAGAAAATTAATTGGCGAACGTGGTGTGGATATGCCAACCCTTGACGCCGTTCGTAGTATGCTTATAGAGATGCGTAAGAGAGCAGGCGAAAATGGCATTTCCCTTCTCACTATTCGCCGACGAGACGAAGGTGATTTCATCGGATACTGTGGCTTGATTATCGGTCGTTCCACACTGGAAGAGCCGGAGATCGCATACGAGTTGTTCCGCAGTGCTCATGGCAAAGGCTATGCGACTGAGGCAGCATCTGTTGTGCTGGACGCTGCGATTGCTACGGGGCGCCACAGACTTTGGTCGACTGTAGGCGCTTGGAATGTTGCGTCCTTCCGGGTGTTAGAAAAGATAGGATTTAAGAGGCATCACAGTACGTGGGACGAGCGCGGTGAGATTGTTTGGAACGTACGCGACCTTTAGAAATCCCGGACCTAACTCGAAACTATTGAAAAGGAGAAGAGGTCATTAGTTTGGGCAAGAATTCAGATAAAGATAAAATAACTGATTTATAATTCAAATAGTGACAAACTATAACTGAAGCATGTCCTCGAAAGCGGAGTGTTGCCTTCGCACCGAGGCTATGCCCTCCCCCAAAAACCAATCGAACGTTTCAAGTTATATATCTTTATTATACTGATTAAATTAAATATTTATTGTTTACTTATTTCATTCATTATGTAAATAAAAAAGGATAGTTAGCCCTCATAATGGACTAACTATCCTATAGATTATTATATGAATTTAATAAAATCGAGGTCTTCTTTTATATATGATTAATATATAAGCTATAGATTTATCATTTTTCAAACCGTATATGAACGAACTTCAACATCTTTATTAAATTTACAATCCGCATCATAATTCGTGTACTTCCATCCCAATCTTTATTTGTAGGTATATGTTTAAAGAAAGGGGAGCAGCTTAATATTTTTATGTTAGAAGACCACTTTTCTATTGTCTTTGGATTATTTACGTAAAAATACATCATAGCGCCGTTATTACCAGATTTTTTTACAGTAGCATTCGAAAGTGTCAGTGCGAACTTTGATTCGGCATCAAAATATAACTCTCCTCCAGGAAAACGTTTTACCATAGCGACAAATATCTCCTTCAGTTCTTCTTCTTTAAAGTAATAAAACACACCTGCTGATATAAAAAGAATACCGTCTTTTGGATCATATTTTATATCGTTGAACCAAGAAGTGTCAAAAAATGATTTGGCAATGCTTATATTTCGTGGTGTATCTTCAATTAATGTTTTGCGGAAAGCGATCGCATCAGGCAAATCAAGGTTATACCACTGTATAGTACCGTTATCAATTCTTGAAAAAGTAGTGTCTAGTCCAGAACCGATATTTACTATAGTAGCATTCGGATGTTTTCTAATAAATTGTTTAATAGTATCGTCTATTTTTCTTGCACGGGTAATGTAAGTGATACATCCATATTCGCCAAATGTATCTGCTATTTTAGAGAAATCAAAGTCGCATTCTTTAATAATCCGAATAGCTTCCGTATCATCTAAAATATCCTTGTTTTTCTCACTACCATATGCTCGTCCCCATAGTGGAATAAGCATAGTACCTTGAACTGATTGTAAATCTATTTCTTTAACCATGAAACGTCCTCCATTTAATAATAAAAAAATATCATATATATATGATTAGTCGTTATTTAGCATTTTTGATAGCATTTTATTTGTTTTATACAGTCCGTAAGCTAAATCACGTTGATCTTCTTCACTGAGTTTTTCAAGATTACTAGTGAAATTATTATAAATTTGTTTCCATCTTTCATAATGTACTTTTTCAGCTTTATCTGTTAAGGAAATTAAAACAGCTCGTTTATCTACTGTATCTTGTTTTTTTACAATGTATCCGTTTTGCTCTAAATTACGAACGGTTACACTTAATTGTTGTTTAGGTATGTTTAAATAACTAGCAATCATTTTTAAATTTACAGCGACTTTTTGCTGGGCAATATACTCAACTATGTGTTGCTCTAAATGTGTAAATTCAGTGGATTTCTCTGATAATAATTTGAAAGTACCTGACATATTTAATAATAAATTCATGTATTCGTTTATTAATTCTTTATTAGTCATTATTTTTCGTGTCCTTTATCAATTTAGTAATTATTTTATTACTATTTTTACTTAAAATCAAATAATAACATTGATATTAGTAATTGTTTATTTACTAATATCAATGTTATTTAAATCGTGAGCGATGCATTAGAGGAAAAGTTAAAGTTTTTTATGAGCGGTGAGTAGAAAGATTATAAAATATTACTTTATACATAAAAAACTAATGAAGCCAATGTCTTTTTCAGTCATTATACTATTAATAATTTTATGGTAAAATCTTTTACATAATGAAATAAAGGGGTAGTATTCTATGGGTTATTTCTCAAATAGTTTATTAGTTTTGTTTGTTCTTATCGTATGTAGCTGTATGATTTTTGGTTGATAATATAATGATGGATTGATATAAAAGAAGGTATCTCACAAAGATGAGATACCTTCTTTTTCTTATAATTGTAATTTAGATTCAGTATTTGGTGATGGTTGAAATGTATATATTTTATACTCACCATTAGTTGATATATTAAACAAATATTAAATAGAGAAATATATATGGTACCAATCTTATTAAGTTCCTTATGTTTTTAAAGAGAAGGAGTTTCATTTTTTCTTATTGAAGTATTGTTCTAGTCAGTTTAACGACGGTCAAAATTTTTTGGAATAAAACAAAAAGGATGATAGGGAGTATTTACATGAAAACTATTTTAAATTACACGATTGAACCCCCTAAAGATTTCAATGAATTATTAACTATGTATGAATCTTTAGGATGGAATTCTCTTGAATTATCGGTTAATGAGTTAGAGCAAATGTGTAAGCAAAGTTGGTATGTGATATATGCTTTTAAAGAGCAACAATTAATTGGGATGGGACGAGTAATATCAGATGGTGTAATAACGGGCATTATTTGCGGTGTATGTGTAATGCCAGAGTATCAGTCCATGGGCGTTGGAAAGGAAATAGTGGAACGATTAATCCGGCACTGTGAACAAAAACGAGTTATTCCACAACTTATGTGTGTTGAAGATTTAAAATATTACTATGAATCAATTGGATTTGAGGAATTTTCGATTGGTATGACGAAACATATTAAACGATAGCGGGGCTTTGTAATTTAGAATTACTTGTTTATCAGGCCAATTTTTAGATTTCAAAAATTTCATTATAAAGGAGAATAATGTTATGGAGATTGCTAAAGGGGTAGAGATGTTACATCTTGAATTTCAAGAGTATATTATTCACCCAATTCTTTTATGGGATGATGAAATGGCAGTTTTAATAGATACTGGATTTCCTGGACAAATTGAAGATATACGAATAGAAATGGGTAAGGTTGGAGTATCGTTTGATAAACTAAAAGCCGTGATTTTGACGCATCAAGATATAGATCATATAGGTAGTCTTCCTGAACTATTACAAAACTGTGGAAGTAATATAAAAGTCTATGCTCACGATCTAGATAAGCCATATATCGAGGGGGAGTTACCTTTGTTGAAGGATGCACAAGTACAGAATCCACCAAAAGGAAAAGTGGATGATACTTTGGTTGAAGGCCAAGAACTTCCATATTGCGGTGGTATTCTTATTATTCATACCCCAGGGCACACTCCTGGTCATATTAGTTTATATTTGAGACAAAGTAAAACTCTTATCGCTGGGGATTCAATGTATAGTGTAAACGGAATTTTAGGGGGAATTCATGCCCCAACTACTTTGGATATAAAAGAAGCGCAAAATTCTTTGAAGAAGTATTTAAATCTAGAAATTGATTCTGTAGTTTGTTACCATGGTGGATTAAGTAAGGGGAATATAAATGCACAAATTCAAGAGCTATAGATAAGAATTTTTTGTTAATCGGTGCTAAAGTATAATTTAATTGCTAGTATATAAATAAAACCCTTAAATTAATAAAGAGCATGTTTGAAGGAATTTCAAATGTGCTCTTTATTAAATATAATCAATTTAATTTTGATGACTTAATCCATTCCAATAAAACGAAACGATTTCTTTTGCTAATTCATCTATATTTGCAAGAGTAGGATTGTGATTCTCATCTTTAAAATTCCCGATTGATAATAAAGCTACGAAAGCATGGGCAGCAAATTTAGGATTTCCTTTAGGAATTTCTCCAAGGAGAATTGCGTTATCTAGCGCTTTTTCCAACACTTCATACATGTTATCCTCGGCATTTTTTAATTCCTTTAATTGCTCTTCAGATAAAGAAAGTTTTGCATCTTTCATAAAATTATTCATATCAATATCCATCGTTGCGTGTAAGTATACTGTAGCAAAGTTCAATAATCTTTCTTCCAAAGTTTTATTCGTAGAGAGTATTTGATCCATATTTTCTCTTATGCGCACCATCATTTGAATCATAGTAGCGGTAAATAAATCAGCTTTTGTTGAATAGTAATAGTAGACAGTTGCTTTTGTAACTCCACATTCTTTCGCGACCTCATCCATTGAAACAACTTGATAATTTTGAGTGAGAAATAACCTAGTTGCAACTTCTAAAATGATTTCTTTTGTAGACTTTGTATTTTTATTTTGACGAGGCCTTCCGAGAGGACGTTGTTTTTGATCCAAATACATTCGCTCCTGACATTTATTATTGAGATAATTATAACATAATTTTTTAATCATTCTTGATTAATTAACCGACCAGTATATATAATTAATATTGGAGGAAAAAAAGGAAGGTGGGGTTTTATGAAAAAGCACCCGTTACATATGTTAGGGAGGCTTGTAGCAGGGAAGAATACGCAATGGATAACTTTATCGGTATGGATTCTTATTACATTAGTACTTTCATTTACGTTACCACAAGTAAACAGTACGAAAGAACCGAATCCGAAAAATTTACCTGAAACAGCTATGTCACAGCAAGCTGAAGCACTTATGAAAAAAGAATTTCCTAATAATGCAGGAAACCCGTTGTTAGTTGTATGGCATCGGGATGGTGGATTAGAGTCAAAAGACTACAAATTAATACAGGACGTTTATAAAGAGTTAAAAACGGACCCTTTAAAAGAACAATCATTGTTACCACCATTTGATACAATTCCAGAGCAAGTATTATCAAAAAGTGCATCAAAAGATGGTACATCATTTGTCACACCAATATTTTTTAATAAATCTGCTGGAACGGATATATTAAAAGGTAATTTAGAAGAGTTACGAAAAATAGTGAATAGTAAAGTGGATGAAGATCCGTTCAAACAAAAAATTACCGACTCTGGTTTACATGTTCGATTATCTGGACCTGTGGGTATTCAAACGGATGCGGTAAGTTTATTTAGTCAAGCTGATGTGAAATTATTAGTTGCTACTGTACTACTAGTATTGGTTTTATTAATTTTACTGTACCGTTCACCAATTTTAGCAATTTTACCTTTACTCGTTGTTGGTTTTGCATACGGAATTATCAGTCCGACACTGGGCTTTTTAGCAGACAATGGATGGATTAAAGTAGATGCACAGGCTATATCGATTATGACTGTCTTACTGTTTGGAGCAGGAACGGACTATTGTTTATTTCTTATTTCAAGATATAAAGAGTACTTGCTAGAAGAAGAAAGTAAGTATAAAGCATTGCAACTTGCGATAAAAGCATCAGGTGGAGCAATTATAATGAGTGCACTTACTGTAGTATTAGGGTTAGGAACGTTATTACTTGCTCATTATGGAGCTTTTCATCGATTCGCAGTCCCATTTAGTGTGGCTGTTTTCATTATGGGAATCGCTGCTTTAACGATTCTTCCAGCATTATTATTAATTTTCGGTAGAGTTGCATTTTTCCCGTTCATACCGAGAACAGCTGAAATGAATGAAGAGTTTGCAAGAAAGAAAAAGAAAGTAGTAAAAGTAAAAAATACTAAAGGGTTCTTTAGTAAAAAACTTGGGGATATTGTTGTACGTAAACCGTGGACAATTATTATGCTAACCGTATTTTTATTAGGAGGCTTGGCTTCATTTGTACCGCGTATTCAATACACGTACGACTTATTAGAATCATTCCCGAAAGATATGCCATCACGCGAAGGATTTACATTAATTACGGATCATTTTTCAGCTGGAGAATTAGCGCCAGTAAAGATTGTAGTTGATTCAAAGGGAAAAGATTTACCTATTAAACAAGAAATAGAGAAATTATCTTTTGTTAATAAAGTGAAAGAGCCAATGAAGGGAAAAGAAAATAATCAATTGCAAATGTATGAAGTTTCTTTAGTGGAAAACCCATACTCAATTGAAGCATTAGATCAAATCCCTAAATTGAAAAATAGTGTAGAAAAGGTATTAAAAGATGAAGGAATTAGTAAAGCTGAGAATCATTTATGGATTGGCGGAGAAACAGCTTCCTTATATGATACAAAGCAAATTACTGAACGGGATGAAGCGGTTATTATTCCGGTTATGATTAGTATCATCGCTTTACTTTTACTCGTGTATTTACGTTCAATCGTTGCGATGATTTACTTAATTGTAACTGTCGTTTTATCTTTCTTCTCTGCATTAGGAGCAGGCTGGATTTTACTGCATTTCGGTATGGGAGCTCCCGCGATACAAGGTGCGATACCGTTATATGCATTCGTATTTTTAGTTGCCTTAGGGGAAGATTATAATATCTTTATGGTTTCTGAAATATGGAAAAACAGAAAGAAACAAAATCATCTAGATGCAGTGAAAAATGGTGTTATACAAACAGGTAGTGTAATTACATCCGCAGGTTTAATTTTAGCAGGGACTTTTGCAGTGTTAGGCACACTTCCAATTCAAGTTCTTGTCCAATTTGGTATTGTAACTGCAATTGGTGTATTACTAGATACATTTATTGTAAGACCACTGCTTGTACCTGCGATTACAGTCGTTTTAGGACGCTTTGCTTTTTGGCCAGGGAAACTTTCTAAAAAGAGTGAAGAAGTAAAAAAAATGGATATATAATAGAGAAGTGCCAAGGATATTTTCCTTGGCTCTTTTCTATGTAGTTCATTAATTTTTTGAAGTCAAATCATCAGTTACAACGTGATCAGCATCTTCAATGGTTGTTTCGGGCATTCCATATGAGCCGTTCATTGCTTGTTCTTCGATATTAAGATTTGCAGTATTATTATTTTGAATAGATGTAGTATTTTCGATAACATTTTCTTTTTTATTTACATTTTTGTCATTCATGTTTGAATCCTCCAAACGTCATTTGATTTATTAATAGTATGTGGATGGATTTCCAGAAATATGTGAACGAATTTCTGCAGATGTTATATAGTTAAATAAAAAGCTTAGTATTAAATTTAAACTGTAAGGAGTGAACAAGTGTGGTGAAAACAAGAAAGTTAGCCTTCTAAAATAAAAATAAAATTTTAGGAGGCTATTAAAATGAAGTTTCATGTAATTGACAGAGAAAATTGGAATAGAGAGCAGTATTTTGAACATTATTTAAAATTAAAGTGTTCGTTTAGTATGACAGCGAATGTTGATATTACGATGATGCTAGAGGAAATACATCAAAAGGAAATAAAATTTTATCCGACTTTTATTTATGTAATTTCTAGAGTGATAAATAAACATACAGAATTTCGAACATGTTTTAATGATGAAGGAGTTTTAGGGTATTGGGAGGAAATGATACCTAGTTATACAATCTTTCATAAAGATGATAAATCTTTTTCAAGTATATGGACGGGTTATTCTAGCGATTTCCACATTTTCTATAAAAACTATGAAGAGGATATGAGATGTTATGCTAATGTTCATGGTTTCTTCACGAAAGAAAATATTCCGCCAAATATTTTTCCGATTTCTGGTATACCTTGGACTAGTTTTACAGGATTTAATTTAAATATTAATAATGATGGTGATTCTTTATTACCAATTATTACTTGTGGGAAATATTTCAATGATGGAAGCAGGGTTATGCTACCTGTTTCATTGCAAGTACATCATGCGGTTTGTGATGGATATCATGCGAGTCGATTTATAGAGGATTTACAGGAGCTAGCTAATACTTGTAACGAGTGGCTTAAGTAATATCTAATTATTAATTATATAAAATTGAAAATGAATAAGCGTTAAAATAAAAAGAAGAGAACATATGTATATTACATGTTCTCTTCTTTTTATTCATTCATATTAAGTAACAGTGGAAAATATAGGTTGATTTGTAGTTTAATAGTAAAGAGAGTGATTAGTTTTAAATTTCTTTATTTTATAATTATTTAAGGGTTCAAATGTTTTAATAGGGGGAAGGTAAAGTGAAATTCATACGTATTGAAAAAGATGAAATCCTAATTAATAATATGGCAAAATTGTATTGTAAAGCATTTGAGAAAACAAATTTTACTGAAATGATTGAGAGAATGAAAAGACATATAGAATATGCAGATTTTAAAGGTATAGTAGCAATAAATGATGAAAATGAGGTAGTTGGTTTTACTTATGGTTATCGCTCATTAGAAGGGCAGTACTATAATCAATTAATGAGAGAAGCGTTAAATCTAGAACAAGCAGACGAATGGTTACAAGATTGTTTTGAATTTGTAGAGTTAGCAGTTCACCCACAATATCGAAATGAAGGTCTTGGAATGAAATTACATAATGAATTATTAGAAGGGATTTCAAATAGAACGAGTATTTTAACAACACAAATAAACAATGAAAAAGCGCGTTCTTTATATAAAAGATTGGATTGGGTGGATGTATTAGAGCCATTTCACCCAAGTAAAAGTGATGCCCCATATGTAATAATGGGAAAAATATTAAAGACAAAAGTAAATTAATAACTATATCGTTCACAAAAGTTATCGGTTTATAACAATGAAGGGGAAAACAAAAATGACAATAATATCTATAGAAAAAGCTACAATTTTAGATGCTGAAAAGTTAACAGAAATAATGAAAAGAATATTTGATGAAGAAGCAAAGCGATGGTTATACGGCCAAGGTGATGTAATTGATTATAACATTCAACCGCCAGGATATTCTTCAGTTGAAATGATGAAATATTCAATTGAAGAATTGGATACTTACAAAGTGATAATGGGTGAAAAAGTAATCGGGGGAATTATAGTTACGATCTCTGGTAAATCGTACGGAAGAATCGATCGTATTTTTGTAGAGCCTTTTCTTCAAGGAAAAGGAATTGGATCGCGGGTTATTAAGTTAATAGAAGAAAAATTTCCGAACATAAGGATTTGGGATCTTGAAACATCTAGTAGACAAATTAATAATCATCATTTTTATAAAAAAATGGGCTATGAAATAATTTTTAAATCTGAAGATGAGTATTGCTATGTAAAAAGAAAAAATGTAGATGCAGTTGGAGAGAACCTAATTAAAAATAAAGATATGAAAAATGGTCAATACGAAAACTGTAATTTGGTTAATACAGAATATTATCAAGTAAATTTAAAAAATAGTGCATTTGTTGGTAGTAATATAATGCATATGAATATGAGTAATTGTAATATAAGTCAATCAACCTTTAGAAATATTAATTTTAGAAATTCCTCATATGCAGATTTAAATATTTCTGGCAGTAAATTTAATTTTGTGACTTTAGGTGGAGTTCAATTTAGAGATACAAGCCTTGGAGAGGATAAAGATCCTATTTCATTTGATAGATGTGATTTGGAAAGTACTACAATACGTAGTAGTAATCTGAAAAATATTGAAATAGAAAATTGTGATATTACTGGTATGAAAATAAATGGTATTTCAGTAGAAGAACTGCTTGAGTTGTATAATAGGGTAAAAAATTAAATAAAAAATCACTTAGCATATTCTAAGTGATTTTTTCATTTTGAACGAGAGGGAATATAAGAGATGATGTTCAAAAAGCGAATGTTATATCGAAATAATTATATAAAAATAACACAAAGAAATAAGGGTTGGCAGGATTTTAATATGGGATATTAGAATATGAATATTTGAATGGAGGGGAAAAAGATGGAGATTAACGTTAGAGCAGTAGAAACACAAGATGCTAGAGCAATTCATCGTATATGCATACAAGATGATGTTTTACCTTATATGGTTTTCTTACCTAGTATGCGTGTAGATGCAATGGAGAATAGAATTCGAAATTTAGCACAGAATCAATTTGAATTTGTAGCAGAATATGATGGAGAAGTTGTTGGATTTGTCGGTTTAACCCAAAGTCCAGGGCGAAGATCTCACTCGGGTGATTTATTCATCGGAGTAGATAGTGAGTATCACAATAAAGGAATTGGAAAAGCACTTCTTACAAAAATGCTTGATTTAGCTGATAATTGGCTAATGTTAGAACGAGTGGAACTTGGTGTATTAGAAACGAATCCTAGAGCCAAAGTATTATATGAAAAATTTGGATTTATCGAAGAGGGTGTAAAGGTTGGGAATTTGAAGGCTCATGGGAAATTTGTTAACGAAATCATGATGAGTCGTTTTAGACCAAATGGTTTGATTGTACATAATAAATAGAGGTGTAAATTGAACGAAAATATCGATTTGTTTTGAAAAAAGTATGGCAAAAGGACACCATGCTTTTTTAGTTTATTAAAAATAAAGAGCAACTTTTATTTAAAGGATGTTTTAAAGGATGAAGCATTAGGAATCATCTTAATCCGGAAAGCATATGACTTAATAGAATCTATTTCTATGTGCAAGGGGAATGCATATGTGGAAATTTCAAAAACCTTGAAAAAACGATTGCATAAGTATATTTGAATTTTATTTATTTTCATACACAGTATAATTGAGCATTCAAGGAACAAGGAGTGATTGTAATGTCGACAGACCAACCTATTCCTGGACATTTTATTATGGACCCACAGCGAGCTATGCTGTTGCCACCGGAATTGAAAGCAGCTCCATCTGAATCATTAACAGAACAATTATTTATTGAACGATCTATAACTGAAAATAGATTTTGGTTACGTATTATGAAAGAGCATGCTTTGTTTCTTGGTGAGGGGTTTAATCGTAACGATAAAAATTTAATTCAGCAAGTAGAACAGTTTTATAATCAGTTTGATAGGCAGCTGCAAAAAGCATTTACTATTCCACAAACTGTTCAAGCGGTAAGGCAATTAAATGAAGAGAGCATTCAGTTAGTGTATGCTTTTCGTAATTATAAAAGAAACTTACTAATTTTAATCATCAATTGTAAAGTGAAAGGGTTTAATTTCCCACTTTTAGTGGATCATGTTGCACGAGAAGCAGAATATTTTATGCGGACACTTCAAAAGTTTAACGAAGGGAAAATGGATCCTATTCAAGATGCGATTATTAGTGAGAATGTTTTCTGGCTGCGTATTATGATGGAACACTCACGTTTTATTGGATCATTACTGGATCAATCGGAAAGAAATCTTGTTCATACAGCGTTGAAATTCGGTGATGATTTCGAAATTTTGCTTAACCAAGCTAGAGATGTTGAATCGATGTTATATCAAAAAGAACCGACATACCCGATTATAGGAAAAATGAATAAAGATAGTGAAAATGCCACTGTTGAGTTAAGGGATTTCAAAAAAGCAGGATTAGAGTTAATTCAAACATGTCAAATCCGAAATGTCATAAATCCATTGCTTGCTGATCATGTTACAAGAGAGGCAGAGCATTTCCTCTTCATGATTCATGTATTGGAGCAAAGGCTAAAGCAAAAGCAAGTGGAACAATCTCCGCAATAATAAATAAACAAGAAAAGCATGGCAAACTAATGTCATGCTTTTCTTGTTTATCCCGCTATTTGTGGGCAGTAAAACTCCCACCTCAAAATTTGGCTGGAGCAAAGAAGTTATGTGGGAGTCGGGCTGCCCGTAAACGCCCGATTGGTGAAGGCTAATAATCAGTGGGGGATGAATAAAATCCCCGCTGATTAAAGTTTCACTTTATAAATTGTGATTCAATTGTTTCGGTTGTAATAAAAATATTGCTAATCCAATGAAAATAAGTAGAATTCCTAGTCCTTGCTGTAAAGAAATTGTTTCATCTAAAATGAAATAGGCTAAAATACAAGTTCCAATTGTCTCTCCTAAAATACTCATCGAGATAACAGTAGCGCTCATCCATTTTAATAACCAATTGAAAATTGTTTGTCCTAAAATCGTTGCAATGAATGCAAGACCTATAAAGGACCACCATGTTTGTGCAGTGTAATTGAAGAAAGATGACTGCTGTGTGTAAGCAAATATACCGAGAAAGAGTGAACTACTGCCATAACTAATTACCGAGTACGGTATTAGGGATAGGTCTTTACGAACATATTGACTGATGAAAAAGTAAGCTGTTATGACGCCAGCAGCAATAAAAGCTAAAATATCGCCGTATAAAGCCTCACCACTAATTTGAAAATCTTGCCACCCAATCACGATACTTCCTGAAATTGCAATAAGGCAGCCTATAATCGCACCTTTCGTAAACCGTTCCTTAAATAAAAAATAACCACCGACCATTGAAAATAAAGGTTGCAACGTTACGATAACTGTAGAACTTGCTATGGAAGTATACTGTAATGATTCAAACCATAGTACATAATGAGCTGCTAGAAATAATCCAGATAAGAGTCCAAATCCCCATTGCTTTTTTGATAATGAGCGAAGTTCGCTTCGATTGTTTGTATTAAATATTAGAAACGGTAAAAGAATTACCGTAGCAAACAATAATCGATAAAAAGCAGTGATTGCTGCAGGGGCATCGGCTATTTTTACGAAGATAGCTGAAGTAGATAAGGCGAACACGCCAAAAAATAAGATGAAATATGAAAGAATAGGTGATTTCAAAGTTTGTCCCTCCGATTGGTTGTTTATTATAATGAACTGTATATAATATAATGTACAAAAGCTAGTATATAAGCCTAAGATGAAATAAGGAAGGATTAATTGCCACTGTTTAGTATGTCAGCACAAAAGGGACAAAAGATGTATTATGATGGACGAAAGGAAGTTGTAACAATGATTCATTATCGGCTAGGTCAAACTGTTTTAAGTTATCGTAAGAAAAATAATATGACAATTCGTGAATTTGCTGATTATGCAGGAATCAGTACTTCACTTATTAGTCAAATTGAAAGAGGACATGCCAATCCTTCTTTAAATGTATTGGAATTAATAGCGAAAGCATTAAATGTACCGCTGTTTACTCTTTTTATTAATGATATTGATACAGACTCACTTATTTCTAAGAAGAAAGATCGGAAAAAAGTATATCGAGAAAATAATGATCATATTGTTTATGATGTGTTAACACCAGATTTTATGAAAGCTCGCATAGAAATGTTAATGATGGATTTAAACGGATATGCAAATACAACAGAAAGTCACTATTCCCACGAAGATAAGGAAGAAATTGCAGTTGTAATGAAAGGGGAAGTGTATGTGGAATTGGAAGGGAATGAATATTTTTTAGAAGAAGGAGATGTTGTGCGTATTCCACCGAACGTGAAACATAGATTTTTGAATAAAAGTGATGAAATGAATCACATCTTATTTGTATTAACACCTTCCTTAAGCTGAGGAAGTAGCTTAAGGATACATACTAAGTGGTAACATAATAGAAAGTATCAATTACATAAAGATTCGCGTGTATAATAAAACAACTATCTATAAATACATACACATTTGATTTTCACATTGTATGTTTAAGAAGATGAGAGATTTGACAAAAAAATAAGATAGTTCCATGACTATCAAACCAAATAATTCAGATAAAAAAAGAGTGAAAATTTTTAAGGCTTTGGCAGGAGTAAAACGAGAGATTGTTCGTTATTTATTTCATAATCAAAACAAACACAATTGTGGAAGATTGAGACTGCATTAGGGATGAATAAGTATCATCTCAAAATATTATTAGAAGCAAATTTAATTCTTGTTGAGCGACAGGGGCAATTTTAATTTATAACTGTAAAGGAGGAAACCTTTCAAGAGTTTTCACCTGGCTTTTTGCCGACTTTGTAGATGCTAAAAAACCATTTTTATTAGGGTTTAGAGGGGATAAGAGAGATGGAAAATATAAGTGTATTAAAAGATGGGCTTTCAATTATATCTCAATGTAAAAAAGAAACAAATGATATTTGGCATGCACATTTCGGAGCAGCTGCCATTGCTAGTTATTTTTTTACGAAAAACAATAACATTGATGAAAAAACTGCCTGTAACATTTATTCTCAAGCGAAAATGATGCTCCATAAGCAAAGGTTAGGCAAAACAATTGATAATAAACAAGGTGTCGATTATCAAAGTGCTGAAGAAACGATAATTAAATCTTTGGAACAAACGATTGATGAACTCCATTGGGTTGGTCATAATGTAATTTACGCTTCTTTAAGTTTACTAGCCATTAAGGAGTTAAGTCATTGGGGGAGTGAGCAAGATATTAATAATATAGCAAACCTTATATTATCGTTTCAAAAAACAATTCCCGGTAGATCTTGGATTGGTTTTACAACTAAAGAAGTAAAGCAACTCATTATAAATAATGAGGAGATTCAAAGCGAAATTAAAAACCCGAAGCAATTATCTGGATTTATTTTAAATGAATTATCTGAATTCAATGTTATATATAAGGCAGAATCACATCACGATTTAATTGGTCATATGCTTACCTTCTCACATGCGATTAATATATTATATGACTTAGGGCATATAGAATTATTTCAACGAGGAATAAAACCACTATTAAAGCTAGTTTATGTACTTAGAAAAAGTCGCAATTTAATGCCGAATGCCCAAATAATATTGAATTCTACTGTAGATCGTTTACCTCTTACAAAAGCAAAACAAGTTGATACACTTCCGCTAGATAATGCATTCTGGCTTAAAGACTACAGCGAATTTAATTGGGATTTTGGACACATATTTAAATTTTCATATAGTTATTTTGATCACTTAACAAGGGTTCCAGAATATAAAGATAAAACATTTGAGAAATTCTGTTGTATTATTAATGAGTAAAAGTGTCTAACTTTAAATTAATAGTAAATGGTACACATTCATAAACTAACATATTTATAAAAAATGGTAGAAAATTATAATGACCTGTAATAATAGGCTTAGTTTAAGTCTCTTTTTTTGTTAGTAGTATGTTGTTTTTTCAAATATGTAAGATTTTACATTAGCATGAGACTTTTACTTATTATGTAAGTAGGCTATACTAAAATACATATATTTTGAAATTGGAGCGAATAAAGACGACATGGAATTAGTGAAGTTAGAAAAAATAATTGAATTGAAAAAAGAAGAATTATTGAATCTAGTCTCAAATTATGGACTTCAACATGAAAAAGTAATAGCACTCAGCCAAGAAATTGACAAATTAATAAACTGGTTTATGTTTTTAAAATAGAAAGAACTATGACGTGAGTTGAATATGTTATAGTTCTTTTTTAATTGGTAATTTAGAAATATATTCGATATACTATCAATAAATAGAATATTCAGTTTTAAAGGAGGGGGATAAATGATACTACATACGCATATTTCAGGTGAAGGGGAACCAATTGTGCTTTTACATTCTGGTGGTATGACAGGTTTAGTAGAGTTTGAAGAACAGGTAGAATTTTTTACAGAAAAACAATATAAAGTAATTCGTCCTGATTTGAGGGGACATGGAGAATCAGGAGGTACATTAGATAATTATTTTCTTTGCTCTGCTGATGATTTGAATGATACACTAGAACATTTGCAAATTAATAGTTGTCATATAGCGGGTGTTTCACTAGGGGGGATAGCCGCTTTATTATTTGCAAAAAAATATCCAGATAAAGTGAGGACATTAACTTTTTCAGGTATCTTTCCTATTGAGCGAGATAATTGGGAAGAGTCTCAGGAGTATGAAGTAAAGTGTCATCAACAGTTGATGGAAAATGAAGAAGTTGTAACTTATATGAATCAAATTCATGTAAAAAGTGATTGGAAAGGGTTGCTGAAATCGTGGCAAGTTAAGGAGTGGTACCCATTTCATGAAACAGGTGATGTAGCTAATCTTCAAGTACCTACACTGTGTATTGTTGGGGGAGATTCAGCAGATGAAGTTACAGCCGCTACAACGTTTAAACAATTAAACAACAATATACATATTGCTGTTATTCCGTTTGCAGGTCATTTAGTGCATAATGATCAGCCTAAAATATATTCATATATATTGTCTAATTTCTTACAGAATGCGCAAGCTGCTAGTCGACTATGATAATTTTTGGTTATAATAATAAAGGAATTATTAATTGTATCGGTTAGGGGCGCAGCAAATATGAAAACAGTCGTTGTCATCGGTGGAGGTATTACTGGACTTTCTACTATGTTTTATTTAGAAAAATTAAAGAAGGATTATAATATAGATTTAAATTTAATCCTTATTGAGAAAGAAGAGTATTTAGGTGGTAAAATCCACAGTGTGGAAGAAAATGATTTTATTATGGAATCTGGAGCAGATTCTATTGTAGCTCGTAATGAACATGTTTTGCCGCTTGTAAAAGATTTAAATTTAGAAAATGAAATGGTATATAACGAAACAGGTATTTCTTACATATACTCTGATAACATATTACATCCAATTCCTGCTGACACTATATTTGGGATTCCTATGAGTGTTGAATCATTATTTAGCAGTACGCTAGTCTCAAAAAAAGGGAAAATCGTTGCTTTAAAAGATTTTATTACGAAAAATAAGGAGTTTACAAAGGATACATCACTTGCTGTATTTTTAGAAAGCTTTTTAGGGAAAGAATTAGTGGAAAGACAAATTGCACCTGTGCTGTCAGGTGTATATTCTGGTAAATTGAATGAGCTTACAATGGCATCTACGTTACCATATTTACTTGAGTATAAAAATAAATATGGAAGTATTATTAAAGGTTTTGAAGAGAATAAAAAACAATTTCAGTCAGCAGGAAATAAAAAGTTTGTATCATTTAAAAGTGGACTATCTACGATTATTAATCGCTTAGAAGAAGTGCTGACGGAGACTGTCATTAATAAAGGTGCTGTAACAACAGTGATAAGTAAAAAAGGGGATCGGTATGAGGTTTCTTTTGCAAATCATGAGACAATACAAGCTGATTATGTCGTTTTAGCAGCTCCACATGATATCGCACAAACGTTATTACAGTCTAATGAGTTAAATGAGCATTTTAATAAATTTAAAAATTCATCGCTTATAAGTATTTACTTAGGTTTTGACATACTAGATGAACAACTACCGGCTGACGGCACAGGTTTTATCGTAACGGAAAACAGTGATTTACATTGTGATGCTTGCACATGGACAAGCAGGAAGTGGAAACATACATCTGGTAAACAAAAGCTATTAGTAAGAATGTTTTATAAGAGCACTAATCCAGTATATGAAACGATCAAAAGTTATAGTGAAGAAGAATTAGTACGAGTTGCTTTATATGATATTGAAAAGAGCCTCGGAATTAAAGGTGAACCGGAAGTAATTGAAGTTACAAATTGGAAAGATTTAATGCCGAAATATCATTTAGAACATAATCAAGCTGTTCAATCATTACAAGAAAAATTGGCCGCTCTTTATCCTAATGTATACTTAGCTGGAGCTTCATATTACGGTGTAGGAATTGGTGCTTGTATTGGAAACGGAAAGAATACTGCCAATGAAATAATTGCGACATTGAATGAACAGTCAAAATAATAATATTAAATACATATGTAAATAAAATGTCCCTCCAACATAATGGAGGGACATTTTATTTGTAATTATTTTACATTAATTGCAATCTTTTTATGAGATGTTTTATTTTCTTTAATAGTTAATATTATTTTTCCAGATTCTTCAAAGGAATACGGTGAGAGTTGATAAAGTTCTTTAATATTATGTTCTTCTTGTAATTTATTTGTAGGTATTATTGTTATATTAGGCTTCCATGTTTTCTGTTTTCCTGAAGGGTAGTCTACTATTATTTCTGGATTATTTAATTTTATTGTTTCCCAAGAGACAAAATACAGTTCAACTTCTGCATCTTTTTTTAGTAATTCTTCTGAGAAATAACCAAACTCACCAACATTACCGAAAACAGTAAAATTTTGATTTTGTAATTTAATATCTAAATACCTAGGTTGATATGTTGCTGCGTGATACATTCCGTATGAAAGAGAGAGTGTGGCAGCGATTAATATACCAACTGAAAATGTCTTAAAGCTATTTCCTTTAAAACTAGTCATCATGAATGAGTTTGGTGTGAATTTTTTTGCGAATAAAAAAATGAGTAAAATGAGCAAGAGGGATAAGCCAATGAAAATATACATAAAGTTTAAGCACCTCCGTAAGAAATATTTACTGTTTTTCTATATTTTAACATGAGAAGGTATAAATTAGGGGTGGTTTTTAGAGGGGAATTAATAAATACAACGAAGTTATATATTATTAATAGGATAAACATCGCTAGAAATATTTGATTTGTGGGACATTAAGGACTTTCCTAATTATAAATATTTTTTCTGCTATAATAAATGAGTAGAGAGAAAGGAGTGATCCTATGGTATTTCCTATGTTAGAAACAGAACGCTTGCGCTTAGTTGAAATAGAACAATCTTATTGTCAAAAAATATATGAAATATTCTCATTAGATGAGGTAACGTGTTATTACGGTATGAATTCTTTTACTGAGTTTGGACAAGCTTCACGTATGATTGAATCTTTTTCAAAAAATTACTTTGAGAAAAAGGCAATGCGTTGGGGGATTGTATTAAAAGACACAAATAATTTAGTAGGAACAATTGGATTAAATAATTTACAACTTTGGAGTAAACGCTCAGAGATTGGATATGATTTGCATCCTCGTTATTGGGGGAATGGTTATGCTTCTGAAGCTGCTCGAGAAATTATTACTTATGGATTTCGAGATTTAGGCTTATTTAGAATTGGAGCTATTACATATCCTGAAAATATAACTTCGTGTAATATGTTATCTAAATTAGGTTTTCAACAAGAAGGGCTGTTACGTGGATACATTCATCAAGGAAATAAACAACACGATGCATTAATGTATTCTATTGTACGAACAGATGTAGAGGATATTCATTATTAATAAAAAAGCCCCTCTTATTTAAAATAAGAGGGGCTTGTAAAAATCAACCTATTTTAGGTAATAAACGTTCTCCGCTTTTCATACTACTTTTACATAAAGGGCATTTAGGCTCTTCTTCAAATGAAAAGTTCTTTCTCATCCATCCTAAACAATCCTCTGATTCACATTCCCAAACAGGGGTTTGTTCTGGTGGTACTTCTGCTACATCGTTCTTTCGATTGCGATACATGTAACCACTCCTTTTATGTAAAAATTTTTAGTTATATATTAAAAAGGTTGTTAACCGAGCTGGTAACAACCTTTTTATTGATTGAATTATAGCTTTACAACGTTTTTAGCTTGAGGTCCACGGTTACCGTCTTCAACTTCGAAGCTAACTTCTTGACCTTCGTCAAGAGATTTGAAGCCGTCGCCAGTAATAGCTGAGAAGTGAACGAATACGTCGCTACCGTCTGCAACTTCGATGAAACCGAAACCTTTTTCGCTGTTAAACCATTTTACTTTACCTGTTAATGTCATGGTAATGCCTCCTAAAATTTAAAAAGATTACAATATGATCGGCCTTATTCGATTGGAAATAAAAGTTCACATATTATCAAAAATCCATAAGGAGTACAAAACATTCCTGATTGATACTTGATAATATGCAAAGAAAATATAGTGCTAAATTGACCTTAATTACTATCTTACAACAAATGGTGGGAAATAGCAAGTGTTGGGAAAATCAAGAAAAAATAGGGGGTTTTATAGCAAAAGGCACAAAGACATCTCTTTTATTTATATATTATGCCTAATTTGGATTTATGCTAAACTGAGAACATTTTAATTAATAAGTATGTATAAGGGAAAGGATAGATATATTTAAGAACAGTTGTGATTTATTTGTTTAGGAGGAGAGAATATTGCGAAATACTCAATTTAAAATAATCGAAGCTGCGAAAGAAGGAAGAAGAAAAGTTCATCCTATTTTAGCTGTAATACTAGCTATTGTATTTTTAACTCTAGGTGAATTTTTTATGTTATTTATGCTGTTTTTACCGAAAGCGGATACATCATTTGTAAAGGCAATTTATAATAATATTGAGATGATATTAACGTTTGGTGGGGCTATATTTTTTATTTTTTTATGGATTAGGTTTGTAGAAAAAAGGTCATTTTCATCCATTGGTTTTTGGAAAGTGCAATGGATGAGAAATTACTTGAGAGGTGCGTTAATAGGATTTGTCTTCATTTCAATGCCAGTAATTGTACTTGTATTAACAGGGATTGTAAAACTACAAATGCAACAAATTACGGCAACCGCCATATTTGGTATTGTAGGATCTTTAATTGCTTTTTTAATACAAGGTGCAACGGAAGAAATTATTGTACGAGGCTGGTTGTTTCCAGTTATTTCTGTTAGAAGTCGTATATGGATTGGGATTGTAGTGACGTCCTTTTTATTTGGCTTTCTTCATTTACTTAATCCTGGTATTACAATTCTTTCAATATCGAATATAATATTAGTTGGTGTATTTGCAGCATTTTACGTTTTAAAAGACAGTAGTCTTTGGGGGATATGCGCGTGGCATTCCATTTGGAATTGGGCGCAATATAACGTCTATGGTTTTGCAGTTAGTGGCATGACGATATATTCAACGCCGCTATTTAAACCTGTAACAAATGGGTCAGAAGTGCTTCATGGAGGCTCATTTGGTATTGAAGGTAGTATCATTACAACAATAATGCTTTCTATCGCTTCAATTGTTTTATGGAGACAGTTATGGGGGAGAAGAGTGAAACAACGAGATTTCAGTTAATGAAAGTGGGAGAAACTATGGGGATTATAGCGTTTGAGGGAGCGAGTGCTGTTGGTAAGAGTAGCACATGCCGTGAACTAGAAAACAATTATGGAGCATTCATTATACCTGAAGTGAATTTTTTATTTGAAAGACCAAAAAATGAACATAGAACATGGTATTTTGAAAAACAAGTAGAGCGCTGGAATATAGCAGTGCAGAAGTCGCAGCAATATGAATTAGTAATACTCGATGGGGATATATATCAGCCACTTAGTTATAATTGGTGTTTTCATTTTGATATATTTAATCAGCCGTTATCTTTAATAGAAAACTTTTATAAAGAAAAGATGATAAATAGAGAAATTGGTTTTCCAGATCAATATTTTTATTTATATACAAGTGATGAAGAGCTTAGAAAACGGAAAGAGTCTGATGGGACGAAAAAAAGAAGAAACTTTGAAAAACATTTACATATATCTAAAGCATTTCAGCGTTATTATGAAAATCTCAATACCGTCACAGACGGGTACTGTAAATTGATTGAAGCAAAAAGTATAAAGTCGAATGAATTAGAAATTGTGAAAAGTTTAAACAGCTTAAAAGTATGTGAAGAAAGACGTTTTGATGTTTCGAGGTTAGATGTTATTACGAAGTGGTTAAAAGAAAATCGTGCATAAGGTAAAAACAACGAGTGTTTTAGAAGGCGCTCGTTGTTTTTTTGTTTCCATATAAATATAAAGGGAAATTTTGTAGAATATCTTTATTTTTTAACAGAATAATCTTTCAATTTCACGAAAAAAGAAATACAATATAAGGAAATATATATAAATAATATGATAGGGGATGGGATGAACTATTTTGAATGAAGGAACTGTTTTATATAAGAAATAATGAGGTAGTAAGAACAGAGATATTTGGGAGGAAACAAGCAAGATGAAAACATTATTTAAAATCATAGGAATTATAGCTGGTATGGCGGTAATCGGGGTAGGTGTAACGTATGGTATGCTGTATTATCTGAATAATAGTAAACCAGCTGCGAAAAAGGCATCACCAGCCGCTCCGGCAGTAGAAGTGCTAGCTGATAGTAATGTAAAAGCTGAAGATGCAAAGCTTTTAGAAAATGGCAATCATTCATTACCGAATAGTGGTTTTAATAAAAATTTTAAGTGGACAGATGAGAACATACAGACAGCACTACATGAAATGGCACATCAAAAAACGAAAGCTGATCAAAAATGGGGCTATATTTTTATTACACAAGAACGTATTGAAAGTTTACTCGAAATTATAAATAGTAATGATGTTGCACAAAAAAGTACATATGTGGATATTTTAGAACGATGGAAACAAGGAAAATATGAAAAGGTTGATGTAGACCACAACAAGATTTGGAAATTACAAAGTGGGAATTTAGGAGAAGGGAAAGGAGTAATGTCAGAAAAGGAGCAAAAAGAATTAATTAATCAAGTTTTTATACAAAAAGGTACATATTCAGGTAGTAAATTAATTGCAGGTGAGGTACAAGCTAATAAATAATATACATATTGATTTTGAAACACCTGTATTGTTATGAACACAAATGTTTTAATAAAAATGAGTAATTGCTTTTTAGAGCAGTTACTCATTTTTGTTATTACTCGCTTACTTTTCTATTCTCTCTAATAATGTAAGAAACGATTGTAAAACTGGTGATATCCATCTAGATTTATGATAGATTACGTGGCTTTGAATGACTGCTGGAGTTTCGATGGGCTGAAAACAGAGTTGCTCTTTTTGACAACTTTCTTGTACAACGATGTAAGGGAGAATTGAAATTCCTAACTCACACATCACAGATTGTTTAATGACTTCAACATTGGAAGTTTCGAATGTTTTAGCGGGAATATTCCCGCTTTGACGTAAAAAACGATCTACCATCGGTCTATAGCCGCAGCTTTGTTCAGTAAATATAAATTGAGTATTTTGTAATAAAAGGAGTGGATCAGTGTTTGAAGGGAAATGAGCAGGGAAAATCCATCCAAATGTTTCATTACATAAATTACACGTAATAAAATCATTATGCTCTATACTTTCTCCAATTATGAAGATAACATCGGTTTCTCCTTCATGTAGTTTTTTCAATGCTTGCCCATTGGTATTTGTCTCAAGTACGATATTTACTTTCGGATTTTCCTGTTTGTAAGTACGTAATAATTGTGGTAATCGATACACTGCCAATGATTCATTAGATGTAATAGTTAATGTTCCTTCTAAATGGTCACTGTTTTGAGGGATTTCTTGCGCTTTATCATAAATAGTAAGTAATTCTAATGCGTACGGATGAAATTGATGACCTGCTTTTGTAAGAAGTATTTTTTTTCCTAATCGATCGAATAGAGGAATGTTTAAATCGCTCTCTAATGATTTAATATGGGCTGTTACAGTAGATTGCACATAACCTAATGCATGAGCAGCTTTAGAAAAGTTGCCATATTTAACAATGGCACAAAATGTTTTAACATGTCTCATTTCCATAAGTGATACCTCTTTTATTATCATGATTTGTGAATGATTATATCATGTATTTCAATTTTTCAAATCATTAAATTTCTTTTAAAATTAAGTTGTGGAGAAATTTATTCAAGTGAAATTGGAGGAGAAAAAATGAGTGAAAAGAGCTATCATGTAGCTGTAGTTGGGGCTACAGGTGCAGTAGGGCAAAAAATTATTGCATTGTTAGATAGAGAAACGAAATTTAATATAGAAGAAATTACATTACTCTCGTCAAAACGATCTGCTGGCAAGGCAGTAAAATTTAAAGGCAGGGAGATTAAAATACAAGAGGCAAAATCAACTAGTTTTGAAGGTGTAGACATTGCATTTTTTAGTGCTGGAGGAGAAATTTCTAGACAATATGTAAATCATGCAGTTTCTAGTGGTGCAATTGTAATTGACAACACAAGTGAATACCGAATGGCACACGATGTACCACTCGTCGTTCCAGAAGTAAATGCACATACTTTAAGGAAACATAAAGGGATCATTGCAGTTCCGAATTGCTCAGCACTACAGATGGTAACAGCTCTTCAACCTATTCGGAAATCATTTGGTATAGAACGAATTATTGTTTCAACGTATCAAGCCGTATCAGGATCAGGAATTCATGCGATTCATGAATTAAAAGAACAGGCTAAGTCAATGCTTACAGGTGAAGAAGTGAAGAGTACTATATTACCAGCGAAAAAAGATAAAAAACATTATCCAATTGCATTTAATGTTTTGCCGCAAGTGGATATATTTACAGACAACGATTTCACATTCGAAGAAGTAAAGATGATTCAAGAGACGAAGAAAATTTTAGAAGATCCAAATCTGAAAATGGCAGCTACTTGCGTCAGAGTTCCAGTTGTATCGGGGCATTCTGAATCGGTTTATATTGAACTTGAAAAAGAAGCGACCGTTGCAGAAATTAAAGAAGTACTACTGAATGCACCAGGTGTTATTTTACAAGATAATCCTAGTGAACAAATTTATCCAACGCCATTATATGCAGAGGGTAAAAGAGATACATTTGTAGGTAGAATACGCAAAGATCCGGATACGCCAAAAGGATTCCATCTTTGGATTGTTTCTGATAATTTATTAAAAGGTGCGGCTTGGAACTCAGTTCAAATCGCAGAGACATTGGTGGAAAAGGGGATTATTTAGTATAAATTTATATAAACATTGAAAATAGGAGGATATATGGGAAACCGTTAATTATAATGGTTTCCCATTTTTTACTTAATGAGTATTCTCCTAACTTCAATTTGAATTTAATGTAAGTTAGTTTTTATAGTGTTTCTATAAATATCAATTTTATTTGCAGAGAATTTTAAAAATCTAGGCTCTCCATTAATTGTGAGATAAATATTAATTGAGATTGGCATCTCAACCTTTTTCACTACATCTTCTATAGCAAAATACTCATTTTCTTTTTCGTTATAAAAAAAAATGGAACTAATTAATACCTCGTTATTTTCAATATCAATACTACACATCATAGGGAATTTCTCATATAAAAAAGTGCTAACACGTATGCGGAATAGACATAAAACATCGCTGATTTGCCATTCATAAAAATAGACTTTTCTTAGCAGAAAGCACTAATTATAAATACTTATAAAATTAGCTCTGATTTAGCAGTTATTGAAGCGAAGAAAAATAATGATGGGAGTGCATATTGGAAATACGAAGATGACCAAACAAAATTATGGAATATACGACTATAGAACTAGAAAATGATAACATAAATCTAAATGTTATTGTTTAAATTCATATTTTATAATTTCCATTTGTAAAAATGAGCCCATAGTAAAAATAACCTAAAAATAGGCATATGAACAAGGTACATCATCTAGTGATAGGTCATATTTTGTAGGTGTACGTATTGAACTTAGTTTAACCCGCTATTTGTGGGCAGTAAAACTCCCACCTCAAAATTCGACTGGAGCAAAGAAGCTAGGTGGGAGTCGGGCTAATAATCAGTGGGGGATGAACACTCCCCACTGATTAAAGTGTCACTTTATAGCGCTATTTCTACTTAGATTTAACGAACAGAAATATAGGAAAGTATCGATGGGGTTTTAGTTTATAAACGGAGGTCATGAAGATGAATAATTTTCAACAAGAACTACAAGCGTTAAGCCTTAATGATTATCAGCCTGGAAATATTGTGTATTGGGACCAGCAAAACCAATATCCATATTACTATATTACAGATGATGCTCGTCGCTGTGGCGGCTGTGGCGGTGGTCGTTGTGGCGGTGGTCGTTGTGGTGGATTCCGTTGTTTTGGTTGCTTCGGTTGCTTTAGTTGTTTTGGTTGTGGTGGTTGCTCTAATTGCTCTAATTGCTCTAATTGCTCTAATTGTTTTGATGGTTTTAATGGTACTACTGTAACATTTGAATATTGATAAGAGACAAAAAGGAATCCATTTTGAAAAAAGATTGATCGAAACGGATTCCTACTTTGTGAAGCATTATATAATTTTTATAAAAATGTGCTAACAAGTTTGCAAACGGACTTGCTAACACCTATACGAAATAGACATAAAATATCGCTGATGTGTAGCTTAATAATACGATAATAATTTAGCACTTATAATGAATAATAGGTTATTAGAAAAGAAACCATAAAATGTAATGTTTTATATCATAATAAAAAGAGATTATTCTAATAGGTCGTTGTGTAACGGCTGCATAGGATAATCTCTTTTTATGCTTATTTTTGTAAAGAATGTACTGTTATTTTGAGTTGCTCAATAAATTTCCGGGTAGCAGCGCACATATATTTATCTCTTCTATAAATAAGTCCTATATCTATTGTTGGAGTGGGGTTTTCAATTTTAATAGCTTGTATGTGCTCATTTTGCAAAAAGTCTATATATGGTTTTGGTAACACGGTAATCCCCATACCTTGTGCGACCATTTGAATTAAAGATTCCATTGTACTAATTTCTAAAATTGGCTTTGGTTTAAAGTTAAAGTTTTGGCAATGAGATGTAATTAGTTCTGTTAAATAGAAATTTTTAGGTAGAAGAATTAAAGGATAGTCCTGTAATTCTTCAATAGATACATACTTACGTTCAGTTAAAGAATGGCTGGTTGGCACGACTAATGTAAGTTCACTTTTATATAGTGGGATAGAAACAATCTCTTTATCTTGCACCGGGAGAAATGTAATACCAATATCTAATTCATTTTGTAATAATTTTTCACGAATTTCTCCTGTACGAAGCCCCAACACAGAGAGTTCGATATTTGGATATTGCTTATTGAAATCTAATATAGCTGGTGGTAGTAAATAATTTACTACGGTTAACAAAGATCCTATTGTTAAGGAACCATGATGTAATCCATTTAAATCTTGAATGGCAGAACGAGCTTGTTCGACTTCGTGAAAGATTGTTTTACTGTGCGATAATAAAACTCTGCCTGCTTCAGTTAAAGATATTTTTTTACCAATTCGATCGAAAAGTGGCATGCCTACTTCATGTTCTAATGCACGTATTTGTTGGCTTAGTGAAGGTTGTGAAATATTTAATTTCTCGGCTGCTTTTGTGAAATGTAATTCTTTCGAAACAGCTAAAAAGTATTCTAATTGTCGTAATTCGATTGAAATCACCTCAAGTTTAATCATAGGATATACCTATCATTATTATATAAATAATTGAATTGAACAATGGTTTTGTGGGATATATAATCACTTTATCAGAAATGGATTGATTAAAAAATTAGATGAGGTGAAGAAGAATTGTTGAAATCTAGTGTATTACCGGGTAGTTATTCACAAGTACTTCAAAAAAGGTATGAGGAGGCTGTACCGACAGGAATATATCATTTAACGCCTTTATATGTAAAAGAAGCAAGGGGAGCGATAATAACAGATGTAGATGGAAATCAGTTTATTGATTTTGCTGGTGGAATTGGTATGCAAAATGTTGGACATTGTCATCCGAAAGTTGTAAGAGCGGTACAAAAACAAGCAGAATCATTTATACATCCTTGTTTTCATGTAACTCCATATGAAAATTATATTACTTTAGCGGAGAAAATTAATGAGAAAGTGCCAGGTACAAGTAAGAAAAAAACGATGTTTGCCAATAGTGGTGCGGAAGCGATTGAAAATGCTGTAAAGATCGCACGTAAAGTAACAGGGAGGAGTAAAGTAATTTCGTTTGAACGAGGATTTCATGGGAGAACATTAATGACAATGTCTCTATCGACCAAAGAAACTCCATATAAAGCAGGATTTGGTCCGTTCGTTTCAGACATGCATATATTGCCGTATCCGTACTATTACAGAGCTGAAGAAGGAGTTTCTACTGAAGAAGTGGATTCTCAAGTCATCTATCAGTTTGAAAAGTTTTTAGAAGAAGTATCACCTGAAAAAGTAGCAGCAATCGTAATGGAACCAGTACAAGGAGAAGGTGGGTTTATTGTTCCTTCTATTACATTTGTAAAACGATTACGAGAAATTTGTAATCAATACGGTATTTTAATGATAATGGATGAAGTGCAAACTGGATTTGGCCGAACAGGGAAATGGTTTGCAACAGAACATTTTCATATAGAGCCTGACATAATGACTTTGTCAAAATCAATTGCTGGCGGTTTACCATTAAGTGCTATTGTCGGTCGTGCGGAGTTGATGGACATTCCTGGGAGAGGACAAATTGGTGGAACTTTTGCAGGTAGTCCGTTATCTTGTGCAGCTGGTCTTGCTGTATTTGAAATAATGGAAGAAGAAAATCTAGTTGAAAGGGCTCAGCAAATTGGAAATAGAATAATGTTACATCTACATCAAATGCAATTAAAGTACGAAGTGATTGGTGATGTTCGTGGAATCGGTGCGATGGTTGCAATGGAACTTGTAACGAATCGCATAACGAAAGAACCTGCAAAACAACTAACAGTAAAGCTAATTGAAGATTTTTGGAAGAATGGGCTTATAAGTATTGGAGCGGGGATATTTGATAATGTACTACGCTTTTTACCACCTCTAGTTATCTCAAACGAAGAAATAGATAGAGGGTTTGAAATAATAAATGAGTCTTTTGAAAAGTTGTGCCGCAAGTAAGAGGAGGAATTTGAATGACTAAAGTATATGAAATCCTATCTTTAAATATAGGACTACCAAAAGAGGTTATGTATGGTGGGAAGTTAATTCAAACAGGGATAAATAAAAAGCAAGTAAAGGAACCTGTTTTTTTATCATTTTTAAAGTTTAATGGAGATGGACAGGCGGATTTAGTTCATCATGGAGGGGTAGATAAAGCGGTTTGTGTTTATACTGGTGACCACTATCCTTACTGGGAAAAAGAGTTGAATCAGGAACTTGTATATGGGGCTTTCGGTGAAAATATAACAGTAAGCGGAATGCGTGAAGAAGATGTTTGTATTGGTGACACGTTTCAACTCGGAGAAGCGATTGTACAAGTAACGCAGCCAAGACAACCTTGTTTTAAATTAGCGAAGAAATATAATATTCCAAAGTTGCCATTATATTTTCAAGATACAGGATACACAGGTTTTTATTTTCGAGTATTAAAAGAAGGGTGGATATTACCGGTAGATACTTTAAAATTGTTGAAGCCTGATCCAAAAGGTGTGTCAATTTTGTTTGCGAATCGCATAATGCATAAAGAAAAACAAAACTCTGAAGGATTAAAAAGGATTTTAGAAGTAAATGCACTGTCTACTAGTTGGAGAAAGACGTTTGAAAAGCGAGTGAAGGGAGAAGAAATTAGTACGAAGGAGCGACTTGAGGGAACCAAAGAATAGGTGAATTATATTTGCATAAAATGGTGTATTTCTATTATCGGAAAGATAAGTAGGAAGCACCATTTGCTATATAATAAACATGATATTATTCAAAAATCTTAATACTAGTTTATTCGACTTGTTTTTTAATAATCAAAACATAAAATAAATTAAACCATTTTTAAAAGTTTTATGATACTATATTGATTTGAAAGGCCTATTTTTTGAGAGTAGGTCATATAAGTATATCTAAATTAATGGAATCGACGTATGGAGGGACAACATGGGGAATGTTAAAAAAATGGCAAACTTTCTATTAGAAGAACCGAGAAGAGAACAGTTATTTCCTTTATTTGAAGAAGTGTTTGGGATTACGAGCCAAACATTGCAGGATTTTTCAGAGAAAGGGTATTGGGATTATACATATAAAGCATTATCATTTTTACAAGATGATAATGCGATTGCAAATGTTGCGGCATTTTCACTTCCGCTTTTAATTAATGGTGAAAAAATAAATGCAACGGGTATTCAATCAGTAATGACACATCCGAATTATCGTAGACGAGGATTAATGAAACAATTGTTTAGTAAGATGATAGAGGAAATTGATGAGCAATGCGAGTGTGCGGTCTTGTTTACTGAAAATCCGGAACTATATAAACCATTTGGTTTTCAAATTGTGCAAGAATATTTGATGACAGTATCATGCGAAAATAAAGGTTACAAAGATTCTCAACTTAAAAAGTTAGATTTTTATAATGAAGAGGATAGACAATTAATACATGAGATTATTGAAAATGGCCAAAGGCTTTCTAATAAATTTTCAACGTTAAATTACCGCTCTTCGTTTTATTTAAATATGTATGATTCAACATGGAATGAAAACCTTTATTATTCAGAGAAATTAGATGCGCTGATTGTTTTTACAGTAGAAAATCAAAAACTAAAATTATTTGGAGTATTTGCGCCGGTAATTCCGATTTTAGATGAATTATGTGAGGAAATCTCTGGGGAATTTACGGAGATTGAATTTTATTTCTACCCAGATCAATTAGGAATTGATGATGTACAATATACAGAATTACAGACTAGTAAGTATTTAATGGTTCGAAGTAATAAAGAATTAGATTTTAAAGGTTATAAATTCCCGGTATTAACTGAGTTTTAAATATTAATTTAAATGCTTTTTTATGGAGGAATTATGAAAACATCATATATACCAAATCATATTGAGCAACTTACTGTAATGAACGCACCTAAATTTTACAAACTTGAAGACAATGATACATTCATTGTCCATTCGAAAGAAGAAACAGATTTTTGGCTGAAAACCCATTATGGTTTTGAAGTAATGAATGGCCATGTATTTTATGATGAGATAATGACAGATTTTCAGGCTGAGGTTCAATTGCGCATGAATCCAAATGCGACATACGATCAAGCGGGTTTATTTGTTATGATTTCTGAGAAGTGTTGGTTAAAAACATCTTTAGAATATATTCCTGAGGGCCCATCACATTTAGGTGCTGTCGTAACGAATAATGGCTATTCTGATTGGTCAACGCAAGACTATCCAAATGAGTTTGCTAAGCAACAATTAAGTTTTCAAATTATTCGAAAACTTGGCGATTATACAATATATGTGAAAACGAGTCAGCGATGGGAACAAATAAGAATCGCTCATTTGATGGAGGACATAGGTAATGAGCCTGTTAAAATTGGTTTTTATACGTGTAGTCCTTCTGAAAATAATGGATTCGAGACCGAGGTTTTCGATTTTAAAATTGAACAAATATAGATGGGAAAACCGCATTCTTACTAAATGAGAATGCGGTTTTTATTAAGTTAAAGAGTATTCACATCAACTGGCAGTGAAAATGCCTGGTAGATTAAAGTTCCATTTTATTGACTAAAAATGATTTAAAACTTATCATTTAATAATGTTAAATATTAATTTGCCTAATATAATAGGACTAATGGAGAAATTACAGACTATATCGCTCAAATAAGGAGGAATATAAATTATTCGATGGTAATTTCATGAAAAAAGGAGATTGTGTATGAAATCATTTCGCAAGTTGTTACAGTATTTAAAACCATACATGTTCTTCGCTATTATTGGACCGCTATTTATGGTACTTGAGGTTGCGATGGACTTAATTCAACCGACAATAATGCAACATATTATTGATGTTGGAATTGCAAACCGGGATTTGAATTATGTAATAAAAATGGGGCTTCTTATGATAGGAGCAGCAGCAATCGGTTTAGTTGGAGGACTTGGTTGTATGATGTATTCTACAAAAGCTGCTGTTAATTTCGCTACAGACATACGAAAAGATGTGTTTGCGAAAATAGAAACATTTTCTAGCAAAAATCGTGATTCATTTGGAACAGGTAAATTATTAACAATCGTGACAAATGATATTACATCTATTCAATCGGCAATGACGATGACGTTACGTGTACTTGTCCGTGGACCGTTATTATTTATTGGAAGTATCATTATAGTCTTTGTAACAGCGAGAGACCTATTTCCAATTTTACTTGTTGTGGTACCCGTATTATTAGTTGCAATTGTATTGATTGCAGGTCAATCGAGCGGTTCATTTAAGCGAGTACAAGAAGCATTAGATAAAGTAAACACAAAGCTACAAGAAAATTTATCTGGTGTACGTGTTATAAAAGCATATGTAAGACAAAAATATGAAATCGCACAGTTTGAGAAAGTTAATACAAGTTTAACTGAAATAAATATTCGTGCAATACAAATTATTTCATTGATGATGCCAATTATTATGCTAGTTGTAAATAGCGGAATTGTAGCAACTTTATGGATTGGTGGCGAGAAAGTTTTTAACGGTACACTCCAAGTAGGGGCCATTTTAGCTTTTATTAACTATTTAAATATCATTTTAATGTCACTTATGTCTATTAGTATGGTATTTATTCAAATTGCCCGTGCTTTTCCATCAGCTGATCGTGTACAACAAGTCTTACATACTGAAGTTGATATTACAACTGAAGGCGACGTATATGAACCAAAACAAGTGGGTGGTAATGTAGAGTTTAAAAATGTTAGCTATAGTTATACGAAAAATAATGAATATGTTTTAAAAGATATTTCATTTACTGTACGTAAAGGTGAAAAAATAGGGATTATTGGATCGACCGGAAGTGGTAAATCTACATTGGCGAAACTATTGCCACGACTTTACGATGTTGATCAAGGTGAAATATGTATAGATGATGTTAATGTGAAAGCATACGATTTGCAAAAACTTCGTGCTTCCATTGGCTTCGTTCCACAAAAGGCACTTCTTTTTTCAGGCAGTATAGAAGGGAATTTACGCTATGGCAAAGAAGATGCAACTTATGATGAATTGGAATTAGCATCTTCATCTGCTTGTGCGACTGAGTTTATCAATAAGCTGGAAGACTCTTATGAATATAACTTAACACAAGGTGCAACCAATCTATCTGGTGGTCAAAAACAACGTATATCTATTGCAAGAGCCCTAGTGAGAAAGCCATCTATTCTTGTATTAGACGATTCTACATCGGCAGTTGATGCGAAGTCAGAAGCTGTAATACAGGAAGCGTTAAGGACAAGATATAGTGGCACAACGACATTTTTAATTGCATCAAAAATATCTTCTATTATAGATGCTGATAAAATCCTCGTTTTGAATAACGGTGAATTAGTTGGAAATGGTACGCATGAGGATTTATTGGCAACTTGTGAAGTGTATCAGGAAATTTATCTTTCCCAAGGTGGTAGCCTGCAGCAAGAAGGAGGGGAAGAGCGTGCGTAATTTTCAAGGACAATTTGGAAATAAAGGTGGACGTAACAATCCGAAAACGGGAAAAACTAAGAATACTAAAGGAACTATAATGCGAGTATGGAACTATATGGGGTATCAAAAAGCATCTCTTATGTTCGTTATTATTCTTGTATTTATCACGACATTACTAGGTTTACTTGGACCATATTATATGGGGGTCATCATTGATGAATACATTGTACCGAAGGATTTAAGCGGGACAGCCAGAATGTGCATGCTACTCATTGCGATATATGGGATAACCGTATTATTAACATGGTTACAAACATTTGTAATGATTAATGTTGCATTAAAGACTATACAAAAAATACGACAAGATATTTTTGAAAAAATCCAAACACTTTCTCTACGATTCTTTGATGTACGTTCTCAAGGTGATTTAATGAGCCGTGTGACAAATGATATTGATAACTTAAATCAAGCTTTGACACAAAGTGTTGTGCAAATCATTTCATCAGCGTTAACGTTTATAGGTGTAACAATTGCGATGTTTTCATTAGATTGGATTTTAGCGATTGTAACTTTAATTACAGTACCTATTATGTTTTTCGTTACGAAAAAACTAGTTGCTTATAGTGGGAAAAACTTTGCGAAGCGTCAAAAGGATTTAGGAGAATTAAATGGATTTATTGAGGAAGCTATTACAGGCGCAGACGTAACTACGTTATACGGAAAAGAAAAAGAAACCGTACATAACTTTAATGAAATTAACGAACAGCTAAGAATTTCAGCAACGAAGGCTGAAACGTTTTCAGCATTTATTTTTCCAAGTATGAACTTTATTAATAACTTAGGAATGGGGCTTGTAATTGGAACTGGATCGGTAATGGTATTAAACGGAATGACAACAGTAGGTGTCATTGCAGCTTTTATTAATTATTCTCGACAATTTTCAAGACCACTTAGTCAATTTGCAACTTTAATGAATACGATTCAAGCGGCAGTTGCTGGAGGAGAACGTGTCTTTGAAATTATGGATGAAGTACCAGAAATTCAAAATAAAAAAGATGCAGTACTTGTACAAAATTTACAAGGACATGTTAGGCTTGAGAAAGTTTCATTTGGATACGCACAGGACAACATGATTTTAAAAGATGTGAGTCTCGAGGCGAATCCTGGGGAGACAATCGCTTTAGTCGGTCCAACTGGATCAGGAAAAACAACAATTATTAATTTGTTAACTCGCTTTTATGACATTCAAAAAGGGCAAATTAGCATTGATGAAAAAGATATAAAGGATTATGATATTAATTCTTTGCGGAGTAAAATAGGGGTTGTTTTACAGGATACGTATTTATTTGCAGGAACGATTATGGAAAATATTCGATATGGACGTTTAGATGCAAGTGATGAAGAAGTAGTTGCAGCAGCAAAAGCAGCATCAGCACATTCTTTTATAAAACATCTACCGAATCAATATGAAACGGAAATTGCTTCAGAAGGTTCGAATTTAAGTCAAGGACAAAAACAACTCCTTGCGATTGCACGAGCGATTTTAGCAGATGCAGATATATTAATTCTCGACGAAGCAACATCTAATATTGATACGAGAACAGAATTACAAATTCAATCTGGATTAAATAATTTAATGAGAGGGCGAACAAGTTTTGTAATCGCTCATCGGCTGAAAACGATTGAAAAAGCAGATCAAATACTTGTAATTAAAGATGGTAGTATTTTTGAAAGAGGAAATCACGAATCTCTTATGGAAGAGAAAGGATTCTACTTTGATTTGTATACAAGTCAGTTTAAAATTTAACAAAAATATTGATGTAATGCGGTTTCTCGTGATAAGAGAAACCGCATTTTTTGTATTTGCAAACATCGCTATCCGAATAGTCTCTCACTAAATGTTTTAACAGCATCCTTTTGTATTAATGGGAAAATGTAAAAGGAGAGATTTCTTTTTCGGTTATTCTAGCAATCATAATCATTGTCGTATTCATTGCAACATTCATCGCAAGGGATGTTCTGATCATTGCAGCAAATACAAAACGTTTTATTGATAAATATATCGATAAAATCAAAGGAATCGGAATTATTTGTGAGGGTAAGTTCTTGGAAATCTTCTACTTGAAAAATCCTTGTTTCATTAGGAACTATCGTAGCGATAATTGGTGTGTTAGAAATCCTTGTTCGAATAGTTACTTCAATGGGACCGGAATCGTTAGGAACAGATATTTGAAGTAATGTTTTGTTGTGATTAATAGTAAGATCTTCAAAAACCACTCTTGAAGAGTTAGGGGGTACGATAATATATAGAGGTACATTTCCAGTTGAGGAAGTTCCCGAACCGGCTATGGTATGAGTCTCAATAAAACAGTTACTCTTTTGGTTAAGAGAATGTGATTGTTCTGCATAGTAATCATTTTGGTCATCGCAGCAGATGCAAAACGTTTTTTGAATAAAAATACCAATATCGCTACTTGTATTGGTATTATTTGTGACAGTGAGGCTTTCAAAATTTTCTACTTGAAAAATCCTTGTTTCACCTGTAGCTATTGTAGCAGTAATTGGTCTACGAGCATTTCTTGTACGAATAGTTATTACAATCGGTGCAGAGGTGCCAGGAACATGAAACTGAAGTAATGTTTTGTTGTGATTATTAGTAGAATCTTCGAAAACTATTCTTGAAGTGTTAGCTGGTACGACAATATCTAGAGGTATATTTGAACCGGCAATCGTATGCGTTTCAATGAAACAGTTCTCTTTTTTGTGGTGAGAATAAGAATAGTTTTTATAGTATTTTTTTCCATGTTTATAAAAATAGTCAGCCATTCTTTAATCTCCTATCTTTTATTTGTCTATATATAGTATTTAATAAAAGTAAGAAATGTTTGTACAAGGTAGAAAAAAGTTCTATTTAGGAGAATAAGAGAAAAAATTTAGATGTATGTTCTGTAGAATTTGTTTCAGTCAACCCAAATATAAGAAATGTATAGCTAACCTTTTTACGATATTAATAGTTAGGAAAGCATAGATCGGGAAATACAGTTTGATATTCTGGGATTAACCGAAGATCAGTAGTTAAGGTCACATAGTGCGTATAGTTTTTTTCTAATTTTTCAAGTGTTGTTAAATGATGAGAACCTAAACCACGCTGTACACTATGTTTAGAAAGAGTGGGTCCAATTTGTAATTTTCTTTTTTTCATAGCCTTGTTCCATGGACTATAAAAAAATTTAAAAACGAAAGCAGGCTGCATGTAAATGCTATATGGATAATGTGAGCCATGTCTGCCGACTCTGTAGTCACCATGAAAAATATTGTGAAGTAATCTACCGTTGGGATAAAGCAGATTGGGACTGGGGTGGATTAAAATACCGTGATAACGTTCATCGATCATCTTTATAACTCTAATGGAAAACTTGTTCCCTCCATTAGAGTTAAGTGAAGTGAAGAATTGTTCTTTATTAAAACACCAAAGAAACTCTGTCGTATTTAATACCATTTTCCATCCAGTAACTTCTTTTTCAATTTCCATAACTTCTTGATCAACTAGATAGGCATCAAATTCTACTACTTTTGAATTGCGAATTTCCCAATGAGGTGCAAATAACTTACATATTTCCACTGAACGGTCAGTAGATCCTCGGTTAATTAGAATACCGTGATCAAATAGTTTTGTATGATGCATTAACCACCATGGAAGTAAATATTCTTCATTGTAAAAATGAGAACTTAAAGTAGTCTTAATGAAAACCTCCTCCTTATATAGCATACTTCTTATTTAGTACGATAAGGTGGGAATCTTATCGCTAGAAGGTTCCCACCTTAAAACTAGAAAAACAAAGATGATAGGTGTAAGGATAATTATTTATTTCGGATTGACTGTTAAATTAAGAATTGGGATGGTTATGGAGTTAGTTGATAACAATTGAAATAGCGCTAAAAATTAATAAAACTGCCATAATAATGTTAAAGAATTGGTTATGTTTTAATAAAAGTTTTTGGAACATTGAACCGAATAGGCTCCAACTAAATGTACTCATTAAACCGACTACTCCTAAAAATAATGAAAAAAGAAGGTAACTAGAATATGAATTGTAGTAAGGGAGAATAAAAGTAGAAACTACAGTCAGTCCGAATAATATCCCTTTAGGGTTAACAAACTGAAGAAAAATCCCCACTGTAAATAAGTTTTTATTATCTTTTTCATCGGGATCTGTACTGCCTTTACTAATGAGTATTTTAATAGCTAGATATAGCATGTATGCTACTCCTAAAATTTTTAAAGGTAATTCGATTTTGGGTAAAATATTAATTAGTACGATATTAAAGAAACTACATAAAGAAGTGAGGAGGAAAAAACCGAAAGCTACTCCAAAGCAAAATTGCATGCTCCTTTTCAAACCAAGTTGATTTGCGTATGTCATAGCTAAAAAATTGTTAGGACCGGGTGTGAAGCTACTAATAAAAACAAATAATAAAAAAGAAAATAAAGGCATTTCAAAACCCCCTAAGTATTTTTCGTGTGTTATAATGACCGAAAAGAACAATATAACGTGTGCTTTTTATTATACATAACGGTCGTTATGTTGTATATAGTATAGGAGTGTTTTTTTATGGAAGAAATTCAACTTATTTTGGCGAAAAATATAAAAGCAATACGTGAGAAAGAAAAATTAAGTTTAGAAAAGGTTTCCCAATTAACGGGTGTGAGTAAAACGATGATTGGACAAATTGAAAGAGGAGATTCAAGCCCGACACTAACAACGATATGGAAAATTGCGAATGGTTTAAAAGTGTCTTTTACGTCTTTAATTAATAATCCACAGCCTGATACGAAAGTGGTTTTACGAAACGATGTTCAAATATTATCAGAAGACAATGGGAGATATAAAGTGTATCCTTCTTTTCCTTTTCAAGATGATAGGAACTTTGAAATCTATACGGTTGAAATTGAAAAGGAAGGAAAATTAAGTTCGGAAGGCCATAAAGAAGGGACCGAAGAATTTATAACGGTGTTTGAGGGAGAATTGACAATTGAAATAAATGATTGTCAATATACATTAAATAGCGGAGATTCAATTCGCTTTAAGGCGGATAGACCGCACTCTTATCATAATTCCGGACGAACGCTAACTCGGTTAAGTATGACCATTTATTATCCAGCTTCATAAACTTGCTATTTTATTTAGAATATAAAGAGATATGTTTTGATAAAACCATCTATAAGAGATGGTTTTATTTATTACAATTTACAAAAAAAGACACTCATTTGAGTGTCAACACAGTATTTCTCTCGCGTATAGGATTGGAGAATGTTTCTCAAATACATATTGAGATGATTAGTAAAGGAGAAACTGTCTTCATAAATAACTTAACATTGATAGCGTATAGAGTAAATTGATAATGTTTATCCGGAATATTTAGTATAGATAGTTTCTACTATCTATATAGGGGAATGACATTTAAAGCTAAGAAGAAAAAATGAATCATTTATTAATCAACTCGTATAATTGTTAGAGGGGCGCCAGTTGATCCACCACCGACTAAATTGACAATTGATAAGAGACCGAATGATTGAAGAGAAATAGTATTACCTGCATTTAATATTGTAATTAAATTATTATTATAACTTGAAGTAGATAAGGCAGGAGATAGAATTGAGCTCAGAAGTGATGTAGATCCGTTTAAAAGTAGTCTTGAACCCGCAAGAAGTGCAGTTGTAGTATTAATTTGATAAGAAAAATAATAACGTCCCGTTACAGGCACTGTAAATAAATCATTCGCACTATTGACTGCAAAGCTATCAAGGCTTTGATTGTTTGAAAGTAGTATGTTAGTACCACCCTAGTACAACTGAAACTGTTCCATCCACTGTATTATTTGCAAACATAGAATTTGTTGTAACGTTTATGCTCCGGTATTACTCATTGGTCCAGTACTACCAGTAGGACTAGTTAGTCTATAAGGAAGGATAATTGTACGTCATTATTTTGGGGATTTTCTCTATCTTTATTTTTAATTAAAATCATCTCATTTTTATGATAAAGGAGATACTTTTCATATATTCTATTAATAATAATTTTTATAGTAACGGCATGCTGTTTAAAATACATTCATTTTTAGTAAGTTACATTAAATTTGATTTTGTACAAAGATTTTAATCGAGAGATTAATAGTGTTTTTTTAGATAATTCTTTTAACATTTCGGAACATCTAACATTTAATAAATACTATAGAAGGGAGATGCAAATTTGAATCGATATGACAAATTACCAATGTCTAAGGAAGTTATGGATTCTAAAAATATCGGTCCTACATTTCCACCTCTTCCGTCTATTAATTTTCCAACCGGAGCAACCGGAGCAACCGGAGAAACAGGGGCAACCGGAGTAACAGGAGAAACAGGAGTAACAGGAGAAACAGGAGAAACAGAGACATCCGGAGCAACAGGAGCAACCGGAGAAGCAGGAGAAACAGGAGTAACAGGAGTAACAGGAGAAACAGGAGAAACAGAATAACGGGAGAAACAGGGGCAACCGGAGCAACAGGAGAAACAGGAGCAACAGGGGCAACCGGAGCAACCGGAGTAACCGGAGTTAACCGGAGTAACAGGAATAACGGGAGAAACAGGGGCAACCGGAGCAACAGGAGTAACAGGAGAAACAGGAGAAACAGGAGAAACGGGGGCAACCGGAGAAACAGGAATAACGGGAGAAACAGGGGCAACCGGAGAAACAGGAATAACAGGAGAAACAGGGGCAACCGGAGCAACCGGAGAAACAGGAGCAACCGGAATAACCGGAGAAACAGGAATAACGGGAGAAACAGGGGCAACAGGAGCAACAGGAATAACGGGAGAAACAGGAATAACGGGAGTAACCGGAGTAACCGGAGCAACCGGAGAAACAGGAATAACCGAGCAGCAGAATACCGGGAACAATCCCAGCAACAAACCTATTATATTTTACTTTTTCAGATGGGGAAAAACTTATATATACTAATGCAGATGGTATAGCACAATACGGTACAACACAAATCTTATCACCAAGTGAAGTTTCTTATATTAATCTATTTATAAATGGAATTCTTCAACCACAACCTTTTTATGAAGTTACAGCTGGTCAGTTAACTTTATTAGATGATGAACCACCCTCACAAGGGATCTTCAATTATCCTACAATTTATTATTATTAATTAAAAAAGACGGATTCTTAATGGAAAAGGAATCTGTCTTTTTTTGTTCTAAATTACATTAGTTAAAATTAAGTGACGATAAATTCAATTGTTATTGGGATTCCACCGTCTAATACATCTCCGCCAGGAATTGTAATAGCACCAGTAGGACCTGTGGTGACACTGGAGTTCACGCTAGGTTGAATTATCCGTTTACATAGAGGTTGTAATACGTAAAAGTCGGAAAGGCAGTTGCAGTAGTACCGGCATCGTTTAAACAAGCTGTTGCAGCAATTGCAAAAGCTGCACCTGTTCCTGTTCCAGCTCCTAGTGTAGATGTAAATCTTCTAGAAGCGATAAATGGTTGAATAATTGGCAATTAAATTTCACTCCTTTAATTATTTTTTGAACGAAGTATAGAATAACTTGTCCACTATATTGTATGAAAGTTTTTATAATAGAAACGGCTTCATGATTATAGAAGGAACACAATATTAGTAAAGATATCATTTTAATTAGTTGAAAGAATGATGTTGTTACTTGTAGAATATATGCTAATGATTTATTTATGTTTTAATTTTTAAATGAAAATGTGCTTTTGGACCTAATAGATAAACGTGGAAAAATAAAATAAACTCTTAAGTTTAGGTGTTTAATCTAAGCAGTCAATTATTAAAAACATATAATTAATATGTGAGTCATGAACATAATTAAATTACGTTTCAAGTTTGATTATAATTCATGTTTCCCTGTTTTAAGAGAAAGATATAACTCAACTACTTTTTACAATCGTATCTTTTATAGTTCTTAGAATAGGAAAACACTCAGCTATAAGAAAAGTAAGGAGGAAATAAATGTCAAATAATAATTGTTTTGGTCATAATAACTGCAATCCAATTGTTTTTCAACTTCGGTATTTGTAAAAATCCACAGTCAGTTCCTATTACTAGGGAACAATTAAGTCAATTAATTACTTTACTAAACTCATTAGTATCAGCTATTTCAGCATTTTTTGCAAATCAAGTAATGCAAACAAGATTAGCGTTACTCGATTTATTTAATCAATTTTAATTTTCTTAAATTCCTTATTACCTTCTCCAGAAGTTAATTTTTTGAAACAATTAACTCAAAGTATTATAGTTTTATTACAATCTCCAGCACCTAATTTAGGACAATTGTCAACATTATTGCAGCAATTTTATAGCGCCCTTGCACAATTCTTCTTCGCTTTAGATCTTATCCCTATATCCTGCAACTCAAATGTTGATTCTGCAACTTTACAACTTCTTTTAATTTATTAATTCAATTAATCAATGCTACTCAGAGGCGACAGGTCAACAGGTCCAACAGGTCCAGCAGGTCCAACAGGAGGCGGAGCGACAGGAGCAATAAGGGCGACAGGAGCGACAGGAGCAGCAGGAGCAGCAGGAGCAGGAGCGACGGGAGGCGACAGGAGCAACAGGAGCAACAGGAGCAACAGGAGTAACAGGAGCAACAGGAGCAGCTTAGGGCGACAGGAGCAACAGGAGCAACAGGAGCAACAGGAGCGACAGGAGCAACAGGAGCAACAGGAGCAGCAGGAGCAACAGGAGCGACAGGAGCAACAGGAGCGACAGGAGCAACAGGTGGCGGAGCTATTATTCCGTTTGCTTCAGGTACAACACCATCTGCGTTAGTTAACGCGTTAATAGCTAATACAGGAACTCTTCTTGGATTTGGATTTAGTCAGCCTGGAGTTGCTTTAACGGGTGGAACAAGTATCACATTAGCGTTAGGGATAGGTTCTTATGCATTTGTAGCACCACGTGCAGGGACTATTACGTCATTAGCAGGTTTCTTTAGTGCAACAGCTGCATTAGCTCCATTATCACCTGTTCAAGTGCAGATACAAATATTAACTGCACCAGCAGCAAGTAATACGTTTACAGTACAGGGCGCACCTTTATTATTAGCACCAGCATTTGCTGTAATAGCGATTGGTGCTACAGCATCAGGTATCATACCTGAAGCAATTCCGGTAGCCGCTGGGGATAAAGTATTATTATATGTTTCATTAACAGCTGCTAGTCCAATAGCTGCAGTTGCTGGATTTGTAAGTGCAGGTATTAATATCGTCTAACTTGTTACAATGTTTGTTTGAAATTTAAACAGGCATTTGTATATAGCCCCACCTAATTTTATTAGGTGGGGCTATATTTTTTGTGGGAAATTAGAAATAAATCAATTGAAAAGTTACTCTTTGTTAAGTTGGTATATAAGAAAAATTAAAATTTATGATTTGCACTTTATTGTTTATGGAATAAGTTATATGGTTTGAAAAATTACATATAAACAAAAAAGATGAATTCTATTAAAAACAGAATTCATCCATTAAATAAACTATATACTAGTGGGTTAAATTGTTAATCATGAGCGGTGAAATGTCATTGCTCAAATTAGTAATAAACTATTTATTTTTATTACAGTTACATCCTTTTTTCTTTACATAGCCTTGCTCGGCTAAATCTCTTTGTGACTGGGAATCGGAAGATTGAGAGTTCGAAGATTGAGAGGATGCTGAAGAGCTACTATTTTTATTATTAGAGTAGTTTTTTCGATAGTTATAATTACTCATAGTACTATCACCTCCAATTAAATATATAAATATTATATGTATGTACTCTATTAATTGTTACGATAAAAAATCTCCTCGATATTTTCCGAGGAGATAAATGGTGGTTCTATTAAAATGATACTAATTAATACCCCCAGTATAGAGGGAAGTAATAAGAATCTTGGTAATATAGATTTTGTTGTTGAGTAGGGGGCTGAGTTGACTGATTTATCATGTCGCGGTTTTGATTACAGTTTCCGGGAGGACCAATTACCGTAGTGGATTGAATTGGGGATACTGCTTGTTTCCATTGTTGTTCATTGAGGCAATAAGTATGAGCCATCATATTAGCGGGAGTTAATCTTAAAATATCAGAACCAAAAATAACTTCTGGGGTTGGGGCGTCGAATATAGCTAATAAATGAGTATTATCTGCTGAAGCAATTTCATAATGCCACCACGCTTGTGGAATGTTGGCAACTTGCCCTGGTTTTATCGGTAAGTTTAATATTTGATTCGTAAATGGATTAAGTAAAGAAACAACAGCAGATCCTGAAATACAGTAAACAAGTTCAGCTGCATTTTGATGAATATGTGGTTCTACAACGTTGCCTGTACTTAAATAAATATCTAATAAAGAAGTATTTTCTAAAGTGTTTAATTGTTTTATGCCAAGTACATTTATATAATTTTGGGCATCTTTCTTAAAAAAATTACTTTTACTTAAATCATGAGTGAAATTAGTTGAGGGGGAAGTGTAGTCGATATTAGAAGTCAATTGTATTACCCGCCTTTCTATAGGTAAGTATGGATACAACTTTAGGATATGTGCCTAGTGTTAGTTATGTGCATTTGTCTGTATCATAATAAATTCACCTGTTTTATAAAGAATATAGGTTGTGCTTCTTATTTCTCATAATGTAAATACGGATAAAAATTAGAGCGAACTAATGAAAGTCGGAATTATTGATGTTAGGTTAGGAGTAAAAATATTGAAATTTATTTCGTATATTTTAATGGTTACGTTATATGAAAAGACCAATGCCTTATAGAAAGGAATTGGCCTTTTATTTAAGATAGTTTTTGATGAATCATTAATTGTGCTTTAGCAGTATTGGCGTAATTTAGCCATTCTATTGCCAAGTTTTGTTTTAAATCAAAATGGATTTCAATTACGTCTAAATGAGATATCTTTGTTTTAAGTGGAACAGGCATCCCATTTACTTTTACTTTTTTCATGCTATGTGCAATTTTTGGAAATGCAGAGAAAGAAAAATCAATGATTGTAGCACCATCAGGTAAATAAACTGGTTGTAAATCTGTAGTATAAGCTGTAATAGTATTTTCAAATAGTTCATACGATACTAAACTACGGAAAGTGATTGGATCTGTAGTTAATAAATTGTTATTCACAATTGTATCATCCATTATTTTATAAGATATTGCTTGAATATTTGCAGTTCTATCATTCAATAAAGAAAAAATACCGTTATCTTTCAACGTTTTTGCTATTTGTGTTTGAATGATAATTGTTTGTTCAGCATCATTCATATTGACTTTAGTTTTTAAGTTGTTATTAAAATGGCTATTTTCAAGTGCTATATTATCCTCGAAATAGTTTATAGTTGGTTTATATAATTGATGTATTATTCCAAGAATTTTATAGCAATCTAGTAAACTTGTAGTTGTAATACAAATTTGTGAAATACCTGATACATTTTGTATTTCTTGTAATTGTGAATATGCAGTATATACTGGGGGAAACTCATAGTTTATTTCAAATGAAAGGTTTGTATTAGAAAAAGAATGTATTCCTTTTCTTAAATGAGTTATATTTTTTTGAAGGTGTGGCACATATTCGGTTAAAAATTTATGTACTTCAGTATATCTTTCTTTATGTAGATATTGAAAAGCAAGATTTTCTAATTCATGCTGGATTGTATATAACCCTAATCGCTTTGCAAGTGGCGCAAATAGTGTTAATGTTTCATTCGCATAAGCTACTTGTTTTGCGGGTTTTTTAACACTCAATGTTTTTATATTGTGAAGGCGATCTATAACTTTAATAATGCCAACACGTATATCTTGTTGAGAGGATACTAGTAATTTTTTGAAATTAATTGCTTCATATAATACTTTGTTTTGATCTTGTAGTTTTTTTCCTTTTGTTAATCCATTTACAATATATTGAATAGTCGCACCAAAATGTGATTCAATTTCTTCTAGAGAGTATTCGGTATCTTCTACAACATCGTGTAATAAAGCAGCAATCAATGTTGTAATGTCAGCTTTATAATTTAGCAGTATTTCTGTAATCGCGAAAGGGTGAATAATATATGGTTCTCCAGTTTGACGGTATTGTCCATCATGTGCTTGCTCTGCAAAATGTATAGCTTTTTTCAAAAGCTTTAATTCATCAGATCGTAGATAATTTGCCTTTTGTAATAATACCTTGCTCATATATATCCATCCCTTAAATTTATTTTTAATAATAATTCTATATAATAGAATAAATACCCTTTGAAATTGTTTTAAGTGTGTAAAAAAATAAAGATATTGAGATTAAACTATATTCGTATATCCATTCATACTTTGGATTGATGGAAAAAAGTAATGAACATGTTAATTTAATATTACATCAATCATTAAAAAGGGGTGAAGGTTCATGTCATTTAGTGAAATGATTAGAAATGAAGTACTTGGCTGGGCAGGTGTTTCTGAAAAACCGCATCGATTTGGTGGTATTGAAATAAATTATGGTAAGAAAGAACTTGGTCATTTGCATGGCGATAAGTTAGTTGATTTACCATTTCCAAAGGTAAAGCGGGATGAATTAGTGAGCCAAGGATTGGTGAAACCACATCACGTATTACCTGAATCAGGATGGATAAGTTATTATATAAAGAGTGAAGAGGATATTCCATTTGCAATTGAGTTATTTCGTATGCAATATGACAGAATAAAAAAATAATGAAATAAAATAGATAAGGAAAAATATATTTTCATGTCACATCCCTCCTTAATCGTTCGTCTTGTATGTAGAACGGATAAGGAGGGATTTTATTATGAAACATTTTGATGTAGCAATTGTTGGTGGTGGGCTTGCTGGATTAACAGCATCTATATATTTAGCGAAAGCTGGAAGGAAAGTTATTGTATTAGAAAAGTCCAGTCACTTCGGTGGTCGAGGGATGACTATAAATAAAAACGGCATTTGTATGAATCTTGGTGCACATGCTTTATATAGAGGTGGAGAAGCGTTTATAACTTTTAATGAGCTAGGAGTAAATCTTCCAGGTGGAATCCCATCTACAAAAGCACATGGAATATGGAAAGGGGATATTTATACCATTCCAACAGATTTTCGCTCTATTTTATCAACACCGTTACTTTCATGGTCTGCAAAAGTACAGTTCGCTCGTCTTATGATTCATTTAGGAAACTTAGATTTAGAAAAAGTTCCGAAAATAAGCCTAACTACATGGGCAGAAAATGAAATTAAAGATCCAATGGTTCGAAATATATTTTATGCATTATGCCGAACAACAACATATACGTATGCTCCTACAATACAATTAGCATCTTCCGTACTAAAGCAAATACAGCTTTCTATGAAAGAAGGAGTACTTTATGTAGATGGTGGTTGGGAGACGATAATAACAAATTTAAGAGGAATAGCGAATACTAGTGGTGTACAATTTCTGGCTAAAAAGCATGTTTTAAAAATAGAGCATTGTGAAGGAAAACAAAGAATACATTGTTTTGACGATGAAGTATTTGAAGCTGGGGCAGTTATTGTAACAACTCCACCGAAAGAGGCATGTAAAATTATAAAAGGTACAGAAGGAACAAGTTTGCAAAAATGGAGTGAACAATCTACACAAGTGACCGTGGCAGCGTTAGATATTGGTTTAAAACAATTACCGAATCCTTTGCATCATTTTGCATTGGGATTGGATCAACCTATATTTTTCACGAATCAATCGAGAGCAGCTAAATTGAGTGAAGATGGATCAATTGTAGTGAGTCTAATTAAATACCATAACCCTGTACTAGAACTGAATCATATTCAAGAAGAGAAAGAACAGTTAGAAAATATGATGGAATTGTTACATCCGAATTGGAAAAGAGAAGTTGTTGCACAGCAATATTTACCGAAAATTACGGTAGTACATGATTTTCCTCGTATTGACCGTGTTGAAAAACCAGGCCCTAGTATACCTGAAATGCCAGGTGTTTACGTTGCAGGAGATTGGGCTGGGCATGATGAAATATTAGCTGATGCTGCGGTAGCAAGCGGGAAACGTGCAGCGTTACACATTTTAAAGAAATTTGAAAGTGAGGCAGTTCATCATGGAAACGGAGCAGTTATATGAAGCGTATCAACCATTATTATTTTCGTTAGCATATAGAATCCTTGGGAGTGTTATGGATGCTGAAGATATCGTCCATGACGTATTTATATCGTTTAATAATATGGAGGACGTTCAATCTATAGAAAATATGAGAGCCTATTTATGTAAAATGGTAACAAATCGCTCAATTGACAAATTACGTTCGGCAGCACATAAACGTAACGTATATGTCGGAATGTGGTTGCCAGAGCCATTTGTGGAAGAGATTGATGATCCATCAGAGTCATTTGTAATGAAAGAATCAATTTCTACGGCATATTTATTACTTTTACAACAACTGACTGAGGTAGAGAGGGTTGTTTTCATATTAAGAGAGGTTTTTAGTTATGACTACGAAGAAATCGCTTCGATTGTAGAAAAGAGTAGTGTGAATTGCCGAAAAATCTTTCAACGTGCACGAAAAAGTATTTTAGATAAGCCGAAGCAGTCAACATTAAGTACGAAGAAGATGGCTGCTTACGTGGAGAAATTTGTATCATCATTGCAGTGTGGGGATACGCAAGGCATGTTAGAAGTTTTAAAAACAGATGCGATATTTAAAGCAGATGGTGGTGGTAAAGTTACAACTGCAATTAATCCGATTTATTCTGCAGATAAAATTATACGTTTGTTCTTTGGAATTGCAAAACGATTGCCAGAAAAGTATAGTGTTGATTTCAAAATAGTAAATGGTGCACCAGGCGTTATAGTTACAATAAATAATAAAGTGACGTATGTACTTTCATTCATATTTGAGGATGAGAAAATTTCAAACATTTATATGATGGTTAATCCAGAAAAACTTATGCACTTAAATGTAATAGTATAAAAAAGACGCATTTCTTTAGAAGTGCGTCTTTTTTTTTATTTTTCTAACATTTCAAGAGGTACATCTTTTTCGCCGGCTACCTCGAATTTAATTTCCCCGTCTTCTTCATAAATGCGTTTAATAATCGGTATAGTTATCATTAGTTTTTTATGCTGTTTACGTCTTCTAGCAGCATCTAAGTTAATCACGTTCATGTGTAAGCATCCTTTCTTACAGAAATATATAAACAAAAGAAAATGCGTCCGAAAAGGGCGCTTAGTTGAATTAGAAATACCGATTCATTTAAATGGGGTTTAGATTATCTTATAATTGAAAACTGATTGTAAAATAATGTGAATTAAATAATTGCACGTAGAAATTAACTTTACCAAAAAACGAAACAATATGCTATAAAAAATTTTAATTCTTTGTCGTATAACAGGAAAAAGGTGTGCATTTCGCATATAATGAAAAGTAGACGGGCATCATGTACTTTTTCATCATATTGCTTGGAAAGGCGATGGAGAAAATGAATACTCTAGATTCATTATTATTGCAACTTGAACAATATGGAGAAGAGCATGATCGACATAAAGAAAAAAGAGAAGAAAAATTAAGAAATATTTCTCGTGAAATGGGGCAGTTTTTATCAGTATTAGTAAAGGGCTGCAATGCAAAAAAAATTTTAGAAATTGGAACTTCAAATGGCTATTCTACATTGTGGCTAGCAAATGCGGTAGAAGAAACAAATGGAAATGTTATAACTGTAGAACTTTCTTCAGAACGGGTTGGAGAGGCACTTGGAAATTTTGAAAGGGCAAATCTTACACAGAGAATCGATATTCATAATCAAGAGGCTGGGGCATTTTTAGATTCGCAAGTAGATCGTTCATTTGATTTTATTTTCCTAGATTCAGAGCGCACGCAATACATGTGGTGGTGGGAACATATAAAACGTATTTTAGAGCCAAAAGGTTTTCTTGTAATTGATAATGCAACTTCTCATGCGGGGGAATTAGCTGGATTTATAAAGATGATTGAAGAAGACGTTACGTTTGAAACCGTGTTATTAGCTTTTCAAAAGGGAGCATTTGTTGCGCGGAAGAATAATTAGAAGTGGACCTAATATAATTATCACATTGAAAGATAGTATATGTCAAAAGATAGAGCATTGTATGAATTTAAGAAGGTAACTAAATGGAATTTCAAATTAATAGTCAGTGGTGATAAGTAAGGTAAGCTATGAAGAATCCGTCTTCAGTATGTTGTTCTCTAGGTCTTAAGTCTGAGGAAAATAATGACGAGAACAGGTATACTTATACTATGAAACAGGGAATGACTGCATAAGCAGGTATTTCTTGAAAAATCGATTTCAAGCAAGCAAAAATGTATATGAAATACGATATATTAGATGAAATATAGTGCACATAAATTCGCACATATAAATAAAGGAGCGATTTTGTTGACTGAACTCGAGAAAAAAGAACCTGTATCGATTGTGAAAGATAATAATGTAGAAGTAGTAGTGGATACAGTAATAAAAGATGCAGAACTTGAAGAACTGAATAAAGAAGCAGATCTTTATGTACAAAAGTTAAATAGCGAGCAAAATACAGATTTATCAAAAGTATTGTCGCAGCTTGGAGACTTAGGGGATAAAGAGCAGCAAGCGGCAGGACAAACGCTATCAGCTTTAAAACGTCCTGTGACAGCGATGATGAATGGAAAGAATGAAGAAATTCCAAATACATTGTTAGAATTACGAAAAGTGGTATCAGAACTTGATCCAAACTCATTAAAAGCAACTGGTATGAAGAAACTTATGTTTAAAGTGTTTAAGAAAAATCCGCTTGAAAATTACGTGCATAAATATCAATCTATAGATAAGCAAATCGAGGAGATTATAAGATCACTTCTCATTGGCCGTGATAACTTGCAAGAGGATACGGTTGGTCTTGAAATGTTAAAAGAGCAATCACACGATAAAATTCACGCTCTTGATAAACAAGTATACTTAGGAAGAAAACTTGCTGGTATGCTTGAAGCTGAGAAACAAAATCCAGAACGTCAAAGGGATATTCCGTTAATAAATGATGCATTAGAAAAGATACTTGTGCGTACTCGTAATATGCAACAAGCAAAAAGTGTATTATTACAATCTATCGCATCTGTAGACATCATTAAGAAAAATAATGAAAAGCTATCAGAGGCAATTCGTAATGCAATTACGATGACGCAAAACGTTATAACGGTTTCAGCTGCAATTCAGCTCGCATTAACAAATCAACGTAAAACAATTGATGCTGTTAATGCAACAAATGAAGCGATTGAATCAATGGTATTAAGCAATTCACAAGCATTAAAACAAAATACAGAAGAAACAACAAAACTCCTAGAAAATCCTGCAATTAGCATGGATAAATTGCGTGAATCATTCCAAAATGTATTTGCCGCTATTGAAGCATCTGAGAAATCGTCAGAACGTATTATTGAGTCTAGTAAGAAATTTGTAATTGAACTAGATACATTTAATGATGAGATGAAGCAGAAACTCATTCAGCGTCCAAGGAAATAACAGACTTTTAGAGGAGGTGAAAAAATGAGTTTCATTCAAGGAGTATTATTACTATTAGGATCATTACTTTTAATCGCATTTACTGTCGTTGTTTTAGTTGTATACTTCGGACGTAAACTTTATTTTTCATGGACGAAACCATATAAGAGAGCACAAGATTCCATTGAGAAATTATCAAACAAATCGACACCGTTTTTACAAGAGTTTACGCAACATCCACTCTTTTATCGCTGGATTCGTACGGAAGGAAAGAAAGAACAACATACATTGAATACTCTTTTCTGTACATCAGGTCAACGTACGAGAGAACAAGTATTTTCAATGTTACCGAAAGAAAAACAGAAAAAAGTGCATGTAATGGCAAAAACAACGAAAAAGCTTACAAATGAAGATATCGATGTGGCCGCGATGAAAGTGAAAGATTTCTTAAGACAAGAAACGCAGCAAACTGTAAAACCGACAGACTTATCGTTTTATAAATTGTATTTCTATGATCGATATCCAGATGCATTAAATACAATTCAAGCATATAAACGCTCGATTAATCCTTCACTACAAAGAACAGTTGATGACATTACAATTTCAGTATTAAATGCATTGCCGTACTATCAAGAACAACGCATGTTTGAACAACAACATAAACTTGAAACGTTCTTAATGAAAGATTTAACAGCGATGTTATCATTAGTGGTACAATTACCACCATCACAACGTCCTGAAAAAGAAGAAGAACTAAAAATATACTTGCAAAATTTCCAAAAAGAAATGGAAGTAGTAGAGCGTGATATTCGCGACTCCATTGATCATGATTTGAATGTGAAGATGAGAGCAGCGACTGAGAAGTTTAAGAATAAATAAAAAAGGCGCCTTAAAAGCTAAGTATTTCTCAGCTTTAAGGCGTTTTTTTTGAGATTTTATTTTGCCTTAACGGTAGTAAAACTAGAAGGAATGCTTTCATTATGCAATCGATCAACTGCAGTTACCACATACGTATACGTTTCTCCAGAAATAGCCGTTTTATCTACGTAAATTTCTCCAAGTTTTGTTTTTCTTACAGTAGTAAGTAAATGTTTTGGGTTTTGTATATCCACTTCATTTTTTCCATTCACACGGTAAATGGCGTAATAAGAAGAGTCATTATCTCTATTGTCAATTATTCCCACGGCAATACCTTCATCTCTTGGAATGGCACCTTTTAAAGTAGGTTGTTTTGGCGGATCATGATCAAGCCAAGGCATAGGTGGAATTAATGCAGGGTGTTTATATATGTCTTTTGAGAGTCTATCTTTAATTCCAAGTGGATTGTTATTTATATCTTTTAAACTGAAATGCATACTACCTTTTATTTGTGGATATTGATGGTTTAAAGCGATTTGCTTTGGATATTCTTCTGGCTCAGACCAAGCAGGCACAGAGTTGTTATTTATTTTATAAGCCGCTTGACCGATGTATAGGTGAATCGGTTTGTTATTTGTTTCTTTTACCCACCAATCTACTAATATATCATATGCAGCAGGTGTGAAACCTATATTCCAATATATTTGAGGTGTAATGTAGTCAATGTACCCTTTTTGTATCCACTCACGTGTGTCAGCATAAAGGTCATCGTAGTTTCTTTGACCTGCGGTTGTTTTAGAGCCAGTTGGATCGTCAGCTATATTTCGCCATACGCCAAATGGACTAATGCCAAATTTCACGTATGATTTTTCTTGTTTTATAGCAGTATTTAAACCTTTTACGAGTTCATTTACATTATTGCGACGCCAATCTTCGATAGTTGAAAAATTCTCATTATTATATGATTCAAATGTTTTTTGATCAGGAAATTCTTCGCCAACTACTTTATAAGGGTAAAAATAATCGTCCATATGAATTGCATCAACATCATAATTTTTTACGATTTCTAAAGCGCCTTCCGTTATAAAGTTTTTCACATCTGGAATACCAGGGTTGTAATATAGCTTCCCGCCGTAAGGTACAACCCAATCGGGATGTTGTCTTGCAGGGTGATTATTTGATAATCGATTTATATCAGTGTGATTCATCGTTATTCGGTATGGATTAATCCATGCGTGGAATTCTATATTTCTTTTGTGTGCTTCTTCAATCATAAATGCGAGCGGGTCGTATCCAGGGTCTTTTCCTTGTGTACCCGTAATGTATTCAGACCAAGGACCGTAATTTGAAGGATAGAAAGCATCAGCAGTCGGTTTAATTTGTACAACGACTGCATTCATACCAGTGTTTTTTACATCGTCTAATAGTCTTATAAATTCTTGTTTCTGCTTTTCAATAGGTAAGCCAGTTTTTGAAGGCCAATCAATATTGAGAACAGATGCTAGCCATACAGCGCGTAATTCATGTTTTTTGTAAGTAGTATTTACTTCAGCATAAGTAGAGTGAGGGGAAATGAAAGAGAAAGGAGTAAACAATATGACGATACAGCACATCATTACTAAACGTTTCATAATCATTTATACGCCTCCCTATTATACGATTATTTAAAATAATATATGATGTTAGGTTGGCCCTGCAATTGAGAAAAATAAATATTGAAACATTAATTTAATAGGAAAAATATTTTTAGTGAAATTTACTTTCAGTATAACTAAATCGTTTCATTTCTTCATATGCTTGTTAGTAAAGTGAAACTTTCTTTCATTTGAAAGAAACAATTTATAAGTATAGGAGGATTCAATAATGAAAGTTTTATTCGTTTGTTCTGGAGGAATGTCCAGCGCAATTGTTGTAAACGCTTTAAAAAAAGAAGCAGAGAAAAAAGGTATGAACATGGAAGTGCATGCTATTGGAACAAGTGAGGTGGAGGAAGAAGTAAAGAATGGTTGGGATGTTGTAATGGTTGCACCTCAAGTTAGACATCGATTTGACGCTGTAAAAAAACTTACAGAACAAGAATCTATTCCGTGCGGTATTATTCCGCCGCAAGCATACACGCCGCTTGGTGGACCGACTTTATTAAAAACTGTAAATGAATTAATTAGTTAGGGGGAAGCGTTATGAATAAGTTTGTCACGTTTCTTGATAAAAACTTATCTGGACCGATGGCAAGGCTTTCTGAACAGAGGCATTTACAAGCAATCCGTGATGGAGTTATTTCGGCGTTACCATTTATTATCGTAGGGAGTTTCTTTTTAATAGTAGCATTTCCACCATTACCGAAAGATAGTTTCATATCAGTTTGGGCATTGAAAAATCAAACAAGTATATTAATACCATATCGTTTAACGATGTTTATTATGTCTTTATATATAGCATTTGGTATAGGATACAATTTAGCGAAAAGTTATAAGTTAGATGCTTTATCAGGGGCACAGTTAGCAGTATGCTCACTACTTTTAACATTGGCGCCCGAATTAATCGATAAAAAAGGATTTATGCTTCCGATGACAAATCTCGGGGGGCATGGATTATTCGTAACGATGATTGTATCTATTTTATCAGTAGAGATTTTAAGATTTTGTAAGACGAAAAATGTAATGATTAAAATGCCAGAACAAGTACCGCCGTCTGTTTCACGTTCGTTTGAAGCACTTATACCTGCTGCATTCGTAATTATTTTAATGAGTTTAGTAACTGTCGTTTTTAGTATTGATTTACACCATGTTGTTGATAAATTAGCAGCACCGTTAGTAAAAGCTGGTGATAGTTATTTCGGTGTAATCATTCCAGTGTTTTTAATCATATTTTTTTGGTCATTCGGAATCCATGGTGTGTCGGTTGTTGGAACTGTTGCTCGGCCATTATGGGAAGTATACTTAGGGAAAAATGGTGAAGCAGTTGCTAGTGGAGCAAATCAGTTGCCATTCATTTCACCAGAACCATTATACCAATGGTTTATATGGATTGGTGGTTCTGGTGCGACGTTAGGACTTGTATTAGCTATGATTGTATTTGGTCGATCAAAATATTCGAAGGCATTATCAAGAACTTGTATTGTGCCTGGTATCTTTAATATTAATGAACCTGTTATTTTCGGATTGCCAATTGTACTAAACCCAATTTTAATTATCCCATTTATCATTACACCACTCGTAACAGCAACTATTGCATACTCAGCAACTGCGATGGGGTTTGTTACACCAACACATATAATGCCTCCATGGACATTACCAGCTCCAATTGGCGCGTATTTAGCCACAGGTGGAGATTGGCGTGCAGTAGTATTAGTTTTTATAAATATAGCAATATCATTCCTTATTTACCTACCATTCTTTAAAATGTACGACAAAAACATGCTTGAAATTGAGAAAAATGGTGATGGGGAATCTGTTAATCCGTAAGTTTTATATTTTATTTTTGAGTGATAGGCATTTTGTCTATCACTTCTTTCACATTAAGTCCAGAGAGGGTGAAATAGAATGAATATAAAATTTAGCTATAAAGGTGTATTTTTATTGTTATTTGGAGTGATATGTGCAAATTTACTTTTCGTACCTTTATTAAGAATGCTAAATCTATCACAAATGCATAGTATATGGCTCGTTACAAGCTTTGCGGCAAGTATTTTGCTTACGGTAGTTGTTTCTTTCATTGATGGATCGTTTGCATCGAAAGCACAGTTGTTTTTTAGATTTATATTGTTTTCTGTAGGTTGTACGTTGTTTACTTACATAATTGTTTTTTAGTGAATAGGGGGCATGCATATTATGTATATTGCAGGGATAATGTCCGGTACATCGTTAGACGGAATAGATGTAGCGCTCGTTCATGTAGAAGGAAACGGTGTAGATTCTAAAGTCGAACTCATTCATTTTACTACTGTTCCATTTTGTAAGGATATAAAAAATGAGATACTGCAGGCTTTATCAATTGATACATCTAATGTTCAATTGATATGCAGTTTGAACTTTAAGCTTGGTTTATGTTTTGCCAATGCTGTGGAGGAAGTTTGTAAAAAGGCTGATTTGTCATTGGAACAATTAGATTTAATAGGTTCTCACGGACAAACGATTTATCATCAGCCAAAGCAAGAAGGCAATAGTATTTCTTCGACATTGCAAATTGGAGAACCAGCAGTTATTGCATATGAAACGAATACAACGGTTATCTCTAATTTTCGAACGATGGATATGGCAGCAGGGGGACAAGGTGCACCACTTGTGCCATATTCAGAGGTCATTTTGTATCGTCATCAAACTAAAAATAGATTACTACAAAATATTGGCGGAATCGGTAATGTTACAGTAGTACCAAGTCATCTAAGTGATAAGAGTGTTATTGCTTTTGATACTGGCCCAGGAAATATGGTAATCGATGATGTATGTCAAAGATTATTTCAGTTGCCATATGATCAAAATGGTAGGATTGCAAAACAAGGAGTAGTTGTAGATGAAATTTTGACATATTGTATGAACCATCCATTTTTGAAAATGAATCCACCGAAATCAACTGGTAGAGAACAGTTTGGAGAAGAGTTTGTAAGTGAATTATTGAAGCGGTTTGAAAAGCATGGTAAAGAAAATCTTTTGACGACTGTCACGATGTTTACAGCAAGTTCAATTGTTCATCATTATAAGGAGTTTATTCTGCCGTATTATGAAATCGATGAAGTAATTTTAGGTGGTGGGGGCAGTTATAATCGTACACTTGTTGAAATGATACGAAATGGATTGAAGGAAGAAAAGTGCGCGATATTCATTCAAGAAGATATAGGCTATTCTTCAGAGGCGAAAGAAGCAATTGCCTTTGCGATATTAGCAAACGAAACGCATCATCGTAATCCGAGTAATGTGCCAAGCGCAACAGGTGCAAAGCAATCTGTAGTTTTAGGGAATATAACATTCCCTCCAATAAGATGATGAAAATGAGGCGAACATATGAAGTATATGATTGGAGTAGATGGTGGGGGCACGAAGACAGAAGCAATTGCATTTGATCAAGACGGAAACGAAGTTGTAAGAGGTACGAGTGGGTTTGGAAATATATTAATAGATTATGAAAAAGCAGTTTCGCATATTATGGAGGCGATCGATCAATGCAAGAAAGCTTTAATAGATGGGCACTGCGTTTGTATTTGTTTAGGGTTAGCGGGTATAAGTGGAGCGAATACAAATGAATTAACATTACGATTAATAAAGAAATATGAAACGAAAATTGAAGTTTTTAATGACGCAATGATTGCACATGCAGCTGCTTTAAAAGGTAAGAATGGAATATTAACTATAGGTGGTACAGGTGCAATTTGTATAGGAAAGAAAGACGAAGTGTACGAGTATAGCGGTGGATGGGGACATATTTTAGGGGATGAGGGAAGCGGTTATTGGATTGCGTTACAAGGTTTAAAGAGAATGGCAAATCAATTTGATCAAGGAGTTAGACTTTGTCCATTAAGCTTAAGGATTCAAGACGAGTTTCGACTTTTAACATCATCTCATATAAAAAAACTAGTATATAGTTCTTCAAAAGATAAAGTTGCAGCAATTGCACCATTAATTATAGAGGAAGCGAGGAATGGGAATGATGATGCACATAAAATTATTCTGCAAGCGGCTAAGGAATTAACGATAATTACGGTGAATATTTACAACAAGATGCAGTTTGATTTATCACCTTTAATTGCAGTAAGTGGCAGTATATTGCGTTTCGTTCCTGAGATATATGCTGAATTTAAGAAATGCTGTGAGAAAAGTATGGGAGAAGTTATATTCGTATCACCATCAGAAATGGCAGTGAAAGGAACATATCATTTAATGAAGGGTGTATATTTTATAAAATAGAAGTATGAGAATTTTTGTATGATTTGTAAAAATATGATGTTAAAATATACAAAGGGATGTAAAGCAAGAAAAAGTACAATATACATAGTCATTGAATATTGTATAAGTACTCCCATGTAGAAAGTGAATGATTACATGATTAATAGTATGCAATTTTTGTATTTGGTGGCTTCTTATTTATTTGGAAACATATTGACCGCTTATATAGTAACGAAATGGAAACATAATGTTGATATTCGTGAAGAAGGAAGTGGTAATCCTGGCGCAAGAAATATGGGGCGCGTATATGGAAAAGGGTATTTCGTCGCTACATTTTTAGGTGATGCGATCAAAGGGGCAATCGTAGTTTCTATTGCAAAATACCTTTTCGAAGATTCTACATTTGTAATGTTAGCTTTACTGGCTGTTATACTTGGACATATTTACCCAATTTTATTTAAAGGCAAGGGCGGAAAAGGCATTTCAACATTTATTGGAGGGTTAATTGCATTTGATTATTTGATAGCGCTTACTCTTATTGCTGTTTTCATTATATTTTATTTAATCTTTAAAGGATTTACTAAGCCCGGACTAATTACAATCGCTTGTTTACCAGTTTGCATGATTTTGTATTCTTACTCTATTGTTACGACTATTTTAAGTGCACTTATCATTGTACTTATTTTATATGTAAATCGAGAATGAAATGAACTTTTTATAAGTGGAGTTAATCTCCACTTATAATTTTTATTAAATACATAAAGGAGATACAACATGGGGTTAATTTATAAAGTTGCTGATCAAGCTTGGGAATTTGAAAGTATACATAAATTGAATTATAAAACATTTGTAGAAGAAATTCCGCAACATGAAGAAACGAAAGATCGTGTTCGTATAGATCGTTTCCATGAAGAAAATACATATTTAATTTGTTTAGATGACGATAAGTTAGTAGGTATGGTTGCATTGCGAGGAAAACGACCATTCTCGTTAGATTATAAAATTCCAAATCTAGATTTTTATTTGCAAGAACATGGAGAAAATGTATATGAAATTCGTTTACTTTCAGTAGAACGTGAATATCGAAATGGAAGAGCATTATTAGGTTTAATTCGCTTTTTACATCGTTATTTGCTTCTAAATGGATATGAATTGGCACTCATTTCTGCTACAACACGTGAACTACTTTTATATGAGCAAATGGGATTCAAATCTTTCCATACGTTAGTTGGTACTGAAGAAGCAGCCTTCCAGCCAATGTATGTTACCCCAGCTATGTTTGAAGAGTCGAGTGTTGGAGGTATTATGACGAAAGAATATACGTTTTTACCTGGTCCAGTGGATATTGAAGAAAATGTTCGAAAGGCATTTTCTACTAAGCCTATTTCGCATCGTTCTAAGTCATTTCAAGTGACGATAGAAAATGTAAAAAAACGATTACTTCAAATAACGAAAGCAAAACGTGTACAACTTATGTTAGGAACAGGAACGTTAGCGAATGATGCAATTGCTTTACAGTTACGTTCATTAAAAGGTAAAGGACTAGTTTTAGCGAACGGGGAGTTCGGTAATAGATTAATTGAGCAGGCAAAACGTGCACATTTAAATTTTGATACGTATAAAAAAGAAATGGCAGAGCCGTTTATTTATACAGAATTAGAAAAAATAATGGCAACTGGAAATTATGAATGGCTTTGGTTTGTTCACCATGAAACATCAACTGGAATGTTAAATAATTTAGAAGAACTAAACATTCTTTGTAAAAAATATCAAATGAAACTATGTGTAGATTGTATAAGCTCAATTGGAGCAATACCAATAAATTTGAAGGATGTATATTTTGCAAGTGGTGTTAGCGGAAAAGCGATTAAATCATATACAGGATTATCTTTCGTTTTTCATAACCACATTGTAAAAGTAAACGAGGCAGTACCTGCTTATATGGACATTGGTATGTACGAAGAAAATGAAAGTATCCCATACTCCCATTCATGGAATTTAATTTATGCATTGCAAGAAGCATTAAAAATATTTGAAGATGAAATGGTATTTGAAAAAATAAAAGAGACGTATACATATATTGAACAAGCTATTACTAATATGGGTTTAAATCTTGTTTCACCTAAAGAACATGCCGCGCCAATTATAGTTACCATTCAATTAAATGAAGATCGGTCTTCTAAGGCGCTAGGTGATGCGTTAGCGTTACAAGGATATATTGTTCATTATGAATCAGCGTATTTACAAAAGAATAACTGGATTCAAATAGCATGTCTGAATCACTATAAAGAACGTGATATGAAGAGGATGTTAAATTGTTTGCAGATGTGTGTGTTAAAGAAAGTTCTTTTAACGTAAATGCTTGTATATTTATTATATAATTTCTACAAGGCTATGAGTCACACTTGCTAAGTGTATAGAAGTGCATTTTTTGACAAGAGTTTAAAAGAGAGCGAAAGCTCTCTTTTAAACTTACTTAAATGAATTACCCACAGATTGGAATACCGAGAACTCTCAAAGCTAGTGCTACTTGAAGAGTAATTTCCAATCTAGCAATTTCGATGCCAGCAACTGTGAGTACTAAAAAAGGTTGGCCGTTTACGAACACAATACAACTTTCCATATATACGCCTCCTTTCTAGTGATCTACTACAGTATATGAATAAAACTATAATACGTTATAGTTGGATTTATGAATTTTATAAAAATAATAGATTTACCCTATGTTTACGAAACAAATGGAGTTTCATAGTGTTAATAATTTAATTGTTAGACAAGGAAGCATCTATAATAAGATGCTTTTTATTATATTTACGTTTCAGCGTGACAATAAATAAAGTTAATCAATGACGAATTGAGAGGGAAATATATTGATAAATATTTGTATGAGGTAAACTAAGAAGGTTTTAGAAAAACGAAAAGGAATTTTTATACTTGTAACATAAAAATTCTAGGGGGATGTTAATATGGAAAAAACTATGATGGTAGAAACAACAAACATGATGATGTCTATGGAAAAAATGATGTGTGAAATGAAGTGTATGAAAATGATGATGAATAACATGATGCAAATGGATGTAGAAATGGATAAGGCAATGATGGTGAAAATGAATGAATGTGATGAAATGATGAAGACTACTATGTCTATGATGAAAGCGATGAAAGAGAAATGTTGTTGAAGTAGCAAACTATAGCGTAAAATGATGATGATCTTGTAAATTTAAATTAGTAAAGAGCCTGTTTTAGTTGGTAAATTAAAATAGGCTCTTTTAACTATTGTTCAAAAATAAATTGAGTTGACAAAAAAGAACTAAAAGATTATTTTAGTTCTTTTTTCTGTATTAACACTGTTCAAATCATTTGTTTAAAAGCTATAGATGATGGTTAGGCAGTGAGAAAAGACAAGTAAGAGCCTATCTTTCTTCGTTAAATGTGTGCTGAAGTAAATAATGATTCCATTTTTATTTTACTCTTCTCTCGAATTTCAGCATCCGCATGTCGCATTACAAATTTATGCGCTACAGCGATTGCTAAAACATCATCTAATAAGCCAATCCCAATAATAGCAGCTATATCTGGAATGAAGTCGATTGCTAATACGTAATAAGATAAAGCGGCTAATATTATGAATTTAGCTTTAGTAGGTAACCCTTTTTTTCTCATTGTGTAGTATAAAATAATACTTTCATATACGCTTGATTTCCCGAGGTTTGCTGAGCTTTTTTTGAATTTTTTCCAAAGTGTCTGTTTCTCCATATAAACACTCCTTTTCCAAAAAATAGATTTTTTAAAAGGATGGACAAAGAAGCGAAAGAATAATCAATTTTATTGTTTTTTCTTATTGTATATTTCGATATTTATAAGCGAATACCTGTTCAAAATAAAACAATGCTTGTTAAGCGGATACGATTATGGAGATGGATGAAGAGAAAATCTATTTTGGAAAGCAAATAAGTTTCCGATAGAGGTTTCAATGAATTATTTGCGTTCTGCAACGAAGGCAGAAAAAACTTTTGATTTCTTAATACCAGCTATCTTGACAATAATTATTAGATTGTTTATAGCGTATATGAATCCGAATACAACAATAATATTGAAAGGAATTAAGGATATAAATAAATAATCAATCACTTACATTCATTCCAATTTTAGCTGGTTTTAATATAGCTAATTACCTCGTTCCTTATGATTCTAGTACTTGCTGGTTCATTTGCTACAAGTATTTTTGCTAATAGAACGTTTTTTATCCCTAATTTACCAAAACAATCATATCGTTTTGGCGTAGGTGTTTATGAGGGCGTAGTAGCTCATAGTACAGCGACTTCTGAAATATTCAAAAGTATGAATCTCGTACATGAAGAAACGCATTTGTTCAATATGCTGTTGATTGAGATGAAACAATCCAAATCGCTAATATAAAATACATTGCATATGGCGGTGGACCTGCTGCTAATAAACGATTTGTACATGTAGAGTTATGTGAAACAGCAGACCATACAAAGCCCGAGCGTTCATATGAAAAATACGTAAAACTTTTAGCGGAAATCTTAAAAGATAACAAGTTATCTTTAGGAAAAGGATTGTGGATTCACTACGATGTGATTAAATATCTTGGCAGTACAGATCATGAAGATCAACTTGATTATTTAAAATCTCATGGGGGATCAGGAGCTCAATCCCGTGCTGATGTACAACGGGCATACAATAATTCTAGTGTGGATGTTTCTGTACCTGAAAGCCACCTAAACCAACAGAAGTACCAACAGCTGTAACCGATGGTATAGCTTATATTGAAGGCTACAACGTTAATTTACGTAAAGGACCAGACACAAGCTATTCTAAGATTCGTCAACTAAATAAATCAGAAGCTTATGTTGAATGGGGCGAAAAGCCTGGTTGGTTAAACCTTGGTGGAGAGCAATGGATTAAGAACAATCCATCCTATGTGAAGTTTAGTAAGAAAAGTACAGTAGATTCTTCTATTGTAGGAAAGCGTGTTGTTTCTAAAGTTAACATTCTACGTTTCTATGATGCTCGATCTTGGCAGGATAAAGACGTGGATGGTTTTGTAGATGTAGGTGAGGTGTTTACAATTTTCAGGAAGTTAAATATGGAAGGTTCAGTACAATTTAAGGCGCACAATAGTATAGGGAAAACATATTATATTACGATCAATGAAGTTTATGTATTTGTAACTGTATTACTACAGTATAGTACATTCATAGGAGGTAGTTATGTGTTTGATAAAAATGAAATACAAAAGATAAATGGGATACTTCAAGCTAATGCATTAAATCCAAATTTAATTGGCCCTACACTTCCCCCAATCCCACCATTTACTTTACCCACAGGTCCAACAGGAGGGACAGGCCCAACGGGAGTAACGGGTCCAACAGGAGTAACGGGTCCAACAGGAGTAACGGGTCCAACAGGAGTAACGGGTCCAACAGGAGTAACGGGTCCAACAGGAGTAACGGGTCCAACAGGAGTAACGGGTCCAACGGGAGTAACGGGTCCAACAGGAGTAACGGGTCCAACAGGAGTAACGGGTCCAACGGGAGTAACGGGTCCAACAGGAGAGACAGGCCCAACAGGAGGAACTGAAGGTTGTCTTTGTGATTGCTGTGTTTTACCTATGCAAAGCGTTTTACAACAACTTATTGGAGAAACTGTTATTCTTGGCACTATTGCAGACACACCCAACACGCCCCCGCTTTTCTTTCTATTTACTATCACTTCTGTGAATGATTTTTTAGTTACAGTTACAGATGGCACCACAACCTTTGTGGTCAATATATCTGATGTAACAGGGGTAGGTTTTTTACCACCAGGACCACCTATTACATTACTTCCACCTACCGATGTAGGATGCGAGTGTGAATGTCGTGAACGACCAATTAGACAATTACTGGATGCGTTTATCGGATCTACAGTAAGTCTTTTAGCAAGTAATGGTTCTATTGCAGCAGATTTTAGCGTGGAACAAACAGGACTTGGGATAGTACTAGGGACATTACCTATAAATCCAACTACAACCGTTAGGTTTGCAATTTCAACTTGTAAAATTACAGCTGTGAATATAACCCCTATTACGATGTAGTCTATTTCTTTCAGAAGTATCTGTTGCTACTCGATAAGAAAAGCACAGTTTATTTGTCCACCTTGAAAACGTATTGTTTTCAAAGTGGACAATCTACGTTTCTAGGATGCTCCACCTTGGAAATATAAAGATGGAGCTGGTTCTGTAGATGCAGGGATTTATGATTGATGCAAAAGTGAGTGTCAATGGTTCGCCACAGTACAAAGCACACAGCAGTAAAGGGAAAACATACTATGTTATTGCAAATGAAGCCTATTTATTCATCTAATGCACTATACCTTCATGAGTAATTAACCATGCCCCCTTACTCTTTCTATATCCTTCATTTGTAAATTTATTACTACTATATTATTGGCGTACAATACTAAATGTATCTAAATGGTTTTCTAAACGCACAAAATCCCCAAATTGATATGGTAAGGCTATAAAAATTATAATGAAAAATAATAAATATCTCTAATGCACTATTAGGATTTTTCCATTTTATATTGCAAACCATCTTTCTGAAAGATAAGCTCATATGCTAAATCAAAATGAAGGTTATATAATGCTTTCGTATTACATATTAAATTGTAGAACTTAGTTCCTTGATGTACATATTGGTGTAATTTATTTTGAATTGGTGAAACAATGATTTTTAAAATTACGTTAATATCTTCATTAAAGAAGTTATAGGAGGGAATAACTTGGGCTCATTATTTGATGTAATAGCAGATGTTATTTTATCCTCGAAATGACATGAAATTAAAACATTATATCGCAAAATTAAGTGAATTAGAGTGGTTTCGAAATCTACATGAAGATCCGAAGTATACAAGTTTAATTTGGAGTAATAGAAAAATTAAAAAGTATATTTTGACTTCTGCAAATATGGAAGCATTAATAAAATCCGAGAAAAAACAAAAAGAATTTGTTCATCTAGTACAGGATGAATATAAAAAAAGAAGATAAGAATTTTTTTATTTTTCATATTTGGCGAAACAAATGGTACAATGAAAGCTAATGTGAAAAATAAGGAAAAGAAGTGGTCTATTTGAAAAACTTTTTAGAATTAGGAATTAGTGAAACTTTTAATCATACATTACGTGAAAATGGAATTACAGAAGCAACACCGATTCAGGAGAAGGCAATTCCTGTTATTATGTCAGGTAAAGATATTATTGGGCAGGCGAAAACAGGAACGGGTAAAACGTTAGCATTCGTGTTACCGATTTTAGAAAAAATCGATCCAGAGTCTAGTGATGTTCAGGCTTTAATTGTTGCACCAACAAGGGAACTAGCACTGCAAATTACAACTGAAATTAAAAAAATGCTTGTTCAAAGAGAAGATATTAATGTACTAGCGATATATGGCGGACAAGATGTAGCACAACAATTGAGAAAATTAAAAGGTAATACACATATTGTTGTAGCGACACCAGGACGATTATTAGATCATATACGACGTGAAACAATTGATTTAAGTAATCTTTCAACGATTGTACTAGATGAAGCAGATCAAATGCTTTATTTCGGATTCTTATATGATATTGAAGATATTTTAGATGAGACACCTGATAGTAAACAAACGATGTTATTCTCAGCAACGATGCCAAAAGATATTAAAAAATTGGCGAAACGTTATATGGAAGAGCCGCAAATGATTCAAGTACAAAGTGAAGAAGTAACGGTAGATACAATTGAGCAGCGTGTCATTGAGACGACAGATCGTGCAAAGCCAGATGCACTTCGTTTTGTTATGGATCGTGATCAGCCATTTTTAGCAGTTATTTTCTGTCGTACAAAGGTTAGAGCAAGTAAGCTTTATGATGATTTAAAGGGACTTGGTTATAATTGTGCTGAACTTCATGGTGATATACCTCAAGCGAAACGTGAAAGAGTTATGAAGAGTTTCCGCGAAGCTAAAATTCAGTACTTAATCGCAACGGATGTAGCAGCTCGTGGACTTGATGTAGATGGTGTAACGCACGTATTTAACTTTGATATCCCTGAAGATGTAGAAAGTTATATTCACCGCATTGGCCGAACAGGACGTGCAGGTGGATCAGGTCTTGCAATTACGTTCGTTGCAGCGAAAGATGAAAAACATTTAGAAGAAATTGAAAAAACGCTTGGTGCACCAATACAAAGACAAATAATCGAACAACCGATGATAAAAAATGTAGATGAAAATGGAAAACCGGTACAAAAGCCGGCTCCAAAGAAATCAGGTCAATATCGTCAAAGAGATAGCCGTGAAGGTTCAAGAAGTGGTTCAAAAGGTGGTCCAAGAAACGATTCAAGAAATAGTTCTAGAAATGATAACAATCGATCATTTAATAAGCCAAGTAATAAGAAAAGTAGTACAAAACAAGGTCAGCAAAGACGTGGCCGTTAAATAGTTATTATTCAAAAAGAGTCGCAAAGTGTTGCGGCTCTTTTTTGTTTTTATACAACGAAGTCGATATAAGGACAAGGGTGATTACATAGAAACAACCTTTAAAATTTCATTCACCGTATTAAAAATAAATTTTAAAATTCATAAAGGAAATATAAAGTAGGTTGTTGTATATGTACGATAACAGGAAACTTTTCACATACTAAACATATACTTTAAATAAACCGACAGTCGGTCCATAGGAAGGAGTACATGAATGAGGATCGTAAAAGAATATGGGGAACGTAGAAATGAAATTTTAGAAACTGCTGAACGTTTGTTTGTTACAAAAGGGTATACGAAAACTACAGTAAATGACATTTTAAAAGAGATTGGTATAGCAAAGGGGACGTTTTATCATTATTTTAAGTCGAAAGAAGAAGTAATGGATGAAATTATTATGAGGATTATTAAAGCGGATGTTGCTAAAGCGAAAGCAATTGTCTCTAACCCTAATATCCCAGTTTTGGATAAGTTATTTCGAGTTTTAATGGAACAATCACCAAAATCAGGAGATGTAAAAGATAAAATGATTGAACAATTTCATCAGCCAAATAATGCGGAAATGCATCAAAAAAGTATAGTACAATCAATTATTCATTTATCTCCTGTTTTAGCAGAGATTTTAGAACAAGGAATCGCTGAAGGCATATTTTCTACTCCATACCCACAAGAAACGATTGAATTATTACTCTCTTCAGCACAAGTCATATTTGATGAGGGTTTATTCCAGTGGAAGCCGGAAGAAATGATGAGGAGGGCTAAAGCTTATATCAAAATGATGGAAGCATCTGTTGGAGCGAAAGAGGGAGCCTTTGATTACATGGTGGAGGTTTTAATCAAACAGAAATAGTAATTTTCTGTTTGGATATTATCGACCGACAGTCGGTCTGAATCGAATGAAAGGTGTGATAAGGATGTCAGCTAGTATAAGGTCTTCGATGAAAGATTTTCACTTAATGGTGAGTGGACAAATTATTACTATTTTAGGTTCAACACTTTTACGTTTTGCCCTGTCATTATATGTGCTAGATATAACAGGGCGTGCTGATATATTCGCAGGATTATATGCGGTAACGAGTATTCCGTTTTTACTAGCTCCTCTCGGCGGAGCGATAGCAGATCGTTTCAATCGCCGTGATTTAATGGTTATTTTTGACTTCATCAACGCTGCGATTGTATTAAGCTTTATAGTTTTGTTATTTACTGGACCTGTATCTATTATATTGATTGGAACAATTATGTTTTTACTAGCAGTCGTTAGTGCAATGTATTCACCTGTTGTAATGGCGAGTATTCCGCAATTAGTTCCAGAGAATAAGTTAGAGCAAGCGAACGGTATCGTAAATGGTGTGCAATCATTGTCAAATATAGTTGCTCCTGTATTTGGAGGAATATTGTACGGCATAATTGGTTTGAAAATGCTTGTAATAATAAGTTGTCTTGCTTTCTTTTTATCTGCGATTTTAGAAATGTTTATTAAAATACCTTTTATAAAAAGAGCACGAGAAAGCCATATAATACCGACAATTGTAAAGGATATGAAAGAAGGATTTATATATGTTTTAAAACAACCATTTATTTTGAAATCTATGCTTTTAGCTGCATTACTAAATTTAATACTTACACCGCTATTTGTTGTTGGCGCTCCAATTATTATACGAGTAACAATGGAAAGTAGCGACACGTTATATGGAATTGGAATGGGATTGATCGATTTTGCTACTATTTTAGGTGCATTATCGATAGGTTTTTTTGCGAAAAAGCTACAGATGAAAACATTGTATTACTGGATGCTTTTAATAGCTTTATTAGTACTACCAATGGCACTATCAGTTACGCCAGTTATTCTTAATTTAGGATACTATCCACCATTTATCCTCTTTATACTTTCTTCTATTCTAATTGCAATGATCGTGACAATTGTATCCATCTATGTGATTACTGTAGTCCAAAAGAAAACACCAAATGAAAACCTAGGAAAAGTAATGGCAATTATAACAGCGGTATCTCAATGTATGGCACCAATTGGGCAAGTCATTTATGGTTTTATGTTTGAAGGATTCAGTATGAAAATTTATTTACCTATATTAGTTATTAGTTTCATAATGATAATAATAGCGATGGTGACGAAGAAAATATTATGGAATGAAGGGAACTAGCTCCATATGATTAGGAGAATGTTAAAAAGAGATTTCTCTCAAAATAAAATGATAATTACCATTCTATTTATGTTTATCATGTTATCAAGTCTTTTAATCGCAAGTGCTTCAAGTAACGTTATAAATCTATTGAACTCAACGGATCAATTGTTTAAAGTATCAAACGCACCGCACTTCGTACAAATGCATGCCGGAGAAATAAACCAAAAGTCAATTGATTCATTTGTAGCGCAAACTCCTTTTGTAAAAAAACAACAAACAGCAGAGATGGTTCAAATAGGCGGATCTAACATTTTTATAAAGAAGAAAAATCAAGCGGAACATAATAGTGTAATGGACATTAGCTTCGTTAAGCAAAATACTATTTTTGACTTTTTATTAGATTTAAATAATGAATTGATCGATGTTAGGAAAGGGGAAATAGGTGTACCAATTTATTATATGCAAAAATATAATTTGCGTATTGGAGATAAAATTTGGGTTGTTAAAAATAATAATGAGCTAGAATTTACTATTTCGGCATTTGTTCGTGATGTTCAAATGAACCCATCACTTGTTAGTTCAAAACGATTTGTAATAAGCGATGAAGACTTCGAAAGAATAAAGGGGAATTTTGGAGAAAGTGAATATCTTATTGAATTCCAGCTAACAGATTTAACTAAAATAAATGAATTTGAAACTTTATACCAGTCATCAAACTTACCTCAAAAAGGTCCCTCTATTACGTATTCACTCTTTAAAACACTCAATTCATTAACAGATGGAATAATAGCTGCAGTACTTATCATAATAAGTGCATTATTAATGCTAATCGCGATTTTATGTATTAGATTTACGATTATGACTTCAATGGAAGAAGATTATCGGGAAATTGGTGTTATGAAAGCTATCGGCATTCAAAGTAAAGATATTCAAAAACTATATGTAACAAAATATGTTGTTATTTCCGCTATCGGATGTATATGTGGATATATCCTTTCGTTATTTGTTACAAAAATATTTACCTCTAACATCGCACTTTATATGGGGACAGCTAATAAAAGTATTTTATATTATGTTGTGCCATTGATAGTCACAACATTGTTATTTCTAGCCGTTATCCTTTTTTGCCGCATCATTTTGCGGAATTTTAGAAGAATTACAGCAATAGACGCTTTACGATCAAGAGATAAACTAGGAAAAAGAAAGATTAGAAGATTTTTTTCTCTCTATCAAACTAAAATTACAAATGTAAATATATTTATTGGTATACAAGATGTAGTGAAACGATTTAAGTTATATCGAGTATTAAGTATCGTTTTAATTATTGCAGTGTTCATGATTGTTGTACCAGTTAACTTTTTGTACACGATTCAGTCACCGCAATTTGTTAATTATATGGGAACAGGAAAGAGTGATATACGAATAGATTTACAGCAATCTGAAAATATAGAAAAACGGTTTAATGACGTTATATCGTATGTCGGAAACGATGAAGAGGTAGAAAAATATGCAGCATTTGTGACGAGTACATTTAAAATGGTGAAAGCTGATGGTACACATGAAAACTTAAATGTAGAAGTGGGAGATTTCGCCCAATTTCCAATAGAATATGTTCAAGGTATGGCACCAAAAAATGAAAATGAGATCGCTCTCTCTTATATGAACGCAAATGAATTAAAAAAGAATATAGGGGATGAAATCGTTTTATTTGTAGAAGGAAAAGAGAAAATGCTAACTATTAGTGGTATATATCAAGATGTAACGAATGGAGGAAAAACAGCTAAAGCGAGTTTTTCTTATAATAAAGAAAATATATTATGGTACGTAGTAAATGTAGATATGAAACCCAAAGTGAATCTACAAGAAAAAGTGAAGGAGTATAAACAAAATTTTAATTCTGCAAAAATAACAGATACGGATAATTATTTATCTCAAACTTTAGGAGAGACAATTAAACAATTAAGACTCGTGACACAAGTGGCAATTTTGATTGCTATATTGATATCGGTTTTAATAACTGCGATGTTTTTTAAAATGTTATTGGTAAAAGATTCTTCGCAAATATTAATTATGAAAAGTATCGGCTTTTCATACAAAGATATTCGTATACAATATGTTACTCGTTCTATTTCTATAGTATTAGTAGGTATTTTAACAGGGACATTTATAGCTGCTACGTTTGGAGAAACACTAATAAGCTGGTTAGGTTCATTTATGGGAGCAGCTCACATAAAGTTTGTTGTTAATCCGATCATTTCTTATGTAATATGTCCAGCTATTTTATTTATATCTGTGACCGTAGCAACAATTTTCAGTAGTTTTACAGTGAAACAAACAAATGATTTAAAGCTAAATGGGGAGTAGGAGATGTGTAATTTGAAAAAAAATTTAGAAGTAAAACAATTAAATAAAGAATACGCAATGGATGGAAATAAAACTTACCATATGTTAAAAAATATAAATTTAGAGATTTATGAGGGAGAGTTTATATCGGTCATGGGACCTTCTGGTTCAGGGAAATCGACGTTACTATATAATATTAGCGGAATGGATCAAATGTCATCAGGAAGTGTGAAAGTTGATAGTAAAGAAATAACATGTATGAAAGAAGAGGTGTTAGCAAAATTACGACTCAGCGAAATGGGATTTATTTTTCAACAGAGCAATCTTCTTAGAAATTTGAATCTTTTTGATAATATAGTTTTGCCTGCGTATTTAGCAAAATTTGAGAGCAGGAAAATAATAAATAAACGTGCACTTGAATTGATGAAAAAAATGGGAATTAGTCAAATTGCAACTAATAATATAACTGAAGCATCAGGAGGAGAATTACAAAGGGTATCTATTTGTAGAGCACTCATAAATAAACCTAATATTATTTTTGCTGACGAACCAACGGGTGCTTTGAATTTAAAAGCGACAGAAGAAGTAATGGATATTTTAGCACATATAAACCGTACGGGAACTACAATTTTGCTAGTTACTCATGACGTAAAGGTAGCAGCTAAAACAGAAAGAGTTCTTTTTATGGTGGACGGAGAAATTGTTAGCGAAATACAGATGGGTAAGTATAGAAACGATGATTTGAAGGTGCGAGAAGAGCAGTTGTTAAAATGGTTAACTGTACTTGGATTTTAAAGAGATAATATTTTTGACTCCTATTGAATATAGGAGTTTTTTCTTTGTTTGAAGGTTTAAAAAGAGATATAATAATTTTCTGACTATTGATTATGGAGGGGTATAAATGAAAAGTGAAACGTTACACACGCAAGAAGATATATTAAAAATGCTGGATTCTTTATTAAGACCTGCAGTACCATTTTGGAATGAATTTTACACAAATAGAGAAAAGGATGTTCCTTTTTTTGCAAATATTCCAGATGAGAATTTAGTTTCATATATACAAAAAGAATGGATTTCAAAAGGAGAAGTGTTAGAGCTTGGATGTGGTCCAGGAAGAAATGCAATTTATTTAGCGAAACAAGGACTTGATGTAACAGCAGTCGATTTGTCTATAGAAGGGATTAATTGGGCCAAAGAGAGGGCGTTAGAAAACGGAATAGACATACAATTTGTTTGTGAATCGATTTTTAATTTGGATTTTCAAGATGAATATGATTTTGTATATGATTCCGGTTGCTTGCATCACATTCCACCACATAGAAGAATGAATTATGTTGATTTAGTTAAAAACTCATTAAAATCGGGTGGTTATTTCGGATTAACATGTTTTGCAGCAGGCGATTTAGATGAGCGAAATGGATCAGAAATAACAGATTGGGATGTATATAGAAGCTGGAGTCTGCAAGGTGGTCTTGCTTATTCAGAAGAAAAATTAAGAGAGATATTTAATGAGTTTGAAGTGGTTGAAATTAGAAAGATGAAGCAAATTGAACAACCAAATCATATGTTTGGAGAATCATTTCTTTGGACAGCATTATTTAAGAAGAAATAAAACATAGATAATTGACAAACTCATCGTTTTTATAGACAATACACTTATAAGAATATGTGTTCGGTTTTATTGTCCGATGTATGTTTTGCATAAATACATAACAAGGGGATGTCTCTAAATGGGTAACACAAATCAAAAAATCACTACGTTTTTAATGTTTGAGGGCAAAGCTGAGGAAGCGATGAATTTTTACACATCGCTATTTAATCAATCAGAAATTGTAAGTATCTCTCGTTATGATGAGAATGGACCAGGTAAAGAGGGAACTGTAATTCATGCAACTTTTACGCTAAATGGACAAGAGTTTATGTGTATTGATAGTTATGTAAAGCATGATTTTACATTCACTCCAGCTATGTCTCTTTATGTAACTTGTGATACGGAAAAGGAAATCGAAACAGTTTTTAATAAACTAGCACAAGATGGAAAAGTTCTTATGCCTTTAGGTTCATATCCGTTTAGTAAAAAGTTTGGCTGGTTAAATGATAAGTATGGTGTGTCTTGGCAGTTAACTCTTGCTGGAGATGAATAATTAAAATAATATGGTGATATTAATGTTATAAAAAATAAAAGGGATGATACAAGATAAATATGTATCATCCCTTTTATTTTTTGTTTTACAACCGTCATCGGTTGTATTTATAACGACTTTAGGGGTGCTTTTTAAGTTTTTTATATAATATAAAACTGCTAATTTAATTTTTCAGCTTATCTAGTAATTGAATTCATTAACTGGAAGAAGTATTCAGGCTTATAAGTCTTATTTAGGTTATACCATGAATGTAACGTATCTGGTGCAAATACATCAATTTTTTTCAATACTTCCATTGCAAATTCCAGAGGAGCTACTCCTGATGCAGTAATCAAATTTTCATCACATACTGCAGGTTCCATCTTATAAAGTTGTTCTCCTTTATAATTAGGACAAACCATTTTAATATATTCTAAATCATTGCTTGTATGTTTTCTAGAATCTAGGTATCCAAAATTCGCTAACCCCTCAGTTGCACCACAAATGGCAGCAACAATAGTGCCGAGTTTTAACGCTTCACCAATTTTTTTTAAGATAGGGTGATGAATGCTTTCCCCCCAAGTAGTCCCTCCAGGTAAAACTAAAAGATCGTTACTCTCAAGAGTACATTCATCCAGGGAAATATCTGGCTTTATGCTCAGTCCTCCCATCGTAGTAATAATTTCATTATTAGCTCCTACTGTAACTACCTTTAAAGGGGCTAACTCTTTTTTGAAATATCTTCCTGAGTTTAGTTCTGCAATTAAATGTCCATATTCCCAGTCTGACATCGTATTAAATACATAAAGATAAACTTTTTTTGTTTGCATACAATAACACTCCAATCACAATTGAGTTTTTAAAAAAATATTAATAAATAAATTTTACAATATTTATCATTTGAATTTAACCTATTTCCTTAAGAATTCTTTAAAAAATAATTTGGATACTTTATTTGAAGGTATAATTTACGAATTAAACAACCTTCAAAAAATATAATAGTTGAAATTTGTTGGTTTTAGAATGAAGAAATTAGGCTCAATATACCAACTTAATTATTCATAATTGAGTTGTGGTATAATTTACATACAGGGGGAAAGTAGATGACACAACATAAAGAAGAGCAAATGAATGAGGCATTAGCATTATTTTACTTTGCATATAAAACTTTTACAGAAAAACCAGATGAAATAATAAAAGAGTATAGTATACAGCGTGTACATCATAGAATTCTGTTTTTTATCGCTCGTTTTCCAGGGCTTAGTGTAAATGAACTGCTATCACTTTTAGAAATAAGTAAACAAGCTCTTCACGGACCGTTGCGCCAACTGTTAGATAAAGGACTTATTGAGAGTAATGAAGCTGCACATGATCGTCGTGTGAAACAGCTGTCTTTAACAGAAGAAGGAACAGACTTAGAGAAAAAACTGAGCGATGTTCAAAGAGAACAAATGGGAGCTATTTTCTCACAGTTTGGCGAATCATGTGAAGAAAATTGGCATCAAGTTATGAATGAAATGGCAAATAGCCGTTCAGGATTTGATGCATGGACGTCTAAGCGTGAAATACCAGTAGAATAAAAGATAGAAACAGTATCTTGTTTTGTAGTTTGAAAAATCATAAATTTTTATCTGTATATTTGGCAACTATGGATAAAAAATTCACATTGCCAAAAACTTTATATGTGTACGTATTGAAATTTTAAAATTCATATTTCCGAGAGGGGAATTATAATGATAAAACTTGTACTCATTCGTCACGGACAAAGTTTGTGGAATCTTGAAAATCGATTTACAGGATGGACAGATGTGGATTTATCAAAGAATGGATTAAGTGAAGCGAGAGAAGCAGGAACAATATTAAAAAAGAATGGATATACATTTGATGTTGCGTATACCTCGGTACTAAAACGAGCAATTCGTACATTATGGATTGTACTGCATGAAATGGATCTCACTTGGGTCCCTATACATAACTCATGGAAGTTGAATGAACGCCATTATGGTGCACTACAAGGATTGAATAAAGACGAAACTGCAAAAAAATATGGAGATGAACAAGTTCATATTTGGAGAAGAAGTATAGATGTGAGACCGCCTGCACTTACTGAAGATGATCCTCGATATGAGGCGAACAATCCAAGATATAAAACGTTAAAAAAAGATGAATTCCCATTGACTGAATGTTTAGAGGATACGGAGAAAAGAGTAGTTGATTATTGGCATTCAGAAATTGTACCGTCATTAAAAAGTGGTGAGAAAGTAATTATTTCATCGCACGGTAATACAATTCGTTCGCTAGTGAAATACTTAGACAACCTTTCAAGTGATGGTGTTGTTTCATTAAATATTCCAACTAGCATTCCGCTTGTTTATGAGTTAGATGAAAAATTACGTCCGATTCGTCATTATTACTTAAGTATGGATGGAGAAGTACCTGAAGGGGAAATTCCGAAACATATTTCTTTTTAACATGAAAATTTGAAACGCATGCTTGTCTACATATACAATGTAGATTCATGATAAAGTGAAACTTTAATCAGTGGAGGGTGTTCATCCCGCACTGAGTATTAGCCTTCACCAATCGGGCTTTTATGGGCAGTTTATCCCTCACCTAACGTCTTTGCTTTCGCTGAATTTTGAGGTGGGGGCTCTTACTGCCCGTTAATGCGGGATAAAAGACGTGGCCTGCTTCTAATGTATATGCGATGTTGCTAACTTTAGAAGGTTGTCCACGTCTTTTGTCATAAAGAGAGCTGTTTGTGCATGTAATGGTATCGTGAGTAGTTTTGGAATGGAGGGTGATGTGATTGACGATCTCTAACATTCGAATTGGCTTATTTATTTTAGCAATCGTCTTTATTGTTCTTGTTTTCTTTTATTGGAGAAATGAAGAGTTGTACGAGGAGAAGAAACAACGAATTCGAAAAACGTGGTACGGTTTGTTCATAACATCAGTCACAGTTTATTTCACGATAAAAGGAATAGATTTAACCCTCTGGAAAAATCTTTTAATGTTTACTGCGATGGTAATTTTCGTTGATATTGCATTCATTTTGACACCAAATATTTCAGAAATATGGGGCGCAAAATTCAGCGATATTGGAAAGACGGTCCAATCAATTAAAAGGTCATTAATTGCTTCAAAAGCAAGAGGAGAAATATATACGACAATTATTCAAAATGTGAATCCAACAGCCTTTGGGACAATGGAATGGCATACGGAAGAGGAATATACAAAAAGCTTAAACACATTTTTAGATTCATATGGGGAAAAGATTGGTGCGAAAATTGTTGTATTTGAAGCGGTGAAGGAATTAAATACAAACTTTCGTGGTATCCGCTCTCAATTTAGTATTATTGTTCCATTAGAACACATCGAGCAATTGAATGAGCAGAAAGCGGTGCAAGTAGAAAATGTCGGAATTATACCAGCAAAAATAGTTAGTGATGTTTTCATTGTTATTGATGGGAAGAAAAATAACCTTCAAGATCGAGATTTTGAAAATGTATATAATTTAACAATTCATCATAGTTATTTTAGTAAATAAGGACAGAATCTTTTTCTGTCCTTTTCACCTATACATAAAGGGAGAACAAATTCAGACAAGCTTGTATAAAATTGGACAATCATTCCTACACTAGCACGTAGAGGTGATTGTAGTGATAAAAGATTATGACAATGATTTTTTTAAAGAAGATAATGAAGATACAACAGATTTCTCTTTAATAAAAGGAGATACTTTGCAGCAAGTAGAAGAGTTAGAAGAAGAATTAAAAAGAAAATGATACGTGTACACTCTGTCTGCATTTGCTATATAATATAAATAAAAGGTTGTATCTTTTTGAAAAGGGGGAGAAGAGATGGCTGAAATAAATGTACAAAATTCTTCGTTTTTTAAAGAAAAAAAAGAAGAAGCAAATACAGATTTCTCTCTTGTGAAGGGTGCATTGACTCAAGATGTGAATCGATTAGAAAAATTTATGGAGGACACCCCATATAAGTATATAAAAGAAGATAATTTAAAAGAGAATGCGTAAAAGCATTCTCTTTTAAATTATCTTTTTATGATTTGTTTATACACTATTTCTTTTTTTGTTTAAAAATGATTTTATACATATAATACCCAAGAGCTGCAAAAATAAATCCGACAGTAGCACCAACTACTTCTTTCATAAACAATAAGTATAACGAAGCAATAATTAGGGCAAATAATATTAAAAGTAGTATATACTTTGAAATAAATTCTAATCCTTTGTACACTAGTAGAATTACACCTGAAAGAACAGTGATGATAGGTAATATCCTATTTTCAAAAAGGCTTTCCTTTTTTTTATTAGAATTCTGTTGTTTATTCAATATAAATATACTCCCGTCTTAAAGGATTAATGTTTTATTAGTTTTTCTATTTCATTTTCGAAAAGATTTTTGGTTAAATAAGTTATATCAAAGGAATCATTTATTATATTTCGAGTTAATAGCCATTGAGTGTTTGGTGATTCAATAACAAAGAATCCATTATCAGAAATAACTTCATCCTTTTCTGTTGTATCTAGACGCATAATAGTATAGATAGACTGCGTTGTTTTTAAATCCTTTATAAAATTCTCAGCATATAAGGAATTAAAGCCATTCTCTATTAACATTGTTTTCCCTTCTTGAATAGACAGTGGGAATAATTCTTCGATATTTTGTACCAGACGGTTTGGGAGAGTTCCTACAATTTTGCTTTCTTTTTCCCCTTCTTGAAATACTATCTGCAATAAATTTTTAGATTCTAAAAATAAACTATCGTCTGAAATTGCTTCAATTTTATGTGCAATACCATCTAAGCTCTGATATGTAACGTTTGAAGTGTTATCAATATATATGTTAGCAGTAGCTTCTAATAATTCTGGAGTCACGATAATATTCAATATGGTTAACCTTCTTATATGAGAAATTATTTTAATCAAAAATATATTAGGTGATAATCCCATTAAAATCTACTTTTATATAATATCAAATATTATTATTAAATAGTAGATTAATATTGGTAATTTTATGATAATTAACAAAAATACAAAAGATAGAATGCCAGGTAGAAGTTGAAGATACAAGAGATTTCTCTTTAATAAAAGGAGATACTATGCAGCAAGTAGAAGAATTAAAAAGAAAATGATACATGTACACTCTGTTTGCATTTGCTATATAATATAAATAAAAGGTTGTATTTTTTTATAAAAGGGGGAGAAGAGATGGCAGAAATAAATGTACAAAAATCTTCGTTTTTTAAAGAAAAAAAGGAAGAATCGAATACAGATTTCTCTCTTGTGAAAGGTGCATTAACGGAAAATATAAATCGGTTAGAAAAGCTTATGAATCGTAATAGTTCGAAATATATAAAAGAGAAAAAAATAAAAGAAAATGCATAGGCATTTTCTTTTATTTTTTATTCCGTTATTTGCGGATTAATAATTAGTAGGGATGAAACTAATTAAAGTTATAAATTAGTTAACATTAAACTTCTTTTTTACTTTTTCAGGTAAATCTGCTTTCTGAATTTCTTCATAGGATTTCACTTCAATAGATGAAATTTCATTTTTATCTTTATCATCTTGATCTACATAAAGGCTTAAAAACGCGTTTTCATTTAATTTATGGTCGTTTTCTTTTTTAGTACTTCTAAATGTAATTTGTTTTTTTGCTCCGTCTTCATCATATGCGGGTAACGTGTAGTTCCGTAAGCTTCTACCTTCTACTTTTTCAATAACGCTTTCGCCTTTTACATGTACGTAATATACATCCTTACCAATTCTATGTAGTGATGCTCTCTCGCAGCCAATAGTAAAATAATAAACATAGTGTAATAACAGCAAAAAGCTTTTTCATATTCCTTATCTCCTTCAATTTGTTTCTTTAAAAAGTATACGACTATTTTTATATTAGAAAAATTGTTTTTAATTATAACACCCTTACAATCTTGTAAGAGTAAAGGTTATTTACGTTAAATGGAACTATAGAAGGATAAAATGAATGGTTTATATTAAATATTTAGAACGTTAGAAGAAAGGTAAAATAATGAATCATGGTATAATGATAAAGGACTTACATATTATTTCGTCATTTTGAGAGGAGCTTGAAAAATGTATTCTACTTTAGAACAATTAACAAAGCACCCTGTATTTTATCATTTTGCAGAAATTTCAAAGATTCCTAGAGGATCAGGTAATGAAAAAGAAATTAGTGATTACTTAGTGAGTTTCGCAAAGGAACGTAATTTAGAAGTTATTCAAGACGAAGCGTTAAATGTCATAATAAAAAAAGAAGCTACTTCTGGTTATGAGAATGTTCCAGCTATTATCATTCAGGGGCACTCTGATATGGTGTGTGAAAAAAACCAAGCGACAGTTCATGATTTTGAGAAAGATCCAATTGAATTAAGAATTATTGGAGATATGTTATATGCAAGCGAAACTACTTTAGGTGCTGATAATGGTATTGCCGTTGCATATGCATTAGCATTATTAGATTCAACAGACATCCCGCATCCAGCTTTAGAAGTTGTTATTACAACTGAAGAAGAAACGACAATGGGCGGTGCATTCGCTGTTGATTCAAATCATTTTGACGGAAAAATATTTATTAATATTGATTCTGAAGAAGATCATAAATTACTAGTGAGTAGCGCAGGTGGTGCGAAAGCAGTTGAAACGATTTCAGTGATTTGGGATGAAGCGTCAGTAGATATGGACACATACCGACTATATGTTGGGGGACTTAAAGGTGGACATTCTGGTTTGGAAATTGATAAACAACGCGGTAATGCGAATAAAGTATTAGGACGAGTTTTACGTGATTTATCACTTCACATTCAGTTTAATATGAGTGAAGTTCATGGCGGCTTAAAAACAAATGCAATTCCGCGTGAAAGTGTAGCTACAATTTTATTACGTGCAGAAGATGTACAGCAAGTAGAAGAAAAACTAAAATCATGGACACGTATGTTACAAGAAGAGCTGCGTGCTGTTGATCCGGATGTTCATGTTTCACTTACAAAAGTAGAAGAAAAGGCGGAAAAAGTCTTTTCTAAAGAAACACAAAAACAGCTTATTTCTTCATTATTCTTAATTCCAAATGGTATACAAAGTATGAGCATGGATATTAAAGGTCTTGTAGAAAGCTCAACTAATTTAGGAGTTATTCAAACACTGCAAGATGAGATTAAATTACGAAGCGAAGTGAGAAGTTCTGTAAGTAGCTTAAAACAACATATTGTAGATGAAATTAAATATATTGCGGAATTAGTAGGGGCAACATTTGAAAAAGAGTCTGAGTATCCAGAATGGCCATATAATCCTAATTCGCCTATCCGTAATTTATTCGAAAAAGTGCACCAAGAAAAATACAGCAAAGATGCTGAAATCTTCGCAGTACATGCAGGAATTGAGTGCAGTGTATTTGTTCAAAAAATGCCTGAGTTAGATGCTATTTCATTCGGTCCAGATATCTTTAATGTTCACACTCCAGATGAACATATTAGTATTTCTTCTGTTGTGAATAACTGGGGATTTTTCGTTGATGTAATGCAGGGAACGAAAGAATTAGCTAAGTAATAAAAGACGGAATAAAAAGCAGCCTAAATTTATAGGTTGCTTTTTTGTATAGAATTTTATGTGAAGCAAAATAATGGCCAAGAAATTTACCTATTGTTGATTTAAAATAAAGTTTGATAAAAAGATCTATTTTGCAGAGTATCTCTTTCTTCAACAATCGGGCCATTTAATTGAATAAGACTACACAAAAAGTTGCTTTCCCTTACCTAAGGAAAGCGACTTTTTAGGTTGGTTTTCCCCTTATTATCAAGCTTTTTACTTTAAGTTCCTTTGACTAATAAGGTTTACTTCAGTAAAATAAGGTATATTATATTTGTTGAATAGATTCTCTTTAAAGACAAGAAAAGTAGGTGAACAAAGTGGGGAAATATCAATTGGATTACAAAGGTCAGGCAGCGGTGGCAAAGTTTCATGAAAAACAGACGCCTGCCAAATTTGATAAAAAGCAGCAACTTGAAAAATTGCGTGCGGAGTATTTGAAAAAGAAGCAAAAACAATCAGATAAATAATACGTTATGTTTTTCTGAATTTTCTTTATGTAATGCAAACAAACACAAGAAAATAGGTAAGTTATTCATCGTTCAAATATATATAGGCTATTTTTTCAAACCTCTTACTTAATGAACTAAAAAGCCGATTCCTTGAGATGGGAATCGGCTTTTTTAATAAGTGACATTTCCTTAGCGTTGTAAGTCCGCATTTTCCTGACGCTACCCCAAGAAGTAATTGAGGATAATGTATCTACCACAGTCGGGCGCTTTAATTGGTAAGGTTCACAAAAATCATCAAACTTTTTTATAAAAGGATGATTCAATTGAATATAGAAAAAGCGTATTTTGATCAATCTTTTTTTCAAAACACGCTTTTTCTATTCGCTCTTTTATCAAGGTTTATTAAGTTAAGTTAATTTAATCAAACTTTATTCAAAAGCTACATCTATGTAAAAGTGCGCTGTAATATTATATCCTCTTGATAAGGAGAAAGTATTACTACACGAGTGTCATGTGAATTTCATGTACCGTAATTTAAATAAAAAAATAAAGAGTTTCAAAAAAAATATAAAATGGTTTTCTTGTCCGCATTCTCGGATTTATTATAACTTGGTTAATTTGACTTGTGTAATTTATTACGTTATGATTTTTCATTATAACTGAAAGGCTTGAAGATAATGATTCGTCGTTTGAAAAAGTTTAAAAATGTCGCTGTCGTATTAAGCTTCTAAGAAAATTGCAAAAATCTACAATACTTAGAAGCGAGGAATATAGTTATGAAGCATCCATTATTTAATCATTGGTCTGAAACAAAGTATTTAAAAGATATAGTAACAAATCCACTCATTGAAGTAGGAGAGTACTCCTATTATTCAGGGTATTATGGAAATCAAAATTTTGAAGATGGTTGTGTAAGGTATTTATGGGGCGATGCTAAGTCCCAAACACTTTTCAATCCAATTGAACAGATGGGTTGGCATCTTGATAAGCTCATTATTGGAAATTATGTTTGTATTGCAAGTGGAGTTGTCATTCTAATGGGTGGGAATCATAATCATCACGCTGAATGGATTACAGTGTATCCATTCGCTGAGCAAATCGGACAATCTTATGAACCGAAGGGTGATACAGTCATTAAAAGTGATGCCTGGATTGGTATGAATGCTACAATAATGCCTGGCGTTACAATCGGTGAAGGTGCAATCGTTGCGGCAGGATCTGTCGTATGTAAAGATGCTCCGCCATATACAATAGTGGGCGGTAATCCTGCTAAGGAAATAAAAAAACGGTTCACTGATACAGAAATTAATATGCTAATGGAAATGCGTTGGTTTGATTGGGATAGAGAATTGATTGAGAAGGCAATTCCTCTTTTATCTAGTCCAGCCATTGAACCATTATTTACTTTTTATAAAAATGAAGTGAAAAATAAATAAATCAGCTAGAAAAACTACATTCTATATGGGATGTAGTTTTTTTACTACAAAAAAACTAATAGTTTAGATGAAGAAGAATTCATATTTGGTATGAGTCTAGCAAATAGTTGGATTTAATAATTGAAATTCTTAATATCCAATAAACTAACGCTAGTAGTAAAGTCTGTATAAAATAGTTGGCAATTTTAATATCTGATTAATATAGCACTTACAATATATTTTTTGTGAAATTGAAATGAAGTAGCAAGTTATGTTAAATTAAACATTATTCCAAAGTCACGAAGATAAAAGTCATTAAAATATTGTGTTATGGTTTCTTATATCAACGCACTAAGTATTAAAATTTTTTTAAAAAAACAACAAATATATGCTTTGTTTTATATTAATTGCATTTAAGGATGCATGTAATATATCAACTCTATTAAATAAATTAAATATAAAAAGCCAAACGAACTTTAAAAATCACACTGCCATTAGAGGAGAGAAAGATATGAATACAATCATGATTGTAGAAGATGATATAAAAATCGCTGAATTACTGGGAACGCATATTGAAAAATATGGATACCAAAGTGTTATGATAGAGGATTTTGAAAATGTTTTAGATACATTTCAAAAGATTAAACCAGATTTAGTGCTATTAGATGTAAATTTACCCAATTTTGACGGTTATTATTGGTGTCGCCAAATACGAGCTATTTCTACTTGTCCAATTGTATTTCTATCTGCAAGGAGTGGAGAGATGGATCAAGTTATGGCTTTAGAAAATGGTGGTGATGACTATATTACGAAACCTTTTTATTATGAAGTTGTAATGTCTAAAATCCGTAGTCAACTCAGAAGAGCATACGGTGAATATGCTCCTAAAGTAAAAGAACGAATAGTTGAGCAATCAGGACTATTCCTGTTCCCAGAAAGAATGGAACTTCAACTAGAAGATAAGACAATTATACTTACTAAAAAAGAAACAACTTTATTGGAAATATTGATAACAAAGTCTCCACTTCTTGTAAAACGTGAAGTGATTTTGGAACAACTATGGGATAGTTCATATATAGACGAGAATACATTGAGTGTAAATATAGGGAGAATTAGAAGGAAGTTGCAAGATTTAGGTATTGAAAACGCACTGGAGACAGTTCGTGGTGCTGGATATCGTTTGCATGCTACTTGGGAGAAGGAAGGAAAGGAATAATGAAATTATTTTTACAAGAACATATTCCACTCATTTGTTATACATTTTCCCAATTGCTTATCATTCTTTTTATATATTGGTTTGATGGTTATCCACATATTTTGACAGCATTATATTCTGTATTTTTGGGTGTTTTTTTATTAATGGGTTATCTAATATATCGTTATTATAGTCATCGTTCATTCTACAAGCGTCTATCAACACCAATGGAAACGTTAAATGAGTCAATAAAAGATAGTGATTTGACTCCATTATCAATGGCCTTAGATAAATTACTACAAACTCAATATCAATATTATCAAAACCAATTAAAAAAATGGGAACGAAAACAACAAGAACAAATGACCTTTATGAATCAGTGGGTTCATCAAATGAAAACACCTCTTTCTGTTATTGAGTTAATTACACAAGATGCAGATGACTCTCGATTTGACAGTATTAATGAAGAAACGGAAAGAATAAAAAAAGGATTAGAAATGGTCTTATATGTTGCTCGTTTAGAAACATTTGAACAAGATTTTCATGTAGACAGATTGCAATTATTGGGAATGATTGATTCTGTTATTCATGAAAATAAACGTCTGTTTATACGTAGTTATGTGTATCCACAGGTAAAAGTAGATCCGAGTCTTATTGTAGAAACAGATAAGAAGTGGTTTCGATTTATACTCAATCAAGTGCTGTCAAATGCAATTAAATATTCATCAAGTAAGAAAGAGAAAGTAATAGTATCGGCGTATTCCAAAGGACGAGCAATTATTTTGGAAGTAAGAGATTATGGAGTGGGTATCCCTACTGCGGATTTACCACGTGTTTTCCATCCATTTTATACTGGAGAAAACGGTAGAAAATTTAAAGAGTCTACTGGCATGGGATTATATCTTGTTAAAGAAGTATGTGGAAAATTAAATCATAAGATTGAGCTAGAATCTGAGGTAGATAAGGGAACAATAGTTAGAATAATATTCCCGTATGCATCTCGTTAACCGATGAAAGGTAAACTTTTCATCGGTTTTTTCTTTTGAATCTTACAAACTTGTTAGATAAATGTTAGGGAAATCGATATGAGACATACTATATATAGGTTACACTTCATGTATCGAAAAGAGAAATGGAAGGTGAAATACTTGTGGAGATACTACATGTTTCAGATTTAGGGAAAGTTTATCCTGGGAAAATTTCATATACAGCATTATCCCATATTGATTTAAAAATAAACAAAGGTGAATTTGTAGGAATTATGGGGCCATCTGGGAGTGGTAAAACAACGCTATTAAATATGGTGTCTACTATAGATGCTCCAACATCAGGAGAAGTAGTAATTCATGGAGAAAATCCATATCTGTTATCTCCAGATCAGTTGTCTTTATTTCGGAGACGTGAATTAGGGTTTGTTTTTCAATCATTTAATCTCCTTAATACATTGACAGTGAAAGAAAATATTGTTCTTCCACTTACGCTTGATGGTGTAAATCCTAGAGAAATGGAAAGGAAAGTGGAAGCTATTGCTGAAAAACTTGGGATAACTGAAATATTAGATAAACGTACGTATGAAATTTCTGGGGGACAAGCACAAAGAACCGCAATCGCGCGTGCTACTATTCATAATCCAAAATTATTACTTGCAGATGAACCTACAGGAAATCTGGATTCAAAATCAGCGCGTGATGTGATGGAACTATTGACAAGGCTTAATAAAGAAAATAGCACAACGATGATGTTAGTGACACATGATGCAATGGCTGCAAGTTATTGTGATCGAATTGTGTTTATCAAAGATGGACAGTTATACAATGAGATTTATTGTGGAGATAATCGCAAAGTATTCTATCAAAAAATTCTAGAGGTTTTAGCATTGTTAGGAGGAAATGCAAATGACTTTTCGACAGTTCGCGTTTAATAACGTCATTCGAAGTAAACGAACATATTTGGCTCATTTTTTAAGTAGTACGTTTGCTATTATGATTTTCTTTACTTATGCATTACTTGCATTTCATCCTAATTTACAAGGCAATCTTGCTACCAGTGTAACAATCAATACAGTTGCAAAGTCAGGACTACAGATATCGCAGGGGTTAATATTTTTCTTCTCATTCTTCTTTATCCTATATTCTGTAAGTGCATTTTTAAAAACAAGAAAAAAAGATTTTGGAATTCTAATGCTACATGGGATGTCACGTTCACAGTTGAATAAATTAGTATTTATTGAAAATATAATAATTGGTATCGCTTCTATTTTAACAGGAATTACAATTGGAATGGCGTTCTCTAAGTTTATCTTAATTATGAGCAACAATCTGTTAATAATTGATAAAGGACTCCCATTTTACATGCCCTTTAAAGCAATTGGAATAACATTTGGAGCTTTCTTCTTACTATTTTTATTTATTTCACTTTTCACTACTCGACTAGTAAATGTAGAGCAATTAGTAGAATTAATAAAAGCAGAGGAAAAGCCAAAGCCTGAACCAAAAGCATCCTTTTGGCTATCTTTATTCGCACTTATTTGTATGGGATTAGGATATACGGCTGTTTTCCATAGTATTAACGCAATTCAGTACAAGGGTTCGAATTATGTATTATTCATGATGGGGGCAGGGGTGAGCTTTGTTGTACTTGGAACGTACTTCTTATTTACCCAGCTCAGTGTGTATGTGTTACGTGCATTAAAGAAAAGGGAAAATATTTTCTTTAAGAAAACAAACATACTAACCATCTCAGATTTAGTGTATCAATTAAAAGATAATGCAAAAATGTTTTTTATGGTCACTATTATTTCTACCGTTGCCTTCACTGCAGTGGGGACTTGTATGGGATTAGGCAACTCATCCATGGCTGAATCGGAAAGTCCTTTTGCATTTTCTTATCAGTCTTATAATAATAACCATTTAGAAAAAGAACATTTAAAAAAAATAGAAAGCGAACTCCATGATGGTGAGTTTAATTTCAAACAGGTGACTTATTCAATAAAACAAATTCGAGATACTCTCTATAACAGTAATTTATTATCAACCGTTATAAAATTAAGTGATTATAATAAGTTAGCTAAGGCATTTGGTTTTGAAAAAGAAAGCTTAAAAGATGAAAATGATAGTGTTGTCATACCTTCAAGAAAAGTTGCTAATACAAAATCTAATCAAAATAACTTTCAATTGTTGTATAGAGATATAAAAAAAGATATGCATGTAAATAAAATACTTACTCCGAAAGAATTACAAGATACAAGAGTAACGATAATTATTGTACCAGACGCTGTATATAATCAAATGATACCGGATCCAGAGAATTACTATTTTGAAAACACTATTAATGGTTTTATTGTGAAAGATTGGGAGAAAACAAAAAAAGTTGCGGAAAATATTGTAGCTGCTTTTCAGAAGGATAATAAAGGTATAAATGAGCATATAGTAGACAGCGAAAAATATACATTTTCGGCTTTAATTCTTACATGGATAGAGATGAGGCAAGGGTTTGGACTTGCATCTATCATGAGTGTATTAATAGGCATTGTTTTCTTTACGTTTGCCGCAAGCTTTTTATATTTCCGGTTATACACAGACTTAGAACGAAATCAGCAGCAATATAAAATGATAGCAAAGGTCGGTTTAAGCAAACCGGAATTAAAGAAAGTTGTGTCACGTCAACTTACATTGTTATTCTTTTTACCAATTTCAATAGCGATTACACATAGTACGGTTGCTTTTATGGCCTTACAAAAGTTAGCCAATTTTTCAGTCTTGGGTAGTTCAGTTATGGTATTAATTTGTTTCTTAGTTTTGCAAATTATATACTTTTACTTTGTTCGTTCTCAATACTTGAAAAAAATGTATAAAACGATTTTTTAATTCAAAAATAATTAAAAGAAGGAGAATATAGGTTGAAAAAAAGACTAAGATTATTAATAGTAGCAGGTATTTCTATTACCATGTTAGGAGCATGTTCATTATTTGGTGCAAAAGATTCTCCAGCAAATGGACTTGCAATAGAGGTTGGCGAGATAGACGAACAAACTAGAAATTCTATAATAGATTTATACAAAGATATAACTATATCAAAAGACTTATATGCAATAAAAAAAGGGACCATAGAAAATAAAAAACACAACATAAAGCTCCCAGCGGATTTTGGGGATTCTAATAATAGTGAAGTGCTATTTATAAGTAAAACAACTGCTGAAAAAATGAATAAAAAAGGGCTTATACGTGAGAGAGATAATAATAGTGGACTCACATCTTCAATTCCCCTGGATTCTTTACACAAAATAAAAAAAGATGAAATTATTTTATTTGCAAATAAAGAATATAAAGACTTGAAAGAACTAACATTTGATGAGAAAAAAATGAATGTTCAATATAAAGGGGATGTATGGCTATCTCCATATCGTGGTGGATCCAACGTGATCCTATTAATTGTAGATGATACATTATTTAAAGAAATAAATGGGAAAGAAAAAACAAGACAATTTCTATCTTTTAATAAATCTTTTGGGAATCTTAATTTAGTCAATCAAGGGAAAGCACCCGAATTAAGAAAGGAAATAGATAAAGTGAATACGGCTTTAGGCACTGAGGACAAGAGAGCCGTCAATTTTGTAAATATTACAGAAAAGTAAAAAATTACGTCTATATGGATAGAACCAGCACCTTCTATATTTATTGATATTTTGTAATATTGAAAAATATAGAAGGTGCTTATTTACCTTGGAGCTGAAATGAAATTCGTTTTACTTAATTTTAAATTTTGCAATAGAATTATTCTAGCAAATAACTTTTTATGATTTACTACTTTATACGGAATTACATCGTTAAGATGTATCTCACAAATAATTTTTCCAACAGATCATGGATGTGGTGTTTAATATTTCTGTTGGTATAACAAATAATATTATTTAATATTGTTCATCGGAATATAAAACGAAATTTTAAAGAGTATCTAAATATATCAAAATAGAACGAATTCAAAATTTTATACTCAATCAAAAAAATTTATAATACACGATATTCGAAACGCTCAATGGATACGGATTTAATTTGGGGACAAGCGAGATACGTGTAAAAATATGTTATAGACTTACTTTTATTATGAATTAGATTTTATACTTTTAGAGAGCGCCATATATGCTCACTTAATGAAAATATCCTTTGTAAACTACGTATTTCCCTCTATTCCTGCAATATGTTTTTTTATTACACCTTCTATATTGCAATTTAAAAAGCAGAATGTATGTCTCGATCTACATATCAGGTGATTGGCATGGAATAACTGCTTTAGAGTTGATTCCAATAGGAATCAATATCTAATTTTGTTTTTTATTATTTGTACTAGAATCAATTATGAAATAATCTCCCCATTATGGTTTGGTTTTTATAGATTATCTTAAGAAAAATTAAGAAATATAATCAGTAGTTCTTAATATGTTTTATTTATAATTCAAATGATTACACAAAATTGTTTCTTCATTCTAAAACCGTAAATTTCTAAGTGTACAAGGGTGTTTTTAGCTTATGGGACTAAAATAATTTGAATAATATTTTATATTCTAACATGGAGGAGACCCAGGAAACTGATTTTAATGTAAAAGTTCATTTTATTACATAAGGTAAATGCAAAATTAATTAAATAGCAGTTTATTTTAAAGAAATGTAAAACGGATAATGAAAAAACAAACGTAGGAGGATATATATGATAAAACCAGTTGTAGATGTAAAAAACATTCAAAAAGTGTACGGTAAATAAGGTGAGAATCAATCACATGTGTTAAAAGTTGTATCATTCTCAATTCAAGAGGGCGAGTTTGTAAGAATTATGGGGCCATCTGGTTCTGGTAAAACAACAATATTAAATGTAATTTCGACACTTGATAAAGCAGCGTTATTAAAATTGGAGGAACGGATATTACGAAAATGAAGCAAGGTGAGCTTTCAGATTTCCGTACGTAAAAGTTAGGATTCATTTTCTAAGACTTTAATTTATTAGAGAATTTATCTATTTACGAAAACATTGTACTTCCACTTTCCCTTAAAGGTGTTCCATCACGAAATATTGGGCCGAAAGTAGAAAAGGTAGCTGATATGTTAGGAATTTTAGCAATACTTCAAAAGTATCCATTTGAAGTATCTGGTGGACAAAACAGCGTTCAGCAGTATGTGCACTTGTGCATGAGCCGGCCATTATAAAGTTTATAAAGGATGCAGCAATGATTCTTTTTTTGTGAGATGGGGAAAAGGGATTTTTTATGTGCAATTTACTATAAGGAGTTAGATTTCTGTATAGTTTTTATTTGCAATTCATTGTGTTTTCTTAACAAAACACCTAGTGCTTTCTTATCTTAAAGGGGAACATATTTATTACTTAGATTGTCTATTACATGCATTACTAAAAATAGATATTCAAATTAAATACAATAAATCCCGTTTGATACCTATTTTTATGTATTACAAAAGTATGAAAGGACTTATTATTTTGAAAAATAAAAGGATGTGTATTGGTGGTGGACAAGTTTAATACTTTTACAGATGAAGCATTGCAAGTAGAAACGAAAAAGACATAACTCAAACAGTAGCTTATCAATCATACAAACGTAGGAGGATATATATGACGAAACCAGTTGTAGACGTGAAAAACGTTCAAAAAGTGTACGGTAAAAAAGGTGAGAATCAATCACACGCATTAAAAGGTGTTTCATTCTCGATTCAAGAGGGGGAGTTTGTCGGTATTATGGGGCCATCTGGTTCTGGCAAAACAACATTATTAAATGTAATTTCGACACTTGATAAAGCGACAGGTGGTGTTATTGAAATTGCAGGAACGGATATTACGAAAATGAAACAAGGTGAGCTTTCAGATTTCCGTTCACAAAAATTAGGGTTCATTTTCCAAGATTTTAACTTATTAGAGAACTTATCTATTTATGAAAACATTGCACTTCCACTCTCCCTTAAAGGTGTTCCATCACGAAATATTGGGCCGAAAGTAGAAAAGGTAGCTGATATGTTAGGAATTTCAGCAATACTTCAAAAGTATCCATCTGAAGTATCTGGTGGACAGAAACAGCGTTCAGCAGCAGCACGTGCACTTGTGCATGAGCCGGCAATTATCTTAGGGGACGAACCAACAGGAGCTCTTGATTCTAAAAATGCAACGAGTTTACTTGATGCCATGACAAGCTTAAATAAAGAGAAAGGTGTATCTATTATGATGGTTACACATGATCCGTACAGTGCAAGTTACTGTCAGCGTATTTTATTCATTCAAGATGGTGAGCTATATAAAGAAATTCATCGCGGTGGTATACGTGAAGAGTTCTATAAAGAAATTTTAGACGTACTTGCAGATTTAGGCACACAAAAAGCGTAAGAAAAGGGGTTTGGGCATGTTATTTAAACTTTCCATGTCAGGGTTAAAAAGTAAGTTACAAGATTATATTGTCTTACTTGTTGGTCTTATTGTATCTATTTCAATTTTCTATATGTTTCAAACGCTAGCACTAAATAAAGGGTTCCTTGAATCTAATGCACATGTGGGTCCTATTGTATATATATTCCACATTGGTTCCTTTTTATTAGCAATTGTAACATTTTTTTATATTTTATATGCAAACTCTTTCTTATTATCTCTTCGCCAAAAAGAGTTTGGCATGTACATGATGTTAGGAGCAAAAAAGCATAAAGTTACCTTACTTATGTTTATCGAAACAATCGTATTAGGTGCCGCATCTCTTGTAATCGGAATTGTAGTTGGTGTAGGACTTGCAGAGGGTATCGGTCGGTTATTAATGAAACAATTGGAGTTAACTGGAGAAGGTTACAAAGCTTTGTACATTCCATCTATGGTTGTTACTTGCATCTTCTTCTTTGCATTATTTGTACTATCAGCAAGTATGAATAGTATTAAATTATCACGTATTTCTGTATTACAACTTGTACATGCAGATGCACAAACAGAGCATGTCGCGGTAAAAGGAAAAATGGCAGCTGTAGTTGCATTCCTTGGTCTGATTTTGCTAGGTATTGGTTATGCATCACTGATCTATATACCACATGAAAAAGATCTAGGAACCGTTCCTAAATTAATGGCTCTTGGATTAATCACAGCAACAGTTAGTACTTACATGTTATTTGGATCACTTCTCCCAGTTATGATTAGAAAGTTAAAGAGTAATAAAAAACGTAGTGAAAAAGGGCTTAATGCTTTTACTTTTGCTCAATTAAACTTCCGCATTAATGGCCTAACAAATGTGCTTGCAACGGTAGCAATTCTAGTGGCTCTTGGCGCTGGTGGAATTGCGTGTGGTCTGGCATTTAAAAACGACGTTCTAAAGCAGACTGATAAAGGAACAATTTACGATTCGGTAGTTCATAATCCAACAGCGGAAGAAAAGGACATTTTGAGTGGTATCTTATTCCAAGAGAATCTTGAATATCGCTACAAAGTAGATGATAAGTATGTTTATTATATAAAAGAAGATTTAGAGAAAAATCGTCCTTTAGTAAAAGATAGAAAAAATGAGAAGATAATGAAAGTTTCAGAAGAGATTCCCATGGATGCATTTGCATTGTCAAGACAATGGGGTAAAGAGGATGCGGAATCAAAACAATGGAGAGAAGCTTTCGAAACAATTCAGCCAAATTATATACATCCTGATCATAAAATAAAAATTGTAGATCAAAACATATACGATAGTATGAAAGATACAGAAAATACGGTGTTTATTGGGAAAACAGATGTTTTTGGAGCATACGTAAAAGAATGGAAAAAAATTGATGAATTGCAGGTAGTTAAATATAAAAATGTGAAAGTGGAAGAACTGGATAGTAAGTATCAAACATATAAGGCGAATCAAAGTTTTTCCAGCGGACTAATGTTTATGGGGTTCTTCGTTGGAATTGCGTTTTTAGCAATGATGGCAAGTTGCTTAATGTTTAAAATTCTATCTGGCGCATCTAAAGATAGTATACGTTATCAAATGCTTCGTAAAATTGGTGTTCGCCGGGAATTATTAACACAATCGATTTATAAGGAGTTATCCTTCGTATTCTTAGTCCCAGCAATTATCGGTATTGTTCACATATTAGTTGGTATGAATATGTTTGGCCCTCTTTTAATCGATCCGTATTTTCGAATTTGGTTACCAATTGTTATTTTCATAGTGATTTACTCGATTTACTACTGGATTACAGTTCAATTGTATAAAAGAATTGTACTTCCGAAAGAAGGTTAATGTAATAATGTTATGTATACTAAGTATCATCATAATTGGCCCCCGTTATGATGAAGGGAAAGGAAGTGGGAAAATAGTATCGTTCCTACATTGAGTACTACTTTAACCTTATTTGTAGGAACTCTTGCACTATCCCCTTACAATAAAATTGAATAATCATCCCATATTAATTGTTAACTATAACCGGAATTTTGACAGGATGGAACAATTATCAAAATAATATCTTGTATAAATTGTGTCTATTATAGCTATTATTTAAAATTGGGTCTGCACCAAAAGAGTGTAAATAAACATAAAACTTGTAAACCTTATTCATCATAAGGATTATCGTTTTAGAAAAGGAGTGTGTGTTGAAAAAATTTTTAAAGGTAATTTTAATCTTATTAGTAATATTTATAGGAATTATGTTGGGAAGCATAATTTTAAATAAAACATATCATACAGAGTTTAAGTCTTTAGATAACACGGATCAAAAGATGTTAAAAGAATTAGCTACTATTTATAAGAGCTTTGAAGAATCGAGTGATAAACTTTGGAATGAAGATTATCGCTTTGAAAAAATGCCATTGGTTCTGATACGTAGTAATAAAGACGGGGGATTCTTTAGACAAGAAGCTTATGCAGTTAATGTAACGGGATTAGAAAATAGTATTTTTGCAAAGGAAATAAAAGTCTCAAATTCTCTGCATCTACCTAAAGTCTATCGCTTAACTCGTTTTGATTTTAGAACTATTTCTACCTGGTTTCCTTGGAACTTTGGGACAATAAATATTAATGATATGGATGTATTTTATTTAAAATATCATCCTAAAATGTTTAGTAATCCAGATTTATATTTTGATTTTTCATCTTTCTTATTACATGAAGGTTTTCATGCTTATAAACAAAAAGATTGGACATATGATGCAAATGGTGGAGAGTTTATTCACGAATATCCGATTAATAAAGAAAATTACGCGCTAATGGGATTAGAATTTAAGCTATTAGATAAAGCAATGATTGATACAAGCCCAGAAAGTATTAATCAGGCATTATATGATTGGACAATTGTACGTAACTATCGCTATAAAAAATGGCCTCAATTAATTGGAGAAACAAAAACTGAAGCAATAGAAGGTTCAGCACGATACTTAGAGTATCGTTATAGTAAGTTAACTGGTGGAAATCTTATGGTACTTGCAAAGAAACAGAAGCCATATCATGTTACTTTTATGGAGGCGTTCAACTTCGTTGCTAATGGACAGGCAGAATCTCCAAAGTTTTTAGAGCGGAATATGAGATATGAGACTGGTTCAGCCCTTGAATTAAGCATGGACAAAGCAAATATTCCATGGAAAGAAGCTATTGAAGATAGTGCAACCAAACAAGGAAAGACACCATATGAAGTATTAAATACGTACTTTAATATAAATAATACGCCCACAATTGAAAATAAAATCAAAGAAATTAAAGAGAACAATGACTATGAAACACTTTTAGAACAAGGAGAAAAACTGGTTAAAATAAGTAACGAGTAAAGAAAATAAGATTTGAAAAAGAATTTCCTTTAATGAGCGTATTGAAGAGGATTCTTTTTTCATTTTATAAGTTATATAAACTACAGGTGTAATCAAAAAAGTTTAATTAAAAGAAGGAATCTCAAAATAATTATTTTTTATTAAAAGCTAAATTTAATGAAGAAGAAAACTTATTAATTGTAAATGGATCTAAAGAAAATTTCGAACAATATTTAAGACATTATCTTTTATACCGATTATGTTATTTTGGCGCTTTTAATTGCAAGTATATACTAAAGAGAGGATAGAAATGTACCACCTGCTTTTGCCTTTAGTTGTTCAATACGAGAAAAATGTGGAGGAATATGATGGAGTCAAAAATTCTTATTGTTGATGATGATAAAGAGATTAGAAATCTTATCTCTGTTTATTTGGAAAATGAAGGTCTGAAAACTCAAAAGGCAGAAGATGCTATTGAAGCTTTAAAATTGTTAGAAGAAAAGAAGTTCGATCTTATTATTTTGGATATTATGATGCCTAATATGGATGGTATTGAAGCATGTATGAAAATTAGGGAAGAACGAAATATGCCTATTATCATGCTATCTGCAAAATCAGAGGATATAGACAAAATTCAGGGGCTAGCGTCTGGTGCCGATGATTATTTATCAAAACCGTTTAACCCGTTGGAGTTAATCGCTAGAGTAAAATCCCAATTAAGAAGGTTTAAAAAATACAATACGCATACAGATAATAATAAAAGCATCTTAGAAATTGGTGATTTAACCGTGAATACAGATACACGTCAAGTATGGGTACGAGGAACGGAAGTAAGGCTAACTCCAAAAGAGTTCGATATACTCAAACTACTTGCTCGTAACAAAGGAATTGTTCTCAGTGTTGCAAAAATATATGAAGCAGTTTGGAAAGATGCTTTTTATAAATCGGATAATACTGTCATGGTGCATATTACAAAAATAAGAGACAAAATTGAAGAGGATTCTAAACATCCAATTTATATTAAAACTGTTTGGGGAATTGGGTACAAAATATGAAGAAGGTTAGTTTTAGAAATAAGATAATTATAAAACTTCTTGGTGCTGTTGCAGTTAGTTTTTTTGTTTCGTTTGGTTTAACAATCCTCACTTTTCTATATGTCATAATACCATTAAATCTAAATCACTATCTTGATGATCTTAGTACATTTGAAAATAATATGCTTACATTTCTTATATTCGCGTTAGCAATCTTTACTTTTATAATCATTTTTTTGATATTGGTTCGAAAGAAAATAATATATTTAAAGCTCATTTCTGATAGTGTTAATGATATTGCCAATGGAAAGCTGGGTTTGACAATTGGGATTGAGGGAAAGGATGAATTGACTCATCTTGCTCAAAATATTAATTATATGTCCAAGGAATTGGAGAATACATTTGAACAAGAAAGACAATTGGAACGTACAAAAAATGAACTCATAACCAACGTATCTCATGACTTACGCACACCGTTGACATCTATTATCGGCTATGTAGATTTATTAAAAAGAGGGCAATACGACAGTAAAGTACAATTACAGGAGTATCTCGAAACCACTTATTTAAAATCACAGAGATTGAAATATCTAATTGATGAACTATTTGAGTACACCCGTTTATCAGACATCGATGCTAAGTTAAACATTAACGAAGTTGATTTATCAGGCTTGTTGGAGCAAATAGTTGGAGAATATATTCCTATATTTGAAAAGGTAGGTTTAAGTGTTCAAAAATCAATAACGGAAGAAACAATACCTATTTTCATGGATGTAGAAAAAATGGTACGTGTTTATGAAAATCTGTTTATGAATGCGATAAAGTACAGCATGAAACCATCCGAATTATCAATATGTCTTGAACTAATAGGTAACAAAGCAATTTTGAAAGTATCAAATAAAGTCGAGAAGCCGCCTGTTAGCGATCCTAATAAATTATTTGAAAGGTTTTTCAGGGGTGATAAGGCCAGAAAAGATGATCAAGGAAATGGACTGGGACTCGCTATTTCAAAAAGAATTGTTGAACTTCATAATGGTAATATACATGCAGAATATAAAGTAGGCTGGATGTCCTTTATTGTTGAACATCCAATTAAATAGAATGGCTTATGGAATGAAAGGTTCCATAAGCTTTTTTTTTAAAACTTAAGAAACTTCTTAAGTTAATAATTCAAGTAGGCCATTCATAGTAGACATGATACTGATAAGTTAATTTGATTTATTATTATAAAGTGATTAATCGAATAAAGGGGAAGTTCATTGATATGAATAATGTAAGAGACGATAGTAAATTTAGCAACCAGTGTGTTTTGGTATTCAACCGGGGCACACTGGTTTTATTTTTTTATAAATGTGGAACAAATGTATTACTTAGATTGTCTATTAAGTGTAATCCTAAAAGATATGAAAGTACAGATCATTTCGAAAAATACAAGGGTATTAAAAAGAGGGATATGTGTGGGAACACTAAGTGTCAGTGTGCCTAAAAGGGTGGGATGAGATGGTCTATATGAAAGTGGTTCTAATGTCTTATATGTATATAGAATTTGATAACGCTGTCTATTTTTTGGAGGATTATGTTAAAATAACGTTTTTTTGAGTACAAAGATATTGGAGGTAACAGAAGTGAAAAGTATGTTTTGCAAGAGATTTATTACAATAGTAACAGTGCTTACACTATTTTGTAGCATGGCCGTTCCATTTGGAAGAGCATCAGCGGAAACAGTTCCTGCTATAGACGTAGAAGCAGGATCAGCAATTTTAGTAGAAGCAAATTCCGGGAAAATTTTATATCAAAAAAATGCAGATGAATCATTAGCAATTGCTAGTATGACAAAAATGATGAGTGAATACTTAGTTCATGAAGCGGTGGATAAAGGAAAACTTAAATGGGATCAAAAAGTTAAAATTTCTGAATATGCATATAAGATTTCGCAAGATCGCTCATTATCAAACGTTCCATTAGAAAATGGTGGCTCTTATACGGTCAAAGAGTTATATGAGGCAATAGTAATCTACTCTGCAAACGGTGCAACAATTGCTTTAGCTGAAGAGATTGCTGGAAAAGAAGTCAATTTCGTGAAAATGATGAACGATAAATCAAAAGAGTTTGGAATGGAAAATTATAAATTTGTAAACTCTACAGGTTTAACAAACCATGATTTAAAAGGACATCACCCAGAAGGGACAACTCCAGACGAGAAAAATAAAATGTCCGCAAGAGATTGTGCGATTTTAGCACAACGTCTTATTCAAGATTTCCCGAAAATATTAGATACAGCAAAAATCCCTAAAAAAACATTCCAAAAGGGTGGCAAGTATCCGATTGATATGACGAACTTTAACTGGATGTTAAAAGGCTTAATTAAGCAATACGAAGGTGTAGATGGGTTAAAAACAGGAACTACTCCAGAAGCCGGAGATTGTTTTACTGGTACAGTAGAAAAAAACGGTATGCGTCTAATCTCTGTAGTTATAAAAGCAAACTCTCATACAGCACGTTTTGATGAAACAAAGAAATTATATGATTATGGATTTGCAAATTTTGAAGTGAAGAAGGTCTATGGAAAAGATTCAGTAGTAAAAGGTCATGAAACAGTGCGAGTAGCAAATGCAAAGGACAAAGATGTAGTTGTTCAAACGAAGCAAGCTGTTTCACTTCCAATGCCAAAGGGCAACAAAGACGTTTATAAAAAAGAATTTAAAGTATCGAATAAAGAACAAGAAGCGCCTATTAAAAAAGATGTAACAATTAGTAAAATGACTATATCACCTAAAGATAGTACAGATCCTGGATTTTTATCAGGTAAATCATTACAAGTAGACCTTGTAACAAAATCTGAAGTAGAACAAGCAAATTGGTTTACACGTTTAATGCGCGAAATAGGATCTTTCTTTAGCGGTATGTGGAATAGTGCGGTTGATATAGTAAAAGGCTAACTTTGTAGGATAAAACTAAATATTAGCCTGAAATAAAAGGTTTCAAAGTATTATAGATTCTTATGTGGATGGCTTGGAATGGAAGATTGCATTAATTCTCAAATCTGGTTCTTCGGAACTTTCGGTATTGCAATCAAGCTAAGATAAATTTGTATCCATATAATCAAAAAACGCTATTCTTTTTGTAGAAATATACAGAAAGGATGGCGTTTATTATGAATTGTTCGATTCAAAGGGTTCTGGTGCAAGGCTAGTTTAATAAAGTTACATGATGAAAATACATTCATTATTCCATCAAGTGACAATAAAAATAAATACCTGGTACTTATTCCTGTTATTAAATTTTATAAAAATTTAATAAAATCTTTTCTTCTTATTAAATATTTTGTTTTAAATTAATTATATAAAGAAATGGAGGCCGAAAAATGAATTTTTTAAAGAAATTTAAGTATCTTTTTATAGTGTTTATCCCTATGTATATAGTTATTCTTTAATTTCAATCGAATAAAAAAGCAAGGTATTCGAGAAAAAAGTACGGTACCATACAGAGAAAACGCTCTCCCATACAAAAGTAAATTGTACCGAAAGTGATAAAAGCGAATGTTATATGGAGGGAACTCCCTAATAAATTCACCTAAAAATCGGTAATTAATGAAACAAACAATAACAAAATGATACATGATTACGAGTTAATATCCCCAAAAGATAGGATTACTAGTGACAATCTTTGATACTGACAAGTGAGGTGACGTCGATGAGAGGGACATTAATAAAAAGTGGAGTATTTATTTTAGTTTTAACAGGAGGGCTATATCTTACAAAATACGCATATGACCATCATACTAACCGAGTTAAAGTAAGAGACACGATTCAACAAATATCAATAGAGCATGGTATACCGCCATGGATTCCTTTATCTATTGCATTCCATGAAAGTAAGTTTGATCGAAACGCAATTGGAGATCAGGGCACATCATTTGGACTGTTTCAGCTTCATCGAGGTGGACTAGCACCTAAAGATTTAACGAACGAAGATTTGAAAAATGCAGAAACCAATACTCGAATTGCAATATCTAATATGATAAATGCATATAACCGTGGTTTACAGCAAAATTTAAAAGGACCAGAGCTATTAAAATATGTTGCTAATACCTCAGGGTGGCCTGGGAATAAGGGTGTTCAATGGACAAATAAGCAGACAGACTATAACGAGGGTTTAGAAAACAGTTTTAAAATGTTTTCTAAACGACAATATGATTTTATAGAATGAAATTTCTTTTTTCTTTCTATTATTATATAACTTATGCCTAAATACGAAAGTTTCCTAAAACAGATACATAGATTGACTTTGTACTGCTTATATTAGGAATTTAAAGAAACAATATGTATAATTCTCCCACTACAATAGTATAGTGGCCTTTATTAACAGCAAAATCTACAATTTACAAGGAGAACATTTTATGAGTAAGAGAATAAAAGAATTAGATTCCATACGAGGGTTAGCGGCACTGACAGTGGTATTTGGACATTTTTATTTAATGCTACCATCGTTGCCTAATTCTATTAAATTTTCTCCGCTTAGGTTTTTATGGGCTGGCGGGGAAGCTGTAATCGTTTTTTATGTACTCAGTGGTTTTGTGTTATCTATGGCACTTTATCATTCAAAAACAAATTATTGGGGATATTTAATTAAGCGATTTGTACGAATCTATATTCCTTATTATTTTTGGATAATCAGTACCTTTGCTTTATTTATTTTGTTCTCGCCGTATGAAGTGGCTGGACTACGGGATTGGTTCTATGATAGGTGGCAAGGGTCTATAACAAAAATAGATATTATAAACCATTTTGTGCTTCTTAATAACTTTTTTACGGAAAATTATAATCCAGTTATCTGGTCATTGGCTCAAGAAATGCGTATATCTATTGTGTTTCCGTTGTTATTCCTTCTTTTTTATAAACTGAGTTGGAAGAAAACGATACTATTTGCTTTGAGCTTTTCTTTAATTAGTGTTTTCCTTAATATGTTGCATATAGGGAAAGCAGAGGGATTTTATAATGGTTATGCCGATACACTGCATTTCACATCGATGTTTATGGTTGGAATGTTACTTTTTAAGCATCAGGAAAAGCTTATCTACTTATATAGGAATATGAAAAAATTTAATAAAGGATTTCTTATTGCATTAGGGATTATTCTATATTTATATTCCATTTTAATTTATGGTTTTTCCCGTAATGATACTACTTTCTTATTAAAAGATTGGGGTGTCGTAATCGGTGTTAGTATATTTATAATAATGGCTATGAGTAACCTAAAAGTGAAAGCATTTTTAAATAAGAGTGTATTTGTATACTTAGGAGAAATTTCATACAGTATCTATTTGTGTCATTTTCCAATCATGATGGTACTATTTAAACTTTTGTATACAAAGATACCTATCTTTTTCCTTCTTGCTTTGTGTATTTCAATGACAATACTTTTTTCTATAGTTTCGTATCATTTAATTGAAAAGAAATGTATCAACTGGGCAAAACAAAGAACAACAAATTTTCGAAAAAAAGTGTAATGCTTGAAGGAATTTTATTTCTTTAGTAAATATACGAATATGACCGATTCCTAAGTATATTAGGAATCGGTCAATTACGGATTCTATATAAATATACTAAAATTGAACAAATTTTTAATTTTATACTTAACTCCAAAAATCCTCTTACTAAAGAGAATCTTCGTAACGTTTTTCCAGACATAGCCGAAAGTACAATTAGTAAAACGCTAGTTTCCTTGTAGCTGCTTGGTCAAATAAAGCTGGTTTCAAGAGGGAGAAATGCTCAATGTATACAGGTTTAATTCTGTATTAATAATTATTAGGGGTAACAACATATCGCTATCTATATCTAAAATGTTATATAAAACTATTGAATATTTTATTCGTAAAAACAGAGGTGTAAAATGAATTTTATTTCCGAACTACTTGTTACCTTTGCAATTCCTACAATACAACTCACATTCTTGTTACTACTCATTTTTGTTTTTAGCTACTTTTTAGTATACAAAAAGGTATGTAAAGGAGGGGGGGAATTTACCGTACAACAAGTTATATTGTTTATATTGATAATAGGATATTATTCCCTTGTATTATCAGCTACTTCATTTGGTCGTCCAGATGATATAACTTTTGCAAGAACAATTGACTTTGATGTACTTAGTGTTTATAAAAAAGCATGGAATACCTTTTCATTTTCTTCTTTTTTCCATATCATTGTGAATATAGGTATGCTTTTTCCGTTAGGAATTTTATTACCTTTATTTAGTAATGTTTTTCAAAAAACAAAATGGATGTTAATCAGCTCAATTATAGCAAGTTTATTGATTGAAATCCTTGAATTTACAATGCAACGTGGAAGTATGGAACTAGCCGATTTACTTCATAATACTTTAGGAATGATGCTAGGATATTCTATGTTAAATATAGTTCTTATATTGTTGAAGAAAAAAGAAACAGATACACAAATGACCAAATATTTATTTCTTCCGATTACAGTAAGTTTTGTTGCACTTGGAATAATGATTTCGTATCAAATGAAGGAATTTGGGAATATGCCTTTAGATCCCATTACAAAAACAGACATGACTGATGTCACTATAAAAACATCAATAGAGTTAAAAGACGAAGGTAATAAAATGCCTGTTTACAAAGAGGAAATTACAAAAATGCCTAATGACAATGAGCCAGTTACAAAAAAATCACATATTCGAGATGTCGAAATTCTGTCTCCCAAAGAAGTATTTCAAAAACTAAAACAAGGAGACTTTGATCCTATAATATCTTTCAAAGCAGGTGATACATTAGTCATTACAGATTATAATATAGATTACTACGCTGATACAAAAGGCTTTTCTCAACCTATATATGTTTTTCAAGTACGCTTAAATGATAATGGGAAAGATAGTTGGTCTCAACCTATTTCTGCGAGAAGATAACGTAGATTTTCATGTTTTTGTTCATGTGAAATAGTTTAATCGAGTTGTCTTGCTCATTTGAAAAATCTCCCATGGAATTTAATTGAAATTGAAAAACATTTAAGAAGAACAATTACGCTGTGGGCTATTGTATAGTGTAGATATGAATAACAAAAAAGGGGGACTATATATGTGGAAGCGATTTGTAGCGATTGGTGATAGTTTTACAGAGGGGATAGGGGATGAAGTTGAGGGAATAGCATTAAAAAGCTGGGTAGATCATTTTGTTCAACTGTGTGTAGATGATTTAAAATATGCTAATTTTGCAAAACGTGGGTTAGTAACTAAAGAAATTCGCTCACAGCAATTGGAACAGGCATTAACTTTTAATCCAGATTTGGTTAGTCTAATTGCAGGTGCAAACGATGTTTTAAAAGGACGTTGGAATCATCATGCATATAAGAACGATATGGAATTTATGATAGATACATTAAGTAAAACAGATGCTGATATTATTATAGCAAACCTTCCAGATTTTACAGTTCGGCTTCCGTTTCCTTCTGAAAAAAAACAAGTATTAAAAGAACAATTATTAGAGGCAAATGAAGTTATACTTTCACTGAGTAGAGAGTATAAGCTACATCATGTTGACTTTTGGAATCATCATTTAGTTAATGACAATACGCTTTGGTCTACGGATTTAATTCATCCAAACTCAAAAGGATATGTAAAAGTTGCTGAATTGATTTTTAGTAGTTTGCCTGTACATGACTCTTTTAAATAAGCTGTAGAGAATGACCTAAACTCCTGTCGCATGCTGTACAGGGGTTTTTGGTGCGAAAAAGAAGGATATAGAGTGCCTATAAATTATACTTTAAGTAATTCTTTTTATTGTTTATATTTTTGTTATTTTCTGTTGCAGAATCCTTAGTATAAGGATTCTTTTTTTGTATCAATAATCTATAAAGAAAAAAGATGAAATTGGCGGAAATGAACTAAAAGGTATTTTAAATGAATTGTTAAAACAACACTAATAATGATAACGTTCGCTAAATATATTCGTCGTTTGTAAGAATCTTAAAATCCTCCCTTTTGGATGCAGCTTACCCATAAATTTAATTTTTTTGTAAATGTGGAACTATTTCATTACTTACACTGTCTATTAAGCGTTAAAACATTTTTTATTTAACATATTTAGAAAGGAATAATCATTTTTAATTAAGGGAGAAGATTGAATTGAAAAAAATATGGATGCTGCTTTTCTTTTGTTTTGGAGTTATGTTGGTAGGATGCAATAAAGATGAGCCGCCAAAACAAGCATTTGAAGAATATATCAATTTATGGAATGATAAAAAATTTACAAATATGTATGATTATTTATCAGAACATGCAAAAAAAACGATTTCTAAAAAGGAGTTCACAGAGAAATATCAAAAAATTTATGAGGGTATTGGAGTTAAGAATTTAAAAATTAAAACGAAAGGAGCGAATACTAAAGATAAAGAACTTTTTCTTTTTGAAGTTAATATGGATACGGATGGAGGAACAGTTTCATTCATCCATGAAGCAAAACTCGTGAAAGATAAAGATAAAGAATCTTGGAAAATAGATTGGACACCAGACTTCATTTTCCCAGGTATGAAAAAAGATTACAAAGTACGTATGCAAACAGAGCAAGGAAAACGCGGAGAAATATATGATCGAAATGGAAAAGGGCTTGCAACGAATGGTAAAGCGACTGAAGTTGGAATTATTCCAGAGAAACTAGGTGAAACGGCAGCGCAAACGAAAGAAATAGTAGCACAATTACTTGATATGTCTATAGAAGAGATCAATCAAAAGCTCGCAGCGAAATGGATAAAACCAGATTCCCTTGTACCAATTGGTATTTTAAAAGAGGGAACGAGACAGAATGATTATATTGAATTAGAAGGAGTTTCATCTCGCCCAGTAAATATTCGTACGTATCCATTAGGAGAAGCAGCGGCACACTTAACGGGATATATAGGAAAGGTAAATGCAGAGGAGTTAAAATCGCTTCAAAAAAAAGGTTATCAAGCAGATGATTTAGTGGGTAAGACAGGTTTAGAGAAAGTATTAGAGAATAAATTGCGTGGTGAAAAGGGTGGACGCGTATTTATGGAAGATGAGAACGGGAAAGAGATTAAAAACGTAGCAAAACAAGAAGCAAAAAAAGGGGAAAATGTTACGTTAACTATTGATGCTGCAATTCAAGAAAAAATCTTTAATGAGATGAAAAATGAAGCAGGATCTAGTGCAGCGGTCAATCCTAAAACGGGTGAAACAATCGCACTTGTAAGTAGCCCTGCTTATAATCCAAATACAATAGTTAGAGGAGCATCAAAAGCTCAACGGGAAGCATGGAATAATGACTCGAAACTGCCAATGATGAATCGCTTCACACAAGCATTTGTACCAGGTTCCGTATTTAAAACGATAACAGGTGCAATTGGTTTGGAAACAAACACAATAAATCCTAAGGAAGAATTTAAAATTCAAGGATTAAAGTGGACAAAAGATTCATCTTGGGGAAATTATTATGTAACACGTGTGAAGGATGCTAGTCCAGTTGATTTTGATAAGGCAATGAAGTACTCTGATAATATTTATTTTGCTCAACAAGCTTTGAAAATAGGAAAAGATCAGTATGTAAATGAATTTAAGAAATACGGATTTCATGAAAAATTACCAATTGAATACGAATTCCCTATTTCAATCATTGCAAAAGATGGGATAAAAAATGATATTCAACTAGCAGACACGGGGTACGGACAAGGACAAGTATTAATGACACCTCTTCATTTAGCATTGACTTATGCACCGATTGTCAATGAGGGTAACATTCCGTCACCGCATCTTATAAAAAAAACAAAAGAAGCGGGAAATTGGAAAGAAAATGTGATTTCTACCAAGAATCAAGAGATATTAAAAAGTGCGTTAATAAAGGTTATTAATGATCCTGATGGTGCTGGGAGAATTGCTAAAGTTGATGGTGTAACTCTCGCTGGTAAGACAGGTACAGCAGAACTGAAAGAATCGAAAGAAGCAGAGGGTAAAGAACTTGGATGGTTTGCAGCTTTCGATGCAAGCGCGCCAAATATGATTGTTACCATGATGATTGAAGATGTAAAAGGAAGAGGCGGGAGCAACGTTCCAGGTGAAAAAATAAAACATGTTTTTCAGAAATAATACTTAATTAGAAGGTGAAATTTACTTCTTTAGTAAATATACAAACCTTACCGATTCAAGATTATATTAGGAATCGGTTAATTTATGTCTAAACGCAGATTTTATGATTTTAATAATCGTATTTAATTACGTGTTTTTTACACAATTAAATACGATTATTTTTTATTTAAAAATTATAAAACAACAAATTTTAAAATGTTAAATTAGATAATTGAAATTTAAAAAATAAGAGCTATTATACTTAATTTTATTTTCAGAAATATTACAAAACTGTTAGTTTGAAGTAAGGTTATTCAATATAAGTAAGAGGGGAATTTCTTTATACTAAAAGATAAAAGTATTAATTAGATATTTCTAGATAATAAATAGATACATAAATAAAAGGAGCTAAATATATGTATAAAATCATGATTGTAGAAGATGACCAAAAAATTTCTAAACTACTTCAATCCCATATTAATAAGTACGGGTATGAAGGGAATATTACAGAGGATTTTGAAAATATTTTGGCTAACTTTGAAAAAATTCAACCTGATTTAGTTTTATTAGATGTAAATTTACCGAGTTTTGATGGTTTCTACTGGTGCAGACAAATTAGAACGGTCTCTACTTGTCCCATTATATTTATATCAGCACGTAGTGGAGAGATGGAGCAAGTTATGGCACTTGAACATGGTGCAGACGATTATATCACTAAACCGTTTCATTATGAAGTTGTAATGGCAAAAATCCGAAGTCATCTTCGAAGAATTTACGGAGAATACGCACCGAAAGCGGAAGAAAGAGTTGTTCAGCAATCCGGTTTAATACTTTATCCAGAAAAAATGGAATTAAAGCTAAATGATAGCATGTGTATACTGTCAAAAAAAGAAACTGTTTTACTAGAAACTCTCTTACGACAATCTCCTAGTATTGTTAGTCGAGAGAAGATTTTAGAAAAACTTTGGGATGACTATACGTATGTAGATGATAATACGTTAAGTGTAAATGTTACACGTGTCCGAAAAAAATTAGAGGAAATCGGAATAAAAAATGCATTAGAAACAGTTCGTGGTGCTGGATATCGTTTGAAAATAACTTGGAAGAATGATGAGGTATAATAATGAATTTATTTTTACGTGAACATATCCCTTTCATCTGTTTCTCAATCATTCAGCTATTTGTCGTTCTAACTGTTTATTGGCTGGATGGATATAACCACTTATCTACTGCGTTATATAGTGTGTTTTTAGGAGGATGCTTTTTAATTGCGTTTTTACTTTATCGCTACTTTAGCCATCGTAGATTTTATAACAAATTATCCAACCCTTCTGAAACATTAGAGGACTCCTTAGAAGAACTCGATTCCACTCCATTATCAGTAGCACTTCAGCGTGTGTTAAAGACACAATACAGTCAATATCATCAACAGTTAAAGACTTGGGAATATAAACAAAAAGAGCACCTTACATTTATTAATCAATGGGTGCATCAGATGAAAACGCCCCTATCAGTTATTGAACTGATCACACAAGAAGAGAATGGGGAGGTTTTTGAAAGTATTGTGGAAGAAGTAGATCAAATGCAGTACGGATTAGAAATGGTCTTATATATGGCGCGATTACAAACGTTTGAGCAAGATTTTTATGTGGAAAGAGTTTCGTTACAGGAAATCGTTCAAGAAGTAATCCGTGAAAATAAACGTCTGTTTATCCGTAGCTATGTTTATCCAGAAGTAAAAGTAAAACAAACTATTATGGTAGAAACCGATAGAAAGTGGCTTCGGTTTGTTATTCATCAAGTGATATCCAATGCCATTAAGTATTCAGCAGGAAGTAGAAAAAACGTTACTATTACTACATTAGAAGAAGAGCGCTCAGTAATCCTTGAAATACACGATCATGGTGTGGGAATCCCAAAAGAAGACCTCCCGAGAGTATTCCGCCCATTTTATACGGGAATAAACGGTCGGAAATTTAAGGAATCTACTGGGATGGGATTATATCTTGTGAAAAATATTATAAAAAGATTGGAACATGATATTGAAATAAAGTCGGAAGTAGGAAAAGGAACAACAATCTGTATTATTTTCCCTTATGCAAATCGTTAGAATGGTATTTAGTTTGACTTTTCAGAAATATTACAGACCTGTTAGATATATGAAAGGTTAATCGATATGAGAAGAAGGGATGCTTAGATAAACTTAGGTTATTAAAAGATAAAAAGGAGCAAAACGATATGGAAATATTAAAGGTCTGTGAACTGAGTAAAATCTATACAGGAAAGGTATCTTATGAAGCGCTCGCCGACATTAATTTGAGTGTGAAAAAAGGGGAGTTTGTAGGAATAATGGGACCATCAGGAAGTGGAAAAACTACTTTGTTGAACATGGTTTCTACTATTGATTCTCCCACATCAGGAGAAATATTGATTAATGGAGAAAATCCATATCAATTATCTCAAAATGAACTGGCATTATTTCGAAGACGTGAATTAGGTTTTGTGTTTCAAGCATTCAATCTTCTTACAACATTAACTGTAAAAGAAAATATTGTTCTTCCTCTGACGTTAGATGGTACTAAAGTTGAGGATATGAATCAGCGTGTAGAAGGTATTGCAGAAAAATTAGGCATTCAAGATATATTAAATAAACGAACATATGAAATATCGGGCGGACAAGCACAAAGAACAGCAATTGCACGTGCTCTAATTCATAAACCTAAATTATTACTTGCAGATGAGCCGACAGGAAACTTAGATTCAAAAGCGGCTAATGATGTAATGGAGTTATTAAAACGATTAAATAAAGAACAAGATGCAACAATGATGCTTGTTACGCACGATCCAGTGGCTGCAAGTTTTTGTGATCGCGTTGTATTTATTAAAGATGGAAAATTATATAACGAAATTTATAACGGAGAAAACCAACAAATATTTTATCAAAAAATTATAGATGTACTTGCATTACTAGGAGGTCGTAAGCATGACTTTTCAAAGATTCGCTTTTAATAATATCATTCGAAGTAAGCGGACTTATGCTGCACACTTTCTAAGTAGCTCATTTTCAGTTATGGTTTTTTTTACATATTCACTCTTACTTTTTCATCCTGATTTACAAGGAGAACTAGCCTCCACAAGTAAAACAATGAGCCTTTTAGGAACAATGGGGATGCAAATCTCTCAATATCTCATTTTTGTATTTTCATTCTTCTTTCTTTTATATTCGGTGAGTTCTTTTTTAAAAACAAGAAAAAAAGAATTTGGAATTTTAATCATGCATGGTATGACACCGGCGCAGTTAAATAAATTAATTTTTTTAGAAAATATGTTAATTGGAGTCGCTTCAATTACATTTGGTATCTTAATTGGTTTAATATTTTCAAAGCTCAATTTATTGGCAAGTGAAAATATATTAGCGATTGATAAGGGTCTTCCTTTTTACGTTCCTATAAAAGCTGTCTTTACGACAACTGGCGCATTTTTGATTCTGTTTCTAGTCATTTCGTTGTTTACTTCTAAAATGGTAAAAGCAAACAAGTTAATTGATTTGATGAAATCAGAGGAAAAGCCAAAACCAGAGCCAAAGGCATCAAAAGCATTAGCATTTCTTTCCGTATTCTTCATTGGATTAGGGTATGGATGTGTGTTCTATTTCGTACTAGAAAGAAACTTCATTATGCCTTACTTACTTGGAGGGGTAGTCTTTGTAGTGATAGGGACATATTTTCTATTTTCACAGTTGAGCGTGTATGTAATACGTGTCTTAAAGAAAAAAGACACTTTGTTTTTTAATAAAACAAACCTTCTTACTATATCTGAATTGGCCTATCGTATGAAGGATAATGCAACTATGTTCTTTATGCTAGCGATTGTTTCCGCTGTGGCCTTCACAGGGATTGGTACATGCCTAGCAATGGGAAATAAGGGATTAACCGAAATGACCAATCCATTTGCATTTACCTATACTTCGTTAGGAGAAAATGCACAAGAAGAAGAGCACATTACAGAAATGAAAAAACAACTTACTCGCTCAAATTTCTCTTATCAGGTAGCGGTTACGAATCCTAAATTCACGGAAAATAATTTAGTGCTAATCAAAGTATCAGAGTATAACAAGTTTGCAAAAATTTTCGGATATGAAATGGAAAAGATAGATAATGATCAAGAAGCGATTATAGTACCCTCAATCATTTCGCAAAAAGAAAAGTATGCAAGAGGAAAAGATATACCCGAGAAAATAGATGTAGTACAGGAAAACTTAGAAATGTCCCTCCGGGTCAAGAAGGCGGTCCCACATATAGTTCTCCCAAATTCAATTGGAGCCATTATTGTTGTTTCGGATTCTCTGTACGATAAAATCCCTAACAGAAAGACGGAAGATGATTCTTACGTAATGAAAAGTCAATATGGTTTTGTCGTGGAAAATTGGGAGAAATCAAGAGTGGTTACAAAAAAATTAGAAGAAACAATGGGTAATCATAATTCGGGGCAAGCACATCATTATTTTAAAGCGTTGTATTCTGAATGGATTTCTTCGAAACAAGAGAACGGTATTTTACTTATTGTCAGTGTATTAGTAGGGATCGTATTCTTTACGTTTGCAGCCAGCCTATTATATTTCAGGCTATATGCAGATTTAGAAAGAGAACAACAACAATACGAAATGATTGCGAAGGTCGGTCTAAGTAGAAAAGAACTAAAGAAAATCGTAACACGACAGCTTATACTAATGTTCTTCTTGCCTATCATTATAGCGATTATTCATAGCGGGGTCGCTTTTATAGCCTTGCAACAGCTAATTGACTACTCAGTTTTAAAGATTTCGATTTTAATTATACTAGCCTTTATATCCATTCAAAGTGTGTACTTTTTCACTGTCCGTTGGCGTTATTTACAACGGTTATATAAAAAAATTATGTAGCGTATTGATAAAACAAGCAAAGAGGAGAAAAAGCAATGAAAAAAGTAATGAAAGTGTGCGTGGCAGGGATTGTATCTATTTCTATGTTAGGAGCTTGTTCTTTTGGGAAGAAAGAAGAACCAAGGAATGCCGCTTTATTAATTGGAGGAGAACAATCATTAAAAGGAATAGTAAATCAACATAAAAGTGAAATTAAGACCAACACTTTGTATAAAGTGAAGCAAGCAGAAATTGATGGTAAACAAGTATTAATGATGGATCAAAAAACAGCGAAAAAAATGGTTGGGTTAGGTGTATTAAGAGAGTCAGATAATGATGATGAAGTATGGAGTTCAGACCCAATTAAGTCAGTACCTTCAGTTCCAAAAGATAAAGCTGTCTTACTAGCTAGTAAGAAAAATAAAAAAATCAAAGAATTAACAATTAATGAAAAGAAAATAGATGTCCAGTATGCTAGTGATACTTGGTTTGGTCACTATCGTAATCCAAATTACGAGGAATTGATTGTAATTGTTGATAATGCAACTTTCAATCAAATCCCTGTAAATGAAACATCAATGGAAATCCTTCATTTCAATAAATCGTATGGTGAAGATAGACCATATAACACAGATGATGTTACGGCTGTACAAGCAGAAACTGAATGGAAAAAACTAACTAAAACTATGGGGAGTCAAGTGGATGTATTAGATGCGGTTTCTATTATAAAAAAATAATGAAAATATATTTAATACAGAAAAACCAGGATGATTTTAAGAATTTATCCTGGTCTTTTTTATTACATTTTTTTAGAAATATCATCTGTCGAAAAAAAAGATAAACAATGGAACAAATGAAACTTGTATCATGTCTATATATTGAAACCATATTAAAAGTGAGGGCAGCTTTATGTTTATTCAAATAAGTTTGAGGTGTGGAAATGGAACAGAAGTTTATTGAAAAATGTAATCATGATGAGCTTGACTATGTTATAAAAGACTATTGGCAAGATGTATGGAATTATTCATTTATTATTACGAAAGATCCACACTTATCAGATGACATCACACAAGATGTATTTATTAAGGTTTTTAAACATTGGAATTCGTTTCGAAAGGAGTCATCTATTAAAACGTGGATATTAAAAATTACAAGAAATACGGCAATAAACTATTTGAAATCCTCTTATTTTAAAAGGATATCTTTAGTGGGGTTTTTTAGTGACGATAAGCAATCTCCATCGGCAGAACAAGAATTTTTTAATCAAGAGGAAATGAATGATGTGTGGGATGTTGTATTAAAACTACCTAAAAAACACCGCGAAATACTAATATTGGACGCGAAATATGAATTATCTTATGAAGAAATGGCTGAAACATTAGGTGTATCCATTGGAACAGTCAAATCTAGGTTAAGCAGAGCAAGAAGTAAAGTTTCAAAATTAATAGGGGAGGGTAGAAGTGATGAACAGTAAAAAAAATCCTGACTGGTATAGCAAATTAAAAAATGGACCAATGGAGCGTCGTAAAGATGAAGAAGCATTTATTTATAAAATAAAGCAATCGATATACCAAAATAGTGAAGTAGACTCTGTACCATACAAGAGACCATTTCGTAAAAAAGCATTGCCTATTGTAGTTGTTTTGGTTTGTACAATGTTATTTTTTATTGTTCAACAACCTTGGCTTGATGATAATAAATCACCGGTACAAAGTAGTACTCAAATTAAGCCTAAAACAAAAGATGAGTCTGCTCAAGATCCATCATTAAAACAATTTATGAATGAGTTATATCGAAGTACAAATTCAAAAAATGAAAATGACCTGTATAGAGCGTTAAATGATGAAGTTCTATTTAAAGGGAAAAGTTATCAGAAGGATGAATTGAAGTTTGATGAGGATATTTTTCATGAGTTGCAAGTCGCTCTTACAATGGGGGGAGAATTTGCAAATGATACAAAGAAATCATACAAAGTACCAAGTGGATTGACAGAAAGTAACCAACCAAAGCAATCGCATTTTATATATGCAACTGTTACTGGAAATAAAACGAAAATTTTAGCTGAACCAAAACGAGAATCACAAGTTTTATATGAAGTATCTAATGAAATGGTAAAAGCTTTGATTCCAGAAAAAGCGCAGAATGATGGATATATAAAAATATCGACAATTAACGGTTATACTGGATATGTACAAAAAGAGTATGTTTTAACTGATATTAAATATTCTTTCATATTTGAAAAGAATGATGAAGGTATATGGGAAATAACGAATATAGATTCTATATGGTAAAAGAGGAAGGTTCACTTTAATGAACCTTCCTCTTTATCTTTATCCTCTTTTTGAAGTGAATTCCAGCACTCTAAAATTTCTGATGTAACGAGAGCAGCAATATTTTTTTCCGAATTACTACCAGGAATAACGACAGAAATAGCAATTTTTGGATCTTCGGTAGGAGCATATGCAATGAAAAGAGAATGATTTATCATTCTTTCTTGCTCGTTCGGAGAGCCAGTTATCCCTGTTTTACCCGCGACATGAAAGGGCAAGTTTTTAATCTCCTCTATATTTTGACTCATCCCACCTTGCACGACACCCCAAAATTTCATAGGATAACGATTTGAACTTTCTAAGAGTGGTTTAAACTTTTTTGTTTCCTTATCGTCTTGACCAATAATAGCACTTACGATTTGAGGTTTATATTTATCACCTTTACTTGCCAAAGTTGCTGCATATTGAGCAAGTTGAAGAGGGGTGTGTACTTCATTTCCTCCCCAAGATGCATTTAATAAAGCAGAGATTCCATTTTCAAACTTATTAGATGGATGAAATTCATATTCTCCGTCTTCTTCAAAGGGTAAATCAATACCAGTTTTAGAGCGGAGGCCAAATTGCTTTAAATAATCTGTCCATATATTTGCTACTTTTTCTATATTCCCATTATTTCGGTTGAATAAGGGGAGAGCTACTTTTGCTGTCATAAATGTATTTGATGAATTAATGATAGCTTGACTCGGTGTAATTTCACCTGTTGGTGTTCCAGGAGCATTAGTGATTTTATTTTGATTATCATACTGAAAACTACCATTATCCAAATATGTATCTTCAGGTTGAAAAAGCTTTTCGTTTAATCCGATTAAAATAGTAAGTGGCTTTATAGTAGAGGCCATATTTACGTAAGATTCACCATACTTTAATTTTTGAATTGCTTTATTTTGCGAAAGGGATTTAATGTTTTCTTTTTTAGATGATACATGTGTATTTAATATATTTGGATCAAAAACTGCCGAATTGGCCATAGTTAATATTGCGCCAGTTTTTACATCGGTTACTACTGCATAACCAGCATTAGCATCAGGTACTTTCTTAATTTGAGATCTTAGTGCTTCCTCTGTTTTTTGCTGCAATTTAGAGTCTAAAGCTAGCCTGACATCTTTTCCCTGTTGTACTGTTTGGATGTTCCATAAGAATTTCTTATTGTTAATTTTAAAAATCAGAGTTTTTCCGGGTTTTCCTTTTAAATCATTTTCATATTGAAGCTCAATCCCACTTTTACCAATAGGTCCATACTTAGAATTAAGGTCATTTTCTACATACCCAATTACTTGTGAAGCAATTTCGTTCTTTGGATAATATCGAATGAATTCGTCTTTGATCACTACATTTTTAGGTTTATTCTTGTTTATGAATGAAATTTCATTTTCATTTATATCAGAGTATAAGGATATTTCATTCATAGTCTGCTTATTACAGGATTGTTGTAATTGAGATTTTATGTCCTCTGTAGAAATGTCATCTTGAAACTCGTTTGAAAATTGATTGAAAAAAGCTAATGTGTTTGATGTATCTTTATTCGATAGTTTTTCATCATTAGAAGTGCAATATAGAGACTTAACTTTCTTATTTGTAGCTAGTATTACACCATTTTGATCAAGAATTTTTCCTCTTTCAGCTGAAGAAGTTGCGATAGTAATTGAAATGAAGTTGATTTTTAATAAAATTAGTAAAATCACACTTACAATAGAAAGAACCGCAAAAAATCTCCATCTTTTCGTATGTAACATATAACCCTCCCTTATGTAGCCTATTCCATCTTATAGTTAATTATTTTTTTTGTAAATGTGGAACAACTTTATTACTTAGGTTGTCTATTAAGTATTACAGCATGAAGAAAGGAACAATCAGTATGAAAAAAAGTACATGTTAATAGTAAGTCTATGTGTAAGCTTAATATGAGTCATTATACAGTTTAGCATTTCTAATGCAGGCGACAAAAAAATAGAGAAAAAAACAGGAAGGGAGATTTATCAATTACGCGGCTAAACCAAAAGGAATGGATGCTTACAAGGATTTAACAAAAAAGATAAGACACTATTATAACTGAATAGTGGTTTCTAATATATAGGGAACGCTTTTAGTATATTTATTTACTAAGTATTAGTGAGGATTTCCTGAAGAATTATATGGAGGATTTATGAAAGAACAAAAAGTAAAGAAACAGAAGACATATATATCTATTCGATTGAATATAATGTTCCTTTGCATATTTGTACTATTCTCAGCTATTATTATGCAGCTAGGAAAAGTACAAATCGTTGAGGGAGAGGCTTATAAGAACCAAGTGGAAAACAGTCAAAATGAAACAACTAGTATACCAGTTCCACGTGGACAGATTCTAGATCGAGAAGGGAAAACGGTCGTTAATAATAAATCTCTTCGCACAATTACGTATACAAGGGTGAAGGGGATTACGAGTGAAGATATTTTAAAAACAGCAAAAGACTTGGCGAAGGTACTTGAAATGCCTGAGCAAGATATAAATAAATTAACCGATATCGATAAAAAAGATTTCTGGATGCAATTGAATATGAAACGTGCGGAATCAAAGATTACTAAAAACGACATAGGAAAGTTTAAAGAAAAGGGAATAGAGGGAAAAGAACTAGACAAAAAAATTCAAGACTTAAGACGAAGTCGCGTTACAGAAGTAGAATTGGCAGAATTAACAGCACAAGATTTAAAGGTGTTAGCTATTAAAAGTAAAATGAGTTCAGGTTATCAACTGACACCACAAATTATAAAAAAAGATGTGACAGATCAAGAATATGCGCGGATAAGTGAAAAACTTGCGGAGTTTCCAGGAGTAGATACAACAGTTGATTGGGAACGTAATTATGTAAATGGTAATTTATTTCGTTCCGTGTTAGGTAATATTACAAGTAGTGAAGAAGGATTACCGAAAGAAAACTTAGATTCTTATTTGGTACGTGGATATAACCGTAATGATCGTGTAGGAAAAAGTTATATTGAACAACGATATGAAGATGTATTACACGGCACAAAAGAAGAAGTGAAAAACATTACTGATAAATCAGGAAACATTATAAACACAGAAATAATCTCTAAAGGAAAAAGTGGTAGTAGTTTAACATTAACGATTGATATGGAATTACAAAAGAAAGTGGAAGAAAGTATAGAGAAAAATTTGAGGGCTTTTAAGAGTTCAGAGCCATTGTTGGACCGAGCGTTTGTCGTCATGACAAATCCAAATAACGGACAGATTTTATCTATGGCAGGCAAAAAGATTGTAGAAAAAGAAGGGAAAATAGAGATTGAGGATTTGGCATTAGGTAACATGACAACTTCGTATGAGCTAGGATCAGCTGTAAAAGGCGCAACGTTATTAACTGGATATGAGACAGGGGCAATACAGCCAGGAGATCAATTTTATGATGCACCGATGAAATTTAAAGGTACACAAGCCAAGAAATCATGGAATGTATCCGGATTTGGTAATATTAATGATTTACGAGCTTTACAAGTATCTTCGAATGTATACATGTTCCAGACAGCTTTAAAAATTGCGGGAGTTAATTACGTACCAAATGGTTCATTGGATATTAAACAAGAAGCATTTGATAAAATGCGTTATTATTTTAAACAATTTGGTCTAGGTGTCCCAACAGGTATTGATTTACCGAATGAAATAATTGGGCAAACGAGAAAAGTAGATAGTCAACCTGGGTTTTTACTAGATTTTTCTATCGGTCAGTATGATACGTATACGCCATTGCAATTGGCACAATATATTTCAACTATTGCAAATGGTGGATATAGAATGCAACCCCAAATTGTACAAGAAATACGAGAGCAATCAATAAAAGAAGAAGAGGTCGGTAAAGTTATACGCTCTATGGAGCCTGTCGTATTAAATCGAGTTGATATGAAGAAAGAACATATTGATCGGATAAAAGAAGGCTTTAGATGGGTATTCCAAGAAGGTGATGGAACTGGCGTGAAGTATTTCAAAAATGCGCCATATAAACCAGCAGGAAAGACAGGGACAGCTCAAACTGTATATGGTGGAGATGAACCAATTGGTAGAAATGCAAAAGGAGAACGTATGGAATGTTATAACTTAACATTAGTTGGATATGCTCCATATGATAATCCAGAAGTAGCATTTTCTGTAGTAGTCCCATGGCTTCATGATGATAAAAATGGAATTAATTCTATAATTGGAAAGGAAATTTTAGATGTATACTTTGATTTAAAAAAGCAACGTATACATGGTGAAGCTGCTAGTATAGATAGTTCGAATCAAAATTAGTAAAATTTGTGCACTTTTCTCAGGGGAAGAGACCCTGTTTATATAAAAGCCTTTATAAGTTAAAGAAAAAGGAAGATTTGAAATAAGAGATAGCGGCTATCATAGTTGCTATCTCTTACTTTTGTTAATATCTTGGCTACTAGTTAAAAAGGTTTTAAATTTATGGAACAAACTTGTTTCTTAGATGGTCTATTATGTGTACGTATAAAAACAGGTTTTCAAATAGGATACAGTGTATTGAATTTACTACTTGTTTTCAGTATTGAAAATTTGAAAGGAATGATGATTTTGAAAAACAAGAGGATGTTAAAAATAGGTTTATGTGTTGGTATATTAGGTTTAAGTCTTACAAGCCTAGAAGTTTTTACAGGAGGGGCATTGCAAGTTGAAGCGAAAGAAAAGACCGGACCAGTTAAACATAAAAATCATGCGACGTATAAAGAATTCTCTCAACTTGAGAAAAAATTTGATGCTCGATTAGGTGTGTATGCTATTGATACTGGTACAAATCGAACAATTGCTTATCGACCTAACGAAAGATTTGCCTTTGCATCAACCTACAAGGCATTAGCGGCAGGAGTATTGCTACAGCAAAACTCAATTGATAAATTAAATGAAGTTATCACTTATACGAAAGACGACTTAGTTGAATATTCACCCATTACAGAGAAACATGTAGATACAGGCATGAAACTTGGGGAAATTGCAGAGGCGGCTGTTCGTTCCAGTGATAATACCGCCGGGAACATTTTATTTAATAAAATAGGCGGACCTAAAGGATATGAAAAAGCACTTAGACAGATGGGTGATCGGGTTACTATAGCTGATCGCTTTGAGCCAGAGTTAAACGAAGCTACTCCAGGAGACATTCGTGACACTAGTACAGCGAAAGCCATTGCTACGAATCTTAAAGCTTTTACGGTCGGAAATGCACTTCCAGCTGATAAACGTAAAGTTCTTACAGAGTGGATGAAAGGAAATGCTACAGGAGACAAACTTATTCGTGCAGGCGTACCAACTGACTGGATAGTTGGAGATAAATCAGGAGCTGGAAGTTATGGGACACGCAATGATATTGCTATCGTTTGGCCGCCAAATAGAGCACCCATTATCATCGCAATTTTATCTAGTAAAGATGAAAAAGAGGCTGCCTATGATAATCAACTAATTGCAGAGGCAACTGAAGTGATAGTTAAGGCTCTTAAATGATAATTTCTCAATTCTTTATGTAATGTAATTGAAAATAGGAACCTAGAAAGCGATTCTTTTACTGTGAAAAGAATCGCTTTTTTGTATTCCTATAATAATAGTAAGTATACAAGCAAAAATTATTATTTCATGGATAATTTATCCTCTAAAGTGCATGAGGGGAGTTTTCTCCTGTGGTGTTCGTAGTAACATGATTATTATATATACGATAATAATATTTTGGCGTATATATGCTAGTTACTCCTATATGAATATGTAATTTTACATATCCATATAAAAGACACATATGCGTCAATCACTATTAAATTATATTAAAATCATTTCCGGATGAGGGATTCATATAGGATTTGGGGAATAAAAGGATTTTTATGTTTAATTATCATAGTATAATTATTTCACTTTATGAAATGAAATTTGGATTTAACTTTTTTAAATATAATATTTTATAATTTGAATAATTAATATCTGAAAAATCAAATTTAATCAAAGCGATTTTCTGGTTTACTTATGAAAAACATAGTGTTTAAAATGAGGGGGGAGTAAGGTCCTTATATTCTATCAAAAATAAATAAAAAACGAGATGTAATTACTTTTTTGGAAAAATCTTTATCCTCAAGTATATGTGAAGAAATCCTAACGTTAGGTTGTACAACATTTACGATTAAAACTGTAAAAGACAATAGTGAAGAGGTGTACGGAATGAAGAATAAAATTATGACAGGATTTTTAATAACATCAATCGTTACTGGAGCGACTATTCCTATCAATACTCTCGCAACGCCAATCGTTCAGGCAGAAATGAAACAAGAAAATATAGATATTTCCTCAGCATTACGAAAAATAGGTGCACACTCCAAATTAACACAAACCTTTATAGATGGAGCCTTAGCAAGTCCGAATGTGCAACTTGAAGAAGTTCCATCTTTAAATACAACTCAATTTCTAATTAAACAAGATATGAAAGAGTGGTCATCAGAACTATATCCAAAATTAATTCTACTAAATTCAAAAAGTAAAGGATTTGCAACCAAATTTAATAGCTATTATCCAACATTAAAAGGATTTGTAGATAATAAGGAAGATAAAGAAGGGTTTATAGATAGACTGGAAGTTCTCCAAGATATGACTATAACAAACCAAGAAAACGTGCAACGTCAGATTAATGAGTTAACAGATCTTAAACTACAGGTAGATAAGAAACTGAAAAATCTTGATACAGATGTGGTAAAAGCACAGAGTGTACTTAGTTCAGAGGGAACAGGAAAAATAGACAAGTTAAAAAATGAAATGCTAAATACAAAAAAATCAATTCAAAATGCTTTAGAGCAAATAGCATTATTACCAGGAGCTTTAAATGAACAAGGGCTAAAGGTATTCCAAGAAATTTATAGCCTATCAAAAGATATCATTGAACCGGCTGCTCAAACAGCGGTAGTAGCGTATAACAAAGGAAAAGAAATAAATAATACTATTGTAGAAGCAGAGAAGAAAGCAGAGCAGGAAGCAACAGAAAAGGGAAAATCAGCTATAGAAATTGAAGCTGCAAAAAAAGAAGCACGTGAAGCGATAGAGAAAAGTAAAAAAGGTGAGATTGCTGCAGCTGCAGTTACAAAAACGAAAGAGTATGATCTTATGAAAGTGATTGATCCTGAAAAAATTAAAAAAACATATAGTACCTTTGCCGAAATTAATAAACTAACAGCAGAGCAAAGAGTATATTTAAATGATTTAGAGAAACAAAATCAGAAATTATATGACTTAACAACTAAATTAACAGTAGCAGATCTACAAAAATCAATGATTCTTTTCATGCAAAATGATTTGCATACATTTGCTAATCAAGTAGATGGAGAAATTGAGCTAATGAAACGTTATAAAGAGGATTTGAATCTAATAAATAATAGTATTAAAAAATTATTGACTGAAGTTGATACTAGTAACACTCAGTCTCAAAAAGATACATTAAGACGACTAAAAAATGTAACAAATCAACTCGAAGAACAAGTCCATAAATTTTAATATTAAGAATTTAGGTTTAATGAAAAGATAATAAATCAATTGAAAATAAGGAGGAGAATCAAATAATGAAATTTCCATTTAAGGTCATAACTTTGGCCACTTTAGCAACGGTTATAACTGCTACGAATGGTAGTACTATTCACGCACTTGCACAAGAACAGACAGCACAAGAACAGAAAATAGAAAATTATGCGTTAGGACCTGAAGGGTTAAAGAAAGTGTTGGCTAAAACAGGCTCTCATATTCTTGTAATGGATTTGTACGCAAAAACAATGATTAAGCAACCGAATGTAAATTTATCCAACATTGATTTAGGTTCAGGAGGGGGAGAATTAATCAAAAACATTCACCTGAATCAAGAACTGTCACGAATCAATGCAAATTACTGGCTAGATACAGCGAAGCCAAACATTCAAAAGACAGCACGTAATATTGTAAATTATGATGAACAATTTCAAAATTATTACGACACACTAGTAGATACTGTAAAAAAGAAAGATAAGGCGGGCCTCAAAGAAGGAATAGGGGATTTAATCGGTACAATTCATACAAATTCAAATGAAGTTACGGAAATTATTAAGATGTTAGAAGCTTTCAAAACAAAGTTGTATACAAATACTGTAGATTTTAAAAATAATGTTGGAGGTCCAGATGGACAAGGGGGATTAACGGCTATATTAGCGGGAAAACAAGCACTAGTCCCACAACTTCAGGCCGAAATTGAGAATTTACGTTCTACGCAGAAAGCACATTTTGATAATGTATTAGCCTGGTCAATTGGTGGTGGATTAGGAGCAGCTATTTTAGTTATTGGAACGATTGCAGGAGCGGTAGTAATTGTTGTGACCGGTGGCACAGCGACACCAGCTGTTGTTGGTGGTCTAACGGCTCTAGGGGCAGCTGGTATCGGTTTAGGAACAGCAGCTGGTGTTGAGGCATCTAATCATATGAACTCCTATAATGAAATTTCGAATAAAATTGGAGAATTAAGTATGAAAGCTGATTTAGCTAACCAAGCAGTTATTTCACTTACTAATACAAAAGACACTTTAACATATTTGTATCAAACAGTTGATCAAGCAATTATGTCTCTAACAAGTATTCAGCAACAATGGAATACGATGGGAGCGAATTATAAAGATCTATATGATAATATCGACCAAATGCAAGAACATAAACTTTCTTTAATACCTGATGATTTAAAGGCTGCAAAACAAAGTTGGAATGATATTCATAAGGATGCAGAATTCATTTCAAAAGACATTGCTTTTAAACAAGAAAAAACAAATTAAAAATCAATATATATGTATAGGAGGAATTAAAATGAATAAAAACTTTCCTTATAAACTACTTGCTGTATCGACGTTTTTAACTCTGACAACAACTACTGTAGTTTCTCCAGTGGCAGCCTTCGCAAGTGAAAGTAAAATGGAACAAACTAGTACCGAAGATATATCTCTTTCTGTAAACAGCGAAAAGATGAAAAAAGCTTTGCAAGATGCTGGGGTATTTGCAAAATCCATGAATGATTACTCTTATTTGTTAATTAAAAACCCAGATGTTAACTTTGAAGGCATTGACATTAAAGGATATACAAATCTACCTAGTCAAATTCTACAAGATCAAAAGAATGCAAGAGAGCATGCTACGAAATGGGATTCACACATAAAAAAACAACTTTTAGATACACTGACGGGGATTGTAGAGTATGATACTAAATTCGACAATTATTATGACACATTAGTAGAAGCGATTAATGAAGGGGATGCAGACACATTAAAAGAAGGCATGACAGATTTACAAGGTGAGATTAAACAAAATCAAGCATATACACAGAATTTAATACAAGAACTAGCTAAGTTAAGAGATAGTATTGGAGAAGATGTCCGGGCATTTGGAGGTCATAAAGATATTTTGCATTCGATTCTGAAAAACCAAGCATCTGGAATTGATGAAGATGAAAAGCGCCTAAATGAAGTTTTAGAGCAAGTAAGACATTTTAAACAAGTAGAATCAGATGGAATAATAACTGTATCAATTCCCTCAATTCCTACGTGGATTGCTGGTGGTGTAATGATAGGGGTAGCAAGAAATAATTTAGGTACGTTAGAGCCGTTGTTAGCACAATTACGTCAGACTATAGATTATAAAGTAACATTAAATCGTGTAGTTGGTGTTGCGTATAATAATATTAATGAAATGCACAATGCGATTGGATCGGCTATTAATGCACTTACCTATATGTCTGCACAATGGCATGATTTAGATTCTCAATATTCGGGAGTGCTTAGTCATATTGATAAAGCATCCCAAAAAGCGGATCAAAATAAATTCAAATTCCTAAAACCTAATTTGAATGCAGCGAAAGATAGTTGGAAAACATTGAGAGCGGATGCGTTTACATTAAAAGAAGGGATAAAAACATTAAAAATGGATCCTGTTTCTTCAAAAAAATAGCGGAATACAGTATTTGTTGCAAGGGCATTTATACAGTTATAAAATGATTTTTTGTTCTTTATAAATTGAAAAGACGGAGGTATCATCAGGCCTCTGTCTTTTCAATTTATTGAAATATTTTTATAATTCCATCCTATATGTAGAAAATAGTTATACAAGTATGAAATTTTAAAGTGAATGATTTTTATGAATTTTTCCGTAAAACCTAATCTATGATTAGTGAGCTTTATATTCTTATTTTCCTAATTGAATACTTTTATACAATTAGATGGAAGTTAAGAATACTAAATCAAAACATAATAGGTTGTTATTGATGAGTTTATCGTAAAGTTGTTATTTTATGTGTCATCAAATAACATTTATAAACAATTAGAAATAAAGAAAAGGAGACTATTATGAGGAAAAATAGAGTATTAGATACAACATAAATAGCGTAAAAAATTTTTGGTGTAAAAACGTAATAAATAAAATAATAATCCTTAAATGTACTAAGGGAAAATGAGGGAGATAATATGGGGAATAACTCAAAATATAAAACTAGAAAAATACTTGCAGCTACTGCTACAGTAACTATGCTTACGACTGTAATGGTTTCTTCATCAGATGTCTTTGCAGAGGAAACAAAGCAGCAAAAAAAAATATCGACATCACTGCAAGAAGAAAAGTCAGTTAAATCAGAAAACAGAATATATACAGTCCCAGGAAAAGGGGATGTTGAGGTACTGAAACAACAGGAAAGAAAAAGTATGGCATTTAGTCCATATGAACCCACTGGTTTATATGCAAAGCCAAATGAACAAATAACGATTAATGTAGAAGGAAATCAAAATATTCAAGCATACATTGGAACGTATTCGTATGATGCTTCTTGGAGAGAAGATTCTAAAATAAAATCATTTACATTAAAACCTGGTATAAACACAATCCAATCTCCAAATGGGGGGATGATTTATTTTTATAATAAACAACAAGGTGGTACCATTCGAACAACAGTCACAACAGGTGGAACGACTACTCCTTTTTTTGAACTAGGAAAGCATACGAAACAAGATTTAATAAACATGCTGGACCAATATCCCAATGCACATGCAGTGGAGTTAAAAGGAGAACGTGTATTAATTACGGCCAGCCCTGCACGTGTTAAGAAATATTTGTTAGGTTCTAATACAGATCCTGTACAACTCTTAAAAAAGATGGATGAAGCTACTCGAATTCAAGACAAAGTAGCTGGTTTATCCGAGGAACAAGTAGATAAACATTATATTCATTACGTAGAAGAAAATCATTCTCCCGATTATTATATGTATGCAACTTCTTATCGAACCGCATATGTAGGAGATGCAATCCAATACGTGTTAAATATTAATAAATTTATAAAAGATGGCTGGGGTCCTTGGCATGAGGCAGGGCATTTGAGACAGCAATCACCTTGGAAGTTTTATAATATGACAGAAGTACAAAATAATATTTACAGCCTTTCTGTAGAAAAAGCATTTACATCTAATCAATCTTTTAGATTGCAACAGGAGGGCGCTTATACTAAGGCATTTCAATACTTAGAACAACCTAATAAAAATTATGACGAAGTTAGTGATGTTTTTGTTAAGCTTGTTATGCTTTGGCAACTACAGTTAGCATATGGAGAGGACTTCTATCCTAAATTGCATCAATTGTATAGAGACATGTCTTCAAGTGAACTTCCACAAACTGATGAAAATAAAAAACAATTATTTATGATTTCGGCATCAAAAGTAGCCAAACAAAATTTGATACCTTTCTTTGAGAAGTGGGGATTGCGTCCAAATAACGATACCATTCAAAAAGTGGCTGCATTAGGATATCCAATTTTAACAGCAGAGATTTGGAAGGGTACGGATTCTAATCCAATTAAACCAGATGTGCCTAATGAAAATAATATTTTAGAAGGAAGCCAATTTGCATGGTCACTAAAAGGGATTAGTGATTTCGAATTTGCTAAAATCAATTTCAATAAGTCGACAGAAGAAATGCAAATTGACTTAAAAGCAGGTGTACCGCATCATTATTTTAATGAAACATATGCGAGTATTAAAGTGCAAAATGCATCAGGAAAAGTAGTATACAAGAAAGACATTTATGGAAACAAGCAACAAAATGCTGAATCGCAAAAAGTTCCAGTCAAAGTAGGCGATTATATTGAGTTAACACATCTAGAAGGTGTGCATAGAGCTACTTTCACAAATGTAGACAACAGTAAACAAGAAAGCTTTGGAAAAAAAGCAATGTATGAAGTCACAAAAGAAGGCTTGAAGAAAGTAGAAAAAATGCCAGAAGCAACAATTTTAGATGGAAATCAATTTGCATGGTCACTAAAAGGAATTAGTGATTTCGAGTTTGCTAAAATCAATTTCAATAAGTCGACAGAAGAAATGCAAGTTGACTTAAAAACAGGCGTACCACATCATTATTTTAATGAAACATATGCAAGTATTAAAGTACAAAATGCATCAGGGAAAGTAGTATACAAGAAAGACATTTATGGAAACAAACAACAAAATGCTGAATTGCAAAAAGTTCCAGTTAAAGTAGGCGATTATATTGAGTTAACACATTTAGAAGGTGTGCATAGAGCTACTTTCACAAATGTAGACAACAGTAAACAAGAGAGCTTTGGAAAAAAAGCAATGTACGAAGTTACAAAAGAAGGTCTGAAGAAAGTAGAAAAGATGCCAGAAGCAACGGTTTTAGACGGAAATCAATTTGGTTGGTCTTTAAAGGGATATAGTGATAGAGAAATCGCAAAAGTAGATTATAATAGGGTAACAGAGAAAATGCAGGTGAATTTAGAAGCAGGCGTACCACATTCTTATTTTAATAATACGTATGCAAGTATCAAAGTACAGAATTCATCCGGTAGTGTTGTGTACAATAAGGAAATAGTGGGAAATAGACAGCAAACTGCTGAAAGACAAACTGTGCCAGTCAAAGTGGGAGATTATATCGAGTTTACCCATATAGAAGGGGAAGCAGTAAAGGAAAAGACACGGGCTACACTTATTAACCTTGAGAATAATAAACAAGAATATATAGGTAAAAAAAGAACCTATCAAGTTACTTCTACGGGATTAAACAAAATAGATTAACATGAAGAACATTCAAATTATTAGTAAGATGCTAAATGGTCGTTCATTATGAACGGCTATTTGGCTTTTATTTATATAAAAGTGAAATATAATCCAATGTTTAATGATTTATCAGAAGTAAAAAGGTAGGTATTATATAAAAGAAAATGAATAATTTATGCAGAGCTTGTATATGGTATTATTATTTAACTATTCTAAAATCAATTGATAAAAACGCTGGAATGTTTTTTAGAAAACAACTGAATCCATAGGTGGAATTTGGAAGATTAATTCTATTTTGGAGTTTATTTTTATAAGGAAATTCACATACGTGGATTAGTATTAAGATTCAAAATGTAAAATATCTAAAGACCTAAGTACAAGCACACATTTTAAATAAAAAAAGTGAGAAGAATGAATAACATTCTTCTCACTTTTAGCAATTAGGGTCGGCATATACATAAATATGCGTTTGAGTGGAATTTTGGATGAAAAATCCACATGCATAGTATACCAAAATATTTAAGGCCCTTCGTATGCAATATTGCATACGAAGAGTAGGTGGATATAATAGTTAACTTACTTCTATTAAAGGTAAAATGTGTTTATATTAAAAAAGTTAAAATCCAATTGAAGCTGGTTAAGATCTTAATTCTTCATAGCTACCTAATTAATCAATTTTAGCTACTGAGTAGGAAAGAGTTAATTAATTTGAAAATGATTTGAGTAGGTAAATTCTCCGTTATACTTAATTACTGCAATATATGTCCCTTTAGTATATACATTTGTAATTGGTGTTCTCCAAATTTCTAACCCTTTAGGCGTAGTAATAAATTCTGGTTCAATTGTAATAAAGCGTTGTAAAGTACCGTCAGGGTGAACCTTGAAAATCTTCATTTTGGCACCAAAATGCGCTCTACCAAAACGTTGAGTTAAGTAGAAATTATCTCCTGTTATGAGGTGTTCAATATTCCAGTCGGGTTGGTATGTACTATTTTCAGCTCCCTATAAATCAAAGGCTACGGGAAATATGGTAATAGCAATTCTCACATTATTGAGGGACTGGAAAAACAACAAAGACGTTCTCAAATGCATGTATAGATATTTATAACAAAGATTCAAAAAAGAATAGGTAATATAGCTATTGGAATAAGATTGTTTTTGTCTATCTCCTGAAAAGGAGGATGGACAAACCATACCAAAGAAACTTGCATTTCATTATCTATAGAAGTGTAATGTCATTAAAGTGAGATAGGATACAGGCTAATATTGAGAAATGTAAAGTTTGTAGAGTTTGAAACAAATTAAAGAAGTAACATAAGGGATTTACGCATATAGTAATGTCGACGGATAAAGTTAACGGAATATTCATTTTAATAAGATGAAATAATAGTATTTTTATCTTATAATATTGTTACTACGATGAAATAAGGCTAATAATTAGTTAACTTAAAAATTAAATTCAGATAGGAAGAGGATAATGAAGACCAGAGATAATTATAAAATTATTGTGATTGGCGCTGGGACTGCAGGACTATCTTCTACTGCACATTTGTTACGAAATGTATCCCTATTGAAAGAAAGTATAGCTATTATCGATTCATCTAAAAAACATTACTTCCAACCACTATGGAGTTTAGTTGGGGGAGGAATCGTTTCAAAGGAATGTACGATGCGTGATCAAGAATCACTTATTCCAAAAGGAGCAACGTGGATTCCTAAAAGTGTTGTTAAGTTGTTTCCAGATCAAAATAAGATACTTTTAGATGATGGAATGCTACTTGAATATGAGATTCTTATTGTAGCAGCCGGTATACAAATAAATTGGGGTGGTATTAAAGGCTTAAAGGAGTCTATTGGGACCAATGGGGTTTGTAGCAATTATTCTTATAAATATGTTGATTCTACTTGGAGAGAAATTGAAAAATTCAAAGGAGGAAATGCGATTTTTACCCACCCCAATACTCCTATTAAATGTGGTGGCGCCCCACAAAAAATTATGTATTTAGCAGAAGAGTATTTTTGTAATGGCGGTTTGAAAAACAGAAGTGAAGTAATGTTTTATTCTGCGAACGCTAACATATTTCAGGTACCGCGTTATGCTGAAACATTAGAACAAGTACTAGAAAGAAAGCAAATTATAACGAACTATAATAAAAACTTAGTAGAAATTATCGCTGAAAAGAGAGAAGCAATTTTTGAAGATACGCAAACACTGAAACGAGAAACAGTACCATATAGTATGATACATGTTGTTCCACCAATGGGGCCACCTAACTTTATTAAAGAAAGTGAGATAAGTGATTATCAGGGGTGGGTAGATATAAGTCCTTATACTTTGCAGCATGTAAAATATAAGAATATTTTTGGACTTGGAGATTGTACCAATTTACCTACATCTAAAACTGGAGCGGCAATTCGAAAACAAATACCTGTCTTAAAACAAAATATTTTGGACGTACTTAATGGAAGAGATTTGCAGGCTAATTATGATGGGTATACATCCTGTCCGATTGTTACAGGATATAAAAGTCTTATACTCGCTGAATTTAACTATGAACATGAGCCTCAAGAAACGTTTCCGTTTAATCAAGCGAAAGAACGGTATAGTATGTTTTTACTTAAAAGGTATATGTTGCCCTATATGTATTGGAATTTAATGTTGAAAGGGATTCTATAAGGAAAGATAGAGAGTTGTTGTAACAACCGAGAAGTAATTTGAAATAAGCATTTGGAGGGAATAGCTATGCTTTTAAAATATTTTTATGATGAAAAATTAGCTCATGCTTCCTATTTAGTTGGTTGTCAGAAGGAAGGCGTAGCAATTGTTATTGATCCCAGCCGCTATATAGAACAATATATAGAATTTGCTAAGAAAGAGGGAATGGAAGTAATTGCTGCGGCTGAGACTCATATTCATGCAGATTTTCTATCTGGGTCTAGAGAACTTTCCCTTCTTTTTAATGCAAATTTATATGTATCAGATGAAGGAGATAGTGATTGGAAATATCAAAATCTTAACGAGGGCCGATACAATTTGGTTAGAGAGGGAACAGAGTTTAAGGTTGGTCATATAAAATTCAATGTCATTCATACCCCAGGGCATACGCCTGAAAGTATTTCCTTTTTAGTAACCGATACAAGTCAAAATAATTATATGAATGATAAACCGATAGGAATATTCACAGGTGATTTTATATTTGTAGGAGATATAGGTAGACCCGATTTATTAGAAATTGCTGTTGGTATTAAAGATACCGCAAAAATAGGAGCGAAACAATTATTTGATTCTATACAAAAAATAAAAATATTCCCCGATTATTTGCAAATATGGCCATCACATGGTGCAGGAAGTGCATGTGGAAAAGCATTAGGAGCAATTCCAACTTCCACATTAGGTTATGAAAAGATGTTTAATTGGGCGTTTCAATGTAATGATGAAGATAATTTTATATCGAATTTATTGACGGGACAGCCAGAGCCTCCAAAGTATTTTCCATTAATGAAGCATTTAAATAAGTATGGTCCACCAACTCGTAAGAAGAGAGAGATTACTGCTATTTATATAATAGAAGAACTTCAAGAAGTGATGAGGGGTGTTCAGCAAATAGTTGATATAAGGGATGTAGAGTGTTTTGCTGCTGGCCACATCGAGAAGTCAATTAACATACCTTATAACAATTCTTTCACAACTTGGTGTGGGGGGATATTAGATTATAAAAAAGAAACTTTAATAATTTTAGATGCGGAAAATGTTAAAGTGGAGGAAGTTATTAGAGACTTTGAGTCCATTGGCTTAGATAATATTATTGCTTTTGCACCTTCAAAGGTAATTCAAAGATTCCATAGTTTAGAGATTTATAAGGAAAAAACATCAAATGAATTATATCCGTTAATAAAAGATGGAAGTGTAAAGGTTATCGATGTGCGTAGTAAAAAAGAGTGGGATGAAGGACATCTTCATGATGCAATACATATCACTTTAGGTAATCTACTTGAACGGCTAGATGATGTACCGAAAAATTGTCCAATAGTTTTACAATGTCGAACGGGGTTACGTTCTGCTATAGCAGCTAGCATTTTACAAAAAGCTGATATAAAGAAAGTAGTTAATTTAAAGGGAGGATTTCTTACGTGGAAAAAAGAAGGGCTCCCCTATACAAGATGTAATCAAGAAATTTGAAATATATCAAAAGAGTCAAATGGAAAGAAAATAGAATCATTTGAAATAATCTAAGGGGATAAATAATAAAATTCAATTGCTATCACTATGGGATATATAAACTAAAAATGATTTATTAAAGCCGCATTAAACGATAAAATTAAGCACAAATATGCTGATGTGTATCTATTCTATCAAAGTACATAAAACTAAAACTAAGATATTCGAACGAACTCAAAAAGCCGAAACCCCTTAACTTAGGAATTTCGGCTTTGATAATGGTATCTGGCATGTTTACTGCAATAGAGTTATAAGTTCTTAAATTCCTTAAATTAGAAACTTGTACTTGATTACCGTAGTTAAATTGTTGCCCTTTTAAAAGAACTGGTTAGAGAAAAAAGAAAAATCTATTGGTTAGCATTTAACCGAAAGATTTTTCTTTGAATTAGCGTCTTTTATATCATAATTATTGAGGAAGGGAAATTCGACTGAGAAATGCTGTCAAATAAAAGAATAGGCTAATCTAATTTCTAATGGTCCCAGTATCTTTTATTTTGACGTGTGTTTTTACAGTTATTTTAGCCTCTGCTAACGCTTGCAACCAATTTCCTTTTAGTTTTTTCCACTCGTTATATTGAAAAGCTCTAGCATATAACGATAATCCGATAGGATCAATTTTATTCTTTTGTAATTCATACAACATATTTTGTAATTTCTTATTAATTTCTTTTTGAACCTCATTTTCTAAATTATGTATGTTTTTTTTATTATCATAATGCTCCTTAATTAAATGTGCGTTAGTTTTTTCTATTATAGCTACATTAGCGTTTATATCGAAATTAAATACAAACTTTCCTTTTTGAAAATTAACATCTATTTTCCTAGTCGCATTCTGTATTAATATAGAAGTGTTTGGTTTTTGGCTGGATTTTTTAGGTGGAAGCACAAGGTGTAGTATCATCCGGCCTTTATTTTTGGGCTTATTTAAAAGATTGAAGAACTTAACATTTTTTTTAGGGATACGGCTTAAATATTTACCTTGTCGATCTAAAAGTGCAATTCCTACCGTGTCGATTTCATTCTTTGTTTTTTTTATAACTGGAACAGCTTGTGTCATTCCTTCTTCATTTTTTTCTCTCATTAATTGTTGAATCGTGGAAGAAACGGATTGATTATTTTGAATGGAGGATTCGATTACACTACTTATGTAAGATGGTAGTGATGGTTTATCGGGCTTATTAATTGTGAAAATTTCTTCTACAGGTCCATCAACAAGTACTACTTTAGCATTAATGGTAGCGTAAGGATCACGGTAAGAAGAATCAAGCTCCTGCATCCAATTTGCTTCTTGGGCCAATTTTTTCCCAATTAAAATGATTTCAGCTTTTGAGGCTGTCATATAGCCCGTTAACTTCGTATCTATTTTACTGAATCCATTATATACAGTGGATGCCCGCGTCCATTGCTCTATAGTACTTCTTTGCTGTTTATGATGAAAGAGTGGTATGCTTGTGCCCACTTTTATGTCTCCATTAGAAGTTCTATCTAAGGCGATTAACAGGATTAATGAAACCTGTTCAAGAGGGATTCTTTGACTACAACCGATTAAACATACACAACAAGTTACAATCCATATCCATTTTCGAATCAAAGTTGTTTCCTCCTAGTTAACCAAGTGAAAAGAATGCTGTATGCGAAAAAAAAGATTGGTAATAGAATAAAAAAAATGATATTTAAGATATCCATAAGAGAATATATAAACAAATATTGATCCACGTCGGGATTTAGAAAAATAAATAAGCCGACTATTAAAAACATAAAACTAACGAGCACCCAATTGCGAGCATTTTTTTGAAATAAAATGGTCACAGATTCAAAACTGAAAAATAAATACGGATATATTGTAGTAGAAAATACAATCAAATAGTAAGCGATATATATAATTTCTAATCGTTCTATGAATGAAAAACGAACCCCTTTTAACAAATGAAATACTGGCCAAATTACGTCTTTTATCCCCTCCGGACTAAAGTATATATAAGAAAGAATAGTCACATATAGATAGAAAAACATGGTTCCAGTATTCGCTATTAGTATTCCTTTTATGGCTTTTTGTTTTTTTTGTAAGAACGGATAAATAAAATATGCAATTTCTAAGCCAGCATAAGGGGTAATTGTTTCTTTTGTTGCTTTTACAATAGGGGATATGCCATCTTTAAAAATAGGTAGTAGGTGTAAAGGATTGTAGTTACTCTTTAATGAAAACAGAAGAAATAGTGGCATCCAAGCAGTGAAGAAGAAAACAAGCATAGAATAACTAGTAAGAGCCCTTATCCCACTCAATGATAAAATAATAAAAGGCAATAGTAATAATATGGCGATTTGATAAGCAGGAGTGGAAGGGAATATCCACACTTTTATAATGTCAGTTGCCTTTAATAAAGTATTAAAACCAGCAAAAAATAGATAAAAGGCATATAAAAGAAGAAAAATTGTTCCTAGCCATTTACCAAAGTATGTTTTTAAAATCTGTGAGAAATTTTTGCTAGGACTTTTTTGTAACATTAATACAATAAATACGCCAATTATAGAAGTAACCATCCATCCCAGAATGATAGAAATCCAGCCATCTGTGCCAGCGGTAGTAGCAAGTGGGCTTGGCATAATTAACATACCTGATGCAAGTTGCAGTGAATGGATGAAAACAATAAATTCAAATAAAGTTATGTTTTGAAATTTAAGATTCCCCATGCGAACCACCTTCTTTTTTCTTTTTTTGTTCCGGCTGTCCTGTACTCGAGCGGGTGGTGATCATGGAAATAGGAAATCTTACAAAAGAATCTTTTAACTCTTGGAGACGAAATGGTGCAATTGGCAATCCATATGGTGAACCATAGGAAGTTAATGAAACAAAATGAGCAAATAAGAGCATTAATCCACTAACAATACCTACAATCCCATAAAAATAGGCTAATAACATCATTGGAAAACGAATAAGCCGAATACAACTTGATAAATCATAATTAGAAACAATAAATGATGCAATGGCGGTAATAGATACGATAATAACCATAACGTTACTCACAAGACCAGCTTGAACAGCCGCCTGCCCAATTACAATCCCTCCAACAATTCCAATTGTTTGTCCAATTGGTTGTGGTAAGCGAATACCAGCTTCACGTAGCATTTCTAGTGTGATTTCCATTATAAAAGCTTCCAATAAAGGAGAGAAAGGGACTTTAACTCTTGACGTTGCAATAGAAGTGTATAGATCTAAAGGAATGATTTCAAAGTGAAAAGAGACTATAGCAATATAAATTGCGGGTAAAAAAATAGCTATAATAAATCCTGCAAATCGTAATAAGCGAAAAAATGATGCAATGAGCCAATGTATATTATAATCATCTGGAGTCTGAAAAAATCCAATTAAATTCATTGGGACAATCATCGCACCAGGAGATCTATCAATTAACACTGCTACTTTTCCATCAAGTATATGATTAGAAATGGCATCTGGGCGTTCACTTAAATAAGCCTGTGGAAAAGGAGTCCAATTTTGATCCTTTGTAAAATTAGATAGTTCTCCAATGCTCAATACCGCATCCGTTTTAATTTTACAGATTCTAGTTTCTATTTCTTGGACCACATCTTCGTTTGCTACATCCCCTAAGTAAATTAAATAGACTAAAGAAGTGGCGCGTTCTCCAATTGTCATTTTTTTAATTTTCAATTCAGTAGAAGGAATATATCGACGAATTAAGCCTATGTTTTTTGTGGCATTCTCAATAAACCCATCATGTGAGCCTTTAATAGTAACTTCTGAAATGGGTTCTTGAATCGCTCTTTCTGCCCAGCCTTTTGTATTTATTAGAAGGGACCTCTTTTCTCCTTCCATAAACAGTACACATTGTCCCTCAAGTAATCCTTCTTTAATTTCATTCCACGTATATACTATTTTGGTATGAGTAGCAATAATATTAGAATTAAATATTTGACTGTCTTCATTCACTTCTTGTAATAATGGTGTAACAACATTTCCTTTTAATGCAACACCATCTGTAAGGCCTTCAAAATAATATAGTAAAATATTCGTGTTTGTTTTTAATTGCAAAGGATGTTCAATCAAATCTGCACTAATATCAAAGATGTTAGCTAATGTATTTTTAAGTTCTTTTAAGTTACTTGTTTGGATTTTTTCAATGGTTTTATCTGTCTTTGTTTCTAGGGTCTTTTCATTTAAGGACAAAATTGACACCTCTTTAATATATAACGATTAGTTGTAGTTATTATTTTTATATGTTTGAATTTTATTCATTAATTTAAACGGATTGAGATCAAGAATAACTAAAATTGAAGTACTATATTATAAATTCAATAATTGAGAGTAAAAAAGTAGATGTAATTTGTGTAGAAATCTAAGTATCAAGATAGAAGTGAAATTTGAATGATTATAATAAAAAAGAACCCTTGATAGGTTCTTTTTAATAGTTGGTAAATATGTTGTCAACAATAGATGGCGATAAAGGTAGCAATTTAGATGTCTTTATGTTACTCAGCTGAATTTTGTAGGAAGAATTATTTTTTCATACCTCAATGCTCAATAAAAAAGGACATTTCATTTATTTGGGTGTTTTAGTGTATTTGAATTTTGCACGCTAACAAATTTTGTTTAGGGACAAAATGTGAAGTTTTATTCTGAAATAACAGAAAGTTAATGCGGCAAAATTCCTATTGGTAATTTGGATAGGTATCAAATATTTCTTTGGCTTTATTTTCTTGATATGACCGTACGTTTATATGTTTCTAAGGGAAAGAAATATTTTCATTTTTATTACCATCTATTGTTTGATTAAGATGGTAACACGAAAATGAAACGTTTACAACCAGAAAATAAAGAAAAAATATTAAAATGCGACTTTTTTCGACAAATATTTCTATAAAACGTTTTGTAGGAATTAGAAATAACTAAATTAGTAATAATAGCTTAATATATTAAAGTGAAATTCAATGAATAAGAGTCCAAAGGCATGAATTTAAATGATAAAGTTATAATTTTCTTTTTTGAACTGTAAGTGTTTTACAAGTATAGTTAAACTTTAATCCAACTAGCATTTCTTCCTTTTGTCACTAGCTTAATATGGCCAAACAATTGCAAGGAATTTAAAGCCTTACTGATTGTACTCTCTGCTATGTCTGGATATGTGTTACGAATACACTCCTTAGTAAAGGGTTGTTTTTGTTTAAGGATAAAATCCTGAATTCTCTCCACTTTAGTATGCTTACATATAGAATCTAGAACTGTATTATGAAGATCTTTGTACGCCTCTAATATAATAGTTAAAAACGTTTTTAACCAAAAGCTACTATTATGTTCCTCGCAGTACCAATTTACCGAAGATTTATAAATCGAATTGTAATATTCAGATTCACTTTTCTTAATGTATTTATCCAGACATACATATTTTACAAATGTATTTCCACTCTTAATTAATAGCAATTGCATTAACATAAGTGCCAATCTGCCGTTACCCTGATTAAAAGGGACTATGCAATAAAAATTAAATATAAAACGAGCTATTAATAAAAGTGAATGATGGCCCTTACTAGAATTTAATGAGTTATATTGATCACATAATTGTTCCATTACTTGTGGAATAAGCTCATGTGGAAGAATGCGGTAACTATTTAAGTGCATTCCGTTTTCAGGAATACCTGGAATAGTAAACGGTTTTTCGCGCCATTTGGCACTGTCAGAGGTAATGTAATGTATTAATTGAAAATGTAATTCCTGTATAGTCTCTGGATTGATTAATAAATCACAGGAATTCTTATGTACAAAAGTAAGTGTTTGATAAAAACAAAAGATAGCATCTTCCGAAATATTTTTAGGTACTATATCATCTAAAATAAGTTCTTTTAATCTTTTATTTGGGACTTTTATATCTTCATAGGTAGTAGTAAAGTTTTTTATGTAATGAAGTGGTATGGTTTTTTCTAAGCTAGTAAATATATCAGGATTTTGTTCCTGATAAGCAGCTAATTTTCCTTTTAATTCACTAATTTCACTGATTATATTTAATAGTCTCCTTTTTAATTCAATATTTTTATACTTGTCATCGAAAAAATTTCTCATTTTTATTCCCCCTGTAACCCCTTAACATGCTGTTACATAAATCTTTCCATTCTAAAGATAGTTTACAACATTATTTTAAAATAACAATATATTTATTTTGATTTTGAACTTATTTTAGAATCAAAATTGTTATTTAAATTTGATTAACGAGTTAGAACTTATGATTAATCATGTTTGAATAAAAAATGAATATACACAGATAGAAAATATAGTTTGACTTAAATTCCTTTTTATGAATTTACGAGATGAAAATATAATTTTAGAATTATTATTAGTGTAGTTTGCTGTATTATTGCTGGGAATTTACTAGAAAGTAACTAATTTTCACAAATAAAATAAAGAAATCTTAAAGAGGAATCAATAGGATCTAATTTGAATAGGCATAATCCTAACATTAAATGTGCAAATGTACAATAATTAAATGAAAAAAATATGAAAATATCGACTTTTTTCGACAAAATAAATTAAATAGAAAAACAATCTAATGTAAGAAAATTGTTGCTTTAGATGGTCTCTGCATTTCATAAATTAATATTGAAGGAATTATCAAATGATTTTTACGAGTAATAAAAGAGTAGATATATAAATTAAATTGTGACAATTATAAAGTTAGTATTCTCCATTTTCATTATTTAATTTAACAAATTTAATAATAGTAAGGTAACTTTTCTATATTTAATATAAGTATTTGATGGGGTATGCTCATAAAAAGTGTCATTTTCTATATATCCATGTAGCATTTAGCGCTTGTATTGCGAAATATTTTGACATAAGTTAATTTAAATATTAGGTACAGAAACATTTTAAGGAAAAGAGTCAGTATGAAAGTACCCTGAAAAACGTTTCACCCTAAAAACGTTTTTCCTCAAGAGATTTTCAGGAGCACTAAAGTTTTTTAATTTGTTTCTGTGCCTTATTAGATAAAAATAATATAATAAGTTGTTTAGAAAAGGTGAAAAATTCCCCCATTATAAAATGAATTCATATCACTTAACGTCCGTATCTTCTAGTTAAAGTAGGAATTTAAAGAAAAGGAAAGGGCTAGCTCTAGTTATAATTAGTGCAATAAATAGGGGGCTACTCAAATTTTTTTGTTTGATTTGGTAGGAGTAATATTTACGTTTGTTGGACTAGGTGTATTAAAGTGCATACCCTTTTTGATTCAACCGATGAGGCGCTAATCAAGGATTTAATCATCTAGAATTTAAAAAGGTTAAATGTGGAACTGAATTTTCTGCTAAATTAGTAGAGACTAAAACAATCCCCTTAAATTGAACTATTCACTACTTAACGTCCTGATAGATTGTTTGAAGTGTTAGTAGGCAAATCTAAAAATAAAAAAGGATATTCTACTCTTCTTTTATGTATATAAAACAAAGTGTAAGGTAAGTTCCAGATCCAAAGTGTTTTATTTAATATTCATTCAATCTCATGCGTACTACTTTTATTTTCTTAAGAGCATGTATTTGCGTGGATGCTCTTAAGAGAATAAAATGCCTAAAAAAATAAGTATAAGCATACATTTTAAAAATTGATATATCGTATATTATAAAAAACTCCTTGTTCTTCAAATAACGAACAATACAATGTGAATGAAACTCTCAGAAGAATTTACATATAGAATTCACCTTAACTCAAAAAAACACATTTTATGCAAAATTATATTTGCTGCTATAGAAGGGTGGGGGTTAACATGACCAAAACTTGGTGTAGGTCCGTATTCCTTGTAAAATAAGTGATTCTTTACTGTTTTCTCTAGTTGTATCTATTAATGATTCATCAGGTTTCCTTCCAGTGGAAGGGACATAAGTTGTTACTACCCTTGGAAATATATTAATAAACACCCATTCAAATTTGTCGATATTTCTATTTCCAAATTCTAATGTTTCAATTGGCTTAATTGTATTTTCTCTATCAAAAAATTTTATTATATAAAACCTTTTTGAGAGGTCACTACTATGTTCAATAGTCCAAATTAAATTTTCCATTTTCTTGATTTGCAACAAGTCCATTTCCAAAAATCCTTTCATACATAAATATAGCGAATGTTCCTATTCTATACTATATATTTTGAAATTTAAATAGTTATCTTATACGATGTGATAAAAAGAAGTTAATACTCTAAAATTTATCTTAGAAAAGGACACACCTACGCATACATATGCTATAGGTGTGTCCTTTTTTAGTTGTTTATAAGTTTCCTACAGAGTTATTGAAGTAAAGTTTCAACAGTGTCTCCATAGTGAAGTGAGATTCATTTAAACCGTATATTAAGTTCATATGAATCGCATATTGGAATTTCACAATATGTGTGTAAGGCGTTTCTGGAATTATATTATTTTGAAAATATAAACTTCAATATACCAAAAAGTAAGAATATTAAACCGTAATAATTTTAGAATATACTTCTAATTAAAAGACGTGCGGAAATGCACGGATAATAAAGGAGAATTTCTTATGACAATGTATAAAAGTGAAATGAAAAAGAGTGTAATAACTGAAGAGGATGTAGATATGTTAAAAATAATGGCACATCCAATTCGATTGCAAATTATAAACGAGTTAATTCAGTATAAAAAATGTAATGTTACACAATTGACGGAGCTTTTAAAAATTCCACAATCTACTGTTTCCCAACATTTATCGAAAATGAGAGGCAAGGTGCTAAAGGCTGAAAGAAAAGGCTTAGAGATGTACAATTATATTACTAATTTAAAGGCGAGTCAGATTGTAGGGATTTTAGGTTTGTAAATAAACAAAACTTCACACATATCATTATAAGTAAAGCACAGAATAATCCCCCCGCAAATAAGTGGGGGATTTCTTTTATGACAAAATATCAGTTTTTTTGAGGAGTGTCACGATAGTAACCATGTTCTAATGTGTTAGTATATGAAAAATTTTGAAAGTGCTAAAATGCTTGATATTATTCACTAGAAGTTATGTCGCAAAAATCTTTTAATTTCATCAAAAGCTAAGTGACGATGACCAGCCTGACAATGTTGTTCACCACCAGTTTTCTTAGTGAAAACTACAGAAGTGATGGAGGCTGCATTACATAGCTCCGATTCGATTTGCGGTAATCGGCTAATTGGAACGTACTGATCGTCTTCACCAGCCAGGAGCAATACTTCTTGATTTATGAACTGACCGATTCCTGCCATCGTATGTTTTTCAAAGTTTTTAAGTAAGTTAAATGGCGTTTTTTCACCTGTATTTTCCATACCTTTTTTAACTTTCCAGTTCAGGTCGATGCTGGTGGCCATCATTTGTTTAAACATGGTATTAATTTTGTCAGCTTCATTAGTAGCCAGAAGCGTGGTCAATTTATTCCAGATATTATCCGGCATGCGCATCTTGAGTGCATCAAGGCCACTATAAAAAATATTAAAGGCGATGACTTTGTCGATTCGTTTTTCAAAAGCGGCGGCACGCATTGCCAAGTAGCCGCCCCAAGAAGCTCCGAGAATACTAACACGGTCAAGTTTGAAATAGTCAATGACTGTGGAAACGGGCTTCTCCCAGTTGTGGATGAATTTTAAGCCGTTTTTCAGTGCTGTTCCTTGTCCAGGTCCATCAAAAACTATAATATTATAATTGATTCCTATGAGGTAGTTCATCATCTTCATCATTTCCTCCATGTAGGAATCGTAGCCTCCAAAGAAAAGTAGTGTATTACATGCGCCTGGTGTCATGAATTTGATTGCAGGAAGATAGGAATCTTCATAAGGAATTTGATAGGTTTCATACTCAAAGTCATGAAAGCCCTTATAAAAAGTTTCACGGTATTTTTGGTACACTTTTTCTTTTTTTGGATCGGAGGATTCCATATAAAACTCGGCAGCCTGATAATAAACCGAAGCCAGATCGAAGTCTTTCTGATGCTCCCGCATTGCTGCATATTCTATCCAAGTGTTATACCAGCTGTCCGTGTCTGTAAGTCTTGGGATGATGGCTTGCAAATCCTGATTTGCCCGCTCATCGTCTTGATAGAAATCGTTGAAAAAACGGTTAATTTGCAAATTGAACTGTTCGTTGTTTACATACTGTTTAAACATAAAATCCCTCCTTATATTTGACTACAAGGTAAGGATAAGAGAAGTATATTAAAGAAACAACAAGCAGGAAAGGGTAAGAAGTACGAAATCGAACCATAAGGATATAAATGGTTTGATAAGCAACTTTGGGAAGGAGATTGATTATTAATGGGAGAGGATGTTCGCGTTTATAAAACGAAGAAAAATATTTCTAATACACTTATTACCCTCTTGAACGAAAAAGAGTTTGGGCGAATTACAACTAAAGATATTTGCATACATGCTATGGTGAGTAAGTCCACATTTTACAGCCATTTTGCAGATAAATATGATCTTTTGGAAAAATTAGTGCAAAATTATGTCTGCTGGTTCAAGGAAGAAATTGAATTTCGTTTCGCATTAATAGAGAATGGAAATGTGGCTCAAGCTATTAATATGATAACCGATAAGATCTCAGCGCGAAAAAAAGAGGTTGCAACTTTACTCCATGTACGTGTTCCCTCAGCGGATTTACGTTTAGAATTAGAAGCCATTTTATATAATGCCTGCTATTCCTATTTGAAAGAGCAGCAGGTTGAAGTAAGTGTGCCGATTGACTTTGTAGCTCAGTTGTATACAGCAAACGCAATGGTGTCAATTAATTGGTCGCTGAGCAACGATAAAAATCCAGATGTGGTTAAACTAATTGATAATATGCAGGGATATGTTTTTGATCTGATTTTGTCAGGTGGCGAGAGAATGTAATAAATCATGAAACCTGCTTAATAATGTAGTTATCGTGTGGGGTGTGGTTGTAAAAAATTAAGTAATCGATATTTGGATTTTTTGTGAATCTTTATTGGTTTTTTATAAACTCTTTACTACATAATGTTACAAAATAGAATTAATTTGCTTAATTTAGCCCCATATTAGGTTAATAAATAAACTAAATGTGTTTATGTTATTGAACTATTAATATATTAGTAGGTGATTTGTTCGTTTATCCCTATATTGCTATTATATTAGCGTAAACAATATATTGGGGGGACAAGTATGAATTTGAAATTAACATCTAAGTTAGAAAGATTAAGAAAAAGTAAAAAAGGAATTGGTGCTTGTGTTTTAGCTGCAGGGGTGACGGCAATTACAATGATTCCTCAAAGTGCATATGCACATGGGTTTGTTGAAAAGCCGAGTAGTCGTGCTGCTTTATGTAGTCAGAATTATGGAGCATTAAATTTAAATTGTGGAAATGTAATGTACGAACCTCAAAGTCTAGAAGCACCTAAAGGATTCCCTGATGGTGGACCGATTGATGGGAAAATTGCTTCGGCAGGAGGATTGTTTGGAGGGATTCTTGACCAACAAACATCAAATCGCTGGTTCAAAAACACAATAAAGGGGGGAGCAAATACATTTACATGGAAATACACAGCGGCACATTCTACAAGTAAATGGCATTATTACATTACAAAAAAGGGATGGGATCCTAATAAACCATTAACACGTGCTGAATTAGAACCAATTGGAACTGTGAATCATGACGGTTCGGCAGCATCAAATAATTTAACACATACAATTAATGTACCAACTGATCGCAATGGTTATCATGTTATTTTAGCTGTATGGGATGTAGCAGATACGTCAAATGCGTTTTATAACGTAATTGATGTGAATTTAGTAAATAATGAAACTCCCGACACAGTAGCTCCAAGTCAACCAACGGGATTAAATGCGTCTAAAGTTTCTGCCAATAGTGTTGAACTAACATGGAAGGCCTCTACTGATAATATAGGCGTAAAAGAATATCAAGTGTTACGTAATGGAGAAGTAATTGGTACGGTACCAGGTACAACTTTTACTGATAAAAAATTAAAAGCAAATACGGAATATACCTATACAATAAAGGCATTAGACGCTGCTGGAAACATATCAAAAGAAAGTGAAAAACTAAAGGCTAAGACAACAAATGAAATTCCAGATAAAGAGGCTCCGACTCAACCAAAAGGATTACATAGTATGGGTACAACAGCGACAACTGTGGATTTGATGTGGAGTCCGTCTGAAGATAATGTAGGTGTTGACCATTATGTTGTATATAGAGAAAACGCAGGGGTTATGAATAAAATTGGGACAACGGATAATACATCCTTTGTGGATAAAAATTTAAAGGCAAATACATCGTACAAATATGTAGTGACAGCGGTTGATTTAGCTAGAAATGAGTCTAGTAGAAGTGATGTTTTAACTGTAGCAACAAAACTAGAGGACTCTACTTATGAAAAATGGGATGCAAGAAAAGCATACAATAAAGGTGATAAAGTAGTACATGAGGGAAAAGTGTATGAAGCGATTCAAAGTTATCAAGGGAACGGCGATCCAAATTGGATTTTTGCACTATCGCTTTGGAAGCCAGTTTTAAATAAATGATAAGTGGAAAAGGGTAGTTATCACTTATTCTATGTGCAATACCGGAACAGGGGTGCAATTTTTACTCTTCATCCCAATATATACGAAATGAAATTATTAAAGAACCCCAATGGTATTCCATCAAAAAGGAATTCCATTGGGATTCTTTATTTTTTAATTTGTAATAGCGTATATTTTCACTGTAAATTTGTTAGTGGCACCAAGTGGGCTTGCAATATAATATTTAGCATTCGTATAAGCTTCAGTCCTAGATCCATGTGAAATATTTTTCCAACGAGTAGAATCTGTACCTAGGGAAACGTCAATCATTACATTGAAAGAGATAGAAGAAGGATGATCTTTTTCTGAAGGCTCAATAATCCATTTTAATTCCTTAGTACCTACAGGTAAACTATCAATTTTAAAGTTTTGACTGGATCGATTTTGTTGTCCGGTTAAAGGGCTAGATTCGGATGAAATTTGCGAAATTAATATTTCTTTTTCATTCGAATGTATACCATTTAATTTAATGATACTATCAATTAAACCTGGACCAGGAAAATCAGCTGCGATAATACCAGAATGTTTAATTCCACCTTGTTGCAAGAGTTCGGTCCCAAGTGTATTCATTCCACCATAAAATACTTGACCATTTATATCACGAGGGAAATCTTCCCACGCATTAGTTGTAGCTTTTTGAATCATCTTGGGGTTACTATCAGTATTTCTGCTCTCTTTACCACTTGCAACAAACCAAGGATAAACATTATTTAATAATGCAGCAGCACCACCTGTGCCACTAAAATGGTTAAGATAGATTTTATCATTGTTAAAATTATTATTTGCATTTTGAAGGTGGGTTCTCACCGCATTCCATTTTTCATACATTCCGTCTGGTCCGTTTTCAATTTCAAATGTATCTTGTATATTTAAGCTATCGTAATTAATACCATATTGCTGAGAGGCTGTAAAGTTTTGTAAGATTACAATTTTCCCTCGGATGTCTCCTAGAGTAGGGTTATTTCTTTTTGAAGTTGGTACAGAACTCGGATCCCAAAAATAGGAAGAATTAAGGTCTTTGTATTTATTAAGTATTTCCTCGAATGATAGTGAGCCACTTTCAGGAGTAGTTTCTTCTTTTAAGCGCATTAAAATTGTTTCTGTAGGATGATCTTTTAAAAATTGAATTGCCTCTTTTAATACATCTTCAAACATTGCTTTTTGATTTACAATCCCATGGTACATTGCAAAAGAATCTTTTACACGTTTAACACGCATATCTACATATCGAATTCCGGAATTTAATTGTTGTGGTAGACTCATAGTTTGATTTCTTGTCAAATTTTCATCAAGAAAACTTGCTCCATGTAAAGCCATTGTACCGTGAGTCCCTGGAATAGATATTTCACTCAATTTTGTTGAATCTGCTACTTTCGACATCCATGCTGGGTTTTGATAGCCTATATTGGATTCATAGGAATAACCTGGATGACTATCAGCAAAAATAGTAGATGGTGTACTTAAACTTGCTAGTGTGAAACAAGTAAGGATACTAATTTTAAAAAAATTCCTCATTTTTATTTTGTTCATTTTATCTCTCCTGACTTTTAAACAATAGATATAATAAAACAAGATGATTTTTTACTACATCTATTGTTTTCATTCTTAAAGTAATGAATTTTTGTGTTTGAAAAAATCAAAATAGGGTAGGAAGTTATTTGAGATTTTAATAGTTTGTTGTAATAAATTGTATCTAATAGTCAAACGGATTCTTAAAGAATTGAAGCATAGATAGGTAAAAAACAAACTTTCCGCTGTACTGTATACAAACAAAACAGAAGTCTTAAAAAAGACTTCTATTTTGTGACATATAATGAATGATAAGGTGGTTAACAAATCAAGATAATGTGACTGAGTGGTAAAAATCTATTTATAGCTGTTTCAGAATTTTTTATATCAAGGTTACTTATGAAAAATGGGACTCTGTTAGGCTAACAAAAATTAAGAAATTCTACTCATTAAAACTTAAACTAACTACAGTTGCGATAGATTGGGCTGCATGTTCCCAGCTTCCATCTATCACTTTTCCAATCTGTTGACCAAGTGCATTTAAATCATTTGGATTAACTGGAATCCCATTATACGCAGCAAGAATTGATAAAAGTGGAGCAGCAAATGGTGTCCAACCACCTCTATCAATATTAAATACAGGCTTATCTATTACCTTTCCATCTTGCACTGTAAACTCATAATAAAATTGATCATCTGGACGAAAACTTAAATGATGAGAAATTTGTCCCTTAACATATGTTTTACCGCCACCTAAATTTACTACTTCAATTGGTTTTACATTAAATTCATGCTCAAATACTTTAATTTTTTTAACTTCTGGACCATTTAAGGCAGCTTTAACTGCTGTTTCCAAATTATTTTGTGCAAATGGTTGAATACTCATCTGTGTCTCTTCTTGTTGGATAGGAGCCTCTTTTTCAGCAGCAAACACCGATGTACTTGGTAGTGCACCTGTAGCCAATGTAGCTGCAAGTGCTGTCGTCATCATGATTTTTCTTTTCATCTTCATAGTTTTCTTCCTCCCTTAAAGTTATGATATATAATTTTTTAAAGACTGACATGGGGCAATATTTTATTTCATAATGCACGCAAAAAAATAGTTTAAGAATTATGTGAAATTATGTCAGAAAATCAAAGTTAATTATATATGCACTTACAATGATAGCTATCTACACATATTTTTTCAATTTTCTAACAAATAATACAGTAATACCTTTTCATAAGGCAATTTAGTGTTTCAATTCTCTCTTTGTACGTTTTAAACAAATTAAAATCGTAGTGGTAATAATATATTTGTAATCAAATGTCGTATATACTTCGAGAAAAGTACACAATATTTTTATAAAAAACTATAGGAAATATCATGATATAGTTATCAAACTAAGTAAGATAAATGTTAATATTATGAAGAGATTCCAGTGATCTGCTATAAAATTACTGAAGAATGAGCATGACATCATACACGCATACGATTGAAAAATTTTATAAGTGGCGTATAAAACTATAGCAAATACTACAAATCAATTAAAAAATTTCAGTTATTCTGAATGCGAAGGGCACGTAATATTTATTGTGAACTGTAGTATTGATCAAGATTTTAGGAGGAAATATGAACAAGAAGACTAAAAGAATCATATTAATTATTGGTATATTAGTAGGCATTAGTATCTTTTTATATTTACAAAACAATTTAATAAGTATAACTGAGGTTAAAATAACCTCTAGTAAAATTCCCTCTTCTTTTAAAGGATATAAAATACTACAAATTTCAGATTTACATAATAAAAAATTTGGTGATAATCAAGACGTTTTAATTCAAAAAGTAAAAAGCATAAATCCAGATATTATTGCTATTACGGGTGATTTAATAGACAGTAAATCGTACGATGCAGAAATTAGTATGCAAGTAATACGAGAACTTGTAAAGGAATACCCGGTATATTTTGTGACAGGAAATCATGAAAAATGGTCAGGAAAATATAACAGTTTAGAAAAAAAATTAAAGAAACAGCATGTCACTGTTTTAAGAAATGAACATGTAATAATACAAAAGGAAGGACACGAAATAAACTTGTTAGGAATTGATGATCCGGAATTTAATACTGGAGATATTGATGAAGGAAGTATTGTAAAAGATGCAATTGTAAAAGCAAAAATTGAAACGCAGCCAGATAGGTATAATGTATTATTATCCCATAGGCCTGAATTTTTAGAAGCATATGCTGATGAGCAAGTAGATTTAGTGTTATCGGGTCATGCACATGGGGGACAAGTTCGGTTACCTTTTATCGGGGGATTAGTTGCTCCTAATCAAGGAATACTGCCCAAATATACAGCGGGTTTATATGAACAACAAAATACGTCTATGATAGTTAGTAGAGGATTAGGCAATAGTATCATTCCGCAAAGAGTTTTTAATAGACCTGAGATTGTAGTCGTGCAGTTAAATTAATCTGTACTGCTTTTTTGTTCAGGAGAATAATTTAAAGGTAGTTTTTCTTGAGTACAAGTTTCCATTACAATTTTGTTAAAATTTTTCAACGTTACATAAAGTAACAAAATTTGACCTATTGAGTTTGTTATAGTGTAAATAATCAAAAAACTTAAAAATTAGTCGAGTTAAAATAGTTATTATTAAGCAATATTAAAAATATAAAGGGGTGTACAAATGCATAAAGAATTTGAAATTGAAGAATATACGGCGATTGAGGAGCAAATTCATTATTATAGTACGTCTTTATTAGTAAGTCATCCTGAGCAAATTGTAAAGTATTTAGAAAAACGGTTGGAAAAGTATGCAGAAACGTTACAATATGCACATTTATATCCGGAAACGGTTATATTACCAATACAGCAAATAGTTATCGAATATTCATTAGATGTTGCTAGAATTAGAAGGTATTTAAAGTTAAAAACATAACAAAAATCGAATAATTTACAATGAAACAGAGTCGACTTTAAGAAAAGATATTCTAATGTCGACTCTGTTTCATTGATTTAGTAAATAACAGAAAAAATATATGTTTGAAAAGTTTGACATATAATAATTCGAGAGTAAAATAAAAGTGAGTACTCACTCATTTTAAAGAAAAGGGGGATTTTTAGTGCAGCAACCTTCAATTATTTTACGAGATGTATCAAAAAGTTTTGGGAAAAAAGAAGTTTTGCATAACCTTTCGCTGCAAGTAGAAAAAGCAGAAATTTTTGGCTTGGTTGGACCTTCCGGATCAGGGAAAACAACACTCATTAAAATGATTGCAGGTATTAATGAGTCAACTACAGGGGATGTAATTGTTTTTAATACAAACATGCCTAATCTAAATGAAATGAAAAGAATTGGTTATATGGCTCAGGCTGATGCATTATACGAAGAACTATCGGCATATGAAAATGCAGATTTTATTGCAACGATGTATGGGTTAAAAGGTAAGCGTAAGAAAGAGAGAATCGTAGAAGTTTTTGAACTTGTGCAATTATCAGAGCATATGAAAAAGCAAGTACAGCATTTTTCAGGTGGAATGAAAAAACGTTTATCATTGGCGATAGCACTCCTTCATGAACCAGAAATATTAATTTTAGATGAGCCAACAGTTGGGATAGATCCTCTACTTCGAAAATCGATTTGGGAGAAGTTTTATGACCTTAAAAAGAAAGGGACAACTATTATTGTAACAACGCACATTATGGATGAAGCTGAGTTTTGCGAACGTCTAGGGCTAATTAGAGAAGGGAATTTAGTTGCGATTGGCACACCGGAGGAATTGAAAAAACAAACATCTTCTGGACGAATTGAAGATGTCTTTATGTTAGAAGGAGTGATTGAATCATGAGAGTTAATGGTGTAGTCATCCGTATCATTCGTCAATTTTTTCGAGATAAGCGTTCTTTAGCAATGATGTTTGGGGCACCAATGTTATTACTTTGGTTATTGTCGCTAGTATTTACACAAAAAGACTATATACCGCATATTGCTGTAGTCGATGTACCTGCTCCTATAGTAAAAGTAATGAAAAATCAAGAAGCATCAATTTATGAATATAGTAAAGACAAAGCAATTTCGGAATTAGAAAAGCAAAAGGTAGATGCAGTAATTCATTTAGAAAATGGAAAAATGAATCTTCTATTAGAAGGCAGTGATTCATCAAAAAACCGTGCGGTACTTCAAGTATTGCAAAAGAGTACAGAGAAGAATGATGTATCAATGATGAAGCCTGAAGTGGATTATTTACATGGCTCTAAAGACATTACGATGTTCGATGGGCTTGGTCCCGTATTAATTGGTTTCTTTACATTTTTCTTTGTATTTATATTGTCCGGAGTATCTTTTGTAAGAGAACGTTTAAGTGGTACATTAGAGAGATTATTGTCCACACCAGTGAGAAGATGGGAAATAGTTTTAGGGTATATTATTGGTTTTGGAATCTTTGCATTTATACAATCTATTATAATTGTAAGTTTTTCAGTTTATATTTTAGATTTATATGTAGCTGGCTCAATATGGCTAACGCTACTTATAACATGTATGCTTTCTTTAACTGCACTAACATTAGGCACATTTTTATCGGCATACGCAAATAATGAATTTCAAATGATTCAATTTATACCGCTTGTTATTGTGCCACAAGTTTTCTTTTCTGGGTTGTTTCCAATGGAATCCATGAATACATGGTTACAAATGTTAGGTAAATTATTTCCACTCACATATGGTGCTGACGCTATGAGACAAGTAATGATTCGGAATCAAGGGTTTACAGAGATTGCATTAGATCTTACTGTATTACTACTTTTTTCACTATTATTTGCAGTAGGAAATGTATTTGCATTAAAGAAACATCGCAAAATATAATGATGATAAAAAGGAGCACAATAAATGAAGAAGGATTGGCTGGAAGAATTAGTTGCCGCAACGAATACTGATAAACGTAATGAACGTCAAATGCGTATATTAGAGGCAGCTGTTGATATGTTTGGAGAAAAAGGGTACGCCTCAACTTCAACGAGTGAAATTGCAAAGCGAGCTGGTGTAGCGGAAGGAACAATCTTCCGCTACTATAAAACGAAAAAAGATTTATTGTTTGCAGTCGTGATGCCGACCTTAACAAAGTTCGCTGCACCATTTTTCGTACAAGCCTTTGCAAAAGAAATATTTAAAACAGAGTATGAATCGTATGAAGTGCTTTTAAGAGTAATAATTCAAAATAGATTTGAATTTGCTAAAAAGCACTTTCCAATGATAAAAATATTAATTCAAGAAGTACCATTTCAGCCAGAACTAAAAAGTGAAATACAACAATTAATAGAAACAGAACTGCTTGTACATTTTAAAAAGCTGATTGCTAAGTTTCAAGAAGAAGGGGAAATTATTGAACTTCCGCCTTCTTCTGTATTACGTCTTACTTTATCAGCTGTATTAGGGTTGCTCTTAACGAGGTTTTTATTATTGCCGGAAGAGAAATGGGACGATGAAGTGGAAATTGAAAATACGATTCAATTTATATTGTATGGACTAACGCCACGGAGGTAATGTGATGCGACAATTTGCTAAACCGATAATTGTTGTAAGTAAATGTTTAGAATTTGATGCCTGTCGTTATAATGGAGAGATGGTTCCAGATTTAACAATTCGAAACTTGCAGCCATTTGTTACATTTATACCTGTATGTCCTGAAGTAGAAATTGGTTTAGGGACTCCTCGTGAAACGATACGTATTGTAGAAAAAAACGGTACGAATAGGCTTGTGCAACCGTCAATACGAGAAGATGTAACTGAAAAAATGAATGAATTTTCAAATGCATTTTTACAAACATTACCTGAAGTTGACGGTTTTATTTTGAAGAATCGTTCGCCAAGTTGCGGAACTCGTGATGTGAAAATCTATTCTGGTTTTGAAAAAGGGCCAGTAAAAGGAAAAGGAACTGGATTATTTGGCGGAGCAGTAATAAAAAAATTTTCGCATCTTCCAATTGAAGAAGAAGGTAGATTGTCGAATTTTATTATTAGAGAGCATTTCTTTACAAGATTGTTTACAATCGCGCATTACAAAATGATTAAACATACTAAAAACATAAAAGAACTCGTAGCGTTTCAATCAGATTATAAGTATTTATTTATGGCATATAATCAGGTGAAACAAAAAGAATTAGGGCGTATTATTGCAAATCAAAAAAATGAAACAATTGAAGTCGTATTTGATAACTATGAGAAGACTTTATATAAATTATTTATTCGCGCGCCTCGCTATACATCGAATGTAAATGTATGTGAGCACATTTTCGGATATTTTAAAACAAAGCTAAAAAAACAAGAAAAAGATCATTTTTTAGAGCTGATACAAAAATATGCAGAAAAGAAAATACCACTTAGTAGTTTGCTTACAATTTTAAAATCATGGGCTATTCGATTTGATGAAAAGTATTTATTAAGACAAACATATTTCGAACCATACCCTGAAGGGTTAGTAGAAATTTCTGATTCGGGAAAAGGTAGAGATTATTAAACAATAAATTACATAATTCGACACAAAACCTCCTATGTTGTTGTAGAACAATGTAGGAATTTTTTTGTGCATTGGTACAGAATCTGTTTTAAAATTAAGTTATGACAGAATTATAGCAATTGTCTAACTAATATTCGTGTCTTTTAAGAAGTAATGTTTGTAGTAGAAACTCGCACGCTGTCGAAACTCAATATTCGATAAGGGGTGTGTAGCGGAATGGAATTTACTCTAACTCGCGAAAAACAAATGATTAAAGAAATGGTACGTGACTTTGCTGAAAAGGAAATCGCACCGAAAGCTGTATATTATGACAAAACTGCGGAATTTCCATATGAAACATTTCAAAAAATGGGCGAACTAGGATTATTAGGTATCCCATTCCCGGAAGAGTATGGAGGTTCAGGTGGCGATACGTTATCGTACGCGTTAGCTGTTGAAGAAATTGGTCGTGCTTGTGGTGGAACAGGTTTAAGCTATGCTGCAACAATTTCATTAGGTGCTTCTCCAATTTATTATTTCGGTACAGAAGAACAAAAACAGAAATTTTTAGTTCCAATGGCGTCAGGTAAAACGTTAGGTGCTTTCGGATTAACGGAGCCAAATGCTGGATCTGATGCAGGGGGCACACAAACGAAAGCAATTTTAGATGGCGATGAATATGTTATTAGTGGTGAAAAGTGCTGGATTACAAACGCAGAGTATGCAAATACAATTATTGTAACCGCTATCAACGGTTTTGAAGACAATGGTAAAAAACGTATTTCTGCATTTATCGTACCGACTACTAGTGAAGGATTAACGATTTCAAGCCCTTACGATAAGATGGGTGTTCGTGCTTCTAATACTTGTGAAATCGTACTTGATGGTGTACGTGTACCGAAAGAAAATATTCTTGGTGATGTAAATAAAGGATTTAAACAATTCTTATATACACTTGATGGAGGACGTATTTCAATTGCAGCATTAGCAGTAGGTATTGCACAATCTGCATTTGAGCGTGCATTGCAATATGCGAAAGAACGTCAACAATTTGGAAAATCGATTTCTAATTTCCAAGCGATTCAATTTAAATTGGCTGATATGGCGACTGAAGTAGAATTAGCGCGTAATTTAGTACATAAAGCAGCTTGGTTAAAAGATAACGATAAACCTTTCGGTAAAGAAGCGGCTATGGCAAAGTTGTTTGCATCTGAAGCTGCAAGTCGTATAGCAAATCATGCAGTACAAATTCATGGTGGATATGGCTATATGCGTGAATATGAAGTTGAACGATATATTCGTGATGCAAAACTTTTAGAAATTGGTGAAGGAACTTCTGAAATTCAACGTCTCGTAATTGCAAGACATTTAGGATGTAGATAAAAAGGAGGAGTCACTATGTTTCAAAAAATATTAATTGCTAATCGCGGGGAAATCGCAGTTCGCATTATGAAAACTTGTCAAAAACTTGGCATTCGTACCGTTGCTATTTATTCTGAGGCTGATGAAAATGCCCTTCATGTAAAATTGGCAAATGAAGCTTACTTAGTAGGCGGTCCGCGTGTCCAAGAAAGCTATTTAAACCTTGAAAAAATTATTGAAATAGCTAAGAAGACACATGCTGAAGCAATCCATCCGGGGTACGGATTATTATCAGAGAATCCATCTTTTCCGATTCGCTGTAAAGAAGAAGGAATCGTATTTATCGGTCCTTCAGAAGAAATCATTACTAAGATGGGAAGTAAAATTGAGTCACGTATAGCGATGCAAGCAGCAGATGTGCCAGTAGTTCCAGGCATTACTACAAATATTGAAACTGCTGAAGAAGCAATTGAAATTGCGAAACAAATTGGTTATCCATTAATGCTTAAGGCATCCGCGGGCGGCGGAGGCATTGGAATGCAGTTGATGGAAACTGAGCAAACGCTCACCAAAGCATTTGAAAGTAATAAAACAAGAGCGCAAAATTTCTTTGGTAACGGAGAAATGTATTTAGAGCGCTATATAGCAGATGCACATCATATTGAAATTCAGCTTTTAGCAGATACACATGGTAATACAGTGTATTTATGGGAACGCGAATGTTCAGTGCAGCGCCGAAATCAAAAAGTAATTGAAGAAGCACCTTCACCATTTTTAGATGAGGGTACACGAAAGGCTATGGGAGAAGTTGCTGTACAAGCTGCTAAAGCACTTGGTTATACAAATGCAGGTACAGTTGAGTTTCTTGTAGATGATCAAAAGAACTTTTATTTCTTAGAAATGAATACGAGATTACAAGTAGAACATCCAGTTACAGAAGAAATTACTGGGTTAGACTTAGTTGAACAACAATTACTTATCGCATATGGTGAGAAGCTATCATTTACACAGGATGATGTAAAACGTAGTGGTCATGCCATTGAGGCTCGTATTTATGCAGAAGATCCGAAAACATTCTTCCCATCACCTGGGAAAATTACAGATTTAACGTTACCGACAAATATACGTATTGATCACTTTTTGGAGAATCAAGTAACGATTACACCTTTCTATGATCCAATGATTGCGAAAGTAATCGCACATGGTGAAACTCGTGAAGAAGCGATTTCAAAATTAAAAATTGCTCTAGAAGAGTTAAAAGTAGAAGGTATTAAAACAAACACACCAATGTTACTGCAAGTACTCGGAGACGATGTGTTCAAAAGTGGTATTTATACAACGGGTTTTGTAACGAAACAACTTGTTAAAAAGTAAGATTTATGAATATTAAGGGGGAAAAAATGATGACGAAAGTATATGCATCGATGGCAGGAAATGTTTGGAAGATTGTTGTAGGAGTAGGAGATACAGTAGAGGAAGAGCAGGATGTCGTCATTTTGGAATCTATGAAAATGGAAATTCCAATCGTTTCAGAAGAAGCCGGAACTGTTATGAAAATTAACGTACAAGAAGGCGATTTTGTAAATGAAGGAGATGTATTACTAGAAATTGAATAGGGAGATATAGGGGGAAGCGAATTGAAACTACCTAATTTTGCTGTCATTAAAGAAGTCGGGCCACGTGATGGCTTACAGAATGAAAAAAAGATTGTTGGCACAAAAGATAAAGTAAAATGGATTCAACTACTTACAGAAGCGGGATTGTCGTACGTTGAAGTTTCCTCATTTGTTCACCCTAAATGGGTTCCTGCATTAGCAGATGCAAGTGATGTATTTTCTGAGCTAAAAAGGGATCCAAATGTTACATATGCAGCGCTTGTTCCAAATCAAAATGGTTTGGAACGAGCTTTTTTGCAAAATGTAGATGAGGTGAATGTTTTTTTATCAGCAAGTGAATCTCACAATAAAAGTAATATTAATAAATCTATTAAAGAAGCATTAGCTGTAATTGAAGATATAACAAAACAGGCAACGTTCGAAGGTAAAAAGGTACGAGGCTATGTTTCTACTGTATTTGGATGTCCTTATGAAGGGGATATAAGTGCCACAGCAGTTGACGAAATATGTAATCAACTATTTTCATACGGCATTTATGAAGTTTCTCTCGGTGACACGATTGGTGTAGCGAATCCATTACAAGTAGAACAAGTATTAGAACATCTATTAAAGAAGTATGATGCTTCGCAGTTTGCAATGCATTTTCATAATACGTATGGAATGGCTCTGGCGAATGTAGTTAAGTCTTTAGAATATGGTATTACAACGTTTGATAGTTCTTGTGGTGGACTCGGAGGATGTCCTTATGCACCAGGAGCATCGGGTAATGTTGCTACTGATGACTTAGTGCATATGCTCCATAAGCTGGGAGTCCAAACTAATATTGATGAAGAAAAGCTATTGAGAGCTAGTCAGTTTATTCAAAGTAAGTTAAATATCCAATTACCGAGTCATGTGTATAGAGCGCTTCAACATAAAACGATAAGTAGGTGAGAAGATGCTACAATTACAAAACATTTCAGTTGACTATGTTACACCGCACGTTGTAAAGATTTCGTTAAATCGTGAAAGACAAGCAAACTCATTATCTTTGGCATTATTAGAAGAATTACAAACTATATTAACTCAAATAAACGAAGAATCAAATACGCGCGTTGTTATTTTAACAGGGGATGGCGAAAAAGCATTTTGCGCTGGTGCTGATCTAAAAGAGCGTGCCAACATGAGTGAAGAACAAGTTCGCCATGCTGTGGGTATGATTCGTTCTACTATGGAGATGGTGGAACAATTACCACAACCAGTTATTGCTGCTATTAATGGAATCGCACTTGGTGGAGGTACTGAATTAAGCTTAGCTTGTGATTTTAGAATTGCTTCTGACACTGCAAGTCTAGGTCTTACTGAAACTTCTCTTGCAATTATACCTGGAGCAGGTGGTACGCAGCGTTTACCGAGATTAATTGGAGTCGGTAGAGCGAAAGAATTAATTTATACAGGAAGACGTATTTCGGCGCAAGAAGCGAAAGAATATGGTTTAGTAGAATTCGTAGTACCAGCTGATTTACTAGAAGAGAAAGCAATTGAAATTGCAGATCGAATTGCTAATAATGGTCCAATTGCTGTTCGATTAGCAAAAGAAGCAATTTCAAATGGAATTCAAGTAGATTTACATACCGGCTTACAAATGGAAAAACAGGCGTATGAGGGCGTAATCCATACGAAAGATAGATTAGAAGGATTACAGGCATTCAAGGAAAAACGCAAACCAATGTATAAGGGGGAGTAAATATGTTAGATCAAAAACAACAATCTAATTCATTTGAAGAACGAGTTGAAACAATTAAGCAAGGCGGGGCACCGAAATATCATGAACAAAACAAAGCAAAAGGGAAACTTTTTGTTCGAGATCGTTTAGCTCTTTTATTCGATAATGGTGAATATGTGGAAGATGCATTATTTGCAAATTGTGAACAAACTGGATTACCAGCTGATGGTGTTGTAACTGCGACTGGTAAAATACATGGTCGTACTGCGTGCGTAATGGCAAATGATTCGACTGTAAAAGCTGGATCATGGGGAGCACGTACAGTTGAAAAAATTCTACGAATTCAAGAAACAGCAGAAAAATTACGTGTACCGTTATTTTATTTAGTTGATTCTGCTGGAGCGCGTATTACAGATCAAGTTGAAATGTTCCCTGGACGCCGCGGTGCAGGAAGAATCTTTTATAACCAAGTGAAATTATCTGGTAAAGTGCCACAAATTTGTTTATTATTTGGACCTTCAGCGGCTGGTGGTGCGTATATTCCAGCATTTTGTGACGTTGTTATGATGGTTGAAGGAAATGCTTCTATGTATTTAGGGTCTCCGCGTATGGCTGAAATGGTTATCGGTGAGAAGGTAACTTTAGAAGAAATGGGCGGAGCACGTATGCATTGCTCAGTATCAGGATGCGGAGATGTTTTATGTAAAACAGAAGAAGATGCAATTACGCAAGCAAGACAATATATTTCTTATTTTCCAAGTAACTATTTAGAAAAGACTCCTTTGATTACACCTCAAGAACCGAAACAGTTCGATAAAACGTTAGAAGAAATCATTCCAGAAAATCAAAATGCTCCTTTCAATATGAAAGATCTCATTAACAGAATTATTGATGAAGGATCTTTCTTTGAAGTGAAAAAATTATTTGCTCAAGAACTAATTACAGGTTTAGCACGTATTGATGGTAAGCCAATTGGCATTATTGCAAATCAGCCGCGTATGAAGGGCGGCGTATTATTCCACGATTCAGCTGATAAAGCAGCGAAGTTTATAAATTTATGCGATGCATACCATATTCCATTATTATTCCTTGCAGATGTACCTGGATTTATGATTGGTACAAAAGTAGAACGTGCCGGAATTATTCGTCACGGTGCAAAAATGATCTCTGCAATGAGTGAAGCAACTGTACCGAAAATTTCTATCGTCGTTCGAAAAGCATATGGAGCTGGCTTATATGCAATGGCAGGTCCAGCGTTTGAACCAGATTGCTGCTTAGCATTACCAACAGCTTCTATTGCAGTAATGGGTCCAGAAGCAGCGGTCAATGCTGTATATGCAAATAAGATTGCAGCTTTACCAGAAGAAGAGCGTGCAAGCTTTATTGCTGAAAAACGAGAAGAGTATAAGAAAGATATTGATATTTACCGTTTAGCATCAGAGATGGTGATTGATGGTATTGTTCATCCAAATAATTTACGTGAAGAGTTAAAAGGACGATTCGAAATGTATATGAGCAAATATCAAGTATTCACGGATCGTAAACATCCTGTATATCCAGTTTAAAAGCCCTATTTAGGGCTTTCTTGCTCAAAAAGTCAAGGAGGGGAAAATATTGAAACAAGCAGTTTGGTTTCCAACAGAAGAATATAAAGAAAAAACGCGTTTATTTGGTTGGATGAAATCATTAGGCTATGAAGATTACGAAGCTTTTTATAATAAGTCAATTGAAGAAACAGCATGGTTTTGGGGAGAAGCTGAGAGAGCAGTTGGCTATCAGTGGATGAAACCATATACAGAAGTGTTAGATTTAGAAAATGGTACACCGTTTGCACAGTGGTATACTGAGGGAACTTGTAACGTTGTAGAATCTGCTTTATCTCGCTGGCTTGCAGACGATAAAATGAAAACACAAGCAGCACTTATGTATGAAGGGGAAAACGGAACTTCGAAATCATTTACATATGAAGAGCTTGACAGCTGGGTAAGCCGTGTTGCCAACGGTTTGAAACATGCTGGTATTGAAAAAGGTGATCGTGTAACAATTTACATGCCGATGATTCCTGAAACAGTTGTTGCTATGTTAGCGGTAATGAAAATTGGAGCGATTATTTCACCAATATTCTCAGGTTTTGCTGCTGATGCAGTAATGACACGTGTACAAGCAGCTGGTTCAAAAATGGTTATTACCGCAGATGGCTTTTCACGCCGTGGGAAAATTGTTTCATTAAAAGATGAAGTAGATAAAGCTTGTGAACATTGTCCAACTGTTGAAAAGGTGGTAATTGTTCGTCATGCAGGAAATGATTTTACACCGCATAATTATGATTTTTCATGGAGTACGTTAGAAAAAGAAAAACCATTTATACATGCTGAAGAAATGAACAGTGATGATCCATTAATGCTTATATATACATCTGGAACGACTGGTAAGCCGAAGGGGACAGTACACACACATGCTGGTTTCCCGCTAAAATCTGCATTTGATGCAGGATTTGGAATGAATATAAAACAAGGCGACCGAGTATTATGGGTAACTGATATGGGCTGGATGATGGGACCATTTTTACTATTCGGCTCTTTAATTAATGGCGCAACAATGGTTATGTATGAAGGTGTCCCAGACTTTCCAGAAGCAGACCGCTTATGGGAGACAGTCGATAAATATGAAATTACTCATCTCGGTATTTCACCAACATTAATCCGTGCATTAATGGCAAAAGGTGATGAATATGTAAATAAACACTCGTTAAAGAGTTTAGAAGTATTCGCATCAACAGGAGAACCTTGGAATCCAGACCCATGGATGTGGTTATTTAATACAGTTGGTAAAGGTAAAGTACCAATTTGTAACTATTCAGGTGGAACTGAAATTTCAGGTGGGATTTTCGGGAATGTCCTAATTAAGCCGATCGCACCGATTAGTTTTAACGCATCTTTACCAGGAATGGCAGCGGTTGTACTTGATGATCAAGGTAAACCAATTCGAGATGAAGTCGGAGAATTATGTTTAGAAAAACCTTGGGTAGGTATGACGAAAAGTTTCTGGGAAGACGATGAGCGTTATGTAAACACTTACTGGTCACGTTTTGAAAATAAGTGGGTTCATGGTGACTGGGTCATTTATGACGGTGAACAATATATCATTACAGGCCGTTCAGATGATACGTTAAACATTGCTGGAAAACGTATTGGACCTGCTGAATATGAATCTATTCTTGTGAAACATAATGATGTAATAGAAGCAGCGGCAGTTGGTGTACCGGATGATGTAAAAGGAGAAGTTTGTCATTGTTTTGTTGTATTACGAGATGGTGTAACATTCTCAGGAGAATTAAAGAAAGAATTAATGAGTTTAGTAAACTCTCATATTGGTAAAGCTTTATGTCCAAAAGACATCCACGTTGTAGAAGATTTACCAAAAACACGAAATTCTAAAGTAATGCGACGTGTTATTAAAGCAGCTTACTTAGGAAAAGAGTTAGGAGATTTATCGTCACTTGTAAATCCTGAAGTAGTTCCGTTTATTCAGGGGTTACAGTCTAGCAAACTATAAAATTACGAATGAGCTCTATGTAAATAGAGCTCATTTTTAATGTTTACAAAAAGATAAGAGAGAAAAAGTAAATTTGAAGTTAAAAAATCTACTATTAGTGTTAAGTATATCTGTTTGTTTTTAGTTTTTATCAAAATAGGATACTATAGCTGTCTATTCAATGGAATGATTGAATTTTGTTAAGAATGAAAATTTAGTGAAGAAAAAGTAATGAATAAAAGGAGAAATCCCTGGGGGACAGGGATTCAATAAGGGAGATATTATTGTCGTTCAATGTCGAAATTTGGCGTATCCGACAAATTAATATTATCACGAATTTTCAGGAGATTTTGATAGTGGATGTGTCAAAAATGTGTACGGGTTTCATATAAAAGTGTTATTTAAATAGGAAAAGGGAAAAGAATTAAGTTCACTCGTTCTTAAGATTTTTTCCCTTTTAAATTTACTGTTTGTTCGTTGTTCTATATACATCTGAAATTGGTAAATCTTCGCCATGTAAAGCTTGAGTACTGTCCTTTTTGTTTGAATTATGTGCCTCCTGAGAGGTTTCTTGCAGTTGTTCTTGGGCCTTACTAGGGGTATTCAGCGCATCTAATGACACAGAATCAAGTTGTTGACTTAATAAATCTTTTTTATCCATGTTATGTAGCTCCTTTTTGAACTTAGATATAAAAACAAAGTATTTTTAAATAGTTACGTGGGTATTATGTATCTTTGAATGGAATTATATACACAAACTATATTGAGAATTTAACTAATTATAAAAATTACTTGTGCTGACAAGCTTAAGAAATATAAAGATCATTAGTTCTTAATAAAAGCGTTATTTTAGTAGGGTGTTACGAAATTTCATTTGAAAGGAACATCCCAATGATAAAAAAGAGCACTGTAAATCAGTGCTCATCTTATTAGATATTGCTTAGTCCTTAAAAATAAAACCGTTACGGACAATTCACAATGGTAATAGTGACGCTAGCCATTGTTCCAGGAGAATCAAGAAGTGAAGCAGTAACGGTTACTGTTCCAGGCCCATTAGCGGCTAGAAATACAGCGGTAAAGTTACCTGAAGCATTGGTAATGACCGCAAGAGGAACCATGAAAGCAAGAGAAGGGTTACTAAATGAAAAACTGACCACTACTCCTGGAGTAGGACTACCGTTTACTAATACTTGACCCGAAAAAAATAAAGTATTATTTCCTTGAGTGGATACACATGCTGTGGTTTCGTTAGAAGTCAAAGTAATAGATGCAGGCCCAGCAGGAAGATTAAATCCGGTTGGTCCGGTTGATCCGGTAGAACCAGTTGGTCCGGTTGGTCCGGTTGGTCCGGTTGGTCCGGTTGGTCCGGTTGGTCCGGTTGGTCCGGTTGGTCCGGTTGGTCCGGTTGGTCCGGTTGGTCCGGTTGGTCCGGTTGGTCCGGTTGGTCCGGTTGGTCCGGTTGGTCCGGTTGGTCCGGTTGGTCCGGTTGGTCCGGTTGGTCCGGTTGGTCCGGTTGGTCCGGTTGGTCCAGTTGGTCCGGTTGGTCCAGTTGGTCCAGTAGAACCGGTTGATCCAGTAGAACCAGTAGGACCAGTAGGACCGGTAGGGAATTGAAAGGGTGGAGCAGGTGGAAGTGTAGGTCCAATAGAACCCGGATTAAGTGCAGCAAAAGATAAAAACTCGTCCATTATATATCACCTCTAAAAATCGTATTACTAATAGTAAATGTAATGATAGAGCAAAGTGAAATGGACAAGTGGCTGTATTTTAATAAATTAAACAAAATAGTTATTTGATAGAAAGAGAGATTAGTATGATTACTTTAGAAATTAAATATAAAAAGGCGATTATCTTCATATCGCCTTTTGGATAATACAGTGTAATTTTATTCAGTTATTTGATATATAGTTTCATTCGGTTTGGAAAATCCATACAGCTTCCTTGCGAATTTTAAAACTTCTTCTTCACTACCTGTTAAAACTTTAACATCATTTTTAAGGGTATGACCATCCTTCTTTAAAGAAGATAATTTTTGTTGCTCCGTATTAACCGTGATTTGTTTTTCTTTAATCATTTCTTGCTGGTTATTAAGAGAATATTGAAGGACAAAAATTATAGGTAATATAAAAGCTAAAGTAGTTATAATACGGCGTCTTGTTTTTTTATTATTACCTTGTTTGGTGTTAGCGTTCACTTGCTGTGAGGGTATCTTAGGATTTGATTGTTGTGATGATATTTTTGGGATGTTTCCCATTAAAATGCCTCCATTACTGATTGTAGAATTTAAACTGTTTAAAAGTATTATAAATGTTCAATGGGAATTTTAGAAGATAGTTTAATCTAGGTGAGTTTTGTAAAGTTTAAACAAAATCCTTATTTAAATAAAAGGAACCCCGATTGTCTGCGGGGCTCCTAAGGGTAATCGTCAAGTAATGACGTACTCGACTAGTTAACGATATCATGAATTTTTTGGTAAATATACTGGTAAATGCGTCCAAATTAATGAGAGCATTATTTGAAACAAAAACGCTATTTTAATAGGGAGGGGAATAATGATGATTCCATGGGACAAGCGAGTATACATTGTATCAAGGTGATCATTTTATTACAGAGGGGACAATTTTAGAGGTTAGTGAAAAGGCGAATAAATCATTATATTGGCGTTGGTGCATGTTAGCTCCAAGCTATGAAAAAGTGTGCGGTAATAGTACAAAGCGACTTCGGTTGATTCGGATAGATGATGATGAAGAATGATATAAAAATTTCATTTTGTAGAGAAATGAGATGATTAAGGATGGGCATAGAATATGCCATGTTTGTATTAAAAAAGAGCAGAATTTAGCCTATATAAAGATGTTGGAATTGTTCTAAAGGGGGGAATATCTGAAATATAAATAATTGAGGGGAGTGAACTAATAATGGAAACTAGTACTTTTTTAGGATTGTTTTGGGGATGGATAACGGTTATCGTATCGGGAATACTTTTCGTACGTCCATCGGTACTACGTGAATTGAAAAAATTAGTGGTTGAAGACAGAGGATTTGGTATTATGTATGGTTTTCTATCGATTTTCTTAGGGTTAGGTAGTGTAATCCTACATAATGTATGGGTATTCAACTGGCAGGGGTTCCTAACGGTTATTGCATGGCTTGCATTATTAAAGGGAATCTACATAATTGCATATCCTGAACCCTCCAAGAAAACAGACTTTGAATTAAGGGTACTATCTACACGTATAGCGCTCGCTATCATTGGCGCCTTGGCTTTATGGATGCTTATAGTAATCTATATAAAATAATCCTTTTCTAATAAGAACTATATTAAAATAAATCTCGACGTGTTCATTGACAAAAAGCTGACTATACTTAGTCAGCTTTTTGTATATTACATTCTAGTATTTATCGGTCACAAAAGACATGTTCTCTCTTTTAAGTCGATATTGAAAATGTTACCAATTTTTTCTTTTACAATGACAACAAATAAAGAAACATTTACAACGACACTTATTTCGTTTAGAACTCCAATCATTATCACAATGATTCTTTTCTTTAGATGTCCACCAATCATCATTACAATGCTTTTCCTTAGAACTCCAATCATCATCACAATGATTCTTTTCTTTAGATTTCCACCAGTCATCACAACAATGCTTTTTCTTAGAACTCCAGCAATCATTTTTCCAGGACATTCTTTTATACCTCCCTTCAATAGGATTCATACTATTCTATGTTTTAGTAAAAGAATGGCTTGTTTATTAACCTATTATTTTATCTTTATATGATAGAGTGCTTTCTACTAGATATAGAACTCATACAAACTATGCTAATTTTCAAGAGATAGTTGAGAGAACTACTGGTTATGATATTAATCAACAAACACTTGTTGAAGGAAACGTTAAGATTTTAAATAATATCTTATTTTGGAGTACGCTTTTCTGAATGTATATTTCACAATGGTAAAGGAAAAATACACCATATCACTGCGAACAAAGCCTATGTATATGTGAAGTAATAGGAAAAGGTGGTCCCCATTCAAGGAGCCAGCTTATTAAAAATATAAATAAGAAGGTTTAGTACAAGTGTTTGTTTTTTTGTTTCTATGCTTTTGTCTCGTACACTTTTAAGCTATTGGACATACTTTACTAGTAGAAAGGATTAGGGGGTGAGGTTTTGGGTTCTCGATTTAATAATTGTAGAAAAAAATGTACGTGTAAGCATGATGATTGTTGGGACATTTTTGAAGAGTGTAAAAAGGAAAAGAATGAGAAATGTGACAGCTCTTGTGTACAAGGAATTAGAGATGAGCTTAAAAAATTAATTAATAAAACAGTGCGAATTAACACTGAAGGACGTACTTATATAGGTACTGTTTCTTCGGTAACTTGCGATGTTGTTAAGCTAGCTGCTATTCCTGGTTCAGTTGCAGCAATTATATCTCTTTGTAAAATTGAAGCAATTTTACCACCTGCTACAACTGTTACTGATGAGTTTGATTTTAACGGTGTTGACGTAGCAAATAAAGATTAATTATGCTTTATTGATGCTAAGCCATTCTTATGAATGGCTTTTTATTTTGTTTAAAAGGGAATATATTTTTCATATAGAAATAAATTTGAAGGTGTATAAAAGGTTGTGTGAAAGGAGAATGAGAGTGATCAAGCTGAAACAATTTACAAGAACTGATTTCAAACAATTAATAAATTGGATTAATTCCGAAGAATTTTTAATACAATGGTCGGGAAATGCATTCACATATCCTTTAAATGAACAGCAATTAGAGAAATATACAGAAAGTGCAAACACACTGGCATTCAAAATAATAGATGAAGAGACTAAAGCAGTTATTGGTCATATTTCTCTTGGACAAATAGATAATATAAATAAGTCTGCTAGAATTGGAAAAGTGCTAGTTGGTAATACGAAAATGAGAGGGCGTTCTATAGGGAAACATATGATGAAAGCCGTACTTCGTATTGCTTTTGAAGAATTAAAACTACATAGAGTAACTCTTGGTGTTTATGACTTTAATAAGTCAGCTATTTCTTGTTACGAAAAAATAGGTTTTGTAAAAGAAGGTTTATTAAGAGAGTCAAAAAAAGTAGGAGAAACGTATTGGAATTTATGGGAAATGAGTATGTTAGAATATGAATGGAACAATAAAAAATAGTGTTTTATAATTATATTATGTTAACAAAAGGGGTTTGGTGGGAATCGTGAATAAAAAAACAAAAATAATTTCAATTGCAGCTGTTTCAGGGGGCGGTAAAACTACCATTACAGAAAGTTTAGCTCATGAGTTGAAAAACTCAAAGGCTCTATATTTTGATAGATATAAATTTGATAACTGTCCCGCAGATATTTGTAAATGGATTGATGATGGAGCTAATTACGATGAATGGGTACTTACACCGCTAATGAATGATATTCAGCGTTCTATACAAGATAGTAGTTTAGATTATATTATAGTAGATTATCCCTTTGCTTACTTAAATAGTGAAATGCGGGAATTAATAGATATAACTATATTTATTGACACCCCTTTAGATATTGCGATGGCTAGGAGGATTTTGCGTGACTTTACAGAAGATAAAATTAGTGAAATACATAATGATCTAAAACACTATATAACACATGCGAGAAAAGCGTATTTAGAGGCGATTAATACAGTAAAGCCGAATTCAGATATCGTTTTGGATGGATCTTTATGTGTAAATGAAATAGTTGTGCAAATAGTAGAGGAATTCAGTAGAAGAAATGTGATTTTGTAAAGTTGATTGAAAAATGAATCATATACGAATGGAACATTTATGGCTATATAAAAAAGTGGGGTGCTTCAATTTGAAAACGCTATTTTATAACAATTGGCAAGTAAGAGATGATTGGTTTAAATGGTGTGAACAACTTACAGAGGAAGAATTGCTTCGCAAACGTGTTGGAGGTGTTGGGAGTATTTTAGAAACACTTTTCCATATTGTAGATGTTGAGTATAGCTGGATTAGTGCACTTCAAGAAAAAGAGGATAACGAACCACAGTTTAAAGATTATCAATCAATCCAAAAAGTAAAAGCGCTATCTGATTTATATCGACGAGAATTAGAAGAGTTTTTGCAAATATGGTCTGGTGACCTAGAATATAAGATATTAAAAGCTTCATGGACAGATAAAACATATAAATACGGTGAAGTTTTAAGGCATGTAATTGTACATGAAATTCATCATATTGGTCAGATATCTATATGGGCGAGAGAACTAAATCTTCAGCCTGTTTCAGCAAATTTAATTGGAAGAGGATTGTAGATTTAGAAACCGACTTGCAGTGTAAACGCAAGTCGGTTTTTATATATAAGAAGATTTCTTAATTAAAATCCTCGGCTTTTTTTTGACGTATATATAAAAACATTAAGATTGTAATGATGAAAAAGATCATAATCGTTTGTATGATTAAATTTTTAAACTGAAACAATATTGTCCAAGATGTAACAGCATCTTTAAAAGCTTGGAGTGCAGAGTACGAGGAAGGATCAAAACCGTACTGAAGTAACTTTTTTGTTTCAATAAAAGTACTGTTTTCATCACCGGCGTCTAATATTACTGAAATAAGTCTAGTATCTCCTCGTGTGGCTGTACTGACAAAACTATAATTACCATTAGTTGAAAAACTAGTTTGTAAGCCGTCAACACCTTGGAGTTTAATGTTTTTATTAAGGGAATATATCATTTTATTTGTATTGAAAACTTTTGAATCTTTGAAGGTAAATTGGTAAGAGGTTAGTTTCGTAACATTCAATACATCTGGAAAGTCTTTTACTAATTGTGTTGCTAGTTTAGCGACGTCTATCGATGTTGTAGTTGATTGTTTATTGGTATCGTTATTAATTCCAGTAGCATTTAGAAACGGGGATGGTTGTGATAACTTTAGTTGTTTTGCTTTGTCATTCATTAAAAGTGTAAAGTTATCTTCGTTTCCAGCAATGTGTTCTGCAAGGGCAAGTGCGGAACGATTATTCCCTGTCAAAAACAATGCATGAAGTAAATCACGAACCGTCGTTTTATCTTTCGAAGTTACTTGTATAGGACTCGTTTCTGCTCGGAAAACTTCGTTACTTATTTTTACTAATTCATCTAACTGTATTTTTCCTTCATTCAGTTGTTCCAGTGCGATATACTCTGTCATTAATTTAGATAAAGTAGCTGATTGTATAGGAGTTTCTTCATTTTTTTTATAAACAATCTCACCAGAATTAGTATCTATTAAAATAGCTGATTTAGCTTGAATAATTGGACCATTTACATAAAGATAAAAATATAAAACGATAAGTGCAGTAATAAGAAAAGATAATAATAAAACTGTTATTTTTTTCAAGAATTGCATTAGCGATCCTCCTAATATTACATCAATAATATTATTGTAAAAAGGAATGCTTAATTAGGAAGAAAGAAAAGGTAAAGAATTTCTAAAGAATTATAAAGTATTATTAAATTTTGGATATTGATGGAATATAAAAGGTTCAATTTCTTATATGATAAAAAATTGAACCTATAAATATGTGGTATTAAGCTTTATAAGGGAGTAATTTTACAGTGAAAGTTGTTTTTTTATCATCGCTATATACTTCAATTGTTCCTTTATGCAATTCAACAATACTTTTTGCAATTGCTAATCCGAGCCCAGATCCACCAGTGTTTGTTGAACGTGATTTTTCAACACGATAAAAACGTTCAAAAATATGAGGTAAATCAGTACTAGGGATAGGTTGTCCGTAATTTGTTATATCAATTGTAATCATGTTATTGCTTTCGTAAGCGGTAATATCAATATGATCTCCATCATTTCCATAAGTAATAGCGTTTATGATTAGATTTTCAAACACACGTACTAATTTATCCCCATCAGCTAGTACCATTAGCTTTTGAGATGGGAAAGAAGGGCGACATTCAATATTAGCTTCTTGAAGCTGTATCCGAAATTGGACAGTTAATTGTCCAAGCAATTCTACAATATCAATGGGAGCAGAATATAAACTTAACTCTTTATTTTGAACACGTGTATATTCAAACAAGTCATTCATTAATGCATTAAGACGGGTTACTTTATCGTAAATGACTTGAATATAGTATCGTAATTCTACTTCATCTCTATAATTATCATGATGGATTAAATTTACGTATCCAACTATAGATGTAAGAGGGGTTCGTAAGTCATGTGATACATTTGTAATAAGTTCGCTTTTTGCTTGTTCTGCCTGTCTTTCTTCATCAATCGAAACTTTTAATTGCTCAATAATTTGATTGACCCCAGTTGCCAGTTCTTCTAAATAATTATGGTGTACGATGGAAACTTTATGATTAAAGTTTCCACTTGCAATATACCGAATCTCTTCAATCATTTTTTTTATACAAGTTTCATAGTAAACCTTTCTTTCATGACGATAAAAAATGTATAAATAGGATGAGAAAATAGAAAATAAAAACAAATAAGATACAATCATCATCCATAAAGACTCTTTTAATCCAATATATTTTTCATGGCCAAAAATTCTAATGAATTCTTTTCCTAGTTCGCTTAGAGTAAGTGAACTCTCAATTACACTCGTTACGAGGCGAAATATAATTAATTCGGTAATTGGTGTAAGAGTGATAGCTAATAAAAGCCAAAAAATAAGCTTCCACTTTGGTATATCTTTTAATATATCAAATGCTTCATTTCTCAATTTTATATCCTACTCCCCAAACCGTATGAATTAGTTTTTCACCATTCATTACGGTTTCAAGTTTATCGCGTAAATTACTAATATGGACCATTACCGTTTTATTAGAACCATAACCGTCTTCATTCCAAACTCGTTCGAATATCTCTTCAGAGCTAAATACTCTTCCAGTATTACTCGCTAGTAAATATAAAATATCAAATTCGATAGAGGTGAGTTTAATATATTCTCCATTTACTTTAACAGTATGATTATGTTTATGTATTTCAACAGAACGAATACGAATAATACCATCTTCATTCTTTTGGGAAGTAGCATTTTGGAAAGAGGATCTTCGTAATAAAGCTTTCACTCTAGCCACTAATTCTAGTGGATTAAACGGTTTAATCATATAATCATCTGCGCCGGTCATAAGTCCTAAAATTTTATCCATATCTTCAGCCTTTGCACTAAGCATAAGGATAGGTACAGTATTATTTTCACGCACTTCTTGACAAACTTCCAATCCGTTTCGTTTTGGCATCATAATATCTAAAAGCATAAGGTCAACTTCATATGTACATATCATTTGTAATGCTTCATCACCATCATAAGCTTTATAAATGTTATAGCCTTCATTTCGTAAATAAACAGCCAGTAATTCTACAATATCTTTATCATCATCAATAATTAATATGTTTTTATTCATTTTATAGTTAGTTCCTTTCCTTACAATTAATCAACATTACTATAATATCAAACATTTATGTATTTTGTAGTAATGTTTCTACATAAAATTTCATGTATCGTATTAAAAAGGAATTAAAACATTCATAACGAATATAAAATAAGAAGGATATTCAAACTCCACATTATACTGAAAGATAGTTATAAGGGGGACTTGCTATGTTATATAATGATATATATTCATTTACTCCAACTGGAAAAATAGAAAATGATATTAAAGCTTTCCTATTAAAATACAATAAAGAATTTACATATAAACATTCAATTCGGAATTTAAAAGAAATTGTAGAGTAGAAAGGGTATGAAAATGCAATTTAAAGAATATATGAATCAAATATTTCCAGGAGTTACTTTAGTGCCGTACATATACTCTCAGTGGGAAAATCATCTTCATTTTGATTTTGGGAAAGATAAATATCAATTCAAAGAAGATGGTAACACGTATAATATGGAATATTTCACACAACTATATAGGTATAATAAAAATCTATTTAAAGATATATTTTCAAAAGAAGATACCGTCTTTTTAATCACAAATGTTTATCGATTTAAACAGGAAAATATAAAAAATCTGCAGAAAATAAATGTATACAATAGATTTATTAAAAAGAGCGGTTTAAAGTTTCATATTAGACAAGAAACATTACCTTTTCTATTTGAAGATGAAGAAGCTGACTTATATTGTACATATCAATTTTCTTTACAATGTTTTGCAGAAGATATTAAATATGAACCGCTTATTCAAGCAGCTAATCATGAAGATTACCCTGACCTACGTCCACGTCTAGGGCGAAAAAAAGAAATTTCATATCCAGATGTATTTTTTATAAATGTAACAAAGGATATTATCATGTTTATTTATGATGATAGAGGATGTGAAGTAATTGCGAAGAATAAAGAAAAGATACGGGATTTATATGTGAAGTATAAAGAGTGGATACCAGAATATGAACGAGAGAGTATAGATGACTTATTTACATGAAAATAGGAGGAAGTGAAGTGTGTAATGAAAAGGATCGCAATTGTATCTGCATGGGAACCAGAGCTTACGTATTTGCATCAACATTATCCAAGTGAGCGTGTAGAAAAAATAGCAGCTTGGGAATTTCATTTTCATTCTATTAATGAATTAGAAGTTATTTCAGTTGTAACTGGTGTCGGTAAAGTAAGTTGTGCTAGTTGTGTACAACTATTAATAAGTGAATTCCAGCCAGACCAGTTATTTATGACAGGGATTTGCGGGAGTTTATCAGATAAGGTGAAAAATGGACACATCGTTGTAGCTCTTAATACTTTGCAGCATGATGTTACAGCGGCTGGTTCAGGAGAAGATAGTTTTAATCTATATGATGGTAGAACAGCACCTATTGAAACAAATAAATCACTCGTAAAGCGAATGAAGAAATTGCGTTCGTATGACCCGGTCCATTTTGGTACATTTCTATCTGGAGATCAACGTATTCGAAGTTCAGAAATGAGGTATTTACTTCATACTGTATACGGTGCTTTAGCCGTTGATCAAGAAGTGGCAGCATTTGCTTATGTATGTCGTGTAAATAACAAACCATTTCTATGTTTAAAAGCTGCCTCAGATCAAGCGAATGACAAAACGAAAGAAGAACAAAAGGTTTTTAAAATGTTAGCATGTGAACGAGCGTGTGAGCATTTAATTACTTTTTTACGTGTTTATGAGATTACTGTAGTTAACAATGTATAGTAAGAGGAGTATAGTGATGAAAGCTACAAATAAAATAGCGATTCTTGGTGCGAATGGAAAAGTCGGAAAATACCTCGTAAATCAAGCGTTAGAAAAGGGCTATCAAGTACGAATATTAACGAGAAATTCTAAAAATATGACGATAACTAATGAAAATATAGAGACTATCCGTGGGGATGCCCGCGATTTTTCAGTCATACAGGAATTACTTCAAGGGTGTAAAGCTGTGATTAATGCGGTGGGTCAGCCGAAAAATGAACCTTATATTTTTAGTACAGTTACGAAGCATATTTTAAAAGTAATGAAGGAATATGAAATGAAGCGCTATATTCTTATTTCTGGAGGCTCCTTAAATGTAAAAGGAGATCAGAAGGGAATTGCAAATAAAATAGGGGCTAATTTGTTTCGATTATTTCTTCCAAAGATGATGCAGGATAAATATAAAGAATTGCAAATTATACAAAGTAGTGAAATAGATTGGACAATTGTTAGATTACCATTTGTTATAGAGGGAAATGGGATTGGTGATATTAAAGAGAGTTTAGTAGATATGCCAGGAATCAAAATTCAAAATGGGGATATTGCACCGTTTGTAGTAAAACAAATTAATAGTGAAAGATATATAGGAAAGTGTCCGCTCATTTCAAATTAAGAGATATCGTTAAAAATTAAAGAATAATGGATATAATGGATATAGTGGTAATAGTTTATTTCATGTGTTTGAATGTTGAGTTTAATACAAGTAAGTGGAGGATAATTCTATATGATTCAATATAAAAGGTGTAATGAAGTAAATATTGATTTAGTATATGAAGCGTTTAAAGATGGTTTTTCTGATTATATTATTAAAATGGAAGTTTCAAAAGAGGATTTTGTACAACGGTTTTTGGGACCAGAAGGTAACTCGCTAGAACACTCCTTTATTGCGTTAGACGGTGACAAATCTGTTGGTGTAATACTTGGTGGTATTAAGGTATATGAAAGTATAAAAACAATGCGCTGCGGAACATTAGCTGTTCATCCAGAATTTCGAGGCATTGGTGTAAGTCAAAAGTTATTTGAGTTACATAAAGAAGAAGCGACACAAAATAAATGTAAGCAGCTTTTTCTTGAAGTTATTGTAGGAAACGATCGGGCGATTCATTTTTATAACAAATTAGGTTATGAAAAAGTATATGATCTTTCTTATTATAATTTAAATGATTTAACTAAAATAATGAATAAAGATAATAAAAAGATTGAAGTAAAACAATTAGAATTTCCAACATTTAAAGTTGAGATTCAGAAATGGCTAAACTTCCATATAAATTGGCAAAATGATATTGATTATATCGAAAAAACAAATCATACATTTTACGGTGCATATGTTGATAGTGATATAAAAGGTTCTGTATGTGTAAATGAACAAGGAAAAATTAGTTTTATTTTCATAGACAAAGACTATAGAAATATTGGTGTTGGGACGAAATTATTACAGGTAGCAAGTGAAGAATTAAAGTTATCAAGTTTATCAATTGGGTTCCCAAACAACAATTTACTGGAAGGGTTTTTAAAGAAATCTGGATTTGAAAAGAATTCTTTAGCACAATATGAAATGTATTTATTGCTATAAAAAGCGGAGGGAATTATTCTTTTCGCTTTTTATTTTGCACTATAAACGTTTTTGCTGTATGTGGGAGGATAAGTAAAAACAACAGAAGTTTTGTTACCTATCTTATTGAGCTAACTGGCACTTTAGTTGAAAAAGGAAAATGTATAGTAAACATAGAATATATTAATACATTAAAAGATTTATGAGGTGAAAGTGATGGCAATTAAGCAAGACGAAATTAAAGTAGTAGTCGGAGCTGGAGTATTTAATAATAATCCAGGTTGGGTTCAAACGCAAGAAGATGAACTTAATTTACTAGACAATACCACTTGGGAAGAAAGATTTGAATACAATTCCATTTCAGCTATTTTAGCAGAGCATGTATGGGAACATCTTACTTTTGAAGAAGGTGTAAAAACAGCTGAAATTTGCTATAAATTTTTAAAGCCATCAGGTCATATTCGGTGCGGAGTGCCTGATGCATTTTTCCGAGATGCAACCTACCAAAATATAGTTCAAATAGGCGGCCCTGGCCCGAAAGACCACCCAGCTGCAAGCCATAAAATCGTACATAATTATAAAACATTAACGAAAATGTTTGAAATTGCTGGATTTGAGGTAGTTTTACATGAATATTGTGATGAAAATGGTCAATTTTATTACACAGAATGGGATGCGAATGACGGCGTTATTTTCCGTTCGAAAAGGTATGATTCTAGAAATAGAGGCGATAAACTTGGTTTTCCATCGCTAATTGTTGACGCGATTAAAAGGTAAGTCATTCACCTAAAATAGGTGTTAGTTCTATCAGTTCATGAGTCGCAAATGCGGCTTTTTTTATTTGTTTTGTAAACCTACGTTTAGCAAGGAATTAGACATACATAATAAGTGATTTTGAACATTACATAACTTGATTTGAATACTATATTAGCTCTTATTAACACCATTTATCTTAAAGGAAATTGCTTTTAAATATTTAATGGAAATATTATATAAAATAAATAAATCAACGTTTTCTCATGTTGAATTTTTTTGTGGAAATGTTGAGGTACGCCTATTGTAATAAACATATGGAGAGAATATATAATAAATCAATGTTCAAATTACCATTCACACATTAAATTAATATTTCATTGCCATAGAGATTTCTTTTATACATAAATTCGTGTAAAATAAAACAAGAACATACATTCTATATGCAAGTAGGAGGCAATAAATATGTTGGCTGAAATAGAGAAACAAACTGACGGCTATATTGTGAAATTTGAACGCCAATTTTCTTATACAATAGAGGAAGTTTGGTCTGTTTTAACTGAAAACAGCAAGCTTAAAAAATGGATGTCTAATTTACAGATTGAAAATCTTAAAACAGGTGGAATTATAAAGTTCGACATGATGGATGGTTCATTTTTAAATATTGATATTTTAGAGTGCCAACTAAATTCAGTACTTGAATTCACATGGGATAAAGATCGTGTCCGATTTGAAATACATAAAGAGGAAAATGGTTCTCTTTTACTTCTTAAAGAATACATTCAGGAATTAACTGATCATACACCGAAAGATATAGCTGGTTGGCATATTTGTTTAGATCTTTTTTCTTCCGTTTTAGAAGGAGAAGAGAAGGTGTTTTCAAAAGATGTGTGGGAATATTGGTTTGATAATTATAAGGTTAAGGTTGATGAGTTGAAAGATTAGGGATTAAATTCATGGTATTTATTATATAATTATTATCTTATAAAAATGATTTTTAAAAACAATAAGAATAGAGGTTAATATGAAAGTAAATCAATTAATTGCTAATAACATAAATAAACTTGATACTGTTATTCCATTTAATAAATCACTTGGTATTGCTGGTTTATCTGGATCTGGAAAAACAACTCTTTGTCAAACAATTGGTGAAGAATCAAAGAAGCGTCTAGTTTCCTTATTGCCAAAGGCTGAATATCAATATTTATTTCCTAATATTATGGAAACTAATTTTAGTGCCATTAAGATGGAGGAAATGCCTTTAGTACTTTTTTTAGGGAAATCATCAATTTCTTCCAATCCACGTTCGACGATTGGTACTCATACAGGTGTTTTTAAAGAGATTCGTGAAAAACTAGCGGAAGAATTTAATCTTTCTCCTGAAGTCTTTTCATTTAATAATCAATTAGGTTGGTGTGCTGGCTGTAAAGGGCGTGGTACTACTAAAAATATTGAGTGTAAAAAATGTAAGGGGAAACGTTATAGTGAAGAAGTTGAACAACGTACTATTGAGTTATTTGCTAAATCACATACAATTTCGGATATTAACGATTTAAGTGTTGAATCTATTCTTTCATTAGCAGAAGAATTAAATATTAGTGAAGCAAAACAACATATATTGCAAAATATTATCAATATGAACATTGGTTATTTAACATTAAATCGAATTATGGGTACGTTGTCAGGTGGAGAATTAACACGACTTTACTTAGCTGAATTCATGGCAGTTAGTGAAAATACTGTAATTATTATTGATGAGATTTCAGTTGGACTTGATAATGAAACATTATTACAAATATTAGAAGAAATCAAGCGATTAGGGTGTAAAAATCAAATCTGGCTCATTGATCATTCAGATACAGTACTGGATACAACAGATGAGCAAATGTTCTTCGGACCTGGTAGCGGAAAATATGGTGGACAAATCGTGAAAGAATCACCAAGACCAAAACCAATACTATCGGAACGAAATTACAAAATGCCAACAGAATATTATACATTCCATGAATTATATTGCCGAAATATCCAAATGACTGAGTTTCAGATTCCTAAAAATAGACTTGTAACTGTTACAGGAGAGTCTGGATGCGGGAAATCTACACTTGTCAATGAGTGTTTAGCTACAGATTTCTTGAAACGATATCCCAAAGATAAATTAGTTATGGTAGGGCAAGATCGAAACCAATCGATTACAAGTCGATCAACTGTAGCAACTTTCTTAGATATTAAAAAGAAACTGACAAAGTATAGTGAAGAAATTGATGATATTTTTGAGCGCTCAATTGAGGATATTATTGATGAAATTCCAAACGAAGATATTGCGTATAAACGCTTGAGCCTACTAATCAAATTAGGACTGGGCTATTTAACATTAGAACGAAAAACACAAACATTATCAACGGGTGAGTTTCAATGTGTTCATTTAGTTTCTGAGTTATTTGCAAAAACAAGAAATCCACATACATTGTTTATTTTTGATGAGCCTTCAAAAGGTTTATCGCAAAATATTTTAAATCAATTTATAGATAGTGTTAGAGGGATATTACAAGATGAATCAGTCTCTATCATAATGATTGAGCATAACAGTTACATGCTAGAAAGTTCTGATTATATTGTCGATTTTGGAAAAAGACAGCTTGAATCTATAGAGCATCTTGATGTAGTAAGTCATGATGATTATTATCGTCAAAAAAGCAGTGTGAATAATGCTGAGCAAATACATATTTCTTCAACACTGAATCAACAAAATGGAATTAATTACTTAGAAGAAAATCATATTGATTATTTTAAAAATGCAGAAAACATCTATAAGGGTGGCATATTAAAAAGCTTATCATCAATGGCTCGTTTAATTTACGGTGAATACGAATCTGATACAATTGCACCTGTAGTTGCTATTGATCTCGAAAGACATTTGTATAGTCAATATAGTTTCTTATATGAAATTGGTGGATTGATCAATCATATTGTAGCTGCTCATCCGACTAATAAAGATACGAGAAGCTTCGATTTCTATTCTCAGGATAATCATTGCCCATCATGTTCGGGACGTCTTCAAATTGAAGTTTTTGATAAAGAAATTACAATTCAAGATAAAAATGTTCCATTTTGGGATGGTCTATTCGATCCGGAAATCATGAAAGTATTAAAATTTTATCAATATGAAAAAATAGAATTTCTATTTGAAGAAATTAAAAATGAGCTTGGTCATGATTTGTCAAAGAGCTATAATGATATGTCTGAGGAAGAAAAACATACATTTTGGTACGGCTATTTTGATAAGTCCTTTTATGATAAGAAAGGAAAGACACGTAGAACATGGGTAGGATTTAATACAATTATTGGCGGATATATTGTTATTTCAAAAGCAGCTATTAAAGAAGATATTAAGACTTCTAAAGAAATGATGACATGTCCAATTTGTGAGGCAACTGTATTAAATCACCAAAAATCGCTTAAATTTGGAGATACAGATATTCGTGAAATTATCAATCAGCCGCTTAATGAAATAATAAAAATTGTAGGAGATTTACCTGTACTCATCAAATTGAAATCTATCGTAGGTGACAATATGATTATGACAGAAGATGTCTCTTTACTGCCTAGGAAAACACAAGTTGCACTGAAAATGTTTGAATTAGAACAAGCAAGCTTTTCAAACTATGAAATGGTGTTACAAAATGTTTTACCATTCTGGAGCCAAATTAAAGATAATATCGAATCAATCAGCAATAATAATAAGGTGACTATTTGTGATTTCCAAAATATCAATGAAACAAGAGAAACTATCATAGATAAGTATTTCACAAATGGAAAATATAAAAAATTAACATATGTGTATGAAGCATTTGGTTATAAAAAATTAGTTACCCAAATTAATAAAATTAAAAAAAGCAACCCATGTCCATTCTGTAACGGAAAAAAAGTTATAGCCGAGGATAATCTACATGATGGCGTGTTTAAATTAACAATTCCATGTATAACTTGTAATGCAAGTGGTATTAATGATGAAGGGCTTAAAGAAATTGTTGATGGCATAGATGTACAAACATGGTTAACTGGAAAAGTTAGTGATGTTGTGGATGAAAGCTTACGAACTGAGGATGTTGCAGACATTCTAATATTTAATCGAATTCGTGAGTTGAATAAGCGAGAAATGATGGCAGTTTATGAATGTCTTGAGAAAAATAATTAAATTAAGAAGAATAAAAAATAGTGGTCAGTTAGGGATTAAAAACTCATTTGCAATAATCTGCAAATGAGTTTTTATGTTGAAGAAGAGTTTCTTTAAACGTGTTAAGGTAGATAGATAATAGAGCAAGAAAAATCTATTTGTAATACCAATATAAATTATTCTTAAATTTTAAACTGAAAAGTATTACAGGTTGGCATTTATGTTTAAGTTTTGTTAGTCTTTCTAAGATGTAAATACATTTATCTGTGAGAGTTAGTTTTAAATCGTTAATTATGATCATTTATTATATAATTATTGATGTATAAAAATGTTTTTTGGGGATAATAATTTAGGTTATTTGGATAATAACAAAAGGAATATTTTAGTGAATGTATAATTATTAGAATTTTTAAATTTAACAGAAATATATACTTGAATGAAGTATATATTTCTGTTAAATTTATCCTATGGACAAAACAAGTTTAATTAAAGGTCATTTAGAAATGTGTGTGTTATCTATTTTGTCGAAAAAGAAAAGTTATGGTTATGAAATTATGAAAGAACTTGAAGTACACAATTTAAAATTGAAAGGAGTAGGAAGTATTTACCCTATTTTAACTAAGTTAAAAAATCAAGAGTGGGTAAATACTTATCAAGAAGTAACAGACAGTGGTAAAGTTAGAATCTATTATGAAATTAATGAAAACGGGAAAATACGTCTTGAGAAGAAAATTAATGAGTGGTTAGAATTACAATCTGATATTCAAACATTATTAAAAAGTGGTTTGAAAGGAGACCTTCTGAAATGAGGAATGAATTAAACGGTAAAGAAAATCAATTTTTAACTGACGTACTTAAGGAATTAAAGCAATACGATATAAGTTTAGAAGAAAGGGGAAATATTAAACAACAAATTTTAGAGCATATTCAAGAATGTCGTGAAAATGGGGAGGATAGTATAAATGATCTAGGTACGCCTCAATTATTTGTTCAAGATTTTTTAGAAATAAATGAAATTGACCTACAAGTTAAAATGAGACAACTTCAAAATGAAAAGGGAAATTCGAGCACATTTATCTTAGGTGGCATATTCATCGCAGTTATTACTTACCTCATCTCACAAACTACACTTTCACTATTTTTAACTGAATCATTTAACGGAACTAATAGCAAAAATACATTTAATTATAATCTTTTATATCGTATAGCAGAGAATCAATGGTGGAACTATGTATTAATAATATTTAGTTTTACGCTCTCTATATTAGTATTTATTAGCCTAGTAAGTTATAAAAAAAGAAAGCTATCTAAAGTATAATGAAGAAAACTATCTATAAACTATTTCAAATTTGTATTCTTTGTAATGTATTAATATTATGTATCGTACATCCAAAAGTTTATGCTCAGCAAAATATTAAAGTTACATTAGATAAGTATATTGAAAAATTTATAAAGGAACAGAACATTCCTGGAGCTTCCGTTGCAATTGTACATCATAAAGGTGTATTCTTTACAAAAACATGGGGGATTACTGGGGAGTCTGAAAAAAAGGTAACTAGTAAAACCCCATTTGCGATTGGCTCAATAAGTAAATCTTTAACAGCTTTAGCTATAGTCAAGTTAATAGAAGATAAAAAAATAAAATTAGAGGATTCAGTTCAACAACATCTTCCTTGGTTTAAAGTAAAAGATAATCAATCGGCCTCAAATATAACAATCCAACATCTACTAACACATTCAAGTGGAATGAGTACCTATGAAGGTTTAGCATTATCAGATAAGCAATCAAAGACTACTACGGCTATAAAAGAAAATGTAATGAAACTGTCGAATGTAACATTAACTGCTCCCCCAGGACAAAAATATCAATATAGTAATGTAAATTATCTCGTTCTTGGTGCACTTATTGAGGAAGTTTCAAAAGAGACATACTCTACTTATATGGAGAAGCAAATTTTTCAGCCATTAAGAATGAATGGTGCAGCAGCAAATAGTGAAGAGTCTTATAAAAAGGGTTATTTAACAGGTTATCAATCATGGTTTGGAATACCAAGAAAAAGTACGGTGTCGTATGATAATGGTGGGACACCATATGGATATATTACAGCAAATCTAGAAGATATGATTCAATTCATTAAGTTTTTGAATCACCAAGAGCATACACAATTTTTAAATAAAGATAGTATGGATCTTTATTTATCTCCATTATATAAAATAGATTCAGCGAAATATTATGGTTTTGGACTGAGGACAACAAATATAAATGGAAACGAAAAGATGGTTTGGCATTCAGGCTCAACTCCTGATTCACATGCAGAAATATTTATTTTAAATGAAACTGGCTGGGGTGTTGTGATTTTAACGAATAAAAATCATGTTTTAGAAGAAGCATCACTACCAGAATTTAAAAAAGGGATTATTAATATTTTGAATGGTGAAGAACCGGTTGATATACCAAAAAATATACCAATAGTTCAAATTGTTATGTCAATATTAATATTCGCACTTTTTATTACAGCAATTGTGTTAATAATAAAGTATAAACGTAAGAAAATTTGTAAAAAAATGACCTGGATTTTTCTAGGGAGTTTATTTCTAATATTATCTATTACTTTAATTCCACTTCTTATTTATAGTACAAATTCACCGTGGCAGACGATTAAAATATTTTCTGCAGATGTAGCGTTGCTCATTAGTATTATAGTTACTTTATTGAATGTAAATGGATTAATATCAATATATATTGCGTTGAAAAGTGAATTGGTAAATAAGTCGTAAGAGCTTTTAATTATATAAATATAATACATTAAATAATCGTTTAAACTGTTATAAATAGTTGACTCTCACACAATGTCATTGTTTAAGCTTAAGTTGAGCTTCGAATAATTGTAATAAATAGGAGGAACTAATGTTCAAAATAGGAGATTTTTCAAAACTTTCTTCCATTAGCATACGTATGTTGAGACATTACGATAAAGTGGAATTATTACAACCAGTAAAAGTCGATGAGCAAAGTGGTTATCGATTTTATTCAGCAGCCCAATTAAAGAAAGTAAATCAAATTCAAGTGTTAAAAGATATGGGATTTAATATTGCCACTATTAAAGAATTAGTAGAGAGTGAAAATATTGAAGTAATAAAGTCACAATTTGAAAATCGTAGTGCTCAAGTAAAGGAAGAAATGGACAATCTCAAAAAACAATTACGTCTCCTCGAAGACTCAATGAAAACGATGAGAGAGGATGTTATTGAAATGAACTATCATGTTGCATTAAAAGAAATTCCAGAAAGAAATGTAGCAAGTGTTAGAAAGGTTATTCTATCGTATAATTGCGAAGGGGATTTATGGAGTATATTGATGCAAAAAATTAATGTTAAAAATATTAGTATAGCTAATCCGAGTTATAGTATTGCTACATTCCATGATCAAGAATATAAGGAAAATGATGTGGATGTAGAAATACAGATAAATATTTTAGGGGAGCATGAAAATACAAAAGATGTTAATTTCAAAAAGATAGATCCATCCTATGTAGCTTCAATAACAGTTAACGGAAGTTATGAACAAATGACAGCTGTAAATGAGGCGGCAGCAAAATGGATTGAAACGGAAGGTTATGAATTAGCCGGACCGATGTTTAATATTTATCACGTTAGTCCAGCGATGGAATCAGATCCTAATAAGTGGGTTACAGAGGTTTGTTATCCGATAAACAAATAAACAATAAAGTAAAAAAGGTATCGTATATGCCTTTTTTACTTTATTTCCATCTGAAAATATTTAGCACAAAGGACTCGTTGATTAACAATAATAGCCTCCTTAATACTAGTTAATCTAAGGAGGCATTGAATTGTTATAAATTAATGATATGTGTATCCTCCATCAGGAAATAATACATTACCTGTAGTAAAACCATTTTGCATTAAATACAGGACAGTATGTGCAATTTCATCATTATACCCAGGTCGCTGTACAAGAGAAAGAGATTTATAATCTTCATAAGCAGCTAGTCTTTTCTCATTTTGTTCATTCTCTCTTCGTATCGTTCCAGGAGAAACAACATTAACTCTAATAGGAGCTAATTCAACAGCTAAAGCTTTCCCTAAGCTTTCAATAGCACCATTACAAGCGCCATAAGCAGGTGCACCTTTAAGTGGTCTTTGACTAAATGCACCGGACATTAACACGATAGATCCATATTTTGAAAGAAAAGGAATCGCATATTTTACGGCGTAATATTGTGGCCAAAACTTTCCGATAAAGCTGCTTTCAGCAATTTCCTCTGTAGCGGTTATTGGTCCAAGTGTGTAAGAGGCTCCCGGTGTGAATAAATGATCAAAATTCTCAACTGTCTTGAAAAAATCTTGTAATTGCTCTTTATTTTGATTATCCAATACATAAGTTTGAAGATGGTTGTTATTTATTAGTTCTCGAGAAATTTTTAATTTTTCTTCCGAGCGTCCTGCAATAATAACATGTGCGCCTTGTTCGATTGCTTGTTTTGCTGTTACTAATCCAATACCAGAGCTTCCACCAATGATAACGATACGAGTATCTTTTAATGTAGTAATAGACATATTTTAGCCCCTCCTTTAATAAAAACTTTAAAATAAAACTGCTATGTTTTTATTATTCGCTAAAAGATTGCAAGTGAAAAGTACGCACTTTATATGTACATAGTCGCAAATTTCGTACTAATCGCTTGTTATATGGATACATAATATAAAAAATTAATCATTATAATTTATGATTTGAGGGGAATGGTGAGGAAAGTGAATTTAGAGGAACCGAAATTAAAAGGGGTAATAGCGACATTACAAATAATCGGTGGGAAATGGAAGCCACTCATTTTATTTATATTATTAACAGATGGAACGAAACGGTTTGGTGAATTAAAGCGATTAATACCAGGCATTTCTCAAGGAACATTAGCGAAGCAGCTTCGTGAATTAGAGCACGATCAACTAATAAAACGCGAAATTTATCAAGAAATACCACCTAAAGTGGAATATAGCTTAACTGAGCATGGAAAAACAGTCAGTATTGTTTTGGATAGTATGTGTGGTTGGGGAAGAGGACATTTAGAATATATCGATAAAAACAAACTATAATATTATTATGTAAACTAAATATGATGTGTCGAAACATATCGTTTTAATAATTTGTATTTTATAATATATAATTAAATAGTACTATAGGTTATTATATATGCAGTCTTCCGGATGAAGTGATATAGATGAAATGCTGTATCGTTCGAAGTAACTAGTTGTTCGGTGCTGAAAAAATGCGTAGCAGATATAAAAGGAGACGTAGGCCCTTTCACGATAATATCAACTATGAGTCTATTTCGAGAATCATCTAAACAGTTAATGCATTTTTACAAAGGGGAAATAATAAAATGAATGAATTAGAGTATAAAAGTTTTTATGATAAAGTGGGACGATTAAATGGGTGGGACTTTAGTAAGCTAAAGTGTGAAACTGTAGGTGACACTTGGGACTTTTATGGCGAAGTGCAAGAAAGATGTAAACCATCACATATTCTACTTGATGTTGGCACAGGTGGAGGAGAGAATATATTAAAAATAGCATCTTCAGCTGCATTACTGATTGGAATAGATAATTCTAATGGAATGATCAAAACAGCACATTCTAATTTGAATAAAGCAGGTGTACAAAACGTTGAGTTTCTCCAAATGGATTCTGAAGTTTTAACGTTTCCGCATGCTCATTTTGATATTGCTTCAAATTGTCATGCGCCGTTTGTAGCATCTGAATTAGCAAAAGTAATGAAAAAAGGTGCTTTTGTCTTAACACAACAAGTTAGCGAACATGATAAATTAAATCTTAAAGAAGCATTTGGTAGAGGGCAATGTTTAGGTGAAAGAGATGGTACGTTAAAAGATAATTATATGGGTGAACTTATTAGTGCAGGATTTGAACTCGTACAAGTACGTGAATATGATGTTACTGATTATTACAGTACTCCTGAGGATCTTATTTTCTTATTAAAACATACGCCTATTATTCCTAGATTTGGAGAAAAAGAAGAGGACTTTAATATTTTACAAAAGTTCATTGACGCTAATAGTTCCGAAAAAGGTATTCGTACGAATTCAAAAAGGTTTATGATTATTGCTGTTAAATCATAGTGTATTTTAACGTAAAAGCTGATTTTCTTTAAAAGAAAATCAGTTTTTTTGTGGGAAAGAATGCAGAGAAAACTGACAGTATAGTAAAAGAAATTCCTGATACTACACATTTGTTACACTGGGATAAACCAGAAGTTGTTATAGAGGAAATAAAAAGTAATTGGAGCTAACATATTCATACTAAAGTTGTAGTTTTTACACGAAAAATCCACCCTTCGGTTTGATTTTATCTATTTATAAGTGTAATACAATAAGAATAGATAATAAGAAACAAGGGGGAATGTAAAGTGATTACACATATATCAGATATAAAACTACAAACGGTTTCTATAGAAGGGGTAAAACAAGTTTATAAAGACATATTATCTTTTCCAATAAAAAAAGAAACCGCATCATACATTCAATTTGAAGTAACACCGTATACAACAATTAGTTTTCAAGAAGTATATGAACCAATTGCACCTGCGCATTTCGCTTTTGAGATCCCATATTCAAAATTTCATGAAACGGCAAAATGGCTTAAAGAGTCTGGATTACTCATTGTGAAATGGAAAGATGGTCATACAATTGGTGAGGAGAATGGTCTATTTAATTTATACTTTAAAGATGGTGATGGAAATCTTCTCGAAATTATCGCACATAGTTATGTTAAAGAAGATGTATTAGTCCCGCATTCACCGTTAAACATTTTATACGTAAGGGAAATTGGTCTTCCGGTTAAAAGTGTACCTGTATTTACGGAATGGTTGAAATCAAATCTAGACATGAAAACGAAGGAAGATGGGGATATTTTTAACTTTGTAATAGGTGGCACTGCATATATCGTTGCAACCTGGTGGCAGCGACCGTGGATTCCAATCGCGATGAAAGCTTTACCACCGAAAGTACATGTTTCATTCGGAACACCGGATCATGCGTTTTTACAACAAATCCAAAATAACTTTAAGAAAAATGGTGTTCCATTTGAAAGTAAACATACTGAAGTATTGTTTATTCAACAAGGGTATTCATTTTCTATTTTGCATACACCGGAGTTTCATTCCGATATTCCTAGAAAATTAAACTTACCACTTTCTATATAATTATAGGGAGGGGTAAGTTTTTTTCATTTTCATGAAGAAGGGTTTCAATATAATTACACTGAATTTATAGAGGACTATAAGGCGTTATTCTAATTTACTGTAAGGAGAGAAATGAATTGAATCTAGGAAATCCGATAGCCAAAGGAAATACGGCTGAAATTTATCTTTGTGATAATAAAGTTGTGAAATTGTTTAAAGAATACCTCCCTAATACAGAATCTCTATACGAAGCACGAAAACAAAAGTATGCATATTCATGTGGTTTATACGTTCCTAAAGTATTTGAAGTTACAGAGATACAAGGTAGACAAGCTATTATTATGGAATATGTAGAAGGGGAAAGTGTTGGTGAGCTTTTGCTTAATAATTTGAGTAAAGCGGAGTATTTCATAAGTATTTGTGTAAGTATACAACAAAAAATTCATGCTATATCTGTGAGCTCGGATGAAATAGAACCGATGGAAGAAAGGCTTTATCGTCAAATTAACTCCGTACATGATCTGGATGAAAAACAAAAGGGAAATATATTAAAAAAGTTAGATTCAATCACATTTGAACCTAGATTATGTCATGGTGATTTACATCCGTTTAATTTAATTATGAGTAATGGTGATGTGAAAATTATAGATTGGGTTGATGCTAGTTCAGGTGATATTCATGCAGATGTGTTTCGGACATACTTATTGTATTCACAGAATTCAGTGGAATTAGCTGAAATGTATTTACATATATATTGCAAAAAAACAGGTTTATTAAGAGATGAAATTTTCCAGTGGGCTCCTATAATTAGTGCAGCTAGACTGGCAGAGACTAAACCTCTGTAAATAAAAGATGTTTTTCATGTATTTATTCTGATTCTTGTAAGGATGGTGTATCATTTGTTTTTTACTCATTGATATTCCCTGTTATTTTTTTCTTGCTAATTCTTTTCGGTTTGTCATATACTTAAAAGAGACCAAACGTTTTCTTTTAGGAGGACACAATGCGTAAAGGTGAATTAACAAAAAGAATGATTCTTGATCGTTCCTCTGCTCTGTTTAATGTAAAGGGCTATAGTGGTTCTTCAATTTCTGATATTATGCGAGAGACTGGGCTGGAGAAGGGTGGTATTTATCGTCACTTTAAAAATAAAGATGACTTGGCTGTTCAAGCCTTTCAGCACGCAACTTCACAAATGGGAGTGCGTTATGTCGAAGAGATAAAAAAAGCATCCAATACGTTGGATAAGTTAAAAACTTTTATTTCAGTTTTTACATCTCTCATTCATAATGATCCTCTTCCTGGAGGGTGTCCAATCATGAACGTAACGTTAGAAGCAGATGATTCCCATCCTCTCATGGCAGTACAAGCACAGATAGCGATGAATCAATTACTTGGAATAATTGAAAAGATTATTACGTATGGAATTGAGCAAGGAGAGTTAAAACCAGATACTCAAGCAAAGCAGATTGCTATCATCTGGATTTCTTCTCTTGAAGGAGCACTTGCCTTGTCACGCTTATACCAAGATACAGTTTATATTGATACAGTATCGTCACGACTTTTAGATGAATTGGAAAAACAAATTACGGCCAAGTAAGCCGTAATTTTTATCGCTAAAAAGAGACTGTTCGGTTTCTTTTTTGAGGGGGTGATCACTTAATAGAAATTCCATGATGGAACTATGAAAAAACGGATGAGAGAAGAATGGTACTAATACAAAATAGTAAATTGAAAAATGTGTAGAGTATGAACAATTTCGGCCTACCTGTTTCTAATTTTTGGAGGAGTGTGAAAAAGGATATGAGAGAAATAGAAACAATCGTAATTGGCTCTGGACCTGGAGGATATGTTGCTGCAATAAGAGCTTCACAATTAGGGAAACAAGTGGCAATTATAGAAAGAGAGAATCTTGGTGGCGTATGTGCTAACGTCGGCTGCATTCCATCTAAGGCACTTATTTCTGTAGGTCATCGTTTTGAGGAAACAAAGCATTCAGAAAATATGGGTATTTTTTCTTCTGGTGTAAATGTTGATTTTGCAAAAGTACAAGAATTTAAAAACAACGTTGTAAAGAAATTAGTAGGTGGTGTAGAAGGGTTATTAAAAAGCAATAAAGTAGAAGTGATAAAAGGTGAAGCTTATTTCATGGATGCTAATACTATACGAGTAACCAATAAAGATGCAGCTCAAACATATACATTTAAAAATGCAATTATAGCTACTGGATCACGCCCAGTTGAAATTCCAGCATTTAAATTTACAAAACGTGTGATTAACTCTACAGGTGCACTTAGTTTAACTGAAGTTCCAAGTAAATTGGTTGTAATCGGTGGTGGTTACATTGGTACTGAATTGGGCTCTGCTTACGCTTCCCTCGGTTCTATAGTAACAATTATTGAAGGAGGTAAAGATATTTTAACTGGCTTCGATAAACAAATGACTCAAATTGTGAAAGAAGACCTTATAAACAAAGGTGTTACAGTAATAGTAGATGCATCCGCTAAAGGTGTTGAAGAAGTTGAAAATGGTGTAATTGTTACCTACGAAATTGGTGGTGAAAAAAAGAAAGTTGACGCTGATTACGTATTAGTAACGGTTGGCCGTCGTCCTAATACTGAAAATATGGGTTTTGAAAAAATCGGTATTGAGTTTTCTGACCGCAGTTTATTAAAAGTTGATCAACAATGTCGTACTAACCTTCCGAACATTTTTGCTATAGGAGATATCATTGCTGGTCCACAGCTTGCACATAAAGCATTTTACGAAGGAAAAGTAGCTGCTGAAGCTATCTCTGGTGAACTATCATTTGTTGATTACTTGGCAATTCCAGCAGTTTGTTTCACAAATCCTGAATTAGCTACAGTTGGTTATACTGAAGAGCGAGCAAAGGCAGAAGGCATGGAAGTAAAAGTGATTCAATCCCGATTTTCAGCAAACGGTCGTGCACTTGTATCAAATGAAGGTAAAGGGTTCTTGAGGCTATTGGTGCGTAAAGAAGATGGTGTATTAGTAGGTGCTCAAATCGTGGGTAATGGTGCATCAGAAATAATTGCCGAAATGGGTTTAGCAATTGAATCAGGCATGACAGTTGAAGATATTGCATTAACACCACATGCTCAACTAACTTTAAGTGAGATTGTGATGGAAGCGGCTGAGGCCTTAATTTACAATTTTAAATAAATATTAATTAATAAAAATTGGATTTCTTCGTTTTTTAGAAATTCTAAATAAAATAAATGTAGAGATAAATAAATATGTAAAAAACAATCTTTACTAATAAACTTCTTAATAACATATTATGGCTAATTGAGCCGTTTTTTTACCGTAAAAAAGAGACTATTCGGTTTCTTTTTGTGAGAGGATTTATTCATTTATTAGAGAATGAAAAGTGAAATTATGGAAAATAAATATGAGAGGAGAATATAAATGAGTCAATTTGTTAATTCAACAATGGAAGGTAAAAATTTTAGTGCTGTTCAAGTAGGAAAGTGGGAGAATCTGCTTCAATATAAAAATGGAAATCCATTTAAAGCTCCTGGAAAGGTATTTCTTAAAGAAGACTTACAATGTACAGGGATGGAAGTTTCACTAAATGTTTTCCCTCCAGGCATTTCGATGCCCTTTTATCATAAGCATAGAGAAAATGAAGAGCTGTATATCTTCGTCAAAGGACAAGGAGAATTCAAGATTGATGATGAAATCCTTGAAATCAAAGAGGGTACTGTCATAAGGGTGGCACAAAAGGGGGAAAGAATTTGGCGTAACAATTCAAGTGAACCTCTCTATTTTATTTGTATTCAAGCTAGGGCAAATACTTTGGAAGAAAGTAATATCGAGGATGGTATTAAGCTAGATAAATCCGTTGAATGGATTGAAAAATAGGTGCCACTGTACGATTAAATATCGTTTCGCTCCTTGTATTTTGTCTTTTGAAGAAAACTTATCTATAGAAAAGTACACCCAATTGTTAAACTGAATGTAACAATTGGGTGTACTTCATAGGAAACCAACTGTGTTTAAAGAATGGCTTTTTTCAATCTTTATTCTATAAAGGTTCATTATCCGTACTTGTTCCTCAGTTAACTCTTCTTTATTCCAATACATATGCATTAAACTATATTCGAATATCTCCTTTAATTTAATAAACAATGGAAGCTGCTCTATCATTTCTTTAGGTAGATCATTTTCCTCCTGGTATCCGTCGATTATTGCTTTTGTAATAGAATTCTCATAGTCGACTATGTTGCCATTCCCAACGAAAGAATATTCTATCGCACTATAGACTGGAACAGCTAAATCGAATATGTAAAAATGTTTTTCACAGTCTTGAAAATCAATCATTGTTAAATTTAAATCATTGTCCACTAATATGTTTTCTAACCATAAATCTCCATGAATTAAGCCGTAATTTGAAGTGGACTTTGGCAGATCCTTTATAGAAGTTAAAACGTCAGATGCAATTTCTCTTATAGTAGTCTCTTCTTTTGGGATATAGTTAAGAAAATTATACTCTTCATTTTCATACCAGTCGTTTATATGTTTTACTGGTTCAATACTTTCAAAATTTTTAGATGCACGATGTAATTTACCAATTTGTTGACCAAGCTTTTTAAATACATTAGAATTCCATTCGTTTCTTGGTAAATGTATACCAGGAGCAGCTTTATATAATACAGCAAAAACTTCTTTGTCTAATGTTATTTTCTCTACTAAATTCCCCTTTAAAGAAGGTATTATGGGAGGGACTCCTAAGCCCTTTTGATATAAAAAGTTCGTATATGTAACTTCTTCTAATTGCTCTTCATATGTTTTATAGTTTGTAATTCTAACGAAGTAAGTACCTTGTGCTGTGAGACATTGATACATTTCATTTGTTATTGGTTTCATTTCAATAAAATCCAATGGATATAGTTTATTAATTAGTTTAAGTATCTCTTTTTCTATATTATTCATTTTGACTTCCTTTCCAAACATAAATTTTCCACTTACAAAACTACTAGTTCCTTAACTTACAAATTTCGTGTTTTATTTGGTAGAATCCTTTAAAAAAGATTTATCCCGTAAAAGTCCGATTAGTATGGGATAATAATCAGTGGGGAGGAACAAACTTCCCACTGATTAAAGTTTCACTTTATTAGAAAGTTAAGTAAATGTATGGAAAAATAAGATAGCTGAAAAAATATGAAATGAGTAATTACATATGATATTTAAAGGTTCTAGAGGGTGGTTAATGTTATAAACCACAAGAAATATCAAAAGAAAGAAGTGGATACTTCTTATAATATTTAGTGAGGAGGGATATAAATGAATGAACATATACAGCTAATGATTGAATGGATTGAGGGCAATTTAAAAAAGGAGTTTTCATTAGATAAATTATCTGATTATATGGGGTATTCTCCTTACTTCTGTTCGTTTAAATTTCATCAAGTAACAGGGATAAGTATTAGACGATATATTCTTCTTAGAAGATTGTATTTATCAACGGAAGATTTGACGAATGATAGAAAGATAATTGATATCGCATTTGATTACGATTACTCTTCGCAAGAGGCTTATAGTAGAGCATTTAAAACTGTTTTTGGTATAACCCCAGGAAAATTCCAACTTAACAAAATACCGGTTCAATCATTTATTAAACTCTCAATCAATGATGGCAAGGAGTGGGATAGAATGAATTTTTCTAGAAAAATTGAAGTTAATCAGTTACGGAATGCGAAGAGTGAGCTGTTTGATAAAGATGTACTAAATATATTAAATGGTCAATTTATGTATGAAGAATTTAAAAGTGAAAGACTAATGGGGGAGTCTGATTACGCTCCATTTAATGAAGCTATGTGTGTAAATGCGACTACTGCACAGATTTTTGATGATGAGTTTATTAAAACAAGGGCAGAAGGACACCATGGTACTGTAGAAAATTATATGAAAAAGGTTATTCATCCTTTAGAGAATCTTTTTAAGAAAGAGTATAAATGTATCGTTTTATGGTTTGGTGAGGATATGTTTTGCCAAATGAATCTACTTACCGTACTTTCTTACCTTGAACAGTCTGATTATAAGGGAAAAGTATACTTAAATAGCTTCAGAGAGGATGAATTTAAAGTAAGTCAAATTGAACTTGAATTAGGGAACTATTTTTCTGTTTACAATGAAGTTCTAGTAAATCATAAAAAGCCATCTCATGAGATACTACCTGTAATGTATCAGGCGATAGATTTATATTTAGAGATGCTAAAAGAAAATAATGTAGTAGTAAAGTATATCTCCAAAAATAAAGATTTACCAACACAAGAGTTACTAAAAAGGTTGTTTAATCTTTTCCCAACAATAGGATATGGGGACCTACAATATATAGAGCTTATTAATAAAGCGAGATGAAAATTGAAAATAATTAGAAGAGAATACAGTAAAAAAGATGCACCTAAAAGTATAGGTGCATCTTTTTTACTTATATTTATTCAAGTAAATTTAATTCCTCTTCTACAAATGCCATTAATTCTTTTATTGTCTCACTAGAAAAATCAAAACGAATTCCAGCTGCTTCATATACCTCTGGTAAGGATTCAGAGCTACCTAGAGATAATGCTTTTTTGTAATTTTGTAGTGTTTGTTTAGGATTCTCTTTGTATTGTTTATACATTTGCAATGCACCAAGTTGCGCGATTGCATATTCGATATAATAGAATGGTATTTCGAATATGTGTAGTACAGGTAACCAGCCAGTTGCTATCCAGTTTTCATAACCTTCAATATTTACCACATTCGATTGGTAAGTGTTATGTAATTCTAAATATTTTTCATTTCTTTCTTTAGCAGTATGATTTGGATTTTCATACATCCAATGTTGGAATTGATCAACGATAAGCATTTGTGGTAAATACTTAACAATATCTTTAAAGAAATCTAATTTTGCTTTTATAAATTCTTCTGTATTCTCATAAAATGTATCCCAATACTCCATCGAAAACAATTCCATTGTCATGCTGGCTAGCTCAGCTGATTCTGAAGGGATTTCTAAATATTTTTGTAGCTTTAGCTGCTTCATACATTCATTATGAATACTATGGCCCATTTCATGGAGGAAAGTAGTAACATCATAATGTGTATGATTGAGATTCATAAAAATAAAAGATAATTGAGAAGCAGGTAAGTGTTCGCAAAATCCTCCAGGTGCTTTTCCTTTACGACTTTCTAAATCTAAGCAATCATTTTTATGCATACGGCTCAATAATGCAGAAAATTCTGGATCTAGTTTTTGTAAAATATGAGAACTTTTTTCGATTAAATCACTCTCATCTTCAATGGGTTTTAATACTTTTTGATTTGGTGCGGCTGCTTTTAGATCCCACGGACGAAGTGTATCTACTTGAAGTTCAGCTTTTTTCTCATTAAATATATTATCAATAAGTGGCACAACGTATTTACGAACGGATTCTGCAAGTTCATAGCAATCATCAGCCGTATAATCAAAACGTTCATGTTTTTTAAACATATAATCACGATAATTATCTAATTGAATGTTTTTTGCCTTTTGGTGACGGATTGCAATTAATTCATTTAAAATATGTTGTAAATTATTTTCAACAGATAAAAATTTTTCGGAAATGAGCGTTTTTGCTTTTTTTCGTATATCACGATTCGGATTTTGTAAGTAAGACTGTAGTTCAGTAATTGTTTTTTCTTCGCCATCCCATAGTGCAGTCAAACTGCCTGTAATTTCGAAGTACTCGGTTACTAATTTGTCTTCTTTTACTTCTAAATCAATGTTCTTTTCACAAAATAATGTTTGCGCATTTTTTATTTTTTTATCTAGTAAGCTATAAGTTTTTGGATCAAGTTGCATTCGAAATGGTGACTCTAAATATTTATTATCAAAGGAATTTTGATAACGTTTCAAAAGAGGCCTTACATATTGTTGATCATATTCAAACGTATCTTTTATTTCTTTGTTATCTGTATTACATTGAAAGTCAATATAGTGTGATCTCAATTGTTCTTCGATTTCCCATATTAATTTCGACTGTATTTTCAGCCAATTTTCTAAATCTTCTCCTGAAGAAATGGGTTTACTTAATAAAGTAGATAATTCGTTCTCTAGCTCATGTATATTACGGATATCGATCGTATTAGAGTTCTGCATTATTTACCCCTCACTTTTTATTTACTCAAGGAGGTATTCTTCTTTTTCGCTATGATTCCTTTTTTTTCTAGAAAATTTGTGCCTATTACTCCAAGAACAATCATAAGTGTACCGACAATATGATAGTAGGCAATTTGCTCGTGTAAGAATACAACGCCTACGATAATGGTAATAAGTGTAGATAAGTTGCTAAAAACACTTATTTTGGCTGCTTCAATATAAGATAATGAATAGTTTAATAATAATGCTGTCAGTAAGGAAGATAGTAATCCTAAATATAAAATGGAGATAAGGAATGTTCCATTCGTAAATGGCTTAAAGTATACAGTTATTGTACCTTTGTTCATATGGTCAATGATTGCGATGAAATTAAAACTAATAAAACCGATTGCTGTCATTGTGTATGTTAAATCCATCAGCTTGAATTTCTTTGTCATTTTTCGAGCTAATACATTGTAGCAAGCAGATGATAATGCCGATAATAAAATGAGAATAACACCGATAAAGCTCGTTTCATGAGCCCCTATACCATTCATAACAAATATATAAATGACACCTATGACAGAAATACATACTGATGTTTTTTGCCATGTATTCGTATATTCTTTTAAAAAATAGGAAGCTAGTATCATCGTAAATATAGGGATCGCTGCTTGTATAATTCCAGCTTCAGATGAACTTGTATATACTAAGCCAAATGCTTGGAAAGCAAAGAACAATGCTGGATAAAATATTGCGAGTGGTAAAAGTGTAAGTATGTTTTTAAATGATATATTTAACTTTACAAAACCGAAAATAACCGGAATGGTTGCTGCTATGAAGGCAACTGTAAAACGGTGAGCCAGAGTATCAAGAGGACTCGTAATGGTTAGTGCTAGTTTCACAAACATAAATGAAAACCCAATAATAAATGAATAGAGTAATGCTGATATATATGCTTTTGTTGTATTTGTCATAATTCCACCTCATAGTAGTTGATTTCTTACTGGCCAGTATACGTACATAGTAATCCTTCTGATCTAGTGCTACAATGTGAACAAATACAAACTGTACCGGTACAAAAAAATAGGAGGTGTAATGATGTATAAATATTTACATGTTTTGAACGACTTAGAAAGTATGATTCAAAATGGTGAGATAAAAGAAGGAAAGAAATTACCGTCTATACGGTCGCTTGTTACACAATATGAATGTAATAAGGCGACTGTAATACGAGCGCTGCATGAATTGGAAAAGCGTCATATTATTTATTCTGTACCTCAAAGTGGATACTACGTTGTTAAGAAATCTGGAAGTTACATAGAAAGTAACGAGATTATTGATTTCGCTTCTTCGGCCCCAGATCCAGATGTTTTTCCATACTTAGATTTTCAGCATTGCATTAATAAAGCGATTGATACCTATAAGAATGATTTGTTTATATACGGAACACCGAAAGGGTTACCATCTTTAATTTCGGTTGTGCAAAAACAGTTAGCAAACTATCAAGTTTTCACAAAGGAAGATAATATATTTATAACGTCAGGTGTGCAGCAAGCACTTGCTATATTAACTTCAATACCATTTCCGAATGAACATAATATGATTCTAATTGAACAGCCAAGTTACCATTTATATATTGAATATGTAGAAACAAATAACATTCCTGTAATCGGAATTAAGCGTACGCATGAGGGGATAGATTTAAATGAACTAGAGCGGATATTCAGCACAGAAAAAATTAAATTCTTTTATACAACTCCAAGATTTCATCATCCACTTGGAACTTCGTATTCTAAAAAAGAGAGAGAAAAGATTGTTAAACTTGCGAAGAAATATAATGTATTTATAGTAGAAGACGACTATTTAGCAGATTTAGAAACTGATTCAAAAGTAGATCCGTTTTACAGCCAAGATAATTGTAATCATGTTATATATTTAAAAAGTTATTCGAAGATCATCTTTCCTGGTTTGCGAGTCGGTGTTGCAGTCATCCCGCAATCCATTGCAGATGCCTTTTATAAGTATAAAAAGATTTTAGATATCGATAGTCCTATGATTTCGCAAGCTGCTTTAGAAATTTACATAAAGAGCGGAATGTTTGATCGGCATAAACATAAAATAAAAGCATCTTACTACAATAGGTCAAAAAAACTAGCGGCAGTAGTAGAAGGTGTTCAAAATGAAAATCCACATTTGTTTACTTCTAGAACAGTAGATCCAATTGGAATACACACTTGTTTACAGTTGAAAAAAAATATAGTCACGGACACATTTATTAAAAATTTAAGCAAGAGTCAAATAAGCATAGATTCTATTGATAAAAATTATTTAAGTAACTTTCATAAAGAGAGATTGTTAAAGTTAAATGTATCTAATGTAAAAGAAGAAAAGATTGAAGAAGGGATTGGCAAAGTAATTGGGGAAATAAAACGAACGAACCGTGTGGATTTTCAGTTTAAAAAAGAATAAAAATTATGAGGGGGCGTGTTTTGAATAGAATAGCCTTGTTTGTATGTATTGCTCTTATTGATTCACAATATTATTGTTTAATTACAAAAAAATCGTTACGTTCATGATCTGCCATTAAAAGGGTATTTTCTTGAATATGGATAAGAGAATGGGTTATTTATATGTGAATTAAAGGTAATTCAGAAGGTGTTATTTCGTTTTAGTATGTGGAAATATTACTCAACATTATGGAGGAGATCGATTATGAGCAATACACAGACATTACGAGGGCTAACCACAGTTAGTTTTTGGACAGATAATCTAGCAGCCGCAAAGAAATGGTACGCTGACCTATTAGGAAGTGAACCATACTTTGAACGTCCAGGATATGCCGAATTTCGCATTGGCGACTACCAACACGAGCTAGGTTTAATCGATAGCCGTTATGCGCCAGCTGATTCAGTGACCGGCCCATCTGGCTCTATAGTGTACTGGCATGTTGATGATGTAACAGCAACTTTCAATAAGCTACTGTCTATGGGAGCAAAAGAATATGAGGCACCTACAGAGCGCGGCGTGGGATTCATCACGGCTTCCGTAGTTGATCCCTTCGGAAACATATTAGGCGTTATGTACAATCAGCACTATTTAAATGTGCTGATTTCGAACAAAAAAGCATGAACTTCGCTGCTGCACAACGAGGCATAGGGTGCAATGCTAATCAAATTTAATTAATATTATTTTAACCCCTTCTTAAAATCAGAACGGGGTACCGAAAATAATTATACTTGATTATAAAGAGTAAGGAGAATCACATGAAACCATTACAAGGTAAAGTAGCAGTTGTGGCCGGAGCAACACGAGGCGCCGGAAGAGGTATTGCGATGATGCTTGGTGAAGCCGGTGCAACTGTATATGTAACAGGAAGAAGTACAAAAGGGAATTTATCCTGTATGGGAAGAACTGAAACGATTGAAGAAACGGCAGAGCTTGTTACAAAGCAAGGCGGAAAAGGAATCGCAGTTCGTGTTGATCATACGGTAGAAGAAGATATTAAAGCATTATTTACAAAGATTCAAGACGAACAAAATGGACAGCTTGATATTTTAGTAAACGATGTTTGGGGCGGCGATCCTTTAACAGAATGGGAGAAACCTTTCTGGGAACACAACCTACATAACGGACTACTTATGCAACAAAGAGCTGTTCATTCTCATATAATGACAAGCCATTACGGTGTACCATTAATGGTGAAAAATAAAATGGGACTTGTTATTGAAATTACAGATGGAGTCGATTATCAATATCGAGGTAATTTGTACTATAGTTTAGCAAAAGTCTCAACAATTCATTTAGCAGAAGCTATGGCGAAAGATTTAGAACAACACAATATTACAGCTGTCGCAGTTAGTCCAGGATTCCTTCGTTCAGAAGCGATGTTAGATATATTTGGTGTAACAGAGGAGAATTGGCGAGAAGGAGCTAAACAAGACCCTCATTTTATCGCATCAGAAACTCCTTTCTTTGTTGGAAGAGCAGTAGCAGCTTTAGCAAGTGATCCAAATGTTCATGAAAAAACGGGACGAGCGTTAAGTTCATGGGAATTAGGAAGAGAGTATGGATTTACAGATATGGATGGAAGACGCCCAGATTGGGGGAAATATTTTGAGGAGAATGTTTTGAATCAAAATTAATGTTTTTAGAGCACTCAATAGCTGAGTGCTCTTGTTCTTTATACAATACGCAAATAATAAAGTCCTTTTAAAAATAAAATGGTTATTTAAAAAGCATTGGTACAAATGAAATACAGTCAAAAATAAAGTGACAAATCCAACTTACCCAAATACTTTTTGAATTTTTCCATATATAATTTAGTGCTAATCTAATTGGGATTATAGTTATTAATAACTGCATTGGCACAAAACCATAAGCTGGAATATGCCACAAAGCGAACAACAAACTACATATTAATGATGCCGTGCCAAATTTTAATCCTAATTTTTGTAATGCGATAATTATATTAGTGCAAATCAACTCTTCACCCATTAACATAAAGGGTACACGGAATAAAATCATAGAAATACTTATTACTTCAGCAACGGAATTTTTAGTTGCAGGTTCAAAAATGTAACTGAATATTAAGTTGGAAGCCATACCTACGATAATTGTTAAAGGCAAACCCCAAAGTAATGTCTTGAAATTAAAATGTTTAAATTGCTCTAATGATATTTTTCCTAAAAAATAGTATCCTATAATTCCACATAATACAAGATTCCATAAAGCTTCAAAAATCATCCTCAATACTTCAGGTATATTATCTCCTAACACTGCGAAAAGTTGATATACAATCCCGGAAATAATTAATAATCCCAAAGCCAAAAGGGATTTTGAATCAATTTTCTTCTCTGTTTCTATAATCTTTGTTTCCACAACTACCCCTTCTTTCTTATTATTTCATTGATTACGAATATATAATAGCACATTGTTCTCCAAAATAATGGTAATTGAGACGATCTTAATAATTTTATTTTTCCAAATCAGTAAGTCCAAGATTAGGAGATTCCTTGCAAGAATCATTTAGACCAAAACCTATTATTAATGTCGTGATTGAAATAAAGCAATTATTAAACAAAAATAATAATCGCCCATCAAATTTATGAGTAGGCGATTAATGTATTTCTAAGAACAAAATTAAACAACTTTATTATCTGTACACATATATCGCATAAAACATTTTTTAACTTCATTAAATATATAGGGAATCATTACCAAAAAAATGATATCCTTAAAGTATAGTCTATATTTTGTATAGGAGGGTGATGGAGTCTATGGCGGTACGTATAGTCGATGATTTACAACAATTCTCTTTATTACTTATGTTTTTGAGTACATTAATATTTTACAGATACTTAAAGAAGATTAAACGAGAGAGAAAACTGACTTCTTTCGAATGGACAATGTATTTTGTCACTCAATTCGCGACTTCTATTTGGGCAATTACTTATTTTATTAAATTCTTGTCTGAATCGTAAGTTACATTAAACCATTTTAGTTTACTGGGTTATTGTTATCTATTAGGGATATAAATATAGTCCGTATCTAAGTCAATGACGACATCGGTCTTAATGTCTTCTTGTAATGACTTTGGAATGTTTTCAAAATGATAACGTACACAAAATAAATTTATAAGCTCCTCATTAGATAACTCTTCATTTTTTACGTTAAAATACATTTTTTAACTTACTGATAGAACAGTTATGACCAATAACATACTCATTAATTCCATATCCATCAAATTCAATTATCATGTTATCACTATTGGTTGCTAGCCAACATTATAGCTTTAATTTTGGATGAATCTTTCATATTGATTATTATAGCTTAAAGTTTAGTGTGAATATATTTTTATAAAGTGAGAGGATTTCAATGGAACAATATAAATTAGTTTTAGAAGGATCTAAACAGTTAAAGTGGGAAACGGGTGAAATTAGGCCCATACAGGATGATGAAATTATCGTTAAAACAATCGCAGGTGCAATAAGTATTGGGGCAGAGTTACCACAGTATAAAGAATCGGATATTTCAGATGTTAATCCTTTATATCCGAGAGAAACTGGATATGAAAGTTATGGTGAAGTTATTCAAGTTGGTAGTAAAGTAACAAATTTAAGCGTAGGCGATAAAGTAGTTTCTTTTTATGGACATCAAACGATAGGAATAGTTAAGGGACATAAAGTAACTCGAGTACCTAGTTATATAAAGCCTAAAGTTGCCTTATTATCCATTCTTTCATGTGATGCTGCTAAAGGAGTATTAAAATTAAACCCACTACAGGATAAAAAAGTACTAATAACTGGCATGGGGGTTATGGGTTTACTCACATGTTATTTCTTAAAATATTATGTAGGTGTTGATCATGTGGATATTGTTGAACCTAATAGAAATAGGAGAGAATTTGCAAAGAAATTTGGTGTAAAAAACATATATGATTCAGAAGAGAAAATAATAGAAACATATAGTTACGGTTTCGAATGTTCAGCTACAAATAGCGGATTCCGTACATTGCAAAAAGCACTTAACAGTAATGGTGTAATATGTATACTTTCTGATGGTAATAAAGTAGAACTAACATTAACCGCCGACTTTTATCGGAAAGAATTGCAAATCATTGGGTCAAGTGACGGATACGATTATCAAAAACATGCAGATTGGTTTTTTAGAAAAATAGAACAAACACCATTTATAGAAGAAATTTTTCAACATGAAATACATTATACTGCACTCATACAATGTTTTGAGGAACTGAGTCAAGGGATAATTAATCCTTTAAAAGTATACGTTTCATATGAATAATGAAAAACTAGCCAAATATTTGTCACATACCTTATATATGTCTTTTCTCAATTATGATATTCAAAATAAGAAGGAACACATATGAAAATTTTTGTAGCAGGTGCAACAGCATGTTCTTTAATACCAATGCCAATAAAAGAAGGTCATACTGTGTACGCAATGATTCGTAACGAATCACAAGTAGAAGCAATGAAGAAAGTTGATGCTTTACCAGTACTAGCTGGGAGAGAGGTGCTTCAAAGAATAAGGCACGTAAAGAGAATGGATACTTTAAAATGTCATAAAAATCCTTTAATGGGAATACTAGTAACATTCACTATTAAAGGATTGGGCTGTAATGAATATACTTTTTGAAAGCATTATTTTAATCCTCACTGGAATTATTGTTTTAAAATTGACAGGTAGTAAATCTGTTAGCCAAATGACGAGAGCTGAAATTATTATTGTGGTTTCTATAGGACGTATTATTGTAGAACCTATATTAAGTAGGAAAGTAGGCCCATCTATTTTTGCTGCGTTTATTTTTGCGGGTGTTTTACTTATTATTCATTTTTTTGAATTGAAATCACGAAAAGTAGAAAAGTTTCTAAATGGAAATAGCATTATTGTTATAGAAAACGGAGAAATCTTAAAAAAGAATTTATTACGCGCAAAAATGTCAGAACAACAATTATTTATGCATCTGAGAGAAAAAGGCATACATGAAATCAAGAATTTACAACAAGCAACTGTAGAAACGAATGGACGGATTGGGTATCAACTAACTACCAAGGCACAACCAGTTACTTTGGAAATGCTAGAAAAGCTTCTAGAGCAATGTAATCTGAAAAAATAGTTTTAGACTGAAAAGCGCTTCTTGTACATAAAGGCACTTTTCGCAAACGTGTAAAAGTCCCTTCAGTAATCCTGAAGGGACTTTCGTGTTATCTAATTTATCGAGGGTGATGACGATCAATATTACGATTAACAACAACGTTAAAGTTCATAAAAATAAACAGAATGAATAATTGACAAAAAATGAGAATAGTAGTAATCTAACGTAAAACATACGCTACCGTATTTTATTGGGGAGATAATATGCAATTAACGAGAGAAGACTGGATAAAAGTAGGATTACAACAATTAGCTAATGAAGGTATACATAAAGTTCGCATTGAAGCACTTGCTCGATTGCTAAAAATAAGCAAAGGAAGCTTCTATCACTATTTTCGTGACCATCAAGAGCTTTTAGATTCTATGCTCGACTTTTGGGAAGTACATGCAACAAAGCTGATTGTTCAAAGTATGGAGCAACAGGATGCCTCTTTAGAACAGCTATTACAGATTAGTTTTAATCGAGATAAAAAAATTGAGAATGGTATTTATGCTTGGGCTAAATATGATCCTGTTGTGGCAGCACGTTTAGTAGATATAGAAGAACAAAGAATTTCTTGTGTTGCAAAATTGTATGAAAAAATGGGCATAGACGAAACTGAATCAGTTGATCGAGCGAGACTTGCCTATTTAACGTATGTAGGGTGGATGACAAGGTTTGAAGCAAATCTTAATTTTGATATTGATAAAATGGTTGAGCTTTTAACTTCTTTCAGCGGGTGTCCAAACATCCACTGAAAAAAGTAAAGCCTCCGGACGCAATTATGCTGAGGCATAATTGATTATTCGATAATAAATGTCCCTAATATGGTTATAAAACCTGAAGGGACAATACTTTCACTATAACATACGGTAGTGTATGTTATCTTTGAAGTTACGAAATTGGGGGCGAATAAATGAAATTACTATTAATAGTAGTAGCTGTGGGGCTTCTGTGGTTTATCAGTTTTTTGCATATTTATTGGGCTTTTGGAGGTCGATGGGGTTCTGCTGCTGTTATCCCAGTAAAAGAGGGAGAACATAAGCCTGCTTTTACTCCGAGAATATGGGGAACATTATTCGTAGCCATTCTTATTCTATTAGCTAGTGTCATTATTGTTGTTCAAGTAGGTTATTTGCAGGGGTTCAAAGCAAATAGTTTATCTAAAATCGGAAGTATTGTCTGGGCTTTAGTTTTCATTGTTAGGGCAATTGGTGATTTTAAGTTTGTTTGATTTTTCAAAAAAATTAAACATTCGCAGTTTGCTAGATATGACACTTGGTTCTATAGTCCATTATGTTTATTCTTTGGTTTTGTCTATATCATGTTGTTGTTTTAATAAGTATAATGAATTCCCTATAAAATAAATTTTATGCAGGAAGAAAACACCTCTTATTGAACAAGTAGTAATAAAAAGTTTGAGCATAGCAATAGAGCAATACGGGTTCTGGTGACAGCGAAGTCCGCTATGATTAGTCATTTGTGTTTAAAAAGAGGATAGATAGGGCGAATTTATTCAAGCTCTTCTATCCTTTTAATTTTTATAAATCTAATGTATGACATTAGATAAGAATTCACTATTAATAATAGGTTCAGCTTATATCTTGACTTTTAATAAAATTTTAAAGTGTTGGTTTTTTATTGTGTGAATAATAGGTTAGTTGTTGTTTTGGAGTTTAAATCATTGATTTAAACTTAGCAATGGTATCATGTAATCTTTCTAATCCAATCAACATATCTTTATCATTTAACATTGAATAACTAATTCGTAAATGATTATATTGAGTTTCATGGCTTAACAAACAAGCTGTGCCGGGTAAAAAAGAAACATCTACTTCATTCGCTTTTTGTAATAATGTAAAAGGATCGATTAACTGAGGGAGTGTAATCCATAAGTTAAATCCTCCATTAGGTATTTCAAATTCTAATTCTTTTAATGGAGATAATATATCAATTGTTAAATCGCGTCTAATTTGTAAAGCTGTACGTAATTTTTCTAAATGATTTTTCATTCGTTCCGCTCGTAAAAAAGGAAGTAGTGCTTTCTGCGTTAATAAAGGGCTACCAATATCCATCGAAGCCTTCACAGCGTATAACCATTCAAAGATATGTCCTTCAGCTGCAAGTGCCGCGATGCGAAGACCTGGTGCTAACGTTTTACTAAATCCTTTTAAATATATAACATGACCATTTGTATCAAAGCTTTTTATTGGAGGGGGAATTTTAAAATCCTCAAAATAAATTTCTCCGAAAGAATCATCCTCAATAATGAAGAAGTTATATAGCTCTGCTAGTTCTACAAGTTCCATTCTTCTTTCTTTACTCATTACTGTGCCCGTTGGATTCTGAAAAGTAGGATTCACATATAACAAAACAGGATTCTTTCTTTGACAAATATCATCGATTAAATCTGAGCGAATGCCATTGTTATCAAGACTAACAGGGATAATTTGAACTCCTTTATTAACAAATACATCAAGCGCCGCTCCATAACACGGACTTTCTACTAACACTATGTCTCCAGGCTTTAATAATGTTTGGGCGATTAAATCGATTCCTTGCTGGGCACCACTTGTAATTAATAATTGAGATGGATCTGTAACTAATTGTTGGTGTTCTTTTAAGTAGTTTGTTATTTCCACTCTAAGTTCTTTATCGCCTTGAACAGGTCCGTAAGTTGCTAGTATCATTTGATCTTTATTAAGTAATTTGTGCATTTCATCTGAAAGAAACGGATTTGGTAATAAACGCGGATAAAGGACCGCCTGTGAAAAATCGAAATATTTACGGTGTTGGTTCATCACATATTGAGAACGCATAACATTAATGGATTTCGTTTGTTGCCATTGATATGGAATTGGTTTGAAATCTTTATTCACACGTTTATGTATATAGGCACCTTTTCCTTGTTCAATTCGTATATAACCTTTCGTTTCTAACTGTTTATAAGCTTTACGAACAGTTAATAAACTAATTTGCAAATCATCGGCCATAGAACGTAAAGAAGGGAGGTAATCGCCATGTGAAAGCATCCCGCTTTGAATTCTCTCAACAATTTGCATATATATTTGTTGGTAATATGGTATGTTGGATTCTTTACGTAGTACTATCTTCATAGAATCACCTGTTTTTCTTTTTAATTTAATTAAAGCGAAAAACAGTCTGACAATCAACTATATTTTTATTCAACTGTTATATGCGTGGATACACTGTTATACACCATATCCTCTATACTCATTTCAAGAGTAAAAAGGAGGAAGGAAAATGGTCATTTTAAATTATATTTTAGTATGTATTATTTTTGGAACGACATTTTTAACGATAAAAATTGGAATAGAAGCGGGGGCACCACCATTATTTTCAGCTGGAATTCGTTTCTTTTTGGCGGGCCTTATTCTCATTATTATTTTTAAATTAAAGCGAAAGGATATTATGCCTTACTTATTATCGAAACGTATTATATATGCTGGTTTTTGTTTAACATTTATGACATTCGCGACCCTTTACTGGGCTGAACAATATATTTCTTCTGGATTAGCTGCAGTTCTATCTGCAACAGCCCCAATGATGATTTTGCTATTACAATCAAGGCGAAACAAAACAAAACTGCAAAAAGAACAACTTGTTGCTTTAGTTATAGCACTTACAGGAGTTTTGTTTATATCTTTACCTGGCATGCATCAAGAACTTACTTTCATATGGAGTATTGCATGCCTTGTTATATTAGTAGGAGAGTTGTTTTATGGAATAGGTTCGATTCGTTCTAAAGAGATACTTTCAGATTTACCTAACGTATCACCATTTCTCATTAACGGCATTCAAATGTTTTATGGAGGAGTTTTGCTATTAATTGTATCTGTTGTAATGGAACAGCCGAATTTAGCTGTATTAACATCTTGGAATGTACAATGGCCAATTTTATATCTTATATTTGTAGGATCTATCGGTGGACACGGTTTATATTACTGGCTTTTATCAAAAACAAATCCAGTATTTCCATCGACTTGGTTGTATGTATCTCCGTTAATTGCTGTTATTGTAGGTTATTTTGTATTAGGAGAACCATTAAATCCTGCAATGGGAATTGGTGCTTGTTTAATCTTGATTGGTGTATTTTTAGCAAATCGTTCTACGCTGGGCGTTTATTTTAAGCAAGGGAAGTTATTGAAGAAAGAAATGTAAATAATACAAATGGAATCATTGGACTATTAAGTTAATAAAAGTTTATTACTTTATCAACTTAAAAAGCATGTTACTACTGACTTGTAACATGCTTTTTATTTTTACACATTAAGTTTAACATAATTTGCTTAGTAATTAACGAACGACGTACTTTACGAACAGTGTACGTTATGTTATAAATAAAACAAGTAATTCAATAAAATATAAGGTGTGATAAATGATGGAAAGAAAAAATAAAGGAGAAAAACGTATTGCAATTATAGGTGCTGGACCAGGAGGTTTAACATTAGCTCGTATATTACAGAAACATGGTTTAAAATGTGTCGTATATGAAAGAGAAACATCACCATGGATTCGGCAACAAGGAGGTTCATTAGATATTCATCATGATTCCGGACAAGAGGCGCTTAAAGAAGCAGGATTGTTAGAACAATTTAATGAACTTGCTAGATATGAGGGAGAAGATTTTCGTTTATGTGATAAGAACGGGAAAATATATTTAGATGAAGTAGCGGATCCTAATTGCGGAGATCGTCCAGAAATTGATCGAGGCACTTTACGTGAGTTACTTTTAAATTCTGTTGATCCGCAATGTATACATTGGGGCTATAACTTAACAAAAGCCATTCCTGTAGAAAATGGTATACATGAACTTCATTTTGAAAATGGACATGTAGACACTGTTGATTTAGTGGTAGCAGCAGATGGTGCCTTCTCTCGAATTCGTCCACTTGTCACAAATTCTATACCGCAATATACTGGTATTAGCATGGTAGAATTGAATTTGAAAAATGTAACGAAGAATCACCCTCAGATGGCGAAATTTAATCGACGTGGCAAAGTATTTGCACTTGCGGAGCATAAAGGAATTCTTGCGCAATTAAATGGAGATGACAGTATTCGCGTGTATTTAAGTTTTAGAACAGATAAAAAATGGCTTGATAATTGTGGAATTCCATTTAAAAATTTAGAAGAAGCAAAACATCAACTTCTACAATATTTCGAAGACTGGGATGAAACACTTAAAAATTATATTAGATGTGCAGATGGTGCGATTTTTCCTAGACGAATTTATATGTTACCTGTTGGACTAACTTGGAAAAGTAAGCCTGGTGTTACTTTAATTGGTGATGCTGCACATTTAATGTCTCCATTTGCTGGAGAAGGTGTGAATCTAGCGATGCGTGATGCGGCAGAACTTGCATTATCTATTGTAAAACATGATAATTTGAACGAGGCAATTGAAAATTACGAAGAAAAAATGTACGATTATTCTTCTCAATCCGCTGAAGTGTCAAATGATAATCTTGAGATTTGTTTCTCGGAGGATGCTACTATGAAAATGTATAATCTTATGAATCAACTTCATGAGCAACAATAAAAATATATTTACTAAAGGAGAACTATGGAAGAGCAAACGAATACAATTACTAGTCGTCGTTCACGACCAGCAAAAGAACCGTTAAGTAAGGAAATCATTGTTAAGACTGCTTATGACCTATTAGAGTCTGAAGGTATTTCTGGCCTTAGTATGCGTAAAATTGCAAAAGTATTAGATACAGGTCCGTCTTCTTTATATGTATACGTAAAAAATGCTGATGAATTAAGAGCGTATGTATTAGATTATGGTCTAGGGAAAATTGAAATAACAGATGAGAAAAATGAACCATGGAAAAAAGAACTATTTACACTTGTACATTCATATTTTCGAATTTTATTCGACTCTTCTGGAATGGCAGAATTAGCTTTAATGACAATTCCAATTGGGCCAAATTCTTTAGCCCTTACTGAACAGATTTTGTGTCAATTACATGAAGGTGGAGTTAATGCAAGAGCATCAGCATGGGGAGTAGATATTTTACTGTTATATGCTGCTTCGGTCGCATATGAACAAACAGCTCGCAAAGAAAAAGGTACCACTCTTGACCCAATTCGTGCTTCGTATGAGGCTTTAGATACAGCAAGGTATCCAATGATTGTAAGTCTAAAAGAAAATATGTTATCTGGTGGAGAAGAACGATTCCGCTGGGGATTAGAAGTTGTTTTGCAAGGTATTTTACATACGCAATAATATAATTAGTTTAAAACAGAGAGCTAGTTGAGCGGCACTCTGTTTTTTTTGAAAGAAAAATATGATACCTGTGTCTACAAACTACATTGTTAATGAATTTCAATATCTCTTTTTATACGATAGTAATAGACAACTTACACAATATAACCAGAAGTTAAAGAATTGGTTGGAATCCCTATATATCAAAGGATAGATTTATTTTTAGGTGAAATTGATTATTTAGAAGCTAAAGTTTTTGGAATAAAAGGTGACAAAAGAATTGTTAGAAAGCAAGTAATAACATTAAAAGATTTTGTACCAGACTATTTAATTATAGATAAATTCATGCTGAGACTTTTTATAACCACCGAGGGATATATTGAAGGTGAGAGAAAGGAGCTACTTTTATGGTAATTAAAATAAAGATAAAAATATGAAGCGAGAAAATGAGGGTTTTATTTTTATAGAATAAAAAACACACTAGGTCTTTATATCCTAGTGTGTTTTTGTAATTAATTCACTTTTTTTATAAAACCTTTATAATGACGCTTCACAAGTTGACTTTCTAACGTCTTCATCGTTTCTAATGCAACACCTACGATGATTAGTAAACTTGTACCACCGATTTGAGCAGATGGTGGTAATGTAGCGATTTTTGTAAATACAAGTGGTAATATTGAAATTGCTCCTAAGAAAATCGCACCGATAAATGTTAAACGGTATAAAATTTTTGTTACATACTGTTCTGTAGATTTACCTGGGCGAATACCCGGGACATATCCGTTTTGCTTTTTCAAATTCTCAGCCATTTGTTCAGGATTTACTTGAATAAACGCGTAGAAATATGTGAAGGCAACGATAAGACCCACATATAGTGTCATTCCAAATGGATGTGCAAAATCAAGATTCGCAATTATCCATTTAGATACGCTTGAATCAGGGAAGAGCTGCGCAATTGTACGCGGCGTCATTAAAAAGGCTGAAGCAAAGATAACAGGAATTACACCTGCACTATTTACTTTAAGAGGTAAATGAGTATTTTTTGCTCCTTGATATTGATTGTTTCCTGAAACAGCTTTTGCATATTGAATCGGTATTTTTCGAACAGCTTGTTGAATGTAAATAACACCAACAACTATCGCTAAAATTACGAGTCCAATTAAAACCATTTTTATTATGTGCATAAATAACTGATCGCCTGCGTTTTGGAATTGTTGCAAATAAATTTGATTAGCGACATTCGGAATCGCCGCAACAAGTCCTGCGAAGATAATCATTGAGATTCCATTACCAACGCCATTAGCGGTAATTTGTTCACCTAACCAAAGTAAAAATGCAGTACCAGCAGTTAAAACTGTCGCAATAAATAAGTATGTAGTCCAGCTTTGATCTGTAATTAATTGTCCACCTGCTATATTATTAAAACCATAAGACATCCCAATGGATTGTATGAATGCGAGAATGATTGTAAAGTAGCGAGTAAATTGAGCTGATTTCTTACGGCCCATTTCTCCTTGCTTTGCCCATTCTGTAAATTTAGGTACAACGTCCATTTGTAGTAATTGTACAATGATAGAAGCTGTAATATATGGTGTGATACCTACAGCAAAGATTGAGAAGTGTTGCAGTGCTCCTCCGCCAAATACGTTCAGCATGCCTAAAACGTTGGCTTGATCTTGTACTTTTAATACCTCTGCGTTAGTATGAGGAACTGGAATAAACGTGCCAATTCGAAAAACAATTAGCATCGCTAGTGTAAAAAGAATTTTGTTTCTTATCTCAGCTACTCTCATGAAATTTGAAATCGTACGAAACATTATGTCGCCTCCTATATTTTTATCAGTTCAAAACTGATTATTATATCCCGATGAAGTAACCACAAACCTCCTTCCGCATTAAATTCATTTGACAAATGGAATTTTATACATTTTGTAGTTTTCACGGATATAAAAATATAAGGTGTTATACAAGCGATTTATTAACTTTTCGTAATCATTCAATACCCATAATATAACTAATAAATTAACAAATGTACATACATAAGCATTAAAAATGAATGAATAGGTTGATTTTTTACATATATTTAATGCTAGATTGATAATTAGGAACGTTTTATGTAGTTATATTGAAAGGATTCCGTTGAAAGTATTATGATGTAGCTGTAGCGCATAATAACCTCAAGGAAATCTTCAAGGATGTTGAGAGAACTCATACATTTCAGCATGAATTAGAGAACCTACTAAAGAAAGAAAAGATTGGATTGGAATAATAGTGAAGGAAAATCTTTTTTCCATAGAGAATATTTCTAGCGTAGGAATTTAAGTATGTAGGTTCTAGCGAAAGGAGAATTCACATGAATACATTTGTAAATGACACGTTTTATGAAACTAGAAATCAATTATTTGAGGAAATTACTTTGTTAAGTGATGCTCAATTTAATAGGAAACCAGATAAGGATAAATGGAGTATAGCACAAGTTTGTCATCACTTAGTTTTATTAGATGAGAGAGTTATAACAGTTATTTCATCGGGATTAAAAAAGATGGATAGTATCTTAAATGAGCGTAAAGAAATTCACACTATTTTATTAGATAGATCGATAAAATTTATAGCCCCAGAAATGATTGAACCAAGTATAGAACCATTTGAAGTGCAGCAAATGGTTGATTTGTTAAACGACTCTAGAAAAGAATTGATGCGTTTCCTGAGTACAATAGAAGATGAATCTATATTAGCGAAAAAATCAGTGACGCATCCAGCTCTTGGAGAATTACTTCTTGATCAGTGGATAGAACTGATCTATTTGCATGAACAGCGTCATATAGAACAAATTAAAGAGATAAAATTGCTTTGTGGAGTTGAAAAGTAAAAATCATTATCTATTTATTGAGCGATTTGGGATAGCATCAAGGGTTCGAGTGATAAAATACAAGTCCTGATTAAAATTATGATGAATTTAGTTGAAAGCAACCAATAAGCAGAAAAAAAATACGAAACTAGCAGATTTTACTCCTGAAGAGGAAACGAACATTTGAAAAAAATCTGAATCCGATTTGCTGTATAAGTGTAACCCCGTCTTAAATGAAGAGCGGGGTTATTATTTTTGGAAGTGATCTCAGTATTTTCATATAGAAGGAAAAAATTAGAAATAAAATCCGAAAATGAGTTGCATGTCCAAAATCTTGAAAGTACATATACATCTACCGTTGGTTTAGCGCCCTTCACACGTTGGAGGAAGAAGTATTTTATTAGAAAATGATAAAATACTATTCTGTTAGGGGATATATGCATTTTATTCTCTATATTTTCACAGCAAAACCAACTACAAAATTATCTTTTGTAGTTGAATTTCTCTGAATAATAAGTTACATTTTTAAAGTTCAAGCAACTTTATGACAGTACAAAAAGGGGAGAAATATTGTTATTATGCAAAAAATGAAATGGAAGAACTATGTATGCAATTTTATTATTCTTATGCTTCTTGTAACAGCAGTAACAGTCAAACCAGCTATTTCTAAGGCTGAGGAATCTAATGTTAATATTACATTGTTAGGTACTGCAGATATTCATGGTAGATTTATGCCTTGGGATTATGCGCTTGATGGAGCAAATATGAGTGGAAGTTTGACGCAGCTTTATACGGTTATAAAGAAGGTACGTCAAGAAAATCCAAATACCATATTAGTAGATGCCGGGGATACAATTCAAGGAAACTCAGTAGAATTATTCAACGATAAGCCACAATCGCCAATGATGGTAGCAATGAATACAATGGGATATGACGCCTGGGCATTTGGAAATCATGAATTCAACTTTGGATTAGATACATTGAAAAAAGTTAGTGAGCAATACAAGGGAAAGACGTTAGCAGGAAATATTTATAAGGAAAATGGAGAGCGTTTTCTTCCTGCATATACGATTGTTGAAAAAGGTGGAATTAAAGTCGGGATTATTGGTATGAATACACCAATGATTAGTGATTTTGAAAAAGGGACAGATCATTTGGATGGTTTAGTAGTGAAAAATCCAGTAGAAGAGACAAAAAAGGCTATTAAAGAATTAGAAGATAAAGTAGATGTAATGGTAGGGGTTATGCATATGGGACTAGAAAATGAGAATGGAATCCCAGGTACTGGTGTTCAAGATATTGCGAATGCTTGTCCGGAACTAAGCGCTATTTTTGCGGCTCATATGCATAAACTTGTAAAAAAAGAAGTTGTAAATGGCGTAATTATTACAGAACCAGATAAATACGGAACGCATATTTCACGTATTGACCTTACTTTTACAAAGCAAGATGGGAAGCTTGTTTTAAAAGATAAAACAGCTACCGCTATACCTGTAAAAAATGCTGATGGAACTACAGTATTATCTGATTCTACACTTGAAGAAACATTAACACCTTTTCATGAGTATGCGAGAGGAGATGCAAATGTTGTAGTCGCCCGATTAAAGGGTAGAAACCTTGTTCCTCAAAATGAAATAAAGGATATTCCAAGTGTGCAGATTCAAGAGACACCTTTATCAGATTTCTTTCATGAAGTCATGCTCCATTACAGTAAGGCGGATGTAGTAGCCCATCAAATTGATAATGATTATGCCCGTTTGGATATAGGTCCTATAAAGAAGAAAGATATTGCTTATAATTATCAATATGCTTTGGGAGAAATTACAGTATATAAGATAACTGGAAAAGATTTAAAAGACTATATGGAATGGGCAGCAGGATATTTTAACTCATCTCGTGCCGGAGATGTAACAGTTAGCTTTGATAAAAACCGTCGTGCGTCTAAATACAGTACGAACGATTTCTTTGGAGGCGTAAAATACGAAATTGACTTAACAAAACCATATGGTAGTAGAATTACAAATTTACGCTCTATTCGTACAAATAAACCAATCAAAATGAGCGATGTTATGACGCTAGGAATGAATGCGTATAGAATGGAGGCTCTTCAGGCAAAAGGGGGAGCTTTAGAGGGACGTAAATTTGAACAAACTTGGTCATCTAAACAAGAGAATGCATTCGGAGAAACAGGTGGAACCATTCGTAACCTTGCTATTACATATTTAAAAGAGGTAAAGAACGGTGTATATACGCCAAAAGTTATGCATAATTGGAAAATTACTGGTGTAGATACACATTCTTCAGAGCATAAGGCTGTAGTTGATCTTGTAAATAAAGGGATTTTAGAAATTCCAAAAACAGAAGATGGAAAATATACAAATATAGCATCTATAAATACTAAAGATTCAATTACAAAAGAAGAGATTGTAGCACTCTCACAAAAAGCTAATATTAATCCAAATCAGTTTAATCATGTAA